>CBDBCU010000002.1:0-807313 GCA_965203435.1 Dehalococcoidia bacterium | reverse complement strand
CGGCCGAGGAGCTGTTCAGCGAGCATCAGGTTCGCGGCCTGCTCAAAAACTATGACCGGGAAAGCGGCGATTCCTACTATCGGGCGGTGCTGCAAAACCTGTTTTTCGCCACTCTGAACACCGAAATTGAGCGGCGGCGGTTCAGCGGCGGGCGGGCAAGCCACCCACCGCGACTTTTCCCGCTACCGCTACGCCGCCGAAATAGCCGCTCCGGAGCGGCTGCTGGAGCTGTTCAGTCAAACGCCCTTTATCAACGGCGGCCTTTTTGACTGCCTGGACAGCGAGCAGGCGGCCAGCCAGGGCGGGCAGCGGATTGACTGCTTTACCGACAATGTAATCAATCCGCGGCGGGCCGAATACGGCCTCCTGTCCCTGCCCAATCGCCTGTTCTTTGGCGATGCCGCCGTCCCCGGCCTGCTGGATCTGTTTCACCGCTACCAGTTCACCGTGGGAGGGAAAACACTCCGGCCGAGCAGGAAGTGGCGTTAGACCCGGAACTGCTGGGCAAGGTTTTTGAGAACCTGCTGGCCGCGGTCAATCCGGAAACCCGCCAGACCGCCCGCAAGGAAACCGGCTCCTACTACACCCCCCGCCCGGTGGTGGACTATATGGCCACGGGCGGCCCTGGTCAACGCCCTGGCCGGCCAAGTTGCCGCCAACGCCGGGCCGGCCGCGGCCAACGCCGGGCCGGCCGCGGCCAACGCCGGGCCGGCCGCCGCCGCCAACGCCGCGTCCAGCCGCCGCCGGCAGCACCGCCGACTCTTGGCAAAACCGCCTGCATTGGCTCCTGGACTATAACGACGCCTTTGCCGACGCCGATCGCCTGTTCACCCCAGCGGAACGGGAATCCCTGATCCGCGCCATCGCCGGGCTGAAAGTGCTGGATCCGGCCGTCGGCTCCGGCGCCTTTCCCATGGGCATCCTGCATCAGCTGACCCTGGCCCTGCGCCGGCTGGATCCGGACAATGCCTTGTGGGAAGCAATCCAAAAGGAAATCGCCGGACAACAGGCCGCCGCCGCCTTTGACACCGCCGACCCCACCGCCCGCAACGACCGGCTGGCCGCCGTCAGCGCCACCTTTGACCGCTATCGGAATTCCGACTACGGGCGCAAGCTGTATCTCATCCAGAACGGCATTTATGGCGTGGATCTGCAGCCCCTGGCCGTCCAGATTGCCAAGCTGCGCTTTTTCATTTCCCTGGCCATTGAGCAGCAACCCAGGGCCGACCGGACGCAGAACTACGGCATTGCCCCGCTGCCCAATCTGGAAACCCGCTTTGTGGCCGCCGATGCCCTGCGCGGCCTGGGCGGTCTGCATCGGGAACTGGTGTCCCCGGCCGCCGCGCAAGGGCAGCGGCGCTTGGCCGAAAATCGGGAACGGCATTTTCACGCCGCCAATCGCCGGGATAAACTAGCCTGCCGGCGGGAGGATGCCCGCTTGCGGCGGCAACTGGCGGCCCAGCTGCGAAAGGTGGGCCTGCCCGCCGGCCCCGCCGACCGCATCGCCCGGTGGGATCCCTACAATCCGAGCGCCGCCGCCGACTGGTTCGACCCCGGCTATATGTTCGGGGTAGAGGGCGGCTTTGATGTGGTGCTGGGCAACCCGCCGTATGTAGGAACTACGGACAAGCAGCTGCGGGAACTTTACCAGGAGGGCATTTACGGCCGGGCCAATACCTATGGGCTTTTCATTCAGCGCGGCCTGCAACTGACCAGCGCGGCCGGGCAACTTACCTACATCAATCCCCGAACCTTGTTGACCGACCGGTACTTTACCAACCTGCGAAAGGTTATCAAGGCAAAGGCCGAGCTGAAAGGCATTGTCCTGATTGCCGACCGGCACAACACCTTTGAGAATGTGCTGCAAGAGTGCATTATCCTGCACTTGGCGGAAAAGGCCGGCAAGACCGGGCCGTACATCGTCAACACCGGGGCCATTGCCCGGCCGGAGGACCTGAACAATCCGCAAAACCGGCTTTCCATCGGCTCCGAGCGGGTGCTGCTGGGCGATGGCTATGACGGGGCCTTTTATATCGGGGCCTCAGAGTTTGAGTACCAGGTCTTTGAGCGGATGAACGCCGCCGGCGTCAAACTGGCTGATTTCGGTCTCAAGGCGGAAACCGGCAAAATGCAGTTTGACAAGTACCAGCGTTATGCCCAAGCGACTAACGCCCGGGGAGCCGGCCGTTTGATTTGGGCGGAAAACATCCAGCGGTACGCCTTGCGGGAATCCCGCAAGCGCATTGGCAAAGAGTGGTTGGGCCGGGGGATTATCCCGATCGTGCCGCCCAACATCACCGGCACGGGGATTGTAACGCAGCGCGTTTCCGCCAACGAACAGCCGCGGCGGATTATCGCCACCCTGATAAACCCGGAAAGCGTGTCTGCGGATAGTGTTTATTCCGAAAACCACACGAACTTTATAGCCTTGGGCCGGGGCAAGCATCCCGCCTTTGTGCTGGGTGTCCTTAATTCCAGCCTGATGGAGTTTGCTTTTCGGCGGCTGAACAGCAACACCCAAGTATCGGCCGGGGAACTCAATTCCCTGCCGTTCCCACCTTTGCCGGCCGGCAAGACGCTTAAGGAAATCGAGGACTTGGTTTCCGAGCTTTTGGCATTGGGCGGGGTGGACAGCCCGGCGGAGCGGGCGCAAGAGGCCATAGCCAAAGAGCGGCGGCTGGACATCCTGATCGGCTCTCTTTACGGCTTTTCCGCTGCGGAAGTGGCGCAGGTGCAAGGGATGCTGCCGACTTACGAAACGGTTTATGGAGTGGTAGAAAATTAGTCCTAATATGGGTTGACAATGGGCGGGGAGAATGATATAATCCCTTTCAAGGAACTGATGTTCCTGCCCGAATTGCCTGAGGAGGTGCTAGTAAGGTTCCTTATGCGCTATATCAAGATCCTAATCAAACCCTTGGCGGCGGCGGCCCTAGCGTTGGCCCTGTTAGAAGTGTTGCTCTCTATCGAGTTACAGGGCAGTTTCCCGGGGGGTATTGATGTCTCTGCATCCCACTACCTCACGGGGTTGATTTGGACCCTCGGGATAGCCATCGCATTGGCTGTCGCCAGGGGCGTCCTTTCTGTGTCTCCGTGATACTCACCGGATGAGTATGCATACGATGGTAGAGCAATGCGTAAAGGCATTGGCCATAGGAGGCGGTGTGGCTAGCGGGTCCTTCGCCATAGCGGTAGCGTTGCTGCGTTATCTTGTTGATTACGCAGAACAGGGAAGTTGTGCAACACGTCAATCAGTGGAGGAAGTAGTGTGGATGGGTCTGTCCATTACGTTTTTTGCGTTCTGGGCCCTGGCCTATACGGTGATGGATACGGTGTCAAAACCTCTCGAATCCGACAGCGGTCAGCAGGGGAAGCAAGGGGACGATAACGGCTGAAACCGCTAGGAGCCGGAAGTCCGAGGTGTGTAGCGCCGGCCGCCGGTTTCCTGATCCTTATTGCATAAAGGAAACGAGGCAAATCTTGGGCGATAAAGGAGGGAAAGGGGATGCCTGATGGGGGCAATGGCGACTGGTTGCCTAAAGGGGTGCTCATAGGTCTCTGGTTTTACACCGGCGGCATTGTCCTGACATTGCTATACTTGGTGCTGTTTAACCCGGGCAACGTGCTTGGGGAAAGCCAGGCTATTATTTTGGGGGCGGATCGTGAAGTACCCGGGGCAAGTCCACCGCCTTGCAGCTCTTGGGGACTTTCGTAGTTACTATGGGCATTATGCCCTATCTGCTCGAGCGGCGGTTAAGTAGTGCCCTACCTAGGATCGTACGAATTACGGCCTTGTCCGGAGCATCGATAACGATGGCCGGCTTGGTGATACAAGACCTCCCGGAGAATTATCTGGCTCTGGCGGTCCTTGGCGCTCTGTTGGTTTACGTCGCCCCGATCTGGATTGTGGCGGCGGCGTGGCCCAGACTAAAGCGGGTTTATGCGTGGCTGAAGTCCCGCCGTAAATCCGGCGACTGAAAGGAGGTCGGTATGCACATCACTGTGGGCGGAACCATAACCCTGTTGGCGCTGGTGGTCGTCTGGGTGTTTGTGGCGGCCGTGGCTAATGACCCCGGTTGCCGCAGCATCGAGAACTCCTTGGCGATGTGGGGGCCGTCCAAGGTGTTCATGAAAGTTTTCCTACTCTGCTGGCTGTAAGCCGGCGGCGGGCGGCCGCCAGTTCAGGAAACCGGCGGGCGGCCGAGACGCGGGAATATGCCGGCTTTAACTGCGCCGCAAAAAGCTGACGAAACACCCCGGCAGGAAAGGACCTGATGAGTGAACAAACTTGCGATCCCCGGGCCTTGGCTATCGCCCGCAGCGTCCACCAGGCCGAACAGCCGGAGCTGACCATCCTGTTCGGATCCCGGGCCCGCGGCGACTGGCGGGAACATCGCTCCGACATCGACATAATGCTTATCGCCGACCCGCCGCGCTCCCGGGAGGAAAAGTCGCGCATTGCCGAAAGGGCCGAAACCCAGGCCGCCGTCCTCTATCAGCAGGACATTCCGGTGCAGGTCGTCGGCTACAGCCCGGCCGAGTTCCGCGCTATGCGCCGCACCGCCAATCATGTCATCGGCCGCGCCGTCCGCGAAGGAGTGGTAATGCCCCGCCATCCCGAATCCTACGAAAGCGATTACCAGGATGACGACCTCGACTACGCCTACGAGTGGACGGTGACCGCTGAACGGGTGCGCCACGCCGAAAACCACATCGTCGGTTTCACTTTGCTGTCCGAACATACCGACAACGACGACCTGATTGGGCAGCAGGCCCAGGGCATTATGGAACACGCCTTGAAAGCGCTGATTTCCGCTTGCGGCGAAAGCTACCCCACCATCCACCGCATCAATCAGCTGACCGAGCGGGCGCGGCGGGCGGATCCGGAGTTTGAATTCACGCCCGGCATCCCCGGAAACATCTATAACCAGTATGCCGGCCGCTACGAATACGAGCCCACGGCAGCCCCCATCACCGCCATCCCCGGCTATCGGGAAATCGTGCTGCGGGACGCCGCCCTCATCCTGGCAAGAGTCCAGCAGGTTCAGGAAACCCACCGGCCGCCGGAAACCGGAACGGACTAACGCCGCCCCGGCTAGCCCATCCCTATGCTATTGCCCGGCTAACCCGCCCCCATATCCACCACCGTCCCATCCACATAAAGGATTTGCAGGGCGGCCAGGATGTTGGCGGCCAGCTGCGGCCGTTGGCTTTCCTCTAATCCGGCCGCTAATTGCGCCAGCAGGGATGATACCGTCGTTTGGCCGTCCAGCCGGGCGACTATAGCGGCTACTAGGTCGCTGCATGGCAATCCCTCCGGGTGGCTGGCGGTAAGCAGCGCATAGCCCCACTGGAACTCGCCATCTCCGACTACCGGCTGGCGTACCAGCCGGACTTGGGGATGCAGCCGGGGCGTCATACGGTAGAGCAGCGGCGGCGTATCCGGCGGGGCGGTCAGCCATTCGGTCATCCGGGCTTGCCGCGCTGCCCGGTCGGTTTCCACGGCCTGCACCGCGGCGGCAAAGGATGCCGGCGGTTGTCCCCGTTCCAAAGCCATCCGCTCGTAGCCCCGGGGCGGCTGGCCGGCTACCGCCCGGATAAAGGATTGGCGCGGCGACAAGGCAGCGGTATCCCCATCCCCGGCAAAATCCCCCTCCAAAATCCGCCGGGCCGCCCAAAAGTAGGATTCCGCCGTGCGATTGCTGGAATAAAACAGCCGTACCAATTCCCGGAAGTGATGATATTCCTTGGCGTAAAGGTCCTGATAAACCTTGGCCGCCGCCGGAGCCATTTCCGGCCGCCGCAAAGCGGTGGTGGCGTAGGCGGCGGCCAGGACGCCGGACATCAGGGCCAGATGCACGCCGGAGGAAAAAAGCGGGTCAATAAAGCAGGCGGCATCGCCCAGCAGGGCATAGCCGGCCCCGGCCAGGGGGTCGCAGGCGTAAGACCAATCCTTGACCAACTGCGGTTCGCTGACCCGCCGCGCCGCCGCCAGTAGTTTGGCGGTATGCGGCCCCTGGGCCAACTGCGAATCCAGAAAGCCCGCCAAGCCTAACTGCTGCGCTTGCGCCGCGCCGGCCGCCCCGTCCACCACCGCCCCCACGCTGGCTTGGCCGGTATGCAGCGGTATCGTCCACAGCCACCCGTTGGCATAGGATTCAATGAAAATGTTGCCCTCGGCCGGCGGATCCAGGCGGCCGGCCTCGGCATAGTAGGCATAGACCGCCAGATTGCGAAAGGATTCGTCCCAACGGCGCAAATTCAGCTGCCGGCCCAGCAGGGCCGATTGGCCGCTGGCATCCAGCACAAAAGGGGCGGATATGGTGGACATTATCCCGCTTTCATCCCGGAATTGGACGCCTACGATCTTACCCCATCCTTCAACAAGTTCAGGATGAGCGGATTGGGATGGGGTGCGGGCCGGATGAGCGGGATTGTCTGCGGGCTGCCCCCGTCCTTCAACAAGTTCAGGATGAGCGGATTGGGATGGGGCGGCGGCGTCAAACAGCACCTGCGTAACTTGGCAGCCTTGCCGCACCGTTACCCCCTGGGCGGCGGCGTTGTCCAGCAGCAGTTGGTCGAACAAGGGACGACAGACCTGATAGGAATGGGGATAGCGGCGATTGGTTTCCCCGAAATACCAACTCCAAGGCTGCTTATCCCGGCCCCAGACCATCGTCGCCCCCCACTTTTTCAGAAAACCAGCGGCGGCAACGGCCGGCAGTACGCCCAATTCCTCGAGAATGGGGATGCTGGCCGGCAACAGGGACTCGCCGATATGGAGCCGGGGAAAATGTTCCCGTTCCAATAGCAGAACCTGCCAACCCTGGCGGGCCAGCATAGTAGCGGCGGCGCTGCCTCCCGGCCCGCCGCCAATAACGATAATGTCCGCAGAGGTTTGTAGCACCATTTTTACTTTACATGGATGGGCGGGATATTCTGGGGTATCTGAATGACAAAGATCGCCAATTCCTTTGTCCTGAGGAAGTAGGGAATTAGCGGGGATGTCCACCAACTCTCTACCGCACAGGAGTCGCCAAACTAAGCCGGCGGGTTTCCGGTAATCAGGCAACCGGCTCACAAGGCCCTAATCCGCGCCCGTCGAAAAGCAAATGGTCATTGAACACGCTTACTTCAACCGCGGAGTGCTTAAACCTGGCCGGCAGCGTCGCCTCCTGAGTTACAATAACTCGGTAAGAGGAGGTCCAGCTATCTCCCGATGCAACGACCTCGTGGACGCGATCGAGGAGTGCTATGCTAAGGATGCGCCCGTCGAATCTGAAAGTCATTTCAGCTCCTCCGGTGAGCTCAGAGAATTCCGCCAACAGAGTACGCCGAAGGGGGCGGGCATAGTCCCGGTTGATGTAACACTTTGGCCGGGCATTATATTCCCGCAACTCGCGTACGCGCGGTATCAGATCCCAGTGGCTTTCTCCCACGACGAACCAATCTGGCAGGGGTTCCAGGTCGTCCCTGTAAGACTTAAGGGCATAGCTTACCCAGGCCGCCGCTTCCAAAGCGCTTCCCAAGTCGGTAGGGATTTGGCCCTCTACAGATCCCACGCTACGGCCGGTGCGGACAACGCCAGTTAGCAGGACGACGTCCCGAGCATAGGGGTTCATCACGGGGGCGGCTTCCAGATCGAGATGAACGAACCGGTAGCCGACACCTTCTAGTCCGGCCATAGTTCTCCGGTTCTCGAAGCCAAGGGCCATTAGAGAGTCAATCGTTAGGCAAGGATCGCTCAATCTGTCACCTCCATTTAATCGTTGCCCGGAGTTGTTCGGTTTCCCTTGCCCCCAGACCATTTCTTTGAGGGAGATAATCCGGGGGCAAGATGTGGATGTTAAGGATATAATTTCCCGAAATCAGTCATTCCCGTTTGCTGGTGAGTCCCGAAGCCTTTTGCACCAGCCAGAATGACAGTCCGTAGTGCCGTACTTCCCTAATCCCCCGCCGTCCCCACCTTTTCCCCGGTGGCCGGGTCGGCCTCGAAGGGGCCGGGCAGTTCCAGCTCTTTGGCGATTTCCTTGACCGCCGGGATTACTTCCTGCCCCATCAGGCGCAGGCTCCGCATCGCATCATCGTGGGTCATGGCCCCGTCGCCGTCCCAGAAAAAGATGCTGCCGGGGCGGATGTATTCCAGCACATGACGAATCTTGGGAATGACCGTCTTGGGCGTGCCGGCGATGATGGTATAGTCCTCAATCTGCTGCTCGTAGGGGCGGCCCAAGACGCCGGCCGCGCCGCCGCCCCCGCCGCGGGCTTGGGTCGCCACCGCCTGGGTCGGCAGCACCCGGGAGCGGGAAGTCAAGCCGGGCAGGTTCACCAGGGCCGGGTTCACCGTCCCCTCGTTGCCGGCCAGGAAAGGATTGCTCGGCCCCTGCACATACTTGCGCGCCGTCTGCTCGGCCAGCTCCTCGGTTTCATCCACATGGACTTTCCACAGGTAGCCGATATTCTGCGGCCCGGATTCATAGCCCAGCTCGGCCGCCGTATCGTGATACAGCTGAAAGGCGCGGCGGGTGGGTTCCAATTCCGTGGCCAGCATAATGTAGGGAATGCGCTTTTCGGCGGCCCACAGCAGGGAATCCCGGCTGACCACCCCCGGCAGCCAGATGGGGGGATGGGGTTCCTGATAGGGGCGCACCCAGGGATTGACATGGCGATACTGGAAATGCTTGCCCTCCCAGCGGAAGGGGCCGGGGGTCGTCCAGGTTTTGACGATAAACTCGTGGGCTTCCTGAAACCGCTCCCAGTTATAGGGCGGGGGGGAATTGTGGGCCACGCTTTCCCGGCCCGTGCCGCGCACCCAGCCGGAGACCAGGCGGCCGCGGGAAATCATATCGATCATGGAAAGCTGCTCCACCAGCCACAGGGGATCGTCCCAGATGGGCAGGATGTTGCCCAGCAACACGATTTTGGCCCGGCTGGTCATCCGGGCCAGGATGGACGCCTCGACATTCATGGCCCCGCCCATGCAAAAGGGGGTGCCGTGATGTTCGTTGAGCATCAGCCCATCGAACCCCATCTCCTCGGCGTACATTTTCTCGTCCAGGTAGCGGTTGTAGAGTTCCGCCCCCAGCTTGGCGTCATAGGTTTCGTTGCTGACCGTCAAGTCCATAATGGGCTTGCCGGTAGCCCCGAAATAGCCGGAACTCGGATCCTGATAAGGCCGCTCGGTAAAGTAGCCGACAAACATTAGCGTTCCCTCCTTGCCCAGAATCAGCGTTATGGTATCAGCCGGGGACATAACCGGCAAGGGCCGACCGACCCGAATCTTTTGCCATCCTTCCCTTGCCCTTTCTACCGTCCTTCCCGCGTAAGCGGGAAGCCATAAATCCGCTCATCCTGAACTCCGTTGAAGGATGGCCGGCAAGATTTTCAGATTCCTCGGGGTTTTCCTTATCGGCCGCCGGCCATCCTTCAACAAGTTCAGGATGAGCGGAAAAGGGGCCGGCTATCCGAGGCGTCAATAAATAGTATAAACACCCCGCCGGATTCCCGCTTACGCGGGAATGACGGTAGGGGACGGGAATGACGGTTGCACGGCGGCGGGAATCCCGGTAGGTCAGCCAAAAAACTCCTTGACCAAGGCGATGAACCGGTCGGCCTGTTCCAGCTGCGGATAGTGGCCGCATTGGTCGAAAATTTCCAGCCGGGAGCCGGGGATGGCTTGCTGATACGCCTGGCCGGCGCTGACCGGCACAATGCCATCCTGCCGTCCCCAAATCAGCAAAGTCGGCAGGCGATGCAGCCGGGCCAGCAGTGGCGGCAGGGCGGGATAATACATATAGGGTTTCCAACCCAGGCGGCAAGCCTCCTCCCGGGCGATTTCCCAGATTTGCGCCTGCTCCGGGGCCGGCGTTTCCGGGCAAAGTTCCGCAAACTCCGGCACGGATTCCGGATTCAGGAAACCGTCGGTGATGCAGCGGCGGGCCACTTGCAGGAACAGATCGTAGATGTATCCCTCCGGCGGCCGCACGCCCATGGGCGCGACCAATGCCAGTTTCTTGAAAGTTGCGGGCTGCATCGTCGCCATTTCCGCCGCCAGCCAGCCGCCCAGGGAAAAGCCCATGGCGTGCACCGGCCCCAGCTGCAAATCCTCTAAAGCCAGCAGATACCAGCCGGCCAGATCCCGCATATTCATCACCCAGTCCAGCCGCGGGGTGCGGCCGAAACCGGGATGAAAGGGGATATGCAGGGTGTAGCGGTCGGCCAGTTCCCGATGAAAGCCCAGGGCGGCCGGATGGGCGATTTCATCGTGGAACAGCAGCAGCGGCTCTCCGGAACCGCCCTGTACCAGTTGCAAGTCGACGCCGGCGGTCGGGCGGCTTTGCTCCGTCCACCCGGCCGGCCAGGGATTAGTCAGCCCAGGGGCGGCAACAGCAGCAGCGGGGGTAGTCATCAGCAAAGCCCTCCTCAGTTATGGATGAGTCGATGCGGCGGCGGATTAGTCGGTAGGAAAACCGCCGGCCGGCAACCGTTGCATAGCCGGCGGCGCCGGATTTCGAGGGGCAGTGTAACAAAGGCCGGGCAGAAAAGCAAATGCGGATATATATTCCTTTGCCAGGCAATCGCATATACAACCGTCCCGGCCCGCCCTTTACCCGGTCGGCCCGGCCGCCACCGTCATTCCCGCCGCCCCTACCGTCATTCCCGCGTAAGCGGGAATCCCGACGTTACTGCCTTATAATGCCGCAACTTGGTCAAGCCCCCGCGGGATTCCCGCTTACGCGGGAATGACGGTAAGAGGCGCGGGAATGACGGTAGAAAGGCGGCTAGAATGACGCCGGCTTGTTGACAAATTGCCCCGGAATGTCCACCATGGGCGGCGGTTGGTGGGCGCAAGGGCGGCCGCCGTCCGGCAATCCACATTTGGCAGGGGGTATTTTTATGGAAGTCAGGGAAGTGGCGGAAATGCTGCTGGCCCAGGGCAAGCGGGTTTCCGTAGCCGAGGCCGACACCGCCGGCTTGGTGGGCTATCTGCTGGGTACTATTCCCGGCAGTTCCCAGTTCTTTCCCGGCGGCGTCATCGCCTACACCGGCGGGCTGAAACAGAGCATCCTGGGCGTCTCCGATGAACTCTACGAAAGCAAAGGCAGCGTCTGCGCGGAAATGGCGATTGCGATGGCCCGGGGCGTGCGGGAATTGACCGGCACCGACTACGCCGTATCCACCACCGGCGTCACCGGCCCCGGGGCCGGCCGCTCCGGCCTGCCCCTCGGCACCTTTTACATTGGCCTGGCCGACCGGGAGGGCAATGATACCGCCGTTCATCTGCAACTGGATGGCGACCGGGATGCCAACAAGCGCGGCGCGGCCCAAGCGGCTATTGACCTGCTGGGCCGGCGGCTCCAGGGGGAGCAGTGAGCGCGGCGGCCGCGGACGGCGGCATTATCCTGCTGGGGCAGAACCTGCTTTTTGCGGCCCGGGTGGAAACGGCCGCCGCATCCGGCGGCCGCCCGGTGCAACAGGCCCGCACTGTCGCCGAGTTTCGGGAACTTTACGCCGCCGGCGACATTTCCCTGCTGCTGGTGGATTTGGAGGGGGACGCCACTACTTGGCAATCGGTTTTGGCCGAACTGCAAACCCAAGCGGCGGCCGGCCCGCCGGGCCTGCACATTGTAGCTTTCGGCCCCCACGAGGATACGACAGCAATGGAACGGGCGCGGGAATTGGGCTGCGCCGCGGTATTGAACAAGGGGCGGTTTGCGGCAACCTTGGGGCAGCTGGTGGGCGGCGGCTGATTTGCCTATGGCGGACAACCGGCTTTGCCGTTCCTTGCCTTGACTCCGCAACCGTCATTCCCGCCGCCCTTACCGTACCTCACCGAGCAAGAGGAAAGGACGGTTGCGGGCGGCAGGAAGGAAGGTTTCTATATGCGATTGCCTTGGGGAGGTTTTATAGACCGGCCAAGTTGACCTACGGAGCACCCAACTTGGCCTGCTCAATAGCGGCCTTGAAATCGGCCAGGGCCGTGTCAAACTGGCTGCTGGCCGCGCTGAGGGCATCCGAACCCTGAGCTCTCTCCCGGAAGCCCTTTAGGTCGGCATCCAATCCTTCCATATCTACCAGCAAATCGGCCCACCCGATGATCCCATCGATGTCGTCCAAAGCTGCAAAGTGAACCTCACTGACAGCATTGCTCAAGGCCGATGCGCTCTCCTCTACCGCCGCCGGCCCATTGATCGCTCGGCGGGAATCATTGAGTTCAGATTCGTACTGTTCCTGGCGGGAGGCGGCAACTTCGACCCGAGATTCCGCCTCTCTAATGCGGGCACGGTTGGGTTTTTCCGTATCGCTGAGCGCCGTAAAGGCGAAGTCCACGTCGGCAAGGGTGTCTTTAACCACTTCCGCCGCCAAATTCGCGTATTCCTCGGCGGCGCCTATCCAAGCCGGCGGCGTGGCGGTAGGCGTGGGCATTGGGGTAGGCGTGAAAGTAGGGGCGGGCGTAGCCGTAGGCGTGGGCATTGGGGTAGGCGTGAGCGTAGGTGCGGGAGTGGCCGTAGGCGTGGGCATGGGCGTAGGCGTAGGCGTGAAAGTAGGGGCGGGCGTGGGGGTAAGGATAGGAGTGGGCGTAGGCTCTGCGGCGCAAGCCGTCAGTAGGGCGGGCAAAAGGAGCAGGGAAAGGATAAGCGGGATGGCAAACCGTGGCATTGAGAACCCCCTTGCGGTATAGAGTGGAGCTACCGCCACAGTAACCTCGCCCTACAAAGACCCTACAAGGGGGCGTAATGCCCTCCTCTACCGCCGGCTAGGGTCTTTGGCAGGACGACTGCTTTAGGGTTGTTAAGGTTACTGTGGCAAGAAATACTATATCGTATGCCGGCGGAAAATGCAAACCGGGCAAATCGCCAAGGCAATTGCCCATACCGGACAACTTGCCTACCGTCCTTCCCGCGTAAGGGGGAATCCCGCGGTGGCTTGCCAAGACTGCGGCGGTATAAGGCAGCGCCGTTCGGGATTCCCGCTTGCGCGGGAATGACGGTAGGTGGGGCTGGCAAAGGCTGGCGGGTTGTGGCACAATGCGCCTTGTTATGGCGTCCCCTTCCAATCCCCTGGAAACTGTATTGAAACGCGACCGGGCGGTGGTGGCGGCCGGCTTGGCCGCCGTTACCCTGCTGGCTTGGGCTTATATCCTCTATCTGGCCCGCCGGATGGCCGGGATGGATGGGATGGCCGGCGGCGGGATGGATAGCGGGATGAACGGGATGGCCGGCGGCGGCGGGATGGCGGCGATGGGGGAAATGGCCGGGCCGCTGCTGACGGCGTGGTCGGCGGCGGATTTTATCCTGATGTTTCTGATGTGGGCGGTGATGATGGCGGCGATGATGCTGCCCTCGGCCGCGCCGATGCTGCTGGCATTCGCCGCGGTCAATCGCCGGCGGCGGGAAAGCGGCCATCCCTTTGTCCCCACCGCAATTTTCCTCGGCGGCTATCTGCTGGCTTGGGGCGGCTTTTCCCTGGCGGCGACCCTGGCCCAGGGCGGTCTGCATAGCGCCGCCCTGCTGTCGCCGCAAATGGCGTTGGCCGGGGTCAGCCCTATCCTGGGCGGCGTTCTGCTGCTGGCCGCCGGCCTGTTTCAGTGGACGCCGTTGAAACAAGCCTGCCTGCATCATTGCCGTACCCCTATGGGCTTTCTGACCGCCGATTGGCGGGAGGGCCGCGGCGGCGCTTTGCGGATGGGATTGCAGCACGGCGGCTATTGCCTGGGCTGCTGCTGGGCCCTGATGGGGCTGCTTTTTGTGCTGGGGGTGATGAACCTGCTGTGGATATTCGCCCTGTCCGCCCTGGTCTTGGTGGAAAAAGCCTTGCCCGGCGGGCGCTGGCTGGGCCGCTTGGCCGGCTTGGGCTTGCTGGTTTGGGGCGCGGCCCTTATACTGGCGGCGGTTTTGGGGTGATTCAATCGGGTACACTATACCGGGTTCGGTTCGGTTGCGGGGTATTCATTCCGCCCATCCTTCAACGGAGTTCAGGATGAGCGGATAGGTACACTACTGGCGGAGGCGGATTTTCTTATGGAAGTTATCATTGGCTTGATTATCGGCGCGGCCCTGGGCGTCCTGATCGGCTGGCTTATCGGCAAGGGGCGGGCCGGCAAGGAGCAGTCTCAGCAGCAGGCGGAAATTGCCGGGCTGCAAGGGCAGTTGGCGCAGAGGGCGACCGCCGAGCAGCTGCTGACCCAGGCCAAGGAGCAGTTCAGCGCGGCGGCCGAATTGTCCGCCGCCGCCGCGCTGAAAGGGAACAGCGAGGAGTTCCTCAAACTGGCTAACGAAAACCTGGGCCGGACGATGGAGCAGGCCAAAGGGGAGTTTGACCGGCGGCATCTCCAGTTTCAGGAACTGGTCAAGCCGCTGGCCGACAACTACGGCAAGCTGAATCCGCAGTTGGAGGCTTTGATGCAGCAGAGTCAGACCCTGGCCGCGGCTACCGGCAGGCTGTCCTCGGCGTTGACCGATGTGCGGCAGGTGGGCCATTGGGGGGAAGTGCAGTTGCGGAAAGTGGTGGAAATGGCGAATATGACCGCCTACAGCGACTTTGCGGAACAGGCCACTATCGGCGGCGGCGAGCAAGACCGGCCCGATTTGATTGTCCGTCTGCCGGAGGGCCGCACGGTGGTAATTGACGCCAAAGCCTCCATCGCCGCCGCCCTGGAGGCGCAGGGAATGGACGATGAAACGGCGGCCAACGCCGCTTGGGAAAGGCACGCGGTCAACCTGAAAGCCCAGGTGACCAACTTGTCGCGCAAGGGGTACGGCAGTAAAGTGGCGGGTTCCCTGGATTTTGTGGTGATGTTCGTTCCCGGCGATCAGTTCCTGGCGGCCGCCCTCAAATCCGATGCCGGCTTGGTGGACTATGCCATCAGCCAGCGCATTGCCTTGGCCACGCCGGCCACGCTGATTGCCATGCTGTGGGCGGTCAACAGCGGTTGGCAGAAGTGGGAGTTTGCCCGCAACGCCGAGGAAATCCGACAGGTGGGTTCGGAGATGCACGAGCGGCTGCTGATATTCCTGCGGCACTATGCCGCGGTGCAGAGCCGGTTGGCGCAAACGGTGAAAGCCTTTAACGATTCGGCGGGCAGTCTGGAGGGCCGGGTGCTGGTGTCGGCGCGGCGGATGGCGGAAATGCGGGCGGTGGATGCGGCCGACCTCAAGGAGCCGGAATTGGTCGAGGCCCTCCCCCGGGAGTTTCAAGCCCTGCCGGACGCCGCCGCTGGGGTCGACGGCGCTGTAGCAGTCGAGGTCGAGGATGCGGAGCCGCAACTGGCGGCGGCGGACAATTAGGGCGGGGCAAGGGCAACCAGGCAAGGGATTGCCGCCGCCATTGCCGGCCAAGGGGAATAGCGGTTTTGCCGGCTATGGCCCGGTCAGTCCAGCGGCGGTACGCCTTTCAGTTTCAGCAGGCAGCACCGGCCCAGTTTCAGCAGAGGATAGCCCAGCCGGGCCGCCGTGGCCGAGCGGAACAGCAGTCCATTGAGGCGGCCGAACAGGCCGCGGCGGTCGGACTGCCAAGCCAGCCTATAGAGGGCGTCAGCCCCCCGATAATAGCGGCCGTTCAACTTCAGGACCATTCCATCGTCCAGGTTATGCGGCAAATCCCGGACTTCCTGGACCCGCGGCCCCCCGTCCCGGGCATTGACCAGCCGCAACTGGCCCCGGCTCTGCCGGGATTCCAGATAGCGGGCATAGTTGCGGCACAGGGGACACTCCCCATCATAAACCAGCCAAGCGACGGCATCATCCTCCGGCTCCGCCGCCGGTTGGGGGCGGCTTTGCCGGGGGCGGCGTAGATTTGCCGGTAGGGAACGGAAAAGAAAGGCAAACATCGGCAATAAGGATAGCCTTTTAACCGGGCGGGAGTAAAGGGGGCGCAACATAATCATTAAAAGTAGGTATAATTATTCCAAAAAGGAATATAAATTTCCTTGCGGAATAGTATTGACAAATAAAAGTTGAGGGTTTATTCTAGGCGGCAAGGCTGAATCCAAGTCTGGAAAAGCATAAAAGGGAGGAGAGTTATGCTGAAAATCGGGCATGAGGTTGTCCGTCCCGGCAAAAACCCCGGCGACGCTTCGGTAACCATTCCGGTGCCGGAGGAACTGGAAACCGTCCCCGGCATTCCCAAGATCCAGCGGGAAGTGGACTGGTACGCCCGGGAATATCCGGTCGAGACCATGAACATCACCGAGCGGGCCTCCCGGGACTGGGCCAATACCATCCGGGATCAGCACGTGGAAATGCGGGAAATCCGCAAGGAACACGACAAGCTGAACCGCTCCCTGATTATGGCCGCCCGGCTGACCGGCGACCTGGAACCCACCGCTGCCCCCAGCGGCGCCGATGTTTCCGAGCTGATTAAGGCCAAGGCCCGGGAACTGGGTTATGTGGAAGTCGGCATCACCGCCTACGACAGCCACTACACCTACCAGAGCAAGAAGGACTGGGTGATGTTCCCCCATGTCATCTGCCTGGCCTACGAGCAGGACTTCGAGCCGACCCAGACCATCCCCAGCGTGGACGCGGAAATCGTCCATTCCAGCACCTACCGCACCGAAGGGGCCGCCGGGCTGGAACTGGGCAACTACATCCGCTCCCTGGGCTATCGGGCCCAGGTGCATAGCCCCAACGACAACACCGGCCCCTACATTCCGATGTTCGTGGCCGCCGGCTTGGGCCAGCTGGGGGCCTGCGGCTACCTGCTCACCCCCCATGTCGGCTCCCGCTGCCGCCTGATGATGATTACCACCGACGCCAATGTGACCTATGACACGCCGGTGGACTACGGCATCCACGCCTTTTGCCAGGTCTGCCAGGTCTGCGTGAACCGCTGCCCCGGCCGCGCCCTGATGCGGGACAAGATCTGGTGGCGGGGGATTGAAAAGAACAAGCTCTACTTCAAGCGCTGCCGCCCGGTGATGGCCCGCTATCTGGGCTGCGGCATCTGCATGAAGGTCTGCCCCATCCAGAAGTACGGCCTCCAGAACACTATGGAACACTATGCCGCCACCGGCCAGGTGCTGGGCAAGGGTACCCATGACCTGGAGGGCTACGAGCTGGAGGGCAAGGGCTACTTCGGCCCCGGCGAGATGCCGGTGTTCGATGCCGGGTTCTTTAATATGCCCCAGGGCGACACCGAGGAGTGGGCCTTTACCCAGTTCAAGCAGAAGGCTATGGCCGCCGGCGGCGTCATCTCCGACGACCTGATCGAGGAGTTCCGCCAGGAAGTGGCCCGCGGCCTGACCCAGAGCCGGGACAATATGGGCATGATGGAGGAGGAGGACTACATCTAGTCCACCCCTTTCATTCACAACCCACGGCAAAATTGGGGGCCGGCGGTGTAACTGCCGGCCCCTTTTTGTAATCCCGCAGTCTTGTCTTGGGCGGCGATGTTGCGGAAAAAGGTTGCATAGGAAAGCGGCGCGGCTCAAAGGCGGGCAACCATTTGCGGCCGCCTTGCTTGCCCGGCAGGGCGGGCGGATTCCCCCCTAAGGAGTAGTTTTAATGACCCAGCAATCCCCTTCCGAGCTGGAAGCGGCCCGGCGGCGGCGCGGACGGGGTGTCCACTTCAAACCCTTCCCCACGGTGAGTTTCGAGGGCGCCCTGCTGTTGCCCAAGGGCATTGCCCAGTATGGCGTTGACGGCGAAATGGAGCGGCGCGCGCTTTTCGCGGAACTCAAACGGGCCCCGGAAAGCGGCCGCAGCAAGGCTTTGGTCACCAACGCCGTGAAGTACGGTTTGATTGTCCGGAAGCGGCCGGGCGATTTGCTGGCCCTCACCGATAGCGGCCGGGTGGCCTTGGCGGCGGAGGGGGGGTCCCTGGCGACGGCAATGCGGTTCCAGCTGGCCCTGGAACAGTTTTGGCCTTTCAGCGCCCTCTATGAAAAGATGAAAGGCCAGCCCTTTCACGAAGGCCGGCTGCTGAAGGACGAGCTGGTCAACGCCGGCGTGGCCGAGGTCGACCGGGATCAGGCGGCGGAAGTCTTTGCGGAGAACCTGCGCTTCCTGGGGCTGGTTCAGGACAGCGACGGCATGGATTATGTCCAAGACATCGCGGAAATCCGCGGTGTCTTTCCGCAAAGTTCCGGAAGGGTCGCGCCGGAATCCCCCGGAGCCGCCGCGGCCAATCGCCCGGCTTTGCACATCGACATCCAAGTTCACATCGACCCGACCGCGAGCGCCGAGCAGATTGACCATATCTTTGCCAGTATGGCCCGGCACTTTTACGGGGATGCGGCGTAGGGGACGGATTTTCCCGCGGCCGCAAAATAGCGCCGCCGCCGGGCAAGGAGGGCTAGGGAAATGATTGAGGAACTGGTCAAGACGATACCCCAATCCATGCTGAGCTGTCCCGGGAAAGCGTTAGGTTCCGGGCGGCAGGCTTTTGACAGCCCGGCGGACCTCTACATCCTCGACTATCATCCCGGCAGTAACCCGGAACAGTTTCCCGAAACGGTCGCTGAACAAATCCACCGGGTTCTCAACCAGGAGCCGGCCGAGTGGTCGGCTTATCGGGATGAATCGTGGCAAGGCCAACCGGATGGTAGCCGGCCGCAGCAAAAGCGGGTAGCCTATCTTTGCGAGAGCCTCGGGCTGAACCCTGGCATAATCCCGGCCGCCCAGCTGATTTTCCGCCGCTGGGACGCCGCCAGTACGCCGGCGGCCGCCGTGGAACGGCAGTGGGCCGAGGATTGTTGGCCCTTTCATCAGGCGGTCATCGATCGGCTGGGAATTCGGATAGTGGTGTGCTTGGGGCAGTATCCGGGCAATTGGGCGCGCCGGAAACTGGGCGCCGCGTCGGAACCGGTCGCTGAGTTTAAGGAAACCAACCATCGCGGCTGGGAAAGCAATGTCTATACGGCCGGCGGCCGGTACATCATAAGCCTTACCCACCCCGTCCGGGCCAACTGGAGAAATCCGTCCGCCGACCCGACGCCGCTGGTTAAGCGGGTATTGGCGGAAATCCGGGGCGGTTAGCCGTCCAACTTTCCCTTGCCCCCCTTAGCAGCGTAGGGTATAATCAGCCCTATGCTGCTGACCATTGATATTGGCAACACGGTGGTTACGCTGGGCGTTTTTGACGGGGAACGGCTGGCGGCGACCTTTCGGGTTTCCACTGACGCCCGCCGCCTGCCCGACGAGTATGGCTTGCAACTGGTCAGCATCCTGAACCTGCGCGGCATTGCCCCGGCCGCCATCACCGCCGCCTGCCTGTGCAGCGGCGTGCCGCCCTTGACGGCGGTTTTCACCGACCTTTGCCGCACCTATTTTCAGGTGTCGCCGCTAATCGTTTCCGCCGGCGTCCGCACCGGGCTGCCAATCCTGTACGACAATCCCCGGGATGTGGGGGCTGATCGCATTGCCGACGCCGTGGCCGGGTTGGAATTGTACGGCCCGCCGCTGATTGTGGTGGATTTGGGGACGGCCACGGTTTTTGATGCGGTGTCCCGGGAGGGGGAATACCTGGGCGGGGCCATTGCGCCGGGCATCAGCCTGGGCGCGGACGCCCTGTTTTTCAACGCCTCGCAACTGCGGCGGGTGGAATTGACCGCCCCCAAATCGGCGGTGGGGCGCAATACGATTGCCGCCCTCCAGTCGGGGCTGGTCTATGGCTACGCCGCCCTGGTAACGGGAATGGTGCAGCAGATTAAAGGGGAAATCGGCGCCGAGGCCAAAGTGGTCGGCACTGGCGGCCTGGTCAGCGTCATCGCCGGGGAAACCCCGGTATTCGACGACATCAACCCGGATTTGACCCTCATCGGCCTGCGCCTGATTTACCGGATGAACCGGGGGGGGAATTAACATGGATAGACCGGATTTACAGGATTGGTTGTATCTGTATAGAAAGGTTGTTGACGGTCAGGACCGTTCTAATCCGATACAACAATCCTGTCTATCCTGTCTATCCATGTCAATAAAACCGGGGGGCTGGTTATGATGGTTTTGGCGGATAAGCATATCGTCCTGGGGGTTACCGGGAGCATTGCTTGCTATAAGGCGGTGGATTTGGCGAGCAAGCTGACCCAGGCCGGGGCGGAGGTGGATGTGATCCTGAGCTACGGCGCGACCCGGTTCGTGGCGCCGCTGGCGTTCCGCAGTATCACTCACCGGCCGGTAGTAACCGATGCCTATGACCCGGCTGCGGAGTTTGCCAACGAGCATATCGCCTTGGCCCGGCGGGCCGATATTCTGGTGATTGCCCCGGCTACGGCCCACTGCATCGCTAAACTGGCCGCCGGCTTGGCTGACGACCCCTTGACCACTACCGCCCTGGCAACCCGCGCCCCCCTGCTGCTGGCTCCGGCTATGGACGGCGGAATGTACGATCATCCCGCCACCCAGGAGAACCTGGACAAGTTGCGGCGGCGGGGCGTCTCCATTGCCGGGCCGGCCGCCGGTCGTTTGGCCTCCGGGCTGAGCGGGATGGGGCGGATGTTGGAGCCGGCGGAATTGCTGGGGCATATCGCCGCCATATTAGGCCGGGAGGGGGATTTGGCCGGGCGTACTATTGTAGTCAGTGCCGGCGGCACTCAGGAGCCCATTGACCCGGCGCGGATTGTCACCAATCATTCCTCGGGCAAGATGGGCTACGCTTTGGCGGTTGCGGCCCGGGATCGGGGGGCTAAAGCCATCCTGATAACCGCGCCCACGGCTCTGCCGCCGCCGCCGTTGGTCGAAGTTGTCGCCGTGCAGACGGCGGAACAGATGGCGGCGGCGGCGCGGCAGGCTACCGCCGCGGCTGATGCCCTGATTATGGCGGCGGCCGTCGCCGATTACCGCCCGGCCACGGCGGCGGAACAGAAAATCAAAAAATCCGATGCCGCCTTTGCCCTGGAATTGACGCCGACCATCGACATTCTGACCACCCTCCGCGGCGACTTTCTGCGGGTGGGTTTTGCCGCCGAAAGCGAAAATCTGCGGGAAAACGCCGCCGCCAAAGTCCGCCGCAAAGACCTGGATTTGATTGTCGCCAACGACATCACCGACGCCGACAGCGGTTTTGGCAGCGACACCAACCGGGTAACGCTGATTGACCGGGCTTTTCAGGTCGAGGAACTGCCGCTGCTGACCAAAGAGGAAGTAAGCCACCGCATTCTGGATCGGGTAGTAGGGCTGCTGGGGGAAAGGGCGGGGTGAGGGGATATACTTGGGCGAACCCCTACCGTCCTTCCCGCCGCCCTTTCTATTGTCCTTCCCGCGGCCGCCCCTACCGTCATTCCCGCGTAAGCGGGAATCCCGCGGCGGCTTGACAGGGTTGCGGCATTATACGGTAGTACCGTCGGGATTCCCGCTTACGCGGGAATGACGGTAGGGGGGCGGCGGGAATCCAGAAAGGTACTGCTGTATAATGCCTCAGTCTTGGCAAGCCTCCGCGGGAATCCAGAAAGGTACTGCCTTAGGATGTTGCGGTCTTGGCAAGCCGGCACTGGATTCCCGCTTACGCGGGAAGGACGGTGGGGGCGGCAGGGAAGCCTCCCCCTAATCCTCTTTTACCGCCGGGATTACTTTCGTGCCCAGCAGTTCCACCGAGCGCATTACATCCTCATGGGCCATATTGCCCTCGTTGCCGTAAATCAGCATATAGCCCGGATCCAGGGTCTGCTTGATATAGCGCAGTTTCTGGATGACCGTTTCCGGGCTGCCCACGATGATGTTATGGGCGTCCTGCAGCTCCTCGTAGCTCATCCGCCGGCCGATGGTGCCGGTGCCGATGGTGGGCCGGGACATTTTTATCCGCAGGGCTTCCCGGGATTGATAGCCCGGCGGGTCGTTGAACTCTACCGGCCCCCGCTGACGGTGGCTTTCGGTCCACAGGAAAGTGCGCCCCACTTCCTGGGCCTTTTCATCGGTATCGGCCACCAGGCAGCGGATCAGGTAGCCGAAATGCTCCGGCCCCGGTTCATAGCCCTCCTCCCGGGCCGTCTCAAAGTAGATGTCTTTGAGCTGCTTGGTCAAATCCAGCAGGGAGCCCAGGTTCATATAGGGATACATCCGCTTGGCGGCCCAGATGACGCTTTCCGGGCTGCCGGTGCCGGGAAACCACACCGCCGGATGGGGTTTCTGCATCGGCACGACCCAGGGATTGACCATGCGGTGCGGAAAGTAGCGGCCCTCCCAGCGGAAGGGGCCGGGGGTCGTCCAGCACTTGACAATCAGGTCGTGGGCTTCCTCGAAGCGGTCGCGGTTTTCCGTGGGACTGATGCCGGCGTGCAGGGTTTCCACGGCGGTGCCGCGGACAAAGCCGGAGATAATGCGCCCGCCGGAGATGCAGTCCAGCATAGCGATTTCCTCGGCCATTTTCACCGGGTCGTTCAGGGCGATGACATTGCCCAGCATGGCGATTTTGACCCGCTGGGTGACCTTGGCGATGACCGCCGCGTCCACATTGACCGACGGCTTCATGCACCAGTAGGAGGAGTGGTGTTCGTTGGACATAATGCCGTCGAAGCCCACTTCGTCGGCCAGGGCGTACTGGTCGTGGTAGTTGCTGTAGAGGATGTGGGCCTTTTCCGGGTCGAAGTAGGTGTTGGGGAAGTGCATCCGCCCGGACTCGTACTGGGCCAGGTCGGCATCGGTGACATGGCCGTAGGGCTGCTCCGAAAACCAGAATACTTCCGTCATCTGACTGACTCCTTTCTGCCGGATTTTTGCGCCGCCGCCCCACCGTCATTCCCGCGTAAGCGGGAATCCCGAAAGGCGCTACTATATGATACCCATCCTCGGCAAGCCACCTCTGGATTCCCGCTTGCGCGGGAATGACGGTAACAGGGGGCCGGAAGGACGGTTTTGTATGCGCTTGCCTCTAAACCGCCGCCAGGGTGCTTGCCCCTAGACCGTCGCCAGAAAGCCGTTGACCGCCGCCAGGAACTCGGCCGGCTTTTCCAGGGCCGGGGAATGGCCGCAGTGGTCGATCACTTCCAGCCGGGCCTGGGGCAGGGCGGCCCGATACAATTCCCCGCATTCCACCGGGATGATGGCATCCTGGCGGCCCCAGACCAGCAGGGTGGGCGTATCCACCGCCGGCAGGTAGTAGGGCAGGCTGGGATTGTGCAGGTAGGGCCGCCAGCACAGGCGGGAGGCCATTTCCTGATTGGAATGGGCCACCAGCTGCTCCTCAGCGGTCAAATCCCGCTGGTACTGCTCGGCGTTGGGGACTTGGGAAAGATCGTAGAAACGCTGCCGGGCCCGGGTTTGCGCCGACACCATAAAGATTTCGGCGATTTCCCCTTGTTCCGGCTTGATGCCGGCGGCCCCCACCAGAATCAGTGCCTTGATTTGGTAGCGGCACATCGCCGCCATTTCCGCCGCTACCCAGCCGCCCATAGAGGAACCCATCAGAATATAGTCCTCCAGGCCCAGGGCGGCGACCAGCATCTGATTGAAATGGCAGACATCGGTGATGGTATAGACCCAATCGGGCCGGGCCGTGCCGTTAAAGCCGGGCTGGGACGGCACATAGACGGTGTAGGCTTGGGCCAGCTCCTGATGCCAGGGCTGCCAGCCGGCATTGCCGCCGGCGCCGTGCAGGAAAAGCAGCGGCGGGCCGGAGCCGCCGGAAAAGAGTTCTACGGAAACGCCGGCCACCTCGACGGCGGTAGTCGACGGGGCGGCAGTTGCGGTTGCGCTAGTAGTCATAGGCCGACTCCTTGACCGGGGGCGGTTAGGGGGATATGCCGCGCTTATTATCTAACAGGGATATGGTTATTGTCAAGTAAGGATTTTTGCCCGGTTTCCGTTCAGTGGCGGGGTAGGCGGATGGCGGCGGATTCCGGGCGGTGATTAGGGAGCCTTTTCAAGGATTGACTGCTCCGCGCATGGCGCGGGACCAGCGGCACAATTTGCTGGACATCATTGCCCTGACCCTCGGCGCGGTGCTTTGCGGGGCCGACCACGGGGTGGAAATCACCGAGTTCGGCCCGGCAAAGGCCGATTGGCTGGGGAGCTTTCTCGCCCTGCCCAACGGGATACCCTCCCACGATACCTTGGGCCGGGTATTCAGCCGGCGGGATCCGGAGCAGTTCCAAGCCGGTTTTCTGGATTGGGTGCGCTCCATAAGCGAGCTGACCCAGGGGGAAGGGGTCGCCATTGACGGCAAAACTCTGCGCGGCAGTGGCGACCGGAGTTCCGGGCGGCGGCCGCGGCCCCGGGTCAGCGCTTGGGCCGCGGCCAATCGGCTGACCCGGGGGCAAGTCAAGACCGCCGCCAAATCCAACGAAATCACGGCCATTCCCCAACTGCTGGCGCGGCTGGATTTGCGGGGCTGCCTGGTGACTATTGACGCGATGGGCTGTCAGAAGTCCATTGCCCGGCAAATCGTGGCTAGCGAGGCCGACTACCTGCTGGCGGTCAAAAGCAATCCGGGGCAATTGTACGACCAGCGGCAAGACGCTTTCCGCTGCGCCGAGGGATCGGATTCCTTGGACCGCCGTCGGGAGGTCGGCAAGGGGCATGGCCGCTTGGAAGTCCGCCAATGCCGGGTCATCAGCGACCGGGAGGAGCTGGCCTACATTGACCCCGCCGGGGAATGGCCGCAATTAAGCAGCGTGGCCCAAGTCAGCTATGAGCGCCAAGCCGGGGTCGGGACGCCGGAACAGCGGTACTATATATGCAGCCGCTTGCTGACCGCTGCGGAGTTCCTGGAAAGCGCTTGGGCCCCTTGGGGCATTGAAAACCAGCTGCATTGGGTTCTGGATGTGGCTTTTGCCGAGGAGCATTGCCGGGCGCGGACCGGCAACGCGGCCGCCAACTTGTCGGTAGTGCGGCAGATGTCCTTGAACCTGCTGCGCCGGGAAACCAGCCGCCAGGGGGGCATCAAGGCCAAGCGGAAAAGGGCCGGCTGGGATGGCGATTACTTGCAGAAAATCCTCGCCGGTTAAAATGCAATTGCCCTGAGGGGGCGGCGGCCTTTTTGCTTTTGGATGTATTCAATCCGCTCATCCTGAACTTGTTGAAGGATGGATATGCCATAACAAAACGGAACCGGCACCCCATCCTTGACACCGGCCGCCGCCCCCTCTACAATCCCATCGTTCCATCCCTATCCTATCCCTTACTTGCCCGGGTTGACGGGTGAACCGCCGGGGCGTCAATCGCCATCAACCCCCACCTAAGGAGCAGCTAATGACTTCCCTGCCGGAAATGAATCATTCTATTGAATTGCTGGCGGCCGAGGCGGCGCAGCTGTCTGATTTTCTGGCCGGCTTGGATGATGCCGGCTGGGCCCGGCCCAGCGCTTGTACCGACTGGACCGTGGCCGATGCCGCGGCCCATCTGGCCCAGGGTTCGGCAGGCGGGGCCTTGGCCCTGACCCGGGCCCGGGCCGGCGACCCCAGCCCGCCGGAGGGCCAGCGGCTCCTGGAGGCCGGAGAACGGGCCTCGGCCATGACGGCGGCGGGGGCCATTGCTTTCCGCCGCGGCCAGTCCGCCGCCGACCTGATGCAAGCCTTTGCCAACGGCATCGACCGGCTGCTGCAAGCGGCCCGGGAGTTGCAGCCGGAGGATTGGGAAAAGCCCTCTTTCCACCGCCGCGGCATCATTCCCGTCCACGAAAATATGGCCCGGCGCATCCAGGAAGTGGCAATCCACGGCTGGGATATTCGTTCCGCCTTTGACCCGGCGGCGGAAATCTCTGACGCGGCCGCCGCCGTCATTATGTCCCTGACCCACCGCTGGCTGAACGCCTGCTTTACCCCCATCGGAACCTCCGCCCGTTTCCGCTTTGCCGTTTCCGGCGCCGCCGCCCGCCAGCAGGATGTGGTGCTGACCGGGGCCAGTTTTACCCTGGAGGAGGATGCCGCCGGCCCGGCCGATGTAACCTTTCGCTGCAATCCCAGCGCCTATGTGCTGCTGACCTACGGCCGCCTGGACCTCAGCAATGGCGCGCCGGCCACCGCCCAACTGGAAATTGACGGGCCGCTAGATAAAGCCAGGCTGTTCACCACCGCCTTTGCCGGGTATTAGGGGCCGATTGCCTTTGGCCTATCCCTTTTCCGCCCATCCTTCAACAAGTCCAGGATGAGCGGAAAGGGGGGCGGCACCACAACCGTCCTTCCGGCCGCCCCCTACCGTCATTCCCGCGTAAGCGGGAATCCCTACGGTACTGAAAAGACCGGCCCATTGCCCTCCAACCGCCGCCAGATTCCCGCTTACGCGGGAATGACGGTAGAGAGGCGGCGGGAAGGACGGTAGAGATGCGGCGGGAAGGACGGTAGGAGGCGGCGGGAAGGACGGTAAGAGGGGACGGGAAGTACGGTGGGGGTGGCCGCAACTGCCTACACCACTAACCGGGCATCCCGCGGCCGCGCCTTGCCGCCGTGGACCGACGGCTCGGCGCACCACTTTTCCGCCAAACGCCTTACGCCCTGATACACCGCGGCGTCAAAGCCCAAAAGGTCGCAAATAACCCGCCGGTCGAGCAAAGCCCGGTTGGGGTCGGCATCGGCCAGGTAAGCCGGCAGGAATTCCTTATCCCGGAACTCCTCAAAAATTTCCTGGGCGGTATCCAATTGGGCGTCGGACAGGGCGCGGAAGTCGAGGAGGGGGAGGGTTTCGGTCTTGCTGATGGTTATGATGCTCCGGCCGGGCTGCTGGCGGCCGGAATGCCACCAGAAAGACAACAAGCCCAAGGTAGAGTTGCACCACAGCACAAAGGCATAGTCAAACCGGCTGTCCGCAAACTTTACGCTGGGCCAAGCCCGGCCGCCAACGGTTTCCCGTTCCGTAAAAGCCGCGCCCAGCGGCTGCGAACCCAGGGTAAAATCCCGGGTCAAATGCGCCCGGCTGGCCGTAGCCCAAACCTCAGCCGCCCGATTTTCCCGCCCTAGCTTAACCTGCAATTGG
The DNA here is from genome assembly GCA_965203435.1 of Dehalococcoidia bacterium. Lineage (GTDB taxonomy): Bacteria > Chloroflexota > Dehalococcoidia > Lucifugimonadales > UBA3495 > CBDBCU01. Next base: position 780,473 of record CBDBCU010000002.1, on the reverse strand, counting down.
GAATCCGGCCGGCAAATCATCCGGGTTTCTTTCCGGGCATCGTGATGCCACAAGGCCGGATAGGTGGCAGTAGAACTGGGCCGCGTCCGGGTAAAAGGCGCCGTTGGGCCGCCCTCGATATTCCGGTCGTGAATTCCCCGGCTACCCACTTGATTAAGCGGCGCCATTGGCAGGGCCAGGGCGGCGGGATGGCCCGGCAGCCAGAGGCGGGAGTCCGCCAGGGCATAGGCGGTTTGGGCCAGGGAATAGTCGGCGATGCGTACGCCGCCCCAAGCCTCGCCCGCGGCGGAACCGGCCGCGGTCAGCGCCTTGCCAACCAGTTCCTGCCCTATCTCTAAATCAGTGCCATCATAGGGGCCATCCTCCAAGCGGCGGATAGGGCCGGCGCTAAGGATGTTGACCGCTGTGGCGGCGGCGTTGGCAAAATGCAGCGGCCGCCGGGTCAAGGAAATGAACTGAACCCGGGCGTCAGGGCTTTCGCCTTTACGCAGTTTGCGGGCAATCACCAGGCACTCGGCAATGGCGGTATCGGCGGAGAAAGATACCGACCGGCCGCCGGAGGTAATGCTTACCACCGACAAATCGGTGTAATGCTCGGCCAGCATTTGCCGAAACCGTTGCCACGATGCGCCAGCGGCGGCGGCCAACGGCAATACCAGGGCCAGCACGCCGCCATTTTTGAGTTTGCGATGGGCCAGGGCGGCAAAGGACGAGGCGATGCCGGCATAACCGTGGGCGCAAGTGCCGGCGGCAAAGCGTTTCTCCCGGTCGGCCATTTCCCTTTGGGTTTCCGCGTCAGTGCTTAACCCCCGGAACTGCTTAATGGTGTCCTCCTCCCGGCCGCTGCCCTCCCAATCGGAGCCGGCCCGGGTAAAAGGCGGGTTCATTATTACCAGGTCAAAACTTTCGTCCCGGATTTCGGCGACGACCTGCTCGGCCCGGGCGTCCCCGGCGCTGCCGGTGCGCGTGGACGGGTCGCTGAAGTTGCTCAAAGTTACCTGCTCATCCGAGTTCAGGAACTCCAGGGAGCCGATGGCTACGCTGCCATCATTCAGGCGGCCGTAGGGCATCGTGTAAAGGCGGGATTGGCCGAACCCCACATTGGGCTGGGCGCCGGCCAGGGTGGAGCCGGTAATATGCACCGCCGAGGGCAGCACATCGCAGCCGTACAGGGCCTCGGCCATCATCGGGGGATGCAACTGGGTCAAATCGCCGCCGGCCCGTTCGTGGCGGGCGGCCAGCTGGTCATAAACCGCCGACAGCAGGGCGCCGGTGCCGCAGGCAAAATCGCCAATCCGCAGTTGGCCGACGGCGGCGGCGTCTGACCAATCCACATTCTCCAGTTTTGCCACGGCCAAACGGGCCAGCAGGGCGGCGGAGGCCGGCAAAGTGTAGAAAGTAGCCAGATATTTGCGGTCGGCAATCAGCCGCTGAAACACCCGCCCGGTCAAATCGTGGGAGTTTTCCACGCCGGTACTGTCCACCTTTTCGGCGGTGTATTTCAGGGTGTGCAGGATGGCGGCGGCGGTGCGGGGGGCCAGGATGGTCAAGATGCGCCGGGCAATGTCAAAGATGGGATGATAGTTGATTTGGAGGATGGCGTCCCACGCCGCCAGGGTGTCGGCTTTGGGATTGGCGACGCCGGGGCCGCAAACTTCGGACAGGGATTTGATGTCGCCGTGGATGCCGGCCACGCGCTGATGAAAGACCAGGGCGTTGGACAGGATGGCTCCGGCCATGCGCCGGGTTTGCGGCACATTGTCCATGCCCAGCAGCCGGGCAATGCGCTGATTGAAGGCCGGGCGCAGGGTTTCCAATTCGTTCAGAAAGAGAACGGCCCGGTCGATGCTGCCTTGCAAGGCATCGGCGGCGGTATTGACCGCCAACTGCGGCAGGGCGGCCAGGCGAATCAAATCAGCCAGGTCAGTCAACCCGCCCTCCAGCCAGCCGGATTCCGGGAAACGGGCGGTTTTCTTGACCTTTTGCTCCGGGGTTTCCCGGTAGCCCTCCACGGTGAACACGCAATAGGAAAAGCGGGCGTCTCGGACCGCCGCCCGCAAATCCGGGGCGTCGTCGAGGCCCACCGGGTAACGCAGGGCAATCGCCGCCTCGATGGGCAGGGGATGCATCGTAACCGCAAAGCCCAGGCGGTCTTTGGCTTCCTGCTCCACATTGGCCGCCGGCGTATATTCGGCTTCCACCACCACGGCGGAACGGCCCGGCGCGGTAATCAGCAAATCCGGCTGCCGGCCGGGATGGTCGACAATGGTCTGGGAGTTCTGGGCCAGAGTGGTATCCTTGCCCAGCATGGGACGCAACAGGTCGCCCAAGAAAGTATTGGCGTTGAATTCGGCGTGGCGCGGCATAGTTTGTCCTTTTCCGTCGGGAAATCCGCCGCTATTATAGCAGGATCAGGATAAGGGGAGTTAGGCCAGCCGGCCGGTTGGCGGCGGCAAGGGCGGCCGCCACCGCCCGGCCGCCAACCGCAACCGCCCTTGCCGCCGGCTTTCTTGCTTACCCGGTAACCCAGTCCACCCCGTTCAGGACGATTTTCTGGAACTCCGGGGTTTGGAAACTGCGGCCGTCGTGGCCCAGGAGCAGGACAAATACCTTGCCCGCGCCATAAGTCCGCGTCCAGGCCAGGGGGAAAGTGCCGCCGGGCATAAAGGTGGGCGCCCGCTCGGGACCCCAAGGCCAAGTTCCCTCCTCAGAGGTACCGGTCAGGAAAATATCATTGCCCTCCCGGTGGGCCAAGCCCATATACAGCTCGTCGTTGGTGCTGAAATCCCGGACGCCCTGTACCCCGGGATGGCCGGCCGCGCTGACCTGGACGGTGAACTCGCCATAGGGCGGATGAAAGCTGGTTCCGGTAATCCAGCCGCCGCCGGTGATGGCGTGGTATTCGGGCCAGGCGTTGGACAGGCAGGTGGAGATGTGCAGGCAGACAAAGCCCTTGCCGTCGCGGATAAACCGGGCCATCCCCTCCTGTTCCGCCGGGGCCAGGGCCAGGTCGCCGAAGTCGGGCAGGTTTTCCCGGCGGGTGTTAAAGACCAGGGCATCGTAGCCGTCCATAGCGGCGGCATCGGCCAGGGTAGCGGCGTCCTCGGTGATGGTTACGGCGTGGCCGGCGGCCCGCAGAAAATCGCCCAGGATGGGCGTGGATTCGGCGTAAGGATGGCGTCCTCCGGATATTACCAGCAGTTTCACGGCGTCCTACCTCCGATAATTGGATGGATGGTTGATGGATTTTTGATGGTCGGGAATTGCCTTGCCGGGTATTATACACCGGATAGCAACCGTCCTTCCCGTCCCCCTACCGTCATTCCCGCGTAAGCGGGAATCCCGCGGTGGCTTGCCGAGGCTGCGGCGTCATAAGGCCGGGCCGTTCGGGATTCCCGCTTACGCGGGAATGACGGTAGAGAGGGCCACAACCGTCATTCCCGCGTAAGCGGGAATCCGGCGGCGGCTTGCCGGGGATGCGGCATTATAAGGCCGGGCCGTTCGGGATTCCCGCTTACGCGGGAATGACGGTAAGGGTGCGGCCGGGAATGACGGTAAGGGATTCCCGCTTACGCGGGAATGACGGTAGGGGGACGAGGCCGGGAATGACGGTAAGGGATTCCCGCTTACGCGGGAATGACGGTAGGAGGACGAGGCCGGGAATGACGGTAAGGGATTCCCGCTTACGCGGGAATGACGGTAGGAAAGGCGGCGGGAATGACGATTGTATAGTTTCCGGCCAACCCCTTGCCTACGCCGCCGCAGCGGTTATAATAGTGTCCTGGCCCCTAATCAGCAGGAGAGAGGAGCGGACAGTTATGGTTTCTCCGGCGGTCAAGCCCATTGACATCCACATCCATCCCTTTACCCAGGAGACCTGCCTGGGGCATGGGCCGTCCTACACCGAAGCCCACTACGACTTTTTCGGGCGCAGCCCGGAGGCTCCCCATCACGGCAAGCAGTTCATCTCCATCGACGAAACCTACGAAACCTTTCAGGAAGCCGGCATTGACAAGGCGGTCATCGTCAATATGGTTTCCTATAATCAGTGGGGCCGCGCCCTGCCCAACGACTACCTGGCCCTGTACGCCGAAAAGTATCCCGACCTGTTCATTCCCTTTGCCGGCGTGGATCCCCACATGGGGCCGCCGGCTTTGCGGGAAATCGAGCGGGCGGTCAAGGAACTGGGCTGCAAAGGGCTGAAATTCCATCCGGCCTATCAGGAGTTCTGCCCCAACGACAAAGCCCTGATGTGGGACATCTATGCCAAGTGCGTGGAGCTGGACATCGCCATTCTGGTGCATACCGGCACCACCCGGATGACCCGCTGCACGATTAACGGCTGCCGTCCGGTGATGCTGGACGATGTGGCGACCGCCTTTCCCAGCCTGCGGATTATTATGACCCACTTTGGCTGGCCCTGGACGGAGGAGGGCCTGGCGGTGTGCTGGCGGCATGAGAATGTCTATATGGACTTGTCCGGCTGGCTGCCGCGCTATGTATTCGCCACTCAGCCCATCGTCTTTCAGTATCTGAACACCGTCTTGCAGGACAAGCTGGTGTTTGGCAGCGACTACCCGGCCATCAATCCCAAGGTCTGGCTGGACGATTTCCAGAAAATCGTGGACAACGGCTTTGAGTGGGGCGGCGCCCATCGCAACATCAGCCCGGCGGTGTACGAAAAGTTCGTCCGGGGCAATGCGATTAAGGCGTTGAAGTTGGGGGGGTAAAACCGCCGGGGCAATTGCCCCCCTACCTTTCCGTCATTCCCGCGCCTTTCTACCGTCATTCCCGCGTAAGCGGGAATCCAGAGTCGCGGCATATAGAACCGTCATTCCCGCGTAAGCGGGAATCTAGGGCGGTGCGGACAGTAACGGGATTGTCTTTTCAATACCGTTCTGGATTCCCGCTTACGCGGGAATGACGGTAGAAATGGGCGGCGGGAATGACGGTAGAGGGGCGGCGGGAAGGACGGTAGGGTTGCGGTCGGCTCCGTGGTGCTGCCGGATTCCCGCTTACGCGGGAATGACGGTAGGGGCGACGGGAAGGACGGTTCAAGGGAGATTATTGCCCGGAACCCGTAACTGAAAATCAGGAGGCCCGTTTTGGTCTTGCAGGATTTGCACGAAGTACCCTTTTATTACCAGGCCCTGGACTTTGCGGAACTGGTGCGGGAATATCCGCCGGCCCCGGACTTTTTCCGCGGCGTCTTTTTGCAGAGCCGCGAGGAAATCCGGGCGTTGCAGGAACGGCGGCTGCGGGCGGCCGTGGCCCGGGCCTACGCCGTCCCCTTTTACCGCAGCAAATGGGACGCGGCCGGTGTCCAGCCCGCCGACATCCAAACCCTGGCCGACCTGAAAAAGCTGCCAATGTATACCGTCGAGGACATCCGCCAGTCGGTAGAGGCCCATCCGCCCTTTGGCGACTATGTAGGCCCGGATGTCCGGGCCGGCGGCATCCCCTGGCGGATCCATTCCAGCGGCGGCACTGCCGGCGAACCCCGGCCCACTTTCTACAGCCCCTGGGATCGGGAAGTGGGCAACATCCTGCGCGCCCGTTCTTACTACTGGCACGGGTTCAAGCCCGGCGATGTGGTGATGAATACCCTGCTTTATTCCACCCACAACGCCGCCTATTCGGCCCACGAAGCCCTGTGGCAGTGGCTGGGCTGCATTCCGGTCACCACCAGCGCCGGCGTCGTCACCCGTACCACCCGCGCCCTGGAAATTGCCCAGAAGTGGCAGGTCAACGCCCTGGTGGGTTTCCCGGAATACCTGATTTATATGTCCCAGGTCGCCAAGGATATGGGGCTGGAAGTGGGGCGGGATTTGCCGCTGAAATTGATTGAGTGCTTTGGCAAATCCGACCTGGTGCGGGAGGCTTGGGGCGTGCCGGCTTACGATACCTATGGGATGCACGAAGTCCAGGCCATATCCTCGGAATGTCCCTACGCCGGCGGGCATCACATCTGGGAGGATGCCTTTATCGTGGAACTGGTCGACCCGGATACCTATGAACCGGTAGAGCCGGGGGAACTGGGGACGATGATTGTAACCGCCCTTTACAAGGATGCCTATCCCATCATCCGCTACGACATCAAGGATGTTACCCGGCTGGGGCCGCCGGGCCAGTGCCAGTGCGGCAGCTGGATGCAGAAAATCGACCCCATTCACGGCCGTTCCGACTTTATGGTCAAGCTGCGCGGGGTCAATGTGTGGCCCGAGGGCTGCGGGGCTATCGTCGCCACGAAAAGCGGCCTGACCGGGGAATACTACTGCATCGTCGAGCGGCAGGGTGTCCGGGAGGAGATGACCCTGCAAGCGGAATATGCCGAGGATTCGGTCGACCGGGAGGCCATTCATCGGGATTTGGAGCGCACCCTGCGCGACCGGCTGAATGTAGGCATCAAAGTGGAACTGGTGCCGCCGGGCAGCCTGGCGTCTTTGACCGGAGCCGGCGTATTGCCCAAAGCCCGCCGCCTGGACGACCGGCGGAAAAAAGCGGGGTAGGTTGGGGGGCGGCGGGCCGGGAAAAGGGTGGCAAGGGAAAGATGGGGGCGGGATTTACAAGAATCCCGCCCCCATTAAAGGGTTGGATAGCATAAAGGGAGTAAGAGGGATGGCGGGAAACGGAAAAATTGATTTGGAAAATTGCCCCGCAACCCAGTTGACAGACCTCAAAACCGGGTTTATACTGCCCCTCAGCACAGACCCCTAACCTTAGCCGAGAGGAAGTTGCCATGTCTCTACGCAATATCGTAGCCGCCCTTGCCTTATTCCTTTTAATGAACGCAATGGGGGGGGGGGGGCAACCACGGCTCAGGCCCGTTCCATCCCCTGGGACTGCGCCGACTGGCAAGCCTTTGCCCACGACGACCGCCCTGCCGCCATTCTCGAGTCCCTGGCCGAAAACCGGGGCAAGACCCTCTACTGCGGCGTCGACCAGTCGGATACCTTTACCAAGGCCGAAACCTGGCAAGCCGGCCGCGACCGTAACGAGCGGGATGACACCGTTTATTTCGGAGAGCGCGGCCAGTTCCGCGGCTTTCTGGCGTCTCAAGAGGGCTGGCTGACTGACGGGGAATCCGGCATCACCGGCATCAGCATTGACCGCATCTTTGAGTTTCCTCGGGAGGAAAAGAAACGGCGGCGCAAGCCGGCCAAGCCCACCCTGCGCTACGGCAAAGCCTATCCGGCCAGTACCCTGGCTAATCCCGGCTTGACCAGCAATCCTAACGGGGTCACTACCGGCTATCTGATTGTCAATCCCCGGGTTGGGGAACAAGACCAGCCCACTTTTATTCCCGGCCCGCGGACGACCGGCAATGCCTATGTCCGCGCTATTGGCGCGCCCGGCGCTGCCGACGGCGACGCGGATACGGCGCGGGCCAGCGCCCGGCTGGCTTTTGCCGACCGGACTGACGCCCAGATTGACGAATGGGCGCTGAATGGCACGCAAGCAACCCTTTTCGGGACGCTGGAGGTGCAGGGCGGCGCTACGGCGGAATGTCAAGCCCTGGGCTACGACCGGGCCGCCAAGGTAAAGTGGTGGTATCTGGATGAGGATGGGGATGGCACGCCCAATCTCCAGTTCACCAGCAATCTGGTGGGGGGCGGCCAATATCGGTATGCGATGTTCCGTACGGTAGTCTATACGGCCCATTGCCGGGGTCGGCAGTAGGTAGTAGGCGGGGCGGCGGCGTCCCGGGCGGCTACGCACAAATACCCCCGGCCGGCGGCGGGCCGGCCGGGGGGACTCTGCCGCCCTTTCTACCGTCCTTCCCGCGCAAGCGGGAAGCCCAAACGGCCCTGTAAAGACAATCCCGTTGCTGGCCGCGCCGCGCTGAAACCGCGCCGTTGCCCAGGGCCTTTTAATTGTCGGATTAGTCCCCGATAAATCCGTTGGCGGCGAGCTGGTCACGCCGCCAAGCAAACCTGTGACCAGCTCAAGGAGAACGGGATAATGGGCATCGCGGCGGACAATTAAAAGGCCCTGCCCCGTTGCCGCGCGGCCCTTGTCAAGATGGCCGGCCGGCGCTACAATAGCCCAAACCGACCGCGGGAAACCCGGACAATGCCCAATCAACTGGACAAACTGACCTGGAACTTTATCCTGGCAGTCATTCTAACCGATTGTCTGCTGGTTTTCTTTATCTGGCGCGAGGTCTTTTACCGGACGGAGGACACCCTGATGTCCACCCTGGTGAGCCTGGGCATGGGCTTGGGCATATCCCTGTCGGCGGGCATCCTATACTTTTCCCACGCGGAGGTGGTCAGAGTGATTGCGGATCGCTACCTGGATCGGCGCTTCAACCAGGGCAAAGAGGTAGGCAAGGAGGAGGGCCGGGTAGAGGGCAAGGAGGAGGGCCGCGTAGAAGGCAAGGAGGAGGGCCTAGTAGAGGGCCTCGAGAAAGGCTTGGTGAAAGGCCGGGTCGAGGGCCAGGAGGTGACCCTTGATCATACCCTGGAAGTCTTGGAAAAGGCCGGGATTGAACTGTCCCCGGATGTAAGGGAACAGTTGCGTAACGTGCCGGGCCGGGAGTCCAAACAGTAGGCTTCCCTACTGAGGTCTGCCCTCGCCCGGTCTCCGCTCAGACCAATTCCACACCTAGAGAGGTAATCAGGATGATTGCGGATCGCTATTTGGAACGGCGGTTCCGGGAGGGTTACGCTGTCGGGTTTAAGGAGGGCTACGCCGCAGGATGGGCCGCGGGCAAGGCTGAAATCTGCCAGCGCATCCGCCAAATCCTCGACCATCCCCCGACCGAACTTACCCCGGAAATGCGGGATGGGCTGACCCGCGCCCTGGCCGAACTGGAAAAGGCTCCCGTCCCGGACAATATCGGCTGTTGCCGGCACTGCCACGGGTTTTAGCGGCCATATTGCCATCCTACCCCCGCCGCCGGTATTCATCGCCGCAGTCGCCAATCAGTGCCAGCAAATCCCGGCCCCGGCCGGTTATTTCCCCAATGGCCGCCCGGTCAGCGTCAGACAGCGCGGCGGCAAAAACCCGGGCATTATCCTCCCGATGGTGGCTCAAGCCCAGCCGCGCCCCGACGATGACCCCGGCCACCGCCGGCTGTTCCAGAATGTAGTGGGCGGCGATGTTGGCAAGGCTGACCCCGCGCCGGTCGGCAATCAGGTTCAGGCCGGCCAGCAGCTCCTGAAACAGCGCCCAGCCGCCCCAGGCGTCAATCATCTGCTTGTATTTGCTCAGGCTGGCCGTGGCCAGGGCCGGGCCGGTCGGTTCCGCCGCCCCCAGATACCGATCGGACAGCAGCCCCCCGCAGAAAGTTCCATAGGCCAGCAGATGGACGCCCCGTTCCTGACACAGCTGCGCCATTTGCCGGGCCGGGCGCAAATCCACCAGGGAATACTGCACCTGATTGGACACGATTTTGATGCCCTGATCCAGGATAATCCGCAAATGTTCGGTGTCAAAGTTGGTCAGAGCCAGATGGCGGATTTTCCCGGCCTGCTGCAAAGCGGCCAGCTGCTGCAAAGCCGCCAAATAGCGGTCATCCTGGTAATCCCACCAGTGGAATTGCAGCAAATCCAGGACATCCACATCCATCCGCCGCAGCGACCGGTCGATATTGTCCTCGACAATCGGCCGGGACATAGGGCCGGGGCGCGGCACCCACTTGGTAAAAGCCTGAAGGTCCGCCAGGGCCGCCAGCCCCCGGGCCGTCGCCCACTGGCGGCGGAACTCGCCGATAAAATCCTCGGCCGGGCCGTAGTGGTCGGCCAAGTCCCAGGTCGTAAAGCCGGCGTCCATATAGTCAAACATACTGCTGAGGGCCGCCGTCGGGTCAATGCGCCCGTGGGCGCCGGACACCTGCCACAGCCCGTTCAGCAGGCGGCAGATGGTCAAATCCGCCGCAAAGGGAAACCGCCACTCGGCGCTGCTGTTCATAGCCTTGCCCCCTCTGTTGCCATCCCGATTTGGCGGACATTATACGCCAGTTTGCCGGGTGTTTGGCAAGGGGGATGGCGGGCCGGATTCTGTTCTGTTGTGGGGTATCCTTTCCGCTCATCCTGAACTTGTGAAGGATGAATACCCCATAACAGAACGGAACCCGGCCTACCGGGCCCATTGACACGCCACCCGGTCACCCTTTAAACTATAGCCCGCCAGCCTTAAAGAAAGGGGAGTTCTGCTATGACGCCGGAAGCTATGGAACTGGTGAAAGAAGCCTTTTCCGAAGCCCTCTACGCCCGGTTCCCGGAGGGACTGGTCTTTGACCCGATAATCATAAAGCCGTTCATCGACTATTGGGGCGATGGCGACGTGTTCGCCCGGGCCCTGATTGTCGTGGACGGCGACACCGACCTGATGCTCAAGCAGGGGACTTACGGCTTGCTTAGCGAGCTCGTCGACAAGCTGGAAGCCCAAGGGGTAAAAGAGTTTCCCTCGCCCTGGTACATTGACAAGGAGGAGTACCTGTATTACCTGAAGCGGGGGAAAGTTGACTCCCTCTAACCTTATCATCAAGGAGGCCGCGAAATGGTCAGCATCGTAGAACAGCAGCCCCCCGACGCCGCCAGCGAAATTACCTTTGAGCAGTTTTGCGACGAGTGGCTGTCCGAGTTTCGGGAATCTACCCTGCCGCCCTTTGAGAAAGGGCAGGGGTTCGCTTTCAAGCTGGTCACCCAGTGGCTGGGCGTAACCGAGGACGACGAGGACCTGGTGCTGTGCGATGGCGTCGGGGACGGCGGCATCGACATCGCCTATCTGAGCCGGGCCGACATTGGCGATGCCGAGCGGGACAGCCAGGCCGACGAGGGGGATACTTGGTATTTGATTCAGAGCAAATACGGGACGGCTTTCCAAGGGCCGGATACGATTATCAGCGAGGGCCGCAAGGTAATAGCCACCCTGGCCGGCGAAAATACCCGCCTTTCCGAGCGGGTAGGGCAACTGGTGGGACGCCTCAGCAACTTCCGGGAACAAGCCTCCGAGCGGGATCGCATAGTCCTGGTCTTTGCCACCGAAAAGGCTATGTCCGAGGCTGACCGGAAAGCCCTGCACGACATTCGCTCCTTGGGGCGGGAACGGTTTTCCACGCTGTTTGATGTGGAGGATGTGTCCCTGCATACGATTTGGGAAGCCCGGGACACGCTGGAGCAACCGTCCATTACCATACCCCTGCGCGGCAATTTTGTCGACCCGAGCTCCGGCTTGCGGGTTGGCACGATAACCCTGACCAACCTGTACGAATTCCTGTCGGCCTATCGGGACAAGACCGGGAATCTTGACCAGCTGTACGAACGCAATGTGCGGCAGTTCTTGGGCGGTCGCGGCCGGATCAACAAGGGCATTGCCGATACCTTGAAAAACCGCCCGGAACTGTTCGGGCTGTATAACAACGGCATTACCATCGTTGTGTCCGATTACTCGGCGAAATCGGATGGGGTTTGCGTGCTTTTCAATCCGTACGTGGTCAACGGCTGCCAGACCACCAGGACGGTCTGGGAGGTCTTGAAACAGTATCTTGACCCCGGCGGCACCGGGCAAAGCGACGCCTTGACCAATTGGCGGGCCGCTGCCGACCGGGGCGTGGTCGTGACCAAGATTGTCAAAAGCGACAATGCCCAGATTACCGACATCACCCGGTTCACCAACTCCCAAAACTCGGTGCGCGAGCAGGATTTCTTGGCTTTGCGTAGGGATTTCCGGACTTGGGCTGACGCCATGGCCGACCACTATGGCATTTATTTGGAGATTCAGCGGGGCGGCTGGACTGCTCAAAAGGCTTACCAGGACGCGCATCCCAATTCCCGCCAATTCTCCCAGTATGCCAACGCCTTCGACTTGGTCAAGGTTTACAGCGCCGGTTGGCTGCGCGAACCCGGCAATGCTTTTGGCCGCAATGCCCCCTTTGTACCGGGTAACGGCCGGATCTTTAAGCGGATAACGTCCGGGAAAGAGCCTTTCGGCGTGGACGACCTCTACGCCGCTTACTGCTTGCAAAAGTTGGCGGACGGGTTTAATTTCGGCCGCGGCGCTGAGGTGTCCAGCCGGCGGCAAACCCGTTTCCTCTTTTATATGGTGGCCATCGATTTCCTGAAAGAGACCCTGATCCGCGCCAACCGCCCCTATTCCCCGGGGGAGTTGACGAAGGCTCTTTTGGTTTTGTTGAAGGACGAAAACCAGGACGCCCGGCAAGAACTCCTCAACGCCGCCATAGAAGTCATCGACGTGTACCTGAACCCGGGATCTGACGATTCCCTGTATAAGGAACCGCGGTTCCGGGAAAACCTCAATGATTTTCTCAAGTGGGAACAGCTTGGGAATAACGAGGACGCCACCCCGTTCTTTAAGAGCCTGCTGGCCGACCATAAGCGGTTTTTCGGCCGCTCCCGGGCCGGCCAACCTTCGCCCCGGGACTTGGTCACCCAAGCCTTGGGGTAGCCCAACCCCCAAATCCCAATCACCGAGGTATGCGCTGCTATGACGCCACCGCCGCCGCAGGAACAAACCATCGCCGACCCGCAATCCCTCTCCTTTGAGGAGGCTTTTACCCGGCTGGGAGAAGTGGCGGAAACTTTAGAGGCCGGGGGGCTGCCCCTGGCCCAGGCCGCCGCCCTGTACGCCCAGGGCATGGGCTTGGCCCGGCGGTGCAGCCAACTGCTGGAGGAAACCGAGCTGAAAATCACCCAGCTGCGGGAAAATGGCGGCGCATCCGCCGCAACGGCCGCCGCGCCGGCCGACCTGACGCCCGGCCCGGGGCTGGCTTGGGAAAATATGGAAATGCCCCCGGAGGACGAGGATTGGGATTTACCCCCCTGGGCCGACGGGGATAGCGGCCAAGCCGGGCCGGGCCGCTGATGCTCAACATTGGCTGGTTTTCCAGCGGCCGGGGCGCAGGCTCCCGGGGCTTGCTGCGGTTTGTCCAGGAACGGCTGGCGCGCCATCCGGAGGACAACGCCCGCATCCGTTTTGTGTTCAGCAACCGGGATTGGGGCGAGGCCGCGGGATCCGACCAGTTCCTGCGGTTGGTGGGGGATTATAACCTCCCCTTGGTGACCCTTTCCTCGGCCGCCTTTCGCCGCGCCAATGGCGGCCCTTGGTCGGTTCTGCGCCCGGCCTATGACCGGGCGGTTATGGCGGCCTTGGCCGACTACCGCCCGGATATATGCGTCCTGGCCGGCTATCGGCTGATTGTCGGCGGGGCAATGTGCCGCCGCTATCCCCTGCTGAACCTGCATCCCGCCTTGCCCGATGGCCCCATCGGCACCTGGCAGGAAGTTATTTGGACGCTGATTGAGCAGCGGGCCAGCCGCACCGGCGCAATGATCCATCGGGCTACGGAGCAAGTGGATCGGGGGCCGGTAATTTCCTACTGCACCCTCCCCCTGGACGGCCCGGAGTTTGCTCCCTACTGGCCGGAAATAGCCGGCCGGGATGCGGCCGCTCTCCGCACAGATCCGGGGGAAAACCTGCCGCTGTTTCAGCAGATCCGCCAAGCCGAATACCGCCGGGAGCCGTACCTTCTATACGAAACCCTGCGGGCCCTAGCCCAAGGACGGCTGGCTATACCGGAGGGGCATCTGGCGGCAGCCGCCGGCCCGCCCCCCTGTCTGGATGCGGAAATAGCCGCGGCAATGGCGGCGGAGGGGATGTTGTAAAGGGCATAGCTCTGACTAGCCCCCCGACCGTCCTTCCTGCGGCCACCTACCGTCCTTCCCGCCCTTTTCTACCGTCATTCCCGCGTAAGCGGGAATCCCGACGGTACTGCCTTATAATGGCATTGTCGGCAGGCGACCGTGGGATTCCCGCTTACGCGGGAATGACGGTTCTATGTAGTGGCGGCCGGCCGGCGGTTGCGGCCGGCCGCCCACCCCCCCAATTCCCCCTTTAACCCGCCGGCAATTGCCAATACATTCCCGGCCAATATGTGTTAGACTGATACCATTACCGGACTTTTTCCAGGGGAGAGAACCCGTCATCGATACCCTGCTTTCCCTTTTTGCCACCCATACCGGGGGCAGTATTGAGCTGGTGCGGGATCTGGCCGTTACGATGCTGGCCGCCGGCGCCGCCCTGATCCTGTTCAACCGGATTAAACTGCCGCAGGTGCTGGGCTATCTGCTGGTCGGCGTCATTGTCGGCCCCTTTACCTTTGCCGGCATCAACTTCGGCCCCTTTGCCGACTTTAACGGCCCGGTGCAGAATGTCGAGCTGATCCGCACGATGGCCGAGCTGGGGCTGATTTTCCTGCTGTTCAGCATCGGCCTGGAAATCGGCTGGCAGCGCATTAGGCAAATCGGCTTGCAAGTGGTAATCATCGGTTTCGTGGAAATGACCACGATGTTCGTCCTGGGCTACGCCATCGGCTATCATCTGCTGGGCTGGACGCGGCTGGAAGGGATTTTCCTGGGGGCCGCGATGTGCATCAGCAGCTCGGCCATCCTGGTCAAAACCCTGCGCGACACCCGCACCCTCTTTGACCCCCGGGGCCGGATTATCGTCGGCGTATTGGTGGTCGAGGATTTTGTGGCCGTAGTGCTGCTGACCGTGCTGTCCGGGGTATCCACTACCGGCAGCACCGATTTGGGGGACATTGGCTGGCTGGCCTTGAAACTGGCGATTTTCGGAGCGGCCGCCCTGGGCTTCGGGGCCCTGTTCATCCCCCGCCTCATCCGCTACATCGCCGTGCGGGAATCCGACGAACTGCTGCTGATTGCCAGCCTGGCCCTGTGCTTCGGCCTGGCCCTGATTGCCTATCAACTGGGATTGTCGGCGGCCGCCGGAGCCTTTCTGGTCGGAATGCTGCTGGGCGACACCGAACATTCGGTAGAAATCAGCTGGGTAATCAACCCGTTGCGCGATATGTTCGCCGCCCTGTTCTTTGTGTCCCTGGGGATGCTGATGGACATTTTCACCTTTGGCGACTATCTGCTACCGGCCCTGCTGGTGTCGGCGGTATTCATCCTGGGCAAAGTGGTTTCCGACACCGCCGGGGCCTTGCTGTCGGGGCATGACGGGCGCACTTCCCTGCAAGTGGGGATGGGAATGCCGCAGATGGGAGAGTTTTCCCTGGCGATGGTCAAAACCGGCACGGAACACGGGGCGATTGGCAGCTTTCTCAATCCGGTGGTCACCGTGGCTACCGCTGTCACCGCCCTGGTCTATCCGGTGATTTTCCATTCGGCGACCCGCGTCGGCGATTTCATCGACCGCATTTCCCCGACCTGGCTCAAGGAATACAGCCACATCCTGTTTCTGTGGTTGACCGTTTCCCGCCGGGCTTTCGTGCTGAACAACCCCCTGGCCCATCAGATTAAACATTCCGTTCAGTTCATCCTGCTGAATATGGTTATCGTCGTGGTAATCATCGGATTAGGCACGGTGGCTCTGGAGTTCAGCGCCAACCTGGCTTTCTGGACGAATATCGAGGAGGGCCTGCTGGGCCTGGTCGTGGGCGGAGCGGCCTTGGCCTTGTGCATCCCGTCGGCGGTATCCATCTGGCGCAATTTGCAACGCCTGACCGAGGCGGTGATGAACTATATGCTGCCGCGGTGGCCGCAATCGGGCAGCAGCCGGCGCAATCAAAACCTGCGGCTGGTGCTGCGCGACAGCATTTTGATTGCCATTCTAATCCTGCCCACGGTGTGGAGCATACCCTTTATCGCCCGGCTGCTGCTGCTGGGCAGCGTGGCGGCCCCGGTGCCGGCTTTAATCCTGCTGGGCGTTACCGCCGGGGTCGCCTTGGCCGCCTTTCAGCTGCACTCCACCCTGGAAAACGCCTTCCGCGGCGCTTTCCTGGGTGGCGTCGACCCCCACAGTTCCGACCCGCCGCCGGAGGATTACCTGTACGAGGATGCCCACTTGACTTCCGACACCAGCGATGGCGCGGAAGGCTACGAAAGCAGCGATGATGATTAGGCCCGGCCCGGGCCAATAAGGAGTAAGGTTATGCGTATCTGCTCTTTTCTGCCCAGCGCCACGGAGATGGTGTATGCCCTGGGGCTGGAGGATGACCTGTTCGGCGTAACCCACGAGTGCGACTATCCGGCGGCGGCCCGCGCCAAGCCCTGGGTAGTCCGCAGCGTCTTTGACGGGATGGACCCGGCCCCCAGCAGCGGCGAAATCAACCGCATCATTGCCCAGCGCCTGGAGGAGGGCCTGGGCATCTACGAAATCGACGAGGCTACCCTGCAAGCCGCCGCCCCGGATTTGCTGCTGACCCAAGCTATCTGCGAGGTTTGAGCCATTTCCTCTCGGCAGGTCGCCGAGGTCAGCGTCAGCCTTGCCCAGCAGCCCGAAGTAATTTCCCTCGACCCTCAATACATCGGCGATGTTCTCGAGGATTTGCGCCGGGTGGGGCAGGCTACCGGCACGGCGGAAGTGGCGGAATCCGTAGCCGCCCGGTTGCAGCAGCGCATTGACGCCGTCGCCGCCAAAACGGCCGCCGTCTCCCACAAACCCCGCGTCCTGCATCTGGAGTGGGTGGATCCGCCAATGTGCGGCGGCCATTGGGTGCCGGAAATGGTGGAATTGGCCGGCGGCGTCAACTGCTTTGGCGACAAGGAAACCGGCTCCTTTCCCCTGGAATGGGACGCCGTGATTGCCCGTCAGCCGGAAGTCATCATCCTGATGCCCTGCGGCTTCGATGTAAAACGGGCTATGCAGGATTTGCCTTTGCTGGCGGAAAAGCCGGGCTGGGCCGAGCTGCCGGCGGTACGGCAAAACCGGGTCTATGCCATTGACGCCGGGGCCTACACCAGCCGCTCCGGCCCCCG
Source organism: Dehalococcoidia bacterium (assembly GCA_965203435.1). Lineage (GTDB taxonomy): Bacteria > Chloroflexota > Dehalococcoidia > Lucifugimonadales > UBA3495 > CBDBCU01. The sequence continues at coordinate 763,725 of CBDBCU010000002.1, read as the reverse complement.
CCTGGTAATCGGCCTGGAAATAATGGCGGAAATGCTGCACCCGGAACTGTTCAGCGGCCAAGTGCCGGAGGCCGCCGCCCGCCGGCTGTATGGGGCGGGATAGGGGGCGGGTAAGCGACTTGGCAAGACGCCGGGGCGGGTTCACGCTATTTATTGCCGCCCCGTCACCGTCATTTCCGCCGCCTCCACCGTCATTCCCGCGTAAGCGGGAATCCCGAACGGTACTGAAAAGACCAGCCCTTTGCCGCCCCAACTGCCGCCGGATTCCCGCTTACGCGGGAATGACGGTAGAGGGGCCGCCGCCCGCCGGCCGTATGGGGCCGGTGGGGCCGAATAAAGGGGGGTTGTCGGATTAGCCAGATACCGGACATAAGAAAAGGGCGGGTAAAGCGCTACCCGCCCCATCCGTTACCTGTAGGAAACCCTATCGCCGCGCCTGCCCCCGGCCAAAATCCTCCAAATCCAGGTCGTTGATGAAGTCGGTAAAGGCGGACATCCGGCGCAGTTCCTCCTCCTTGACTTCCGAGGTTTCCTCCCGGGTTTCCCGTTCCGGGGTTATGGGCTTGCCCTCCTCGTCCAGCAGAATGCCGGCCTTGTCCATCACCGCCTCGGCGGCGTAGATGGGCGACCGGGTTCGCACCGCCAGGGCCATAGCATCGCTGGGCCGGGAGTCGATTTCCCGGGTGTCGCCGTCCACCTGGATGACGATTTTGGCGAAAAAGGTGTCGTTGTGCAGGTCGTTGACCAGGATGTGATGCACCGACCCGCCCAGGGCGTTGATGACTTCCCCCAGCAGGTCATGGGTCAAGGGCCGGGGGACATTCAAGTCCTGGAGTTTGACCGCAATGGCGTCGGCCTCCGCCGGGCCAATCCAGATGGGCAGGTAGCGGTCGGAACCCTTTTCCCTCAGGATGACCACCCGCTGGTAGTTCATCGGACTTACCCGGATGCTGTCAATGGACAATTCAAGCATTCCCGCCCCCTCCAGTATGATACCCGGTAAAAAGATATTATGCCCTTTGACAACAATATGTCAATCGGAAAGCCGGCAAATTCCGGGCAATTGTATCAGGAAATTCCGGCTTTTTCCGGCCGCCTTTATCCCGCCGCCTTTATCCCCGCCGCGGCGGCCGGGCCGTCAAGGCCAGCAGGCCGGCCAAAGTTACCGCCAGGGCAAAGATGCGGAAAGGCAGTTGATAGCTGCCGAAAGCGTCATACATAAAGCCGGCAATCACCGGCCCCAAGGCTTGCCCGCCCACCTGCACCGGCAAAGTCAAGCCGGTAATGCTGCCCAAGTGCTGCCGTCCGTAGTATTCGGCCCAGGCCAATCGCAGCAGCAGATGCAAACCGCCGACGCCCACGCCCAGGATGGCCGCCATGGGCAATCCCCAGGCCAGGGTGGAACTGGCCTCAATGCCGAAAGCGCCGATGGACAGGCAGAACGCCGCCGCCGCCAGCAGAAAGCGCAAAGGTATCCGCGCCGTCAATCCCGACCAGGCCAAGCCGCCCAGCACCTGACAAAAGGCAAACACTCCGGCCGATAAGGCCGCCGCCGTCCCGTCCAGGCCCTTGTCGGTAAAGTGGGAAACCTGATGCAGGCTGACCCCGGCCTGCACCATAAAGCCGGCTCCGGAAAAGACGGCCAAAGCCCAGAATGCCCAGGTACGCATCGCCGCCCGCACGGTAAAGTTGACTTCCCGGGGCGGTGGCGCCGCCGCCGGCCGGTCGGCGGGGCGGGAGGATTCCCCGGCGGCGGCCTTTGCCGCAGTACCGTCCGTGGCACCGGCCGGGGCGGGCGCTACAGCCGCAACCCGGCGCAATTCCCCTCGGGGCGGGTCGACGGCCAAGCCCATATCCTCCGGGCGGCGGGCCATCAGCAGCAGGGCCGGCAATACTCCTACCGCCAGGGTATAAATCCCCAACGACAGCCACGCCGTCCGCCAGTTCCAGCCGCTGATGATGAACTGCGCCGCCAGCGGCATCATTGCCAATCCCGTCCCCTGGGTCACCGTCAGCAGGGCCAGGGCCAGGGAACGCCGCCGGATGAACCAGTTGTTCACCGCCGTGGTCGTTCCCAATTCCAACGGACTGGCAAAAGCGGTTCGGCCCGGCACATAGAGGCCGTAAAAGTGCCACACCTGGCTGATTAGCGACAGCCCCATCGCGCAGCAACCCACGGCCAGAGAAGTCCCGGCCAGAATGACCCCGGAACCGTAGCGGTCAATCAGCCGGCCAATAAGAGGGGAAAGCAGGACGGCCCCCAGCCCGCCCAGGCTGACCGCCACGGAGAAAGGCCCCCGTTCCCAGCCGAACTCGCCGGTCATGGGCTTGAGAAAGACCGACAGGGTAGCCACCGCCATCAGGGGGCGGGCGGAGTAGCTGGCTACGGCGGCAATGGCAAAGATGACCCATCCGTAGTAAAAGGGCAGGGAATGGGCCAGCCGATAGCGCAGCAGTCCGATGGGTTGAAAAATGTTGACTCCGGTCAATCCGGTTAATTTGGCGCTTTGTTACCGTCCTTCCCACGTATATTACCGTCATTCCCGCGCAAGCGGGAATCCCGAACGGTACTGCCTTATGATGCCGCAGTCTCGGCAAGCCACCGCGGGATTCCCGCTTACGCGGGAATGACGGTAGCGGGGCGGCCGGGAATGACGGTAGCACGGCCGCAACCGCTCCTAACCGTCATTCCCGCGCAAGCGGGAATCCCGAAAAGCCCGACTAGAAACCGTCATTCCCGCGTAAGCGGGAATCCCGACGGTAATGCCCAAGACCAGCCGGTTGACGGCCGGGTTTTTCGGATTCCCGCTTACGCGGGAAGGACGGCAATATGCCCGGCAATGATGGCAGCGGGGCGCGGCAAGGACGGTTTTAGATCCGATTTAAGATGTCCCTCCAACCCGTTCCGGGTAAGCGGGCTTATTCCTAATCGGGATGCACTACCAGTACCGGGCGGTCGCCGGCCCGGATGATGCGGTCGGTGACGCTGCCCACCAGCAGCCGGCGCAGGCCGCCGCGGCCGTGGGTGCTGATTACAATCAGGTCAATGGCGGCGGCTTGGGCATAGTCCAGGATTTTCTCCGCGGGACTGCCGGTTTCGTAAGCCGTCACCACCTCCACCCCGGCCGCGGTCAGCGCCGCCGCCTTGTCCGCCAGATACGCCTCGGCCTTGCTGCTTTGCGCCGCCGCCACTTCCTCCAGCATCCGGCTGATATACTCCTCGCTCAACGCCCCGTACTCGGCGCCGCGCATCAGGTCAAACTCCTCGGCGTAGGAAAGGGCTTGGAACAGATGCAGCCGGGCCTTAAAGGCCAGGGCCATCGCTTGGGCCGGGGCCAAGGCCCGCTCCGCCAATTCCGAACCGTCCAGGGGCAGCAGAATTTGCTGATACATCCTTACTTACTCCTTGCGGCCGGGCCATTTCTTTCCGGCCTCCCCGCCGCGCAAGTATCATATAGGCAGCGGCCCGGCCTGTCAAATGGCGGCGTGGGGCCGGGCCGGGCTGTGTCGCATACTAACACCATTCTCGCTGTCCAGCCGTCCCGCCCTCCAGCTGCTCTACCGTCATTCCCGCGCAAGCGGGAATCCCGAAAGGTATTGCCAAAGACCAAGATACTACCAATCGGGCATTTCGGGATTCCCGCTTACGGGGGAACGACGGTAGAAGGCGGCGGGAAGGACGGTAGAAAGAGACGCGGGAAAGACGGTTGCGGGGCGGGAAGGACGGTAGAGAGGCCGGCGGTCAGCCCGTCTCGCCGCCTTGCCTCGCCAGGGCCTTATATCCTATAATCCCGTTGCTTTGCCCCGGCCTAAAGGGCAATCGTCCCCGGAACCGGCCAACAAAATCCCCAAGGAACGAAAAGCGGTTTTGCCTTTCCGCCGGAAAATCCTTTACTACGGCTTGATGCTGTTGCTGACCCTGCTGGTTCTGGAGGGGATGGCCGGGCGCGCTTATTATGCGGCCTATGGGCCGGAGTATGGCCGCGGCCGGTCGGCGGCGCCGGCGGGTTCGGCCCTCCCCCATGATTCGCCTAATATCCTCGAGCTGCGGCATCCCTTTTACAGCTTTACCCGGAGGTCGCCGGAGCGCATCCTGAATGCAATGCCGCCCCGGCAGCGGCGGGAGGACACCGTAGTCATCGGCTTGCTGGGCGGCTCGGTAGCGCAACGGATCACGCCCTTTCTCCAGGATGCCTTGAACCGCTGGTTTGCCGCTAACCAACTGCCGCGGCGGCCGGTAGTCCTCGATTTGGCCTTGACCGTCGGAAAACAACCGCAGCAGACGATGATTGCGGCCAACACTCTGTTGCTGGGCGGCGAGTTTGACCTCCTGGTCAACTTGGACGGATTCAATGAAGTGGCCGGCAGCGCTGGGGATAACTTTGAGCGGGGCGTCTTTCCCTTCTTTCCCTACGCATGGCCCAGGCGGGTGGGTTTGACCCGCGAGGAGCTTTTGCTGGCGGGGCAGCTCGGGATCTTGCGCCGGGAACAGGCCCGGCGGGCTGCGGCCGGGGAGACTTCCATCCTGCGCTGGTCGGCCCTTTTCGGTCTGGCGAACCGCTGGCGGCAGGAAAGAATCGCGGCCGCGATTATCCAACGGAATCAGCAACTGGCGGCTATGAAATCGGATTACAACCCGGAAAAATATGGCTCCCGGACCTGGCCGGCGCCGGGCGAACTGTTTCCGGAGGCGGCCCGGGCCTGGTATCGGGGTTCGCTAATGCTGGCCCGGCTGGCCGAACTGAACGGGGCCGATTATTACCATTTTTTGCAGCCCAACCAGTATGTGTCCGGTTCCAAACCGCTGAGCTCCCGGGAACGGGAGTTTGCCTATCGCCCCGAGGGCTCTGAAAAGTTTGCGGTGGAGCAGGGTTATCCGCTGCTGCGGCAGTTTAACCGGGAGCTGCAAGGGCAAGGCATCAATTACTTTGACCTGACCGAGATTTTCGTTGACCGTCCGGAAAGCCTGTATGCTGATGACTGCTGCCACTTGAACGACCGGGGGAATGAACTGCTGGCGGCGGAAATAACGCGGCGGCTGGAGCCGGCCCTGCGGCTCCGGGGCGGGGAAAGCCCGGCCGGGCCGGTTTCCGTTCTGGCCGCCGGGCGGCGGCCGCCGGAAGTCGAATCTAATCCTTTGCCACCCCTCCCCCCCACAGTTTTTCAGGTGTCCCTGCAGGACTTCGGCAAACAGTTGCGGTATGTCCGGCGGCCCTGTGATCCGGAGGATTTGGCGGCAGAGTTCTTTCTGCACTTGATACCGTGGGACTTGAGGGAGCTGCCGCCGCCCTATCGGGAGCAGGGTTTTGAGAGCTGGCCTTTCAACTTTGCGGAAGTTGGCGGTCGCTTTGCGCCGTGGCAGTGCGCGGCGCAAATACGCCTGCCCGGTTATCCCCTGGCCGCCCTGCGGACGGGGCAGTATGTCCCCGGGCAAGGCGATTTGTGGTCGGTGGAGTTGATTGTTCCGACGGACCCCGACCAACTGCGGGCCGATTACGCCGCCTTAGCCGCCACTGAGCCGGCGGTCCGGGACTACTTCGACCTGTATGAATTGGATAACCGGCTGCTTTACTTGCGGGAAATCTGCGCGGCGGCGGATACGGCGGCCGCGTTCTTTCTGCATATCGTCCCGGAGGATCCCGCCGATTTGCCGGCGGATATGCGGGCTGCCGGCTTTGCCCATCGGGGTTTTGCCTTTGACCGCCGGGGCGGCCATTTCGACGGCAAGTGCCTGGCGGCGGTTGTCCTGCCGGACTATCCTATTAAGGAAATGCGGACGGGACAGCATATTCCCGGTCAAGACAACTTGTGGTCGGTGCGGTTAATCGCCGCGCCGGACTATGCCCAACTGCGGACCGATTATGCCGCCTTGTCCGCTGCGGAACCGGCGGCCCGGGATGTCTTTGACTTGTATTGGCGGGATAACCGGCTGCTTTACTTGCGGGAAACCTGCGCGGCGGCGGATACGGCGGCCGGCTTTTTCCTGCATATCGTCCCGGAGAATCCTACTGATTTGCCGGAGGATAGGCGGGCGGCCGGCTTTGCCCACGGCGGCTTTGCCTTTGTCCGCCAAGGCGGCCTTTTTGACGGCAAATGCTTGGCGGCGGTTTCCTTGCCGGATTATCCCGGCGGCATTAAGGAAATGCGGACCGGGCAATATGTACCGGGCCAAGGGGATTTGTGGTCGGTGGTAATTGCCGCGCCCTGAGGCCGCCGATGTTCTGTTCGGTTGTGGGGTAGTCACATCCTTCAACCAGTTCAGGATGATCGGATGGGGTCGGCGGCGGCCCCTCTACCGTCATTCCCGCGTAAGCGGGAATCCGGCGGTGGTTGGGCGGCAAAGGGCTGGTCTTTTCAGTACCGTCGGGATTCCCGCTTACGCGGGAATGACGGTAGAGGGGCGGAAATGACGGTGGGGGGCGTCAAGTATATACGACTCCATGGGGATGAAACCACCGCCGAAAAGGGTTATAATGGGATAGCCTAATCCCCTGGGCCGGGAGTTGACTGTTGCGAAAGTTTCGTTTGGCCTTGTCCCAGCTGAATCCGGTGGTGGGCGATATTGAGGGCAATGCCGCCCGCATTATCGCCGATATTGAACGGGCCCGGGCCGCCGCCGCCGATTTGATTGCCTTTCCCGAACTGGCGATTACCGGCTATCCGCCGGAGGATTTGCTGTTCAAGACCTCGTTTCTCCGGGACAATGTAGCGGCGATGGAGCGGGTGGTGGCCGCCGCCCGGGGCCTGGCGGTGGTGGTGGGCTTTGTGGCGGTGGGGCAGGATATTGCCAACGCCGCCGCCATCGGCTATGACGGCAAATTGGCCGACATTTACCGCAAGATGTATCTGCCCAACTACGGCGTTTTTGACGAGGCCCGCTACTTTCAGCCCGGCCGCCGCTGCCCGGTTTATCGCCTGAACGGCGCCGGCGTGGGCGTCAACATCTGCGAGGACATCTGGTATCCGGTCGGCCCGGCCGCCGTGCAGCGGGACGCCGGGGCCGAGCTGCTGGTCAACATTAACGGCTCGCCCTTTCACGCCGGCAAGGCCGCCTATCGGGAAAAGATGATTGCCACCCGGGCCGCCGACAATGGCGTGTTTGTGGCCTATCTCAATATGGTGGGCGGGCAGGATGAACTGGTCTTTGACGGAGCCAGCCTTATCTGCGACCAGGAAGGGACGCTGTTGGCCCGGGCCCCGGCCTTTGCCGAGGATTTGCTGATCGTGGATTTGAATTTGGCGGCGGTTTTTCGTTCCCGCCTGCGCGACCCGCGTCCCCGGCAGGAAAAGGCGGCCATTTTGCAGGAAATCGGCGCGGCGGAAATAATAACCCTAGCCGAGGGTCAACCTGAGGAGCGGCCGCCGTTGCCGCCGCTGTCGCCGCCGCCTCTGGCAATCCCCCCGGAACCGACGGCTGAGGTCTATCTAGCCCTGATGATTGGCACCCGGGACTATGTACGGAAAAGCGGCTTTAGCCAGGCGGTAATCGGCTTGTCCGGCGGTATCGATTCCGCATTGACCGCCGCCATTGCTGTGGACGCTTTGGGGCCGGCCAATGTCCTGGGCGTAGCTATGCCCTCCCGCTATTCCTCGGCCGGCAGCGTCAGCGACTCTCTGGAACTGGCGGCCAACTTGGGGATGGCCTGCTGGACTATTCCCATCGAGCCGGCCCACGCCGCCTTTGCCGCTATGCTGGAGCCGCACTTTAAGGATACGCCGGCCAACACCGCCGAGGAAAATGTGCAGGCGCGCATCCGCGGCAATGCGCTGATGACTATTGCCAACAAGTTCGGCTGGCTGACCCTGACCACCGGCAACAAGAGCGAAATGGCGATGGGCTACGCTACCCTGTATGGCGATATGGCCGGCGGTTTTGCCGTGCTCAAGGATGTGCCGAAAACCCTGGTGTATGATTTGGCCCGCTGGCGCAATCAGCACGGGCCGCCGGCCGGCTCCGCCGCTAATCCGTCCGCCAAGCCGCCCCTTCCGCAAGCCATCCTGGACAAGCCGCCCAGCGCCGAACTGCGCCCGGAGCAGTTGGACGCCGACACCCTGCCGCCCTACGAGCAGCTGGATCCCATCGTCAAAGCCTATGTGGAGGAGGATTACAGCTATGGGGAAATGGTGGCAATGGGGCATAATCCGGCGGCGGTGCGGCAGGTCATCGCTTTTGTGGATTGCAACGAATACAAACGGCGGCAGGCTCCGCCGGGGGTAAAGATAACCCCCCGGGCCTTTGGCAAAGACCGCCGCCTGCCCCTGGTCAACGGCTACCGGCCGGTGTAAGGGGGGCGGGAATGGCATATAGAAACCGTCATTTATGCCGCCGCTACCGCCCGCAGACCGTCCTTCCTGCGCCGCTCTACCGTCATTCCCGCGTAAGCGGGAATCCAGAACGGTATTGCCTATAAACCGTCATCCCCATCCCCCGACCGTCCTTCCCGCGTAAGCGGGAATCCAAAACGGTGTTGCCCAAGACCGGCGCACTACCTATCAGGCATTTCTGGATTCCCGCTTACGCGGGAATGACGAGGGTGGGTCACCCCATCCGCTCATCCTGAACTTGTTGAAGGATGGCACAGGTCCGAAGTCAAGGGAGATTATTGCCGGCTTACCCCTCCGGCTGCACCGGCGGCAGATCGTCAATGTCCAGGAAAGCGTCGGCGGCCGTGTTCGGGTCCTACCGGGTCAGCCGTTCCAGGCGGCGTTCCTGTTCCCGATTGGCCGGAGTAAAGCGGCGTTGCGGGGACTGGCGGATAGTTTCCAGTTCCGCCACCAACTCGCGGCCCCGATCCAGGTGCAGCTGAACCTCGTCCCGGTCAAAACGATGTTCGTAAAAGTTGGTATGGGCGTTTTCCAGAACGCCAAACAGGTCGATAACCTGGCGGCGGCCAAACTCCATATAAAGCTGGGTGGCAATATCCCGCAGCAGGGGATGGCTCTTATGATTCCAGCCCCGGAGTACGGCCCCGGCTTTCAGAGCTTCCGCCACGGCGCGCCAGACCTTATCGCACGCTTGGGCGTAATCTTTCCGGATCTCCAGCTCCTCCTGGGCTTGACGGAGACTCAGCGCGCTTATTTCCAGATAGCGGTCGGACAGTTCTTTCGGCGTAGCCATTAGCGGGCCACCTCCGGCAGTAAATTAAGGGGGGATTATTATAGCACAACCCCACCAGTCCCTACCGTCCTTCCCGCGTAAGCGGGAATCCCGAACGGTATTGCCAAAGACCGGCACACTACCCATCAGGGATTTCTGGATTCCCGCTTACGCGGGAAGGACGGTAGAAAGGGGCGGGAAAATCGGAATGACTTAGCCGGCTTGGTGTGCTACTATTGCCCCCTACAATCTATCTTGGGCAACACTGCAACCGACGGGAGACGATTATGGCTAACCTGGGTTTTATCGGGCTGGGGACGATGGGCGGCAAGATGGCGCAGCGGCTGCTGCGGGCCGGGCATACCGTTACCGGCTACAACCGCACCAAATCCCGGGCCGATTGGCTACGGGATTTGGGGATGGACTGGGGGGATTCGCCCCGGGCCGTGGCCGCCGCCGCTGATATTACCCTCAGCATGGTCAGCAACACCCAAGCCCTGGACGCCATAACCGCCGGCCCGGAGGGGGTATTGGCCGCCCTGGCGCCGGGCAAGGTCTTTATCGATATGAGCACCGTCAGCCCGGCGGCCAGCCGCGCCCTGGCCCGGCAGGTGGCGGAACGGGGAGCGCAGATGCTGGACGCCCCGGTGTCCGGCAGCGCCATAACCCTGGAGGCCGGCCAGCTTTCGGTGATGGTGGGCGGCGATTATGCCGTCTATGCACGGGTAAAGCCCATCCTGGCGGACATCGGGCCGACGGTCAACTATGTGGGGGAGAATGGAATGGCCGCTACAATGAAAGTGGCGGTGAACCTGAGCCTGCCCATCCAAATCCTTTCTTTCTGCGAAAGCCTGCTGTTGGCCGAAAAGAGCGGCATCCCCCGGGAGGCGGCCGTAACCGCCCTGCTGAACAGCGTCGTGGCCTCGCCGGCCCTGAAATACCGCTTTCCCCTGGCCTTTGACCCGCCGGCCGAGCCGCTCTTTGATGTGAATATGATGCAGAAGGACTTGCTGTTGGCCCTGGATCTAGGGCGGGAATTGGAGGTGCCAATGCCCACCAGCGCCATCACCAACGAGTTTCTCAACGCCGCCCGGGCCCTGGGCCTGGCCGACGAGGACTTTGCCGTCCTGTACCGGGTGCTGGCCAAGATGGCGGGAGTTGCCGAAACCGACGGTTAAGGCAGCAGATTGACGGCGGCGATGGCAACGGCGGCGGCCGCGATAATGGTGGCGACATTCCAGCGGATAATCCGCAATTCCGCCGCCCGGAGGTCGGCGCGCAAACGGCTTTCCGCCGCATCGATCGCCGCCCGCACTTCCTCCCGGGTTACCATATTGCTCAGCACGACGGAAAACTGCTGATTGGTAGGCATTGCCTTGCCCTCTCTATTTGACCGGTATGGGGTGGTGGTATTACAGCCGCTAATTCCGGTCAAGCAGCCGGGCCACCGCCTGTTTGACCAGGTTGGTTGCCATGGTCACCTTGTAGCCGTTGTTGGTCATGGGCCGGGCGTCGGGCAGGGCCAGGCTGCCGGCATAGGCGGCGTCCACTTCGGCGGCGGCTTTCCCGTGCAGATATTCCTCGACCGCGCCGGCCCGGTAGGGAACCGGGGCCACGCCGCCCAAGGCTACCGCCGCCTGCTTAATTACCCCATCGGCCACCGCCAACCGCGCCGCCACGCTGACCAGGGCAAAATCGCCGGCCTCCCGCTCCCGGGCCTTGAGATAGAGACTGCGCGGCGATTGCCCAGCCGCGCCCAAATCCGCCGCCGGCAAAATCACCCCGGTCAGAATTTCCCCGGGCTGCAAGACGGTTTCCCTAGTTACATCGACGGCGGGACTGATAAAAAAGTCGCCGATAGGCAAACGGCGGTTGCCCTCAGCCCCGGCAATTTCCACCTGGGCGTCAAAGACCGACAGGGCCACGGCGGTATCCGAGGGATGGACGATATAGCAGCGGTCGCCGCCGGTAACGCACAGATACTTGGTATTGCCGGGCAGGGCATAGCAGCGGTCGCCGCCCTTTTTCAGGCAGGGAATTAGCGGATGGCGGTAGTACCAGCAGCGCGGCCGCTGATTCAGATTGCCGCCCAGAGTGCCGACATTGCGGATTTGCGGGGTAGCCAGGCCGGCGGCGGCTTCGGCCAGGGCGGTATAGTCGTCCCGGACAACCGGATGGGCGGCCAGGGCGGCGATGGTGGTCATAGCTCCAATGGACAGACCGCCGTCGGTTGCGGCAATGCCGGCCAAGCCGGGCACCGCCGCCAGGCTGACCACCCGGCCCGGGGCAATGATGCCCTCTTTAACTTCATCCAGCAGGTCGGAACCGCCGGCAATAATGCGGGCATCCCCGGCCTCCTCCGCCGTCAGCAGGGCCACGGCGGCGGTCAAAGTTTGCGGTTCGGCATATTGAAAGGGGCGCATTTTGGGGGACTCCTTTGGTCGGATTAAAGGATTGTACGAGGCGGCCGCAACGCTGGTCAGCTACCGGTACAAATCATTCTCAGGAACGGCCCGGCTCAAATTTTTCGACGACGGGTTCGCCTTTTTTAGGGTTCCAATACCGGCGAATATCGCAGTCGTGGAAACTGAAATCCCGCCCCAATTCCGCCTCTATGCCCCGGCGAATCTGATGGATTGCGCGGTCAAGGTCCTTAGTCGATTCGGTCAAAAAGCGAGCAAAGGCTTTCGCCTTGGCAATCTGTTCCTTGAAACGGCCCAGCATAGGCTCGAAGGTGTCGGGAAAGATGCTGTGGAGCAGCAAGGGATGCTCGCCCCGGCCCTTATTGGGGTTGTTTTCAAGCAACCGGCTGTGAAAGCGCAAGTCGTCGAGAAAGCCTTTGCACTTCCAAGGGTCTTGGGTAAGGCGTTCCTTTTCGCCCGCCGGCAGGGCTTTCCACTGCGCGACGGTCTCAATCAGCGTTCCCACCTGATAGCTTAGCAACGCCATACCCGCGCCCAGGTACACAAAGCCCTGTTGAAAACCGGCGCGGCTCTCGGCGGGGATTGCCACCGGCTTCGGCGACCATCCGAGTACCCGGTCCACCGAGGCTTCTTTGGTCGCGGGCTTGATATAAAGGGGCAAGTAGTGGAGGTACAAGACCTCGGCCATCAGCTGGTACGCTTCCGGCGGGCTGTCGGCCAGTTGCTGCTGCAACTTTCCCCAAAAGTCCCCCTCCCCCACCTCCGGCCGGTTCAGAACCTGGTCGTGCAACTCCCTCAGCAGTTCCCGCGTCCAGATGGGCTTGCCGGGGGTAAAGAGGGAATCATCGGAACGCAGGGCGCCGTTCACCCACTTTTGGGCCGCCGCATAGACCTGCTCGGCCCCGTCGCCCGTATTTCTGGCGGTCATAAAAATCCTCCCTTTGCCCACCGCGGATAAGGGTTGCTGCGCCTGGTGGGAACTGGTTGCCTATATTAAAGCGTCGGACAATACCTTGACAAGTCAACCGGCACAGTTCACCCGGGTTTATTAATTGTTGGATTATATCCCAACAAATCCGTTCGTGGCGATCTTGCAGCACCGCCAAGCAAATTTGCGACCAGATCAGAGGGAACGGGATGATAAGGGTCTCGGCGGATAATTGAAAAGCCCTGGGCGGCGGGGGTGTGATATTATATGGGCTAGGATTACGGGGCATTGGTGGCGGCAAATCCCCCATAGACTTGGAGTTTTATGCGGGTTTTTACCAAGGGGACGCTGCGGGCGTTCTGGCGGCGGCATCCGGATTCCGCCCGGGCTTTGGAGGGTTGGTACGACCGGGTGGAGCGCGCCGATTGGGAATCGCCGCCGCAGCTCAAGGCGGATTATCCCAGTGCCAGCATCCTCGGCGACAACCGAGTTGTCTTTAACATCCGGGGCAACAACTACCGCCTGGTGGCGCGGATAGACTACCAGCTGAAGCGGGTCTATGTGCTGTTCGTCGGCACTCATGCCGAATATGACCGCATCAACGCCTTGGAGGTTTAACATGGCGAAAATCACGGCAGTCAATAATGACGACGACCTGGCGGCCGCCGTGGCCCGGGTTGACGAACTGTTTAAGGCCAACCCGGATATTCTGAATGCCGGGCCGGACCATCCCGAGTACCAGGAGCTGAACGCCATTGCCGACCTGGTGTTTGCCTACGAGGACATCCACTGTCCTATGGACGAGCCGACGCCGGCCGGCCGAGTTCAGGGGCGTATGGACGCCCTGGGTTTGACGGAGGAGGATCTGGTTCCGGTCCTGGGCAGCCGGGAAACGGTGGTTGCGGTGCTGGCCGGCCAGCAGGAAGTTACCCCGGCAATGGCGGCCGCTCTGTACGAGCTGCTGGCTATCGATGTGCGCGACCTGCTGCCGGCGGCGGCAGGGGTTGCTGGTTCCTGATGGGGCCGGGCGGGTTTAGACTTGGAGGCAAGTCCGCGCAGTAAATCCTCCAAGCGGAGAGGGGGTGTATGCGGGTCTTTGCCAAGGGGACGCTGCGGGCCTTCTGGCGGTGGCATCCGGAGGCTGAGGAGGGATTGCAAGGCTGGTGGAAAACGGCTCTGCGCGCTACTTGGCGCAACCCCGCCGAAGTCCGGATGCGCTACGCTGACGCCAGCATTCTCCGAAACAACCGGGTAGTCTTTCGTGTCAAAGGCAATGCCTACCGTCTGGTAGTGCGGATTGACTACGGCAACGGACTGGTATTCATACGGTTTGTCGGCACTCACGCCGAATACGACCGCATCAACGCCGAGGAGGTGCAAGGGCAATGGCAAAGGTTCAGCTCCAGGCGATTCTTACCGAGGCGGAATATCAGCGGGCCTTGGCCCGGCTGTACGTTCTTTTCGACTCTGAACCCGGCACTCCGCAAGGGGATGAATTGGCGGCCTTGGCCGATGTAGTAGCGGCCTACGAGGACCTCCATTATCCCATTCCCGACCCGCCGCCGGGCGCTTTTATTGAGTACGAACTGGAGCGGCTGGCTTTGCCCCCGGAGGCTCTGATTCCCGCCCTCGGCAATCGGGAAACGGTGGACGCGGTACTGGCCGGCCAGCAGGAAGTTACCCCGGCAATGGCGGCCGCGCTGTACGAGCTGCTGGATATTGATGTGCGCGACCTGCTGCCGCAGGCGGCGGGGGCTGTTCCCAATATCTAGGGAGGTTTAGCAATGCCGCAAATCACCGCGATTAACAATGACGACGACCTGGACGCGGCGTTGGCGCGCGTCGGCCCGCTTTTGCGCGCTGCGGAGGGAACCCCGGAATCCGCCGAACTGGATGCCTTGTCCAAGCTGATCCAGGAATACGAGGCCATCCACTATCCTATGGGCAAGCCGACGCCGGCCGGAGCCATCCAAGCGCGGTTGGAGGATCTCGATTTGAGCGAGGATGACCTGATTCCCATATTTGGCAGCCGGGAACGAGTCGATGCGGTAATGGCCGGCCGTTGCGTCATCACCCCGGAGGCGGCGGACGCCCTGCATCAGCTTTTGCGGATCGACCAGGAAGTGTTGCTGCAACAGCCGGCGGCGTTAATCCCAAGTTCTTAACCCCACAGCGCGCCGGTCTAGCCGCCCGGGTGCAGCGAATCTAGCATCGCCGCCCGCCAGTCTGCGCCGGGGGGCAGGATTTGCTCAATGGCCCGGGCGTTGTAGTAGGTGGGGGCTACGCCCGGCGGCGTCCCGCCATCGGCTACCGTGGCCACGGCCTGGAGCAGCCGGCGGCGAGCCTGGACGATAGCCAGATCGCTGCGGGTCAGGTTTTCCCGGGTGCGGTCCACAATGGCCCCCATACTTTCCTGCACCGCCACATCCTGGGCGTTGATGCCGTCAATGCCGGTAAAGGTTTCGTACTTCTGCGTCTGCCGGTCAATCAGCCAGTCATTTTCCCGGTTGCCAAGGCTGCGATAGTCGGCGGTCAGCTGCCCCGGGCCGCGGCCGTAGCCCCGCTCCATCTCCGCCCATTCGGCATCGGTTATCGGCTCCGGGCCGTAGCTATAGACCCAGTTGTAAATCATGCAGTTTTCATCGTCCATCGGCACCCAGGCGTGGCCGGCGATGACTTGCTGGGCCGCCTGTCCCTTGTAGCCGGACTGGCGGGGGCGCATCTGGTGAAAGGGCATTATATACTGGTAGGCGCGGACGAAGTTGCCGCGGGCGCCCAGGGCGCGGATACCCACATAGCGATAGCCGTAGTCGGTGTTGTCCACTTCCAGGGCCGGCGCGCCGCCCTGGACAAAGTCAGTGTTGATGCCGATGCCGGCTTTGGCGGTGTCGGGAGTGAGGGTGCGGTGCAGGATGGGGGCGTGGGCGGTGTCGATACCGCCCTCCAGGGCTTGCAGCCAGTTGCAGCCCTGCCGGTTTTTGGACACCCGGCGGTGGCTGGCCGGAACTTGTGTCCACTCGAAGTTGGGCGGCGGCGGCCGCTGGGCCGGATCGCCCAGATAAGCCCAAACCACGCCGCCCTGTTCCAAAGTGGGATAGGCGGTGGTTTTCACTTTGGCCGGATAGTCGCTGGCTGGCGGTTCGTTCATCATATCCAAGCACTGGCCGGTAGCGTCGAACTTCCAGCCGTGATAGACGCAGCGCAGGCCGCCGGCCTCGTTGCGCCCCAGAAACAGGGAGGCCAGGCGGTGGGGGCAGAACTCGTCTAGCAGGCCGACCTGGCCGCCGCTGTCCCGGAACGACACCAGATCCTCCCCCAGCAGGCGCACCCGTACCGGCGGCCCGTCCGGCTCGGGCAGTTCGGCGGACAGCAGGGCGGGAATCCAGTAGCAGCGCAGCAGCCGGCCCATAGGGGTACCGGCGTTGGTGCGGGTTAAAGTTTCGTTGTCGGCGTGGGAGAGCATTTTTGTGAGCGGCTCCTTTTGGGGATAGTATATTCCGGTCTAACGGCTGTCCGGCGTCTCGTCCGGGGCGGTTTCGTCCGTTTCCTGAAAGAGTTCGTAGGCTTCGGGAAAGAAAAGGCGGGCGGAAACTATTTCGGACATCGGAATTACGATGCGGAAATCCTGATAGCTCAGTCCCAAGGAATCCGATGCTTGGTCAATCACCGGAGAATAATAAGTGGTGATTGCCAATTCTTGGGTGTCCTTGTGCCGATAGCCGCTGGCCAGCGGAACAATTATTATATCGGCATCGCCACTTTTTCCGATACCGCTGACCAAACCCAAGCCAATGTACGATTTGCCGTTTCTCAAGGAAAGCTCGACCAGCTTTTGGTCGGCAATGGAGTCGGCAATCAGTAGTTCTACCAAATCGCCGTTGTCCCGGGCCACTTTCAGAGCGGCCGCTTCCTCGTCAAAGAAACGGTTGGCAACCCCGGGCAGTAGAACCCCCAGAAGTACGCTCAAAACAGCGGGCGCGGAGTAAGAGATCGGGACATAGCTGTCCCAGCGGTCGCCAAGTTGCGGGAGCAAGTAGTCCAGCAACAGGACAATCCCGTAAGCCAAGACAAAAAGCACCAATCCCGCAAAAGCGGAGCGGAAAAGGACATGATAGCCGGAGTCCCGGGCCGCTTGGTACCGGGTATAGTTGAAGTGGGTTAAAAACCAATATCCCCCAATGGCGGGGATCAGCAACAAGCCCAGGCCCATAAGGGCTCCTCCTGCGGAAGGTCTGGCGGGAACGACGCCTTTAGGCGGACTTTTCCTGTTCCCTGGCTTTCATCCAAGCCGCGAACTTTTTCATTTTCTCGAGCTGCGCCCGGCCGCGCTTGCTCCGCAGCAGCTCATCGGCCTTGACGTAGCGCTCGCCCCTCCGGGTCACGTAGATCTTGGGCCGCTCGGGAGGGTTTTGCTCGTCCTTCGGCATACTCTCCTGATTTAATAATCGGAATCACACTTGCCAGGAAGCCGGATTGTATAGGGGCGGCCGGCGGTTGTCAAGGGGGGCGCGGCCGCTTTAACCGGGCAATCGCAGCCTGAACAGTTATTACGGCGCAATATGCTGCGATGGCCCGGGACGATTGCCTTGCTCTCCGAGCTACACCCCAACCACTATTTACTCCCACAGCGCAAAGCCCATGGCGCAGCCCGTTCCGGCCGGGGAGCGGTAGCACGGCACATAGTCCACTACTTGCAAGTCCAAGTGTTCCACCGCCCCGGCGGCGGCAATCCAGTTGCGGATTTCCGAGTTGCCGGAGTTCAGCTGATTCCGCGGCAGTTGGAACAGGGTTTCCTTGTCCCGGTTTTGCAGGGCTTGCAGCACGGCGTTATCCAAATCCTCGTCAATGACGAAGTGGCTGAGGCCTCCGGAGGCCGCTACCGCTACCCGGGCCGCACCCGGCCATTCCTGAATGGCCGCCCGCACCGCCTGCCCCAGGCGGTAGCAGCGCTGCGGCGTTACCTGGTTGGGCGGATAGTAGGTGTTGACCATTATCGGCAGGGCCGGGATCGGCTTTTGCCGCAGGATGCGCTGGTACAGGTAGCCAAAGGCGTGGCCCATCCCCTGCCCGGCCGGCAGACACCGAGCGTGGGCTACATCAAACTGCTCCTCCACCAGATACTCAATCAGATGGCGGCCCAAGTCGGCGGCCACCGGATAGTCCATTTCCCGCTCCGGATGCCAACCCCAGGCGTTGGCTTTGCGGTGGGCCGGGGCATCGGCCGGGATAGCCAGCGGCAAGCTGCGGATAGTGTCGCCCCAATAAATCAGGGTGGCCGGCATATTGCCGTCATTGAACAATTCCAACTGGTCATCGCCAATCATCACGATGAGGTCGGGGGCCACTTCGTCCAGCTTCCGGCCCAGGGCGGCGATAGCCTGCTGGCAGGCGGCATAGCGGGTCTGAAACTTGGCGGCGGTCAGTTCTTTGGCGATGACGCCGGCGTCGGCGGTGGCCAGCAGTTCCTCAAAGGAATAGGGTTTGCCATCGGCGGCCCACAATTCCTGATGGCGCTTATCCCCAGCGCCGTAAGCCGCCCACAAATCCGGCGGAGTGCTGAGCTGCGGGCTGTGGGAGGAACCCAAGCCCAATACGATGTCGGCCATAGCCTTGCCTCCTGCGGGGCGGATTTGGGGGGGTAGGGGGCCGGGGTTTTCCGCGGCCGGCCGTCGCCGGCCTGGGTCAACCAGCAGACTTAAACCTCCCGGCTACATCGGTTTTATTGCCTACCCGCCCGACTTGCCAGCCACCACAATAAGGCAGATAAAGCCAACAAGACCACACCGGCTATGCTCAATAGAGCGATGACGGATTCCGGCGCGGTGATTCCCAAGAGTGCCAGCGCCAACCCGGCCCGGGTCGTTGCCAGAACTAAAGAGAGGGCCACCATTGCCACCCCACCTATCAAAAGGTAGAACGGCACCTTTTTACCGGGGATCCTTGACATCCGCGGCCCGATGAACGCTATAAACAGCGGGGTCATTGCCAATAGCGTAAATAGCGCAAATATCAGGTCGGGATCAGGGTACCTAATGACGGGGCTGAATACCGCAATCCAAGCGACAAGGCCCGTCATGATATAAGCCCCTCCCTTGTGATGGTTGTCCAAGTAGTTGGTCGTAAGCAACACGGTGGCGAACGCCATACTGGCGCTTACCAAAGCCAACAAAGGTCCTTTGGCTTCTTTGATTGGCGAATCCGCATCCAGCCACCACTCCTCCGGTACGAACCCCAGCAGGAACGCAAGCAGTACGCCGCTTACCAGCATAACCCAAGTAGTGACCACCGGAAATTTCGCGTCCCCGGCAGATTCGGCGTTCAGGCGCTTTTCCCGTTTCTCGTCTTTGCTGTTCATAATACCTCCTTTCACGCATCATTATACATCCTAACCGTACCCTGTCAACAAGCCCGGCGTCACTAAGCAGGGTCTTTTAATTATCGGATTTTCCGGGGTATAATCCGATGACAAGAGACCTTACTGGGGCGGGCAATCGGGGCCATCTATACGAAAAATCACCCGCCAACTTTGCATAGGGTGCGCCCGCCGCATACAAAGTCCAGCGTTGTCCTCATACGTCAACCTACGCAGGTCAGTCCGCACAAGGCTTAAAGGCAATTCTCCCGTTAACCGGTTGTTATGGAGAGTCAATCGCTCAAGGTTGGACAGATTGCCCAAAGTCCGTGGTACAGTGCCGATCAGCTGATTTCGGCTAAGAGACAAGGTTATCAGGTTGGACAGGTTGCCCAACTCCGGGGGGATAGTGCCGGTCAGCTGATTTCGGCCAAGGTACAAGTATTCAAGTTTGGGCAGATTGCCCAACTCCGGGGGGATAGTGCCGGTCAGCCGGTTTGTGTTAAGGGCTAGGAGATCGAGGTTGGACAGGTTGCCCAACTCTGGCGGAATAGGCCCGGTCAGTCGATTTTCCCCAAGGGCAAGGACTTCAAGGTTAGACAGCTTTCCCAATTCCAGCGGGATAGCCCCGGTCAGTTGATTACCGTTGAGGTCCAAGAATTCAAAGTTGGACAGGTTGCTCAGCTCCGGCGGAATAGTCCCGGTCAGCTGATTGTTGCCAATGATCAGAACTTCAATGCTGGACAGATTGCCCAGCTCCAGTGGGATGGCCCCGGTCAACTGATTGTTGTCAAGGACCAAGGATTCAAGGTTGGACAGATTGCCCAACTCTGGCGGGATGGGCCCGGTCAGGTTGTTGCCATTAGGGAAACCCAATTCCAACTCTGTAACCCGCCCCTCGCTGTTAGTGGCAACCCCGTACCACGTGCCAAGTGGTTCATCACTCAGCCAGTTCTCGTTGTTAGTCCACTCCGGCCCGCCGGTGGCGTGGTAAAGGGCATCTAAAGCCGCCCGGTCCGCGGCAACACCGGTAAGAGGTACGGCCGTACTGGTGGGGGCGGCCGGCGCGCACCCCAGCAACCCGGTCAAAGCCAGGCCGGCCAGCAGAACTACCATCGCCAAAAGATTGCCGAACCGCAAGGGAAACCTCCTTTACTTCCTTTCTTACCCGGCGGGGTCAAGGGTCAGGGCATTATATCCCTTGAACCGGGTGGATGCTATAGGGCAGGAATCCGGATATGCTACAATACCCCATCCCCCCATCAAAAGGAGGCGCAACCTTGCAGCTGGATCCGCAGACTTTTGGCAACTTTTACCCGGTGTTGACCGGCGTGGTCGTCCCCCGGCCCATCGCCTTTGTGTCCACCGTGTCCCCGGACGGCGTAACCAACCTGGCCCCCTATTCCTTTTTCAATGTCGCCGCCACGCACCCGCCCACGATTGTCTTTTCCTCCTCCCGCCGCGCCGTCCCCAAGGCCAAAGACACCCTGGCTAATGTGGAGGCTACCGGGGAGTTTGTGGTCAATGTGGTGGTGGATGCCATTGCGGCGGCGATGAATGCGACGGCCGCCGAGTTTCCCGCCGCGATTAGCGAGTTCGAGGTAGCCGGCCTGACCCCGGCGCCGTCGGTAAAGGTGCAAGCCCCCCGGGTGGCTGAATCGCCGGTCAATATGGAATGCCGCCTGCAACAGGTGATTGACCTGGGCCGCGGCGACCAACGGCATGGCTTGGTCATCGGGGAAATCGTCCTGCTGCACATCCGGGACGACCTGATTGACGGCCACCGCATCAACCACCAGTTGCTCCGGCCGACCGGCCGCCTGGCCGGCAGTATGTATTGCCATACCGCCGATGTTTTTGAGATGCCGCGCCCGGTCTATGACGGCAGCCAAGGCTAGGAGGGCCGCCGCTCCGTCCCCCCCTACCGCCCTGCCCGGCCGCCTTGTTACCGTCATTCCCGCGTAAGCGGGAATCCCGACGGTACTGCCTTATGCCGCCGCCGCTGTCCACCCTACCGTCATTCCCGCGTAAGCGGGAATCCCGAACGGTGCTGCCTTATACCGCCGCCGCTGTCCACCCAACCGTCATTCCCGCGTAAGCGGGAATCCCGACGGTACTGCGTCAGACAAGGCCACTACCCATCAGGCATTTCGGGATTCCCGCTTACGCGGGAAGGACGGTTGCGGGCGGCCGGAATGACGGTAGAGGAGCCGGGCAATGACCGCAGCAAGGCGGGCAAGGACGGTCTCTATAGGCCATTGCCCGCCTCAATAAATAGGCCGGTGTTCCGGCGGCGGCTCCTCGCCAGAGGGGGATTCGGGCCTGGCCTCGGATCCGGCATTGCCGGAATTGTCAGCCGCCAATTTCGGGGTATCAGAATTGGCCGGTTCGGCGGCGTTGGCATTGGCCGGATCCGCGGCGGCGGTGTCCGCCGGCGCGGCCGGCAGCGGCTCCGATTCCGGCGGTGTTCCATATTCCGGGTGGGCGGCCCGAAAGGCGTTCAAGGCTCCATTCAGCTGTTCGTAGAAAGATTCCACCTCCCGCACCCGGATGGACTGCCGCCGGCCGCGGTGCGGCCGCACCCGCAGCCGATCCAAGGCCGACACGGAGCCCAACTCCACCTCCGCAATGTCCCGGAAATGCAGGGCCTTGACCCGCGGCCGGCCGTACACGATGCACAAGGCATCGGCATAGACCAGATACTGGCGCGGCGTCATCAGCCAGGTATAGACCGCCACGCCGATGCCCAGGAGGAGGATTAGTTGAGGGCTGCTGCCGCCGAAGGGCAACCCGAACATTCCGCCCACCCCCCACAGGGCGATGCCGAGGGAGAGGATGAGGGTAAGGTTGACCGGAACCCGGTCTTTGTCCCAATAGAGGGGCTGGTTCTGCGATTGTGCCATTTGCGTCCTTTGTCGGTCGGGATTTGTGCCGGCCATTATACCCCATCGGCGGGCCAGTATCTACTGCCTGGCAAGCCGGTTTCCGGGCAATTGCCGCCGCTTTCCGGTTGCTTTACGCCGCCCCTTGCGTTAGGCTATACCGGCACAATCAGCCCAACGCGGGATATTCTAATGACCCTCCCGGAACATTCCATTGGCGAACCGGAATTGCGCCGCCCGGCCGCCATTCCTGCCGAGCACGGCATCATCACCGGCGACGCCGCCCTTGTCTTGAAACAGCTGCGGGCCGCCGGGGAATTGTTCGAGGTCATCATCGCCGACCCGCCCTATAACATCGGCAAGGATTTCGGCAATAATCAGGATGACCGCCCCCTGGCCGATTATATTCAGTGGACGCAGGGCTGGCTGGCCGATTGCTTTCAACTGCTGGCCCCGGGCGGGCTGATTTACCTCTATGGATTCCCGGAAATCGTAGCCCGCATTGCGGCGCAGTATCCGATTGACGAACAGCGCTGGCTGGTCTGGCACTACACCAACAAAACCGTGCCGGCCGCCCGATTCTGGCAGCGTTCCCACGAAACCATCCTCTGCCTGTGGCGGCCGGGCAGTCCCCGGCCGGCCCTGGAAATTGACCAGATAAGGGAGCCGTACACCCAAAGTTTCCTCAGCGGGGCCGCCGGCAAGGAACGCCGGGATACCCCTTCCCGTTTCGGCGGCAAGGGCCGGCGCACCCTTTACAACGCCCACGCCGACGGCGCTTTGCCCCGGGATGTGATTAAAGTTCCTGCCCTGGCCGGCGGGGCCGGACGCTCGGAACGCTGGTTTCTTTGCCGCACCTGCGCCCGGACTTTATATCCCCCAGCGGCTCTGGACGACCACCGCCAGCACGATGTCCTGAAACATCCGACGCAAAAGCCGCTGGAAGTTACCCGGCGTCTGCTCCGTTCCCGGCTTAACGGCAGTAGCGGCCGGGTATTGATCCCCTTTGCCGGCTCCGGGTCGGAATGCGTAGCCGCCCAGGAATTGGGCGCCGATTTCCTCGGCATTGAGCTGAACCCCGAATACGCCTACTTTGCCCGGGAGTGGGTGAAACGGGCCGGTAGGGGGGTGCAGTGTGCCGGTTGCCAATAAAACCGTCCTTCCCGCCGCCCTTTCTACCGTCCTTCTCGCCCGCCCCCCTATAGTCATTCCCGCGTAAG
The DNA here is from genome assembly GCA_965203435.1 of Dehalococcoidia bacterium. Classification (GTDB taxonomy): domain Bacteria; phylum Chloroflexota; class Dehalococcoidia; order Lucifugimonadales; family UBA3495; genus CBDBCU01. Next base: position 740,823 of record CBDBCU010000002.1, on the reverse strand, counting down.
CGGGAATCCCGAACGGTACTGTCATATAATGCCGCAGTCTTGGCAAGCCGCCGCCGGATTCCCGCTTACGCGGGAATGACGGTAGGGGGCGGCCAGCACCGTTCTAATCCGATAAAAATCCTGTCTATCCGGTTAATCCATGTTTGAATCCGGTTCACCGCTTACGCGGTGGGGAATAGGATGAAACAGAAAAGCCCGGCCGCCCTAAAGCAGCCGGGCTTTATTCCGGGCGGTTTAATTCGCTGCCTAGTTTTTCAGGTACTGGTCGAACCAGCCCAGGGTGCGCGCCCAGGCATCCTCGGCGGCGGCGGCGTTGTAGCTGCCGCGCTCGTCGCAGTTAAAGCCGTGGCCGGCCCCCTCGTACATCTTGAAATCGTAGGCAATGCCGGCGGCTTTCACCCGTTCCTCAATCACCGCCACATCCGCCGGCGTGGGGTTGGCATCCTCGGCCCCGAACTGCCCCATCAGCGGGATTTTGATGTTCTCGGTCAGGTCGATGGGCGCCGGATTGTCCTCGCCGAACGGCGCCAAGACCCGGCCCGGATAGTAGGCCACGGCGGCGCTGAGCCCGGGGCAGCTGGCCGCCGCCAGATAGGTAATCCGCCCGCCGACGCAGTAACCCACGATGCCCACCTTCCGCCCCACGGTGCGCTGATACTCCTTCTGGATGAAGTTCAGGGTTACATTGATGTCGGCCACCAGTTCATCGTCGCGCAGGGCGGCCATATACTGGTTGATGGCGATGTGGAAGTCCTGCTCGGTGTAGCCGAGCTTGGGATTGGGATGTTCCCGGTGAAAGACGGCCGGGGCCACGGCCACATAGCCGTTGGCGGCGAAGCGGTCGCAGACCTTCTGAATGTGGTCGTTGACGCCGAAAGCCTCCTGCACCACGATGACGGCGGGCCAGCTCACCCCCTCGCTGGGGGCCGGGTGGCTCACATAAGCCACCATATCCAGGCCCTGATACCCGTGCATATCGTCGAACTCCCGTTCCCCGGCAAAGCGGAGATTCTCCCAAAAGGACGGCATAATGCTACCTCCTCCAATCACATTTGCAGTCGCGCCGATGTTGGGTTCCGGGGCCAATTCCGGCTATACCTTATCAGCCCGGCGCCCATTGTAACAAAGCCCGGAACGATAGGCAAGGGCAAAGGCGCATATTTGACAAATCCCCGCCGCCGCCCTTTCTGCACCTCTACCGTCATTCCCGCGTAAGCGGGAATCCCGCCCTCCACACAGTCCTCCCGCGCCAGCGTGAACCCATAAATCCGCTCATCCTGAACTTGTTGAAGGATGGCCTCCGCCGATAAGGAAAACCCCGAGGTTTCTTAAAGTCTTGCCGGCCATCCTTCAACAAGTTCAGGATGAGCGGATGCGGGCGGCCGCCCCCTACCGTCATTCCCGCGTAAGCGGGAATCCCGAACGGTACTGAAAAGACCAGCCCGTTGCCGCCCAGCCACCACGGGATTCCCGCTTATGCGGGAATGACGGTAGATAGGCGGCCGGGGCGGCAATGCTACCACCCCGGCCTTGCTACTGCGGATGGGCCGCGCCGTTAGCGGCGTTGCGCCAGCCACTGCCGCCGGGCTTTATCCTCGCAGTGGAGTTGGCTTTCCCTGGGGCGGTCGTACTCGTAAGAGGCCAAGCCTTCCAACGGGTCGGAAGTATCCGCCCCCGTCCCGCCGGAACAGCCCCAAAGCGTCCGGCCGGCGGCGCGGCCGATACCCTCGTGATGCCGTTCATCCTCGTTGTCAAAAATCGCCCGGCGCGGTTCATCCGTCTCCGGCCGGTCGCTAGCAGCCGGGCCGGCCGCCGGGGTCGAGGCGGTATCAACCGGAGTAGCGGCGGCCGGCGGGACGATAATGGCGGCCGGCCGGGTCGGGGTCACCGTGGGCAGGTAGATAGGCGTCGGCGGCGGGGACGCCGGCGGCGCGGCGCAGGCCAGGATCGCCAGCAGCAGACCCAGGTCCAAGACAAGCGTCAAGACTTTCATCGCGAACTCTCCAAGACAAAGGAATTGGATAGGCAAGGCGGCAAAGCCCTACCCCTACCCGGCCGCAATAATGCGCCGGGTCAAAAAGGGAGCCGTTGGAAAGTTCGCGGTTTATTCCCGCAGAGGGAGGTTGCCGGGGCGCAAGGCCGGCGGAGTCAGCCCGGGCGGGCCGGGCGGGAAAAATTGACTGCGGTCAAAGGCGGGAGCCGGAGCCGGGAATAGGGCGCAAAGGAGGTTGACGGCCAACATCATCTGCCGCCGCCGCCCATACCAGGACAACAGGAACAGCAGCGGCAGCCGCCAAGCGGCCGGCCGGGCCGATTCCCAGCCGGTTACGAAAACCAGCGCCGCCAGCAGATAGGCGGTAATCCAGAACTGAATTACCGGCGTCACCAGGCTGAGGTAGGCTTGGCCCAGGATATTCAGGACAAAGTCGGAAATTTCCCCGGCCGGCGCGCCCAGCAAGGCCAGCAGCACGGCCAGGATTGCCGCCGCCCCCGCCGGCATAACCACCGGCAGCAGGACAATCCACTTGACCCAGGCTTTGAGGTAAGCCAGCAGCAACCGCTGGTATCCCGAGGGTACAAGGTAAAACATAAATTCAGTCTAGCGCTATCCGGCGGCCGCGGCAAGGGGGATGGCGGCGGTAATTCCGTTCTGTTGTGGGGTATCCGCTCATCCTGAGCCGGCCGCCCTATCCGTTCATCCTGAATATCGTTGAAGGATGAACCCACGGTTGATAAAGAGAATAGCAAGGCAGCAAGGAGGTTGGTGGATTAGCCGCCGGGTCATCCTTCAACGATGTTCAGGATGAACGGATGGGGCGGCCCCTCAACTGTTGTCATTCCCGCGTAAGCGGGAATCCCGCGGTGGCTTGCCAAGACCGCGGCATTATACGGCAGTACCGTCGGGATTCCCGCTTACGCGGGAATGACGGTAGGGGCGGCCGGGAAGGACGGTAAGTGGGCCGGCAGGAAGGACGGTTGCCGGGGCAACCGCCCACTACCCCGGCAGATACCGCAAGGCGGCAAAGAGCAGCCCCAAGCCGGGCAGGAGAATCAGCAGAAACCGGAGGGTAATGCGCTGCTCCAAGGACACGAGCCGGGCCTCCATCCGCTCCTCCAAGGCTTCGATACGGGCCGTCGTCCGCTGCTCCGCAGCGTCCACGTCAGCTTTGGTGGCGGCGTTTTCCCCCACGGCGGCGCCGACTATTTCGACCAGGGCTTCGGCTTGCGCCTCCGGGAAACCCACCGCCGCCAAAGCCTTTACCGCCCGATGGGTGTCAAAAACAAAGGTTGCCACTGGTGCGCCTCCTATTCGGTTTCCTTGCCGGATGGCCGCCATTGTAACCGGCGGCGGGATGGCGGGCAAGGGGCGGCCGCGCCCTCCCGAATCCGCCCATCCGGCAACCAGTTCCGGATGGGCGGATTGCCCGACCCTTGCCGCCCCACCGCCTACAGGGGTTGCCAGCGGCGTTTGCCGCCCTGGGTTACAACCTTGCCGATTTGCTGGCCCGGGGGGAAGTGGCCGGCGGCGACAATCCAATCCTCTTGTTCCGCCTTGTCCAGCAGGGCGGCCCGGTTGGCGTGGCTTTGCGCCTTGTCGTAGTCCACCCCCGCGCACCAAGCCGGCTCCGATACCTGGGCAATGCTGTGCAGCAGGTCGCCCACCAGCATCGCTTTTTGCCCGCCGGACTGCACCAGCACGATCTGATGGCCGGGGGTATGCCCGGCGGCCGGCCGAGTGGAAATGCCCTCGGTGACGGCGTGTTCCCCCTCGACAATCTGCTGCAAGCGCAGGCGGCGCAGCGGCATAATCTGCTGCTGCACATGGGGGTTTTCCGCCAGAATCTCCGGCTGGGTATAGTAGTCGTAATCATCCTTGGGGATGATGTAGCGGGCGCGGCGGAAGTTGGGAGCCGGCATACCGCCGGAGTAGCGCAGATTCCAGCCCACATGGTCGGCGTGGAGGTGGGTATGCACCACAAAGTTGACCTGGTCGGAGGGGGAGACATTGGTGTTGAGGATGTCCACATTGGGGGGGAGCATAATGGGGCGCAGTTCCTCGTAGAGGTTGCCGGTGAGGTTGCCGCGGCTGGGATGCGGCCCCGGCCCCATCCCGCTGTCCACCAGGACGACCTGGTTTTCCGACCGGGCCACAAAGACGCCGTAGTAAAGTTGCAGCTGGCCGTCTTCCAGCGTCTCCGGGTAGTCGGCCCAGGCGCTTTCCGGCACCTCCGGGAACATCGCGGTCACCGGCCGCGGCGGCGGCACCATATCGATGACCGCCGTAATTTCGTAATCGCCGATGGTAACTTTCTCTGCCATAAGGCTGCTGTCCTCCTGTAGTGTCGGCTGTCTGTCGGTGATGGGGAAACTTGGGCTTATTATAACCCGGCAACGGCCGGGGTAAAGCCGGCCGGATAAGGGATTCCGTTAAGGGGCGGCCTGCCGCTCCGGATAACTGTCAACTCTTTTCCGCTCATCCTGAACTTGTTGAAGGATGAATACGCCGCCCCGGGTTCTGCTGGACGGCGGCCGGCCGCTCCGGATAACTGTCAACTCTTTTCCGCTCCTCCTGAACTTGTTGAAGGGTGAATACGCCGCCCCGGGTTCTGCTCGACGGCGGCCTACTCCTCCGGATAGCCGTCAACTTTTTTCCGCTCATCCTGAACTTGTTGAAGGGTGAGCGGAAACTAATACTGAATCAGGGAAAAGATTTCGTAGCCCGCCAGGGCATTGCGGCCCTCCAGAAACTCCAGTTCAATGACCGCGCCGATGGCGGCTACTTGCCCGCCGGCCAATTCAATCAACCGGGCGGCGGCGGCCAGGGTGCCGCCGGTCGCCAGCAGGTCATCCACCAGCAATACCCGTTGGCCGGCGGCAATGTCGCCGCCCTGCATTTCCAAGGTATTGACGCCATACTCCAGGGCATAGTCGGCGGCCAGGCTGGCGGCGGGCAGTTTCCCCGGCTTGCGAACCAGTACCAAAGGAAGATCCAGCCGCTGGGCCAGGGGCGCGCCGAAAATAAAGCCCCGGGATTCGATAGCGGCGATGGCCGCCGGCCGATAATCCCGGCAGCGTTCTGCCAAAAGCTCGCTGGCATAGCGGAAAGCGGCGGCATCCCGCAGCAAAAGGGTAATATCCCGGAACAAAATCCCCGGCTGGGGAAAGTCCGGGATGTCCCGGATATAATCCTTGAGATTCATCGGCAAGCAAGCCCCGGCAATAGATTGGCAATAGGGATGGAACGGAAGGGGCGGCCGGGAAACCACCGGGCTACTATCCTCCCGCAAATCCGCAAAACCTGCCTGCCAGTGTAAGGGATGGATAGGGCGGCGTCAAGTTTTGATTTTGGCTATGCTATAATAGGCCGCCGCCGCAAGGAACCGGCCAACGGAATCCCCAAGGAATGAAAAGCGGTTTTGCCTTTCCCCAAGAAAATCCTCTACTACGGCTTAATGCTGTTGCTGACCCTGCTGGTCATCGAAGGGATGGCCCGCCTTGCCTATTATGCGGCCTATGGGCAGGGGTATGGCGGCGGGTCGGCGGAGTCAGAGAGTTTTACCCCCCCCCCCTGTTCCCTTTCCACCCCTCGATTCCCCTGAGTATTTCGAGCCCTTGCGGATAGCCCATCCCTTTTATGGTCTTACCGCCGGTTCGCCGCGCAACGCCCTGAATGCAATGCCGCCGCGGCCGCGGCGGGAGGACACGGTAATTATCGGTTTGCTGGGCGGTTCGGTGGCGGAGCAGGTTAAGCCCTATTTTCAAGAGGCCCTGAACCGCTGGTTTGCCGCTAAGGAACTGCCGCGGCGGCCGGCAGTCCTCGGCTTGGCTTTGGGCAGCTTAAGGCAGCCGCAGCAGACGATGATTGTAACCAACACCCTGTTGCTGGGCGGCGAGTTTGACCTCATCGTCAATCTGGACGGGTTCAATGAACTGCGCGGCGGGGCGGCCTGGGTCGGCGGGTTTGACCTCGTAGTCAATCTGGACCGGTTCAACGAACTGAATCGCGGGAGTATGACCGGCGCGGAGCTTTTGCTGGTGGGACGCCTGCGCGCCTTGCGGGGGGAGCAGGCCCGGCGGCTGAGGGCCGGGGCTACTTCTCCGCTGCGCGGGTCGGCCCTTTTCGGATTGGCGAACCGCTATCAGCAGGAAAGGATCGCGGCGGAAATTATCCGGCTGAACCAGCAACTGGCGGGAACCGCGGCGGACGACAGTCCGCAGCAACCGGAAAGGCGGCAGCAACGCGCCGCCCCGGGCCGGCGGGAAAGGCAAAGGGAAAGGCTGCCAGAAAACGCCCGGTTCTGGTATCGCAGTTCCGTAATGCTGGCCCGGCTGGCGCAACTGGCCGGGGCCGACTATTACCATTTTTTGCAGCCCAACCAGTATGTGCCGGATTCCAAACCCCTGAGTGATTGGGAACGGGAGTTTGCTCGGGTCGCCGGCGCGCAAAGATCGGTGGAGCCAGGTTACCCGCTGCTGCGGGAGTTTAACCAAGATTTGCGAAACCAGGGAATCAATTACTTTGACCTGACCGGGATTTTTGCCGACCACCGGGAAACCCTGTATATTGATGACTGCTGCCACCTGAACCAGCGGGGGAATGAACTGCTGGCGGCGGCGATGGTGCGGCGGATGGCGCCGGCTCTGTGGCGCCGCGGCGGGGAAAGGCCGGCCGGGCCGGTTTCCGTCTTGGCGGCGGCCCGGCGGCCGGCGGAACCCGTGGCGGCGCCGGTTCCGCCGGCCCGCCGCGAATTCCAGGTTTCCCTGCAAGGGGAGGGCAAAGCTCTGCGCTATGGGCGGGAGGATTGCGCCTTGGAGGATACCGGCCCCTGGTTCTTTCTGCACCTGATACCGCGGGACTTGGGGGACTTGCCGCGGCGGGACCGGGAAAAAGGCTTTGCCAACCAGGATTTTCGTTTTTGGAAAAAAGGCGGCCGTTTTGAGGGTCAGCGGTGCGTAGCCCTGATCCCCCTGCCGGACTATCCCATCGCCGCCCTGCGTACCGGCCAGCATATCCCCGGCCAGGTCCCTTTATGGTCGGTCGAGCTAATCGTCCCGGCCGACCGCGACCAGTTGCGCGCCGATTACGCCGCCTTGTCTGCTGAGCAACCGGCGGCCCGGGACTACTTCGACCTGTATATCCTGGACTATCGGCTGCTTTACTTGCGGGAATCCTGCGCGGTGGCGGATACGACAGCCGAGTTCTTTCTGCATATCGTCCCGGAGGATCCCGCCGATTTGCCGGCGGAGCGGCGGGATGCTGGTTTTGACCATGCCGGCTTTGCCTTTGACCAGCAAGGCAGCCGCTTTGACGGGAAATGCCTGGCGGCCGTTCCCCTGCCCGACTATCCCCTCAAGGAAATCCGCACCGGCCAGCACATCCCCGGTCAGGGGGATTTGTGGTCGGTAGAGTTAATCGCCGCGCCCGACCCCGACCAACTGCTAGCTGATTACGCCGCCCTGTCCGCCGCTAATCCGGCGGCCCGGGACTACTTCGACCTGTATTGGAGGGATAACCGGCTAATTTATCTGCGGGAAACTTGCGCGGCGGCGGATACGGCGGCCAACTTTTTCCTGCATATCGTCCCGGAGGATATTGCCGATTTGCCAGTGGATCGGCGGGCGGCCGGCTTTGCCCACGGGGGCTTTGAATTTGTCCGCCGAGGCGGCCGCTTTGACGGCAAGTGTCTGGCAAAGGTTGCGTTGCCGGATTATCCCGGCGGTATTAAGGAAATGCGTACCGGGCAGTATGTACCCGGGCAAGGGGATTTGTGGTCGGTAGAGTTGACTGGAGAGCGGTAGCGCGGCGGTGATTTTCCGCCCATCCTTCAACAAGTTCAGGATGAGCGGATGGGGCGGCGGCGTTTCTGCTACCGTCATTCCCGCCCCCCACCGTCATTCCCGCGTAAGCGGGAATCCCGAACGGCGCTGCCTTATGATGCCGCATCCCGGACAAGCCACCGCGGGATTCCCGCTTACGCGGGAATGACGGTAGGGGTGGCCGGGAAGGACGGTAGAAAGGGCGGCGGGAATCCGTTGCCCCCTTACCGCAAAAAGTCCCGCAGGGCCGCGATGAAGGCGGCCGGGTTGTCCTCAAAGACCATGTGGCCGGCCCGGGGGATTTCCACCAACGCCGGATTAGGCAGGGTTTCCAGCATCCGCGCCGCCGTTTCCGCGCTGAGCAAGTCCGTTTCCGCCCCCCGCACAATCAGGCTGGGGCAGCGGATGTTAGGCAGAGCCGGCCACAAATCCTCAGCCGGCGGGACGGTGCCGTTGCGCCGCTGCTCCCGAATCAGTCCATCATACTTCCAGCCCACCTTGCCGTTGGGCAATTCCTTAGTGGCATAGCGCACCCGCCGCCGCATTGCCTCCGGAGACGCAAAGCGGTTCTGGCCGTTCATATAGGCAAAGGCGGCCGCAAAGTCGTCAAACTCCTCCGGCACGCTTTTGATTTCCTCGGCGATGCGCTGACTGCCCCGGCTGTCCAGGGTCGGGCCGACATCGACGATAACCAGCTGGGACAGCTTTTCCGGGTAGCGGCCGGCAAAGGCCATCGCATTGCGCCCGCCCATGGAGTGTCCCACCAGGATAAAGTTGTCCAGGTTGAGGACCTGGACGAACCCGGCCAGGTCGGCCACATAGGCGGCGGTAGTATAGTCGCCGTCTTTGGCCCAATCGCTGTCGCCGCGGCCGCGCTGATCCAGAGCCAGCACCTGGTAATCGGCGCAGAAAGCCGCCGCCACATCGTCCCAGGAATGGGCATGGCCGCGCAAGCCATGCGCCAGGAGCATAACCGGCTGGCCGGCCGTCCCCCAATCCAGATAGTGGAGGGTATGCCCGTTGGCCGTCGCCGTCTTGTCTTTCGGTTGCACCTGGGTAGTCATTGCTTTCCTCCTTTTTATTTACATGGATTAACAGGATATACAGGATTTTGGGGTTGTCTGTATCGCAGGATTTTCCGGGCAAGGCAACCGCCATCCCCCGTTGCGGCAATAGCAGCGGCTTGTCTTTTACCGCAGAATCCTACCGGGCAGACGACCCAAAATCCTGTCTATCCTGTCTATCCATGTTAATTAGCGCCCCTGCCACTGGGGTTTGCGCTTTTCGGCGAAGGCCCGGGGGCCTTCTTTAGAGTCCTCGGTCGCCAGCAGCTGGTCGTAGGCGCGGTAGGTCAGGGCGGATATGTCCGGGGTGGACATATTCAGTCCCCGATAAGCCAGTTCCTTGAAAGCTTGGACGGCCAGGGGGGCGTTTTCCGCAATCTGCTGCGCCATCACCCGCGCCGCCGCCATTACTTCCCCCGGCGGCGTTACCTGATTGACAAAGCCGATGTCGTAGGCGCGCTGGGCGCTGACGGGCTGGGCGGTCAGGCACAATTCCAGAGTGGCGGCCAAGCCGATTTGCTTGGGCAGGATGGTGGCAAAGGGCGGCAGCAGGCTCCACTTGGTTTCGGTAATGCCCAGTTGGGCGTCGGCGGCGGCAATCCGCAAATCGCACAGCTGGGCAATAGACCAGCCGCCGGCCAGGGCAAAGCCGTTGATGGCGGCAATCAGCGGTTTCCAAGTCTGCGGCCACATATAAGGGCGGTCGGGCTGCATACTGTCCCCGGCCCGGGCCTGGCGGCCGGCGGCATTGTCGCTGGCCCGCTCTTTCAAATCCCGGCCAGCGCAAAAAGCCCGCCCGGCCCCGGTGAGGATGCCCACCCGGGCGGCGTCATCCCCGTCAAAGCGGACGATGGCGTCGGCCAAGTCCTGCCGCAGCTGCCGATTGATGGCGTTCAGGGCCTCGGGCCGGTTCAGGGTGATGAGGGCAATGTTATCCTGGGTTTCGTAAAGGACGGTTTCGGACATAGTCGCTGCTGCTCCCGTAGTTGATTTGCGGTTAAGCCAGGTCGGTGTAATGCCCCAGGAAAGCGCCGCCGAGGATGTGGATATGGGCGTGGCTTTGCGTCTGGAGGCCGTCATAGCCGAAGTTGGATACGATGCGGAATCCGTTGGGGCAGAACATACAGCCCAGATCTACGGCGATGCGGCCCAGGCGTTCCAGCATCCCGCCGCTGCTCCACAGGGCGACCTGCCCGATATGCGCCTTGGGCATTGCCAGCAGCATCACCGGCGCCCAGGTCAGGCGATTGACGATGACGATAAATTCGTCATCCACATAGCGGATGCGGGCCGGCTCCCGGCCGGCCACGATTTCGCAGAAAACGCAGGGGCGTCCCGGGCTCAAACTTTCACCTCAACCGATTCCGTACAAAGCCCCTACCGTCATTCCCGCGTAAGCGGGTATCCAGAACGGTATTGCGTCAGACCAGCCTACTACCAATCGGGCTTTTCTGGATTCCCGCTTGCGCGGGAATGACGGTAGGGCAGGCAGGAAGGACGGTTTTACCGGCATTGGGCCGGCCTAATCCAGATCCGCCGCCGTTTGCCCCCAGTGCCTTTGCCGGGGAATATATAGAAAGGGGCGGGAATTGTCAACGGCGGCGGCGACTTGTCCGCCCATCCTTCAACAAGTTCAGGATGAGCGGACAATCGCGGCGGCGGTTTTGTCTGCTACCGTCATTCCCGCGGCCCTTTCTACCGTCATTCCCGCGTAAGCGGGAATCCCGAAATGCCCGGCCGTCAACAGCCTTGTCTGACGCAGTACCGTTCGGGATTCCCGCTTACGCGGGAATGACGGTGGGGAGGGCCGCCCTTACCGCCCCACCGCCAACTGCGCCGACCACAAATCCCCTTGCTCAGGTACATACTGACCGGTACGCATTTCCTTAATGCCGCCGGGATAGTCCGGCAGGGCAACCGCCGCCAGACATTTGCCATCGAAATGGCCGCCCTGGCGGACAAAGTTAAATCCGCCGTGGGCAAAGCCGGCCGGCCGCCGCTCCTCCGGCAAATCAGCAACATCTGCCGGTACGATATGCAGGAAAAAGCCGGCCGCCGTATCCTCAGCCGCGCAATTTTCCCGCAAATAAAACAGCCGGTTATCCCGCCAATACAGGGCGAAATAATCCCGGGCCGCCGGCTCCGCGCCGGACAGGGCGGCGTAATCGGCGCGCAGTTGGGCCGGGTCGGGTGCGGCGATTAACTCCACCGACCATAAATCGCCTTGACTGGGGATATGCTGGCCGGTGCGAATTTCCCGGATGGGATATTCGGGCAAAGGAATCACCGCCAGACACTTGCCGTCGAAATGGCCGCCTTGACGGGCAAAGGCAAAGCCGGCATGGGCAAAACCGGCATCCCGCCGATCCGCCGGCAAATTGGATATATCCTCCGGGATGATATGCAGGAAAAAGCCGGCCGCCGTATCCGCCGCCGCGCAGGTTTCCCGGAGATAAGTCAGCTGATTGTCTTGAACATACAGGTCAAAAGCGGAACGGGCCGCCGGTTGAATATCAGATAAAGCGGCGTAGGCCGCCCGCAGGGGTTCCGGGTCGGCCGGCGGGTAGAGGTTGGTTTCCCAAATCCCGGCTTGCCCCGTCAATAGGGACGCGATGGGATAGTCCGGCAGGGGATATACCGCCAAACATTCCCCGCCGAGGCGGACGCCGTAACGCGTAAAGGCGAACTCCCGATTGTCCACCCCGCTTTGCCACAAGTAGAACGGCAAATCGGCCAAGTTCTCCGGGCGGATGTGCAGGAAGGCCCGGGTTTTGTAATCCTCGGGGGCGCAGTCCCCTTTGGTATAAAGCAGGCGGTAGCCGCCGCCGGCATCCGGTTCCAAGAAAACCGCAAAGGCATCCGGCCCGGCCGGCGGCGGTTCTTGCCGCCGCCGGGCAATTTTATCCTGCAAATCTAGGGGGGGGGGGGGGGTAATACTATAGGTTGCCCACCATAGGGGCGGCTCTGCGGGCCAGCCCTGCTCCAACCGGCGCTGGGACAGGATCAGGTCGCCCTGGGCGGCGGCGGGCAGCTGAATAACGGCCAGGCAGCGGTCGCCCAGCTGTACCCCGTAATTGCCCAGGCGGGGGTCGGTGTAGTCGTCGCGGGATCCGGCCGCCGCCGGCCGGATTTCCGGGTCGGGCGGTAGTAGCTGCGCGCTGAACCAGTCGCCCCGGCTGTCCGGCGGGCAATTCTCTTTAACAAAAGTCAGCCTTGGCCCGTGGCGATAAACCTGGTAATCGGCGCGGACAACGGGTTCGCCGGCCACAGCTTGGCGGTATATTTCCTGATAGGCCGCCACGGCCGCCGGCGTCATCCGGGCGGAATCCAGCGGCCGCAGGATGGTGTTGGTCGTGTTGTTATAAACGCGGCCGAACACCGTATTAAAAGCCAAGTCCGGCTGTTGGGTGGGGAAAATATCCAACAGGACATAATCGGCGCGGCGGCCGCCGCCGGCGGGCTGCAAACGCTCCCGGTCGGCCGGCGGCAGGAGTTCGAAATCGGTCAAACGCCGGGTATGCAGGGCCAGGGTCTCCCCGGGATGGCTTTTCAGCAGATATTGCAGGGCCGCCGGCCGGGTCAACGGCGAATGACTCAGCAGATACTGCGTCCGCAGATATTCCGGAGTATCCCGATCCACCAGGGCGTTGAAGTAGAGATACGGGGCGGGATGCAGCTGCGCCATCTGGAGCAGGGTCAAGCCCAATCCGGATACCGCCAGTCCGTACAACCCGGCCCGCCAAGGCCGCTGGCGGGAAAAGGAGTGCGCCAGCCAGCCCAATGCCCCGGCCGCCAGCAAGCCGAAAGGGACATAAAGGAAATAGAAATGCCGCCAATCGTTATTCTGATTGGAACCCAGCAGGGCAGCGGCCAGCGGCGGCAGCAAAAAGCAAGCCGGCAGCAGCAGTTGCAAGCGGCGCCGGTTGTTGCGGAGGGCCGCGCCGGGCCGGCGGAAACCCCGGGCCCCGGCCAACGCTATCCCAAGGCTGCCCAACAGTAGCATCAGCAGCGGCGTGGTGATGGCAAACCATACGGCATTGTAATGCGGCGGCAGTTGGTCGGAAAGAAACCACTCCCCTTGGAACAGCTCCCGCACAATAGTGGGATGGTTAGCGGTAAGGTTCAGGCTGGCCGCCAGGTAGTCAACGGGATTGGCCCAAGCGTAGGGGGTTACGGCGTACAAAGTCAGCCCGGCCGCCAGGAGGAACCCCCCAGCGGTCAGCAGAATATGTTTCCGTTCCGGCCCACCCCCGGCATAAAGCAGGTCCAGCCCCCGCAGGGCGATAATGGCGGGAAAGAGCATTATCCCCATAATCCTGAGGTTGGTCAGCAGTCCCACCGCTATTCCCAGCAGGACAAAGGCCCCGAGCGTGTCCCGGCGGAAAGCCCGCTCCAGCAGATACAGGGCGATGACGAACATACTGAGAAAGGGCAGGTCTTTGGAATTGACAAAGGAATGGGCGTAGATGCGGGGATGCAGCAGGAAAATCAGCAGGGCAATCAAGGCCAGCCGCCGGCTGCCGAACAAGCGGTAAGCCAGCCGGTAGCAAAAGAAGCCGCCGATAATAAAGAACAGGTGGGTCAGGGTTAAACGCAGGCGGTTGACATAGTATAAATCCTCCAGGCCCCCCTCGGCCAGCAGCAGCGGCAACTCAAAGGCTACGCCGTAAAGCCGGTCGTGGTCGTTGAAAGATTCAATGCGGTCGGCCCGGCCCAGGACATAGTCCAAGTTGCCCACGGCCGTTTGCCGCTGATTCCCCGCATCTAACCCGCGGCCGTAATCCCCGGCCGTCGCCAAGCCTACCAGCAGGAAAAGGGCGCAGACAATCAGGCCGCCGTGGATGGCAAGGAAGTTCAGCGCCGCCCGGCTCTGGACGGAAAGTTGCGGGGATATGCGGCGCAGCGGCGGAAACATAGGCGGGATTATAGCATACCCTCTACCGTCCTTCCTGCGAAAACAGTAAGCCATAAATCCGCTCCTCCTGAACTGGTTGAAGGATGGCAACGGAGGCGGGAAAGGCAGGATGGGCCGGAATGGCGGCGGGCCGTCCTTCAACAAGTTCCGGAGGAGCGGATTTATGGATTCCCCCTGGCGCGGGGAGGACGGTAGCCGGCGGCGAGAAGGACCGCGGCGGCCTTGCCCCCAACCGGGGAATGGTGTAATATCCGGGGGAAATTCAGCCGGCCGGGAGGGAAAGGATAAAGTTATGACTTCCAGCGCAGTCAAGGAACGGGACATTGCCATCGTCGGGGTGGCCGAATCCGATGAAATGGGGACGGTGCCGAACAAATCCTCGTTGCAGCATCACGCCGAGGCGGCCGCCAACGCCCTGGCCGACGCCGGCATCGAAAAATCGGCGGTGAACGGGCTGCTGACCGCCGGGTTTTCCACCCTGGCGACCGCCGAATACCTGGGCATTCAGCCCGCCTTTACCGACAACACCTCGGTGGGCGGCTCCTCCTTTGTCATCCATGTAGCCCACGCGGCGGCGGCCATCCGGGCTGGCTACTGCGATACGGTGCTGATAACCCACGGCCAGGCCGGCCGCTCCACCCGGGCCCGGGTGCCGGCCGACCCCAATCTGCCGGTAGCCCAATACGAAGCCCCTTACGGCCTCATCGGGCAGCCCATCAACTACTCTATGGCCTGCACCCGCTATATGCACGAATACGGCGAGGAACGCACCCGGCAGGCTCTGGCCGAAATCGCTGTCTCTACCCGCAAGTGGGCCAACTTGAACCCCAAGGCGGTAATGCACGAAACGCCTATGAGTTTTGACGATTACCACAATTCCCGCTGGGTTTCCTGGCCTTTTCATCTCTTTGACTGCTGCCTGGTGACCGATTCCGGCGCGGCCATTGTGGTGACCACGGCGGAAAAGGCGGCTAACTGCCGCAAGGAACCCATCTGGCTGCTGGGGGCCGCCGAGGGGCATGACCACAACATCATCAGCCAGATGCCCGCCTTTACTTCCCTGATTGCCCGGGAAACCGGCCCGAAAGCCCTGGCCCGGGCCGGCCTGACCCACGCCGACCTGGACCTGACGATGATTTACGATTCCTTTACCTATACCACGCTGCTGTCCCTGGAAAGCCTGGGGTTCTGCGGGCCGGGGGAAGGGCCGGATTTTGTGGCTAATCAGCGCACCGCCCCCGGCGGCGATTTTGCCCTGAACACCAGCGGCGGCGGCCTGTCCTACACCCATCCCGGGATGTACGGCAGTTTCCTGCTGGTAGAGGCGGTGCGGCAGCTGCGGGGGGAGTGCAGCGACCGGCAGGTCAAGGCCAAAGACGGCAGCGGGGAAAGGGCGCGGATTTCCCTGGTCAACGGCACCGGCGGCTCTTTGTCCTCGACCGGGACGGTAATTCTGGCCCGGGGGTAGGGAATTGGGACGCCGGGCAAAAGCGGTGGGAGGAAAAGCATTGCCGAGGGCTATTCCTTCGGTTGGCGCAACGGCCCGTATCCCGGGGGAATCCGGCGGGATGATGAATTCCCTGTTGCCGGAATTGTCGGCCCGGGAGCGGTTCCTGGGACGACTGCGCGGGCCGGGCAACCGCCGTTATGCCCGCTACAACGGCTTGCCGCTGCGCTATGCCGGCGGCAAAAGCCTGGCCGTCGGCTATATCATCGAGCAGTTTCCCGACCGCCTGGAACGGCTGGTCGCCCCCTTTATCGGCGGGGCGTCGGTGGAAATCGCCGCCGCCAAGGAGCTGGGTATCCAAGTGCAGGGCTACGATGTTTTTGACCTGCTGGTCAACTACTGGCAGCGGCAACTGGCGGAGCCGGAACGCTTGGCCGACCGCATCGCCCAATGGGAACCCAGCAAGGCGGCGTATGCCGAAGTCAAGCGGCGGCTTAAAGGCCACTGGCAAGGCAATGCGCCGATAGCCGACCCGCTGGAACGGGCGGCCCATTACTGGTTTAACCATAACCTGAGCTATGGGCCGGGCTTTCTGGGCTGGATGTCGCGCATTTACGAGGAGCCGGAACGGGCGCGGCGCTTGTTGGACAAGGTGCGGACTTTCCGCTGTCCCAACTTGACGGTGGACTGCGGCTCCTTTGCGGAAACTATCCCCCAGCATCGGACCGACTTTCTGTATTGCGATCCGCCCTATTACTTGGATGGCGACAGCCGGATGTTTCGCGGCATCTATCCCCAGCGCAACTTTCCGGTGCATCACCGCAACTTTGACCACGCCTTGCTGCGGGATTTGCTGTATCAGCACCAGGGCGGGTTTGTCCTTTCCTACAACGACTGCACCGCCATTCGGGAATGGTATGCCGACTATCGGATAATGGAAGTGGCGTGGCAATACACCCTGGGCCAGGGCGAAACCCGCATCGGCAAAAACCGCCTGGAACGGGGCGACGATAACTATGTGAAAGATTCCCATGAGCTTTTGATCGTTAAGGATGGTTAGGGCAAGGGCCTATAGAAACCGTCATTCCCGCCGCCCCTTACCGTCCTTCCTGCCACCCCCTACCGTCATTCCCGAACATATACAACCGTCCTTCCCGCGTAAGCGGGAATCCAGCGGTTGCCCGCCAAGACTGCGGCATCATAAGGCAGTGCCGTTCTGGATTCCCGCTTGCGCGGGAATGACGGTCTCTATCTGCGGTTGCCATGAGGATAAGGGGCGCCGGAAAGCCCAAGGGTTAGGGCCGGTCGTTACTCCATCCGCTCGATAACCAAGTCGCCGAAATCCTTGGCCGCGAGGGAGATGTGGTTTCCCCAAAGGAGGTTCATTCCCAGCAAAGGCTCCCCCTCCGACTCCATGATGCTAACCGTCCGCCGTTCACCGTCCCAGAGGGCCGTGGCCGCCCAAGTGGGGGCCATCGTCCGGCTGCCGTCGGCCAGTTCCGCTATGGACGGTAGCAACCGTCTGATTGCCAAGGTTTGAAGGGTTTGGGCCGGCAAGGACAAGTCGCCATCGAACCCGGTATCCAGGACGAACTCGAAGGGCTGGAACTGCCCGGCAGTATCCAGCAAGGCGACGGCAAGCAGGGCTTGCCGGTTGGGAAAGACGGTGCCCTTAATCATCGTCGCGGGTGTGGCTGCCGCCGATGTGGAAAACCGCCTTGTAGCCCACCCTTACCGCGTAGCCCACGGCATCGGGCCGCCGCGCTTGCAGACGGTCGGCAGCGGTGATAAAGTCCGCATCGACCTCGTAGTCGCCGCTCAATACATCGATGGCGACGATCTTCCCCTTTTCCGACGGGGCCAACCGGATCTTTATCCGTTCCCGGTAGATTTTTTCGCCCAGCTCGCTGATGGCAACGAGCTGGCAATCCTTAGTCGGCATACTGACCTCCTTATCCCAATCCGGGCTTGCCCTGATGGATTATACCATAAAGGATTGGTTTAGGCAGCAATGGCGCGGAATGGGATTCGGTTTGCTTATGGTCGTTTTCCGCTCATCCTGAACTTGTTGAAGGATGAACCGGCCATAAGCAACGGGAAAGAATAGTTAAGCCGGGGGCAAGGGGTGCCGGAAAGCCCAAGGGGTGTGGTCGGGCATTTACCCCAGCCGCTCGATAACCAAGTCGCCGAAATCCTTGGCCGCGAGGGCAATGTGGTTTCCCCAGAGGAGACTCATTCCCAGCAAAGGCTCCCCCTCCGACTCCATAATGCTAACCGTCCGCCGTTCCCCGTCCCAGAGGGCAGTGGCCTCCCACGTGTGGGCCGTCGTCCGGCTGCCGTCGGCGAGTTCAACCGGCAGCCGGCCCTCAGGGAGGATTTCCAGCCTTTGCAGGGTTTGACGCGGCAAGCTCAGGTCGCCGTCGAACCCGGTATCCAGGATGAACTCGACGGTCTGAAACTGCCCGGCAGTATCCAGCAGGGCGACGGCAATCAAGGCTTGCCGGTTGGGAAAGACCGTGCCCCTAATCATCGTCTAGGGTGTGGCTGCCGCCGAAGTGGAAAACCGCCTTGTAGCCCACGCGCACCGCGTAGCGCACGGCATCAGGCCGCCGCGCCCGCAGCCGGTCGGAAGCGGTACGGAAATCCACATCGATTTCGTAGTCGCCGCTCACTACGTCGATGAATACGATTTTCCCTTTTTCCGACGGAGCCAACCGGCTCTTTATCCGTTCCCGATAGATTTTCTCGCCCAGCTCGCTGACCTCATCGAGCTGGCAATCCTTAGTCGGCATAACCGCCTCCTTATCCCAATCCGGGCTTGGTTTGATGGATTATAGCATAAAGGACTGGTTTATTCAACAGCGGTTTTGGATGGGGTTCGGCTTGCTTATAGCCGTTTCATCCTTCAACAAGTTCAGGATGAGCGGGAAAGCAATCGTAAGCAAACCGAACCGGGAATGTGCTATCATTATCCCCATCCCAATCCCCAATCCCATTCTGCTGCTTTGAGAATCGCTTAACCTATGGACATTGGCATTATTGGCCTGCCGCAGGCGGGTAAAACCACGGTTTTTAACGCTTTGACCCGCGGCGAGGCGTCGGCCTCCGGAGCCAGCGGGTCGGCTACCGAGCTGCATCTGGGGGTGGTGAAAGTTCCCGACCCCCGACTGGAAGTTCTGGCCGGGATGTATAACCCCCGCAAGGTGGTTCCCGCGGAAATCCGCTATTGGGATTTGCCCGGCCCGGAAGCCCTGGCTAAAGCCCGGGGCATCAGCGGCCAATATCGGAACATTTTGCAGGGGGCGGCCGCCTTTCTGGTCGTAACCCGGGCCTTTGCCAACCCGGCGGTAGTCCACCCGCAGGAAACCATCGACCCGGGCCGGGATTTGGCGGCGATGCTGGAGGAACTGAACTTTGCCGATTTGGAAGTGCTGGAGCGGGCGGTAGAACGGCTGACTGACGGCTTGAAAAAGGCCAAGCCGGCGGAACGGCCCGCCCTGACCCGGCAACGGGAAACCGCCGACCGGGTACGGCAGGGACTGGAAGCCGGCATCCCCCTGCGGCATCAGGAATTGACCGATTCCGAAGCGGCCTTTATGGGCAACTATCAGCTGCTGACCGCCAAGCCGGTTATCGCAGTATTCAACACCGACGAGGCCGGGCCGGAGATTTCTCTGGCGGAACTGACGGCGGATTTGCCGGGCCGGGAGGATTTGGGGGAAGTATGTATCAGTGCGCGGCTGGAGGCGGAGTTGGCGTTGATGGCGGCCGAGGAGGAAGCGGAGTTTCGGGCCGAGCTGGGCTTGGCCGCGGCGGCCCGGGAGCGGGTCATCCGCAGCAGTTACCGCACTTTGGGGCTGGTTTCCTTTTTGACGGTGGGGCCGGATGAAGTGCGGGCCTGGAGCGTCCGGGCCGGGCTGCCGGCCCAGGAAGCGGCGGCGACCATCCATTCGGACTTTCACCGGGGTTTCATCCGGGCCGAGGTGATAACCTACGCCGATTTGCAGCGCTGCGGCAGCCTGGCCCAGGGGCGCAAGGAAGGGGCGCTGCGGGCCGAGGGCAAAACCTACCCGGTGCAGGATGGGGATGTGATTAACTTTCTGGTGAATGTGTAGGGCGGCCGGGGATGCCTAACCGCTATTCCCGCCGCCGGGCAAGGGACGGGCAAAGCTCAGTTCGTGGCCGTCCGGGTCTTTAATGTGAAAGTAACGCTCGCCCCAGGGGGCATCGGCCGGGGCGGTGTCGGCGGTCAGCCCCAAAGCGGTCAGCCGTTGATACAGGGCATCCACATCGTCCACATAAAAGATGGCCCGCCCCCACCAGGCAAAATCCGGGGATTGACCGGTCAGGTTCAGGTAGCCGCCGCCCACCCGGAAACTGGCAAAGGCGGCGTCCGGGCCGCCGTACAGCAACGGCAGGCCGATACAGTCCCGATAAAAAGCCACCGACCGGGCCATATCCGCCACGGCCAAAGTAATGGCGCTGATGCTCTGGACGGTCAACTTGCTTTCCTATCCGGCCGGCCCACTATGGGCCGGGATGTTGTATAATGGGGTAAGGCTAATCCTAAATCCTATCTTAACAAAGGGGCGGCGGCAATGGCAAAGGCAGAACGGCAAGGCGGCGGCGGTCAAGGGGAAACGATTGCTTTGACCGACTTGGCGGCCGCCGGGCAGCGGCTGGAATCCATCCTGCGGGAAATGGGGTCGGTGGTCGTGGCCTATTCCGGCGGGGTGGACAGCGCCTTGCTGGCCGTGGCGGCGCAGCGGGCTTTGGGGGCGCAGGCTCTGGCCGTTACCGCCGTTTCTCCGGCCTTGGCGGCCCGGGAATTGGCCGACGCCCTCAGCCTGGCGCAAAGGTTCGGCTTGACGCACCGCACCATTCAGACCGCCGAACTGGAGCGGGCCGGCTACGCCGCCAATGCCCCCAATCGCTGCTATTTCTGCAAGACGGAACTTTATGCCCATTTGCGCCAACTGGCCGCCGCCGAAGGGTTTGCCTGGGTGGTCAACGGCGCTAATACCGATGACCTGGGCGATTACCGGCCCGGCTTGCAGGCGGCCGCCGAGGGAAAGGTACGCAGTCCCCTGGTCGAGGCCGGGTTGAGCAAGGCAAGGGTGCGGGAATTAGCCCGGCAGTGGGATTTGCCGGTGTGGGACAAGCCGGCCCAACCCTGCCTGTCCTCCCGCATCCCCTACGGCATCCCGGTCAGCGTGGAAACCCTGTACCGCATTGAGCAGGCCGAGGATTATCTGCGCGGCTTGGGATTGCGGGAAGTGCGCGCCCGCCATCACGACAAGCTCTGCCGCCTGGAGGTGGGCGCGGACGAAATGGAATTTGCCTTTGCCCACCGCCAGGAAATTGCGGCCCGGCTCAAGGAAATCGGCTACCTGTGGGTGTCCCTGGACTTGTCCGGCCTGCGTTCCGGCAGCCTGAATGACGGGTTAAAGGCGGCAGTAAATCCGGCGGCCGGATTAGAGTGAACCGGGCAATCCGAAAGGATTAGGGATGAAAGCGGCCTACATTCAGTCCATTGGCGGGGCCAGCGGCGATATGCTTTTGGGCGCGCTGCTGGATTTGGGCCTGCCTCTGGCTACCCTGCAAGCGGAATTGTCCCGGCTGGACCTCGGCGGCTACCAGCTTTCCGCCGCAACCGATACCCGCTGCGAAATCCGCGGCGTCAAGCTGACGGTGACTTTGGATGATACCGGCGGTCAAGACCGTCTGTCGCCGCGCCGCCAGTTGGATCTGGTCGCCGCCAGTTCCCTGCCGGAGCCGGTCAAAGCCCAAGCATCTCAAATCCTCAATGCCTTGTGGCAGGCGGAAAGCCGGGTCCACGGGCAAGACCCGGCCGCCCTGGAATTAGAGGAATTGGGGACGGTGGACACTCTGGTGGATGTGGTCGGCTTTGCTATAGGATTGCATCAGCTGGGGATTGCGGCGGTTTATGCCGCGCCGTTGGTATTGGGGGCGGCTAGTCCGCCGCGTTGGCCCGGCGGATACGCCAACCCAGCCCCGGCTACCCTGGAATTGGCGGCTATGGCCGCCGCGCCGGTAGCCCCGGAACAGACCATGCATCAAGCGGCAGGAGAGTTGACTACGCCTACCGGGGCCGCCATCATCACCGCTTTAGCCCGTTTTGCGCGGCCGGCAATGACGATTGACGCGGTGGGCGTCGGATTGGGTAGCCGCGATCCGGCCGATTTTCCCAATATAGTACGGGTCTGGCGGGGGGAAACGGCGGCAAGTCCGGCGGCCGCCGCGCTGCCGGCCCCGTTGCAGGAGGGCTTGGTTTTATTAGAGACCAACCTGGACGATGTTACCGGGGAAACCCTGGGCTACGCGCAGGAACGGCTGTTTGCCCTGGGCGCGCTGGATGTATGGCACACCCCCATTCAGAT
This sequence comes from Dehalococcoidia bacterium, assembly GCA_965203435.1. GTDB lineage: Bacteria > Chloroflexota > Dehalococcoidia > Lucifugimonadales > UBA3495 > CBDBCU01. Next base: position 719,178 of record CBDBCU010000002.1, on the reverse strand, counting down.
GAAAAAGAGCCGGCCGGGAATAATCCTGTCGGCCTTGCTGCCGCCGGAACTGGAAAACGCCGCCGTAGAGCTGATTCTGCGGGAAACGCCGACTTTGGGGGTGCGCCGCCGCTGGGTGGAACGCTACGCCGCCCGCCGGGAAACCATCGTAGTGGAAACCGCCGCCGGGCCGGCGCAAGTCAAGGTTAAATATCTGGCCGGGCAGGGCATAGCCGCCGCTCCGGAATATGAGGACTGCCGGCGCATTGCCCTGGCTACGGGGCGGCCGCTGGCGGAAGTCTATCGGGAAGTGGCGGGCCTGGCGGGGGATTTGCTGTAGTTCTTTCAGCTATCCACCGAATAGCCTTGTTCGGCCAGGAAAACCCGCGTAATGCTGGAAAACTCGGTATCCCGCGCAGTCAGCTTTCTCAAGGTACTGTCTTGAATGTCGAGATTTGCCTTTAGCATTTCCGAAATTGCCCAGAGCCACTTCACCCTCTTTTCGAGATGGAAGTCCTCGTTAAGGCCCAAGTCCTTAATCATGCTTTGAGCCTTAATATGGCGGGCCGGAGTCAAGCCGGATTGGGGGACTATTTCCCCGGTGACCGTGTCGAAGGCAAAGAAGTTTTCCGGCCGGGCCGGTTTGGATTTGGCGCAAGGGTCAACATAGCCGCCGGCCGGCCACTTATCGCCTTTCAGCTGATTGCAGCGGTGACAGCTGAACAGCCAGTTGGCCCACGCATAGACCCGTTCGGGAAACCGGCTTTTGGGGCGGAAGTGGTCAATTTCCCCGGGGCATAGCTCCTCGCAGTAGGCGCAAAGGCCGGAAAAGGCCGCCGCCAAATCCGCGTGAAAATCCCGCCAGTGGGAATCGGTAGGTTTTGCTCCGGTCTTGCCGCGATAATGGGCAATCCAGCGCGGCGTGTATTGGGAACTTATCGCGGCTAACCGCGCCGGCTCCGGGCCGCGATCGGTCCAGTGCATTATTCCGACACCTTCCGCCGCCGGCGCGGCGTCCGGGCGGGAGTTGCCGGCGCGGGTTCCCGCTGATCCCGTTGCTCGGCTTTAGCCTGCTCCAGGATTTCTACGAAGCGGTCGATTTGGGCCGCCATCGGCCCGCCCAGCAAATCCTGATTGACCGTATGCCGCAGTTTTTCCAGTTCCGCCGCCTCCGCTGCCGACAGGGTTTGCCGGGTTTGCTTGTGGCGCAGTTCTTGCAGCCGTTCCAGATGTTTTACCGTTTCCAGATCGGTGGGGTTCGGCACATCCAGCAGGATGCGGGTGATTTCATCTACCGACCAGCCGATGATGTCGCTTTCGTTGCGGGAAACGACAACCTTGCCCGTTTCATCCCGCCGCAGCAACTGCGCCTGGCCCTCCTTTAACCCGGCCAGCATCAGCGGCGAGTGGGTGGAGCAAAAGATTTGCAGGCGGGGAAAATGCCGGGTCAGGGTGGGAATAATCCGCCGCTGCCAAGACGGGTGCAGGTGGGCGTCGATTTCATCGACGATAAAGATGCCCGGCTTATCCGCCAGGCTTTCGGGAAATTCGTAATACTCGGCATAGCCGATCAGGAAGTGAGCCAGCCACTGGATCAGGGACTGGGTGCCTTGGCTCAGGGCATTGAGCGGCATAGCCCCGTCCGGGGTATGGAACTGGGGAAACAGGCCGCGATCATCCTCATCCACGCCCAAGAACTGGATGGGGAATCCCTCGGTAATTTCCGAAGCCATTTCCCCGATCTTGACGATGATGTCCCGGGACGCCGGCTCCTTGCGACGGTAGGAACGGTAATCCAGGTCGATTATTTTTTGCATTACCCTCTGGTCGCTGACAATAAAAGCCCCCGACCGGACAAGCGTTCTGCGTTTCCGCAGTTCATCTCCGTGAATATCGTCCTCATTCTCGATGACAGGCCGAAATCCTACCTCGGTTTCACCGCTGGCGAAGTCCTCCCACCATTGAGACTCGTTCTGAGGAAATCCCTCATTTTCTTGCCTCCTGTTTACGGTAGGACCGGGCGACCTGAAGTCCGTGCTCCTGCGAAGCGCCGGGATGAAGTTGGTATATCGTACCAACTCCAACATACTACCGTATTGCTCCCAACGCTCGTCATTCCAATAGCCACCCGGCTTATGGACAATTGGAAATTGACCGCTGAGCTTCTTATCCGCTTCTCCCCCCAGCCGAGCCTCAAACTCAGCTTCTTTTCCTTCCCGGAGCATCTTGGAAGGGAAATTAGTGGGGAAAACCAGGATGTCCCGCAACCCCCACAGCACGGTCGACTTGCCCGCGTTGTTCGGCCCGGTAAAGACATTTACCTGCCGGTCGAACTCAAACTCGATGTCGTCGAAGGGGCCTACGTTGGTCAGTTTCAGGGTGGCGATAGGCATGGTTCACCTCCACAACTAGCATACCACAAAAAACTGTGGTGTCTAGGGGTTCAGTAACGCTTAAACAACTCCCCCCATTCCGTCCGCAGGGCGGCGTTTATGCGCCGCTTGCCGTGGGTGTTCAGCCAGTAGCCGTTGTGGTACAGATTGGAGGCGGCGTAGGCCCAAGCGGCGATGGGGCTGCGGAGCAAGGCTTTTTCCAGAGCCTTGAGCGGCCCCCAGTAAATCAGCTTTTGCCCTCGGCTGGCAAAGGTGTTTTCCGCGCCGGAAAAACCCCAGTTGACGCCGCGGATGTCCTCGCCAGCGATTTCAATTTGCGACAAATCGCCGCAGCCCAGGCCGCGCTCGTGGGCCAGGCGGATGAACTTCAGGCTCAGCGGGTCAAAGCCCATCATCCGAGCGGCGACGGCGTCCACCGCTACTTGGTCGGCCCCGGCCAGGATGCGGTTTTTGAGATGCCAGCGCATAGCCCGGGGGCCGGGGCCGTCCCCGGCAAAAGTACCGTCCATCACCGCAAAAATTCCGGGATGAATTTCCTGCTGAATCGCCAGCAAGTCCACCAGGGTTTCGTGGATGACCGAGTGCGTCCAGTGGCGCTTGCGGTGCAGCAGGCCGCCAAAGGCATTTTTCATCGCCCCGGTCATGGTGGTGAACACATGGGTTTTCATCGTGGGCAGGTGGACAATGTTTTTGCCGGCAAAAATTTCCGGGATCTGAATGCCCTCCGGGAAAATGTCATCCAAGACCAGCATTTCGGCTTTAGGGCGGTAATCCACCCAGTGGTTAGGCGGAGTATCCAGATGCACGGTGGGCAGGGCATACTTATCCTGCACCGCCTTGTGCTTGTTGTTGACCTCGCCCTCAAAGGAATCCACCACCACCGTGCCATTGTGGGCGGCAATCAATTCCTGATGGCCCAGGCTTTGCAATCCCCGGACAACGCCCTCCAGCTGCCAGGGGGTGGTGGAGCAGCCGGGATACCAGTGCTGCCAGGAGATGTTGATTTTCAGGAGGGTTGCCAAATCCGGGGACAAGACCCGGTCGGCCCCGGCCAGGCGCATAGCCCGGCCCACATCTTCGAGGACGGTGGCCGGCGTCGTGGCAACGACCGCCACTACCGGCCGGCCGGGTGCCGGGCTGTCGGCTACGGCGGCCGCCGGGGCGGCCGCCGGGGCGGCCGCCGGGTATTGGGTGCGGGTTTCCGGCATTGGTGCAACTCCTTATATACTTGACGAATCCTTTACCGTCATTCCCGCGTAAGCGGGAATCCTGAACGGTATTGCCAAAGACCGTCCCACTCCCCATCAGGCATTTCGGGATTCCCGCTTACGCGGGAATGACGGTTGCGGCCGGCGGGAAGGACGGTTCTATGTGCCTCGGATTCCCGCTTACGCGGGAATGACGGTTGCGGCCGGCGGGAAGGACGGTTCTATGTGCCTCGGATTCCCGCTTACGCGGGAATGACGGTAGGGCAAGGCCGGCGGGAAGGACGGTTCTGTGTGCCATCGGATTCCCGCTTGCGCGGGAAGGACGCCGCGCCATTCGGCCCTACGCGGGATTCCCGCTTACGCGGGAATGACGGTAGAAATGGGCGGGAATGACGGTTCTATAGTCGTTGGCCCTCGGTTTCTATACGCCATCGCCCTCCGGGTTAGCGGATTGGCCGGGATAGGCCCTAGCTGTTCAGGAACAGTATCAGGGCTGCCGCGCCAATCCAGGCCAGCATGGATAATACCACAGGCCAATCCTTGAGAATCAACAACTCCGGATATTCGGCGTAACGGCTGGTGTGCAGCAGGTAGAGAAAGCGGAACAGGCCATACACCACCGGCGGAATGGTCAGCAGCATAGCGTTGTTGGCCGGCAGATTGGGCGCTTCCACGGTGTAAAGCACATAGCTGATTAGCGCGGCGGCGGCGGCGATAGTCAGCAGTTGGCCGACAAAGGGCCGGGGATAGTGGCGCAGCACCGGGCGCTGGCTTTCCGGGTTATCCCCGGCCAGCCGCGCCTCGGCGTAGCGCTTGCCCAGGACGATGAACAGGGCGACCGCCGCCATCGTGGTGTATAGCCAGGGCGAGGGGGCTACGCCAATAGCCACCGCCCCGGCCGCCGGCCGGATTACATAGCCGCTGGACACCAGCAGGGCATCCAGCAAGGGCAGCCGTTTCAGTCCCAAGGAATAGGACAGGTTAATCGCCAGATAAAGCAGGCCAATGCCGCCCAGCAGCGGCGTCAATCCGGCCATTACGCCCAATCCGGCCAGCAGCAGGATTAGCAGGGTGGCAATGGCAATCGGCGCTCGGACCCGGCCGGCGGCTACCGGGCGGTAGCGTTTAGTGGGATGTTCCCGGTCGGCTTGGCGATCCATCAGGTCGTTGAACAGATAGACCGCCCCGGACAAGGCGCAGAAGGCCGCCGCGGTCAAGGCCGCCCGCAGCAGCAGGCCGGGAGCCGGCGTCAAATCGTCCGGCCACCACACCAGGTTGATGGCAAAGACAAAGGGCAGGAATACCAGCAGGTTTTTGACCCACTGCCACGGCCGCAGGGCTTGCAGCAAAGGCATCGGATTCAAGGGCAAGGGCAATCCGCCGCCGTTATCGGCCATAGCTATTGCCCCATCCCATTCAGCTGGGCGGCCAGATAGCCGGCGCCAAAGCCGTTGTCAATGTTGACCGTCGCCACCCCCGGGGCGCAGCTGTTCAGCATTCCCAGCAGGGCGGCCAAGCCCTCAAAACTGGCCCCATAGCCCACGCTGGTGGGGACGGCAATAACCGGAGCCGCCACCAACCCGGCCACGACGCTGGCTAACGCCGCCTCCATTCCGGCCACCACGACGATAACCCGGGCCTGCCGCAAGTCGTCCAGAGATGCCAATAGGCGGTGCAGGCCGGCCACGCCTACATCGTTGACCCGCTGCGGCGGACTGCCCATCAATTCGGCGGTCAAGGCGGCCTCGGCGGCTACCGGCAAATCGGCGGTGCCGGCGGTGACCAGCAGCGCCCCCGCCCGGCGGGGCGGCGGATTGGCGGCGGGAACGGCAATGGCCTGGGCCAATTCATCGTAGGCGGCCGCCGGGGTTTGCCGTACCACGGCGGCGTAGGCGTTCCGGTCGGTTTTAGTGACCAGAACCGGATGGCCGCGCCCGGCCAGGGATTGGACGATGGCGGCGATTTGCCCCGGAGTTTTGCCCCGGCCCAAGACCGCCTCGGGAAAGCCGGTACGCAGGGGGCGCTGGTGGTCAATCCGGGCAAAATCCAAATCCTGATAGGGATAATCCCGGAGAAACTCGAGCAGGTCGGCCACGGAGCGGCCGCCATCCCGCAGCTCCTCCAGCCGCCGTTGCAACTCAAAAGCAGACATCAAAACCGGCAATCGCAAGGGGGATTTTGTAGGTTGGGCTCAGTTGGGGCAATAATAGCCGGGAAAGGATGGCGGCGTCAAGGTGGGGCGGCGGCTTTAGCGGCCGCGGACCGACGGCTCTCCGCACCATTTTCCCGCCACCAGCCTTACCCGCCGATAAGCCGCTTCGTCAAAGCCCAACAGGTCGCAGACCACCCGCCGATCCAGCAAAGCCCGGTTAGGATCCTGGTCGGCCTGGTTCGCCGGCCGGAATTCCTTATCCCGAAACTCCTCGAAAATTTCCTCCGCCAAGGCCAGTTGGGCCTCGGTCAAGGCGCGCAGGTCGAGGATAGGCAGGCTTTCAGTAGCGCTGATGGTCATTCTACCGCGCCCGGGCTGCTGGAGGCTGGAGCGCCACCAGAAAGACACCAAGCCCAAGGTGGAATTGCACCACAGGACAAAGGGATAATCGAACCGCTTGTCGGGAAAGATGACATTGGGCCAAGCGGTACCGCCCAAGGATTCCGGTTCCGTAAAGGCCGCCGCCAGCGGCTGAGACGCAAATCCGAAATCCTGGTTGATATGGACGCGGCTGGCCGTGGCCCAGACCTGGCTGGCTTTCGCTTCCATCCCCGGCCGTGGCGTCAGTTCCGAATCCGGAGGGCAAATCATCCGGGTTTCCTGGGCCGCGGCGTGATTCCAGAGGGCGGGATAGGTGGCGTTGGTCCGGGGCGGAGCCTTGTCAAAGGGGCCGCGGGGCGGCCGGCCGATGATGTCCAGATGATATTTGCCGCGGGTACCTACCGCGCCCAGCGGCGCCATTTTCAGATCCAGGGGGCCCGGGCTGGCCGGCAGCCACAATTGGGATTGGGCCAGGGCATAAGCCGTTTGCGGCAAAGCGTAGTCGTCGATGCGGACGCCGCCCCAATGCTCGGCGATAGGGGTGGTCAGCATTGCGCCGATGATTTCGTCCCCCACCCACAGGGCGGTGCCGCCATAAGGCCCGTCCTCAATCTTGCGGACATAATCGCTGGCCAGGATACTCTGGGCGACGACGCTGGCTTGGTCAAAGGATTGGGGAACGCGGTTCAGGGAGATGAAATGCGTCCGTTGCGCCGGCGGTTCGTCCTCCCGGCTTTTGCGGGCGACAATCAGGCAGTCGGCCATAGCGGTATCGGCGGAAAAGGTCATTTCCGGGCTGCTGGCGAGGGTACTAATCACGGTAATATCCTGATAGCCGGCGGCCAGCATTTCCCGGAACTTGGCCCAATCCACGCCGGTGATGGCGGTAAGCGGCAGCACCAGAGCCAGGACGCCGCCGGGTTTCAGCTTTTTGTCGGCCAGGGCGGCGAACCCGGAACCCAGGCCCACATTGCCGTGATAGCAAGTCCCGGCTTTCATTTGCCCCATCCGTTCCGCCATCGCCTGCTGGTCGGCGGCGCTGGCTCCGAAAGCGGCAAAGGCGGCGGCGATTTTGCCGGCTGTTTCCCCTTCCCGGGTGGTGTTTCGGGTAAAGGGCGGGTTCATAATCACCAGGTCAAACCACCCGTCCGGCATTTCGGCAGTAACCTTGCTGACGGTTTCATCGCCGTTGTTGCCTACTTGCTGGGCGGCGGCTTCGTCCGTCCAATCGGGGTCGCTCATATTAAACAGCGTCGGCACTGACGCCGCTTGCAGCAGTTCCAGGGAGCCGATTTTGACTTCCCCATCCTCTTGCCGGCCGAAAGGCATAGTGTAGAGGCGGGATTTGGCGAATTGGACGGTCGGCTGAACGCCGGACAAGGTGGAACTGGTGATATGCACGGCCCAAGGCACTATATCGCAGCCGTAAAAGACTTCCTCCATCATGGCCGGATGAAGGGCCGCCGCATTGCCGCCGGCCCGTTCGTGGCGGGCGGCGACCTGGTCATAAACCGCCGACAGCAGGGCGCCGGTGCCGCAGGCCAAATCGGCGACGCGCAGTTGGCCCAAGGCTTGACCGTCGCTCCAATCCACTCCCTCCAATTTAGCCACAGCCAGGCGGGACAGCAGGGCCGCCGCCGCCGGCAGGGTATAGAAAGCCGCCAGATACTTGCGGTCGGAAATCAGCCGTTGGAAAATCCGGCCGGTCAGGTCGTGGGTATTTTCCACGGCGCCGTTGGCAATTTCCTCCGCGGCGTAGCTCAAGCGGCCCAGCAAGTCTCCGGCTTCCCCGGCCGGAATCATATCCAAAATCTGCCGGGCGATTTCAAAGATAGGCCAATAGTTAATTTTCAGGATGGATTCCCAAGCGTTCAGGGTTTCGGACTTGGGCTGGCGGATCCCCGGGCCACATACTAGAGACAAAGGCTTGACATCCGGGTGGATGCCGGCAATGCGTTCCTGAAAAATCATAGCGTTGGCTATAATCGAGACCGCCATCCGCCGGGTTTGCGGGGCATCCGGCATTCCCAGCAGGTCGGCCAAAATTCCATTGAGGGCCGGCCGGGTAAAGTCGAATACATCCAGAATGGCAGCGCCCCGGTCGATGCTGTTTTGCAGGGTCTCCTCCGCGTCCGCCACCGCCAGCCGGGGAAAGGAGGCCAAACGAATCAAGTCCGCCAAGTCGGTCAGGGAGCCGGTCAGCCAGCCGGAGGTCGGAAAGCGGGAAATCTCCTTAATTTTCCTTTCCGGGGTGTTTTCCCGCTTATCGACCCGAAACACGCAGTAAGCGAACTGCGCCGCCCGCACCGCCGCCTCCTGGTCATAAGCCGTCTGCACCGAATTAGGATAGCGCAAGGCAATGGCGGCCTCGATGCGCTGACGGCCCAGAACGGCCATCAGCCCCAGACGCTCCCGGGCCTCCTGTTCCACCCGGCGGGCCGGTTCGTATTCGGCCTCGATGGCCAAGGGAGAACGCCCCGGGGCCACGATGAAAACATCGGGCCGCAAAAGGGGATAGCCGACAATTACGCCGGTATGCTGGGCCAGCACCGTGGCTTGGCCCAGCATCGGCAGCAGCCCTTTGCCCAGGAAAGTATTGGCGTTGTCCTCAACGGAGCGCGGCGTCGTCATCGTCCCCCGGCAACAGCGGATTTGCCCGTCAGTGTATCAGGGGAAAGGCTTTTCGGCAAGGGGGAAACTGTCAGTGATTTAGACAATTGCAAATCATCCCCCCTTTTCCCCCGGCCGCTTTTCCCTCAACAACGCTATACCTCAACCCGCCTATTGACAACCCGCTAGGGGGTTATTACAATGCCCTTTGCGGAACGGGGGGCGGCGGCGGAATTGGGGCCGAATCGGACGAATTGTTGCGGATTCGGTATAATTATCCGGGCAAGGGCCGCCGATTTATTCCGGTTTTAGGCAAGCCGGTTACCCGTTGCGGCATCCGGAGAAAGTTGGAGGAATAATGATGAAATTGGCGCAGTTCATCCATCCCCGCGGGCTGATTTACGGCGCGGTTTCCCTGCTGGCGGCGGCGCTGCTGGCCTGCGGGGCCTCGGCCCCGGCTCCGGCGGAACCGGCTCCGGCGGCCCCGGCCGCCCAACCGGCCGCCCCGGCCGCGCAACCGGCGGCTCCGGCTCAGCCGGCGGCGCAACCGCAACAGCCGGCCGCCCCGGCGCAACCGGCGGCTCCGGCCGCGCCGACCGCTACGCCGGCCCCGGTCAGCGCCGAAGTCGGCCAGGGGGCGATCGGCGCCGGCGCGGTGGCCCCGACGCCTACGCCGACCGCCGTTCCCGCGGCGGCGGCCGTCCCGGCGGCGGAACCGGCCATCGCCCGGGTGGAAGTGGCCCGCGGCCCCACGACCTGGGATTTGATTGACCCGGTGGCCGGCCGCGGCGACCTGCCCATTGTCCTGCCGCTCTTCGAGGGGCTGGTGCAGTTCGACCAATACACCGATTCGGTCCCGATGCTTTCCCCGGAGTGGAGTACCAACGACGATTTTACCGTCTGGACTTTCCAACTGCGGGAGGGGGTGCAGTTCCATAAGGATTGGGGCGAAATGACCGCCAAGGACATTGCCCATACGATGGGCCAGGAGCGGCGGTTGGATCATAACGATTCCCGGGCGGCGACCTGGCGCGACCTGCTGAAAGAGGTGGTGATGCCCGACGGCCCGGATGGGTATGTGGTGGAACTCCACCTGAACAAGCCCGAACCCATTATGACCACCTATGTCAGCACCAACTACACTGCCGTCATCCGCAGCAAAGACCATTGGGACGCCGGCGGCGGCGTATTGGGCGCGGATTTTCAGCCCAATGAGGCCGGCATTCAGTTGACGGCCAACGATCCCATTGGCACCGGCCCGTATCAGTTCGCCGAGCAGGCCGAGGCCCAGTATGTCATCTACGATTCCCCCGGCTTTGCCCACTGGCGCAAAACCCCGGACTTCCCGGAGCTGAAACTGCACTTCGTCCGGGAACCCTCGACTCAGCTGGCGATGCTGGTGGCCGAGGAAGTCCACGCCGCCGAAATCCCCCGGGATTTGCAGGTGGGCGCTTTGTCGGTAGGGATGAAAGTAGTAACCGGCACTACCCCGGCCATCCGCTTGGTGGGTTTTATGGGCGGCAACTTCATTCCCACCCGCCCGGAATATGACCCCAGCCAGCCGATGACCAATCCCCTGGTGCGGGAAGCGATGAACCGGGCCATTGACCGCACCGAAATCAACGAAGTCTTTTTCAGCGGCCGGGCCGAGCTGATGATGCAGACCCATTCCCACGCCAAGTTTCCCGGCTGGAACGCGGAATGGCTGGATCGGTTCGAGGGCGAATACGGCTACGATCCGGAACGGGCCAAGGAACTGCTATCCGAAGCCGGCTATCCCGACGGCTTTTCCATTGTCCACCAGTCCTATCCTCGGCCCGGCCTGCCGGAAATGCAGGACATCGGGGAACTGGTCAACAGCTACTGGGAAGCCATCGGCATTGATTCCCAGTTCCGGCCGGTGGAGCGGGCGGTCAACACCAAGCTGCTGCGGAGTCAAGGCACCCACAACACCGCTTGGCTGCACACCGGCAGCTTTACCGAACCCACCCGGGCCATCTTTGTGTACCATTACTCGCCCACCGGGGCGGCCCGCTACGAGGATCCCTTCTTTGACCAGAAGTATGAGGAGCTGGAAGTGGCCGGCACCGCCGGAGAGCGGGACAGCCTGATTCGGGAGATGGGCGATTACTGCTTTGACACCTATTGCTCCATCCCCCTGTTCTGGGTGCCGTTCGAGTTTATGGTCAATCCCGCCTACATTGCGGAGTGGCTGACGCCGGGCGTCTTTGGCGTGCGGGACTTCGAGTATATCAAGGCCGCCCGCTAGGGAGGGGCCAGTCCCGTTGCCTGGCGCTCCCGGATTTCCTCAGGGAAATCCGGGAGCGCCGCAGAACCGTTCCCCGCCAGTAGAATCGTAAGGGTTAAGTATGCAGCGCTACATTATCGTACGCTTGGCGCAAAGCCTGCTGGTTCTCTTTGCGGTCAGCATCATCATCTTTGGCTTGGCCCGCATCTCCGGCGATCCGATGGATGTGCTGCTGGATGATGACGCCGGCCCGGCCGAATATGAGGCGATGCTGACCAAGTGGGGGCTGGATCAGCCGCTCCATATCCAGTATCTCACTTTCCTGGGCAATGCCCTGACCGGAGACTTCGGCCGTTCCATTCAGCATCCCACCCGGGAAGCCCTGGATCTGGTAATGCAGCGCTTTCCGGCTACCCTGATGCTGGCCGGCTTGGCCCTGTCCATCAGCATTGGCATCGCCGTGCCGGTCGGCGTGCTGTCGGCGGTCAAAAAGGATACGATGCCCGATTATCTGGCAAAGATTTTTGCCTTGATGGGGCAGTCCGCGCCCTCTTTCTGGGTGGCGATTATGCTGATGTGGATTTTCGCAGTGCAATTGGGCTGGCTGCCGACCTCCGGGCGCGGGGATCCGGGCCTGGATCGCCTGGCCCATCTGGTACTGCCGGCCCTGGCGATTGGCTGGTATCAGGTGGCGGCGCTGATGCGGCTGGTGCGTTCCTCGATGCTGGAAGTGCTGGACAGCGAGTTTATCAAACTGGCCCGGGTCAAGGGCGTATCCGAGGCGCGGGTGGTCTGGAAACACGCCCTCCGCAACGCATCGATTGCGCCGGTGACGCTGCTGGGATTGCTGGTGGCGCAACTAGTAACGGGCACGGTCGTCACCGAAACTGTCTTTTCCTATCCCGGCGTGGGCTTGCTGGCCGTGGATGCCATCCGCAACCGGGATTTTCAGGTAATGCAGACCATCGTGCTGTTCTTTGCCGTCATTTTCGTCGGCATCAACCTGTTCGTGGATGTAATCTACGCCTACATTGACCCGCGGATTCGTTATGCCTGACCGGGCCGCCGCCCTTTATAAACCGTCATTCCCGCGTAAGCGGGAATCCGCCATAAATCGTCCTTCCCGCGCAGGCGGGAATCCGCCGGAAATGGTCAATTGCGCGAGAAATCGTCAATCCCGCAGGAAACGGTCAATCCCACTGGAAACCGTCAATCCCGCCCTAAATCGTCCTTCCCGCGCAGGCGGGAAACCGAGGTAACTGACTATGGATGCAAGCGGAATTGCCCCGCCGGTCGCCCGGCCCGCCGTTCTGGGCGGCGGCTGGGGCCGGTTCTTTCGGGAAGCCCGGCGTTACCCCCTGGCCCCGCTCTTTGTGCTGGTGGTACTGCTGATTATTCCGGCGGTATTCGCCGATTTGATTGACCCCCATCCGCCCAACGAAGTGGCGCCGCGGCAGCGGCTGACCCCGCCGGCTTGGGTCGGCCCCAAGTATATCAACGGGGTGGAAGTGCAGCCCGGCGGTTCCTGGGAGCATATCCTGGGGACGGACAAGCTGGGCCGGGATGTGCTGAGCCGCATTATGCACGGGGCGCGCATTTCCCTGGGCGTTTCCCTGCTGGCGATTATCGCCGGCGGGGCCTTGGGCAGCGCTCTGGGGGTATTGGCCGGCTACTTCGGCGGCCTGCTCGACCATATTGTAATGCGCCTGGTGGACATCTTTATCACCATTCCGGGGCTGCTTTTTGCCCTGGTGCTGGCGATAGTGCTGGGGCCGAGCATTGGCACGGTGATTGTCGTGGTGGCGGTAATCTTATGGCCGCGCTTTGCCCGGATGGCCCGGGCCGAAACTTTGAGCATCCGCAGCCGGGATTTTGTCAGCCGGGCCCGGGTGTCCGGGGCCTCGGATCAGCGGATTATGCTGCGCCATATCTTTCCCAATGTGGTCAATCCCCTGGTAGTGCTGGTTACGCTGGAAGTGGGCCATGTCATCCTGTTGGAAGCCACCCTCAGTTTCCTGGGGGCGGGCATTCCCCGGCACATTCCGGCTTGGGGGCTGATGGTCGCCGAGGGGCGGGATTTGATTGTCGGCGGCAGCGGCTGGTGGGTATCTCTGTTTCCCGGCCTGTCCATCCTGCTGGTAGTGCTGTCGATGAACCTGTCCGGGGACTGGCTGCGGGACAAGCTGGATCCGAAGTTGCGGAATCGGTAGGGAAGGCCGGTTAAAGGGCAGCTTTCCTGAAGCGCGGCCGCCATAAGGGGGGGTGGCGGCCTTATTAAACCTCCGGCCGGCGCTCCAATTCGCTTCGATATTTCCTGTCCCGCCGCCGGGCATCCCACCACCCCCACACGCTACACGCCGTCAGCAGGATGCCAATGCCAAATAAAACCAGGGCTTCCATATCGACGCCATCATCTAGCGACGACATCCCGCTCCATATGGCTACAGCCAGGCCGAGCATCGTGCCAGCCCTGCTGGTAGCATATTGGTGTCCAATCCCCTTGACCCGCTGATACATAGCGCGGGATTCTTGGCAAGACCACTTCGGACAACGCACATCCGCGCACCAGCCATTAGCGGCGCAATGGTCGCAAAACCACTGGCCTTCACCACCGCGCATTTTGTCCACCGCGGCCTTATAATCGTCCGGCACCTGCAAGGTGTCGCCGCAAAGCCCGCACATGATTCCCGTCATACCTTGACCTCCGTCTGGCGGCGCACTTCCATTCCGCCGCATTCGCAGTTGTGGTAGCAGGTTAGACAAAGCCGCCAGGCGCCGGACTGGGGTTCGTCCATCGGATTCCAGCAACAGCAGATTTGACCGCCATTGTATCAGGGGAAAGAATTTACGGCAAGGGGCCACTGTCAGCGATTTAATGCCGCCGCAAGTCGCACCTTTCCCCCGCCGCCTTTCTCCAGTTGGCAGCAGAGGAGGCTACCGACGCCCTGCAAGAGGGCATCGACCGGGCCGCCGCCGTCCTGGAGGAGCTGGAAAGTTCCCGGCCCGCCGTTAATCCCACCATCGCCCGGCTGCCGGGACTGGTTTTGTCGGTTTATCCGGCCTGGCGGTCGTGGCGGTCAGTGGGCCGGATAAACCGGTGTCATTTATGGACAAGAACCCGGCGAGAACAGGCGATTGATAACTTCGTGGTGCGCCGGCCAATTGAAGATCCGGCAGTAGTCCGTGATTCCCTGGAACTCCGAAGCGGGCAAAACCGCCAATTGGCGGATGCCGTCGCGGAAAGCGTCCGGGTTGACCTGGTAAAGGGAAAAGTAGAAATGTTCTCCGGCCGGGTACTCCCAGAGGGGGCAATCGGCAACGCCGTCCATATACTCGCGGAGGGTGTTTCCCGTGCAGTGCCCACCGGATCCGTCGGCGACCGGTGCTTTCTGGAACTGCGCCTCGGTGTAGGACGCCAGAAACTCGGCCAGACCCTCCGACGCCCAGAACCAGTCCTCCCACTGGCCGTTAATCCGGTAGTGCCGGTCGCCGCTGGGAACGTCATAGAAATGGGCCGTTTCGTGGAAGATTATCCGCCGGGCGTAATAGGAGTCATCCGCGAAGTGATCGTTGATGGTCATGGTGCCGGCCCAGCAGCAATAACCGCTCGACCCCATTTTTGCGGCGTCCTTGTAATGGATCAGCACAACGGGCGGAATAGAGCTGGCGGCGGGCGGTTCCGGATTGCCGTAGAAGGCCCGGATGGTTCGGACAGCCAATTCCAGGTAGTCCAAAGCATTGGACTGGCTTGGGTTATCCCGGATAACGCCCAACAGGGTTTGTCCGCCGTCGATCTGGCGGGACTCGTCTAGCCCTGCTCCGCTGTAGGAATGACGGATATTCAAGGGCGCATCCAGGCTGCAGAAACTGAAACTCATAATCCCGGAAAGGGGTTTGACGGACCCCAATTCGCAGGTGGCCCAAAGGGCTTGCCCGTCCGTAATTGGGGGGTTGTCGATGTACTCAAACGAGAAGGTGGCAATTCCCCGAGGCAGTTTATGGGACGGAGCCAGCTGGGGGTCGTATCCGTAATAAGTGCCGTCGAGCAGCGTTATCCGGGGGATATAAATATGCCAGCGTTTGTTGGCATAATCGTCGAACGCGTCATCGTCGATCCCGTCGCGATCATGGTTTGCCCAGAAGGTATTGTAAAAGTCTCCCAATCGCCAATACCCTCGCGAATCAACGGCGGCTATTGTTGGTTGCGGGGTAGGCGTTGGCTGCGGGGCAGATGTCGGTTTCGGAGGCGGCGCGTAGGTGGGTTGCGGAGGGTAAGAGGTCGGCGTCGGCAACGGCGCATAGGTGGGTTGGACTGGATAGGGCGTGTGGGTAGGATAAGGCGTCAAAGTCGGCCGGGCGGTGGGCGCCGGCTGATGAGGATAGGTCGTGGCGGTGGGCCACGGCGTATAGGTGGGCTGGGGGGTGGCCGTTGCCGGCGCGGGGTACGGCGTGGGGAGGACGGCAACGGCGGCGGATGGCGTGGGGTATACCGGCTGCGTTGCTGCGGGAGTCTGGGCCGCGGGTGGTTTCTGCTCTTGCGTGAGGATCAGCAGGCCGACGCCGAGCAGGCCGGCGACGATGGCTCCGGCTGCGAAGGCCGGCAAGTGGGACCAAGGGAAACGCATGGCAGTTCCTCCGGAGTGTCGGCGGCGCGGCACCGGCGTATGAACAGGTTACATGGTTTCGGCCGGGTTGGCAATAGCGGGGGAAGAGGTGCCAGGGCCTTTTAATTGTCCGCCGCGATGCCCATTATCCCGTTCTCCATGAGCTGGTCATAGGTTTGCTTGGCGGCGCGACCAGCTCGCCGCCAACGGATTTATCGGGGACTAATCCGACAATTAAAAGGCCCTGAATAGATTGCCCGAAAATGCTTGACAAAGTTTCCCGGCCTCGTTAAACTGCCGGTCAGTATATTCCTTGGCGTCCCCCGTATGCCGTTGCGGTTCAGCACGCCAAGTCTTTATATTCCCTGGCGTCCCCCGTAGGCCGTTGCGGTTCAGCACGCCAGGTTTTTGCCCCAAGCCGGACGGCAGGGAAAGCCATTTCCTGCCGTTTTCCTTTGTTTTTCCCAATTTTCCCCGGCATTGCTGACAGGGGCGCTTTATAGTGTTATAATGCCCCCGCAAAGGAGGTGGTCAATTTGGAAGCTATTGAATATGCCATGCCCAAGACGATAGCCGCAGCGGTGCAGGCTATGGCCGAGCGGGGCGACCGCGCCCGGGCCCTGGCCGGCGGCACCGACCTGCTGGTACAACTCCGCGGCGGCCGCCGCAGCGCCGACCTGGTGGTGGATGTCAAGGACATCCCGGAACTCAACGAAATTTCCTACAGCGCCGCCCATGGCCTTACTATCGGCGCGGCGGTCCCCTGCTACCGGATTTACGAGCATCCGGAGGTCGCCGCCCGTTATCCCGGCCTGGTGGACTCGGCCGGGCTGATTGGCAGCATCCAGATCCAGGGCCGGGCCAGCCTGGGCGGGAATCTGTGCAACTCGGCTCCCAGCGCCGACGCCATTCCGGCGATGATTGCCCTGAGCGCCGTCGCCAACATCGCCGGCCCCAACGGTACCCGGCAGGTGGACGTCGCGGATTTCTGCACCGGCCCCGGGCGCAATGTGCTGGAAACCGGGGAAATCCTGGTATCCATCACTATGCCGGCGCCGGTAGCCCACTCCGGGGCCAACTACCTGCGCTTTATCCCCCGCAACGAAATGGACATCGCCGTGGCCGGCGTGGGCAGTTCGGTAGTCCTGGACGCCGCCGGGCAGACCTTCGTATCGGCCCGCATTGCCCTGGCCTCGGTAGCCCCCACCCCGGTATTCTGCCGGGAAGCCTCCAACAGCCTGGCCGGGAAGCCGGTTTCCGAGGAATCCATCAACGCGGCGGCCGAACTGGCTATGGCCGACGCCAAACCCATCAACGATATGCGCGGCACCATCCGCCAGCGGGTACATCTGGTTGGCGTGCTGACCCGCCGCACCCTGAACACCGCGATTAAGCGCGCCCGGGGAGAGGAGTAATAAGTTATGCCCGGATTAGTCCATGTGAGTACCACCATCAACGGCAACCCCACGGATTTTCTCTGCGAACCCCGCCAGAGCCTGCTGGAGGTGCTGCGGGATGTGCTGGGGATGACCGGCACTAAGGAGGGCTGCAATGACGGCAACTGCGGGGCCTGCACCGTAGTTTTTGACGGCCGCATCATCACCTCCTGCCTGGCCCTGGCCGTGGAAGCCCAGGACAAGGAAATCAGCACCATCGAGGGCGTGGCCTCGCCGGAAGGGCTGCATCCGGTGCAGCAAGCCTTTCTGGAAAATGCCGCCCTCCAGTGCGGCATCTGCACCCCCGGCTTTATCGTCGCCAGCAAAGCCCTGCTGGAACGGGAGCCGGAAGCCGACGAAGGCCGCATCCGCCACTGGCTGGCCGGCAATCTCTGTCGCTGCACCGGCTACGACAAGATTGTCCGCGCCGTGCTGGACGCCGAAACCAAAATTCAGGCTTAACCGGGAGGGCCGCCGTGACTGCCAATATCGTCCTGTCCGCAGTTGACTACGCCGTCGTGGGGAAACGGCCCTTGCGGCCGGACGGCGTGGACAAAGTTACCGGCCGGGCGCAGTATGGGGCGGATCTCCGCTTGGCCGGTCTGCTGGCCGGCCAGGTGCTCCGCAGCCCTTACGCCCATGCCCGGATTAAGGCTCTGGACACCAGCGCGGCGGCCGCCTGTCCCGGCGTCCACGCCGTAATTACCGCCGCCGATTTGCCCTTCGCCGCCCTCAGCAAAGCGGAATTGGGCGGCGACTATCAGCGGCTCAAGTTCGCCAACAATCACATCCTGGCGGCGGACAAGGTTCTGTTCAAGGGACATCCGATCGCCGCCGTAGCCGCCGACAATCCCCATATCGCCGCGGAAGCGGTCAAGCTAATCCGGGTAGAGTACGAAGTTCTGCCGCCGGCGCTGACGGTCAAGGCGGCTATGGCTGCCGAGGCCCCCTTGCTCCACGATGACCTGTTCACCGCCGAAATGGGGCAGTTGGCCGCCCGGCCCAGCAACATTGCGGCGCGGATGGTCTTTGCGAAAGGGGAAGTCGAGTCCGGCTTTGCCGCCGCCGACTTGGTAGTGGAGCGGGAATACGAAACGGCCTCGGTGCATCAGGGCTACATTGAACCCCACAACGCCACGGCTTTCTGGAACAGCGACGGCCAGCTGAATATCTGGTGCAGCACCCAGGGGCCTTTCGTGGTGCGGGCCAATGTGGCGGATGTGCTGCGGATTCCGGTATCCAAGGTCAAGGTAACGCCCATGGAAATCGGCGGCGGGTTTGGCGGCAAAATCACCGCCTACCTGGAACCCATCGCCGCCCTGCTGTCCCGGCAAGCCGGCCGGCCGGTGCAGCTGCTGATGAGTCGTACCGAGGTTTTCGAGGCCTCCGGGCCGGCTCCCGGCACTTGGATGAAAGTCAAGATGGGCGTTACCAATGACGGCAAAATCACCGCCGCCGACATTACCCTGGCCTTTGAGGCCGGAGCCTATCCCGGCTCGCCGGTTATGCAGGGGGCGGCCTGCGCCTTGGCCTGCTACGATGTCCCCAACGGCCGCATTAACGGCTATGATGTGGTGGTCAACAAGCCCAAGACGGCGGCCTACCGCGCCCCCGGCTCCCCCCAGGCCGCCTTTGCCGTCGAGTCGGTCATCGATGAAATTTGCGGTCGGCTGGGCCTGGATCCCCTCGAGTTCCGGCTCCGCAACGCCGCCAAGGAGGGCGTCCGCCGGGTCGAGGGGCCGGTGTACCGGCGGATTGGCTTGGTAGAGTGTCTGGAAGCGGCCCGCAATCACGACCATTATCAGACGCCGCTGACCGGCAAGCATCGCGGCCGGGGCGTCGCCGCCGGGTTCTGGTTCAACCGAGGTTTTGCCTCCAGCGTCAACATCACCGTCAATCCCGATGGCACGGTGAACCTGATTGAGGGTTCGGTGGACATTGGCGGCAGCCGGGCCTCCATCGCCCAGCAGGCGGCGGAAACTTTGGGGATTGCCTACAGCGAGGTCAAGCCCACGGTAGTGGACACCGATTCCATCGGCTACACGATGGTCACCGGCGGCAGCCGCACCACCTTTGCCACCGGTTGGGCCGCTATCGAGGCCGCCGAGGAAGTGAAAGTTCAGATGCGGGCCCGGGCCGCCAAAATCTGGGACACGCCGGTCGATGCGGTGGAATATCAGGACGGCGTATTGTCCCACAAATCGGATCCGGAACTGCGGATGACTTTCAAGGAATTGGCCCGGCAGCTGCTGACCACCGGCGGCGGCATTACCGGGGTATCCAATGTCGACCCGGCCGGGGAGGGCAACGGGTTCGGCGTCCATATCGTCGACCTGGAAGTGGATCCGGATACCGGCAAGGTTACGATTCTGCGCTATACGGCGGTGCAGGATGCCGGCAAGGCGGTCCACCCCAGCTATGTGGAAGGGCAGATGCAAGGCGGCGTGGTGCAGGGCATCGGCTGGGCGCTGAACGAGGAATACTTTTTCAACGACCAGGGCCAGATGCTGAACTCCAGTTTCCTGGACTATCGGATGCCGACGGCGTTGGATTTGCCGATGATTGACACGGTGATTGTCGAGGTAGCCAATCCGGGACATCCCTACGGCGTCCGCGGCGTGGGGGAAGTGCCGATTGTCCCGCCGCTGCCGGCCATAGGGGCCGCCATATCCCACGCCATCGGCCAGCCGATGACCAAGTTGCCGGCCACCCCCGGCGCGGTGCTGGCGGCTATGTGGTAGGGGCTGGTTGGCGTATTCGTCCCCTCGTCCTTCAACAAGTTCAGGATGAGCGGACGAATACGCCGCCGGCAAGAGGACAGTAACAGAAACCGGGGTGGGTTTGGCAACCCGCCGCCGGCCACTCCTACCGCTCATCCTGAACTTGTTGAAGGATGAATACGCCGCCGGCAAGGGAAAGCAAACTGATACCGGGGCGGGCTTGGCAAATCCGCCGCCGGCCGCTCAATCCGCTCATCCTGAACTTGTTGAAGGATGAATATGTCGCCGGCAAGGGGTAGCAAACCGATACCGGGGCGGGTTTATTCTCCCGCCCCGATTTTGCGCCTCTGCTATAATGGATGTTGCTAAAAGTTTCCGGGCAAGGAGCGCAATCCTATGGCAATCGTCTATGTGCCGACGATGCTGCTGCCGCTGACCGGCGGAGTAAAGCAGGTTTCCGTAGCCGCCGCCAATGTCCGCCAGGTGGTCAACGGGCTGGAGGAACTGTACCCCGGCATAAAAGAGCGGCTGGTGGCGGATAATCAGCTGCGCCCCAGCCTGTCGGTAGCCATTGACGGGGAAATTGCCCGGATGGGCCTGCTGGAGCGGGTGGGGGAAAACAGCGAAGTCCACTTCGTCCCGGCCATCAGCGGGGGGTAAAAAGGGTAGGTGCCTCTGCCATCCTTCCCGCCCCCTCTTTACCGTCCTTCCTGCACCAGCGGGAATCCAGAAATGCCCAATGGGTAGTAGGCCGGTCTTTGGCAATGCCATTCGGGATTCCCGCTGGCGCAAGAAGGACGGTTGCCGCCGCGCCGCCAAATGTGCTATAATGATGATTAGCCGAAACCTCATCCCTCAAGGAGACGCCCGAAAGTTATGACCATGCCCACCGCCGTCAACGACATTGCCGACCTGTCCCGCATTCTCCAGGAAAACCCGGAGTGGCGGGAACACTTCCGCGCCTTGCTGCTGACCCCGGAAATTCTGGAACTGCCGGCCACCGTAGCCGCCCTCAGTACCGAACTGCCGGCCGCCATAGCCGCCCTCACCGCCGAACTGCGGGCGTTCATTGTCGAACAGCGGGAAATCAACGCCCGGGCTGATGCCCGGATGGACGCCCTCACCGCCGAACTGCGGGAGTTCATCGCCGAACAGCGGCGGTGGAACGAGGAGCAGCGGCGGTGGAACGAGCGGCAGCAGCAGTGGAACGAGGAGCAGCGGCAGACCAACGCCACCATCTTTGCCCGCCTGGATCGGATTGAGGCCGACATCAAAGACATAAAAGGCGACCTCAGCCAGCTCAAGGGCCGGCAGGCGGAGCGGGATACCCACCGCAACATCGTCAACCTGCTCCAGGGGAATCATCCCGGCCTGCGCCGCATCGTCATCCTCAAAAGCGACCTGATCCCGTTCGCCACCGAACTGAACGACTGGATTGACGATGCCGAGGATGACGGGCTGATCACCGCCGATGAACGGAAAGCCCTGCGCGCCGTGGATCTGGTGGTGCGCGCCATCGACCGGGACACCCGGCAAACGATTTATTTCGCCGTCGAGGTTTCCCGCACCGTCAACAACCACGATGTAATCCGGGCCGCGGACCGGGCCGCAATCCTGGGCCGGATTGTCCAGGAACAAGGCATCGGCGCGGTAGTCGGCGGCGCGGTCATCCCCCAAGCCGTGCAGCGGGCGCAGGAACGGGGCGTGTCGGTCATCACTTCCAATCGGCTGGCCGCCTGACCGGCCTCGGCCCAACAAGAGGGCCGGGCAAAAAGGCATTGACTATCCCCGTCCGCCGCCCTAAAATGGCGGCCAGGAATTATGCTAACTTTCTCCGGCCCGGGCAAGGGCGGAGGGCAAGGGATATTCAATGGCAAAGAACCCGATGGCCGGGGTAAAACCGCCCCGGATTGAGGAGCCGGTGTCCGCCGGCGGCGTGGTGTACCGCCGGGCCGACAACGGCATTGAAACGATCTTGTGCGGCCGGGATAATCCGGTGCGCTGGAGCCTGGCGAAAGGCACTCCCGATCCGGGGGAAACCCTGGAACAGACCGCTTTGCGGGAAGTCCGGGAGGAGACCGGCCTGGAAACCATCATCGAGGAACCCCTGCAAAGCATCGACTACTGGTTTTCCGACCGGGAGGGAGCGGTGCGCTATCATAAAACGGTGCATTTCTACCTGATGACGGCGGTGGGCGGCCATATCGGGCTGCACGATCCGGAGTTTGATGTGGTGGCTTGGTTTCCCGGCAGCGCCGCCCTGAACCTGCTGGCCTACGCCAACGAGGCCGCCGTGCTGCGGCAGGCGATGGAGTTGCTGGCCCGGCGGGAGCGGGGGAACTGATGCCGGAACTGTACGGGGCGCGGGTTACGCTGCGGGATAAGCGGCTGGAGGACGCCGAGCAGGATTATATCTGGCGGTGCGACCCGGAATTGGCCCAACTGGACGCCGCCCTGCCGCTGACCATGCACTTTGACCGCTACCTCAAAATGTTCCAGGATCAGCTGCGCTATCCCACCCCCGGCTCCCACCACTTTGCCATTGAAGTCGCCGACCGCAAGGTCATCGGCAACTGTATGTATTATGACCTGGATTCGGTGCATCGGGAGGCCGAACTGGGCATTGTCATCGGCGACCGGGACTACTGGGACGGCGGCTACGGCTACGATGCGGTGGTGACGCTGCTGGATTTTCTGTTCACCGAGCGGCGGCTGCAACGGGTCTATCTGCATACGCTGGATTGGAACGCCCGGGCGCAGCGCAGTTTCGGCAAGTGCGGATTCAATCCGGTGCGGGCCGTGCGGCGCATGGGCAAGGATTTCATCCTGATGGAAGTGCTGCGGGCCGACTGGTACGCCCAGGCGGCGGAACGGCTGGAAAAGCGCTGGGATTTTCAGGCCGAGGAAACCGGGCGGCGGACTTCCTGATTACCGTCATTCCCCGCCTTTCTAGGGCTATTCCCTACCTTTCTACCGTCCTTCCCGCCAGCCCCGACCGTCCTTCCCGGCCGCCCCCGACCGTCATTCCCGCGTAAGCGGGAATCCCGACGGTACTGCCTTATAATGCCGCAGTCTTGGCAAGCAACTACGGGATTCCCGCTTACGCGGGAATGACGGTCGGGGGCGGCCGCCAATTTTTCCGCTCATCCTGAACTTGTTGAAGGATGGGCAACCGCCCCCCTACTTCCGGGTGCGCCGGATGGTTTTCTTGCAGGTGGCCGTCCAGGTCCGGCTTTGCCGGGCTTGGTATTTATAGTCACTGCCCATTTCAAGATTCGGCCCGTAAAACCAGCCCAAGTTGTCCCCATTCAAGCCTTTGTTATTGTTATGGCCGGGGCCGAACTCCCCACTGCCGGCGACATACTTGCCGCCCCGGGCCCGGCAAGCCCTGGCGGCTCCGGCGGTCAACAATTCCTGCCATTGGGCCAGGCTGGGTGTCGCGGCGCTGTCAGCATCGCCCGGCCGCCTAATAATGTTCGTTTGCCAGTCGAGTGTCCAGGCCAAACTATCCGCTAAGGTTCGGCCTACCGCAAATTGGCGGGCATACAGTTGGGCCAGGGCGGGAGCCGACCCCGAACTTGTGGGGATGGCGCCCCAATCGGAGCAAATCAGGCCGCCCACTTGCCCGCAGCTCGCGACTTCGTCCACCGGGAACTGCTCGGGGTCATTGGCGATGGCGAACCGCTTGACCCGCTTAACCCGCCGTTTCTCCCGGGGAAACTCAAAGATGCGGTCGATACTCACCCCGGTAACGCCGGATTCCCCGTCAGTCAGCCAGCCCTCTTGGGCCGCGATAAAGCCGCGGAAAATGCCGCGCTCGCCGTAATAGATGGTGTCATCCCGCTCGTTGCGGTCTTTGCCGGCCTGCCAAGTTTCGGCCTTGCTAAAGGTATCGGACTGGTCGATGCCGCAGTAGAGGGTCTTGCCCCGGTTTTCGGCCAGGGACTCGAGGATGGCCGTAGTGCGATCCTCGTGGGCAAAGGCTTGCCAGTCGGAACAGTCCCAGGGGATGGCCCGGGCTTGGGCTGATGGATACCCCCCCCCCTGCGAAAAATGCCATTAAAAAGGCAAGGGCGACCACTGCATTTCGTAGGGACATGGCAATTTCCTCGCGGCTAAGGTTAGGGGTCTTGGATTGCTGACCAGTATAAACCCGGTTATAGGAGTAGGTCAAGGCATTTGTGGGGCGATTTTCCTAAGGAATTTCGCTATGGAAACCGTCATTCCCGCGTAAGCGGGAATCCCGACGGTACTGAAAAGACCAGTCCTTTGCCGCCCAACCGCCGCCGGATTCCCGCTTACGCGGGAATGACGGTGCTGGCCGTCAACCACCGTTCTATACCGACAAACAAAATCCGGTCTATCCGGTCTATCCATGTTTGAATCCGGATTCCCGCGTAAGCGGGAATGACGGTAGAAAGGCCGGGGAATGACGGTAGAAAGGCCGCCCCTACCCCCCGCCGGCCGCCACTGCAATCGCCGCCCGCAAATCCAGCGTACCCCGATACAGGGCGGTGCCTACTATGGCCCCCTCGACTCCGGTTTGCGCCAATTCCTTGATGTGTTCCAGAGTAGAAACGCCGCCGGAGGCTTGCACCGCCAAGCCGGTCTGCGCCGCCAATTCCGCCGTGGCGGCAAAATTGGGGGCGGTCAAGGTGCCATCCCGGGATATGTCGGTGTAAAGCAGGCGGGGGACGCCCAACTCCGCCATCTGCCGGGCCAAATCCAACGCGGTAACTTGACTGCTTTCCGTCCAGCCCTTGATGGCTACCCAACCGTTCCGGGCATCCACCGCTACTATCACGCGGTCGCCGCCATAATCCCGGCAGAGGTTTGCCACCAGGTCGGGATTTTCAATGGCCGCCGTGCCGATAACCACCCGTTGGACACCGGCATCGATCAGCCGGTCGGCGGTGTCCCGGTCGCGGAGGCCGCCGCCCACCTGTACCGGGATGGACAATCGGGCGGCGATGGCGGCGATAACCGGCAAATTGGCCGGCGTCCCGGCGGCGGCTCCATCCAGATCCACCAGATGCAGCCGGGGCGCGCCCTGGTCCTGCCAATCCATTGCCACGGCCAGGGGGTCGGCGGAAAAGACGGTTTCCCGTTGAAAATCCCCCTGAACCAGGCGGACGCAACGGCCGCCTTTCAAGTCAATGGCCGGGATTACTTCCATTATCAGCTGCTGCTCGCCCTGAACTGGTTGAAGGGTCATCCTGAACTGGTTGCAGGATGTTATTCCTAACCCCCGGCCCACTCCACAAAGTTGCGGTAGATTTGCAAGCCGACGCGGCCGCTCTTTTCCGGGTGGAATTGGGTGGCGGCCAGGTTGTCCCGGGCGTAGGCGCTGCAAAAAGACAAGCCGTAGTCGGTAGCCCCGGCCACGCCGCCGCCGTCCACCGGGTCGGCATAATAGCTGTGGACAAAGTAGAAGTGGCTGGCCGCCGGGATGCCCTGAAAGACCGGATGCTGGCCCTGCCAAGCCACGCTATTCCAGCCGATATGCGGCACTTTTTGCCCCGGCGGCAATCGCCGCACCTGGCCGGGAATAATGCCCAGGCAGGGGGCATCCCCCTCCTCGGTGCGCTCCAGCAGCAGTTGCAGCCCCAGGCAAATCCCCAGGAAAGGGCGGCCGGCGGCGATATAATCCCGGATCGGATCGAGCAAATCCCGCTGTGCCAGGGCCTGCATCGCCGCCGGGCCGGAGCCGACGCCGGGCAGGATTACCCCATCGGCGGCCGCCAATTCCGCCGCCCGTTGGGTAACGACCGGGGCCACGCCGGCAAACTCCAGGGCCTTGGCTACGCTGCGGAGATTGCCCGACTGGTAGTCGATGACCACTATTTTGGGGGCCTTGGCCGGCCGGTTCATTGGCGGCTAACTCCGTTCCCCGGTCGCCCGTTCAATAGGCAATTCCCGGTCCTGGTAACGGGCCAGCACAAAAAGCAGGTCGCCCAGGCGATTGAGATAGTGGATAATCAGTTCGTTGGTCAGGCGGCCGGCTTCGGCCAGGGCGACCACCCGCCGCTCGGCGGTGCGAATGGAAGTGCGCGCCATATCAATGGCCGCCGAGGCCGGCGAGCCGCCGGGCAGCACAAAGACCGTCGGCATTTGGAACTCCTCCTCCAGGGCGTCAATGGTCTGCTCCAGGTGGGTCACCATCGCCGCCGTTACCGGGGCAAAGTGCTGTTGGAACAGTTCGTACTTGTCCGGCTCCGTGGCCAATTCGGCGGCGATGGTGAACAATTCCCGCTGGGCGTCGCGCAGGATGTCCCGCACCCGCGGCTCCGGCGACAAGGAACGGGCCAGGCCCATCACCGAAACGGCTTCGTCGGTGATGCCGTAGGCTTCGGTATGGGGGTCGTTTTTGGAAACCCGCCCGCCGTAAAGCAGGCTGGTTTCGCCTTTGTCCCCGAACTTGGTATAAACCCGTTTGCGGTAAGGCGCGGAGGATGCAGTCACGGCAAGACTCCCGGCTTGGATTGGATAGGTTTCCCGGCGTCATTTTTCCCGGCAAGATTTATTGTAGCACAAAGGGCGGCGGTGCGGCTATACTGGTTCCAGTATTGGGCCAAGGGAATGACGGTTAGGGAATCGTCATTCCCGCGTAAGTGGGAATCCGTCCGCCGCCCGACAACCGTCCTTCCCGCGTAAGCGGGAATCCGGCCGCCGCCCGGCAACCGTCATTTCCGCCCGCCCTACCGTCATTCCCGCGTAAGCGGGAATCCCACGGTGGTTTGTCGGAGATGCGGCATTATAAGGCAGTGCCGTCCTGGATTCCCGCTTACGCGGGAATGACGGTGGGGGTCGGTAGGAATGACGGTAGGGCCAGTGTCGTCCGGGATTCCCGCTTACGCGGGAATGACGGTAGGCGAAAGGGAAACCGCCAATTCATCAGAAAGGAATCAACCTTATGCCGCCGCAAATCCGCATTATCGGAATTGAGGGGATGCCGGAAGTTCAGCCGGGGGACGATTTGGCCGGGCTGCTGCTGATGGCGGCGGCGCAGCAGGGGACGCCGCCGCAAGCCGGGGATGCCCTGGTCGTTACCCAGAAAATCGTATCCAAAGCCGAGGGCCGGGTAGTATCCCTCGAGGGGATCGAGCCGTCGCCGCTGGCCCTAGCCATCACTGAGGGACACCGGCGCGATCCCCGCCATACCGAGCTGATTTTGCGGGAAAGCCGGCGCATTGTGCGGATGGATCGGGGGGTTATTCTCAGCGAAACCTGGCACGGATTCAACTGCGCCAACGCCGGCATTGACGCCTCCAACATCCCCGGCGACCACACCGTAGCCCTGCTGCCGGTGGATCCGGACGCCTCGGCCCGGCAAATCCGGGAGGCTATCCGGGAACGGGCCGGGGTATCCATAGCTGTCATCATTTCCGACACCTTTGGCCGGCCCTGGCGCAGCGCGGCGGTGAATGTGGCTATCGGCGTGGCCGGGTTCAATCCCCTGGTCAGCTATGTGGGGCAAGAGGATTCCCACGGCAACCTGCTGCACACCACAGTTATCGCCGTAGCCGATGAACTGGCGGCGGCGGCGGAACTGGTCGCCGGCAAAACCTTGGGCGTGCCGGCGGCGCTAATACGTGGCTACCCCTGGGAGCCAATGGAATCCGCCAGCAGCCAAGCCCTAATCCGCAGCCCGGACAAGGATTTGTTTCGGTAGCCGCTGGACACCGTTATTCCCGCGCCAGGGGGAGACGGATTCAAACATGGATAGACAGGATAGACAGGATTTTGGGTTGCTGTAGAACGGTTGTTGACGGTCAGTACCGTTCTACCGATAACCAAAATCCTGTCTATCCTGTCTATCCATGTTTGAATCCGGCTACCCCTCGACCAGCGCCAGCGGCAGGGCTAACTGGCGGATGGATTCTGCATTCGCCGCCGCCGGCTCGCCGAAAGCGGATACGCCGACGCCCAGCAGGCGGAAGTGGCGGCCCGGGGTCAGTTCCCCTTGCAGCAGCTGCCACGCCGTTTCCCCAATAATGGCGGCATCGCCGGTGGGCGTTGGCAAAGTGGTTTGGCGGTTCAGGGTAGTGTAGTCGGCCAGGCGCAGTTTGACGGCAATCGTCCGTCCCTGCATCGCCTTGCCCTCCAAGTGGCGGGCTACATTGGCGGCCAGGGCGGACAATTCGGCCCGCAAGGCTGCCGGGTCGCCCAAGTCGGTCGGGAAAGTGGTTTCGGCGCTGAGGGATTTGGGGGCGCGTTCGGTCCGCACCGGGTCGTCATCCTGCCCCATCGCCTTGGCTTGGATACTGGCGGCCCGCTTGCCGAAATGCCGGGCAAACCAGTCGGCCGGCTGTTCGGCCAGTTCGCCGATAGTATGGATGCCCTCCTGGCGCAGCCGTTCCGCCGTTTTGGGGCCGATGCCCCACAGCTTGGCGGCCGGCAACGGGGCCAGAAAATCCCGCTCCTGGCCCGGCGGCACCAGCACCAAGCCGTCGGGTTTTTGCAAATCCGAGGCGATTTTGGCGATGCCTTTGCCGGACGCCACGCCTACGGACACGGCGAGGCCGGTTTCCGCTTTCACCTGCCGTTTCAGTTCCAGGGCGATGCCCAGGGGCGGCGGCCCGGCGGCCACGGCGGCGCTGATGTCCAGATACGCCTCGTCCAGGGACAGGGGTTCTACCAGTTCGGTCAAGGCGTGAAAGACGGCCATAACCCGGCGGGACATTTCCCGATAGCGGTCAAAGCGGGGGCGCAGCACAATGCCTTGGGGACACTGGCGGACGGCGGCGGCCATGGGCATTGCCGAATGAACCCCATAGGCGCGGGCCTCGTAGGAGGCGGTAGCGACCACGCCCCGGCTGCGGGGACTGCCGCCGACCAGCACCGGTAACCCGCGCAGGGCCGGATTATCCAGCTGCTCCACCGCCGCATAAAAGGCGTCCAGGTCGGCGTGAATGATATGACGCATTGCGGCCAGCCCCCCCGGCGGTTGCTTTTCCGCTCATCCTGAACTTGTTGAAGGATGCCGGTACCATTCTAAACCCGGCCCCGGCGGAGCGGCTAGGGGCGCAGCGTCACTAAATTGAGGGGAATTTGTATATACTGGGCAGCGCTCTCGACCGTCATTCCCGCGTAAGCGGGAATCCGGAGGCGGTTGGGCGGCAAAGGGCTGGTCTTTTCAGCACCGTCGGGATTCCCGCTTACGCGGGAATGACGGTAGGGGGTGGCCGCCGCGCAAATATGTCATTCCGAGCGTAGCCGAGGAATCTGAAATGCCCGACCGGACTCCATTTCAAGACTTTCAGATTCCTCGGCTACGCTCGGAATGACACCATAGACCAGGATTTGAGCGATGCAACCGTCGGATTCCTCGGCTACGCTCGGAATGACATCCTGCAACCAGTTCAGGATGAGCGGGTTGAACGGTTCAGGATGAGCGGGTTGAACCCGCCGCCGGCAATGGCAACTCCCATCCCCCAAAGTTGACAACACCCCCATCCGGCAACATAATCTGGCCCACATCAGTGGCGGGGGGCGACGAACCGAATGAACCGGGAACTGTGGAACCGGCGATTGTGGCTGGCCGGGGCTTTATTGACCGTGGTGGCGGCCTTGACCGCCTTGTATCTGCTGCGCGGCGTGCTGCTGACCCTGGGCCTCAGCGCCGTAATTGCCTACATCCTCTTTCCCCTGGCCCGGCAATTGGAGCGGATTATCCCCGGCGGAGAACGGCGTACCGGCCTCCGCCGCAGCCTGGCCGTCTCCCTGATTTTCCTGGCTTTCCTGGGCCTGCTGACCGCCGCTGTCGGGATGGTTATAGCCTCTCTGATTAGCCAGGGCCAGCGGTTTGTCGCCGACTTTCCCCAGTTCATTGCCGATGCCCGGAGTACCCTCGAGTTCTGGATTGCCGACTACCACCGCTTTGTGCCGGCGGCCCTGCGCGACCGGGTGGAGGGGTGGCTGAGCAATGCCGGCGGGCTGCTGGGCAATGCCGCCTGGGATATCGCCGCCCAAACCTTTGGCGCGGTCACCGGCTCCATTGCCTTTGTCATCGGATTGGCTACGGCTCCGGTGCTGATTTTCTACCTGCTGAAAGATTCCGAGACGATCCGCGAGGCCCTTTACACTCCCTTTCCGGCCCGGCTGCGCCCCTATCTGCGGGATTTAATGGACATCGTCAATCGGTCGGTCGGCGGCTACATTCGGGGGCAGCTGCTGCTGGGATTGCTGGTCGGCGGCGTAGTAACCGTCGGACTGCTGATTATGGGCATCCCCTTTCCTTTCATCCTGGGCATCGTCGCCGGCCTTACCGAGCTTATTCCCATCATCGGCCCCTGGATTGGCGGCGCCGTGGGGGTATTGGTAACGCTGGCCGCGGCCCCGGACAAGGTATTGTGGGTTATCCTGCTCTATCTGGCAGTGCAGCTGCTGGAAAATGCCTTGTTGGTGCCGCGGGTGCAGGCCAACACCCTGGGCTTGCATCCCATTGCGGTCATCCTGGTCATCACCATAGGCAGCCAGTATTTCGGATTGTGGGGAGTAATCCTCGGCCCGCCGCTGGCCGCGATGGTCAAGGGAATGCTCGCCTACGCCGCCCAGGAATGGAACCGGATGCCGGCAGCGCCGGATGATGGGACTGATTTGGCGGGGGACGGAGTTGGGGATGGGGATGGCGCAGAAAGCGGCGGGGGATAGCCGGTAGGCCGGCATTGCCGTCCCCCGCCGGCTGGCCGGCTGGCATAACCCCCCAAAACCTGCTATAGTAGGCGCGGCTTTTGATTTTGCCGGGGGATGAAAATGACGCCGCATCAGACCGAACCCAATGCCAACAATGCCCTGGGCGATTTGCTGCGGCAAATGCTGCCCGGCAGCCGGGTCTATTCCGAAACTACCCACACCTTTGAGGGCTTTCCCGGCAAACATCCCGATGGGCTGATTTTGTCCCCCGGCCGCGCTCCGGTAGTGGTCGAAGCCGAATATGAACCGGCCGCCGAAGTCGAGGAGGACGCCAAGGCCCGGCTGGGCTTGTCCATCACCGGCGACACCCGCGTCATCGAAGCCGCCATTGCCCTCCGCTATCCCCCGGCGGTAGAGAATGCTTACGACTTGGCCGCCGTCCTCAAAACCGCCCAATTTTCCTACTGCGTCCACTACGCCGACGGCCCCCGCTTTCCCCAATCCGGCTGGCTCCCCGGCTCCGCTACCGACTTGGCCGACCTGATTCGGCTGGTGTCCGTCCCTCAGAAAGAGGTCGATAAAGCCACCGAAGCTCTGGAAAACGGCATTAACCGGGCGGCCCCGATCCTGGATGAAATGGTCATCCTGCGCCCCTACATCACCCCGGCTATGGCCGGCCTGCTGGGGCTGGCCGATGGGCCGCAGACCCGCCGAATGGCCTGCGCCATTATCGCCAATGCCCTGGTCTTTCACGAGCGCCTCTCCGGAATGCACCCGGAAGTCAAATCCCTGGGCCAGTTGGCCGGCCCGGAGTACTCCACTCTGCAAGACGCCATCCTAGCGGCGTGGCAGGACATCCTGGACAATATCGACTACTATCCCATCTTTGCCATTGCCCAGGATTTGCTGACGCAGGTACCCGCGGGCCCGGGGGCCGAACTGCTGGCGGCCCTGCGGCCTACCGCCCGGGAGGTGAACGCCGCCGGCGTGGATAATGCCCACGATTTGACCGGCCGGGTTTTCCAACGGCTGATTGCCGACCGCAAATATCTGGCAACCTTTTACACCCGCCCGGAATCGGCCGCCCTGTTGGCCCGCTTGGCCGTAGCCAAAATGCAGGATGTGGATTGGGCGGATGCCGCCGCTATCGGCCAACTGCGGGTGGGCGATTTTGCCTGCGGCACCGGCGCCCTGCTGGCCGCGGTCTATGACCAGATCGCCGCCCGCCACGAACGGGCCGGCGGCCCGGCGGCGGCCCTGCACCCGGTTATGATGGAGGAAGTCCTCTACGGCTGCGATGTGATGCCGGCGGCCATTCACATCACCGGCTCCACCCTCTCCGGTATCCAGCCCAATGTGAAGTTAAACCAGGCCCGCCTCTACACGATGCCCTATGGCCGGCAGACCGATGGCAGCGTCAAAATCGGCTCCCTGGAACTGCTGCAAACCTCGGCCATACAAACCCTGTTCAATACCAGCGACCCGGCCCGCCGCACCGGCAGCGTCGGCGAGGAAACGGCGGCGCAGGTCATTGTGGAATTTCCCGATGCCGGCTTTGACCTGATAATTATGAACCCGCCCTTTACCCGCAATGTTACCCACGAGGCCGAATATGCCGGTACTTTCGCCGCCGCCTTTGCCGCTTTCGGCGCCTCGGATGCGGATCAGAAAGCTATGGCGCAGCGGCTCGATCGTTTTAAGCGCGGCACTTGCTATCACGGAAGCGCCGGGATGGCCTCGGCCTTTGCGGCCCTGGCCGACAAGAAACTCAAACCCGGCGGCGTGCTGGCCCTGGTCCTGCCCCTGGCGATGGCGGCCGGCTCCTCCTGGGAAAAGTTTCGCCAAATGCTGGCCGAAAAGTATACCGACCTGGAAGTGCTGAGCATCGCCGCCGCCGACAACGACCTCTTGTCCTTTTCCGCCGATACCGGCATGGCCGAGGGTCTGGTCGTGGCCCGCAAGCGGCGGAAGGGGGAAAACCCGGCGGAATCGGCCCGCTTTACTTCCCTGCGCCGCCGGCCGCCCGGCTTTGCCGCATCCGCAGCCATTGCCAACGGCATCCTGGCCACGGCGGAAATCCGGGGCCTTGCGGACGGACCCTATGGCGGCGCTCCCCTGGACTTGGGCGATGAGCCGATCGCCGAAATCGTGACGGAGCAAATGCCGGCGGGAAATTCGCCCTCCTTTAACGCCGTCCGGATCCAGGACATCGCCGTCGCCCAGACCGCCCACGCCCTAACTAACTCCCGCCTCTGGCTCCCGACCTACCGCGAGCCTTTCCCCCTGCCGGTAGTCGGCCTTTCCGAAATAGCCGGCTTGGGCAAGTACCATCTCAGCATTATCGGCAATCCGCCGCAGGGTTGCTTTACCAAGGCCCGGTTCAGCCGCACCGCCAGCTATCCGTCCTTGTGGAATCACAACGCCCGGAACGAATCCCGGATGATTTGCAATCCGGATTCTCAGCTGCGGGTGATCCGGGGAAGGGAGGAGCAAGCCGACGCGGTTTGGGCTACGGCCAGCCGCGCCCATCTGAACCTGGCTTTCCGTTTCACTTCCCAGCCGCTGACCGCCGCTTTTACGGAACGGGAAACCGTTGGCGGCTCTGCCTGGCCTAATGTAGGTTTCGCCGATAACCGGTGGGACTATCCCTTTATGCTGTGGTGCAATTCCACTTTGGGCTTGCTGTCTTTCTGGTGGCGCGCTAACCGGCAGCAGTCCGGGCGCGGCGTTACCACCATCAGCGCCATAGCAACCCTGCCCATCCTTGACCTGCGCGCCTTGACGGACGACCAACTGGCCTTGGCCCAGGAAATTTTTGAGGAGTTCCGGGACAAGGAACTGCGGCCGGCTTACCTGGCCGACGCCGACCCCAACCGGGCTTTGCTTGACCAGCGCGTTATCTGCGACCTGCTGGGCTTTGACGCCGCGGTGTATCAAGGCGTCCGGCGCTTGGCGGAAAAGTGGTGCGCCGAGCCGTCAGTCCACGGCGGCAAAGCCCGGCCGGGGGATGCCCGGTTGGTGGTGTAGGGGGGGTGGCAGCCCCCCCTACACCCCGGTCAGGGCCCGTTGGCACAGTTCCGCCCCCTGCAATACCTCCGGGATTAGCGCCGTTTCCGTCGTGGTGTGGAAAGAGCGGACGCCGATGCCTACCGGCAGGGCGGCAATGCCATGCTCAAAGAATACATTGGCGTCAGAACCGCCGCCGCTGGCCTCCAATAGCGGCTCCAATCCCATAGTGTCCAGGGCGCGGGTCAACATCTTTACCGTGGTATGGGCCGCGTCCACCCGATAGCCTTGATAGCTGTTGACGATTTCCAGGGACAGCCGGGCTTCCGGATACATAGCCCCAATCGTGTCAAAAACCTGCCGGAACTCGGCGCTGCGGGCGTCCAGTTTTTCGTTGCTGCGGCTGCGGATTTCCCCGTCCAGAAAGGCCCGCTCCGGGATGATGTTGCGTTTCCGGCCGCCCTCCAGATAGCCGATATTGGCCGTGGTTTCGGCGTCCAGGCGGCCCAAAGGCAGGCGGGTCAGGATTTGCCCGGCGATGACCAGGGCGGAAATGCCCTTTTCCGGCTCCAGGCCGGCGTGGGCGGCCCGGCCGCGAATGTCGGCTTTGACGATGTTTTGCGCCGGGGCGGCCACCGTCAGGCGGTTCGGCGCGCCCTCGCCGTCAAAAACTATCCCTTGCCGGGCAGTCAGGCGGTCAAAATCCAGATGATGCGCCCCCACCAGGCCGCCCTCCTCGGCCCGGGTAAAGACCACTTCCACCGGCCGATGCGCCGTTCCCGATTCCCGCACGGCGGCCAGGGCTTCCAGCACAATAGCCAGGCCGGCCTTGCAGTCGCCGCCCAGGATGGTGCTGCCATCGGAGCGCAGGAGGTCGCCCTCCAACTGCGGCCGGATGCCCCGCCCCGGCTCCACCGTATCCATGTGGGCCGACAAAAGGAGGGGTTCCCCGGCCCCGCCGCGTTTGGCGATCAGGTTGCCAAAGCTGTCGTGTTCCACCCGGCAGCCCAGGGCGCGCAGCCGGGCGGTAACGGCCCGGTCAATTTCGTCCTCCTCTCCTGTGGGGCTGTCAATGCGGATTAAATCCATCAGGGTACTGGTCAATCGTTCCCGGTCGGCCATAAGTTTGCCCTCCTGCTTGCCGGCTGCGGGGGGATGTATGGTTACTGGCGGCTATTATACACCAGCCAGGCTGTTGACGCCGCCCCTCCTTTGTTGGTACAATCCCAGGCAACTTAACGCCGAGGTGAAAGGATGGTTGCGAATCAAGAGGGCATCAGCGAGATGAAACACATCCGGGTGCGCCAGACCGATGGCCGCGAGCTGATGGCCGATCTGCGCCGGAAAATCCGCGGCTACGAGGAGCAGTACGGGATGACCTCGGCGGAAATGGCCGCCCTGGTCAAGTCCGACCAGATCTACGAGACCCTGGAGATTTTCTTTTGGATGTCCAACTATCGCGTGCTGACGACCCTCGAGGCGGCGATCCCCACGGCTGGAACTCCTTCCAAAACTACCAAGTCCGCCAAGGCAAGTACCTAGCCGAGCATCCTTTTCTGGCGGACGCGGCGGCACTGAGCGCCTTGGATTTTGAGGATGTTTCCTTAGCCGGCGTTCCGCACATTTCCGTTTCCGGGGAGTTTCCCTGTCGGCGCGGCGTGGTTCTCAAGGTTGAGAAAGTGCTGGCGCGCCGCTATGGGGGCCACACCTTGCAAGTCCGGGGCGTCAGCTACAACTATGTGGCTTGGATCCCCGGCCGGAACCTGGTATTGAAATACCACAACTGGCACGAAAACCCGGACCTCTACATCCCCCGGGCCTATAATCCGCAAACCGGCCAGCAAATCCTGTACGAGGAACTGACCCGCCATCAATTCCCGGTCTTGTCCGAAGTGCTGGACGAGGCGGAACTGCTGACGCGGAATATGCCCGGGTAAGGGGTTCTTTTCCCTTGCGGTTAGTATCCGCCCATCCTGAACCCATTGCCGCCCGGATACGCCGCAACCCAATGAAATAGCCGCCGCCCAGGATGCAAAACCCCCGCCGATAGTGTATAGTATGGGGCAAGTTGCGTGGGGGAAAGGTAAGGAATATGCAGTTGACGATTAGGTTTTTTGCCTTGTATCGGGAACGGGCCGGCGGCAGCGCGGCCCCGGTGGAAATGCCGGCCGGGGCTACCGTAGCCGACCTGGTAAGCCAACTGCGCCGCCAGTTTCCCCGCCTGGCCCCCCCGGAAGCGCCCATCGTGGTGGCGGTGAACGCCGAATACGCCGACCCGGATACCCCCCTGCATCCCGGGGATGAAATCTGCCTGATTCCCCCGGTCAGCGGCGGCCAGGGCCGGCCGCAGTCGTAAAGACGGAGAAAGCAATCCAATGAACGGGATGATTGAACTTACCCGCCAACCCCTGGATCCGGAGGCCGTTACCGCCCAAGTGCGGCGGGACTCTAACGGCGCGGTGGTAACTTTCCTCGGCGCTACCCGGGATTTTGCCGAGGGCCGGCCGGTGGCGCACCTGGAATATGAAGCCTACGAGCCGATGGCCCTCAAGAAACTGGAGGAAATCCGCCAGGAATTGCGGGCCGAGTTCGGCGTGGCCGATGTCGCCATTGCCCATCGCCTCGGGCCGGTGGACATCGGGCAAATCAGCCTGGTGGTCGCCATCGCCGCGCCGCACCGCAAAGAAGCCTTTCTAGCCTGCCACGCCGCGGTGGATCGCCTCAAGGAAATCGTCCCCATCTGGAAAAAAGAGACCTTTGCCGATGGCGGCGACCATTGGGTAGCCTGCGAAAGCCACGCCTTTGCCGCGGAGCCGCCGGCCGGCTTAACCGCGGCCGCGGCTGACCAGAACGGCGATCCGGCGGCGGCAAAGAAAAGCCCGCCGGCCGAAAAATTCACCCGCAGCCGGCAAGAGGAATGGGAACACGGGCTGATTTTGCCCGGCACGACCGTAGGGGGAGAAGTGGGAACTTTCAGCGCCGATTTTATCCTGTGGAACGCCGACCAAACCGCATCCCGTTCCCTCAACGGGCTGGTGGATACCGGGGCCTCGTACACGATGGTGCCCGCGTCCATCCTGGAGGAATTGGGCATCGAGCGAGAGGATACCGAGACTTTCAATCTGGCCGACGGCTCCCGCCGCGACTATGACCTCGGCTTTGCCCGGATGGAATTGGACGGCAAGCGGCGACGGGTAGCCGTAATCTTTGGCCCGGAGAATGCCGGGGTATTGCTCGGAGCCTTGGCTCTGGAAATGTTTGCCCTGGCCGCCGATGCTAAATATCGCCGCCTTATTCCCGCCGTGCTTACCTTGTAGCGTGGGCAGCGGGGCTATGAGCAGTCAGACCGCCGTCCGCCGGGCCGCGCCGCCGGGGCCGCCCTTGCCCGCGATGTTCGCCCGCTATAAAGACCGGGTGGAGGGGGAATTGGCCGCCGCCGCGCCGGCGGCGGACGATTCCCCCCTGTCCACACCGGTGCGCTATCATCTGGGCTGGGCTGATCGGGAGGGCCAGCCGGCGGCATCCCCGGCGGCGCAGGGGAAAGCCCTGCGGCCGACCCTCTGTATGTTTGCCTGCGAGGCCCTGGATGGCGATTTGTCCCGGGCCGCCGCCGCCGCCGCCGCCATTGAGCTGATTCACAACTTTTCCCTGATTCACGACGACATTCAGGATGGCGACTTGGAACGGCGGCATCAGCCGACGGTGTGGGCTTTGTGGGGACAGCCCAAAGCCCTGGTCTGCGGCGACGCCGTGCAGTCCCTGGGCGATGCGGCGATGCTCCGGGTGGCCGGCCGGGGGGCCGCGCCGGCCACCGCCCTGCAAGTGTCCCGGCTGCTGCTGGAAGCTTACCTCGAAATGATTGAGGGACAGTGCCGCGACCTGGAGTTTGAATCCCGCGCCGATATTGCCACCGCCGACTATCTGCAAATGATTGCCGGCAAAACCGGCGCCCTAATCCGCAGTTCCCTGGAAATCGGGGCTACTCTGGCCGAAAGCGGCCCGGCGGCGGCCCAAGCCTTTGCCGCCTTTGGCCGGGATTTGGGCCGGGCCTTTCAGATAAGGGATGATTACCTGGGCGTTTGGGGCGATGCCGCCGCTACCGGCAAATCCACCGACAACGACATCCGCCGGCGCAAAAAATCCCTGCCCGCCGTCTATGCCCTGGAGCAGGCCACTGGCGCGGCCGGCCAAGAACTGCGCCGCATCTACGCCCAATCAGAACTTTCCGAGGCTGAGGTGCGGCGGGTAATGGCGATTATGGACGCAGTGGGCGCGCCGCAATACGCCCAGCGGCTGACCGAGGAAAGCGCCGCCCAAGCCGTCCGCGCCCTGGACGCCATAGCCTTGCCGCCCTGGGCCCGGGCCGAAGTGGCGGAACTGGTCGACTTTCTGGCGCACCGGGAGTTTTAAGGGAGGTAAAAGAGGGGTTATGAAACCGGCAAAACGGCCCTTGGCAATGTCTTTCCGGCTGGCCGGCTACATCCTGCGGCAGCGGCTGCGGGGGCGGCGGCGTTTTCCCCTGGTCACGATGCTGGAGCCGCTGGAAATGTGCAACCTTTCCTGTATCGGCTGCGGCCGCATCCACGAATACAAGCCGGTGATGGATCGGATGCTGTCGGTGGACACCGCCCTGGCCGCTGTACGCCAGTCCGGCGCGCCCATCGTATCCATCGCCGGCGGCGAACCCACCATCCATCCCCACATCGACCAAATCATCAACCGCCTGGTGGCGGAAAAGTATTTCGTCTATTGCTGCACCAATGCCCTGCTGCTGGAGCGGATGCTGCCCAAAATCCCGCCTAACAAGCATTTCTGCTGGGTGGTGCATCTGGACGGAATGGAACGGCGGCACGATGAATCGGTGGCCCGGGCCGGGGTCTTTCAACGGGCGGTCAAAGGCATATCCGCCGCCCTGAGCCAGGGCTATCGGGTCTGCACCAACACCACCGTTTTTCGCGGCAGCGATGTGGCTGACCTGCATGAAATGTTCCGCCTGGTCAGCGATTTGGGCGTCGAGGGTTCAATGATTTCCCCCGGCTATGATTTTGCCGACGCCCCCGACCGGGATTTGTTCCTCAGCCGCCAGGAATCCCGCAACATTTTCCGGGAACTGCTGGCCCCGGACAAAACCGCCGGCATCCGCTTTTACAACAATCCCCTGTATCTCAACTTCCTGCGGGGGGATAAGGAATATCAGTGCGCTGCCTGGTCTAACCCTACCTACACGGTGCTGGGCTGGCGGCAGCCCTGCTATCCTTTGGCCGATGCCCATACGCAAGAGGTGGACGACCTTTATGCGGAAAAGTTGTGGGATAACTATGGGGTGGGCAAAGATCCTCGCTGCGCCAACTGCATGATGCACTGCGGATTCGAGTCGGCGACCATCTTTCAAGCCGTATCCACCCCTAAAGACTGGGTAACGCTGCTGAAATCCGGCGCGGCGCACAAGGGCGGCATAACGGCGGCCTAGAGATTATCCCGTGCTTGCCATCATCGCCGCCACGGAGTATGAACTGGCCGGCCTGCGCCGGGCCGGGCTCTTGCCGCCGGAGGTAGAGTTGCAGGTGGTGGGTATTGGCCGGCGGGCGGCGCAAAGGGCGGTCAAGCAGCTGCTGACCCGGCGGGAGGATGATGGCGGCCGTATCCGGGAATTGCTGCTGGTGGGCTTGGCTGGCGGCTTGGATCCGGCCCGGCGTACCGGGGATTTATGCCTGCCTTTCCGCTACTTGCGGGAAACTAAAGAGGGCGCGGCCGATTTTCTGGAGCCGGATGAAACGCTGTACCAACAGGCCGTCGCCGCTCTGGAATCCGCCGCCATAAATTGGCACGGCGGCGACGGATTGACCGTGGCGCAGATAACCGCCGCCGCCGCGGACAAGGCCGCCAAGTTTCGCCAATACCAAGCCGCCACGGTGAATATGGAGGATTACTGGATTGCCCGCACTGCCGCCCGCCATTCCGTACCCTTTCTGGCGGCGCGGGCGGTATTGGATACGGCCGGCCAGGGTTTGCCGCATTACCTGCTGGCAATGGCGGATGCCGGCCCGGGGCCAATAGTCAAAGCCGTAGCCGGCCATCCCCGCCGCCTGCCGGAACTGACCCGCCTCGCCGCTGACGCCGCCCGTTCCCGGCAAAGCCTGACCAAGTTTGCCCGGGCTTTTCTGGATTCCCGCGCCAGTGGGAAAGATGGTAGGAATTCGCCGTCGTCGATGTCATTCCGAGCGTAGCCGAGGAATCTGAAATGCCTACCCTTGACTCCTTTCAAGACTTTTAGATTCCTCGGCTACGCTCGGAATGACATCGACGAGGGGACGGAATGACATCGACGAGGGGACGGAATGACATCGACGAGGGGACGGAATGACATTGTCGGGGGATGGTTGGAAGGACGGTAGCGGATTGGTGGAGTGCCATCCTTCAACAAGTTCAGGATGAGCGGAAAGGGATTGACTATCCGCAGCGTTAGCGGATAGGGGGAATTCGCTTGAGGAAAGGGCGGCCTGATGAAAGTTCTGCTGACCGGGGCTAGCGGTTTTATTGGCGGCAATCTGGCCTTGGCCCTGGTCCAGCAGGGCTATGAGGTGCGCGCCCTGGTCCGGCCGGGCAGCGCTACCCGGGCCATCGACAGCCATGACCGCCGGGGCGGCGCCGGGCCGGGCCGCATTGAAAAGATTGCCGGGGATATTCTCGATCCGGATTCCCTGCGGCGGGCGGTGGCTGGCTGCCAAGCGGTATTTCATTGCGCCGCCGCCTATACTTTCTGGACGAAAGACCCGGCGGACATTTACCGGGTCAATGTGGATGGGACGGTTAATGCGCTGCGGGCGGCTCAATCCGCCGGCGTGGACAAGGTCGTTTATACCAGCACCGTGTCCACCATCCCGTTGCCTCGGCAGGGTCTGGGCGTGGAGGATGATCCTACTGGCAAGGCGCAGCGGCATTTGACCGGCCATTACAAGCAATCCAAATATCAGGCGGAACAGGCGGCTTTGGCAATGGCGGCCGCGGGCTTGCCGGTAGTGATTGTCAATCCCACCGCCCCGGTCGGCCCCTGGGATGTAAAACCCACCCCCACCGGGCGCATCGTACTGGATTTCCTGCGGGGGCGGATGCCGGCCCTGCTCAACACCGGGCTGAACCTGGTGGATGTGGCGGATGTGGCCGCCGGGCATATCCTGGCGCTGGAAAAGGGATTGCCGGGGCAGCGTTACCTGCTGGGCCACCGCAATCTGACTTTGCGGGAAGTCGTGGCTATGCTCAGCGCCATCACCGGCCGGCCGCCGCCGCGTTGGCAAATCCCTTTCGGCTTGGCGTTGGCCGCCGCTGGTCTGGACAATCTGATTGAGGGCCGGCTGTTGGGCCGGGAGCCGCGCCTGCCGTTAGAGGGCTTGCGGGTAGCCCGGCGGCCGATGTATGTATCCTGCCAAAAGGCGGTGCAGCAGCTGGGCCTGCCGCAAAGCCCGGTAGAGCCGGCCCTGGAACGGGCGGTAAAGTGGTTCCGGGATTATGGGTATGCTTAGGGATGGCCTTGCCGCCCCTCTTACCGTCATTCCCGCGTAAGCGGGAATCTAGTGGTGGCTTGGCGAGGATGCGGCATCATAAGTCAATACCGTTCTGGATTCCCGCTTGCGCGGGAATGACGGTAGGGGCGGCCTTATGCCGCCGCATCTCCGGCAAGCCATCCCTTTCCGCTCATCCTGAACTTGTTGAAGGATGGCCGGCAAGATTTTCAGATTCCTCGGGAATTTCCTTATCGGCGGCGGCCATCCTTCAACAAGTTCAGGATGAGCGGACTTATGGATTGCGGGAATGACGGTTGAGAAAGGCACGGGAATGACGGTCGTAGTGGTTGGCGGTAGGGGGTTGACGACAATAGGTTGCCCGGCGGCGGCAATTGCCTAAAAAAGTCCCTTGCGGCGGTGTAGTCAAGGAGTTGGATTTGTGCTAATATCCTTGCCGCTTAACCCTATTCCACGACAACAGGTGATTTGCGGAATGATTACGACCTTGGCAACCCTCTTTTCCTCCCGCCGCCGGGTGGCTCTGGCGGCCGTGGCGCTGCTGCTGACTCTGGGCCTGTTCTGGGTCTGGCCCGAGGCGGCCCACGCCGCCGGCATTGACCCGGAAACCCAGTTCGTCCTCAACACCTTTTCCTTCCTCATCTGGGGGGCCCTGGTGATGTGGATGTGCGCCGGCTTTACCATGCTGGAATCCGGGTCGGTGCGGACCAAGAACGCGTCGATGATCTGTCTCAAGAACATCGGCATCTATTCCATCGCCGGGCTGGCCTTTTTCTTTATCGGCTACAACCTGATGTATGTCGGGGTGGGCCCCGATTGGCTCTTTGGACTGATTGGTTCCCTCAAGCTGGCCTACGGGCCGTCGGCGGCCGAGATTGCCCTGGTGGCCGGCGACGGCGAGGCCGCCGCCGTCGTCGCCGAGCGCAGCTACTCCACCATGTCCGACTGGTTCTTTCAGATGGTATTCGTCGCTACGGCGGCGTCTATCGTTTCCGGCGCTCTGGCAGAACGGGTCAAGTTGTGGAGTTTCTTTCTCTTTACCCTGTTTCTCACCGCCTTTATCTATCCGGTAGTGGGCGCGTGGACTTGGGGCGGCGGCTGGCTGAGCGCAATGGGATTCAGCGATTTCGCCGGCTCGACCATCGTCCACAGCACCGGCGGCTGGGCCGCTTTAGCCGGGATGCTGGTGGTTGGCCCCCGCCTGGGCAAGTTCCGCCGGGATGGGACGGTGCGGCAGACGCCGCCCTCCAATGTGCTGCTGGTGACGCTGGGGGTGTTCATCCTGTGGCTGGGCTGGTTCGGGTTCAACGGCGGCTCGGAGTTGGCCCTGGGCGGCGTGGTCAATGTGGTGCAGATGTCCCACATTCTGGTCAACACCAACCTGGCGGCCGCGGCCGGGGTAATCGCTGCCCTGGTCATTTCCCGGCCGCTGCTGGGGCGCATTGACCTGTTCGCCGGCCTGAACGGGGCCATCGCCGGCCTGGTCGCGGTCACCGCCGGGCCGACCTTTGTGGAACACTGGTGGGCGGTGATTGTCGGCGCGATCGGCGGCGTGGTCTGTACCGGAGGCCTGAAGCTGCTGGAAAAGCTGAAGCTGGACGATGTGGTGGGCGCGGTGCCGGCCCACCTGATTGCCGGCATCTGGGGGACGCTGGCCGTAGCCTGGACGACCGGGGCCAATATCGGCGTGCAGTTTATCGGCGTGGTGGCGATTGGCGCTTTCGTGTTCAGCGTATCCTGGGTTTTGTGGCGGGGGATGGACTTGCTGCCGTTCCTGAAAGCCCGGGTGTCCACGCAGGTCGAGCGGCTGGGGCAGGACACCGCCGAATTGGGCATGGAATCCTACCCGGAGTTCGTGCTGATGCCGGATGTGGAGGAGCTGGAGGATGATGACTGACGGCTGAGGGTGACCCCATAAGCCGGGCCGCCGGGCGGGGAAAGGGATCCCGTCCCGGCAGGCCCGGCCGGCTTGCATACCGTCATTCCCCTCTCTACCGATTCCCGCCCTCTCCCTACCGTCATTCCCGCTTAAGCGGGAATCCCGAACGGTAATGAAAAGACCCGCCCTTTGCCGTCCATCAACCGCCGGATTCCCGCTTACGCGGGAATGACGGTAGGGGCGGCAATTGCCGGGATATTCAGGTAAAGCCCTTGCCATTCCCGGGAATATGCGGTATAAAGGTAGTGGCCTCCGTTTGTTGCGGAAAGTTCTGACAACGAGCTGAGCCAGGCCGGCTGCGAAAAGTGCCCGACCGATGGGCGCCGGCCCCGCCAGGGGATAGCAGCCGGTTCTTTATTTTTTGGGGTATATTCCTGAGGGCCGGGACAAACTGCTTTCCTTTCCCCCGTTCACCCCTACTCCATCCATGTTTGAATCAGTCCCCCCTACCCCGGGCGGGGGTAGTCGGCAAAGCTGCTGATTTGCGGTTGGCCGGCCAGGTCAATCAGGATGTGCCGGCTGTCCATCGGTTGGCCGTTCAGCCGATCCAACAGCCAGTCGGCGGTATAGGTCGCCGGGTTCGGCCCCAAATCGGCAGAGGTAGAGCCGCCCAAGCCGTGATCCGCCCCCTCGTACACCACCATTTCCTTGGGCGCGCTGATGGTGTCCAGCAGCTGGTAGGTGAACTCAATGGGGCTGAGGTGGTCATCCTCGCCGGCCAGGGCCAGATAGGGGCAGGTTATCCTTTCCCCCACGCCGGCCAGGGTCAAAGTTTCGGCAAAGCGGTCGAACTCGTCCTCGTCATCATAGCCGGCCATATACATAAAGCGCAGCTTGAAAGTGGGCGAGGCCAGGTTAAAGATAGTGTTCATCCCCGGCTCGTGGCAGACCGCCTGCACCGCGCAGCCCTTGATATAGGGATCCACGGCGGCCACCTGCGTTCCCCAGAAAGAACCCATGCTGTTGCCGCGGATAGCGATGCGCTCCGGATTGATTTCCGGCTGCTGCCGCAGCCAAGCCAGCACGGTCCCGCCGGCGTCAAACCAATTGTCGGCGGTAACATGGATGCCCCGGTTCAGGGCCTCTTTCTGGCCGGGGCCGTCAATCGCCAGCACGGCGATGCCGCGTTCCAGCAGGCGGTCGCCATAGAGGGCAACGCCGGTTTCCTTGAAACTGTCCATCCCCGGAATGGACAAAACCGCCGGCCAGACCGCGCCGGGGGTGGCGGCCGGCAGATGCAGCCAGCCGGGGATAGCGCTGCCGCAAAAGGGAATGTCCACCCGGCGGACGGGATGATTGGCGTATTGGGCGTACTTGCTATAGCACTCGACTTTCTTTTCGCCCAGGCGGTCGTTTTCCGGGGTGTGGGCAAAGATGGGCCACTGGGCGCTGCCGTAGAGCAGGGCGGCGATAAAGTAGCTTTCCCGGGCGGCGACGATGTGGCCGGCGGCCTCGTGCTGGTGGGCTTTGGTTTCCCGGCGGACCGCGGCCCGGCGGAACTCCCGACTGGCGTCGTTAAAGCGTTTAATCCGGGCGCGGACGCCGTTAAAATCCGGAGCCGCCTCCGGCCCGCAGGGGCCGAGGGTATAGCCGATGCGGCGCTGATCCCACTCAATGCCGACGGTCTGCACCACCACATCCAGCAGCCACCGCTGCTCCTGCCAGCGTTTCA
Source organism: Dehalococcoidia bacterium (assembly GCA_965203435.1). GTDB lineage: Bacteria > Chloroflexota > Dehalococcoidia > Lucifugimonadales > UBA3495 > CBDBCU01. The sequence goes on along the minus strand of CBDBCU010000002.1, from coordinate 674,675 downwards.
TACGGCGTTCAACGGCAGATTCCATAGCCGGCATAGTTAAAAGCCCTCCTTTCTTGCGGGGGGATGGGGTTTTGGTGTGCTGGGGGTATTGTAGCATAGGATGGGGCGGATTGGAATTTATGACATAAATCCAATTCCTGATTTAATGCCACGTAGGACTTGACAGACGCCCCGGGGTCCTATAAAGTGGACGGTATGAATCCCATAGCCTGCATTTCCCACTACTCCCGGTTGCTGTCCGGGCTCACCGTTGCCGCACTGGCTTTGACGCTGGTGGGGGCATTCGCAGTTATCGGAATCATCGCCTTGACGCTGGGCGGGTTGCTGTATCCGCTCACTGGCGTTCACCCCTATGCCCTCGCCGCCCAATCCTTGGGCGATATGGCCGGCCCGGCTCTGGATGTGGCTGTCTGGTCAGGCATCGTGGCGGCATCCCTGGCGACCATTGCCGGGTTCGGTCAGTGGTGTCTGCGCCAGGTTTCCAGTCCCGGGTTCCTTTCCGCCCCGTCCACCCGCCGAATTGCCCGGGCTATCCGGCCTTGGGTGGTGGTCAATCTTAATACCAACCGCCAGATTAAAGTCTTGGCCGGCGCATTGCCGCTTACTGTCCCCAGCCGGGTGGTGGTATCCACCACGGCCTCCCTAGCCGGTGCTGCTCCCCTCCTGAATTAGGCATCCCCCTCTAAAGGACTTCCTCGCTATCAGCGCACCATCGCGCTGATGGTATAACTTGCCGTCTTTAGGAGGGAGCGTATGCACCCTGTTGCCATCATTCCCCTGATTGTCGGCGTCCTTATCGGATTGGCGATCCTGGCGGCCTTCGTCAACCAGGTAATAGCCGTCTTGTCCCCCCAAGGGTTCTTGCTCGTCGGGGGCATCGCGGCTGTAATCCTCTGGCTGACCGCGAGGTCGCCCTAATCCTGTAGCCAACGCGGCGAGGCAGTGAGAAAACTAGGGTTTTCTCACAGTTTAACTTTCCCGTCCCCTTTTAGCGATACCGCCGAAAGGGGACGGGAATAGAAAAGGAGGCTCAGTTCCTGTGCTGATTATGATCATTTCCGCTTTTGTAACCGCGGCCATCTACGCCGCGTTTTTCAAGAAGCTCCCGGCTACCAAGTGGATCCGGGTTCCGGTGGCCTTTCCCGGGGCGGTTCTGTTGTGGCTGACCCTCAACGCGATGCAGGGCATCGGGTGGGCCTTGATAACCCACTTCCTTCAGGCTAGGTAGCCTGGCAAACCGTTCCAACCCGTACACTACTTCGGGAGGTGAGAAACATGAACCGCGATCGGAAAGGTCGCTTCCAGCCCAAATCGCTCCCTAAGAGGGTGATTGCTGAAACCCGGCGACAAATGCGCCGGGTGTTAGGCCCTAAACAGAGCCGGCGCCGCGGTGGTAAATAAAGTGAGGGTATCCCCCGGTGCCTCACTCCGGTTCTTACCCACCCCGGCCGGTAAAGTTCCTTACGCTGACTCCAGCCAATAGCATTGGCTGGAGTTCAGCTGGATTAGGCGTAGGTGGCCCGCGGTGCGCTGCCCGGGGAACCGGGGCAGGGCGGCAAGGGGGCTCCGCTCATCCTGAACTTGTTGAAGGATGGGCGGTTTCCGGCCGGAATGGAAAATCAGGGACGGAGTAAAGTGCTGCCGGGTTCTTTATTCCAAAAGCTGACCGGCCGCTACCGGCTCTCAAAAGGGTTGAGCAATTGCACGCCCAAGCCTTGAAAGTCAGCCAGGTTGCGGGTTGCCAGGATCATATTCTGAGTTAAGGCGGTGGCGGCCAGCAAGCCGTCAATGACCGGCAGGGGGCGTAGGGCCGTCAACCGCCCCCAAGTTAGGGCCGTGGCGGCGTCGACCGGCAAAATGCGCTCTGCAAAACGCTCCGCAACGGTTTGCAACCAGCTTTCCAGGGCATCCGCCTGAGCGTAATCCCGCCGGCGCCGGGCCAATTCCGCCCCCTTGCGAATCTCGCCCAGCACCAGTACGCTGAGGTACAACTCTCCCTCGGCAACGCCGGCGTACCACTCCGCAACAGCGGCATCGCACCGCCGCCCCTTGCGGATTTCCGAGATGATGTTGGTATCCATCAGGACCATCAGAAGTTAACATCCCGCGGCAAATCCCGCTCCCGGGTCAGATCGATGCCCTCCAGCGGACAGGCGGCCAACAGTTCCTTGAAACTGAGGGCGGCATAGTCCCTGGCCGGCCCGGCGGATTGGCACTCTGGGTGGCAACCGTCCGGCTCGGCGGATTGCCGTCCAAGATTGCCGGCTGCCGTTGCGTTGGCAACCGGGGATTTCAGCCGCTGGGTTTTGCTTGACGCCATAGTTCAGCCCTCAAAACCGCTCTGGCGGGTAATGGTTATAATCCCATCCTAGCCCAATTCCGCCCTTTCGTCTATAGCGGAAAGGATGGCATAAGCAGCAACCCCTCCTTTGCCAACAGTTGGCGGCGATTTCAGTCCGGAAATCAGCACCGGCCCGCCCATTATAAACCGGCGGCGCATTGGTGTAAATGGGCTTGGCGTCACTGGACAAGGGTGTTTTTCTGAATTATTGACGCCCTATTTGCCCGGTCGACATTTCCCGCCCCCACCAAAACCCACTGCACCCGCCGCTCCGCTAAATGGCAGAAGTCCGGGCTGATGTCGCCGCCGATACTTGGCGGCGGCCGGAGGGCGGGTATCAAGGATGGGTGCGGCCGGCCCATCCCCGCTACTCCGACTCCAGATCCCGGGTTTCCAGTTCCAGCCAATGCAGCTGGCCGCTGTCGAACAGGGGTTGCAATTCGTGGGTATAGCGGACGCCGGCGACGGCAGCCACCGCCGGCACGGCGGTGTAGCGGGTCAGGATTTCGGCGTGTTCCAAGGCCCGTTTGCTGTCCCGCCCGTTGGCCGTATAAGAAACTTCCACCACTACATAGCGCTCCGCGCCCTCCTCGTCGGCGGCCATAAAAATCAGGTCCGACAAGTTGAAACTTCTCCGCTGGGCGCGGGTCAGTTCCGTCCGATTGTGGGTTATGGCCGTCAATTCCTCCGGCTCCACCCGCCGCCGATACTGAAGGCCCAATTCCTGGGCGAAGTGCGCCCCCATACGGCGGATCCTATAAAGGACATAGCCTGCCTTTATCCATCTCAGATCCTCGCGCATTTCCCGCCGATGCTCATTGAACTCGGCCCGGAGCTCGACTAACTGGGCCTGGATCTCGACAACCGTGGTGGACAGCTTGAGAAAATCGCCTTGGTGCTGGACAAAGGCGTCGGACAGCTGGAGAAACTCGGCCCGGTGCCGGACAAACTCCTCCCGATGCCGGGCGAACTCCTTCGACAGTTGGGCAAATTCCCCCCGGTGCTGGGCAAACTCGTTAGACAGCTGGAGAAACTCGCTCCGATGCCGGGCAAACTCGTTAGACAGCTGGACAAACTCGGCCCGGTGTTGGACAAACTCCGCCGACAGCTGGACAAACTCGGCCCGGTGTTGGACAAACTCCCCTTGGTGCTGCGCGAACTTCTCCGGCAACTCCAGCAGTTGCGGGGTCAGGATCCGAACCCGGACCGCCTCCTGCCAGACCGGGTTTTCGTCCAGCAGCCGCATCAGATCTTCCATGGTGTTGACGGTGGTCATTCCGCAGCTCCAAGCCGTAATTAGCAGGGTACAATCCCATTCTAATCTATTTCCGCCCCTTTGTCTATAGCGGAAAATACCGCCCTTTGCCCCTCCCGCCCCTGTGTTAAAATAATCCCCACCTTGCGCGGCTGCCGTTGCGGATACAGTTAGGGGGAAGCGTCTTTATGATTCGGGAAGCTATTGACCTGGTGGTGGCCGGCCAGTCCCTGGATACGGCCCAGGCCACCGCCGTGATGCGGGAAATTATGGAGGGGGCAGCCACCCCGGCCCAGTTGGGATCCTTTCTGACCGCCCTGCGCTTGAAAGGGGAAACCGATACCGAAATCGCCGCCCTGGCCGCCGTAATGCGGGACAAAGCCCTGCCGGTGTCCGTTCCCGGCAACCCCTTGCTGCTGGATGTGGTCGGCACCGGCGGCGACGGCAAAAACACCTTTAACCTGTCCACCGCCGCCGCCCTGATTGCCGCCGCCGCCGGCGTCCAAGTCGCCAAGCACGGCAACCGGGCTGCCTCCGGTTCCTGCGGCGCCGCCGATGTGCTGGAAGCCCTGGGCGTGCAACTGGAGCTTTCCCCGGCGGGCGTGGCCGCTTGCATCGATCGGGCCGGAATGGGCTTTATGTTTGCCCCGGCCTTTCATCCCGCGATGCGCCACGCCGGGCCGGTGCGCCGGGAAATCGGCATCCGCACCGTCTTTAACCTCCTCGGCCCCCTGACCAATCCGGCCCGGGCCCAATGTATGCTCTTGGGTGTAGCCGACCCTAACTTGGGAGAGCGGATGGCCGCCGCCCTGATCCGGCTGCAAATCCGCCGCGCCCTGGTGGTTCACGGCGCGGATGGAATGGATGAGCTGACCCTGAGCGGCCCCACCACGATTTGGGAAGTGCAGGATGATACGCAGTGCCAGTGGACGCTGCATCCTGCCGACTATGGACTGCCTCCGGCCGCCGTATCCGATTTGCAGGGCGGTACGGCCGCCGAAAACGCCGCCACGATGCGCCGCCTCTTGGCCGGAGAAACCGGGCCGTTGCGGAATGCGGCCCTGCTCAACGCCGCCGCCGCCCTCTACGCCGCCGGCTCCGCCGCCACCATCCAACAGGGCTTGGCCCAAGCCGCCCAAGCCCTTGACACCGGGGCGGCCACGGCTACCCTGGAAAACCTGATAGCGGTAAGCCGGGAAGTGGGGGGATAACGGAGCCAATTTTCTGCTATACTTAACCCCAGCCCGCCCTGAGGAGGAACCGGTATGACCACCGTTACCCAAGAGGACATCCAGAAAGCCATCGCCTGGATTGACGAACACTGGAAAGGGCAGAAAGCCTGCCCCATCTGCACGAACACCCGTTGGGGGATAGCCGATACGGTGGGGGAGGTCCCGATGATGGAACTCAACGGCGATTTGACCGGCGGGGTATGCCCCCTGGTCATTCTCACCTGCCAAACCTGCGGCTATACCTTGCTGCTTAACGCCAAGGTCATTGGCTTGATTAAAGGGAAGGAGTAGGAAATGACCCCGTCCCCCAACGACCCCATCGAGATAACCGTCAACTTGCGGGAGAGAATCCTTTTCCGTCCTGAGCGTACCAGCATCCCCGTTCCGGTAGAGGAGTGGGATGCGCTGATCGAGCGGGTCAAAGCTTGCAAACCGTCTTTCCCTTTCTGGACGGCAACCTACTCGGTGGCTTTCGGCATCGGCATTACCGCCGGCCTGTCCATCCTGCCCATAGCTTTTGCCCCCCAAATGCCCGGCTGGGTATTCACGGCTTATGTAACCACTTCCGCCGTGGGGTTCGCCGCCGGGATTTTATCAGTAATTGCGGAAAGGGCCGCGGCCCGCCGCCAGCAATCGGATATTGACCGTCTGGTTGCCGAGTTGGAACGCCGCAAATCCCTGGCGGTCGCAACCGGCGCGGGTTAAATCCCCTTGCCATCCTGCCCTATCGAAAAACCTGAACCGGAGGCCACCTTGCCCTGATGCCTAACATCCTTGACCAAATCGTTGCCGCCAAGCGGGCCGCCGTGGACTATCAGCGGCTAGTAGGGCCTATGTCCGAAATGCAGCGGTGGGTGCGCGACTGGCCGCCGGCCCCGGATTTGGCCGCCGCCCTGCGCGGGGACGGCCGCCTGGACCGCCATCCGGTACGATTGATTGCCGAAGTCAAAAAAGCCTCTCCCTCCCGGGGTCTGCTCTGCCCCGATTTTAACCCGCGGCGGCTGGCCCGGACTTATGTGGACAACGGCGCGGCGGCGGTGTCGGTGCTGACCGACGACCACTTTCAGGGGGAGCCGCGCCATCTGTCCGCCATCAAGGAAAACGGCGCGGCCCTGCCGGCCCCGGTCTTGCGAAAGGATTTTATCTTTGACCCCTGGCAGATTTATGAAAGCCGGGTTATGGGCGCCGACGCTTTCCTGCTCATTGCCGCCATCCTGGCCCCGTCCCAGCTGGCCGAACTACTGGCTTTGGGGCGGGAAGTGGGCATGACCGCCCTGGTCGAAGTCCACACCCCGGCGGAAATCCAAACCGCCCTGGACGCCGGGGCGGCGATAATCGGCATCAACAATCGGGATTTGCGGACTTTTCAGACCGACCTGGAGATAACGGAGCAGCTGGCCCCCCAAATCCCCCGGGATAAGGTTATCGTCAGCGAAAGCGGCATCTTTACCCCGGAACATTTGCAGCGGGTGGGACGATGGGGCGTCAATGCCGTATTGGTGGGCGAGGCTCTGGTAACGGCCCCGGACATTGCGGCCAAGGTGCGGGAATTGACCGCGCCTATTCCAGTAGAGGATTGACGATGACCCGCATAAAAATCTGCGGCCTGCAACGCTTGGCCGACGCGCAAGTCGCCGCCGCTGCCGGCGTCGACTATATCGGCTTGGTCTTTGTGCCGGGCCATCGCCGCTGCCTGGACACCGCCGCGGCGGCGGAACTGGCCGCCAACCTGCGCGCCAACGCCAACCAATGCCCGCAGATTGTCGGCCTGTTCGTCGACCAGCCCTTGGCGGCGGTGCGGCAAATTATTCAAGCCATTCCCTTGGATGCCGCTCAGCTGTGCGGCCAGGAATCCCGGGACTACTGCCGCCAACTGCGGCAAGCGGAATCCGTGGCGGTAATCAAAGTTCTGCATATTCCCGACCAAGCCGGGGATGATGCCGCCGCGGCGGAATTATTGGCCGGCTTGGAAACCGCTATGCGCCAGTATCAGGCGGCCGGCTGCCTTATTACTCTGGATCGCTTGGTCGCCGGCCTGCCCGGCGGCACCGGCCAGAGTTTTGACTGGAATATCGCCGCCCAACTTTCCGGCCAGGGCTATCCATTCCTGTTGGCCGGCGGCCTGACCCCGGCCAATGTAGCCGCCGCCATTGCCCAAGTCCAACCCTGGGGGGTGGATGTTTCCAGCGGCGTAGAAACCGCCGGGCTGAAAGACCCGGCAAAAATACAGGCTTTTGTGGACAAGGCCCGTTTCCCCTGAGGCCGGGGTTGGCGGACTAAGCATTAAGACGGATTGAGCAATTGCTGACGCTGCGGTTATTTACAGCGGCGGCAGAATTGCCTTACAATGCGGGAAAGCGTAACTCCGGCCCGGCGGTCAAAAGGGATAGACGGCGCTGGAAAGGAAAGGCAGCTAATGCCTAAAGGCAAGAAAGAGGACACCCTGACCGTTTTTCTGATCCAGGAGCTGAAACTCCAGGGTCTGGATGCCGATACCCAGGTGCGGTTGCGCGGCAAAGGCAAGGGCTGGGCCGACGCCCTGGTCAAAGTCCGCAATCAGCCCGTCATCATTGAGGCCAAGCACGGGCAGGAAAGCCAAGACCGGGAGGATGCCCTAGCCGACTGCCGCAAGCGGCTGAAAAACGGCCATTGCACCGCGGCGGTAGCGGTCTGCTATCCCCTCGGCGTCTCCGACCAACCGACCTTTCTGGAATCCACCCTGCTCTACGCCTTCCTGGACACCGACCAGCAGAACCCGTCCTGGCTGGCCGGCACGCCCCGGGAATTGGGCAATGCCCTCAAAATGGCTCCGGCTCAAATGGGCAATGCCGACATCGCCGCCAACGAACTGCGCGGCGAGCTGGACAAGGTCCTGGCTAATCTGTCCCCGGCGCAAAAGGAAAGTCTGGCCCAAGCCCTGGATTTGCCGCCAACGCCGCAGCCCAAAAGGGGCAGTCTCAAAGCCGCGGAGTACGCCCCGCGGCTAGCCCATTGGGAAAAGGCCAAGTACGACACCGCCGCCATTCGCGGCTGCTTGGTCATCGCCAGTGCCATGATGTTTCACGCCCGGCTGGATTCCTATCTGAAACCGGAGGATAAGCCGGTTTATGACGCCCGGGAGCCGGTGCCGACGCCCTATGCCGGGCCGTGGCCGCCGGCGCCGCTGAGCCACTGCAAAGACGCCGCCGACATCGTTGCCGCCTTGACCCGGGCCTGGGATATTATCCTGGCTCTGGATTACAAGCCGGTATTCCAAACCGCCATTGCCGGCCTGAAAGCCCCGGCTGATGATAGGAACTGGCGGGACGGGTTGCGGCTGATTGCCGACGCCGCCGGCAACTTGGCGAGCGATTTGGCCGGCGGCCGCCAGGATGTGATGGGGCGCATCTTTCATCGGGTATTGGACACCGCTCCCTATGACGGCTCCTTTTACACCGGCACCGCCGGGGCCACTCTGTTGGCTACTCTGGCAATCCGGCCGGAGGATCGGGATTGGCAGGACTTGGCGGCCATCGCCGGGGTAAATGTTACCGATCCGGCTTGCGGCACCGGCACTTTGCCCATCGCCGCCGCCACCCGGATTCGGGAATTGGCCGCCGGGGTCGACCCGGAGCAGCTGTCGGCCATTCTGGTGGAAAAGGTGTTGCATCTGTACGACATCAACCTGACGGCCACCCACATGGCGGCGACCACTTTGGGCTTGATGTCGCCCACCACTCAGTTCAGCAATATGAATGTCCACCGGACGCGGCTGGGGCCGCCGCTGCTGACGGAGGGCAAGCCGGTTTTGCCGGCCCAGGTGGGCAGTTTGGAGTGGCTGGAAAGCAAGCCGATGCTGGTCAAGTGGCCGGAGTATAAGGCCAGCGAGCAGATTGAGACGCAATTGGAAAAGGCCCCGCGCCTGGCCCCGGCCGATTTGTTCATTATGAACCCGCCCTTTACCCGGGGCGATTTGCGCTTCGACCAGTTCAATCCCGAGGAGGAAAAGTCCATAAAGAATCGGGAGGCCCAGCTCCTGAAAGACACCTTGGCGCATCGTTCCAACGCCGCCGGCGGGTTTATCCAACTGGGTATGATTGGCACCAGGGAAAAAGGGGGACGGGTAGCCACGATTCTGCCCCTGGTGGGGGCGCAAAACGAATCGGGGCTGGCGGCCCGCCAGCATCTTGGGGAGCAAATGCACGTGGAATATGTCGTTGCCCTGAAAGACCCCCAGGGCATGGCTTTCTCCGAAAACACGGACATCGGGGAAATGCTGGTCGTGGCCCGCCATTGGCAAAAGGGCGAATCCCGCGAGGATGCCACCACCGCTTTTGTCAAAATCCTGCGTAAGCCCCCGACGCCGGTACAGGCCAAGGCTATGGGCGAGGCCATCCTGCGCGGCGATACCTCTCCGGATTACAACATTACCCACTGGCCGCAGGCGCGGATGGCTGAGGGGAACTGGTTTCCCACGCAATTTGTGCGGGATGAGCTGGTCGAACTGTATCAGAATATCCATTCCGGCAAGTATTTCCCGGCCCGCAGCGGGAAAGGGATTTGTACGGTAGGCCCTTCCGGAGGCGGCGTCCGCACTTCCTTTGACCAGTCTGACCGCAGCACGCCGCAACGCGCCCTGTGGTATCACAAAACCGAGATCCAACGGACGATGGCGTCCACTCCGGATGTGTATATCAAGGCCAAAGGGGGCAAGGCGGCCCTGGCCGATTCGTACTGGGCGCAGCGGAGCCGGGTGATGGTGCCGGAACGGCTGAGCGTTCCCAACACCCGGGTGACGGCGGTTCTTACCGACCAGCCCACCGTGGGGTCGGCTTTTGTGCCGTACCACCCGGCAACGGAAAAACGCGATCCGGCGGCGGTGGAGAAAGCCGTTGTAGCCTATCTGAACAGCACGGCCGGGATAACGGCAATGCTGGGGGTAACTTCCAACAAGAAAATCATTTATCCCAACTGGTCGCTCAGCGACTGGTATCAATTGCCTGGCCCCGATTGGGATAAGTTGCCGCCCCGGCAGGTTCGGGCTTTGGCGGCGGCCTACGACAAACTCTGCGGCCGGGAGTTTCAGGAACTGCGCTATATGCTGACCTGCGCTACCCGCAAAGAGCTGGACGCGGCCGTCGCCGCCGCCCTGCGGATCCCGGCGGCGGCAATGGAGCAGGCCCGCATTGCCCTGGCCAGCGAGCCGGCCATCACCGGCAAAACCTTTACCGGGGATGCGTTGGTGGGCGGGCTGCGCTAATCCCCCGGCGGATTCAAACATGGATAGACAGGATAGACAGGATTCTTTTATCTGATTAGAACGGTACTGGCAGTCAATAACCGTTCTTGGCAGATATAGAATCCGGTTAATCCTGTATATCCATGTTTGAATCCGTTTCCCCATTACGCGGGAAGGACGGTAGCAAGGGCTTGGCATATCCCGCCCTTTGGTTTATAATGGCCCTATGGACAATTTGCAAACTTCCCTTTACCCGACCCATCAAGAATTGGGGGCACGGCTGGTGCCTTTTGGCGGTTGGGCTATGCCGGTGCAGTATTCCGGCATTCTCAACGAAGTCAAGGCGGTGCGGATGGCCGCCGGCCTCTTTGATGTTTCCCACATGGGACGGCTTTACATTGCCGGCCCGCAAGCCGCCGCCTTTCTGGATCGGATGCTGACCGGCGCGGCGTCCACTTTGCGGATTGGCCGCGCCCGCTACTGCCTGATTTGCAACGAAAAGGGCGGCGTCATCGACGACACCATCTTTTATCGCTTGGCCGCCGACCGCTTTCTGCTGATTCCCAATGCCGGCAATCGCCCGGCGGTAGTGGCCTGGTTTCAGCAATGGATCGCCGCCGAGTTTGCCGGCGGCGTGGCGTTGCAGGATAGCACTTTCGAGACCGCCCTGATCGCCTTGCAAGGGCCGCAATCCCCGGCCCTGCTGGATGGACTGTGTGCCTTGACCGACGGCTCGTCGCCGTCAACTATCCGCCCCTTCGCCTGGGCCGAGGGTATATTGACCGCTGGCGATGGCCCGGCGGCGGTCTTTATCGGGCGCACCGGCTACACCGGCGAGGATGGGTTTGAGCTGCTGACAGACGCCGCCGCCGGCCCGGCGGTCTTTAGGGCGCTGTTGGCGGCCGGGGCTTTGCCCTGCGGCCTGGGGGCGCGGGATGTGTTGCGCCTGGAGGCCGGCCTGCCGCTGCACGGCCACGAAATCGACCCGGAAACTACGCCCATCGAAGCCGGCTTGACGCGCTTTGTCCGCGCCGAGGGCGATTATATCGGCCGGCCGGTCTTGCAGCGGCAGCGGGAACAGGGCGTTGACCGCCAACTGGCCGGCTTGCAACTGCCCGGCCGCAGCGCCCCCCGGGCTGGCTATGCGGTCTGGCGGGAAGGGCAGGAAGTAGGCCGCATCACCAGCGGCAGTTACTCGCCCACCCTTGACCGCAGCCTTGCTATGGGCTATATTTGGCCGGAATGCGCCGCCCCCGGCACGGCCCTGGAAGTGGATCTGCGCGGCCGCCGGGTGGCGGCGGAAGTAACCCCGTTGCCCTTTTACACCCGAAACCGCCCTTAACCCCAATCCGCAAGCAGGAGGCCCGACCCCGTGAGCAGCCCCGAGGACCGCAAATATACCCGCGAACACGAATGGGCGCAGGTAGAGGATGCCGCCGCCAAAACCGTGCTGGTGGGCATCACCGACTACGCCCAGGACGAATTGGGCGATATTGTCTATTTTGACCTGCCGGCCGTGGGCGCCGCCGTGGCCTATATGGAAAAGATGGGCGAAGTGGAATCGGTAAAGGCCGTCTCCGACCTCTTTTCCCCGGTTACCGGGGAAGTGGTGGCGGTCAACCCGGAACTGGACGCCCACCCGGAATTGGTCAACGAGGATCCCTTTGGCGCCGGCTGGATTATCCGGGTGGCTATGCCCGACTTGGCCGAGTTGGACGGGCTGCTGACGGCGGCGGAATATGACGCCTATATTCAGGGGCCGCATTAGCGTTAGCAAGGGGGCAACTATGGTTGAAACGGTTGAAACCGTCCGGTTCGCCGAGCTTACCGACAACAGCCGCCAGTGCCTGAAGGAACTGGATCGGGTAGCCCAGCCGCTGATCCGGGCCGGAGTGTATGCCTCGGAGGAGGAGTTTCTGCGGGACACGGTGCGGCAGTTGGCCCGGCATCAGATCGCGGCTTGGCAAGAGGTGATCCTGGGCTTCGAGAAAAAGTATATCAGCTGGGAGAAGTTCTCTGACGCCACGCTGGACACGGCCACCATCCCGCAGGAGGATGAGTGGATGGAGTGGGAATCGGCGCGGCGGATGCTGGCGGCTTGGCAAAAAGCATTGACAGAGCTGGGCTAGTGGTGTCCGACCGCACCAGACTGATCCGCCATTCAGGGGCAACACTAGCGTTAGCCAGGGGGCAACTATGGTTGAAACGATTGAAACCGTCCGGTTCGCCGAGCTTACCGACAACAGTCGCCAGTATCTGAAAGAACTGGATCGGTTGGCCCAATCCTTAATCCGGGAGGGCGTGTACGCCTCGACGGAGGAGTTTCTGCGGGACAATGTGCGGTATATGGCCCGGCGGCAAATCGAGGAGTGCCAGCAGATTATTCAGGGCTTCGAGAAGCAGTATATCAGCTGGGAGAAGTTCTCCGATGCGCTCCTGAAGGTCGCTACTCCGGAGCAGGAGGACGCGTGGATGGAGTGGGAATCGGCGCGGCGGTTTCTGGCGGCCTGGCAAAAGCTGCTGAAAGAGTTGGGCTAGTGGCGTCCGACCGCGCCAGACTGCTCCGCCATTCAGGAGCAACACTAGCGTTAGCCAGGGGGCAACTATGGTTGAAACGGTTGAAACCGTCCGGTTCGCCGAGCTTACCGACAACAGCCGCCAGTACCTGAAAGAACTGGATCGGGTAGCCCAGCCGCTGATCCGGGCCGGGGTGTACGCCTCGGAGGGAGGAGTTTCTGCGGGACACTGTGCGGCAGTTGGCCCGGCATCAGATCGCGGCTTGGCAAGAGGTGATTCGGGGCTTCGAGAAAAAGTATATCAGCTGGGAGAAGTTCTCTGACGCCACGCTGGACACGGCTACCATTCCGCAAGAGGATGAGTGGATGGAGTGGGAATCGGCGCGGCGGTTTCTGGCGGCCTGGCAAAAGCTGCTGAAAGAGTTGGGCTAGTGGCATCCGACCGCTCCAGATTGCTCCGCAACGCTGAACGGCTGCGTCAGTCGCCTATAGTAGTACGCATTGTCGCTGCGGCTACCCAGGAAAGGATGGACGGCATCCGTCAGAAAATCCGGGTAGAGTTGTCTAACGGCTGGCTGGTGGACTACTGGGAACACCTTGCGCCGGGCCATCGTCGTTACGCCTATCATGTTTTTAATGATGCCGGGATGGTTACGCGCTGGGACAATGCGCCGCATTATCCGGATGGCGGCACTTTCCCGTACCACCAGCACTTGGACGACCAGACGGTGGTAGATTCGGAAAATATGGATGTCGGGAAAGTATTGGCCTATCTGGAAGGGATGGTGTAATCCCGTCCGGCAAAACACCCTTAAGGAGTAACCGGCTTTTGACTGATAGCGCGCACTTTCAATCCCATTACATACCTAACACCGCGGCGGAGCAGGCCGAGCTGCTGGCGGCCATCGGGCGGTCGTCGATTGACGACCTGTTTGCCGATATTCCCGCCGCCTTTCGCCATCCGCCGCTGGATTTGCCGGCGCCCTTGTCCGAGCTGGAAATTCAGCGGGAACTGGCGGCGTTGGCCGGCCGGAATCGCCCTATGGGCAGCGGCCCCTCTTTCCTGGGGGCCGGGGCTTATCATCACTTCATCCCGGCCATCGTCAAGGCCCTGATGACCCGCGGCGAGTTTCTGACCGCCTACACCCCCTATCAGCCGGAAGTCAGTCAAGGCACTTTGCAGGTCATTTACGAGTTTCAGACCCTGATTGCCAATCTTTACGGGATGGAAGTGGCGAATGCCGGGATGTATGACGGGGCGACCAGCCTGGCCGAGGCGGTGTTGATGGCGTGCCGCGTTACCCGCCGCAGCCGGGCCGCCGTACCCGACACCCTGTCCCCGGCCTATCGCCAGGTCATCGCTACCTACTGCCAGGCTCAGGGCATTGCCCTGTACCCGGTATCCCCGGCGGCGGATATGGAAAGCCAACTGGACGCCGACACCGCCGGCCTGATAGTCCAATATCCCAACTTTTACGGCTATATCGAGGATTTGGCCCAATTGAGCGCCGCCGCCCATCGGCAAGGCGCGCTGCTGGTAGTGTCCGCCGATCCGATGGCCATGGGAATGTTCCAGCCGCCGGGCCATTATGACGCCGACATCGTTACCGGAGAGGGGCAGCCGCTGGGCATCCCGGTCAGCTACGGCGGGCCGTATGTGGGCCTTTTTGCCGCCAAGGAGCGGTATTTGCGGCAGATGCCCAGCCGCCTGGCCGGACGCACGGTGGACACGCAGGGGCGTACCGGCTATGTGCTGACCCTGCAAACCCGGGAGCAGCACATCCGCCGGGAGCGGGCCACCAGCAACATCTGCACTAACGAGGCCCTGTATGCCCTGGCCGCCACCATCTATCTGGCCGCCCTGGGCCGGCAGGGGCTGCAGCAGATTGCGGAACTTTGCTACCACAAAGCCCACTACGCCGCCGCCCGCATTGGGGAATTGCCCGGCTATTCCCTGCCCTTAGCCGGAACTTTCTTTCAGGAGTTCGTAGTGCAATGCCCCCGGCCGCCGGCGGAAGTCAACCGGCAGCTGCTGGCGCGGCGCAACATCCTGGGCGGCTATGATGTCAGCGCCGCCATCCCCAACGGCCTGCTGCTGTGCGTAACGGAAATGTGTAGTCGAGAGGATATTGAGGGGTTGGTGGCGGGGCTGGGGGAAGGGGGGTAGGGGGGACTAACTCCTACCGTTGACCGCCAGCGGCTGCGGGGAATGGTTTATGCGTTGCAAGGCGATGCAGAAATAGTCCGGGTCAGTCTCGAAACCGATGAACTTCCGCCCCATTCGCTGGGCGACCACGCCGGTGGTTCCCGAACCCATAAAGGGATCCAGCACCGCATCGCCGGGCCGGGAGCCGATGGCGATGATGCGGGACAGCAGGGACTCCGGCTTTTCGGCGGGATGGCGGGTCTTGTGCCTTTCCGCATTGATTTCCCACAAATTCCGCATTTGCCGGCCGCCGTTCATTTCCTTGGCCGTCTCGTAGTCAAAGAAATACCGCTTGGATTTGGCGGCCACCCAAATCAGTTCGGTGGACGGGGCAAAGCGGTTTTTTGCCAGCAGGGGCGTGGCATTGCGCTTGAACCAGACCACATCGTTGATAATCCACAAGCCCAGTTCTTTCAGGGCCATCCCCACCGACGGGTGATTGTGCAAAGTGCCGGAAATCCAGAGCGTCCCGTCCTCGGCCAGCACCCGGACACACTCGGCAATCCACTGCCGGTTAAAGGCGTGGAGATTGTCCACGACATCCCAATCGCCCTTGTCGCAAGCCACCGGGCGGCCGTTCCGCACCGTCATAAAAGACTTGCCGGAAAGGTTGTACGGCGGGTCGGCGTAAATCAAGGGGATACTGCTTTCCGGGATGGCGCGCATCCCGGCTACGCAGTCCTCGCAACGCAGGTCAATCATTCCGCTCAACTCCCCCTATGCGCCGCATCGCCGCATCAATGTACGGCTGGTGCTTTTCTATCCCCAGCCAACGGCGCCCCAACCGCTGGGCTACCACTCCGGTGGTGCCGCTGCCCATAAAAGGGTCAAGGACCGTATCGCCCGGATTGGAGGACGCTACCAGGGCAATCTCCACCAGTTTCTCCGGCTTTTGGGTCGGATGAAAAGCGCGGCCGTTGCCGTTCTTAACCCGCTCTTTGCCTTGCACTATGGGCATCTCGATCAGGCCCAGAAAATCCCGCATCTGTTTCTTGTCACCGGCCTTGGTCGTCGCCGGATTGATTTCCTTGACCTCGGGATAGTTGAAAGTCCACCCCGAACCGGCAACGAACCAGCAAACATACTCGGTGGAATGGGTGAAGGTGCGCTTGGTCAGCGACGGCATCGCGTTGGTCTTGTACCAGGTCAGGATATTTTTCAGGGCAAAATCCAGCCCCTTGGCGGCGGTAATGACCTCGGCGATGTTGTGCATCGTGCAGCAGACATAAAGGCTGCCGGTTTTTTTCAGCGTCCGCCGGGCCGCCGCCAGCCAAGCCTGCGTAAAGGCGGCGTAATCCTCTTGGGCGAAAGTGTCCCAATCCTCGTTCATCTTGTAGTAAGGCCCGCCGGTGGTGTTGTTCGGCAGGTTCAGCGGCTTGCCGGACAGGTTATAGGGCGGGTCGGCAAATATGAGGTCAACAGACCCCGGCTCGATCTGCTCCTGCATCACCGCGACGCAATCGCCCAGGCTGATGGTGTTGGGTTTCATCGCTAACCCCCTGTCGGGCGCAAGGAGCCGCACCACGCATCGACGGCAGACTCGAGCCGCTCCGGCCATTGGCGCGAATCGGGACAATCCGCGGTAGCGGTTGCCAGCCCGTTAAAGAGACCCGCGACATCCCCCAACCTTACCACGCCGCCGCCGGCGCGGAAGTCGGCGCAAGTTTCCAACACCCGGGCGAACTTGCTGATGGTCAAGGGAAAGATGATTACTTCCTCACCCTCAAACACGCCTTTGGTACCAAACCAGAAGTGGTTTATGCTGTCCCTATGCAGCGCCGGGGCGATGAACAACCCGTAGGTAACGCCGTCGTGGCTATGCAGGAAGTTTTGGACGTGGCGAAGTACCGGCTGACTTTCGGAGATCCACTGTTTGGAATCCCGCATCAAGGTTACTTCGCAGGCCAGGTTAAAGCCTTCGTAGAAACACTCGATATCCGCCACTCCGCCCGGAGCGGTGTAAGTCGGCCGGTTGTCCTCCCCAACCGGGTAATTGGGGATCACTTCCCTTGCCGCATCCAGCGACATAAGAGCGGTGGCAATGTGGTACTCCAGCTCCTCAGGCGTACAGGCCCCCCGCTGGCTGAGGCCGGCCAGGGTTTGGGCGCACTCCCGCGTCTTTTCTGCGGTTTGCCAAACCAGGGCGTCCTCCCGCCGTTGCAAGTCCCGATAGATGACCCGCAAGGACGCAATAGCTGCGGACAAAACCGCTTCCTCTGCCGTAACCGGGTACTCCCTTTCCAGTTGCCGGGCTTGGGCTGCGTCAATCTGAGCGATGTCAGCGATGATTGCCCGGTAAATCAGGACAAGATTGGGGTTGGTTTCCCAAATCGGAATCGGCAAGCCGGATTCGGCGTAGTCATGGAAAGCGCTGATCTCCTGCGGACTGCCATCGTCGGTAGCAAGGAGGGCGTTAATCTCAATGGAGCGGCGCGGCTCCAAGTCCACAAATCGCCCGTCGCCCCGAAACCGGATGAACCGGGTCAGACGGAAATAGCGGCGGGTGTTATCGCCGTAATCCCTGATGTGCCGCAAGTCGAAGTCTGCGAGATATTCCTCCGTAAGGCGGTTGCGTAGAACTTCCCGATCAGACCTCGGGATGCTGCGGCAGGCAATCCGAATCTCAACGATCTTTTCGGCTACCTCGCTTATCTTTTCCCAATCAATAAGCGTCGGCACGAAAGCGTTGAATTCGTCGAAAGACAGCCCGGTCGCGTTCAGCCCCTGCTCTTGGCAAAGGTTGTTGACCCGACTTATCAGGTGCAAAGTTCCGACAAAGGGTTTTATCCGGTACCCAAGCCGCGCCGGGAAACTGCGGGTTTCCAAAGGATTGGGCAACTGCCACTTGACCAGCGCGCGCAGAACCATCTCCCCCAAGTCGGTTTCCGGGTTAATCAATTCCCGCCCTACCGGCGTTATCTGTACCAAGCGGTTGCCGGGGTTAATATAGGCAAAGCCCAGTTTCTCCAGGGGCTTAAAGGAAGTCCGCCCCCGCATCGGCGGATCCTCGTAGCCTTTGGAACGGAATATGCGCCGGGCTTCGGCGTAAGGAATTTCGTCCGCGCCGTTAATCAGCGCCACATCCGCCGGGCTGAGGCCGGCAAGGAACTGGCTGTTGCGCGCCCCGTACAGATGCCTCTGAATCAGAAGGATTTGGAACCGTTCCTGATTGGACGGATTCCAGACTTCCCCATCCAGTTCGGCCAAGGCCGCCAGAAAGCCGCGCAACCGATACGGATTCCGCACGGTGGTGGAAAGCGACCATGGTTTAATCCCCGGCATAAAACAACCTCCCGGATAACCTGACAAGGTTTATAGGGCATTTGTCCGCATTTGTCAACCGCCGGCTGTCAGTAAAATTTGTTACAATAATCCCGATTTTATCCGGAGGCCGCAACATTATGTCCCGTCCCCGTCCCGCCTTTAACCCGCCGGAGGAGCCGGTTGACGCCGCCGGTTACAACCGCCGCGGCAATCAATACAGCCGCAACGGGGCTTATGAATCGGCCATTGCCGACTATACCCGCGCTTTGGAATTGGATGAATCCTTTGCCGAGGCCTGGTTCAACCGGGGCGTCTCCTACTACGAACTGGGGATGTATCCCGAATCCATCGCCGACCTGACCCAGGCCATTGCCCGGAACCCGGCCGAGGACAACTACTACGGCCGCCGCGCCCTGGCCTATCTGTTCAACGACCAGCCGGATTTGGCCCAAGCCGACCAGGATGAATGCGATCGGCTGCGGAATGAGGGGTAGGCATCCTGAAAAAGTTCAGGATGAGCGGAGGGGATATGCCCACCATCGAAAGAAACCGCTGATTGAACGGCATTGACAACTTGTGTATGATATATGGCAAGTTGCGGAGGTGCATCCGGAAGTGGAAAATCTCCAAGCAGTCAACATCGACACGGTAGCAATAGTTGGCAGTATTTCCCTCGAAGGCGCGGGGAATGCTCAGTTGTCTGCGGTCCTGGCCCGCCATCAGGAAAATTGGCCGCGCCGCAGCGTCGACAAGCTGGGCCTCTACGAAGTCGAGGGTGTCCGGCACCATTTGGCCCTGGACATCGCAGAGGAACGGCGGGCAAACGCGAACATAGTTGCGTTCAGCTTGGAGTCCCATCCCTTTTCGAGCGCCGAGCCTTTGCGCGCCGCAACCCGTGAGCGGCAGAAACGCCAGTTCACCGAAATACAAGCGGTACTGGCTGACCTTGGCCGGTTGAGCGTACGGAGCCGCCACCACGCGCATATTTCCTGGCGGTTTCCGGCCGGGGCGAAACGGCCGATCGTCAGTTTGCCTTTGCTGACGATTCAGAATCCCGAGGCGCCGTTTTCAGAAATATCGGGGGTTCGCTTGAGGAAAACGGGCGGGGACAGCGCTACATCGGTTATCATTGACCTGCTCAGCGACCACTCCCTTGCGGTCACGGCTGTGTTTCCCTTGACGGGCGTTAAAATCTCTGATACCCTGCTGGACACCGCAGTTCAGCGCGGCGGTCAGCTGATTGGCGACTTTGTTCTGGATTCGGACAACCTGGCGTAAGGAAGGAGCGCTGATTATGGTGATGTCCAAACACCGGCGCCGGGCGGGTAAGCGCGGCGAATTTCACCATATCCCGATCGAGGATTACCTCTCTTGGCCGCAGGAGGATAACTATCCCGGCCCGGGGTATTCTTGGGAGGAGGAGCTGTGCGATCAAATCGCCAAGCTGCCTACCGAGCAGCAGGTAGAGGAGCTCTGCTCGGTGCTGCGCGTTGCCACCCTCCGCGAGCTGTCTTGGGAAATTGTCAATGGCGGCATTGACCACCTCAAGGGCAATACCGGCCGTTTGGAGTATGCCAAGCTCCTGAACAGCTGGATTGCCACGGCGGAGGAAACCATTGCGGCCGGCCGGAACCTCAATCGGATCGCCGGTCGCCGCAAGTAGGCATCGGGCAACGGCCACGGCCTTTTGCCGGAGAATTAACGCTATGCCGGTCTATAAGGTCTCCCTGCACCGCGCCGTTAGAAAGTTTCTGCGGAACCATCCGGACCTCAGCGAAAGGTGGGAGGGCATCGTAAGTCAGATACAAACAAGTCCTCGAGTGGGCTCCCACATCGACCACTTGAAAGGCGCGTGGCTTTGCAGCTATAGGTGGGACGAGGGTTCCTATCGGGTTAAATACGAGGTCGACGACAAAAACGTCGAGCTCTATTTTTACGATGCCAACAACCGCGGCGATGTATATAAGGGTCGGCGCGGCGCCGATCGGAGGCCCTAGGGCCTCCGGATCTGGCGCAAGGGCAACGCCGCCGCCCCCCTCTACTCCGCCGCCGGCTTGAAATAAGGCACTGTTACCCGGTCATTGGCCCGGACGAAAGTGACTTCCACCGGCATACCGATATGCACTTCCGGCGGCCGGCATTCCACGATGTTGGTGAACAGCTTCACCCCCTCGGCCAGCTCCACCAGGGCCAGCACATAAGGCACTTCCTCGGCAAAGCCGGGCGTCCGGTTCTGATAGGTAACGGTGTAAGTCCACACCGTCCCCCGGCCGCTGACTTCCACCCACTCGACTTCCGGCGACCAGCAGTGGGCGCAAATCCCCCGGGGGTAAAACTGATATTCGCCGCAGGCGGCGCAGCGCTGGATGACCAGCTGCTCCCGGCGGCAGGCTTCCCAATAGGGCCGGGTTTCCCCCACGATAGTGGGCAAAGGCTTGTTCCATTCGGGCCGGGCCGTCGTCATCGGCTAATCCCTCCCCAAAATAACAGTGCCGCCGCTGTGCCGCGCCCCCAAAGAGCCGCCGGTGCCATGACACAGGGCAATCTGGCAGTTGGCAACCTGGCGCGGCGTGCCGGCAAACTGATGGCGCAACTGGCGGGTGGCTTCCAAGAGCAGGAAAATCCCCCGCATCCCGGGATGATTGGAGGACAGGCCGCCGCCATCAGTATTGATCGGCAGCTTGTCCGGCAAATCGGAATCCACCCGCAGCCGGCCCCCGGATACGAATTGACCGCCCTCTCCCTTGGCGCAAAAGCCCAAATCCTCCAGGGTTTCCACCACGGTGATGGTAAAGGAATCGTAAATCATTGCCAGGTCAATATCCTGATGGGTAACGCCGGCCATGGCAAAGGCCGGTTCGTGGCTCTGCTGGGCGGCAATATACATCAAATCCCGCTGGCCCGCCCCCTGATGGGCAATAGCCTCGCCCACGCCCAAAGCCCAGACCGGCGTATGGCGGCAGCTGCGGGCCACGGCCGGGGATGCCACCACCACCGCGCCGCCGCCGTCGGTAATCACGCAGCAGTCCGGCAAATGCAGCGGCGAGGAAATCATCCGGGCATTGACCACATCAGCCACAGTGATGGGATCCCGGAACAGGGCTTCCGGGTTCATTGATGCGTGATAGCGGACGGCGACGGCCACTTCGGCCAACTGCTCGGAAGTAGTGCCGTACAGATGAAAATGGCGCTGGGCAATCATCGCATACAGGCCGACGGTGGTCAGCCCGTACAATTCCTCGAAGCTGTCCGGAGACGGGTCGAGGCGGGGATGTCCGTAGCGGCCGACGCCGCCGGTGCCGACGGAGACGCCGCCGGAACGGGCCAGGCTGCTGTAGGTGATGACGGCGCAGTTGATGCGCCCAGCGGCGATGGCGGTGAGGGCGTGGGACAGATGAAACTCAAAGGAGCCACCGCCCACCGTGGTGTTGTCCACATAGCGGGGATTCAGATTCAGGTAGTCGGCCAGGTTCATCCCGCTGTTGCGGATGCTGCTGGAGGCGGTAAAAAGGCCGTCCACATCGCCTTTGGTCAGGCCGGCGTCGGCCAGGGCTTGGATGACGCTTTCCCCTTGGATTTGCAGTTCGCTTTTGTCCGGGGCGTAGCGGGCCGGATGCTCGTGAATGCCCACAATCGCCGCCCCCCGTTTCAAGTCCACCATACCAGTCGCCTCCGTTTCAGACCGGGCAAAGGATAGGGCTAAAGGCTAAGGGCCAGGGCAAGGTATCAGGCAAAGCAGTTTTCGGCAAGACCGGGGACATTATGCCATAAAGGGGGGCGGTGGGGTAGGATGGGAGCGGGATTCCTGACATTGACCGGACGATTGGCAATTCCTTACCGCAACAGCAGCCAGACCGCATAGCCCGCCAAGCCCAGAAAGAGCAGGCCAAATAAGACCGGCACAAACCGCTCCACCCGGGTAAGCTGAATGTATTTAGCCGGCCCATCCTTGGGCCGCAACAGTTTCCACTCGTCGGCGTAGGGGGCGGAGGGCAGTTGCTTTTCCAACTCGCCGATGATGTCAAACTTGACCCGGTTCAACTGCCGATAGGAATTGATGTTGAAATGCCAGACCACCGACAAGGCGACGCCAAAGCCCCCGCTAATCAGGAAAACCACCGGCCAGACTCCCTCGGCCACGCCCAACCGCGCCGCCAGGATCAGCAGGGATGCGATAGCCGCCAGCAGCGTAACATAGAACCGGTTGGATTGTTCCCGGCGCTGGCTTACCCGGTCGGCCATTTCCACATAGAGCTTATACTGCTCCAAGAAATGGTCGGGGTATTTTTCGCCGTACTCCTCGGGTTTCATCGGGCATACTTCCTGATGGCCGCAATAATGGGATGATTGACCGTATCCGCCTACTCTGATGCCGTATCCGCCCAGCCCGAATTGGCAGTATCTGCTCATCCTGAACTGGCCCCATATCCGCTCATCCTGAACTTGTTGAAGGATGAACCGGGCAACTTGGTCAATACCGGCCGGCAAAAGGCAGTTTTTCAGACAAAAGCCGCCGCATCATCCTCCCGCAGGATTTCCCGGCAATAGCGGCGGTTAATTATAGCGCAATTCCCCTCCCCATTCAAGGCTGATAATTGCAAGGTTATGCGATTATTGCCCCACCCTGGCCCTTGATCCGGCCGGCGTTGCGCTGCCGCTACCGCAACAGGCCCAGCCGCCTTAAGTCGGCGGCCGTCCATCGGGCTTGCTCTTGTAGCATACGCCGCAGGGTACCGATGCGAAAAGTTTGGCCGGGGTGGTGGAAGGACACCGTAACCTTTCGGCCATCGGGATGGCGATAGATTCGATGGCTGCCGGTCTGCCGGCGCAGCAAAAAGCCATCCTGCCCCAGGGCCCGGATTACCTCTCGGGTGGTTACACCCCTTAACCGGCTCCAGTCAAGGGGCATTTCAGACGGTCACCGCCACCAGGTTGCCCGCCGGGGCCAGGCCGTTCTCGGCCGCCGTTTCCGGGATGGGGTCGTTATCCTCGACCATGGTTTCCAGTACCATCGCCAGCACTTCCCGGATGTTCTGCTCCGCCTCCTCCCGGGTGTAGCCCCAAGTGGCCCCGCCGTACTGCACCAGTTCCGGGCAGTAGGCTTGCCAGCGATCTTCGTCGGGTTCGATAACTACCTGAAAGGTATAGGTTTTCATAGCTGCCTCCGGTCGGCCGTTACGCCTCCTCTTGGATCGTGGCCGGGTCGATGACCTTGCTGGCCGCCAGCAGCTCAAAGGCTACTACCCGGCCTTCGTCGTCAAAATCCGCGATGACATCCGGCAGAATTTCCGCCGACTCCTTGACCGGCTTGGCCGCCAGGATGATGGACAGAGCATCCGACTGGGCTTCGTACTTAACTTGCACCATTGGTTGGCCGTTACCTCACCGCTGGAGTTGGAATCCCGGATTTGCGGAATATCCGCTAATTCCCGCCGTCCCCCCCAGCACATCCCCTAGCAGTTCGGCCAGCGGGGGGATTTGCTGCTGATGGCCCAGGTTCAGGTGCATGGGGGTCAGGGATATGCGGTTGTTGCGGACGGCGTACATATCGGTGCCGGGGCCGTTGTCGGCCATTACCGGGCGATTGCGGGCAATCCAGTAGCGCTTTTGCGGGCCGAAACCCTCCTCCCGCACCGCCTCGCCGTAGGAACGGCCGCCGGGCCGGGTCAATTCAATGCCGGCCAGCAGTTCCGGCGGCAAGCTGGGGACATTGATATTCAGCAGCAGCGGCTCCCGGCTAGTGCCGGCGGCCGGGACATCAGCGGCAACAGCCGGGGTCTCCGTAGCCGCCGCAACTGCCGGGGCATCCGACGCAATAACAGCCGGCGTATCCGCCGCCGCATCCGGCCGGGCGGTCAGCCGTTGCGCCAGGGTTTGCAGCAGAGACGCCGCCCCGTCAAAGCGGGGGTTTTGTACCGAACCCACCGATATGGCAATAGTGGGATAGCCGCGCACATAGCCCTGCCAAGCGGCGCCCACCGTTCCCGACACCAGCACATCCCAGCCCAGGTTGGAGCCGGAATTGATGCCGGATACCACTAAATCCACCGGCCCGGCCAGCTTTTCCAAGCCCAGAATGCAGCTGTCGCCCGGCGTCCCTTCCACGGCAAAGGCCGTTACCGGATGCAGAGTTTCCACCGGGTCATTGGCATCATTGGCGTCGGCGGTGTCGGCGGCGACCACGGCGGCCCGGCCCAAGCGGCCGTCGGTGGCAATGGCGGTGGCTTTGACCGGAGCGTGCAGGGTCAAGGCCGCGCCCACGCCGCTCTGTTCCCGGTCGGGAGCCACGATAAACAACTCCCCCACCCGGGCCAAAGCCTGGGCTGCCGCCCACAAGCCGGGGGCATAAATGCCGTCATCATTGGTCAACAGAATTTTCAGGGTGTTTCCTCCGATATATGGGATCATCAACGCCAGTGCCGGGTGTTATTCCGCAGTCTCCGGACTGCTCGGGAGTATAGGAGAAAGCCGCCGTCAACTTCTTTCCGCTCATCCTGAACTTGTTGAAGGATGGCATCCCGAGCGTAGCCGAGGGATCTAGGTCGTGTTCCCGCTAATTGTTGCCGACTGGGGCGGCTCTGCTATCGTCCTTCCCCCGCTATCTCTACCGTCCTTCCCGCGCAAGCGGGAATCCCGCCGTTGCTTGACAAGTATGCGGCATTATAAGGCAATACCGTTCGGGATTCCCGCTTACGCGGGAATGACGGTAGGGGCCGCCGGCCATCCTTCAACAAGTTCAGGATGAGCGGATTCAGTTCAGGATGAGCGGAAAGGGATGGGTTATCCGGAGCGGCAATAATCAGCGCGGACACGCCCTGGAGCCGGAGCCGCCGCAACCACCCAGCCGCGGCAACTCCGGATCCAATCCAATCCCCATTCCCCTAGTGATGGGCCAGGCCGATGGCGTGGAGCAGGGCGTGTTTTACCTCGACCGGGGCTACGGCCCGGCGGTAGTCGGCGGAGGCATAAACATCGCCGATAATGTCGTAGCCCAGGTCGTCCTCCAGATGGGCGGCCGCCGCCGCGATGGTGTCGGCGGTCAGTTCCTGGCCGGCCAGGGCCGCCTCGACCGACGGCGCCCGTACCGGGGTCGGCACCAGGCCGCCGACAGCAATCCGCGCATTGACGCAGCGGCCGTTTTCCACCCGGACAATGACCGCCCCGCCCACGACCGGATAGAAAGAGGCGGGATGGGCCATCTTGGCGTATTCGCCCACTTCGCCATGAATGGCCGTTGCCGAGTGTTCGTGGTGGCCGTGATTGTGTTCGTGGCCGTGGCCATGGTCGTGGCCCGATTCGTGGGTATGGCTGACCAGGGTGGGGACGGTTACGGCGGTGATGATTTCGTTGTCGGCCAGGGCGGTGGCAAAGGGGGCGACAAAGAAAATGCCGGCCGGGATGCTGCGGGCGCCGTTCGGCCCCTGCACCTCGACGCTGGCTTCCAGGGCGGTCAAAACCGTCCCCCAATCGGAGGCCGGGTCGGCATGGGCAATGTTGCCGCCAATCGTCCCCCGATTGCGGACTTGGGGATCGCCAATGCCGCCAGCCACTTCCGCCAGCAACGGGTTGGCCCGGGCCAGCTCCGGCGACGCGGCGATTTCGCCATGGGTGGTCAAAGCCCCGAGGCGGACAGCATCGCCCTGCACGGTGATGCCTTTCAGGTCAGCCAGGCCGCCGATGTCAATCAGAACCGACGGCCGGGCCAGGCGCAGCCGCATCAAGGGCAGCAGGCTGTGGCCGCCGGCCAGCAGCCGGGCCTCAGCATTAGAACTGAGCAGTTCCAGGGCTTCGACCACCGAACCGGCTTTGTGATAGTCAAACTCCGGCGTGAACATAAGGCTTTCCTCCCTAACCCTGCGGCGGATCTTGCTGGTGAATGGCCCGCCAGACCCGTTCCGGGGTCAGCGGCATTTCCAGCCGGGTTACGCCCAGGGGCCGCAGGGCGTCAATGACGGCGTTGTAAATGGTAACGGTGGAGGCGATGGTGCCGGTTTCGCCAATGCCCTTGACCCCCAGGGGATTGTGCGGCGACGGCGTTTCGGTGGACAAAGTCTCGATGTCCGGCAGCAGATGGGCCCGGGGCAAGGCATAATCCAGCATCGTGCCGGTCAGCAGCTGGCCGCTGTCGTCATAGACCGCGCCCTCCCACAGGGCTTGGCCGGCCCCCTGCACTACGCCGCCGTGAACCTGCCCCTCGACAATCATCGGGTTAATCTGGGGGCCGCAGTCGTCCACCGCCACATAGCGCTCCAGGACGATATGCCCGTTGTCCGGGTCGACGCGGACCACGGCGATATGGGCGCCAAAGGGATAGGAAAAGTTGGGCGGATCGTAAAAAGCGGTGGCTTCCAGGCCCGGCTCCATCCCCTCCGGCAGATTCCAGGCCACATTCGCCATCAGCGCAATATCCTGAATGGATTTGCTCTGGTCGGGCGCGCCGCGGACGAAAAACTGCCCATCGGCATACTCGATGTCGGCCTCGGCGGCTTCGAGCAGATGGGCGGCCAGGGTAACGGCCTTGTCCTTGATTTTGCGGGCGCTCAAGGCTACCGCGCCGCCGCCCACCACCGTGGTGCGGCTGCCGTAGGTACCCCAGCCCATCGGCGTGTTGTCGGTGTCGCCGTGGATCAGTTCCACATCCTCCACCGGCGTCCCCAGCTCATGGGCGACAATCTGGGCAAAGGTGGTTTCCTCGCCCTGGCCGTGGGGGGAAGTGCCGACAAAGACATTGACCTTGCCGGTGGCGTAAAAGCGCACCGTGGCGCTTTCCCACAATCCGCCGCCGAACCCCACCGCGCCGGCTACCTGAGAGGGGCCGAGGCCGCAGATTTCCGAGTAGCAGCTGACCCCGATGCCGGTATAGCGGCCGTGTTCCCGATTATGGGCCTGTTCCCGGCGCAGTTCCGGGTAGTTGACCTGTTCCAGGGCGGTATCCAGAGCCCGGGGGTAATCGCCGCTGTCGTAGGTCAGGCCGATGGCGACATCGTGGCCGTTGTCGAACTTGGGAATCAGGTTGAGACGGCGCACTTCCACCGGGTCTTTGCCCACTTCCGCCGCCAGCAAGTCGACCAGCCGCTCCAGTAGGAAAGTGGCCTCGGGCCGGCCGGCCCCGCGATAGGCTTCGACCGGAGTGGTGTTGGTAAAGCAGCCGTAAATATCGGCTTTGAGGTTAGGAATATCGTAGGGGCCGGAATACATCAGCCCGTGCAGGATGGTGGGAATGCCCGGGGCGGCGGTAGAGAGATAAGCGCCCATTCCGGCATAGACCACGCTGCGGACGCCGGTAATGCGCCCTTCCCGGGTCGCCGCCATTTCCACATATTCCACATGATCGCGGCCGTGGGTGGTGGCGACAAAGTTCTCCGACCGGGTTTCGGTCCACTTGACCGGCCGGCCCAACTGCATCGCGCAAAAGGCGGCAATCATCTCCCAGGGATAGACGGCGATTTTGCTGCCAAACCCGCCGCCCACTTCCGGGGCGATAACCCGAATCTTATGCTCCGGAATCCCGGTGACCAGGCAGGTGATGAACCGGGCGATATGCGGATTTTGCGAGGTGTTCCAGAGGGTCAATTCCCCCATCGCCGGCAGGTAGCTGGCAATGGCGGAACGGGGTTCCATGGGATTGGGAATCAGTTTCTGCTGGATAATGGTGTCCCGGACAATCACCGCGGCCGGGTCGGCAAAGGCGGCGTCGGTATCGCCGCCGGCGGCGACCCAATGGAACGCCTGATTGCTGGGGGCATCCGGATGCAGCTGCGGCGCGCCCTCTTGCAAAGCGGCCTCCGGATTGACCACCGCCGGCAGGGGTTCATAGTCCACGCCGATTAGTTCCAGGGCATCCTCGGCCTGATAGCGGTTTTCGGCGACCACTACGGCCACGGCGTCGCCCACATAGCGCACCGTATCCTGGGCCATAGGCGGATAGGCCACCGCCTTGACCTCGGAATCGGGAATAATCCAGGCGCAGGGCATGGGATTGAGGACGCCGGCGGTGTCGGCGCCGGTATAGACGGCCAGCACGCCCGGAGCCTGGGCCGCGGCGGCGGTGTCCACGCTGCGGAGGCGGGCATGGGCATGGGGACTCCGCAGGATGGCGGCGTGAACCAGGCCGGCCAGTTTGATGTCGTCGGTATAGGCGGCCTGGCCGGTAATCAGCCGGGGATCCTCCCGGCGGCGGATGCCGGATCCGAAAAGTCGGGTAGTCATCGCTTTAACCTCCCATCGCCGCGGCGGCGGCCAGGGTTGCCTTGACAATGTTCTGGTAGCCGGTGCAGCGGCAGATGTTGCCCTCCAGCCCGGCCCGCACTTCGGCGGCGGTGGGGTTAGGATTGCGTTCCAGCAGTTCCACCACCGTCATAATCATCCCGGAAGTGCAGTAGCCACACTGGAGGCCGTGCTGATTCCAGAAGGCTTCCTGCACCGGATGCAGGCTGCCGTCCGGGCCGGCCAGTCCCTCGATGGTCTGGATTTCCCCGCCGTCGGCTTGGACGGCGAGGCAGGTGCAGGATTTGACGGTGACGCCGTTGAGCCGCACCACGCAGGCGCCGCACTGGCTGGTATCGCAGCCGACCTTGGCGCCGGTCAGTCCCAGGTCCTCCCGCAGGTAATGCACCAGCAGGGTGCGCGGCTCCACGGCCGCTTGATGGGCTTTGCCGTTAATCGTAACATTTATGGGAACCTTCACTTCACGCCTCCCATCCGTGAAAATAGGGTTGGCCCGCGCCGCCCGCCGCCGGCAGGAAACCGGGGGAATAACCGCCGGGATAAGCCGGGGGATAACCGCCGGGTGCGCCGGGATAGCAACCGCCGGGGTGAACCGGGGGCTGCGGTTGCGGGCAAGTATATAGGGGGGAAAGGGGGGTAGTCAATCCGGGAAAATCCGCAACAATTTCGCGGCGCAGCGGCTATAGAAAAGTTCGGCGGAATGTGGTAAGGTAAGCATCATCCGGTACGGGAGCAGTAGCGCCAATGGATATTAGCCAAGATACGGCAACTCTTGCGGTGGCAATCAAGCCGCCCCAGGCAAAAACTCCGCCGCGCAAGCCCTTGGGCCAGTGGCTGGTGGAAAATATGCCGCGCGGTACTAACCTCGAAATTCCCGGCGACCGCAATGTATCGGGCCGGGAAGTTTCTTTCCACGACAGGTAGGAAACGCGGTGAGCGGATTTGCCGGTACCGTAGCCACGCGGAATGTGCGGGATTTTGAGGATATGGATGTGGAAGTAGTCAACCCGTGGCTGTGGGAAAGGGGGGCATAAGGATCATCGCAACGCCGGATCCACCAGAACCCGGTCTCGGATGGACTCCGCTTGGCCGGTTGCGTCGTCGATGCCCACCACCTTGTAAGACCGCGCGCCCACTCCCGCATCCCGGGTTATCGGATTGCGGCCGCCGATGCCATCCCAGGGCCGGGCAAAACCGACGGTTACCTGCCACCGGCCGGTTTCGTGGTCAAAATAGACCTCCTCCAAGCCGACATACATTATTTCCTCGTCGTGGTAGAGTTCGGCGATATACTGCTTCGCCGTCCGCACCACCAGGTGAATGTCTTGGATAGCCCGCGCGCCCATTGCGCCTCCTTATCCCTATGGATTACCGCCATTATAGCGCTTTGCCGGTTTCCTGTAATACCCCCGGCGTACGCCCTTGCAAAATCCCTGTTTCTACTGTATCATATCCTTAATCAGGATAAATCCCGGCAAAAAGACCGGCGGTTCGGCCGGTTCTTTATCCGGGAATGCCGGGGATGGATAGGCCGGCCGGTGGGTCAGCTATGAACCTGAAACTACGCTATGACGCCGAGTTTGACCTGCTCCATTGGGGGCGGGAGGGCATTGAGGACGCCGCCGTGGAAGTTTATCCGGGCGTAACCCTGGAACTGGACGCCGCCGGCGTTATTATTGGCGTGGAAGTCTTTAAGGCCGGGCAATTGCTGGGGCCGGATTTTCAGCCTTTGCTGCAAGCTGCCGCCCAAGCCAGCCTGGCCCTGCCCGCCGATCCCGCCGCCCTGGCGTCGCTGCTGCAATCGGACGGACAGGGCGGCTACCGGGAATATCTTGACTGCCCGCCGGCCGCCTCGATGACGCTGCCTCAGCTGCGCCAAGCCCTGGAATCCCTGCGGCAAAAGTTCCCGGCGGAAACTCAACTTCCGGCGTAACTCATCCATCCCCAACGAGGTCAAAACATCCCTATGTCCTTGCCCCGTTCCCTGCAAAAAGTCTTTCCCGACACCGCCGTTCTGGATGCCGGCCCCGATTTGATTATCGGCGGCTGCGCCGCGGCCGATTTGGCCGCCGCTTATGGCACGCCCCTTTATGCCCTGGACGAGGCTACTATCCGCAACCGCTGCCGCAGCTACCGGCAGGAGTTTGCCCGCCGCTGCCCCGGGGCGCAGGTTCTGTACGCATCGAAAGCCTACATCAACCCGGCCCTGGCGCAAATCTTTGCTGAGGAGGGCTTGGGCTTGGATGTGGTTTCCGGCGGCGAGTTGGCCGTAGCCGCCGCCGCTGAATTCCCGATGGCGAGGGTCTATTTCCACGGCAACAACAAAACCCCGGAGGAACTGGAGTATGCCATCGGTCAAGGCATCGGCCGGGTAGTGGTGGACAGCTTTCACGAACTGGATTTGCTGAACCGCATCGCCGCCGCGGCCGGCGAAACCCAGGATATTTTGATTCGGGTGTCGCCGGGCATTGACCCCCATACCCACGCCTACACTACTACCGGCATTATCGATTCCAAGTTCGGCTTTTCGATTCAGACCGGCGATGCCGCCGCCGCTGTCCGCCAGGCATTAGCCGCCGCCCATCTGAACCTGCGGGGGTTGCACTTTCACCTGGGTTCGCCCATCTTTGAGTTGGAACCCTATGCCGCCGCTACCGATTTGGTATTGCGCTTTGCCGCCGGATTCCGGGAGGAGGGCCTGGATTTGCAGGAATTCAGTCCCGGCGGCGGTTTTGCCATTGCCTACACCCGCGACCAGCAGCCGCCGGCCATTGCCGCCTACGCCGAAACTATCGTAGCCACCCTGCGCGCCACTTGCGCCGAACTGGGGATGACTATCCCCACCCTGCTGATTGAGCCGGGCCGCGCCATTATCGGGCCGGCCGGCGTCGCCCTGTACCGGGTCGGGGCCATCAAAGACATCCCCGGCGTCCGCAAATATGTCAGCGTGGACGGCGGGATGGGCGACAATATCCGCCCGGCTTTGTACCAAGCCAAGTATGAGGTGGTGTCGGCGGGCAAGCTGAACCGCAGCGATTTGGAGCAAGTTACCATTGCCGGCAAGTATTGCGAATCCGGGGATGTGCTGGCCTACGATGCTATGCTGCCGACGGTAGAGCCGGGCGATTTGATTGCCATTCCCGCCGCCGGGGCCTACTGCCCGTCTATGGCCAGCAACTACAACCTGAACCCCCGCCCGCCCATTGTATTGGTGAAAGACGGCCAGAGCCGTATCCTCCGCCGCCGGGAAAGTTATGCTGACCTGATGCTGTGGGATGTATAGGGGACGGCGGGATTAGGCTATGTGGCAAACCTACGGGCAGGAACACCTGATCCGCCAGCTTTCCGCCGGGCTGCAAACCGGGCGGCTGGCCCACGCCTATCTGCTGGTCGGCCCGCCGCACGTGGGCAAAATGACCCTGGCCCTGAACTTGACCCAGGCGGTCAACTGCCCCGACCGGGCCGCCGGATCCCCCTGCGGCGAGTGTTCCCAATGCCGGCGCATCGCCCGCGGCGTCCATCCGGATGTGCAGATTATCGGCATTGGCCGCGCCGAGGAGGACGGCCCGGCCCGCCGGGACATCCGCATCGACCAGGTGCGGGAAATCGAGGCTTTTCTCAACCTGTCCGCCTACGAGGGCCTGTGCAAGACCATCATCATTGACGGGGCGGAACTGATGAACGCCGCCGCCGCCAATGCCCTGCTGAAAACCCTGGAGGAGCCGCCGGAGCAAACTATGCTCCTGTTGCTGACCGCCAACGAGGACGCCCTGCTGTCCACCATCCGCTCCCGC
Source organism: Dehalococcoidia bacterium (assembly GCA_965203435.1). Classification (GTDB taxonomy): domain Bacteria; phylum Chloroflexota; class Dehalococcoidia; order Lucifugimonadales; family UBA3495; genus CBDBCU01. Next base: position 642,622 of record CBDBCU010000002.1, on the reverse strand, counting down.
TGCCGCGCCCTGTATCTGAAACCGATGGCCCGGGCCGAACTGGAGCAGCGGCTGGTCAACGATTATCAGGCCGATCCGGAGCAAGCGGCCGCTTTGGCCCGCTTGTCCCGCGGCTGTTTAGGGCAGGCGGTCAACGCGTTGCGGGATGGGGAAATTCTGGAGCAGCGGGCGGCCGAATTGGCCCGGCTGCAAGAGGTTTGCAACGGCGGCTTGGATGTGCGCTTTGACTATGCGGCGGAACTGGCGACCCGCTTTAATCGGGAGCGGGAGGATGCCCGGGAATTGCTGTATTTGTGGCTGCGCTGGTGGCGGGATTTGCTGCTGATTAAAGAGGCCGCCGCCGAGTATGTCCACAATGCCGACTGCCTGACCCCGCTGAACTTGCAGGCCGGCCGCCTGACCACCGCCCAGGTCGCCGCCTTTATCCGCCGCCTGAACGGCGCCCTGGCGGCCCTGGACGGCAACGCCAACGCCCGCCTGGCCCTGGAAAACCTGATGTTGAACCTGCCGCCGCTGCCCGGAACGGCCCGCAGTGGGGGATAAAATATCCCCGGCCTCCTCTACCGTCATTCCCGCGTAAGCGGGAATCCCGACGGTACTGCGTCAGACAAGCCGACTTATGGCAGGCATTTCTGGATTTCCGCTTACGCGGGAATGACGGTAGAGAGGGTTCCTTGCCCGTCCGGATGCTGGGATAGTTTCCCTGTAACGGCCGCATTGCCGGCAGAGGGTTCCTTGCCCGTCCGGATGATGGCCGGATAATAGCCACAAAAAGCTGTCCTCCCCAGCCAAGCCGGGAAGGACAGCAAAAAGGTTTCCTAAGGGCCAACGGCCGGTTACGCCGCCCTAGCGGCGGGCGCGGCGTTTTACTTTGACGCAGGTGGCGCTCCAGGCGCGGACTTGATAGGCCACAGTCATGCTGTTCCGGGTCGCGTATTGCCAAACCGGGCTGGTCGCCTGCTCGTTGACCTCAGTAATTCCCGGGTCAACGGACTCGACATTCGTGGCCCGGGTAAAACCTTCCCGGCGGCAATAATCCCGCGCGACCGCCGCGGTTAAAGCCGCCCAATCGGGGTTAACCGCATATCCTCCGGTTGACGGGTCAAGCCTGAAATAAGAAATCCGCGCCGCCGGCTGGCCGCTGCCCAGCCCCGAATCGGCGCAAGCGGTGGTGGATAGGTCAATATCCCGGCCGCAAGAGCTGACCCCCTCAAGACCATCGGTGGCGCTATCCACGCTCCGCCGCACCACCTGCTTGCGCCGTTTCCCCTGCTCCCGGGGGAACTCAAAAATGCGGTCGATGCTGACCCCGGTAACTCCCGATTCCCCGTCAGTCAGCCAGCCCTCCTGGGCGGCGATGAAACCCCGGAACTGGCCGCGTTCTCCGAAATAGACGGTGTCATCCCGCTCGTTGCGGTCGCGGCCGGCGGCCCAGGTTTCGGCCTTGGCAAAGGTGTCGGACTGGTCGATGCCGCAGTAGAGGGTCTTGCCCCGGTTTTCGGCCAGGGATTCCAGGATGGCAGTAGTCCGGTCGTCATGGGCAAAGGCTTGCCAGTCGGCGCAGTCCCAGGGGATGGAACGGGCCTGGGACGCGGTTGCCCCCCCCCCCCATTATGTTGATTAAAAAGAGCAGCACCGCGACGGCTACTACATTTCGCAGGGACATGGCTATTTCCTCTCGGATAAGGTTGGGGGTCTGTGCTGAGGGGCAGTATAAACCCGGTTGCCAAGTATGTCAAGCCGTTTGCGGGCAATTTTCCAATTCATTTTTAATCAACATGGATAAACAGGATTCTTGGGTCTGTATAGAAAGGTTGTTGACGGTCAGTACCGTTCTAATCCGATACAAGAATCCTGTTAATCCTGTCTATCCATGTTTGAATCCGTTGGCAGTTTTCCCGGCTTTGTGGCATAATAGTTGCCGTTATGTAATCCCCCATCGCCGGGGATTGAGCTTGCCTTATCCGGGAGGTTTTTCCGCAAAATGTCCGGTATCGTCCGCCGCTTTCCCTTGATTGCCGCCCTGCTTATCGGCTTGTTGCTGGCCGCCGCTTGCACCAGTCCCCCACTGCCGCCGGTTACGCCGGCGCCCACGCCCGTACCCACTACTAAGCCGGCGCCCACGCCGGTACCTACCGCTACGCCGCTGCCGACGCCCGTACCCAGCCCGGTGCCAACGGCTACGACCGCGCCGGTTGCCGATGGAACGGCCGCGCCGACCGTTGCGCCAACCCCGGACGACACGGTGTATGTGGAAACCCCGGTAGGATTGCTGCGGAACGAGCCGGGGTCTTTCCCGGGCTATACCCTCTTTAATCGGAGCAGCGGCGATACGATTTACCTGATTGACAATGCCGGGCGGGTGGTTCACCAGTGGCAGCTGGCCGATATTGCCGGTTCCGCCAAGCTGCTGGAAAATGGCAATCTGCTGGTCTCCGGCTATGGCGGGCGGCGCGGCGGCGGCGTCCGGGAAATTGACCCGGCGGGAAATGTGGTCTGGCAGTACGAACACCGGGGGCAGCATCACGACTTCCTGAAAATGCCCAATGGCAATGTGTTGCTGCTGTCCCGGCAGAATAAAACCGCCGCGGAAATCATCGCCGCCGGGGGCAATCCCCGGTTCCTGCCGGATAATGTCGAAACTTTCCGCATCCCGGCCGTGGTGGAAGTGCGCCCCACCGGGCCGGATAGCGGGGAAATCGTCTGGGAATGGTCCATGTGGGAACATCTGATTCAGGATTTTGCTCCGGACCAGTCCAACTATGGGGTAGTAGCCGACCATCCGGAGTTGATTGACCTGAACTATCGGCTGGGCCGCTTGGCCGTCCTGCCGCCGCAGCAAAAGCCGAACCTGGTTCATTCCAACTCCCTGGATTATCACCCGGAATTGGATCAGATAATGATTTCGGCCCGCAACTACAGCGAGGTCTGGATTATCGACCACAGTACCACTACGGCGGAAGCGGCCGGCTCCGGCGGCGGTCAAGGCGGCCGGGGCGGCGATTTGCTCTATCGCTGGGGCAATCCCCGGGCCTATCAGGCGGGAAGTTTGGCCGACCAGCGCCTGTTCTGGCCGCATACCGCCCATTGGATTCGGCCGGGATTGCCGGGGGCGGGCAACATCCTGCTGTTCAACAACGGCAACGAGTTTCCCCGGGATCGGCGCAACTATTCCACGGTGAACGAGTTTATCCCGCCGGCCCAAGGCAGCGGCTACCGGCCAGAGGACGGAATCTATCCGCCGGCCGGGCCGGTGTGGACTTATGACGCCGGCGCGGATTTTTACGCCCCGGCTCAATCCGGGGCGCAACGGCTGCCCAACGGCAACACCCTGATATTGGATTCGGCTCACGGGGCCATTATTGAGGTAACGCCGGCGGGCCAAGAGGTTTGGCGCTATATCAGCCCGGTGACGCCGGACGGCCCCCTGCGGCAGGGCGCGCCGATGCCGGCCAGTGTCCGGCCCGATGGGGTGCAGGTGTATGACAATCGCCTGTTTCGGGTCTATCGCTACGCCCCGGACTACCCTGGCCTGCAAGGATTGGATTTGACGCCGGGCGACCCGGTGGAGTTGCCGGCCGCCCCCTAAAACAACCGCTCCATCCCCGGCGGCTCGACCGGGCGGCCGCGGCGGCGGGTCGGACGAGGCGGCGGTTCTCCGGCCGGCTCCCAGGTGAGAGAGGAGGAGGGCGGCGGCTCCGCCAGTTCCGGGTCTAAATCCGGCGTTGGCGGCTCCGGGGCGGAGTCGGATTCGAATTCAGCGGCCAAGTCCTGGTCGGCGGCGGATTCAGGGGCGGCGGCCGGGATGGCGGCGGGTTCAGCGGCGGCGGCCGGGATGGTGGCGGTTTCGTCAGTAACGGCCGTGATGGCGGCGGATTCATCAGTAGCGGCCGGGATAGTGGCGGATTCATCAGTAGCGGCCGGGATAGTGTCGGTTTCCTCAGTAGCAGCCGGGGCGGCGTCGGGTTCAGCGGCAACTTCGTAGCGGGCGGCGTTGGGTTCAGCGGCAACGGGTATGGCGGCGGCCGGCGGCGGCGTTATGCCATCGGTTACGGCGGCCGGGATGATGCCGTCAGTTACGGTGATGGTCAGGGCCTGGCCGGCGGCCACTTGGCCGGCGGCGGTGATTACCGGCCCATTGTCGCCGCCCTGCACTACGGCAAAACCCCGGCGCAAAGTGGCCGCCGGATCCAGGGTACGCAAGCGGCTTTCCAAGCCGGCCACTTCCACCCGGGCCAGGCGCAGCCGATTGCGGAAACGGAGACGGACCGCATCGCCCAGGTCATCCACCCGCCTTTTCCAGCCGTTCAAGTCGGGCAAGCCCAACTCCAAGCGGCGGGAAAGGGCGGCCGTTTCGTCCTGATAATCGGCTACCACGCGCAGCGCCCCCCGATAGCTGCGCTCCAGCCAATCCTGGGCTGTCTGCCGCAGGATGGTCCCGTCCGGCGTAGTCAGTTCCGCCGCCGCCGAGGGCGTGGGGGCGCGGCGGTCAGCCACATAGTCGGCAAGGGTAAAGTCGGTTTCGTGGCCCACGCCGCTGACCACCGGGCTGCGGCTGCGGAATATGGCCCTAGCCACTTCCTCCTCGTTAAAGGGCCACAAATCCTCCAAAGAGCCGCCGCCGCGGGCCAGGATGACCACCTCGGCCCGGCCGGCGGCGTCCAGCCGGGCCAGGGCGGCGGCGATGGCCGGGGCCGCATCCAAACCTTGAACTTGCGTAGGGGCCAGCAACAGCTCGGCCAGGGGATAGCGGCGGCGCAGCACATTCTGAATATCCTGCCAAGCCGCGCCGTTGGGGGAAGTTACTACGCCGATAACCTGAGGAAAAGGCGGCAGCGGCCGCTTGCGGGATTCCTCAAACAGACCCTCGGCGGCCAGGCGGGCTTTCAGCCGTTCCAGTTCCCGGGCCAGTTCGCCCTCCCCCTCCGGCAGAACCCGGTCGACCATAAAATCGGTGGAGCCGCGGGGTTCGTAGAAACTCATCCGCCCGTGGGCGCGCACCGTTTTGCCGTTTTCCAGCAGGCCGGCGGCGCTGACGCCGTGGCCGCGAAAGAGGATGCAGTTCAGGGCGGCCTTGCTGTCCTTGAGGGTAAAGTAGGTGTGGCCGCTGGTCGAGGCGCGGCGATTGGAAACCTCGCCGACAATCCACAGGTCGCCCAGAAAGGGATTGCTTTCCAGCAGTTCCCGCAGGTGGACGGCCACCTGGCTGACGCTGAGGACTTCCGTATGTTCCCGCGGCTGCGTCACAACGCCCCTAGCTGACCCGCTCAGTGTATTGCCCGTTGCGGGTATCGACCCGAATAACGGTTCCGGGGGTAATGAACATCGGGACATTGACCCGCAGGCCGGTTTCCAGAGTAGCCGGCTTGTTGCCGCCCTGGGCGGTGTCGCCGCGGAAGGCCGGCGGCGTTTCGGCCACGGCCAGGTCGACATGGGTGGGCAGGTTGACATTGATGGCGGCGCCTTTGTAAAAGACCAGCTCCACCAGCATCGTCTCTTTCAGGTAGTCGAGGGCGTTGCCCAGCTGCTCCCGGGTCACTTCGTACTGGTCGAAGGTTTCCTGATCCAGGAAGTAGTAGTAGCTGCCGTCGGTGTAGAGGTACTGGGTTTCCCGGCTGTCGATTTCGGCGACGGCGAAATTGGTGTCGTAGCGCTGAAAGGTGCGCTCCACCACCGCGCCGGAGAGGAGGTTTTTCATCTTGATGCGGGTTACCGGGGCGCGCTGCTGCATCTTGTGCCGCTCGTAGTCCATAATCTGCCAGGGCTGGCCGTCGAGTTCGATGACCATATTGCGGCTGAGGTCGCTGAAGTTGATGCTCATAGGTTTGCGTTCCCTCCTGAGGGGCTGGGGGTACGGGGCGGCGTTTCCGCTAGGGCCGCCGGCGGAACAGGACATAAAGGGAAAAGGCCCGCCGTTGCCCCCGGTCGGCGGCGTTGAAGTCGGCGATGGTGTCGGACACCTGGCCGATGAACCGTATGACCTGAGACCGGGAATAGGTTATGCCCGGGTCGTAGTCGGCGTGATGGCGTTGCCGCTGCATCGTCACAAAGACCTCGGCGAACCTGCGAATTTCCGGCGGGAACCGGCGCATAGCGGTATGGTTGTTGCACTGGCTGCGGGCCAAGCCATGCTCCAAGGCCCGGTAAGTCTGCCGCCAAGCCTCTTGACGGCGCGCGGTAGCGGTACTGCCGGCCAGCAGATCGGCGCAGCATTGGGCCAGGGCGTGAAACATAGCGTAGTAGGCCGCGCTGACCGCCCGGCACAGGTCGGTTTGCCGCGGCCGGCCGCGGCCGCTGCCCACCGAACCGGCGGCCAGATGCCGGGCAATACGCAGCAGGTCACCAGAGTTCATCGCGCCTCTGATACTGGCCGTGGAAAACTTCCGCCCACTCGCTTTTTTCCACGAAGGAAAGGCTCGGCACCGAGGTTATGCCCAACTCCTCCATTTGCGGGTCGAGCATAATCCACAGCCCGTTAATCCAGCGGGTGTCCAGCTTTTCCTGGTCGCCGTCGAAGATCACGAATATGTCCACATACTCGCCGCCGTCGCCGTAGTGGTCGATAGCCCGTTCCGCGATAATCGGGTCAAAGACCAGGCCGTCGTCCTTGAACCGTTCCCGCAGGGCGTCGCCGACCAGTTTGGCCATGGCCTCGGTTACTTCCTTGGTTACCGTTCGGGTTATCATTGCTTGACCCCCTCAGGTTAATGGCTGGCCGCCGGGATGGTTGGATTTGGCGGCGGCGTTGCGCTTTCCAGTGTAACCGGCAAACCCTTGTTAGGTCAAGAAACCGTGGCCGGTCGGGTTCTGCTATGGAGTATTCGTCCTTTAACAAGTTCAGGAGGAACGGAGCGAATATCCTATAACCGAACCCGGCCGGCCCGGCCCTTACTTCCCGGCTTTGCTCAGGGGGGTAGCGCCCTTTTCCCCCAGAATTACGATGTCCTCGATGCGGACGCCGCCCCAGCCGGTCAGGTAGATGCCCGGTTCCACGGTAAAGACCATCCCGGCTTGCAGCGGCTCCTCGGAGCGGGCGCTGACCCAGGGCTTTTCGTGGACGGCCAGGCCGACACCGTGGCCCAGGCTGTGACCGAAATTATCCCCATAGCCGGCCTCGGCAATCAAATCCCGGGACAGGGCATCGCACTCCTGCCCGGTCATTTCCGGCCGGACGGTATTGATGGCGGTCAGCTGAGCCGCCAACACAATGCCGTAAATCTTATGGAACATTTCATCCGGCTCGCCCACCACCACGGTGCGGGTGATGTCGCTGCAATAGCCATTCACCTGCGCGCCCATATCAATGACGATAGGCTCTCCGGCCTGAATAACCGTGTCGTCGGGGTGGTGGTGGGCCATAGCCCCGTTCGGCCCGGCGGCGACGATGGTGTCAAAACTGATGCCGTCGGAGCCGAACTCTCGCATCGCCATTTCCATCCGCCAGGCTACTTCCTTTTCGGTCATCCCGGCCTGAATCGTGGGGCAGACCGCTTCCATCGCGGCGTCGGAGGCGTCAATGGCCTTTTGCAGTTGGGCCAGTTCCTGCGGGTCTTTGCAAATCCGCAGTTCCTCGGCCAAGCCGGCGGCGGCCAGCAGGGAGGCGCCGCCCAGGGCCTCATCCTCTTTTAGAGCATCCAACAGCCGATTGTAGCCGGCCACGGTCATGGTCTCGCTCTCAAAGCCGATGCGCTGCGCCCCGGTTTCTTTCAGGGTGTCCAGCAGCCAGTCCAGGCCCGGCTTGGTCTGCACCACTTGGAAGTGGGGGGACTGCTGGGTCGCTTGCTCGGTGTAGCGGGAGTCGGTGAACAGCACCGACCGCTCCGGGGTAATCAGCAGGTAGCCGGCGGAGCCGGTGAACCCGGACAGGTAGCGGCGGTTTTCCGGGTTGGAAATCAGGACGGCGTCCAACTCCTTTTCCGGCAGTTGGGCAGCCAGTTGGGTGGCGCGTTCTTTCATAGGTTGTTCTCCTCTTGGGCATCGGCGATTAAGCCGGCCATAAGTTCGATGGCAGCAGTATAACTTCTCCAGCCGAAACCGGCAATCTGCCCGTGGGCGATGTCGGCGATAACGGAATGTCGCCGCCAATCCTCCCGGGCGTGGATGTTGCCCAGATGCACCTCGATGACCGGCACGGCGGCGTCAATCAGGGCATCTTTCAGGGCGTAGCCGTAGTGGGTCAGGGCCCCGGGATTGATGACAATGCCGGCGGCCTGGCCCCGATTTTCCTGAATGAAGTCGATGAGTTCCCCTTCGCTGTTGGACTGAAAAAAGGCCACTTCCAGCCCCAGGGCGGCGGCCCGGGCGGCTACGGCCTCGTTGATTTCCGGCAGGGTTTTAGCGCCGTAGATGCCGGGATTGCGCTGTCCCAGCAGGTTCAGGTTAGGCCCGTTCAGGGCCAGGATGCGGGTCATTGGAAATCGTCCTTTAATTGCCGCCTAATGGCCGCCGCCGTTCAGCCGTTCCAACCGGCGGCGCTGGCGGTCGGTGCGGGGAGAGAACCGGGGTCGCCGGGCCAGCCGCGCCCGTTCCATCCGTTGCAGAAATATCGCAACGGCGGCGATGCCTTTCTGAACCTCGACCGGCTCCAGCCAATCCTCGTAAAAATTGATATGGAGCTGGTGGGCCGATGCGAACTGCCCCAGCAGCCGGCTGCGCCTTTCGTCGCTGACCTGCCCCACCACATCAAAAAGCAGGGCATGGCTGTCGTGATGCCAGCCGCGTTCCTCGGCCAGAGCCTTGACGCCCTGGGCGGCCGCGCCCCACGCCTTTTCCGAGGCTTGCCGAAAATCCCCTTGCGCGAACTCGTCATGAGCCTGCTGCATCAGTTCCTGGCTGGCCTTAATGTAGTCCGCCGACTTTTCCCGCATTTCCCTTTTCCTCGCCCGATGGTGATTGGCCGGTCAGGCCGCCTGTATAGTAATCCTTGACGGCGGGATTGGCAAGGGCGCAAGCCGCCGCTTTTTCGGGCAAGGGCCTATAAAATAGCCCTTCCCGCCCCACAACCCTACATTCCCCGCAATTCGGCCAGGGCGGCTTGCAAATCCTGGCTTCGTTCCCCAATGGCCGCCAGCAGTTCCGCCGGGGTGCGGGTGTCCCCGACTTCCCGCCGATGGGGGTTCAGGGCTTTCAGGTCATAGTTGCGGGCCGCAATTTCCGCCCGGGTTGCCGTCCAGCTGTGGGGACTGTCGGCCCGGCGCGGCAGCAGCTCAAAAAAGTCGTCAAAATGGGCCCGGGTCAAAGGCTGCCGTTTCGTTACCTTGACCGCCGACAAATCATAGTACCAGATTTTTTCCGTCGGCTGGCCCTTGGTAAAGAACATCAGGTTGGTCTTGACTCCGGCCCCGGCCGAAGTGAAAACCCCGGGGGCCAAGCTGACGATGCAATAGACATCGCATTCGTCCAGCAGCCACTCCTTGACCTGCACAAAGGCATTTTCGTTGGCGCGGAACAGCAGACCCTCGTCCACCACAATGCCGGCCCGCCCGCCCGGTTTCAGGCTGTTCACCACCTCTTGCAGAAACAATACCTGGGTGGCCGAACTCTTATAGGCGTAGCGGGTCTGCGCCTCCGGCCCCTCCTTGCCGCCAAAGGGCGGGTTCATCATCACCACATCGTACAGCGGCGGGGCGTCCCGAAACAGGCCGCCGTAGCTTTCGTTGCCGGTCAAGGTGTTGCCGTGCCAGAGATTGGGCCGGTCAATGCCGTTCAGGGCCAGGTTAGCCAGGGCGATGGGATAAATCAGGTTTTCCTTTTCCCGCCCGTAAAAGGTTTGCGTAGCCAGCTGGGTCAACTGCTCGCCGGTGGCCGCGTCGCCCAGGCTTTTCCGCATATAGTGGTAGGCTTGGGCCAGAAAACCGCCGGTGCCGCAGCCCGGGTCAAAAACCGTCTCGCCAAACGCCGGCTGCACCGTTTCCACGATGGCTTTGATGACTTCCCGGGGCGTAAAGAACTGGCCGCCGTCATTGTTCTTTTCGCCCATTTTCAGCAGCAGCCCTTCATAGGCTTGGGACAAGGTATCGTTTTCCCGCAGGTCGTCCCCGGCCGGGCGGATGGCCTCCACCGCGTCCAGCACATCCAGAAAGTTGCGCTCCGTATCCACCCGGGTCTGTTCCACCCCGGCCATTATCTCGCTGACAATCTGCTGCCGCACCGTGGCCCCGGGCCGGTCTTTCAATCCCCGCAAATGCGGCAGCAGATCCTCGCGTACAAAGGCAAAAACCGCGCCCAACGCCCCCTCCTGCAACTCCTGCCGCTTTTGGCCGGCCGGGGTGTCCTTGCCGGCCGGAGCCGCCCAGTCCCGCCAGCGATAGGGATATTCCAGGGAGGGCGTAAAGGGCAGGCCCAGGGCGGCCCTTTGCGCCGCTTCCCGACTTTCCCAAGCGTCCAGAATCCGCAGAAAGAGAATCCAGGTCAGTTCCGGCACATACTGCATCGCCCCGGCGCAGTTGGAACGCCGCAGCTTGTCGCAGATGGCATTGATGGCGGCGTCCACGGACGCCGGGGCCGGGGATGTGGTCATTGTAAAACTCCGGTTAATCCGCCCCTCCGGAATCGGTTGCCGGGTAGCGCTGATTTTCCGCTCATCCTGAACTTGTTGAAGGATGACTCGGCGGCCGCCTTACCCGGCGTGCCGGGCCAGCAAATCCCGCACCGCCGGCGCCAGCTCTTGGGGAATCATCATCATGGCATACGCCGGATCCTCAAAAGCGGCCGCGTCCTCGGCCACCGCTCCCGAATCCGTTTGCCGCTCGTAATGCTCCAAGAGCCGGCGGACCCGCTCCTCATCCCAGCCCGGGGGAAAGTTCGTCTCGCTTTTCATCGGTTGCTCCTTCGCCGGCGCCGCCGGTAGGCAGCCAAGGCATTGCCGGTCCGTTCGTAAGCGGTGATTACAAAAACGCTGCCCGGCTCCGGATCCCGCAGGTAAATTACCCGCAGATAACGCCCGCCCGCCGTCCTTCCTATCGCAATGCGCGCCCCATCGCGGCCAACCCGATCCTCGCCCGGCGCCAGCAAGACATCCTCAACTTCCTCCTCGACAACGTCGTGGGTGTAAAGATGCGGATAGCCCCTTTCCGAGTCAATGTAAAACCGAAAGTTCATTGCGGTCGGCGCGGCTCAGGGCAATGATAGCACAATCGGGCAGTAAGCGACCGCACCCAGCGCTGCTAGCCAGGGTCTTTTAATTATCGGGTTATGTCTTGGTAAATCCGTTCGTGGCGAGCTTGTCGCACTACCAACCAAACTTGCGACAAAATTCGGGGTGGCAAGGGAGTTGACAAGGATTGGGGGGAGTGATATAATTGGGAAAACTTGCCGGAAGGGTAGTCAAGAAATGGTCGATGCAGCCCTACACCTCCCCAGCCTGTCCATTCAGAACTTTCGCGGTATTTCCGACCTGACCATTGAACGGTTGGGGCGGGTTACGCTGATTGCCGGCAGGAACGGCATTGGCAAAACCACCTTGCTGGACGCGGTCCAGGTATATGCCGCGCGCGGCAACTACGCCACGCTCATCGACGTATTAAACGGCAGAGAGGAGATTACCCCAGCCGTTGATCCCGATGGGGATGAGGTGTACGTACCGGATTTCGAGTCCCTGATCTATGGGCGGCATCCTACGGAAGACTCTTGCATATCCATAGGTACCAATGGTACCGACTCGCGGCTCAATATCAAGTTCGGCAGCGGGTTGCTACTACAAGAAGCGCCGCTAGGCTCGGACATCCTAATTGACGATGAACCGTTGCTCAGGACGGAATTTCAAGGCATAAAGAATGAGCTCTATTTGAGCCACCTGATGCCTATGTACCGCGCGGGCCGCCGCCGCCCGTTGCGCCCCCCTGAATCAAGAATTCCTACCGTAATCCCTTGCGAGACTTCCGGGCCGGGGTTAATGGACAATAATACCATTGCCCGATTCTGGGACGCCGTGGCCCTCACGTCCTACGAAGATAAGGCCGTACAAGCCTTGCAATTGATTTACGGCGATGCCGTAGAACGGGTTGCCATGGTTGGGGATGAAAGGCGCATCCCTCAGCGTTATGGCCGCCGGGCTATCGCGAAAATGACGGAACAAGAGCGTCCGGTTCCATTACGGAGTTTGGGTGATGGGGCCGCCCGTCTGTTCGGAATTGCTTTGGCCTTGGCCAACAGCAAGGATGGCATACTGGTGATTGACGAGGCCGAAAACGGCATACACCACTCGGTGCAAACCGATTTCTGGAAAATGGTTATCCAGACGGCCCAAGAGAACAATGTCCAAGTCATGGCAACTACCCATGGCTGGGACTGTGTGGTTGGCTTTGCCCAAGCCCTGGAAGAACTGAACGAACTGGAAAGTTTGGAAGGGGGGTTGGTTCGTCTTGACCAGATTGATGAGAGGCTGCAGCCGGTAGAATATACCGCGGAAGACCTCCAAATCGTTGCCCGCCAAGGCATTGAGGTACGGTAGGTATGGCGCGACCAGGCTCCCAGTCGGAACGCCTTCTCTTGGTTGAAGGTCAAAACGACCTTCACGTGGTCTTGCACTTGTGCAATAGCCACACTTCCTTCTCCGTCGAGGGTGGATTGGAAGATGCGCGGGTTGTCTTAAACCAGACGCCGCCGCTCTATTTCGCCGTCGACAACAAGAAGGGCATCAGCGAGTTGCTGAAGTCCATTCGTCTCGAAGCGCGGGCTTCAGGACGGCAAGCCCTGGGCATTCTGGCCGATGCGGACGCGGATTTGCTCGGGCGTTGGAGCGAGATAGGTAAGGAGTTTCAGGGGGTAGGCATAACTTTGCCGGACCATCCTAGCTCTGACGGAGCCATAGTAAATACCTCCGGCCGGCCCCGCGTCGGTGTATGGCTTATGCCCAACAATCAGTCCGGAGGCGAACTCGAAGACTTTGTTAAGGAAATGATCCCTGCCGGCGACTCGGTATGGCCGCTATCCCAAAGTTACATTGACGGAATCCCGGGAGCGGCTAGAAAATTCGCTCAGGCAAAAGCCGCGAAAGCCCAAGTTCATGCTTGGCTGTCCGCTAGAAAGAATCCCCGCCAGATGGGCGCCGCCATCGGCGATGGCGACCTGGAAACCAACGGCCCCCTTTGCCAAACCTTCGTTGACTGGCTGCAACGGCTGTTCGGCTAGAGTTGCCCCCATTCCATCCCCTGGCCGGATTTTTCCCGCTTACCCGGAACCGGTGGCCGGCCGGTCGGTTATGCTATTGCCCCCAACCCGTTAAGCCGGTTTCCCCATTCCTCCATTTCCCCCGTCCCCCAGCAAAAAACCCCCTCAAAAAATCCGTCTGCGGATTTGTCAATAATTGCTTGACTTTATTATTAAGCAGGGATATAATCATTGCCGGCATTAACACATCGCCTATTTTTCAGGAGGAAGACCGAAGGGAGTTATGAGCAGGAAGACCCTAATTTTGTTTGTGGCCTTGGCCACGGTTGTCTTGGCCCTGATCGCGTGTCAGCAGCCGGAGATGTCCTCGGAAGAGATGTCCGCGATGCGGGCGGAGAACGCGTCCATGACCGCCCAGATGGAGACCATGACGGCGGATATGGAAGCCATGCAGGCCGAAATGGCGGAGATGGAAGCCGCCGCGATGGAAGGGGCCGCCATGGCCGGCGAAGCTATGGACGGCAATCGCCTGGCGACGGTGCGGGAACGGGGCAACCTGATCTGCGCCGCCAACAACAGCCTGGCCGGTTTCGGCTTTATTGACGACGCCGGCAATGCCCGCGGCTTTGACATTGACCTGTGCCGGGCCGTAGCGGCCGCCGTGCTGGGCAATGCCGACGCGGTCGAATATCGGCCCACTACCGCCGCCGAGCGGGGGCCGACGATGCAGTCCGGCGAAGTGGATATGATGTCCCGCAACACCACCTGGACCACTTCCCGCAACGAAGGCTGGGGCAACTTCGCGCCGACCATGTTCTATGACGGCCAGGGCTTTATGGTCCCCAAGAGCCTGGGCGTGGCGACGATGGACGAACTGCGCGACGCCCAAATCTGCGTCCAGCAAGGCACCACCACCGAGCTGAACCTCCAGGATTTCAGCAATCAGAACCAGATGAACTTCGACGTGGTGACCTTCCCGGACAATGTCACCACCAACCAGGCGTATCTGTCCGGCCAGTGCGATGCCCTGACCACCGACCGCTCCGGCCTGGCCAGCACTCAGTCCAGCTTTGACAATCCGGACGACCACACCGTCCTGCCCGGCACCATCTCCGAGGAACCCCTGGGGCCGGTAGTGCCGCACGGCGACGAGCAGTGGTTTGACATCGTCACCACGGTAATGACCATCCTCATCTACGCCGAGGCCATGGACATCGGCATGGGCAATGTGCCGACTGCCACCACCGGGGACACGGCCGCGGATCGGCTGTTCGGGCTGGAAGGCTCCTACGGCCAGGAGGAAATGGGCTTGAGCGCCACGGTGGCGCAGGATGTAGTCCGGGCCGTGGGCAACTACGGCGAGATTTATGACCGGCACCTGACGCCGCTGGGCCTGGTGCGGGAGGGCAGCCGCAACGCTCTGTGGAGCGCGGCCGGTTGCTCCGACTGCCCCACCGGCGGCCAGGTTTATGCCGCGCCGCCGCGCTAAGCGGCCGCCGGGATAGCCGCGGCCGCCATCACCGGCGGGCCGGCCGTCTCCGGCCTAGCAAACGGCAGCCAATTCCGGGGCGGGTTTTGCGGAAACCCGCCCCGGTTGTTGTTGGTCCTGGGGCCGGCAATTGCATACCGGAACCGTCATCGCCCGCCGCCCTACCTTTTGACCAGCTTTTGCCGGGTGCGGGGGTTGTCCGGCGGAAAAGAGAGGTTTGCCGTCCGGGGAATACTTATGCGCCCGGGGGGAATTGTAGGATAAAGGGGGGCGGGATGGTGGGGGAAAAGTCAACCGCCGCTCACTGCCGGATGCAGGTTCAGGACGACCTCGGCAATCATTTCGCTGATTAACGCCGCTTGCAGGGAATCGCCGGGCGGCAATCCGGCGATTTCGCTGTGGGACGGGTCGGCGGCGTACCGGTCGTCCGCCGCCAAAGGTTGATGCCGGAAAGAAAGGGTGGGCAACCGCTCCCGCAGCTGCCGCTTGGTCAGGCCGACATTCAACTCGGCCAACCGTCCGTTAGGCCGCATATTCAAGCGGGAAAGTCGCCGTACCTGCTCCAGCTGCTGCGCCCGGGCAATGTCGCCGAAAGCCTCCAGCCAGTTGATAGACAAGCCAGCGTCCTGAGGGCGCAACCGGAAAACGGAATTATCCAGGGAGCCGTCAGCATGGACTTGGCGGGGACTGGCATAGCGGACGACGTGGGCGTCCTCCGGCAGCTCCATACCTATCATTAGCCCAACAGCGCCGACAGCTCAAAAGCGGCAATCTGCCGCTTGACGCCGTCAAAGGTGTCGGCCCCGGCTACCCGGGAGACCTGCTTGGCCCGGGGCCGGCGCTTGAAAATCACATACTCCACCATACGGCGGCCCAGGAACTGCAACCCCAAGTGGCTGCCCCGCTCGCCTTTCCACACCGCCCGCAGGTTGCCGTTGTCCATCAGTACCAGCGACCCGGGCCGGGCGGCGGGCAGGGATTTTACAAAGGCCCAGAAATCCTTTTCCGAGGCGGGATTGACGGTTACGCCATCCTCTACCCCGTATTCTCGCAGTTCCGCAATGCGGCTCCGGTAGGTTTGATAGGCTTCCCGGCTCACTTTGCCCGGCCGGATTTCTTGGGTTGCAACCATTTGGATAACTCCCCTTTGGCCCGGATTAGAGATTAAAGGCAGTATAATACGCTAGGCCCCGCCGCGCAAGGGCCGGTTGTACGGGATGACCGCCCCCCTTGCCGCCGCCATCCCATCCCTGCTATCATCCATTAGCGGCAAATCCAACGGCAAAGGATGGGATAATTCAATGACGCAGCAGGATACGGCGCGGGATTTCGTTAAGTATTCCTTTTACAAGGTGGCCCCGGAGTGGCGGCGGCTGTCCCCGGCGATCCGGGAGCGGAGCAAGGCTGAGTTTGCCGCCGTCCTGGCCGAGTTTGCCGACCGGGTAGCCTTGTCCAGCTACCGGATGACCGCCACCCGCGGCGATGTGGACTTCCTGCTCTGGAAAATCAGCCCCACCCTGGAGGCTCTGGACGAATTGGCCGTCCGGCTGAACCATACCGAGTTGGCCGGCTACCTGCACATTCCCCATTCCTACCTGGCGATGACCCGCCGCTCGCCCTATGTGGAGCAGCACCGCCACGAGGGGCAGGAAGGCGCGGCCGCGGCGATGCGGATGGTCGGGCGCAAGTACCTGTTCGTCTATCCCTTTGTCAAAACCCACGAATGGTATCAGCTGGGCCAAGAGGAACGGCAGCGGCTGATGAACGAACACTTTGCCATCGGCCACCGCTACCCGGAGGTGAAAATCAGCACCGCCTACTCTTTCGGCCTGGACGACCAGGAGTTTGTGCTGGGCTTTGAGACGGACAATCCCGGCGCCTTTCTGGATTTGGTAATGGCCCTGCGGGAATCGGCGGCCCGCCCCTACACCCTCCGCGACACCCCCATATTCACCGGCCTGAACCAGCCGATAAGGGAATGTTTGGAGGGGCTGGGGTAGGGGGGTGGGGCTTGGCAAAACGATTGCATCCCGTAGTGCCAGTAGATGCCCTTGCATTGGGGAGCCGCGGCTGGCAGTAGGCTGTCCTTTGGCCGTACTTTTCTGGATTCCCCCTTGTGCGGGAAGGACGGTTGCGGGGCGGCGGGGTTCAGGCCGGCAGGCCCCGGAAGTCACCGCTAACTAAAATGGCGGGTCATCTCCCAGGTCTGCAAGCCGAATAAGGCGACGGTCATCGTTGACTGCATAATCGTGACCAGTCAGCCGTTTCAAGCTAGGGGCTATCTCGGCACCGAAATCAAACGAATACCTTACTTGGTAATTCTCGTTAAAGGCCCGCACGAGAGCTTCCTCCTGACTGGCTGAAAGGGTTTTGATGTTTGGCAAGTGTTGAGCCAAGTCGTTGGATCGAGCGAAACTGCCAGACTGGGCAACCCTCGCTATGTAATCGTCGACAATGGAGTCGCGGGTCAAGCCTTTCTTAGCGACGCTGATTTTGTCGCTCTTGAGGATGATTTTGCAAATAGCATCCCCAATTTTTGCGGCCGAGCTGTTACTGTTAAACTCCGATATGGCTTGATACTTGCCGATAAAGCCGTAGGGGTCTTTCCCCAGCCGAACCGGTATGACCGGAACCCCGCGCCCAATGGCAATGCCAACTTCCTGGTCAGTCCAGTTGCTTTCGCTGAACTTGTCGGTGAGCAAAGCCACCAACACGTCCATACTGGAAAGGGCTAGCTCTATTTCGCCTATCCACTCCCGCATAGGCTCAATGTCCTCGTGCGCTACGAAAGACGCGATGCTGTAAGCAGACAAGCGGTCTTTAATGCCGGCTGCCATTTCTTTATACTCAGCCTTATGGCTGAGGAAAACACGAATGGCGCCCGGCCCCCACAATTTCCCCAAACGATCGGCTTCGCTATGAATCAGCATTGCTGAACCTCCTTTGCCTACTGATTTTGCGAGGAACTTGCTTAATATAATATCCTCGACTCACTACAAAAGTCAAGTCCCTGACGTTAATAAATCACGGCAATCCCCCACCCCTCGCAACCCTAGGGGTAGAGCCGCCCTAATTTCAGGCTGCCGCGCTGCTGTCGTACGGGAAATTATGAACCGGGAATTGGCGGCTGTATTTGCTCCCCGGAGTAAAATTGAAAAGCGCCGCCGGGAGAATGCCTTTCCGGTATCTCTATTTTCCCGGCGGCCGCCAGGGATAGCCCCTTGCCCAGCCAATTCCGCCAGCCCCTATTGCCGGCCAAGCCGTTGAACGGCATAATGGGCGGAAAATCTGCCGGGCCGCAAGGCGGCCAGTAAAGGAGTCCAAGATGGAATTAGCGGGAAAGACGGCGCTGGTTACCGGCGCGGGCCGCAACATTGGCCGGGCCATTGCCCTGGCCCTGGCCGCGGCGGGCGCGGATGTGGCGGTGAATGTCCGTTCCAATGCCGCCGATGCGGAATCGGTGGCGGCGGAAGTGGCGGACTTGGGTCGCCAGTCCCTGCCGCTGCTGGCCGATGTGGGCGACCGGGCCGCTCTGGAACAGCTGCTGGAACAAGCCCTGGCTCGGTTCGGCCGCCTGGACATCGTGGTCAACAATGCCTCGATCCGCCCCCACAAGCCCTTTGCCGAGATGACCTACGCCGATTGGCGCGGCGTGCTGGCTACCGACCTGGACGCCGCCTTTATCACCGCCCGGGCCGCCGTGCCGGGAATGATAGAACAGGGTTGGGGGCGCATCGTCAACCTGGGCGGCCTGCAAGCCCATCAAGGCACTCACGGCGGGGCGCACATTTCCGCCGCCAAAGTGGGCTTGGAAGGCTTTACCCGCGCCCTGGCTACCGAACTGGGGCCGCAAGGCATCCGGGTCAACTGCGTTGTGCCGGGGATGATTGACACTACCCGGGAGGGGGCTACTACTACCCGCGCCGGCAATCGCTTGGCTGGCATCCCGGCCGGGCGGATGGGGCATACCGACGACATTGCCCACCTGTGCCGCTTTCTCTGCACCGATGCCGGCGATTACATCAGCGGCCAGACTATCCATGTCAACGGCGGGGAACGGGGCTATTAGCGGGCGGTTTTTGTCCCTGCCGTTCGGGATGCCCGCTTACGCGGGAATGACGGTAAAGAGGCGGCGGGAAGGACGACGGTAGAGAGAATGACCTTTTCCCATCCCGGCTTAAACCGTGTTACACTACCCCCCAACTTAACCGCTTTCAGGAGGTACACCAATGGCGCAAGTTACCGTGACGGAAAAGGTAGTAGTGGGCAACTTTGGCGGGGTAGATTTGACGGTAGATATTGCCCGGCCGGCCGGCGTATCCGGCCCGGCTCCGGCTCTGCTGTTTCTGCCCGGCGGCGGCTGGCAGACCGCCGACCGCACGCCGCTCCTGGAACGCTACGCCCTCCCGATGGCCGCGCGCGGTTATGTCTGCGTGGCCGGAGAGTATCGGGTTATGGCACAAGCTCCCTGGCCGGCGGCGATTCAGGATGTAAAAGCCACCCTCCGCTGGCTGCGGGCCAACGCCGCCGAGTGGGGGATTGACCCGGAGCGCATTGCCCTGGGCGGCAAGTCGGCCGGGGGCCACTTGGCCCTGCTGGCCGGGGCCACCAACGGCAGCGGCGAGTTTGAGGAATCCCGGAACGGCAGCGGGATTTATGCCGGCTATAGCAGCCGGGTGTCCGCCGTCATTGGCGTGGCCCCGGTGTCCGACATCAGCGAATACTGGCGGCGGCCGGCAATGACGACCTACACCGCCGCCGACCCGTCGGATGCCGCTCTCCGCGCCGCCAATCCCATTGCGCGGGTGGACGGCAACTATCCGCCGACCCTGCTGCTGCACGGCACCAACGACGACCGGGTGCCGCATGAAATGACCCTGCGGATGTTCCATACCCTGGAGCAGGCCGGCGTCCCAGGGGATTTGTCCCTCTTTGCCGAGCAGGATCACTTGTTTGACCGCCTACCCGAATTCAGCGCGGCCATCGTAGAAGCGATGGCCCGGTTCCTGGGCCGCTATGTAGGGGCGCCGGCCCGGGAATTGGCCGGGGTTGCCGGGAATTAGGGATAGCAGGGTTAAAGGGCGGGATGGAGTGGCGGCCGGCAGTTTGTCTTGCCGGCGCCTCGGTCGGCTAAGGGTCGGACGGGCGCATCGCGACGGAGTCCATAAAGGCTTGATCCATTTCAACCCGCCGGTCCGCCGCCAGCCACAGCTCGCTGGCGTAGGTGTTGCTGCGCCCCGGTTGCCGCGGGCCGTGGAAAAGCCAGGTAACGATGCCCGCTTGCTGAGCGACTTCGACCGCCGGGATTAAATCGGAATCGCCGCTGACGATGGCCGCGTGGGTAATCTGGTTTCTCGCGCTCAGCAGGGCAAAGTCCAGTCCCAGCAGCAGGTCAACGCGCTTTTGCTGGAATATGGGGCGGCCGCTGGCATCCTGTCCCCGAAACCTCAGCCGTCCCTCCCGGACCGCATAGTTATCCAGCCGTCGCAGGGCATTGAACCGGGCCTCCTTGCGGCGCAGGATTTGCCGCTCCTCCTCCGTAGGCGGATTGCTCTGGTAAGGCAGACAGTCGTAATAGTAGGCGCGCAACAAATCCAACGGCTCCGCCGTCGCCGCGGCCACGGTGTGGACAATCAAGTCCCTGAGCCGCCCGTTGTCGATCCGGACCTGGAAAATATCCCGGGCCAGGACATCCAGGTGTCCGCCGTCAATGAATAGGGCTAATCGCGCCATGAAATGCCGCCAAAATTAAAGAGTCGAGCAGTGTATTGCCCGACCCTTTAGAAAATTGTTCTCCTGACACCCTGGCTCCATGTTCTGGAGAGCGTCAGGGGGTATTGACCGGCTGATTGTCGCACAGTTTTTCCCATTGGTCAACCCTTTGCGGGCTTCAATTTTCATCCATTTTTCAGCCAACGGTATAACTACCCCCGCCCTAATTCCCGCCCCGGGCCAAAGCCGCCGCCGCTTCCGCCCTAGCCAGGTTGCTGCGGCTGGCTTGGGCGCTGGGATGTTCCGGGCCAAGGATCCGTTCCCGCAAAGCCAGGGTTTCCCGATGGCGGCGGCAGGCTTCGGCGTAATGGCCCATCGCCTGATAGCAGTTGCCCAGGCTGCCCCGACTCCGCAAAGTGTCGGGATGTTCCGGCCCCAGCGTCCGCTCCCGCCGGGCCAGGGCTTCCTGAAACAACTCCAACGCTTCCGGGTAGCGGCCGGCGGCGTAGCAAGTGTTAGCCAGGCTGGTCAGACTGCGGACGGTATCCGGATGGTCGGAGCCGAGGGTCTGCTCCCGCTGCGCCAGGGCTTCCCGATGCAGCCGCAAAGCCAAATCATAGCGGCGGCCGACCCGATGAAAGCGGGCCAGGTTGTAGGGCAGGTTATAGGCCGGCGGCGTTTCGGTGGACATCGGCGGCCTAGCCCTGATAACCGGTGGCCGCCGCCGCCAGCAACCGCACTATCGGGCCGATAATCCCCCACAGGAGGCCCAGGCGCAGCACATAGTCGGCTATGATAATGCCCAGCAGCAGCAGGGGGCTGTAGCGCTCGAATTGGGCGTAGCCGTCGGCCCAAGTACGGGGAATCAGTCCGCCCACCACTTTGGAACCGTCCAGCGGGGCCAGGGGTATCAGATTGAATACCGCCAGCAGCAGGTTGAAAAATATCACCATTCCGGCAATGTCAGACAGGGCTTCCCGCAAGCCGCCGGTCAGCACATAGGTGGCCCGGCCCAGGCTGGGGGCGTTCCAGGTCAGCAGGCCCAGTTTGATGGGGATGGCGACCAGAAAGGCCAGGACGATGTTGGACAGCGGCCCGGCGGCGGCGACCAGGGTCATTGCCAGCGGCCCCCGCAGCTGATGCGGATCCACCGGCACCGGCTTGCCCCAGCCGAAACCCACCACCAGCAGCATTGCCGTGCCGCTGGGCTCCAGATGGCGCAGCGGGTTCAGGGACAGCCGTCCCAGGCGGCGGGAAGTGGCATCGCCCAATACGCTGGCAATCATGGAATGGCTGAATTCGTGGATGGTGACGGCGGTGAGCAGGGCAAAGAGGGTCAGCGCCATCAGTCGCACAAAGGTGTCATAGTCGCCGTTCAGCAGCAGTTGATAAGAACCCAGCAGCATTGGCAATCCCTTTCTTTAATCCCGTTGCGATTTGCGCCGGCCTTGCCGATTTATCCCGGTGCTGGCAACGCGGCCGGGTACATTATGCCAGCAAAGGGGCGGATGGTCAAAGGGCCGCCGCCGACTTGGTAAGGATGGCCGCAAAGCGGCCGCCCTGCCGTCCTTACCGCCCTTATTTACCGTCATTCCCGCGTAAGCGGGAATCCGGCGGTGGCTGGCCGAATCTGCGGTGGCATAAGGCAGTACCGTCGGGATTCCCGCTGGCGAGGGAAGGACGGTTCCTATATGCGATTGCCCGCTATGGGAGGGTCAACGGCGGGGGTTCTTGAGTCCGGTAGTCAACTTGTTCCGCGTCTCCCGCTGGATCCGGGCCGCCAGGACATCCTTATGCTCGTCCAGAAACTGCGCCACGGCCGCCGGGTCATAGTAAATCAGTTGCCGCAAAGCCCAGGACACGGCCTTGACCACCATATCCTCCGGGTCGGCGGCCAGGATATGGCAGAGCACCAGAGTGCGGGGTACATCGCCGCGGCCGCCCCGAGCCCGGTTGTTCAGAGCCACCGTGCTGACCAGGGCGGCCCGGCGCCGCCACACATTGGCCGAATTAGCCCAGCCGTGAATATCGGCGTCGGAAACTTGCCCCTGCCGCCACGCCGGCCCGGACAGATAGACGGCAAAGGAATCCACCGAATCCCAGCTGTTCAGACTGGCGGCCAATTCCGCCAGCAGCGCTCCGTCCAGCTCGGCCATCGCCGCCGGATGATAATGCAGCAGCTCAAAAGCCGTCCACCGCAAATCCGGCGCGCCGGGTTGCATTGCCCGGGCAATAATTGCCCGGGCCAATTCCACTACCGTGCCGGCGGCAGCGTCTTTAACCTGCCGGGACAACTCCCGCCGCAACGGCCGCACCGCCGGCACGGTTACTTGCGGCAGCGCGGCTACCTGGTCAAAAAGGGCGGCGGCTAAAGCCGGCGGGTTAATCATCCGTATCCTCAACTCTTTCGGCCCTTCCGGCCTGGCCGGAATCGGTTGCCCGCTCATCCTGCAACCAGTTCAGGATGAGCGGGGGTAGGGCAGGATGTTGCGGGTTATTGTAACAGAGATTTGGGGGCAAAGGATGAAAACTACCTACTATGTCATTCCGAGCGTAGCCGAGGAATCTCAAATTCTTGAAATGGATTCAAGTCCCGGCATTTGAGATTCCTCGGCTACGCTCGGAATGACATAGCAATATGCTATACTTGCCCGGTTATGCCGGCTTAGCGCGAACCTTTGCCGGAGGACTGCCCGCCCGGCAGTATCGTGAAACTTATCCGCCTTACCGAAATCCTGGACTACTACGACGGGATACAGATTTTTGCGGGACAGGAGGCCAACGGCGGCTGCTATGTCGGTTCGCGGATTGACCAGCCCGGCATCGCCGACCGCTACCTGGCAACGGCCGCCGCCCCGGAAGGGCTGCAACAGTTACGAGAGGGCCGCCGCGACTTGCAGACGCTGCTGTTGGCCGCCCCCGGCGGCCGGTGGTATCTATCCCTGGATCAGGAGGGCGGCGATGCGCCTTTGCCTTTGACGCCGCAATCCGGCCCCTTGGCCGATACTGATTATCTGCCGGAACCCGGCTTGTTCCTGGACGGTGCCGCTAACCCGGCCTTGCCCGGCCTCGGTTAAGCGGCTACCCGGTCAAAAAAGGCGGCGGCCGATTATTGCCCGGGAAAAATGCTACAATAAACCCCCAACCCACCCCCGGCGCCAGGACGGACGGCTTATGATGACCCGGGATGATGATGACGGTATCCCCAACGACCCTAACGCCGATGGCGCGGCCGGCGGCTTGGTGCTGCCGGCCGCCGGGGTGGAGGATTTGACCGACCAGCTGACCCAGTATATGACGGAGATTGAGCTGGGCGGCTTGACCGATATTATGGGGCAGGTGCTGGACGATTTTCTGGAACAGTGCGGCGCTTTGCCCGAGGATTTGCGCGATCCGGCCGCCTTTGAGCGCATCACCGGCGGTCAACTGGCGGTAACGCTGGCCTATCAGCTGGGCCGGTTGGAGGGCCGCTCGCCGCAAATCGTCAACCGCTTGGCGCGGCAGGCGGCGGAAAAATGGCAGGCCCGCCCCATGCCATCGGATGCCGCCATTTCCGACGCTGATTTGACCGACCCCAAGGAACGGGTCTATCCCCGGCTGCGCCGCTTGGAATATGCCAACCCGCCGGACGATGGTGGATAATGTCCGCTCATCCTGAACGGGTTGAGGAATGGGACTGCTTTCCGCCCGTCCTTCAACAAGTTCAGGATGAGCGGAAAAACTGACCCGCCGGATCCGGGGGATAGGCTACCCGCCCATTCTGAACTGGTTGAGGTATGGGTTTGCTGTTCCGCCCATCCCTAACTGATTGCCGGATGGGATGGCTATTCCGCTCATCCTGAACTTGTTGAAGGACGAGCGGATTAGCCATCCCGCATAAGGAGACAAAAATGACTGCCGACACCGCCCCTTACGATTTGCTGCTGAAAGGCGGGACGCTGCTGGATCCGGGCCAGGGCATCCACGACCGGCGTGATGTGGCTTTTCACGACGGCCGGGTGGCCGCCGTCGCCGCGCGCCTCGACCCGGCCCAAGCCGACCGGGTTATCGACATTGCCGGCAAGCTGCTGACCCCCGGCCTGATTGACCTGCACGGCCACTTTTATCACGGCGGCACCGGCAGCGCCGTCCATGCCGACCAGCATTGTCTTTCCGCCGGAGCCACGACCGGGGTGGACGCCGGCAGCGCCGGTTTCCTGAACTATGGCGCAATGCGCGATTATGTCTTTCCGGCCCACCGCACCCGCCTCCTGGCTTTCCTGCACATCGGCGCGGTCGGCCTCGCCGCCAACCGCATTCTGGGCGGCGGCTTGCAGGATTTGCGGATTATCGATGCCGACCGCACCGCCGCCACGGTCAAGGAAAATCCCGGCTTTCTTTTCGGCGTCAAGGTGCGGATGGAACATAACGCCGTAGCCTATTGGAACGCCGCCGAAGCCATGCGCTTGGCCCGGAACGCCGCCGATCAATCCGGCGGCCGGCTGATGGTTCATGTCAGTGGTACGCCGATTCCCTTGCCGCAGGTGCTGGATTTTATGGGGCCGGGCGACATCTGCACCCACGCCTTTAACGGCAATGCGGAGGGCATCCTCGATAAACAGGATCGGCTCCGCCCGGAAGTGCAGGCCGCTGTCGACCGGGGGGTGATAATGGATTTGGGCCACGCCGGCGTCCATTGCGATGTGGAAGTGGCTCGGGCGGCAATGGCCCAGGGCTTGGCCCCCCACACCCTTAGCACCGATTTGCATATCGGCCCGCCGGGGCGCAAGGTCTATGGGATGAACGATTTAATCAGCAAGTTCCACGCCATGGGAATGGCCCTGCCCGATGCCATCGCCGCCAGTACCCGCAAGCCGGCGGAGGTCTTGGGATTGCAAGGGGAACTGGGTTCCTTGTCCCCCGGGATGGCCGGAGATGCGGCGGTCTTTGACCTGCGGGAGGGCCGGTTTGTCTGGCACGATATGGCCCGCCATAATGTGGAGGGCAAAGTGCGCTTGGATCCTTTCCTGACCGTCCGCAACGGCGCAGTAGCCTGGCGGGAGGGCCGGCTGACGGAGTTGGGCGATTGTTAGCCGTCCGATTAGTCATCAGGATTTGGCCGGTTGTCGCAATGGCGGCGGCTTTGCTGCTGCTGATAGCGGCGGCCGCCGCCTGTGGGACTGGGGATTATGCGGCTAGGCCGGCGGCTAATCCAACCGTAGCGCCAACGGCGGCCGGCGGCGTTTCCAATGCCGCTACGCCATCCCCAACTGCGCCATCCCCGACGATTGCGCCGCCGCCAACGGCCGCCAATCCCGTCCCCACGGCTGCGCCAATCCCGACCGCTACCCGGCCGGCGCCGCCAATCCCGACTTTAGCGCCGGAAACTACGCCCCTCCCTACGGCCGCGCCAACTCCAACTCCTACCCGGCCAGCGCCACTATCCCCGACATTAGAATCGGAAACCGCGCCTACCCTGCTGCAACTGGCGGATCCGTTGGATGAACCGGAGTTTTATTGCGTGGATGTTCCCGGATTCCGGGATAGCCTGCGTACGGACCGGCCGCTGCAAGCCCATACCTGCAAGCCAAACGCCGCCGATGAACTGTTTATCGCTGACCAGCCGGAAACCGGCCAATTCCTGATGCCGGCTTATGATTTATGCATGACCGCCGAGGAGGACCTGGTTTATACCCGCCCCTGCGCCAATACTCCCGCCCAACAATTCGTCCACCGGGACGATTTGACTATCCGCACCGCCGGAGAGGATTTATGTTTGGCCGTAGCCGGGGGCAACGGCGAACCGGCCGGCGGCCGTTCCCATCTGCGCCGGGATTTGCGGTTGCTGCCCTGTTCCGGGGTGGAACCGGCCTTGTCCCAATGGATAATGCCCGGCGGCCGGCCCCGGCCTTGAGCTAGGGGGTTGCCGGGCGGCCGGGATTCCCGGCCGGTTAAGGGTCTGCCTTACAACCCTTGGGGCCGTTATTCCGACCAAATACCAGAGCGCTTACCACCGCGCCGGAGCCGGGCTGCTCGACATACCCGTGCCGGCCGTAGTACCACTCCGTATTGACATCCAGCCGAATCTCATGCACCGAGGTGCGTTCCCTTTCCACGTCATCGTAGCCATCCTCGTAGCCGGTCACCACGACCCGCAGCTCGGGAGGGTATTCGCTCAGGAATTCCATCAGTTCGGCAACGGTCATCGCAAGCCTCCTTAACGGCAATGTTCGGGCGTCCCGCCCGGATTGTAAAGGCGTTGGCGCAGGATTTGCCTAACTTGCCACCCCCAGAACTGCCGCCGCGTTTTCCCCCAGAATCCGCCGCTTTTCGTAGGCGTTCAGGTAGGTCAGGCCGTTCAGCCAGGCTACCGGGTCGGCGGGGCCCATATCAAAGGGGAAGTCGTCGCCCAGCATTACCCGGTCAGCGCCCACCCGATCCACCAGGTATTTCAGGGCGGCGTCGCTGTGGGTAATGCTGTCGTAGTAAAGATGTTGCAGGTAGTCGCTGGGGGCGTGGCGGATGCCGTTGACTTGCGGCTCCGGGCGCACCTGCGCCCCGAAATCCATCCGGCCAATGCCGAAACAGGCATAGCCGCCGCCATGGGCAAAGCAGAGTTTCAATCCCGGATAGCGATCCAGGATGCCGCCGAAAATGAAGGAGGCAATGGCGATGGTAGTGTCCACCGGAAAGTTAATCAGGTTGGACAGATAGTAGCGGCCGGCCCGGTCGGCCCCGGCCGGGTTGTGGGGATGGAAAAAGATGAAAGCCCCCAACCGATCGGCGGCCGCAAAGAAAGGCTGAAAGCGGGGTTCATCCCAATTATGCCCCTCCATATTGGTGTTCAGCTCCACCCCTTTCAGCCCCAAATCCTGCATGGCCCGCGCCAGTTCCGCGGCGGCGGCGGCCGGCTCCTGCATTGGCACGGTTGCCAAGCCGATAAAGCGTTCCGGGTGGGCTTGGGCCACGGCGGCGATTTCGTTGTTCAGTTCCTGGGCCGAGGCCAAGCCGGGAGCCGGGTCAAGATGGTAGTTGGTCAGGTAGGGGGCGACGGAAAGGAGATGCACATCCACGCCCTGGGCGTCCATAAAGGCGATGCGCTGCTCCGGAGTGAACCGCCACTTTTCATCGATGGGGCCGGCAATGCGGTTGGTGGCCTCGATGAACTCGGCCCCGTCCCGGTTAAACAGCCGGGCGCCGTACCAGTGGCCGGCCGTTTCATTGGCCTGCCAGAAACAGGGCGGGACGATATGGCTGTGGATGTCAATGACTTTCATCAAACACCTGCCCTTTAAGTTTGGGTCTATAGTATATCCCATCCCGCCAGGTACAAGGCAACCGGTTTCCGCCCATCCTGAAAAGGCAACTGCTTTCCGCTCATCCTGAACTTGTTGAAGGATGGCCCGCCGCCCTTCCGACCCCTACGGCCTTTCCCGCCGCCGTTCCCATCCTTCAACGATGTTCAGGATGAACGGAAAGAAATTTGCGGCGCTGCCACCGTCCTTCCCGCGTAAGCGGGAATCCCGAACGGCGCTGTCTATATTGCCCCATTCTAGGCAAGCAACTTCTACTTTCCGTTCATCCTGAACATCGTTGAAGGATGGGCGGGAATGGATGGGTTATATTGTGCTATACTTTCCCCCAAAGGCAAGGCAACATTGCCGGCTAATCAGGATAGCCGGCAAGGATGGGAGGGTTAACCTTTGGCGGCATTGGCGGGGATTATCGCCATTGACGGGCAGGTGGCGGCCGGCAAGACGGCGGCCGGGCGGGAATTGGCCCGGCGCTTGGATTGCCCCTATCTGGACACCGGCATTATGTATCGGGCGGTGGCTTGGCAAGCCCGGCGGGAGGGCATCGAGCCGTCCGATGCTGCGGCCCTGGGCCGCTTGGCCGTCAATCATCCCATCCAATTCAAGGCCGGGGATTACACGGTCGTCCTGATGGACGGGCAGGAATTGAGCGGCGAATTGCGGACGCCGGAAATGGATCGTTGGGCCGCTAGGGTAGCCCGGGCGGTGCCGGTGCGGCGGGAATTGGTGCGGCAGCAGCGGGCCATCGCCGCCAATGCCGGCAGCATCGTTATGGTAGGCCGGGACATCGGCGCGGTAGCCTTGCCCGAGGCCGACCTGAAAGTCTATATGATGGCCGCCCCGGAAGTGCGCGCCCGCCGCCGCTACGCCGAAATGCTGGCCCAGGGTCAGGCGGCCGATTTTGACCAGGTCTTGGCCGATGCCATTGCCCGGGATGCATCCGATTCCCGCACCTCCCGCTATTACCACCAAGCCCTGCCGGAATCCGATCCGGCCGTCGGAGAAAGGGATGATGCCGCTGCTGAGTCCACCGCCGATTCGGTACAAGCCGCGGACGCCTTAATCGTGGATACCGACAATCGCACCATTGAGGAAGTAGTGGATTATATTCTGGAAAAGCTGGCGGCGGCCCGGCGGAGCCGGTCATGAGCGGCGGGCTGTATGTACCCGGCCGCGCCTTGGCCCGGTTCTGTTTCTGCTGCCTGGGGCGGATGGAAGTAACCGGGCCGGAGGGAACGCCGCCCTATGGCCCGCTGCTGGTGGTCGCCAATCACATCTCTTATAACGACCCGCCGGCGGTGGCGGCCGCCGTCCCGCGTTCCCTGACTTTCCTGGGCAAGCGGGAATTGTTTGCCGGGCCGGGCCGGGCCTGGCTGTTCCGCCAGTTGCAGGTTTATCCGATGGATCGGGCGGTGGGCGTGGGGGCCTTGCGGGCCGCCCTTAACCTGCTGGCCCAAGACCGGGCGGTGGTTATTTTCCCGGAGGGCCGGCGCAGCCCGGCCGCCGCCCTGCAACCGGGCCTGGCCGGCGTAGCCTACCTGGCGATGCAGTCCCAAGCCCCCATCCTGCCCATCGGCATCAGCGGTACCGAAAAGTTTTCCCCCAAGCGGATGCCGCTGCCCCTGTGCCGATTTCAGGTGAATATCGGCGCGCCCTTTACGCCGCCGGTGATCGAGGGCGGCTACCGCCGGGCGGCGGCCCAGGGCGTCCTGGAACTGATTATGCGCCGCATCGCCGCCCAACTGCCGCCGGAATACCGCGGCGTCTATGCCCTGAATTAACATGGATAGACAGGATTAACAGGATTTATGTATCTGCTGAGTAGGTTGTTTCCTTTCCTGAAACAATCCCCCATAGCAGACCCCAAAATCCTGTCTATCCTGTTAATCCATGTTAATAAATTACACGGGCAAGTCCATTTCGTAGCGGGCCAGGGTTTCCTCGATTTGCGCCGCCGCCTTGGCGTCCGCCGGAATCAGCGGCAGGCGGGGCTGGCCCATCCCAAAGCCGATATGGTTCAGGGCGTGTTTCACCGGGATGGGATTGGAGACGATAAACAGAACCTTGAACAGTTCCAGCAGGCGGCGATGTTCGGCGGCGGCCCGTTCCACCTCGCCCTCCAGCAGCAGGCCCATCATCTGCTTAATCTGGCGGCCCACCAGATGGGCGGCCACGCTGACCACGCCATAGCCGCCGGCCGCCATAATGTAAAAGGTTTCGTTGTCGTTGCCGCTCCACACCCGGAACCCGTCCGGGGCCCCGGCGATAATGCGGGTTATCTGATCCAGGTCGCTGCCGGCCTCTTTGACCCCGATGATGTTGTCCACCTGGCTGAGGCGGAGGGTGGTTTCGTGGGTCATATTCAGGCTGGTGCGGCTGGTGACATTGTAGAGCATACAGGGCAAATGGACGCTGCCGGCAATGGCCTTGAAATGCTGATACAAGCCCTCCTGCGGCGGCTTGTTGTAGTAGGGGACGACCAGCAGCAAGCCGTCCACGCCAACCCGTTCCGCCTCCCGGCTCAGCTCAATGCTTTCAGCGGTGCTGTAGTTGCCGGTACCGGCCACCACCGCGCCGCGGGAGCCGACGGCGTCTTTGACCTCGGCGTACAGGCGCAGTTTCTCGGCGTTGGTCAAGGTGGGGGATTCGCCGGTGGTGCCGGAGACGATAACGCCGTCGCTGCCGGAATCCAGCAAAGCGTTCGCCAGACGCCGGGCCTGGGGATAATCCACCTGCCCGGCGGAGTCAAAGGGAGTTGCCATAGCGGTAATCAGCCGGCCGAGCTCCGTCATACCGAACCTCCTGCGGGGGATGTCTTGGGGCTTATTATACCCGATGGCGGCGGGTTTTGCGCTCCCGGCTTATTTTATAGCCGCAAAGGGGCGGGTAGTCAAGGGCCAATTTGCCGGCGGCCGGATTAGGCCCTATATAACCACCATTTCCGCCGCCTTTCTACCGTCATTCATACCGCTCGCAGACCGTCATTCCCGCCGCCCCCTACCGTCATTCCCGCGTAAGCGGGAATCCCGCGGTGGCTTGCCAAGACTGCGGCATTATAAGGCAGTACCGTTCGAGATTCCCGCTTACGCGGGAATGACGGTAGGGGACACCAGCCGGGTATTCCCGGATTCCCGCTTACGCGGGAAGGACGGTAGGGGACACCGGCCGGACATTCCCGGATTCCCGCTTACGAGGGAATGACGGTAGAGGGGGCGGATTACCCCCCCAACACCGAAAAAAGGCCGGTCGTGTTCCCGATATTTTCCAAATCCCGCAGGCCGGTGATGGCTTCCTCAATATGATCCGGCGGCAGGATGTAGCGGGAGCAGTAAAGAAACTTGGCGTCCAGTTCCTCCGGGGCCAAGGGCAATTCCGGCTGGCCGCGGGCAAACTCGACCCGATGCCGCAGTCGGCGGCCGTCTTGCAAAGTGATGTCCATTGAACAGGGATAAGGGATGGACGGCGACGGCTTTTCCTCGGCCGCCATCGTTATCAAGTCCATCAGCCGCCGTACATTCCCATCTGCCACCGCCGCCTCGGTAAAAGTGTCAATCAGGGGAGGGCCGCTGGTCAGCGTGGCGGCGACAATGTAGCTGAGGCAGTGGCGCGCTTGCCAGCCGTCGGCGGGCGTGGGATAAGGCAGTTCGGCCAGCGCCGCCGGGGTTACGCTAACCGTGACGGCGGCAATATCGGCCGCGCCGATGCGATACTGCTGCATCAGCTGCAAGGCGGCCTCGATAGCGGTATGGGCGGCGGCGGCGCAGGGATAGAGTTTCAGGCGGACGCCGGGATTCAGCAGGGCATAGGGCTGGCCTAAGGCAGCGTACCAATCGGTCAACCGTTCCTCCCCCAAAGGCCGCCAATCCGTCAATCCGCCGCCGGCCGCCAAACCCTGCCGGGCCAACAGAGCCGCCGTCATCCCCTGCATTGCCGCCAAGCCCTGCCGGTAGGCCCGGGCCGGGCCGGCTAAATCCGGCGGCGGGTTTTCCCATCCTTCAACAAGTTCAGGATGAGCGGATAGGCCGGCAACTGGTTCAGGATGAGCGGATAGGCCGGCGGCGGGTTCAGGATGAGCGGATAAGCCGGCAACCGGTTCGGGTTGAGCGGATAAGCCGGCAACCAGTTCAGGATGACCAGGCAACCAGTTCCGGGTGCGCGGATAGGCATTGCCGGCGGCCAACGCCAACGCCGCCTCCAGTTGCGCCGCAGTCAAATCCAGCAGATAGCCGGCGGCCGCCGCCGCAGCTATAGCGTTGGCGGCGTCTGGGGGCAATATGCCGCCCAACTTTGCGGCCAGTTCGCTGCCCAGGATAAAGGCGGCCAACACTTCCCGGCCGGGACTGCCGTTCATTTCCCCCACGGCCATAACCGGCGGAAAGATAACCGCCGAGGGATGGCCGGGGCCGGAGCCGATAGCATCGTCAAAATCCAGCAGGGCAATCATCAGCCCGTTCGCCAGAGCCGCATAGACCGGGGAAGTCCGCAACCCCTTGCCAATCAGAGTGCATTTGCCGTTGCCGCCCATTTCCTGGGCGAACCGGGTAACGGCAAAACCGCCCTCCTGGGCCGCCCCGGCCAAGCCTACGGCGGCGGCATTGACCAGCATCTCCTTGGCCCCAGCCAACGCCGCCGCCGGCAAAACCGCCGGGGAACGGTGGTCAAGGATGAATTGGGCGAGGGGGTGAGGGGTGGGCATTGCCGGTGTCCCCCTACCGCATCAAAACCCGGAATTGCGCCGGGTCTTGGCCGAATTTCTCGAGCAACTGTTGGCAACGCAGCGGAATCTGATTCGTATTCCACCGCAACTCAATATACAAGCCGTTTGACAACAGCCGCATACTGGCAGATTGTTGTCCGCTGGCGTGGACAGTGGTTTCGCTAACCAGATACCGGCCGTTCATACCCCCAACCGTGACCGGGCAAACCTCTCTGGTGAGCAATCCTTCCCGTACCAACCACTCGGCTGCTGCCGCCAGCAGGCGCGCCCAACTTCTAACCGGTATTTCCTCGCCCCAAGGACCTTGGAGTTGCGCCGGTTTATAGGTACGCAAAGGTCCTGCGGAGTCTCTCCCCGTATCCTCTTTGCCCCACTGCATGAGCTGGGCAAAAGTCACCCACGCATCGCCCGATTCCGCAAAATCGGGGGTGTCCGTCTGTCCCGAGGAGGGTTGCCGGGTTAGCAGCCCCAATTCCCGCCCCTCCGCCGCCAGCAGCGACAGCAGCCGCTTTTGGGCGGCGTCAAAAACCTGCGGCCCGTCCACGCTTCGGGATTCCAGGGCGGCCAGCTCGGCGCGCCATTGAGCCAGTTCCCGACGCAAGTCGGTTTCCCATTGGGTATATAGGCGACTCCTTTGCGGCATATTCTGCGGCTGCTCCGCCGCCGGCAGTTGGGCAATGTAACCCTGGAACAGCCTTTCCAGCTCGCCATCATCCGCCAAAGCGGAATCCCGCTGGCGGATGGACAACCGAAGTTCGTCCTTGCGTTGCTCGGCAACGCCGCCGAACCGCTGCAACTCCTCCAGTAGGAAGTTTTTGAGGAACGGGTCGCGCTGCGGCGGCAGTTCGTCATCGTCCTGCAATTCCGCCAATTCCCGCATTTCCTCAGTAAACGGCAGATTGGCCTGGCGGTGGGCGTCATAGTGGCAACGGTCGCAAACCGGGTCGTGTACCTGGGGACATTCGGCTTTCAGCCGCCACCGGGCCCAAGCCCGCCAAGCGCCGCAACGATAGCAGCGCTCCCCGAAAGGGAACTTGCAGTTCTTGTTCTGGCATTGCTGACTGGCCGCCGGGGACAGTTCCTCGCACTGCGGGCAGCGAATCACCGGCGGTTCCTCTCCATCGTTTTGCGTTCCCCGGGGGTACAACGACCACTGATGTTCCTGATCCGGCAACCCGTGCCGCCGGCTATTGCCGGCCAAATCCAGAACTACGCAATTGCTGGCGTCCTCTTTGGGCCGCAAGCCGCGCCCCACCATTTGCAGGTAGAGGGCCAGGCTCAGCGTGGGCCGGGTAAGCACCACGCAAGCGGCGTCCGGCAAGTCAAACCCTTCGGTAGCCACCGCCACATTGACCAATACCCGGATCCCGCCATACCGAAACTGGTACAGCAATTCCGCCCGCGTGGAATCCGGCGTATCCCCCAGCAATACCCCGGTGGCGATGCCGGCGTTCTGAAACACGGCGGCCAGGTTGCGGGCGTGGCCTACCGAAACGGCGTAAATTATCGTCTGACGGTTTTCGCCATGCTTTTGCCAGAAGTGAAATGCTCCCGCCGTCCACAAATCCCGACCCCGGTTGACTTGCTCAATACCGGCTTCGCTATAGTCGCCGGCTTCGAGCTCACCGCCAATAATCTGTTCCTCCTCCGGCGGGGCTATTACGCGCGCCCGGCACAGCCAGCCGTCGGCCTGCAACGCCGCCGTGGAGGGGCCGCAAAGCAACTGGCGGAACAAATGCTCAAACCCTTCGTTGCGCGCCAGCCGCCAGGGGGTAGCCGTCATCCCCAATACCGGGCCGGGCCACTGGCTAATGGCCCGCGTCCAACCGCCGGCGGTAGCGTGATGGGCTTCGTCGATAATCAGCAGGTCGTTATGATCATAGTCGCCCCACACATTGGCGACGGCAACGCGGCGGCTCACCGTTTGGGCCATCAAGATGACCGCCCCATTGGTTAGCGACGGGGCGCTGGAATGGGGAGTCCAGAGAATGTTCGCGGAAGCCGGAACGCCGGCCTCCCGCAGCATTTCCTCCGTTTGCCCGGCCAACTCCCGGCGGTGGGTCAGCCAAACCGCCTTGCGCCCCTCTTGCAGCCAATCGGCCAGCAAGACAGCGGCAATGCAGGTTTTCCCGCCGCCGGTGGGCAGCTGAAGCATTAGGCCGGCTTTCGGGTCGGCCAAGGCATCCTGCACCTGCGTCAGCAAATCCTGCTGGTATTTGCGGAGTTCCACCAAGAACAGCTACCTCTTTAGAAGTTGCCGCCCATTATACACTCGATAGAAAGTTTTTGCATCGGTTGCCTTAAACCTTGCCAACCGGCAAATCAGCCCTTATAATTACTGCCATGCAACCGCCGGCAAAAACCTTTGCCGGAAAAGGAGACTAACCCTCTATGCCGGAAAAAGAGCAACCCCAAAGCCAAGACCCGGAAGTCCAGGCGGATGCGGAGGCCGGAGCGGCGCGCCCCTTGACCAAGAAGGAGCTGCTCCAACGCTTAACCCCACCCTCGACCCTGCCGGAGGGGGGAAAGACCATCAGTTTGAGCGAGTTGCGGGAGCAGTTTGCCGACAAGCTGGGCCGTCCCTCCCGGTGGTATCTGCGGGATATTAAGACCATCAAGCGGTTCTGCCGGCGGCGGCGCCCCCTCTAACCCCTCACCCCAAACTCAACGCCCCTACCCCCAGGGCAATCATCCCGATGGCGGTGAACTTTAAGGCCAGAGCCGGGCCGGTTATCGTTTCCTCCAGCAGTCGCCGGCGGCCCAGGCTCAGCAGCGTCGCCAGCAGAAAGACGAACAGCGGCGTGGTGGCAATCAGCGCCGACACCAGGGAAATCGGCCCCAGGTTGGCCGCCTGCAATCCCCCCACCAGATAGACCAGCGGCAGCGCGCCCTCGCCCCCTAGCAGCAGGGTCAAGGTATTGCGCCGCCGTACCGCCGTCCATAACTGGCGGCACAGCCGGGGCCGGACGAAAAACAGAAAAACCAGCAGCATCCCGACCTGCTGATAGATGAACACCGTGGCGAAAGAGGTTTCTAGCAGGGCTACTTTGGCCGCAAAGAAACTGACCCCCAGCAGCAATCCGCTGAGCAGCAGTACCGGCGTGGCCCGGGTCGGTTTCAAGGCCGCCAATCCGTGGACGCCGCCGGGCAGGGACACCAGCACCGCCCCCAACACGACCAGGCCAATGGCGGCCCACTGCCCGGAAGTCAGCATTTCGTCAAGAAACAGAACGCTGAGCAGGGCGACAAAGATGGGATAAATCTGGGTGATGGCTACGGAACGGGAGGCTTCGTCGACTTTCAGGCCGGCAATCAGCAGGCAGTAGCCGCCGCCAAAACCGATGCCGGAGGCCAGGGCGGTCATTACGATCAGGACGGTGGCATCCCGGGGGATGCCGGTCAGGGCTAAGGCGCCGGCGGTGTAAGCCAGCTCCGGCACGATAAACCACAAAATCAAGACCGCCGGGCTGGGCAGGTGATGATCCAGCAGCCGTTTGTCAAAAAGGCTGATTACCGCCAGAGTAAAGGCCGCGGCCAGGGCCAGGAATATCCACATAAGGCAATGCCAGTCTTGAGTTGCGGCGGTTTCCCGGCGCTAAATCCGCCGCCGGTTCTGCCAATCCCGCCAGAAATGGATAGCCGCCGCCAAAGCCGGCAGGGCCAAAGCGCCGCTGGCATCTGCACAGGAATAGCCGAATAGTTGCAGCCAAGCATAGCCGGCGGCCAAGCCGACCGTGCCAATGAAAAAGGCCGCCAGACACCCGGTAGCGCTGCGGAAAATTCCTAATACCGCCAAAGCCGGCAGAGCGGCCGGCCAAGCCGCCCACGGCGTCATCCCCAGCAGCGCCCCGGTCGCCGTAGCCGCCCCCCGGCCGCCGGCCCCGCGCAACCAGACCGGCCAGCTATGCCCGATAACGGCCGCCCCGCCGCCCAGGATAGCAACCGTCAAGAAGTAATCATCGCCGGCCACTACCCGGACTAACAGGATAGCCGCCAAGCCCTTGCCCACATCTACAATGGCGACGATTATCCCGGCTTGGCGGCCCAAAACCCGGGCGGCGTTTTCCGCGCCCACATTGCCATCGCCCAACTGCCGAAGATCCTGCCCCCAGCGGCGGCGGGCCAGCAGCCAGGCCGTCGGGATGCTGCCCAGCAGATAGGCCGCCGGCAGCAGAGCGGCGGTCAAAGCCAGAGCCGGCCAATCCCAAGCGGGCAAAGTCAAGGTTCAGGCCGGCGCTAACCCGTCCCGGCTACAGGAACAGGTCGGCGGGAATCAGGCGGTGGTTTTTGGCATCGACGGCCAAGGCAAAGGTTTCCAGCGCTATGGAACCCAGCAGAACCCGACCCTCCGGGCCAAAGACAATTTGGACATTGTCCTCCTGCCCGTCCAATTCGATCCGCGCCCACCCCACCGGGAAGTCCTGCGTATCCCCGTTGGCGAGGAGGAACCATTTGGTCTGATCCGGTTCGATGCCCAACTCCGCCATTATCGCGGCGGGAATCATGGTGTAAGAGGAACCGGTGTCCACCAAACCGTTCAGGTCGCGGGCGTGGGTGCGCTCCGGATTCCGCAGGGTAAAGTCGGCGTAAAAAACTCCCACAGGCCCTCCAATGGTGGTTCCCGGGACGATCCGGCTGTCGCTATAGACCGGCTGCGCCGCCGGGGGCGGTTCCGGTTGAGTGGCGGCAAGGCCGCTGATGTTGCCGATGGTTTGCTGCGTCATAACGGCCTCAGGCGCCAATGTCCGGAGTCGACCGGCGGAGCAGTTCGTCCTCAATGGCCGTCCCCGCGGTGCGGGGGGCCGCCGGGGTACACCAGTGGCGGAACTTGGCATTGTTGCCCACCACGATGTCAAAGTAGAGTTTTTGCAGCTGGCTGGACACCGGCCCGGCCTGGCCATCGGCAATAGTGCGGTGATCCAGTTCCACCACCGGAGTCAAGTGGGCCGCGGTGCCGGTGAGAAACACCTCGTCGGCCAGATACAGCTCGCTGCGATCAATGCGCCGTTCCACCAGTTCCAAGCCCAGCTCCCGGGCCGCCAGCTGCACCACCGTGTCCCTAGTGATGCCGGGCAGCACATTTTCCTCTAGCGGCGGGGTGATCAGCCGGCCATCCACCACGATAAAGATGTTTTCCCCGGAACCTTCGCAGACATGGCCGTCGTGATTCAGCAGGATGGCCTCGTCAAAGCCGGCCAGGGTGGCCTCGGTCTTGGCTAAAATGCTGTTGACATAGATGCCGCAGATTTTCAGCCGGGCCGGAATCATCGGGTCGTCCACCCGCCGCCAGGTGGAAGTGCAGCAGCGCAGCAGGTCGGTGCCCAGATAGTTGCCGAAAGGCACCGTCATCAGCGTAAAGTCGCACTCCAAATCCTGGAGCTTGAGATTGGCGACCAGTTCGGCGCTCTTATAGACCAGGGGGCGGATGTAGATGTCCTCCCGATGGCCGTTGCGCGCCACCAGTTCCACGGTGATGTGGCACAGGTCCTCGATGGAATAGGGCAGGTCCATCAACAGCAGGCGGCAGCCCTGGAGCAGGCGGGCGTAATGCTCCCGCAGCCGGAAAATGTTGACCACGCCCTGCTCTTGATTCCAGTTGCCGCGAATGCCCTCGAACACCCCGGTGCCGTAGTGCAGGGCATGGGTGGTAACGCTGACCTTGGCCTGGCTGAGGGGGACATAATCCCCCCGGAAAAAGGCCAACGGCTCCCCGCCTTGCGAATTGTCTGCGCCTGTAGTCACGACATACCCTCCGATTTTGCTGCTGAACTGCGGAATGGGGCTAACCGCCGGGCATTATAAAGGCAATAACGGTTCAGCACAAGGGATTATTTGCCTAACCGGCCGGGCAATCCCATATAGCAATCGTCATTCCCACGAAAGTGGGAATCTCGAGTCCGCGGCTTTTCAGGATTCCCGCTTACGCGGGAAGGACGGTAGGCCGGGATAGGCTTGCTTTTCCCTAATCGACCGGAACCCGTTGCCGCCGCCCCTATTGCCCGCCCGGTTTTATCCAGTATAATCGAATCATCCGGCAACTATCCGTTGCTGGCTTGCCGGCCCATCCTACCCCCAGGAGGTTGTCCTGATGCCGATTTTTGACGAAATGAGCCGGTACGGCTACGAGCAGCTGGCCCTGTTCACCGACCCGGCGGCCGGCTTGAAAGCCATCGTAGCCATCCACGACACTACCCTGGGGCCGGCCTGCGGCGGCGTCCGCATCTGGCCCTACGCCACGGAGCAGGAGGCTTTGCAAGACGCCCTGCGGCTGAGCCGGGCCATGACCTACAAATCGGCTACCGCCGACCTGCCCCTGGGCGGCGGCAAGGGCGTCATCATCGCCGACCCCCATAGCCATAAATCCGAAGCCCTGCTGCGGGCCTATGGGCGGGCGGTGGATGCCCTGGGCGGCCGTTACATTACCACCACCGATGTGGGCAGCAGCGGCCGGGATTTGGAATATGTGCGCCAGGAAACCGAGTATGTGGTCGGCTTGCCCTTGTCCCGGGGCGGCAGCGGCGACACTTCCATTATGACCGGCCTGGGCATTTATATGGGGATGAAAGCCTGCGCCCAAGCCGTTTGGGGCAGCGATTCCCTGCGCGGCAAGCGGGTGACGATGCAGGGTTTTGGCAAGGTGGCTTGGCATACCGCCCAGCATCTCTTGCAAGAGGAGGCCCAACTGACGATTAGCGATGTCTATGCCGGCGCTTTGGACAAGGCCCGGGAGTTGGGACTGAAAACGGCGGCCCCGGAGGATATTTATGATGTCCCCAGCGACATTTTTTCGCCCTGCGCCCTGGGCGGGACGCTGAACGGCGACACCATCCCCCGGCTGACCGCCCGCATCGTAGCCGGCGGGGCCAACAATCAGCTGCTGACCGAATCCGATGGCGTAGAACTGCATCGCCGCGGCATTTTGTACGCCCCGGACTATGTGATTAACGCCGGCGGCGTCATCAATGTATCCGCCGAGGTGGGGATGGCTTACAACCCGGAATTGGCCCGGGAAAAGACCGAGCGCATCTACGAAATTATGGAACGGGTCATCGCCACGGCCCAAGCCGAGGAACGCCCCACCGCCGAGGCCGCCGACCGGATCGCCGAGGAACGACTGGCCGCCGTCCGCGGCCTGAAAAACCTGTACCGGGCCCGGTAGCGGCGGCGGAGGGGCGGAGGGCATATAGCAACCGTCATTCCCGTATGCCCTACTGCCATTTCCGCGCCACCCCTACCGTCATTCCCGCGTAAGCGGGAATCCGGCAAGGACTGGTCGACAGCCGGCCGCCATTCCCCGGCCGCCTCTCTGCCGTCATTCCCGCGTAAGCGGGAATCCGGCAAGGACTGGTCGACAGCCGGCCGCTATTCCCCGGCCGCCGCCCCGACCGTCATTCCCGCGTAAGCGGGAATCCCGCAGTTGCTTGACAAGGGGGCAACATCATAAGGCAGCGCCGTTCGGGATTCCCGCTTACGCGGGAATGACGGTAGGGGCGGCCGGGAATGACGGTAGGAGGCGGCGGGAAGGACAGCATTAGAGACGCAGCCACTCCCCCCGCTCATCCTGAACTCCGTTGCAGGATGGGCGGAAACCGGAATTCAGGAGGAACGGATTTTTGCTTTCCCGCCGCCGGCAAAGGGAACACCGCCGCCGGCTCGGGCGGCCGTTGCGCCGGGTTGTGCTGGCCGTCTTTATTGTTGGCTTGCTGCTGCTGGCCGGCGGCGGCGATTACCGGCCTACGGCGGTGGACTTGGCCGCCGCTCCCTACCGCTACAGCATATTGGCTTGGGAACTGAATCATCTGCCCGGCGGCTGGTTGCGGCGGCTGGCGGACTATTGGCCGGGCCGGGAAACTTTGACCCCGCCGGAACGGGACGCCCAAGCCCGGGAGTTTTTTGCCTTGGGGCAGGAACTGCGGCGTTGGGAACAGCGGCGGCAGTTGGCCGGGGTTGCCGTCGGCCCGCCCGCCGTCCAGGAATTGGCATCCTTGGCCCGGATTGACGCCCGCCGCCGGGAACTGCGCCCGGCCGCCGAAATCGCCGTCGAGCAAGCCCTTTCCCAAGCCTTGACCGACCAGGACATTGTCGCCTCCTGGGGCGGCGTCTTTCCCCCGGTGGATGTGGTATTCGGCGGGCCGCCGCATCTGCTGATGGTTTCCCCCCGGGATCGCATCTACGCCCAGCAGTCGGCCCTGTTGCGCCCCGACCTGAGCGATACCATTAAGGCGGAAATCGAGGATGAACTGCGGCGGTCGGACAACCTTTCGGCCCTGGTCGAAGGCACCGGCGGCCTGTCGGTCTATCCCAGCATAGCGTTGGACACCGTGGGTTTGCGCTACGCCCTGGAAATCGCCGCCCACGAATGGCTGCATCAATGGCTGTTTTTCCGGCCCCTGGGCCGCAACTTTCGGGCCAGCCCGGAAATGCTGACCCTGAACGAAACGATTGCCAGTATCGCCGGGGCCGAGCTGGGTCAACAAGCCTATGCCGCGATGACCGGAACGCCGCCGCCGGGGCCGCCGCTATCCGACCCGGCCGCCCCGCCGCCGGAGCCGCCAACCACCGGCCGCCGCGGCGGCTTTGCCTTTACCGCCGAAATGCGGCAGACCCGCCGCCGGGCTGAGGAACTGCTGGCCGCCGGGCAGATAGCCGCCGCCGAGGCGTATATGGAACAGCGGCGGCAGCATTTCCTCGCCAACGGCTACTATATCCGCAAGCTGAACCAGGCATACTTTGCCTTTCATGGCAGCTACGCCACCGGCCCCGGCTCGGTCAGCCCCATCGGCGGGCAATTGCAGGAACTGCGCCGCCGCAGCCCCTCCCTGAAACATTTTCTGGAAATCGTAGCCCAATTCGGCAGCTACCCGGAGTTTCGGGCCTATCTGGAAAGGGATGGGGGATGACTTGGTCATCCCCTATCCGCTTATTCCTCCGCCAAGACCGCGGCCAGGGTCAGGGCCGCGTTGTCGTTCAGTTTCCGGGCTAGAAGGGCGGCGACGATGACCGCCTCGGGATAATCGCCCTCCGCCAGCAATTCCTGAACCCGATCGCAGGCGACAATGTACCGGGCAATCCGGTCATCATCGTCGTCCTCAGTGCGATCCCAGGCGGCTTGGTAAGCCAGGGATTCGGCCCACCGCCGCCGCTCCTCCGCCGGGTCGACCCCGCAATTGGAACAGCTCCCTTGCAACATAGTTGATACCTCCCGATATGTAACTTTGTCGGCAGTATAATCTGCCCAATGCGTTAAGCCAAATTATTTATGGCGACTTATTTTTACGGCCGCCCCCATACGCTCATCCTGAAACCGGTTGCCATTTTCCCGCTCATCCTGAACCGGTTGCCCCCCATCCGCTCATCCTGAACTTGTTGAAGGATGGCCGGCGGCCGATAAGGAAAATCCCGGGGAATCTGAAAATCCTGCCGGCCATCCTTCAACAAGTTCAGGATGAGCGGAAAGAGGCTTGCTGGCGGGGTCTGCGGCGGCATAAGGCAATACCGTTCGGGGCTCCCGCTTACGCGGGAAGGACGGTAGAAAGGGGCGGCGGGGAAGGACGGTAGAAAGGGGCGGCGGGGTTCCCGCTTACGCGGGAAGGACGGTGGGGGGGCCGCCCCTCTCTCTACCGTCCTTCCCGGGCAAAGGGGAAAGCGGAATAGCCCGGCGCGGCCCTGATTACAGCCGCCTTTTATTCCTGGCCCACGGCGCGGAGCAGGAAGGCGTCTTTGATAATCATCACCTCGCCCTCCAGCCGGGCCTGATTCCGGCCGACGGTTTGCAGTTCCGCGACCGATTCTTTCAGCTGGTCGGACACTTCTTTTACCAGGCCGTCGGTGTGGGTTTGGGCTTGAATCAGGGTTTTCAGTTGCTCGTCGGTGCGGGCTTGGGCTTGGATCAGGGTTTGCAACTGCCGGTCGGTACGGGCTTGGCTTTGGGCGATGGCGCGCACTTCGTCAATCAGGGTGTCGAGCCGCTCGTTGTTGCGGCCGATGGTCTGTTCGCTGTTGCGGCCGATGCGCCCGTTGGTCTGGTCTAGCCGCTGGTTATCGCGGTCGAGCCGCTGGTCCCGGCGGATGCGGAGTTCCGTCCGGATTAGGAAGGTTATCATCACGCCGATGATGGCGATGCCTACGCCGATAGTGCCAATCAGATCCGGGGACATTGGCGTCTCCTCAATTTCCAGGATGGTTGGTTTATGGGGGTAAGATTACCACTATTGGCGGCGGCTGTCTAGGGGTATCCTACCGTCATTCCCGCGTAAGCGGGAATCCGGCGGCGGTTGGGCGGCAAAGGGCTGGTCTTTTCAGTACCGGCGGGGTTCCCGCTTGCGCGGGAATGACGGTAAAGGGGGGCCGGCGGAAGGACGGTAGAAAGGGCGGCGGGGTTCCCGCTTACGCGGGAATGACGGTAGAAAGGGGCGGCGGGAAGGACGGTAAAGGGGGCGGCGGGGTTCCCGCTTACGCGGGAATGACGGTAGAAAGAGGCGGGAATGACGGTTGCAGGGCCGCCGCCCCCATTCCGCTCATCCTGAACTTGTTGAAGGATGAAGGGGCGGAGGGAATCCCCCCCAATCCGAAATAAATTGCCCCGGTTTTGTTGTTGACAAGCCCTTTATGGCCGGTTATACTGGCGGGAAATTGGACGCCGCGAGGTGCGACTATAGGAGGAAACCGGATGATTAAAGCCCTGGTTATTGGCCTGGCCCTGGCCTTAGGTCTTATCGCCGCCAGCAGCGGCAGCAGCAGCCCCACGGCCCAGGCCGCCCGGGCCATCCACATTCCGGGCTGATAAGAACGGCCCGGCTGCGCCCACGGCCCAGGCCGCCCGGGCCATCCCCTGGGACTGTTCCGACTGGCAAGCCTTTGCCCACGACGACCGCACTACTTCCATCCTGGAATCCCTCGCCGCCAATCGCGGCAAAACCCTCTACTGCGCCATCGACCAGTCCGATACCTTTACCAAGACCGAAACCTGGGAGGCCGGCCGCGACCGCAACGAGCGGGATGACACCGTCTATCAGGGCGAGCAGGGCCGCTTCCGCGGCTTTATCGCCGCCCAGGAGGGCTGGCTGACCGAGGGCGAATCCGGCATTACCGGGATGAGCATCGACCGCATCTTTGAGTTTCCCCGGGAGGAAAAGAAACGGCGGCGGCGGGAGCAACGGCTGAGCCTGGTGTATGACCGGGAGTATCCGAACAGCGAACTGGCCGTTCTTACCATACCCACAAATGCCGGTGGTCCCACTACCGGTTATCTGGGACCTAACCCCGATTACATCGCCGGGCAAAGCCCGCCCATACCCCTTTGGGCTAGGACCGGCCGGACAACTACCAATGCGTATATCATCGCTTTCGGCCGGCAAGGCGCTCCCGATACCGTCGCCAATGATGCTACGGCGCAGGCCAACGCCCGGGATGCGTGGATTGTGACCGATGACCAAGCCGCCGAATGGGCCCGGAATGGCAATGGGGAAGCAACCCAGCCGACTGCGGCTCTCCTCTCGGTGCCGGGCGGAGCCACGGAGGAGTGCGTAGCTCTGGGCTACCGCCGGGCCACCAATGTAAGGTGGCGGTACTACGATTCGGACGGTGATGGCAACCCTAACCTCGCCCTTGGCCCGAATGAGGATGATCGGGCGACCCACCGCAAGTATCGGGCGTACGCGCAGATTTTCTACACGGCCACCTGCCGGAAGTAGGCGGTTGGCGGGGTCGGGGTAAGCGGCAAGGGAACCCCCTGGCGGTTGCGCGGCGGCGTGGCGGCTGGGGGGGTTTTGGGTTTTGCCCCCCTACCGTCCTTCCCACGCAAGCGGGAATCCCGATGTTGCTTGCCGAGGATGCGGCGGCATAGGGCAACGCCGTTCTGGATTCCCGCTTACGCGGGAATGACGGTAGGTACAGCCGCTTGCCCTTTCCCCAAAAGCGGTTATCCTGAGCAACGGCAAAGCCGCCCTTTCCCCAAACCGGCCTCCGGAGGCGTCTTATGGTTCAAGAACATAGCGTTATCGCCCGCGCAACCGGCGACCTGTCCTCCGGGCTTACCCTGCCGGCCCGCATTAAACTGGAATCCCTGGCCGATGCCCGGCTGCGGGTAAAGGCGGCGATTGA
Organism: Dehalococcoidia bacterium; assembly: GCA_965203435.1. Taxonomy (GTDB): domain Bacteria; phylum Chloroflexota; class Dehalococcoidia; order Lucifugimonadales; family UBA3495; genus CBDBCU01. The sequence goes on along the minus strand of CBDBCU010000002.1, from coordinate 598,200 downwards.
GGTGGTTCTGACGGAGGAGGGCGGGCAGATTGTCGCTGCAGCCGAGGGGCTGGACGAGTTTGGTTTTGGCGACAATCTGCCCGCAGCCATTGCCGACCTGCAACATTCCCTGGCCGACCTTTATCTGACCCTGGCCGCGGAGCAGGATCATTTGGGCAAGGGTCTGCGGCAGGTTTGGGCCGTCTTGCAGGGCCAGGTGGAACCGGTATGACGCCCCGGGAATTCGACGCGGTAGCCCGGAAGTTCCGTATGGAAATCAGCGAGGGCGGGAATCACCGGAAAGCCAAGCTTTACTATGGGGGCGAGCTAATCATCAGCACCCTCCGCTCCCGCAGTCCCAAAGAATTCGAGCCGCATCAGGTTCGGCGTCAACTGCGGCTGAGCGTTGAGCAGTTGAGCGCCGCTGTCAGTTGCACCCTGGATTTCCCTGGTTACATTGAGATTCTGCGGGATAAGGGGCTGATTGGGGAGTGAAAGGGGGCGCCTAACCCGCCGCCGCCTTTACCGGCGGCCCCTACCGTCCTTCCCGCCCCTCTCTACCGTCATTCCCGCGTAAGCGGGAATCCAGGACGGTGGTACTGCCTGATGCCGCCGCATCCTCGGCAAGCAACATCGGGATTCCCGCTTGCGCGGGAAGGACGGTAGGGGGGCGGGAGGACGGTGGGAGAGAACTACCGCACGCCTTGCCCTACGGCGCCGAGCAGGATGGCGTCTTTAAGAATCAGCACTTCGCCCTCCAGGCGGGCTTGGCCCTGGGCGATGGTTTGCACTTCCTCGACCAGTTCTTTGACTTGGCCGGCCAGGTCTTTCAGCTGGAGGTCGGTGCGGGCCTGGGCCTGGACGAGGGCTTGCACTTGCTCGTCGGTGCGGGCCTGGGCGATGGCCAGGGCTTTCATCTGGTCGGTCAAGCCTTGCACTTGCTCGTCGGTGCGGGCCTGGGCCTGGACGAGGGCTTGCACTTGCTCGTCGGTGCGGGCTTGAGCTTGGACAAGGGCTTTCACTTGGTCGGTCAAGCCTTGCACTTGCTGGTCGGTGCGAGCCTGGGCGATGGCCAAGGCTTTCACCTCGGCGACCAACTCTTTCATCTGGTCGGTTAAGATTTCCACCTGGTGGTCGGTGCGGATTTGGGCTTGGGCGATGGCTTTCACTTCAGCGGTCAAGCCTTCGAAGCGGCGATCGTTGCGGCGATCCATCCGGAGCAGCAGGGTTACGAGCAGGCCGGCAAAGGTAGCGATCACGGCCATCAGGGCGATGCCCACGCCGATAATGCTGACGATCTCCGGGGACATTTCCGGCGGCATTTTCGTCTCCTGTCTTGGGGTTTGCGGGGCTTGCCGGCAAGGATACTACTGCCGGCGGTTTTTGTCCAGGGGGCGCCGTACCACCGCCAGGTCCGGCCGGGGGCGGGTTGGCGGAGCGGAACTTTAGGGGCTATAATGGCCGCCGCCGACCTCATCGGAACTACCGGGAGGGATAACCGCCTATGTCCACCGAAAACCTCCGTCGTCATGGCAATTACAGCCGCCGGCTGATGCTGCAAGCCCGTTATGAACTGGATTGGAAAGGCGACCGGTTGCAGGCTTCGGACAAAGGCTCCGGGGCGGTCGCCCATGCCGTTAAAGCCGGCGGCGCCGGCCGGGGCTGGCGGCATAATTCCCATTCCCTGCGTCGGGAAATTGTGGCCTTGCTGAGCGCCGAGTTTGCGCGGCCGGAACTGATTGCTTTGCAGGGGGTGGCCGACCAGCTCCACGAAAACTTTTTCGAGGATCGGATGCACGACCCCCATCTGGACCTCCTGCTGATTCAGGCGGCGGACTGGTTGGAGTCGCTGCTGGAAGTTCTGGAATTGGGCGTGAATCCGGCTTTTACCCCGACGGCGGCCCAGCAGCGGATTATTGACCGGCTGAGCCTTACCGCCGAGGAAATTCGGGGCAATGCGCTGCTGGACTATCCGCCGCCAATGCCGCCCTTCATCCCGCCGGAGGAGGAGGACGCGGCGGGGGAATCGGCGGAATCGGAATAGGTTTCTCCGGGGTCGACTCGCTAAAGAAAGGTTATCCCGCCGCCGCCTTTACCGGCGGCCTTTCCGACATTGGCGGCCGGGCGTTAGCCCTCCATCCGGGCATATAAAACCGCCCTTGGTTTGTCCCCCTACCGCACTCCTTGCCCCACGGCGCCGAGCAGGATGGCGTCTTTAAGAATCAGCACCTCGCCCTCCAGGCGGGCTTGGCCCTGGGCGATAGTTTGCACTTCCTCGACCAGTTCTTTGACTTGGCCGGCCAAGTCTTTCAGCTGGCCGGTCAAACCTTGCACCTGTCCGGCCAACTCTTTCACTTGGAGGTCGGTACGGACCTGAGCCTGGGCAATGCCTTTCACCTCAGCGGTGAGGTCTTGCATCTGGTCGGACATGGTTTTCAGCTGGTGGTCGGTACGGACCTGGGCCTGGGCGATGCCTTTCACCTCAGCGGTCAAATCTTTCAACTGCTCGTCGGTGCGGGCTTGGGCCTGGACGAGGGCTTGCACTTGCTCGTCGGTGCGGGCCTGGGCGATGGCCAAGGCTTTCACCTCAGCAACCAAGTCTTTCATCTGGCCGGCCAGCTCTTTCACTTGGTCGGTCAAGACTTCCACCTGGTGGTCGGTGCGGATTTGGGCTTGGGCGATGGCTTTCACTTCAGCGGTCAAGCCCTCGATGCGGCGCTCGTTGCGGCGATCCATCTGGAGCAGCAGGGTTACGAGCAGTCCGGCAAAGGCAACGATCACGGTCAGCAGGCCGATGCCCACGCCGAGGATGCCAATCAGTTCCGGGGACATATCCGGCGGCATATTCGTCTCCTGCCTTTGGGTTTGCGGGACTTGCCGTAAAGGATACCACTGCCGGGCGGGTTTTGTCCAGGGGGCGCCGTACCATCGCCAGGTCCGGCCGGGGGCGGGTTGGCGGAGCGGAACTTTATGGGCTATAATGGCCGCCGCCGACCCCATCGGAACTGGCCGCCCTATCCGTTCATCCTGAACTTCCCTTTCCGTTCCTCCTGAACCGGCCGCTTTTTCCGCTCATCCTGAACTTGTTGAAGGATGAACCCACGGCTGATAAAGAGAATGGCAAGGAAACAAGGGTTTATTCACCCTTTGCCCGGCCATCCTGCAACCAGTTCAGGAGGCGCGGAGCAATGCGTCATCACAGCCACGGCCGCCGTTTGGAGCGTTCCTTTTGGGAAGTGTAGGATGGCAAGCCCTGCTGTTCCAGGGTTTCCGCAATCAACTGCCGAAACAACTGGCGGTCGCGGCCGTTGACGACCGCCTGCTCGTGGGCCTCGGCGATGGCGGCCGGGTAGCCCTGCCCGCGGCGACACTGCTCCGCCAGCAGGCTATGCCCCAAATCCAGCAAATCGGCATCCTCGGCTACCCACTGCGGCACTTCCACCCGGGCAATTTCCGCGCCGGCGTGCAGATAGTAAAAGCAGACCTGCTGCGCCCGGCCGTAGTGTTCCCGCGGCACGGAGGAATTGGTGCGGTAGATGGGAGAGCGCTGATACGGCGTCAGGGTGGCGGCGAAAATATCCCGGTCCAGGAAATCGTTGGCCGCGCTGCACGGGCTATAGCGGGCGACCCGATGGCCGCAGGATTCCCGGCAATGGCTCAGTTCCTCCGGGCAAAGGCAGCGGCGGATAGCATTGACCACTTCCGTAACCCGGGGCAGGGATACATAGGCCGCCAGGGTCACCGGCCGCCCGGCCGCCGCCAGCTTTCGTAGCGATTCCAGAGCCGGCAGCAAGCCCTCCTCTATCAGCGCCGCCCGCACAAAGGGGGGATAGCCTTGACCGCCCAGCCCCCACAGCACCAGGGTGCCATCCACCAGGGCCAACACGGGCAAATCCGGGGGGATTTCCGCAACGACCGCCGCCAGTCGTTCCAGTTCCCGCACCGTCCGCCGCAATCCCAGCAGCGGCCCGGCCACCGCCTCCTCAGCGGCCGGATGTTCCGGGTCGCGCAGATACAACTCCTCGGGCCGGTAAGCCAGCTGGGGCTGGCTGAAAAATTGGGCGTTGGCATCACGGCCGTAGGTCAGCACGCAGCCGCCCAGGTTCAGCAGATAGCAGGCCACCGGCAGATGGCGATCCACATCAATGTGGGAGCCGTCCACGGACGCGGCGGCCCAATCAGAGGGCGGCGGCGGGGCGTCGGTAGCCCCCAGCAAATCGGTCTGCACTTCCGCCGCCAGAAAGGGATCGACAAAGTTGCGGGTCCTTTCCCGGGCCAATTCCGGCGGAATGGCGGCCGCCTCTCTCAGCAGCCGCGCCAGCCGTTCCTGCCGGATTTCATAGTCCGGCCGCCACTCCCGGGCCGCCTGATCCATTTGCAGCAGGGTTTCCCCCAAGTCCAGGGACATAATCCGGCCTTTTCCGCCCTCCGTTAATAGAAACCGTCATTCCCGTGGTCACCCCACCGTCATTGGTGGTATGTTGTAATAGTCGGGAGAACCGGCGGATTAGCCGGAGACGGGCATGGGGGCGGCGCCGACCGTCATTGGGCGGCTCCGGGATTTTGTCCGGAGGGCGCCGCGCGGGAGTAGGGCAACCTCCACGCCCCAACGAGTTGACCGCTCCGAACGGATGATAGGGGTCTAAACCCCGGATTTGCCAGTGGGGAGGGTCAACCCACCCGATTAACAACTTAAACCTCAAATCAAGGGAGGTCAACCTATGGCGGAACAAAGCACAGGGCCTTTTAATTGTCCGCCGCGATGCCCATTATCCCGTTCTCCTTGAGCTGGTCACAAGTTTGATTGGCGGTGCGACCAGCTCGCCGCCAACGGATTTATCGGGGACTAATCCGACAATTAAAAGGACCTGGAACAAAGCAAGGTAGTGGCCGGCGCGGAGGGCCGCTACTAGGGTGGCCTTGCCCACATCCACTCCGGCCACTACCTTGCTTTGTTCCGCCATAGGTTGACCTCCCTTGATTTGAGGTTTAAGTTGTTAATCGGGTGGATTTGACCCTCCCCACTGGCAAATCCGGGGTTTAGACCCCTATCATCCGTTCGGAGCGGTCAATCCTGGGAGGCGTGGGGGTTGCCCTACTCCCGCGCGGCGCCCTCCGGACCAAGTCCCGGAGCCGCCCAATGACGGTCGGCGCCGCCCCCGCGCCCCTCTCCGGCCAATCCGCCGGTTCTGCCGACTATTACAACATACCAATGACGGTTGCGGGCAGCGGGAATGACGGTAGGAGGGCGCAGTCTTTTGACGGCCGGCAAGGGCGGGCGGTTACTTGCTCTGGCGGCGGCCTTTCCCCGGCGTCAGGATGCGGCGCAGCAAATTGCCCAACTTGCCGCGGCGGTTTTTCGGATCCGGGCTTTTCCGGCCGGGCGGGCCGTCGGAATTGCGGCGGTTGCGCCGCCGCTGATTCCGCAGAGCTTTGGTTTTGCCGCCGCCAATTACCATAGCCCAACCTTAACCTTATCCCATCCTTCAACAAGTTCAGGATGAGCGGAAAGTTTGCCGTCACCCGGCGGGTTAAAAGGCGAAAGTGTCCAGGAGTTCCGCTACCGTCCGTTCCCGGGCTTTGCCGCGCACTTCCTCGATGCGCTGTTCCAGAGAGGGGCGGTTTTCGTCCCGGTAGAGGACGCCCATCGGGACGCCGCGCCGCTGAATCAGGTTGTAAGCCGCGCCCCGGTCGGCGGGGTTATGCTCCTCCGGCACTTCGTACAGCAGCGGCTCAATGCCCTTGCGCGCATTGCCCTTAATCAGCTCAAAAGTGTCGTTGTAAGTGGTGCAGGGCGACTGGACGTGCACCATCGCAAAGCCCTCGTGATCCATCCCCTGGTTAATCAGCTTCGCCAGTTCCCGGGGCTGGCCGGAGAACCCGGAGGCGATAAAGGAGACGCCCAGGGTCAGGTAAAGTTCCAGGGGATCGGCTTGGGCTTCCAGCTTGCCGTAGGGGGTGGAACTGGTGATTTTGCCCAGCTCGGTGGTGGGCGAGCTTTGCCCTTTGGTCAGGCCATAGACCCCGTTGTCCATCACCACGGCGCAGATGTTCAGGTTGCGAGCCGCCTGGGGGCCGATATGCTCGCCGCCGATGCTGAGAAAGTCGCCGTCGCCGGCCACGACCACCACATTCAGCTCCGGCCGGGCCATCTTGACGCCCATCGCCACCGGCAGGGTGCGGCCGTGGATGCCGTGAAAGCCGTAGGGCTGCTGCCCTTCCAGCAGATGCACCAGGTTGCCGGAGCAGCCGATGCCGGCCACCACCACATTATCCTCCATGGGGCGGCCGGTCTCCTCCAGCCGGGTAATCATGGCGAACTCCAGGGCGCGGCGGACGCCGAAATCGCCGCAGCCCGGGCACCACTTGAAATCGTACTCCGGGTTTTTCTTGCTCATACGCGGACCATCTCCTTGCGGGCCTGGGAATTGTGCAGCCGAGTTACCTGCGTCACCAGATCCCGCACCTTGAAGGGCAGGCCGGTGTATTGGGTGACGGATTGGGCGTTGACGCCCCAGGAACGGAGCAGGCCGGCAAACTGCCCCTGATAGTTCAGTTCCGGCACGATGACCAGTTCCTTTTGTTGCAGTTCGGCCAGCAGAGCCGGCGGCAGGGGGCTCAGCAGCATAGTATAGCGCCAGCCGATGTCCACGCCCTCCGCCCGCAGCTGGTTGTAGGCTTCCTGAGCCGGGCCTTTGGAGCCGCCCCAGGGCATCAGCACGACCGGCGCCTCCGGATTGTCCGATTCGTACTCGTTCTCCTCCAGCAGCTTCAGCTTGCTGAACCGCCGTTCCGTCATCTGCACATGACGGCTGGGCAGATGGGTGGTATCGCCCATTTCATCGTGTTCGCTGCCGTTAGCCACATAGGCCCCGGGCCCGCCGGGCAACGGCATCGGCGACAGCTCAAAGCCCTGATAACGATTATAACCGTTATGGCCCTGATAAACCACCCGATTCTCCGGCGTTATGCGGGACAGGTCGGGGCGCGGGATGTTCTGCACCCGCTCGGCCAGGGACATTTCGGTCATCAGGATAACCGGCCCCTGGTAGCGTTCCGCCCAGTTCAGGGCTTTGACCGCGCCGTAGAAACATTCCGCCACGGTGCCGACGGCAATGACCGGCAGTTTAACATCGCCATGGGCCGGATACATACAGGCCAGCAAATCCGACTGTTCGGTCTTGGTGGGCAGGCCGGTGGCCGGGCCGCCGCGCTGCACATCCACCACGACCAGGGGAATCTCGGCCATCCAGCCCAGGCCCAGGCCCTCGCCCATCAGGGAAAAGCCCGGCCCGGCCGTGGCCGTCATCGCCTTTTTGCCGGCGTAACCCGCCCCCAGCAGGGCGGTGATGGATTCAATTTCCGAACTGACCTGATAGGCGAACTTGCCTTTGCCCACCAGATGCCGCTCCATAAAGACCAGGATGGTCGTGGCCGGGGAGATGGGATAGCCCACATAGAAGTTGAGGCCGGCGGCCAGCGCGCCCAGGGATACGGCCTCGTTGCCCTTGAGCATCACCTGGGGATATTCGGGCATTTGCGGGGGAGCCAAATCGCCCAGGACAAAGCCGCTGCGGGCCGTTTCCTCCCGGCCCAGCCTTAGGGCCTGGTTGTTGGATTTGATGATTTCGTCGTCATTGGCCCGGCCGCGGCGGAATCGGCTTTCCACGAACTGCTCCAGATATTCCTGCGGCATATTGACCAGATGGGCCAAGGCCCCCATCACCACCATATTGGCGGCCCGGGTGTTGCCGGTGGAGCGGGCCAGTTCGTCAATGGGCAGGCCGTAGCTGCGGTCATCCCCATCCAACTGAAAGTCGTTGGAATTGTAGATGACCAAGCCGCCGGGCCGCACTTCCTCGCGGTGGGTGTCGTAGGCTTCCTGATTGAAAGCCACCAGCACATCCACATCGTCGCCGGCGCTGAGGATGTCCTGCACCGCGATGCGGGCCTGCGTCCAGGTGGGGCCGCCCATAATCTGGGACGGGAAAGTGGCGTAGGTGAGGGCGTGGTAGCCCACCTGGGTCGACGCCTGGGCCAAGCCCTCCGCCGAAGTAACTACGCCTTGTCCGCCCTCGCCGGCGAAGCGGACTACAAAGTCGCTCATCTGCGTTGCCAATTTATTCTCCTCCTGCCCCGGCCTGTCCGGTACCGCCGGGGCTATGCGTGCGCTACGCTGGGTTCCGCCGCCGGGCCGGGCCGCCGGGATAATAAGACGGGGAAAGGGTCCATTTCGCCAGGGAATGGATAGGGCTCCCCAAGGGGGATTTAGCGGTTTTCCCGGCAGCAATCATCATCTAACAATCGGGCCAAGGCCCGCATCCGGCCAATCAAATCTACGCCGCCGGCGCTTATGCGGCCGGCTGACCGGATAAGTGTAACACTGATAAAGAAAGGTTGTCAATGGAAAGTTGCGGCCCGTTCCAAGTTATTGCCCCTAGCCACCGTAATTCCCGCGCAAGGGGGAAACGGATTCAAACATGGATAGACAGGATTAACAGGATATTTTTATCGGATTAGAACGGTAACTGACGGTCAATAACCGTTCCCGGCAGATATAGAATCCTGTATATCCTGTTAATCCATGTTTGAATCCGTATTCCCACGCGGGGCGGGAAGGACGGCAGGGGGCCGCCAGAAAGCCGCCGCCCCCCATGTTGACATATCGCAAATTGTCTATACCATGCCCATGATTTGCCATATCCCGGCTTTTCCGGGACGGAAACCTTACTGCCGCCGCCGGCGCCGCCGCGCCCAGGACTGTTATGCCCGCAAGCAACCGCCGCCGCCCTCAGGTCAACGACCTGGATTTGTCCAACTGGCAGCAGTATGACGATGTCCTTACCGACAGCCTGTGGATTCTGGAGGCCCGGGATTCCAGCGGCGCCCATCAGGCCGACTATCACGGCAACTTTATTCCCCAAATCCCCAGCCAGCTGCTGCGCCGTTTCACCAAAGCCGGCGATATTGTCCTGGATCCCTTTATCGGCAGCGGCACCACCGCCATCGAAGCCAATCGCCTCGGCCGCCGCTATATCGGCGTGGACTTGGCCCCGCCAGTGGCGGAAATTGCCCGCCGCCGCATCGTCGCGGATAGCCTTGTCCTGCCGGAAGTCCAGCAGCTTACTCTCCCGCTGCCAGTGCCGGCCCCGGACTTGAATGTCATCACCGGGGACAGCGCCGCCGGGGAAACGGCGGCGGAAATTGGGCGGCGATTGGCCGCCTACGGGATGGAGAGCGTGCAGTTTCTGGTGATGCACCCGCCCTATCACAACATCATCAAGTTCAGCGATGATGCCGCCGATTTGAGCAACTGCCGGGATGTCAACCACTTTCTGGAGCGGTTTATGGCGGCCTACGCCAATATGATTCAGTTCCTCGAACCGGGGCGGCATCTGGCCGTAATCATTGGCGACATCTACCAGAGAGGCGAATGGGTGCCCTTGCAGAGTTTGTTGACGGCGGCTTTGCTTGACACCCCCGACCTGCGGCTGAAAAGCATTATCGTCAAGAACATAGTCAACAACCGGGCCAAACGCCATCTGGAACACCTGTGGCGTTACCGGGCTTTGGCTAACGGCTTTTACATATTCAAGCACGAATACATCGTGCTGTTCCAAAAGTTGGGCCGCCGGCGGGATTACAATTATTAGGGCAAGTTACTATGATTATTGCCGCTTGCCTTTTCCCGATTGCCGGGTTAAAATAGCAAATCATCCGCAATCCGCTATTGGGAAGGGGATTATGACCACGCCGGAAATCAATTGGTCTGACGCGACGCTCCGGATAATGGCTGAGGTGAACCGTCCGATCCACTGCGACGAAATCGCCGAGCTCATATTGTCCCGGGGGCTGAAAGCCACGGCGGGCTTGACGCCGCATTTCACCGTAGCCGGTGAAATATCCAAGATGCGCTCGGGCCGGCTGACCCCGCCGGGCCTCTCGGGAAAGGAAATTATCAAGACGGGGCCGGGCATTTACTGGCTGCGGGATACGGCGGTTGCGGTAGAACCGGCACCGGAGCTGTTGCCGCACACTCCCGAGGACGCAGCGGAACTCGAGGATGAGCTCGACGTCACCGATGCCACGCAGCGCCTCTCCGTGGCCGCCTACGGTCTCTTTTGGGAACGGGATAAGGTGGATTGGGACCGGCATCGCATCTGGGGCTACGACATCAGCCCTGATCCCGCCCACCTCATAAATTTCGCTAACCAGCAGGGCGTGTACCTGTTGCACAACTGGCAGTCGGTAGTGTACGTGGGCAAAACCGCCGCCCAGGAAAACGGCCTTTTTCAGCGTCTGCAACACCATCACCAACGGCAAAGCTGGTCGAACAAGTGGGAACGGTTTTCCTGGTTCGGCATCCGTCGGGTTGACGAAGTAAGCGGGGATATGGTGGATGTCGTCGACGACGCAACCCCGGAAGTAGTAACCGCTTTGATGGAAGCGGTGTTGATTGAAACCTTGGGGCCTCCTTTCAATAACCAGCGGGGTAGCTATATGGGGACCCTGTATCGTCAATTCGGTCGCCCGGCGTAGGGCGTCCATCCCTTAGCGGCCGGCCTCGTCCTGGCACCGCAACCTTGAAACCGGGAAAGCAACTGATGACCACGCCCGCCGAAATCCGGAACATAGCGGATTTGTACCGCATCCTGGAGGAGCAGCCCCAGTGGAATGAGGCTCTCCGCAGCCGGATGTTGAGCGCCGAACTGCTGGCGATGCCGCAGCAGCTGGTAGCCCTGCGTCAAACCGCCGAGGAACACACCCGGCAGTTGGTAGAGCAGACCGCCCAGCTCAAAGAGCTGCGGCAAATCGCCGAGGAAAACACCCGGCAGGTGGTAGCCCTGCGGCAAACCGCCGAGGAGCATACCCGGCAGTTGGAGGGGCATACCCGTCAGTTTGTCGAGTTGCGCCAAATCGCCGAGGAAAACACCCGGCAGATAGTGGCGTTGCGACAAACCGCCGAGGAGCATACCCGGCAACTGGAGGAGCATACCCGGCAATTTGTCGAGTTGCGGCAAACCGCCGAGGAGCATACCCGGCAGCTGGCTGATCAGACCGCCCAGCTCAAAGAGTTGCGGCAAACTGCTGAGGAAAACACCCGGCAGCTGGTCGAGTTGCGCCGCATTACCGAAAATCATACGGCTCGGATGAACCGTATGGAGGGAGACAACAGCAAAATCAAGGGCAGAATGGCCGAGTTCAAATCGGGAGCTACCAGCGCCGTCATCAGCTCCCGCTTGGACTTGTGGAACCCGCAACCGTTACCCACCGAGCAATTGCTTGTCATCGCCCGGGACTTGGGACTGAATCGCAGCGAGCGCGACAGCTTCGTCGCTGCCGACCTGGTCTTTCAAGGAACGGATGACGACGAGCAGACTTTCCTCTGCGCCGTGGAAATTTCCTGGACCATCCAGCAGCACGACATCGACCGGGCCCAGCGCAATGCCGACCTGTTGCGGCAAGCCTTGCGCCACCCCACTCACGCCGTGGTTTATGGCGACCGCTATGAATTCAACCTGGATTGGGGAAAAGTCCGCTGGGTCAAGATGAAAGACTGACCCGGCAAAACCGGCCGTCGTCGTAGGGGGAACTATGCTGAAAAACGCCGATGCCGCGGGTCTGATGCAGGATGCCCGCGCAATGCAGGCGGCCGGGGAGCGGTTGCTGGCCGCCGGGGATTGGCGGGATGCGGCGGAAAAGGGTTGGCTGGCCGCCCGCAACGCCTCCCAAGCCCTGCTGCTGGAAGTCAATGGGGAGGAGCAGCCGCGCACCCCTAACTTTAGCGCCGGCATCCGCGCCCTGGCCCACCAGCGCGGGGGAAAGTGGCAAGAGTTGAATGTCCATCTGGCGCAGGCGGCTTACTATCTGCACAGCGAGGCGTTCTATGGCGGCGTCTATGTGGACGACATTCCCGACTTGGTGCGCGGCATAGCCGATTACATTGCCCTGGCCGAGGAACTGGCCGGGTAGATGGGCGGGGAAAGGGCAATTGTCTATACTTGACGAACCGGCCACCGTCATTCCCGCGTAAGCGGGAATCCCGAACGGTACTGAAAAGACCAGCCCTTTGCCGTCCAACCGCCGCCGGATTCTCGCTTACGCGGGAGTATCCGTGTTGACCGTCAAGGGGTTTTCAGGAAATTGACGGCCTAATTCGGGCCGACCTGCGGCGTCCAGGGCGTCCCCCGCCGGGCGATGGCGTGCAGATGCAGCAGCAACTTCCACATAGCCGCCACCATCGCCACTTTGCCCGGCTTGCCCCGTTCCCGCAGGCTATAATAGAAGCGGCTCAGGTCGTTGTCCTTCCGCCGCAGGGCGGTCATAGCCGCCAGATACAAGGCCCGCCGCACCACCGCCCGACCGCCCTTGATGGCCCGATAGCCCTGCTGTTTCCCGCTGTCCTTAGGCCAGGGAGCCAAGCCGGCTAAGGCGGTCAGGTCCTTGCCGTCCCCTCGGCCCAGTTCCGGCAGCCAGGCCAGCAGAGTAGCGGCGGTCTGCATCCCGACCCCGCGGACGCTGCAATACAGCTGCGCCGCCGGGGCCAAGGATTGGCTGCTTTCCAGCAGTTCCTTATACTGCCGATCCAGCTGCTCAATCTCCCGCTCCAGCCATTCCAAGTGGCGGAACAGGGAATCCTCTACCGCAAAGGATTTCTCCTGCTCCAGGCGATTGCGTTCCCGCACCCGCTCGTCCACCAGCTGCTGGCGACGGGCCAGCAGTTCCTTGACCGTTTCCCGCTCCGGCTCCGGTTCCGGAGCCGGCTCCGGCTCCAGCTTTTCCCCGTAGCGGGCCAACAGGCAGGCGTCCAACGGGTCGGTCTTGGCCTCCTGCCCCATAGCCTTGGCATAGGCCCGGGCCCGGCCCGGCGCGACCAGGCTCACCGCCCGCGACGCCCGCTGCAAGCCGCGCACCAAGCCCTTCTCGTAGCCCCCGGAGGGCTCGCAGACGACCAGGGCCACTTTCCGCTGTTCCAGCCAGGCCAGCAGCTGCTGGCGGCCGGCCGGGCTGTTGGCGAACTCCTGAACCGCGCCCGTGCGGAGGGCCGCCACTAGGGTGGCTTTGCCCACATCCCCTCCGGCCACTACTTTGCTTTGTTCCGCCATAGTTTGACATCCTTGGTTTGATCTGGAATAATCGGGTGAGTTGACCCTCCCCACTGGCAAATCCGGGGTTCTGGCCCCTATCATCCGTTCGGAGCGGTCAATCCTTGAGGCGTGGAGGTTGCTCAGGGGAACGCTGTGCAGGGTGAACTGCTCAAGGTCAATCCTTGAGGCGTGGAGGTTGCCCTACTCCCGCACGGCGCCCTCCGGATAAGTTCCCGGAGCCGCCCAAGGACGGTCGGCACCGCCCCCGCGCCCCTATCCGGCTAATCCGCCGGTTCTCCCGACTATTACAACATACCAATCCGGGGTTTAGCCCCCTATCATCCGTTCGGAGCGGTCAACTGCTGAGGCGTGGGGGTTGCCCTACTCCCGCACGACGCCCTCCGGACAAAGTCCCGGAGCCGCCCAATGACGGTCGGCGCCGCCCCCGCGCCCATATCCGGCTAATCCGCCGGTTCTCCCGACTATTACAACATACCAATGACGGTAGGAGATGCCGGAATGACGGTAGTTTGCCCCCGCCCGCCCGGCCGCCGGTCCGGATTTTCCCTACACCCCCGCTATGCCCAATTCCGCTTTCAGGTCGTCAATTACCTGGGTGCGGGAGCGGGTTTGCCAGCGTACCCGGCTGCCGATGGGTTCGTTCTCAATTTCCGGGTGGACTTTCAGGGCGACGAATACCGGCCCCGGCTGATTCAGGATTTCCTCAATATGGCTGGCAAAATCCTCCAGATTGTCAAAGGCATAGGCGGCCGGGTAGCCGGAGCCTTGGGCGATGACTTCGTAGGCGATGTTTTTGGCGTTAGGCACGGGCTGGCCGCCGGTGGTGGCGTAGCACTCGTTATCCAGCATAAAGTGGTACAGGTTGGCCGGGGCCTTTTCCGCAATGGTCGGCAGGGCGCCCAGGTTCATCAGCACATCCCCCTCGGAATCGAACAGCACCACCCGCTCCCCCGGCAGGGACAGGGCCACGCCCAAGGCAAAGGAGGCGTGGCCGCCCATAGCCGGATCGCCCACCGGCAAATCCCGGTTGGGCTGGTCGCTGAGCTGCGTCCAATGCCGCCCGCCCCGGCCGGGGATGACAATGGCATCGCCGCGATACGGGCTGAATACCTGGAGCAAATCCGCCGTGTTAATCATTTGCTGCCTCGCTTTAAGTCTGCGTCTTTTCTGCTATGTCATTCCGAGCGTAGCCGAGGAATCTGAAATGCCCGCCCTTGACTCCTTACAAGACTTTTAGATTCCTCGGCTACGCTCGGAATGACATGGTAGATTGCCCGCCTCACCCTAACCGTCATTCCCGCGTAAGCGGGAATCCCGCGCAGTGCGGCGGGCAACCGGATTGTCTTTTAATACCGTCCGGGATTCCCGCTTACGCGGGAATGACGGTCGCGGCCTCCTACCATCGTTCCCGCGCCTTTCTACCGTCATTCCCGCGCAAGTGGGAATGACGGTTTCTATAGCCGTAGGTACGACGGTTTCCATATAGCCGTGGGGATGACGGTTTCCCCAACCCTACCGGTTAAAGCCGTGGTACTCGTCGCCCACCAGCACGGCTACCGGGCGGCGGGTGCGGGCTGCCTCCTCAAAGGCTATGGAAATGCGGGGGGCATCCTCGCCATTTTCCACCAGGTAATAGTTAATGCCAAAGGCATTGAGAAACCGCTCGGTGTAAGTGGCGGCGGTATCGGTATTGACGCCGTGCCGCGTCCAGCCCCGATAGCCCACCAGCATCACCACTGGAATGTTCAGGCTCAGCCCCCAGCCGCGCAGGGAATCGCCGGATTCCATCATCCCGGTGTTCTGAATCAGGATGACCGGCTTTTTTCCGCCCACGGTCAGGCCGGCGGCCGTGGAAAAGGCTTGCCCCTCCCGGCTGACCGCAATCAAGTCCAGCGACGGCTCCTCCTGCATCAGCAGATAGAGCCAGTTGGTTTCGCTGTCCGGCAGCCAGACCACATGGGTAACGCCGTTCTTTTTCAGTTCGCCCAGCACAATGTCCGGGCGGAGTTGGGCTTCCTGCTGCTGCGTCATACGCTAATCCCTGCCTTGCCGGCGCTAATGAATGATCTGCCGGCCCCGCTGTGTCCGCTGCCCGGATTATAGTCTAGGTTCCGGGATTGTCAACCGGGCCGGGGCCGGATTTACGCCGGCGGTATCCGCCCCAGCCCATCAGCCCCAGGATGGTCAGGCCCAGCAAAGTCAAATCGCCGCCGCCGTTAGAGGGACTTCCATCCTGGTCGATATTGCAGCCACTGCCGCCGCCGGGAGAATCGGCGGGCGGCGCGGCCGGTGCAGTAGTAGCCGGGGGCGCGGGGATTGGGGTAGGTGTTGCGGTTGCCGTAAGAGCCGGCGGCGGGGTATCGGCCGGCGCCGGATCCGGCACGGGCGCGGCCGGCGGCGGCGTGGGTACCGGAGACGGCGTGGGCGTAGGCGCCGGAGTCGGCGTTGGGGCCGGCACCGCCGTTAGCTCCAGGGTTTTCGGATCCTTTTTTGTGTTTATCGGGTCATCCGCGAAATGCCATTCCACATTGGCGTATACGGTGACGGTTCCCGGCTGATTGGGGGCCATAACGATGGAGATATTCCGGGCTTGTCCCGCATCAACCGTAGTTTTGGCGACGCACACATTGGTGGAACAGGAATCGGCAAAATCCAACTGTTTCAGCGACCACCCCAGCGGAGCCGCCAGATTGAGGGACAAGTTCATCTTGGGTCGGTTCAAAGGATTTTGCGCGGTGAGGGTGAGGGATATTTCATCGCCCACTCGCACCTCTTGGGTCTGGGTAGCGTGCAGGTTAATCACCGGATCCTCCGGCGGCAGTACGGTGACCGTGGTCGTGAAAGACTGCTTAAAAGGATCGGAATCCTCCTTTTCGTCATCGTACCAGACCGCTTCGCCGGTGAAAGTCAAATCCCCCGGCTCGCTGGCCGTGGCTACGATTTCGAGAATATGCGGCCGGCCGCCGGCGTGGAACTCCTCCCGGTAATGGCAGAGGTTAGGCGTACAATGTTCCCCGGCCAGGATTACCCCGGACGGGGCGAACAGATTCAGATTCAAGGCCCGCCAACTGCGGGGATGGCCGGTCAGCGTCAGCGTCAGTTTTATCGGCTCCCCGGACGGCACTTCCCGGCGGGCGGCGGTAAGGTTTCCCTCCGGATTAACCACCGGCGTCGCCGTGGGAATGGGCGTATAGGTGGGTACCGGCGTCCAAGTCGGCCGGGGCGTATAGGTGGGTACCGGGGTGTAGGTGGGTGTGGGAAAGCGCACCGGGGTAGGCCGTGGCGTGGGCGTGGGGGTAGGCGGCGGCAGGCGGCCGTCCTGACAGTAAGGCACTCCGGTGTGAGTATCGCCGGGCGACATTTTCAGGCAGCCCCACAGCCGATTGGTGCGGCGGGAAAGGCTGGTTTCCTGCAAACGCAGGATTTCAATGAAGGCCAGGTTGGCAAAGGAATGGGGGATTTCGCCGTGCAGATAGTTGCGGTTGAGCCGCAGCTCGGTCAGATTGACCAGCTCGTTCAACTTCGCCGGCAGCTCGCCGCTCAGCTGATTGTTTTCCAGATTGAGGATTTCCAGGTTGGGGATGTTGCCGATATGCGGCGGTATCGGGCCGTCCAGCCGGTTATTAGCCAAGTCCAGCTGCACCAGGTCGGACAGATTGCCAATCTCCTTGGGAATAGGGCCGCTGAGGTTGTTGTCGGCCAAATCCAGCACCTGCAAGCGGGTCAGTTCCATCATTGACCCGGGAAGGGGGCCGATCAGGCCGCAGCCGGCCAGGCGCAGGGCGATAACCCGGCCCGCGCCCAGGGTTACGATGCTGGTTTCATCGTCGAACTGATAATCCCACTGCTCCTTGCAATGGCGCGCCCAGTGGGTATGGCCGCCGGTTTTGACATAGAGGTCGCGCAGGCGATCCAGGTCGGTGTGGCTGCTGGCGGCGGCCGGCGGCGGCTGATCCGGCAGGAAAAAGGCTCCGGCCAGCAGCAGCAGAGACAAGGCAAAAAGGGTCACGAAGGGTTGTTTCATCGGGCGTCCGGGCCGATAGCCGGCCGGCGGGAATAGTTGGTTGAATTGCCGCCGGCCGATTTCAAGAATGGGGCAACCGGGTTAGGGGCGGCGCCGGCTGCGATAGCCGGCCAATCCGGCCAAGCCCAGCAGGGGCAGCAGCAACAGGGCCGCATCGCCCAAGCCGGCGCTGGCCTGGGGATTGGGGCTAAGGCTGCAACTGGCACTGGGGTCGCCGCTAGGCGGAGCCGGTTGCGCGGCGGGCGGAGCCGGCGCAGCGGTAGCCGGAATTACGGCGGCCGGCGGAGCCGGATTCGCAACCGGAGGTACAACCGCCGCCGCCGCATCAGCCGGCACTTCCGGGATAATTTCCAGGAACGGATCCAGGAAAGGATTCAAGGACGGCGACTCGACCGTAAAGGGATGGGTCAGGGATACCGGATTGAACAGGTCTTTGTTGCCGTCGGGCCAGTAGTTGCCGCTGAAGTGCAGCTGGGTGCGCCCCGGTTTTTCCGCCTTGACATTCAGATAGATGGTGCGGCTTTGGCCCGGCGGGGTGCGGAAAGTGGCGCTGGAAGTGCCGGCGGCGGTGTCGGTGGCAAAGCCCTCGCCGTAGATATGAAAGCCGGAGGGGATGGAAACGCTGAGGTCAACGACCATAACGGCGTCATTCAGGGCCGGGTTGCGGAACAGAACTTCCACCAGGCCGTCGGCATCCTGCTGGATGGTGTCGTTCACCGGGCGCAGGCGGACGGTGGGGCCGACGCGGAAAGCCTCGGCCACATTGGGAAAGGGCTGCGGCGTGGCGGTCGGCGTCGGGATGGGCGTCGGTTGCGGGGTGAAAGTCGGCTCCGGCGTCCAGGTCGGTTGCGGCGTAAAAGTCGGTACCGGAGTGGCGGTCGGTACCGGCGTGGCCGTGGGGGCCGACGGGGTCGGGGTCGGCGCGGGAGTAGCCGTGGCCGCCGGGGCCGCGCCGATGACCAAATTGACGGTGTTCACCCCACCGATGGCCAAGGTAGCCGTCTGCCCGGTGGTTTCGTCGCTGACGAAAAAGGTCACGGTGGCGCCGGCCGTGGGATTGTCGACGAACAGGATGTAGTCCCCGTCCGCGTCCGTTACGGTGGAGACCAGGACCTCCTCGCCGCTGCGGACATCGACCTCGACCTCGGCGGCCGGTTCGCCGTTGATGGTTACCGTGCCGGTGAAAACCTGCGGCGGCTGGGCGCCCTGATTAGGCGGGGCCGCCGCGAGGAGGTAGGGAAAGAGGGCCAAGGCGCCCATCGTTAAGAGGAGGGCCAGGGCCGTGGCGATCCGCGGGGCAGTAATTCCCAGCTGATTGGTCATAATTCCATCCTGTTTCAGATTTGCCGTTGTCCGTTATTGGCTCTTATTGGCTCGGCGCTGCCGGGCCAAAGCCCCCGGCGGGCTATGTTTGGACATTGTATCAGGGCATAATTCGGCAGTCAAGGGGGGGGGGGCAGGACAATTGCATTTCAATTTTATAATGCAATTGCCCTGAGGGGGGCGGCCGCCGCCGCCCCCGTTGCCCGGTTACTCCTCCGGAGACGGCGGTAGCAGGCGCGTCAAGGGGATGCCCGTCTCTTTGGACACCTTTTCCAAGTGAGCCTGCATCGCCGCCCGGTTTTCCTTGCGGCCCTCCTGCCGCCCCTCCTCCCGCAGGGATTCCTTTACCGCCTGGTGTTTTTCCCACGCCCAGAACATCCGACGTACCCCTCCTTCGATGGTTACGGCCACCATGCCGTAGATTGCCGCCCCCAAGTCCACCATATCGGCGGCTACTTTCAGGTTGGCCGCCAGCTCCCCTTGGCCGCCCGTCGTTAGCCAGGTCAGCAGGGCCGTTACTCCGCAAGCCCCAAAGGGCGCGGCCAAGAGATGCCGCCGCGGCCACCGCATTTCCCACCACTTTTCCGGTTCCATAAACCTCTCCGGTTCCCGAATTGCCCATCCGGCAACTGCGCTGGCGGATGGGATGGCTTATTCTAGGATTGAACCGGTTAGGTCTGTCAATGGGCCGGCTGTCAGTACCGGGGGATGGATGCGGCCGGGCGGGGGGCCGGCGGTTGCCCCACACCCGGCGCCGGGTTACTCCTCCGACTGCGGCGGCAACAGTTCCGCCAGGGGGATGCCCCGCTCCCGGGACACCCTTTCCAAGTGAGCCTGCATCGCCGCCCGCTCGGCCTTGCGGCCGGCTTTGCTGCCTTCTACGCGGCCGGCTTGCCGCCCCTCTTGCCGGCCTTCCTCCCGCAGGGATTCCTTTACCGCTTGGTGCTTTTCCCACGCCCAGAACATCCGGCGTACCCCTCCTTCGATGGTTACGGCCACCATGCCGTAGATTGCCGCCCCCAATTCCACCATATCGGCGGCTACTTTCAGATGGGCCGCCAGATCCCCTTGACCGCCCGTGGTCAGCCAGGTCAGCAGGGCCGTTACCCCGCAAGCCCCAAAGGGCGCGGCCAAGAGATGCCGCCGCGGCCACCGCATTTCCCACCACTTTTCCGGTTCCATAAACCTCTCCGATTCCCGAATTGCCCCTCCGGCCGCGGTATCGGCGGACGGGATGGGCTATTCTAGGGCTGAACCGATGAGGTCTGTCAATGGGCCGGCTGTCAGTACCGGGGTATGGAATCATATTCCGGCGCCGGCAGCCGGGGCCGCCGCGGGCGAGTTGTAGTCGGCCGGCGGCTCCCCCTCAATGGACTGGTATTTGGAGGGGCATTTGACCAGGATGTTGTCGGCGTGGAATATCCCGCCATCGCCGTAGCTGCCCTCCAGGATGATTTCCGAGTGGGGGTTAAAGAACAGGTCGGGCATTACGCCGTCATAGGCGGCGGCCAGGCGGGGGCCCGCGCCATCCCCCTCCTTATCCACCAGTTGAAAGGAGGCTTGCGTCCCGCCGCCGGCCCGCTGAAAGGTATCCGGGGCCAGCCGGCCGGATACCCGCAGCGTCCGCCCGTCCTGATATTCGGCCCCGGCCAGGAACTCGCTGACTTCCAGATAGTAGCGGACATTGCCCGGAAAGGCGGAATAGCCCATAAAGCCCACGGCCAGGGCCAGGGCCGCCCCCAGCAATAGCAGCCGCACCTTGACCGAAATCCCGGAGCCGCTCGCCGCCGGGTCACTTTCTCCTGCCGGCGGCCATCCCGCCGGTTCCTGCTGATTCGCTGCCACTAGTCGCCCCTCGTTGCACATCAGGATGGTGGTGGGGCCAGCCGCCGCCGGCCCCCTTTTAGGATACCATATAATACCACACCGGGAACCAGGAAAACCAGGGACGCCCGCCCCCTTGACACTAATTCCGGGGCTTTGCTATAGTGCCAGGCAAGCGGGTTTTCCCGACTTTTGCCCGCAACCGGGCTTTAACCTGACCCGCAACCGGAACTTAACCTTAACCGCTAACCCATCCTTAACCTTAACCGCTGACCTGGCCTTAAACCGCTGATGCAGGAGGCGCGCCGTGCCGGAATTGATTTGGGAGGGCAAGTACGATGACCAGGGCCGCCCGGTCGGGCCGCCGCGGGTGGCTTTGCCTTTTCAGACGATCGAAACCGTCAATCAGTCGGCCCAGGAACGGCAGACCGCCCTGGAATCTTTCCAGGCCGGCCATACCCCGGAATGGCGCAATCGCCTGATTTGGGGCGATAAAAAGTATGTCCTGCCCTCCCTGCTGGCCGAGTTCGCCGGCCAAGTGGATCTGATTTACATCGACCCGCCCTTTGCCACCGGGGCCGATTTCAGCTACCAAACCCAAGTCCACCCGGACGATGACAACGGCAATACCCGGCTGACCCTGGACTATACGCCCAACCTGATCGAGCAGATGGCTTATCGGGATACTTGGGGCGGCGGCCTCGACACCTACCTGAAATGGATGTTCGAGACCCTGACTTTCCTGCGGGAACTGCTGTCCGCGGCCGGGTCTATCTATGTCCACTGCGACGACACCGCCAGCCATTACATTAAAACCGTAATGGATGAGGTTTTCGGTGACAATAACTTTGTCAACGAAATAGCCTGGCATCGCAGTCAAACGCGATCGTCCATCAGCAGGAGATACCGCAGGGCTCACGATGTAGTCTTATTTTACGGTAAGGGACCATCGTACCGGTTCGAGCCGCAGTACCGAGGACTTTCCGAGGTATCTAAAGATCTTTACAGCAGGGTTGACGAACGAGGGCATTACCGATTAGTGCCTTTGCTGGTAAGTGGTCGACGTGGCGGCGAGACCGGTCAACCGTGGCGGGGCATTGACCCGAATGAACGGGGCCGGGACGGGATGCATTGGGTGACCACCCACAGCAATCTGGAGCAGTACGATAAGGAAAATCGTATCCAATGGCCTAATCGGGCTGGCGCCGCGCCTACGCTGAAGTATTACCTTGAGGAAAACCAGGGTGTACCACTGAACGACTTTTGGGACGACATCACCATTATCCATTCCCAAGCAACGGAAGCCCTTAACTACCCCACCCAAAAGCCGGAGGCATTGCTGGAGCGCATCATCCGGGCGTCCTCTGATCCCGACGCCTTGGTACTGGATTGCTTTTGCGGTTCCGGGACGACGGCGGCGGTGGCGGAAAAGTTGGGCCGGCGGTGGATTGCCGCCGATTTGGGGCGGTTTGCCATCGCCACGACCCGCAAGCGGCTGCTGGCGATTCCGGAGGTCAAGCCCTTTCAGGTGCAGAACCTGGGGCGGTATGAACGGCAGGCGTGGCAGTCGGCGGAACTGGAACAGGATTATCGGGCTTTCCTTTGCCAACTTTACCGGGCGGAGCCGATGGGCGGCTATTCGTGGCTGCATGGGGTCAAAGGCGGCCGGCTGGTGCATATCGGCGGGGTGGACGCCCCGGTGGCCTTGGATGATGTGGAAAAGGTAGTAGCGGAGTTCAAGGCGGCCGCCGGCCGCGGAGCCGTCGGGGTGGATATTCTGGGCTGGGATTTCGGCTTGGAAGTGGACACGGAGGCGCGGGATTTGGCCCGGGCGGCCGGGGTCAGCCTGCGGCTGCTGCGGATCCCCCGGGAAGTGATGGACGCCAAGGCGGTGGCCGCCGGGGATATTCAGTTTTTTGAGTTGGCCGCCCTGGACCTGGAATCCAGCGTCAACCGGCGGCAGCGCAAGGTTACGCTGACTTTGGCCGACTTTGTAATGCCGCCGGACGGGGTGCCGGCGGCGGTGCGGCAGTCCGTCACCCACTGGTCGCAATGGATTGACTATTGGGCGGTGGATTGGGATTACCGGGGGGACACTTTCAACAATCAGTGGCAAAGCTACCGCACCCGGCAGGAGCCGCAGCTGCGGCGGCAAGCCTTTCATACCTATGAACGGCGGGGCAGTTATACCATCGTGGTCAAGGTTATTGACCTGCTGGGCAACGACACCACCCGGCGGCTGGAGGCGACGCTATGACTACCGGGCAATTGTTGACCGAATCCCTGGCTGCGGATTCGGTTTATGCCACTTGCGCCCCGGCGGTGGCTTACGCCGTGCAGGAATGGCGGGAAGCCGGCTATCCCGGGGCTACGGAGACCACGCAACGGCTGCTGGCCTGGTGGTTTGACACCGATCATCAGGTTGAGGGGCGGCCCTTTGCCTTTTACCCGGCGCAGCGGGCGGCGATTGAGGCGCTGATTTATGTCTATGAAGTAAAGCAGCGGCGGGACAACCCGTCCTTGCTGCAAGCCTTTGTGCCGACCCCGGAGATTCGCCTGCTGCAACACGGCGATTATGCCCGCTATGGGGTCAAGATGGCGACCGGCAGCGGCAAGACTATGGTGATGGCCCTGGCGGTGGCGTGGAGTTACCTGAACGCGGTTCGGGAGCCGGATTGCGCCGGGTACGCCAAGAGTTTCCTGATTATCGCGCCGGGGGTTATCGTCTTTGAACGGCTGCATGGGGATTTTGCCGGCGGGGCGATCTTCCGCGACTATCCGCTGATTCCCCCGGAATACGCCGCCGAGTGGTCGGAGGTGCGCTTTTTTATGCGCGGCGACCGGGCGGAAGTAGGCAGCGGCGGGGCTTTGTATCTGACCAACATTCAGCAGTTGTACGCCAGCCCGGGGCCGGCCGCCGGGCCGAAACAAAAGAATGTCCCCGGCCCGATCGCCGCTTTCCTGGGGCCGCCGGTCAGCAATAAGGCGGCGGCGGGGGATAACTTTGTCGACCGGATCGTCCGCCGTCAAACGCCGGTTATGGTCCTGAACGACGAGGCCCATCACGTCCACGACGAAAAATTGCAGTGGAATAAAACCATTGACCGCTTGCGGGAACGGCTGGGCGGCGGGCGGTTTATGGCGCAGGTAGATTTTTCGGCGACGCCGCGGTTCACTGACGGGACTTTGTTTCCCTGGGTGATTTACGATTATCCCCTGGCGCAGGCCATTCGGGACGGCATTGTCAAGCAGCCCATTCGGGGGGAAATTCGCGGGGCTGGGGAAACGGCGGCCGAGGATGCGGCCGTCCGTTATGCCGCCTATATCACGGCGGCGGTGCGGCGCTGGCAGGAATATCGGGAACAGCTACGGCCGCTGGGCAAAAAGCCGGTATTGTTCGCCATGCTGGAAAGGTCTAGAGACGCCGATGCGGTGGGGGCCGCCCTGCAAAGGGATTATCCCGCCGAGTTTGGCGGCGAGCAGTTGCAGGTCATTCACATCGGCCAGGATGGGGAAGTAAGCAGCAAGGATTTGGAACGGGCGCGGCGGGTGGTCAAGGATATTGACGCGGCGGACAGCGCGGTCAATGCGGTGGTCAGCGTGATGATGCTGCGAGAGGGCTGGGATGTGCGGAATGTGTCGGTAGTGCTGGGCTTGCGGCCCTACAGCGCCAAGGCCAACATTCTGCCGGAACAGGCCATCGGGCGCGGCCTGCGCTTGATGTTTCCGGGGGACTCCGGCCCGGAGCGGGGTTACACCGAGCGGGTGGATATTATCGGCACGGACAAGTTCATCGAGTTCGTCGCCGAGTTGGAAAAGCTGGAGGATATAGCGCTGCCGGTGGAGGATCCCGACCGGCAGCCCATCACCATCGTCGCCATTCATCCCGACCCGGCCAAGGGCGCAATGGATATTGCCATCCCCAGCGTCAGCCCCATTTACGCCCGGAAAACGGACACCCGGCAGGAAATCGCCGGGCTGGATATTGACGCCCTGGAAGTGGACAATCTGCCGTTCAGCCTGGCGGCCCGGGACGAGGAAAAGTTTCGCTATCTGGGGCTGGACGCTTTGACCGATGCGACGTTGCTGGAGCGGATTTACAATCTGCCGCAGCCTAATACCTGCGGCGAGGTAATCGGCTACTACGCCGCCCGCATTGGGGCCGAGGCCAATTTGCCGGGGCATTTTGCGGAGATTGCCGGCAAGGTGCGGGAGTTTTTTACGCGGCGGGCTTTCGATCAGGTAGTGGATTTGGACGACAATGAACTGGCGGCGGTGTTGGCCCGGCCGGCGGTGGGCTATCTGACGGTACTGGGCTTTCTGCGGGCCATCCGGCCTTTGACCCGGCAGGAACGGGCGCCGGTTATCGCTACGCCGGCCCAGCGCCTTTCCCAGACAGAGCCCTTTCCCTGGTCGCGGCCCACCTGCCCGGCCGATAAAACGGTGTTTAATCTGGTGGCCGCGGACAACGATTTTGAGCGGGAGTTTGCCCAGTTTCTGGAATCGGCGCCGGATGTGGCCCGCTTTGCCAAGCTGCCGCTGCGGCTGGGGTTCAAGATTCAGTATATCGCCAACACTGGCAACCTCCGCCACTACTACCCGGATTTTGCGGCGGTGGATACTGACGGCGGCCATTACCTGCTGGAAACCAAGGGGCTGGAGGATACGAATGTCGCCAATAAAGACCGGGCGGCGCGGGTCTGGTGCGTCAACGCTACCCGGCTGACCGGTACGGAATGGCGGTTCGTCAAGGTGGGACAAGCCGGTTTCAACGAACTGGCCGGCCGCACCCTGGCCGATGCGGTTAATGCCTTTGCGGTGGGGTAGCCAAGTCCGCCCGTCCTTCAACAAGTTCAGGATGAGCGGACTTGGCTACCGCTCACCCGGAACTGGTTGCCGGGTCATCCTGAACTGGTTGCCGGACGGGCCGCGCCAAGTCCGCTCATCCTGAACTCCGTTGAAGGACGAGCCGCCCCAATCCGCTCATCCTGAACTTGTTGAAGGACGGGCGGATGGGGGTCTAGCCGCCCCCCTCATCCTCATCCCCCTCCGCCGTTTCCGCCTCCCCCTCCCGCAGTTCCCGTTCCAGTTCCTGGCGGCGGCGGGATACGAAAAAGGCGTAGATGAAAAAGCCCAGCCAGCAGACCGCAAAGGCGGCGAACAGGTAGGGCAGGTTGGCCGGGGGCGTACTCTGCAACAGGATGAGGGGCATAAGGGCTTTTACTTCCTTTCAGTGACTCCCGCTGACGGGGGAAGGACGTTGAGAGGTCAGGAAGGACGGTTGTTGATGCCGGGAAGGACGGTTGTTGATGGCCGGAACTCTCTGCCGGGGGCTTACCACCAGAAAAACCGGATCGGCAGATGGCCGCCGCGGCTATCCCGCCGGCGGGCATCCCGCCAGAACACCCGCCGCCGATCCGCGGCGATGCCAAAGACTACTACCAGCAATCCGACCAAGAAAATAATGCCGGCAATCATCCGCCTGTCTCCCATTGGCCGGATTTTATCCCGCCGCCCGCATATTACCACAATCCCGCCCACTGCCGCCCGGTTTGTGGTATAGTAATCCCGGCAATGGCATAACCGGGCGGTCGCATATCAGACCGTCATTCCGGCCGCCCCCGACCGTCATTCCCGCGTAAGCGGGAATCCAGGAATCCTCGGCAGTCGACCGGCTGGTCTTTTCATTACCGTTCTGGATTCCCGCTTACGCGGGAAGGACGGTAAGAGGGCGGGCCGGGAATACAGTAGAAAACAATTTCCGGGAGGGCTGACTTATGAAACTGGTTACTTACAACCTGGGCGCCGGGCCGCGCTGCGGCGTACTGCAAGGGGAGCAGGTGGTGGATGTGGCCGCTTTGCTGGCCGCATCCCAGCCGCTGCGGGATGTCCAAGCCCTGCTGGAAACCGGGGCCGACGCCATCCAACGGGTGCAGGATGCCCTGGCCGGCCGGTCTAACGCCCCGGTTTTTGAGCTGGCGGAGGTGCGGCTCCAATCCCCCGTGCTGCGGCCGCCTACCATCCGGGACTTTATGATTTTCGAGGAACACGCCACCCAGCAAGGCACTCGCCAGCGCGAGGAAGCCTGGTATCGGCTGCCCATTTTCTACTTTTCCAATCCCCTGTGCGTGTACGGCCCGGAGGATACTATTCCCTATCCGGCGGCGGCGGCAATGCTGGACTACGAACTGGAAATCGCTTGCATCATCGGCAAGGAGGGCGTCAATGTGGCCGCCAGCGAGGCCCTGGATTACATTGCCGGGTTCTGCATTTTCAACGATTGGAGCTGCCGGGATTTGCAGCGGGATGAAAGCGCCGTCGGCTTGGGGCCGGCCAAAGGCAAGGATTCGGCATCGTCTCTCGGCCCCTGGTTGGTCACGACCGATGAACTGCGGCCGTATCTGCGGGACGGCCGCCTGGGGGTTAAATGCTCGGCCCGGGTCAACGGCGTTACCTGGGTGGCGGACAGCGACGGCGGCCTGTCCTGGCATACCTGGGGCGATATGATCGAGCGGGCCTCCCGGGACAGCCGCATCGCCCCCGGCGATGTGCTGGGCTGCGGCACCGTGGGCGGCGGCTCTATCGGCGAGGCCATCCGCAAGGGCTACCCGGCCCGTTTCCTGCAACCGGGCGATGTGGTGGAGCAGGAAGTCGAGGGCTTGGGCCTCCTCCGCAACACCATCGGCCCTCCGGGGGACATCCCCGCCGATTACCGCTACCGGGCCAAAGAACAGCCCCGCCTGCCGGAGCCGGGCAGCGCCGCCGGCTATGGGTACGAACTGAAACGGTAATAAATGTTGGGCCGTTGGCTACTATGCCAACGGCCCAACACAAGGCAACGGCCTTCTTAAAACCTTACACAGGTTCGGGGGGGTTGGAGTTTTCCCCCTTCATTATGACCTCGCTCCACCTTGCCAAACTCCGGTCATCCGGGTGTTCGTAGGGTTGGATGGCGGCTTTCGCCTCGTCCAGCGGTAGGGATGCTAGAAAACGGAGTATCGGGACAATTGCCCGCATCCTGGAGTCCGCACTCCCCAGCGAAATGCCGTTTTCGTCAGCGAACCGGCGCAAGTCGCTGATAGAGCGGAACATCTCGCCCTTGGCGAGCTTGTCCCTGATTGACGATAGAAGCTCATGCAACGCGGGGTCGCGCTTACCCACTTCTTCCAAGAGCTGCGCCCCCGGCATCGGCCGCGGCCCTCTTGCTCCAGTGATACCGGGGGGCCTAGGCATAGCTAATACCCCCTCCAAGACGGAAGCGAGTTTAGCAGCCTCGTCCGGGTCCCTGAGTAGGTTTGCCAGACCCTCGAAGGTTTCCGGCCCATGCCTCCGTACGAGCCGGGCCAGATCGACTGTTAGTTTCTCTTCAGGCGTCACAGCCCTATCCTCCGGACGAGCTCGTTGGTAAAGTAGGCGAAATTCAAGCTCACCCTAGTCCTCACGTAGGAGGTAGAAAATATGGGCCTCCCTTCCCGCGCTCCTTTAGGAAACGACCTGGAGTGACCGACCTCTTCTTGGAACACGTACCAGTTGTTTCTCCGGGCCAAATCCTTCACTTGTTGCTTTGAGGTCACTTCCTCAGGGGAGTAATCCGTCAAAGCATTGAACACAATGCCCGCTATCTCGGGAGACTGACCAGGATACCAGGCGTCAAAGCCCCTCAAAGATTCTGCCAAGAGCGGCAAACCTATAGTAGAGAGATACTCGGGCCTTACCGGCACCAGTATCCAATCGCAGACGATATACGCCGCTATAGTCAAAATGGACTCGGTGGGCGCACAGTCCAGCACTATAACGTCGTAGTCACTCTCGATCTGAGAGAGCGTCCGGTCAAGGAGCTGCTCTTTATTCCCAGTGGGACTCCGCAAGGAATGAGACAGTTCCAGACGGGATGGAATCAGGTCGATACGAGCGCTATGCCCAGTGGTCCTACGGACGTTGACCAAAGCATCGCGGGGGTTTATTAACCCACTCTGCTCACGACCGGGAACCGAGGTCAGTTGCTCGAAAATTTCCCACGTCGTCGGGTGGTTGGTTCGGATGAGGGATTCTATACGCCCGGCCCCAACCATATACTGGCTGGCGTTGAACTGCGGGTCAAGGTCAACCAAGAGGACCCGCAGGTTTCGCCTAACGGCAAAATCCCAAGCGATGTTCACGGCGATGGTTGATTTACCCACCCCGCCTTTCATATTGATCAAGGCGAGCTTTTTAGCCATAAGCTACTCCTCTGGTCGCGATTTTGTCCATTGTACCACATCTACCCTTACAAAACCAGTCGATCCGGTGCGAGTTTCTCAAAATTGGCTACATCCCTTTCCAACTACTTATAATCCTATTCTATGAGTGTTAAACTTGTTCTGGTTAAATGAGCTTGAGAGGATTTAGCCTTACCGTTCAAGGAGGCGGATATGCCCCCCAAGAAAGGAACCGGCTTGCTGATGGTTTGGGCCGAGGTGCCGGCCGACAAGGAAGCCGACTTTAACGCCTGGTACAATCAGGAACATATCCCGGAACTGCTGGCTATTCCGGGGGTGCTGGACGCCGCCCGCTACGCAGCGGTGAAAAGCGGCCCGAAACACCTGGCCTGCTACGAACTGGAAAGCCCGGCGGTGGTGGAAACCGCCGCCTTTAAGAACCGCCCCCGTTCGGAATGGGCTAACCGCGCCTCCGGGCCGGCCATTGCCACCACCCTGATCAGCAATGTTTATCAGCTGATTCACCCGGCGGAACTGACTCCGGAAATCGCCGCCAGCGGGATGGCTCCGGCGTTGCAAATCGGCCGGATGGACTGCGCCCCGGAAAACGCCGCCGAGTGGAATCACTGGTACAGTACCATCTATGTTCCCAACTACGAAAAGGTGCCGGGCGTAATTCGCGGCCGCCGTTACCGCACGGTGCGCGGCGCGCCCGGCTACGCCACGGTGTACGAATTCGAGCATCCGCAGGTCTCCGAAAGCCCGGAATGGGACGCCCAACGGGAAGGCGACCCGTCCAACAATCGCGGCCGGGAATTGATGACCCACGTCCCCGGCTCCCCCGGCGTCTGGGTAAAAACCTTTCCGGTGTAGGGGCGGGGGCAAACATGGATAGACCGGATAGACCGGATTTTTGTTGGTTGCGCTTTTGGATTCTTTCCTTGCCAAGAGAATCCTGGTTAGCCAGCAACAAAATCCTGTCTATCCATGTTTGAATCAAAATCTGCATTGCAGACCCGGCTAGGGACTTCATTCCCTAAACCTATAGCAATCTACATCGATATCCCTCAAATTAGGCAACCCTTGTACCTCCTGCGGTATCTCCTTACGCAGCAGGTTGCAACCTACGTCCAGGATTTCCAAGTTTGACAGGTTGCCCAGTTCTTTGGGAATACCCTCGTTCAGGTTGTTGTTCCAGAGGTCCAGAACGCGCAGATTGGAGAAGTTGCCCAATTCTGCGGGAATCCTGCCGTGTAATTCGTTCGACCAGAGGTAGAGGTACCGCAAACTGGACATACCGTCCAGTTGCGACGGAATCCTACCGGTCAAATTATTCCGGGAGAGGGACAGAATCTCCAGTTTGGAAAGGCCGCCCATTTCTAGCGGAATCTCCCCCTCTATGTAGTTCCTCGAGAGATTCAGATACTCCAATTCGGTAAGATTGCCCAGCTCGTGCGGCAATTCCCCGCGCAAGCGATTCCTGCGGAGATCCAGATGGACGACCCGTCCACTGCTGTCCGTATCAACTCCCCACCAGGTATCCAACGGTTCATCCTGCAACCAGTTGAAATCGACTTCCCACTGATCCCCTTGCATAGCCCAGTAAAAAGTCTCCAGGGCGGCGGTATCCACTTTTATTCCGGCCTCGTCCAGCACGGGGATTGGCGTGGGCGTAGGAACAAGGTTAGGCGTTGGCGTGGCGGTAGGGACAAAGGTCGGAGTGGGCGATTCCGCCGGAGTTGGCGCGGCGGTCGGTGCCGGAGTTGGCGTGGGCGGATTAGCAGTCGCCATGTCAAGAGTTGACGGTAGCTTGGATTCTGCCGTGGCATCGGTAGCCAAAGCCGGCTCAGGTGGTTGAGTAACGGTCAAAGTGGGATGGCTGGCGCTGCTGGCACAAGCCATCAGAAAGACGGGCAAAAGGAGCAGGGAAAGGACAACCAGGATGGCAAACCGTGGCATTAGGAACCCCTTGCAGTATATAGTGGAGCCACAGCCGCAATAACATCGTCCGAAGTCTGTTAAGGTTACTATGGCAAGAGTTACTATAGCGTATGCCGGCGGAAAATGCAAACCGCGGCCAACGAAAAATCCTGTTAATCCGGTCTATCCATGTTTGAATCCGTCTCCCCCTTAAGCGGGAAGGACGGTTTCTGTATGCGATTGTCTTGGGGCAGCAGCAATAAAGGGTTGGCATATTCCAATCTTTTGTGCTAGGGTAGGCGGCAACACAGGCCGCCCTACGGGACGGGACCACACGGCAAATCGGGAGGATGTTATGGCTGCGGCGCAGCAGGGCGACATGGTGCGGGTTCACTACACCGGGCGATTGGAGGATGGCAGCGTGTTCGATTCCTCGGCGGGCGGGGCTCCCCTGGAGTTCACCATCGGCCGGGGGATGATGATTCCCGGCTTTGAGCAGGGCGTGGTGGGGATGGAGCCGGGGGAATCCCGCACGGTGATTATCGCCGCCGACCAAGCCTATGGCATCTAT
This sequence comes from Dehalococcoidia bacterium, assembly GCA_965203435.1. GTDB lineage: Bacteria > Chloroflexota > Dehalococcoidia > Lucifugimonadales > UBA3495 > CBDBCU01. The sequence continues at coordinate 567,252 of CBDBCU010000002.1, read as the reverse complement.
CAGCCGCAGGGGGTTATTGAAGTGGCCCGGTCGGAAATTCCGGCCAACCTGCCGTTGGCAGTGGGAACGCAGTTGCAGGCCACCGGCCCGGACGGCCGCCCGGCTTATATGACGGTGTTGGAATTGTCCGCCGACCGGGTAAAGCTGGACGGCAATCATCCCCTGGCCGGCAAAGATTTGACCTTTGACCTGGAACTGGTGGAGATTAAGGCGGGGTAGAATTGCAGGGATAGACCGGATGAACAGGATTTTGGTGGCCGCTATGCCCATGCCCAACCCGCCCCATCCGGGCGTCATCGTCAAGTACGAATGCCTCGAGCCGCTGGGGTTGACCATTGCTCGGGCCGCCCGGGGCTTGGGGGTGAGCCGGGCCGCCCTTTCCGACTTGGTGAACGGGCGGGCCGGCTTGTCGGTGGATATGGCTTTGCGCCTGGCCCAAGCCTTTGGCTCGACCCCGGAAACCTGGCTGGGTTTGCAGACCGCCTATGACCTGTGGCAGGCCCGGGAACAGGGCGCGCGCCGCCAGGTTGAAAAGTTTGCCGCAAGGAGCTGAACGCTTAGGCCTGAATGAACTCCCCGCCGGGCCGGAAAAGTCGCCATTGTTGCCGGCGGCAGTTCCGGCGGCGGGCGGGCAAGTTTATCCGGCGGCGACCTTTTCCCGTTCCGTGATTTCTATGGTACTGATGGTTACGGCCTCCCGGGGGCGGTCGGAGCCGTCCCGCGGGGTTTTGGATATGGCGTCGGCTACTTCCTGGCCGGCGGTAAGGCGGCCAAAGATGGTGTGGCGGTTGTTCAGGTGCGGCGTGGCGGCCACGGTGATGAAAAACTGGCTGCCATTAGTGCCGGGGCCGGCGTTAGCCATGGCCAGCAAGCCGGGGCCGCTGAAAGTCAGGGCCGGGTCAAACTCGTCTTGAAACCGATAGCCCGGCCCGCCGCGGCCGGTGCCGTCGGGATCGCCGCCCTGAATCATAAAGTCGGGAATGACCCGGTGAAAGACCCCGCCGTCATAGAACCCGTCCCGGGCCAGAAAGACAAAGTTGTTGACGGTGCGGGGGGCTTGGGCGGCGAACAGCTCCACCGCCATATCGCCGTGATTGGTGCGGATAGTGGCCGCATATTCCTTGGTCGGCTCCAAAATCAGGTCGGGCGGGTTGGGGTACTGCTTGGGGGGCATAGCTCCTCCTGGCGACAGTTTAGGGAAACGCTGCCGGCCAGTGTAACACAAAACCGGCAAGGGGGAAAATGGCGGCCGGCCGGCGGATGGCCGGGCAATTGCCTATAGAAACCGTCCTTCCCGCGTAAGCGGGAATCTCGAACGGTATTGCCAAAGACCGGCCGACTACCCATCCGGCATTTCGGGATTCCCGCTTACGCGGGAATGACGGTAGGGGGCCGGGTCTGGATTTCCGCCTGCGCGGGAATGACGGTAGGGGGCGGCCGGGAATGACGGTAGCAGAGCGGTTGCGGTTTCTTTACCGTCATTCCCGCGTAAGCGGGAATCCCGCGGTGGCTTTCCAAGACTGCGGCATTATACGGCAGTACCGTCGGGATTCCCGCTTACTCGGGAATGACGGTAGGGGGCGCCGGGAATGACATAATGGTCATCAGGAAGTAATAGTCGGAATAACATAGTAGAATGATTGCAACTTTCCAAAATCGAGGGATGTATGCCGGTTAAACTTTCCCGAAAAGATTTGCCATTGGCGGCCGGCGTTATGCTGATGGCGGCTATGTTTGTCTTGGCCGCCCTTTTCCCGGTTTGGCCGGGGGATGCGGCGATGCTGGCGGCGGTGCAGGATTGGCGGACGCCGGCCGGGACGGCCCTGTTCCAAGCAATAACCCGGCTGGGCTGGCTGCCGGCGGCGGTGGCCTTGGTGGCGGCAACGGCAATCCTGCTGTTGCTGCTACGGCGCTGGGCCGAAGCCGCCCTGCTGCTGTTGGCCGCCCTGCCGATGGCTATGGCCCCCCTGCTGAAACTGCCGGTGGGCCGGCCGCGCCCGGATTATGGCGCTATTGAATCCCTGACCCTCAGCCTCAGCTTTCCCAGCGGCCATGCTTCTTTTGCCGCCCTGTTCGGCGGCTTTCTGCTTTATCTGGCCTGGCAGCGCTGCGGCAATACCGGGTTGCGCTATGGACTGGCCGGCGGATTGCTGCTGCTGATAGGGCTGGTCGGCTTTTCTCGCCTGTACCTGGGCGTCCACTGGCCCAGCGACATTATCGGCGGCTATCTGTACGGCGGGATAGCCCTGGCCCTGGCCGTGCGGCTACGGGACGGGATTTGGGCTTGGCGGGGGAAATGATGGACGGGCCGGGCAACCCCCTGCCGTCCTTACCCGGCCGCCCCCCTACCGTCATTCCCGCGTAAGCGGGAATCCATAAATCCGCTCATCCTGAACTTGTTGAAGGATGGCCGGCACCGATAAGGAAAATCCCGAGGAATCTGAAAATCTTGCCGGCCATCCTTCAACAAGTTCAGGATGAGCGGAAAAAGGGGCGGCTTGCGGGAGATGCGGCGGCATAGGGCAATATCGTTCGGGATTCCCGCTTACGCGGGAATGACGGTTAGGGGGGCAGTAGGAAGGACGGTTTCTATAATGCGATAGCCTGGAATAACGGCCGGCCGGGTAGTGCATTTTTCCGGGAAATGGTGTATAATGGTATATAATAGTAGAAACCGGGTTCAGCCGCATTCCCGGCGCGCCCTTTTCCCCGGAGGGAACCGGCCAAGCCATCCCATAGGGAACCGGCCAACTTTTTGCTGAGGTAACGGTGTAAAGTGGTTGCCAAGACCCAAACCGCTCAATCCGCCGGCGAAACAGCCGTCCGCAGCGCCGCCGCCGTTCCGCCGCCGGGCACACCTCCGGCCGGGGTGTTGGCCTCGCCGGTGCTGGTGCTGAACCTTAACTATGTCCCCATCAATGTCTCCACCGTCCGCCGGGCCATCATCCTGCTCAGCAAGGGCAAGGCGGAACTGCTGGAAAATCACCCGGGCGCCGTCCATACCATTGCGGCCCGCATGGACGCCCCATCCATCATCCGATTGGTCTATCTGGTCAAGCGTCCCTTTGCCCCCCGCAAACTCTCCAAAAAAGAGATTTTCCTGCGGGATCAATATACCTGCCAGTATTGCGGGAAAAAGTCGCCGGATTTGACCCTCGACCATGTCGTTCCTCGGCGGCAGCGCGGCGCCCACACCTGGGAAAATGTGGTGACGGCGTGCAGCCGCTGCAATCTGCACAAGGCCGGGCGCACCCCGGCCGAGGCCAATATGCGCCTGAAACAGGAGCCGCGCGTCCCCCAGCCCAACCCTTACCGCATCCTGCAAAACCGCGCCATCCTAGAGGAATGGCGCCCCTACCTGCCCTGGACCGAGGAGCGGGCCAGCGCCGGGGACGGGAATTAACATGGATATACCGGATAGGCAGGATTTTTCGGTTGCTTTGCCGGGTGATTTCGCAAAGGAAAGGGATGGCATAGTAGCCACATAAATCCGGTCTATCCCCTGCGGAGGAGCGATGACAATAGTATTCATCCTGTTCCTGGTCGGCGTCTTTATCCTTTTCGCCATTCCGGGCTACCTGCTCGGCCTGATAATCTTTGCGCCCTTTCGGCGCGAAAGCCCGGAAAAGCCCCCGCCCCGCCGCTATGTGCGGCGCATCCGGTCGTACCGGGGGGCGATTCAGGTGGACGAAATTCAGCTGTAACGGAGGGGGATTATGACCGGCGACAACCTGGCGCGGATTCAACGGGTTAGCCTGCGGGAGGGTTGGCCTAACGAGGCTCGGGATTTTACGCCGTGGCTGGCCCGGAACATTGAGGAGCTCGGGGCGGCCTTGGGCGTCGACCTGGAGTTGCAAGCGGCGGCGAGGCCGGCGGGCAGCTCGAATCCGGGATTGTTGGCGTCGGACCGTCGTGATGGGCAGCCGGTAGTCATCGCAAGCCAATTGCAACCGGCGGACAATGACCAGCTGAGCCGGCTGTTGCTGTATGCCACCGGTCAGGACGCCAAACTGGTCGTCTGGGTTGCCAGTGAAATCGGGGCGGAACATCGGCAGGTTTTGGATTGGCTGAATCAGCGCACCGGTGAAAACACCCAATTCTATGGCGTATCGATAGAATTGTTGCGGGTGGACGATTCCCGGCCGGCGCCTCTGTTCAGTGTGATGGCCGCGCCGGCCGGATGGATTAAGCCGGGGATGGGCATTAAAGCCGCCCCGCCGCCGACCGCCGTTGACCGGCACGAATGGAACCGGCAATTTCGGCGGCAACTGGAGGAAAGGTTGCGGCGGGAGCATAACTACTCCGTATCGCCGCAGAACCCGGACGGCGGCCGGAGCTGGTGTGTCTTTGAGGGGATCGATGCTGATTTCCACTTGGTCGCGAATTGGGGCAACAACCTCGACGTCCAGTTCAATATCTGGAAAAGGGGCGGCGGGAAAAAGGTCGGCGGCGCGGAAAATTGGGCGTGGAACCGGCGGGCTTTCGAGCGATTGGAACAGTGGCGGGAAATAATTGACGCTGACCTGCTGGACGCCGAGCAGGGCGAGCAGCTGACTTGGCAAATACAAAGAATCGGCAGAATTCGAGTGTGCCGGCCCGGCAACATCTACGACAACCCGGATTCGTGGGACGAATACCACGATTGGATCATCGCCAAGTTTTTCCGGTTCCGGGAAGTCTTTACGCCCTTGCTGGCGGAATTGACGGCCGCCGGGGATGGGGCGTAGGCGGGGCGGGTTATGCCCCTTGAATTGCCGCAACTATAGGCCCCTGCCCGGTCTTTACCCCCCAACGGGAGGGTTAAGGCCGGGGGCCTCAATGGTGGTAGCTTACCGTTTCGGTCAAATAAATTGACCAGCGGGAGCCGCCGGGCGCGGCCGGCAACGGCTTTTCCCGGCCGCCGGATTGCGCCCGGCGGCCGGTTAATCTGCGGAACAGGGTTTTGATCCGGCCCATAGCTGGCCCCCTAGCCGGCCGCCTCCTCCAGCACCCGCACCTCCATTTTGGCGATGTGGCGCGGGGGGAGGTCGCCCAGGGCCGTCCGCTCCGGGCTGGCAAAGAACTCGGCTTCCTTGGCCGGGATTTCCTCCAGGGTGTTGAACCGCCGGATCCAGATGAATTCCGTGCGGTCGGTGTTGACATAGCTGCTGACCACCGGAATGCCCAGGCGGTCGTGCAGGGGGCGGATGTGCTGATTGAACACCTCCAGCCAGGAATCCATCATCCCCCGGTTGATGGTGTAAATCCGCAGTTGGGCGGGCATAGGTTGGCCTCCTTTTTTATTCCGGCTGGGTTTCCAGCAGCGGCTCCAGTTCCGCCAGCAGCTGCTGAACTTCCCGGAGATTGCGGCGGACGGTGCGGGGCCGCAGGGCGTTCTCGTAAAAATTGACTTGCAAAGCTGACGCCGCCTGAAACCCGCGGGACAGGTTTTCATCGCCGGTTTCGTCCACCAAATCCTCGACAATGTCGTACAGCAGGCGGTGGCTGCGGTGCGGCCAGCCCCGTTCCTCGGCAATGGCCTTAACCATATTCTCGGCTGCCTCCCAGCCTTTTCCCGAGGCTTGCGCCCAATCCTCGGCAGCCAGATACTCCCAGGCTTTGCCCATAAACTCCTGGCTGGCCTTATAGTAGTTGTTGGTGGATTCGAGCATTGGCAATGTTCCTCCTTTTGGCCCGGAGGGGCCGGATAGACCCCATTATAGCAGAAACTAATCCAATCTACCGTCATTCCCGCGTAAGCGGGAATCCAGGACGGTACTGCCTATGCAGCCGCCCTTTATTGCCATTCCCGCCGCCCTCTCTACCGTCATTCCCGCGTAAGCGGGAATCCCGACGGTACTGCCTTATAATGCCGCAGTCTTGGCAAGCCACCGCGGGATTCCCGCTTACGCGGGAATGACGGTAAAGGGGCCGCCGGGAATTACTGTAGAGCGGCGCAAGAACAACGACCCAGCAAACCTACACCACCCCCAAATCCTGCCATTCCGCTAGTTGGTCGGCAGCATAGCCCAAGCCCTCAATGTAGATTTCGGCGTTGTGCTGGCCCAGGAGGGGGGCCGGGCGGGTCCGTTGGTAGGGGGTGGCGCTGAGCTTGAACAGCTCGGCAGGGATTTTTATTTTGCCGATGACCGGATGGTCGATTTCCCGGTAAAAGTGGCGGGATTCCAGTTGGGGGCATTGAGCCAGTTCCGCCGGGGTTTGCACCAAGCCGAACAGCATCCGGGCGGCGGCGGCTTTAGGGAACAGTTCCCACTTGCCCCGTTCTTTGATGGATTCCACGACGATCCGATCCAATTCCGCCCCGTTTTCGGCCCGCTGCGCCCGGTCGGCAAAGCGGGGTTCCAGCATTTCCGGGCATTGGAAAAACTCCGCCAAATCCTCCCAGGAGGCCCCGCCGCCGGTCTGGACGATAATCCATCCGTCTTGGCAGGGCATAGGATGGCCGAACATACTGCCCTCGGCGCGGCGGCGGGTCTGGGTGCCGCCCATAAAGGGATAAATGGTCTGAGTTGCCATCATCGTCGAGGCCACGCACTCGGTAATGGAAACATCCACCTGCTCGCCGCCGCCGGAAAACTCCCGGGCAAACAGGGCCATACTGGTGGCGGCCGCCGCAAAAAGGCCGCCCTCATACTGGGCTTGAAAACCGCCGTGTTTCAGCGGCTCCCGACCCTGAATTCCGCTGATGCTCATTATCATCCCCATAGCGTAGCTGACGATTTCCTCGCCGCGATAGTGGGCATAAGGGCCGGTCTGCCCGAAAGGGGTTATGGAGGTCAAAGTCAAGGCGGGATTGATGGCTTGCAGGGCGGCATAGCCCAAGCCCAAGGAGGCCAGATAGCCGGGCCGCCAGCTTTCCACGACCACATCCACCTGGGGCAGCAGTTGTTTCAGGATTTCCCGGCCGGCGGCGGTTTCCAGGTTCAGGGTAGCCCCCCGCTTGTTCAGGTTCAGAGCCAGGAACAGCAGGCTTTTCTCCGGATGGGGGTCGTCGTGAAAGAAAGGCCCCAGTTGGCGCAAGGCCGCGCCGGTTGGCGGCTCCAGTTTCAGGGTTTCCGCGCCATAGTCGGCCAGCAGCCGGGCGCAAAAAGAGCCGGCAATATCCTCGCTCAAATCCAGAACCTTAACGCCGGCCAAAGCGCCATCCCGCATAATCGCCCCCTTATAAGGTCAATGTCGGCCGCCGGATTTTAACCGAAATGGGGGGGCAAATCAAACATGGATGGACAGGATGGGGAGGATGTTTTGCCTGCTATAGGAAACTCTGTACGGAATAACCGGATTTTCTCGCCTCCTACCGTCATTCCCGCGTAAGCGGGAATCTCACGGTTGCCTGTCGACAATACCATCATAATGCAATACCGTTCGGGATTCCCGCTTACGCGGGAATGACGGTGGGGAGGTGCGATAGGGAAGGTAAGGGAGGCGGGAATGACGGTTATTTAAGGCCAATACCGTTCTATACACATACACCAAATCCTGTCCATCCGGTCTATCCATGTTTGCATAAAAAAGGTTGCAATTCCCTGGGGCGGCGGGGATAATGGGCGGCGACTTTGCCTTGTAAGGAGGGGCGCTATGCGCGAGAATCGGGTGAAACGGGCGATGCGGGAGGGCCGGCTGGCCCTGGGAACTTATGTCACCTTGGCCGACCCGCAAATCGTGGAAATTATCGGGTTGGCCGGCTATGACGCCGCCTTTATCGATATGGAACACACCGACTTTGACCTGCGGCTGGTGGGCGAAATGATCCGCGCCGCCGACTTGGCCGGGGTCACTTCCATCATCCGCGTGCCGGACAACGATGAAAAACTCATCCTGCGCCTGCTGGACGCCGGGGCCGAGGGCATCATCGTCCCCCACATTGACGGATTGGCCGGGGCGCAAAAGGCGGTGGATGCGGTGCGCTATCCCCCTGTGGGCCGCCGCGGCGGAGCCGCCGGCACTCGGGCCGCCCGCTTTGGCACGGTGGGCTGGGACGAGCATTGCCGCCAGTCCAATGCGGAAATCCTGCTGTCGGTGATGACCGAGGATGAAAGGGGCGTCAACGATATTGATGCCATCGCCGCCCTGGAGGGCATTGACCTGGTATCCATCGGCCCGACCGACTTTTCCGAGTATATGGGCATCCGGGATCCGGCCAGCCCGGAACTGCGGGCCAAGCTGACCGAACTGGCCGACCGCATCAAGGAAATCGGCAAAGCCAAGCTGCAATTTCCGATGCACCACGCCGCCCTGCCACTGGGTCCGCGGGAGTTGACCGCGCTGGGGGTGGGCTATACCCATGTGGCCCCGGCCCCGCCGGCGGTATTGCTCCGTTCCCTGCGGGAGCGGCTGGCGGCGATCCGGGAGGAGACGGGGTAGGCTGCTAGTCAGTCGGCGGCCGCCACCGGCACAGCGGAAACCGGGTTTTTAGCCAGGAACCCTTGCAGGATTTGACGAAAGGTTTCCTCCGGCATAACCCGGTCCTGCACCTCGCAGATACAGGCAAGAATCTCCGACAGGAGTTCGATCCCTTCCTCGGTGGACTGGTCGGAAATGACCTGCAATTGCAGGGTAAGGATGTGGTCAAACTCGGCAAAACTGATTTCCCGGCGGGTATAGGCCACCAGGGGGATTGCCAATTCGGGGGCAACTTCAATCATGGAACACCTCGATGCTACTGGACGGGTTGTCCTGTATGTCCCGGCCCGGGAGCTGCGGGATATTTTCAACGCTCTGGAAATTGCCCGCAAGGGGAGGCAGGGATTTCTAACCCGCAAGCGCGGCTGGACGGGCACCCGCCGCCCGGCGCATTTGCCGGTCGGCTCCCGGAGTGTATTGTGGCTTTATTATATGCCTAACGGCTGGCTGCTGGCAACCGCCCATGTCTATCTGGCCCGGGGCGGGCAGGTTATCGGAGAACCCGACCCTAAGGAGCTGCGGATTGACCAGTTGGTCTTAAAGCCGGATCCCTGGGATTTTGCGGAGTAGCCGCTGGGGACGGCAACCGTCCGTCCCCTTAATCCGCCGCCGCGACCGGCACAGCCGGAACCGGGTTTTTGTCCAGGAAACCTTGCAGGATTTGGCGAAAGGTTTCCTCCGGCATAACCCGGTCATGCACCTCGTAAATGCAAGCAAGGATCTCAAAAAAGAGTTCGAGCCCTTCCTCAGAGGACTGGTCGGAAATGATTTGCGCCCGCCGGGACAGGGTGTCGTGAAACTCAGTAAAACTGATTTCCCGGCGGGTATAGGCCACCAAGGGGATTGCCAATGCGGGGGCGACTTCAATCATAGAACACCTTTCGCGCAGGATGGACGGTTGCCGCTAGTCGGCGGCCGCTACCGGCACGGCCGGAGCCGGGTTCTTGGCCAGAAATTCCTGGATGGCCTGCCGAAAGACTGCCTCGGCCATAACGCCGTCCTGCACTTCGTAGATGCCGGCAAGGATTTCCGACAAGAAATCCAACCCGTCCTCGGCGGAGTTCTCAAAGACGAACTGCAAACCCCGGGACAGTTCATCGTCAAACTCATTGAAACTGACTTCCCGGCCGGCGTAGGCGGCGAGCAGGGACCTGAATTCGGAGACGATTTTAACCATGGCTTACCTCCCTGGCGACAATGTTACCATAAAGGTCCCGGCAAGGGAACTGCGGGATCTGTTCAACGCTCTGGAAATTGCCCGCAAAGGCCGGGAGCGGGTTCTGGTTCGAGAGCGGGTTTGGAGCAGCCGCCAGCGGCCGCGGCATTTGCCGGTCGGCTCGCAAAGCGTAATATGGCATTACTATGTCCCGCATAACCGGTGGCTGCTGGCAACCGCCCATGTCTATCTGGCCCGGGGCGGGCAAGTCATCGGTGAACCCGACCCCAAAATGCTGCACATCGGCCAAGTTATATTTACGCCGACTTACACCGAATCCCCGGAGTAGCCGCTGATGCGCTTTCTAACTGCCCTTGCTTTGTTGACCGCGGCGCTGCTGCTGCTGGTGGGTTGCGGTTCCGCTCCGGGCGTTGATGCGCCATTGGCAACCGGGGAGCCGGCGGCAACGGCGGCGATTGTTGCGCCGCTGCCGACCCGGCCGCCCTTGCCTACCGTTGCTGAGTTGCCGGCCGCTACGCTATCGCAGGCCGCTACTGAACTACCGGCGGCCACGCCCTTGCCTACCGCTACCCCCTTGCCGCCAGCCACTGCGCTGCCTACCGCGCCGCCGCTGCCGCTGCCTGCTATTCTGCCGACCGTGACGCCTTTGCCCACGGTATCCCCTTTGCCGCCCCCCCCTACGCCGGATTTATCCTTGCCGCTGGTAACGATCGGGCAATTCACTTGGCCGGTGGAGTTGGCTTTGACCGGGGAGCAGCAGGCGCAAGGCTTGTCCGGGCGGGCGGAACTGGCGGCCGGGGCCGGGATGCTGTTCGTCTGGAATCAGGAAAGCCACCGCTCTTTCTGGATGCCGGATATGAACTTTCCTTTGGATATGGTGTGGCTCAATGGCGACTGCGCGGTGACCCATATCACCCATAACGCGCCGCCGCAAGCCCCGGGCCAATCCCAAGCCGACCTGCCCCGCTACACCGTCGACCAAGTTCAGTATGTGCTGGAAATAAATGCCGGGGAAGCGGCTCAGCACGGCATAAAGGTAGGCGACCAAGCCCGCTTTCAGGGCCGCATCGCCGGGGAATATGGCTGTTGAGGAGGAGGGCGGCGTACTCGCTCTGCGTAATACCCCCCTACAGGCCTTTCCCGGCACCGCAACCGTCCTTCCTGCGTAAGCGGGAATCCCGAAAGGTACAGCCTTATGATGGTATTGTCGACAGGCAACCGCCGGATTCCCGCTTACGCGGGAAGGACGGCAGAGGGATGGGAAGGACGGGGGAAACCTCAGGTCAGGAAACGCAGGGCGGCAAAGAGCAACCCCATACTCGGCAGCAGAATGGCAATTAGCTTGAGGGTAAGACGCCGCTCCATAGCCCGCAGATCCGACCGAATGGTACGGAATCCAACTTCCATACTATGCTCAAATGCCGTGAACCGGTCATCCATCCGTTGCCCAAACGCCGCGAACCGGGCCTCCCTCGGATTCCCCCCGCGCCGTGAACTTGGCTTCCAGCCGCCGCTCCATCGCGTCCAGTTCGCCTTTGGTGGCGGCGTTTTCGCCGACGGCCAAGCCCACGATCTCCACCAAAGCCTCGGCTTGGGCTTCCGGGAAACCGGCCTCCTCCAAATCCTTTACCGCCCGGTGGGTGTCAAATACAAAAGTCGCCACGCCGCTGCCGCCTTGCCCTTGCGCTGCCCGGTTTCCGCCATTGTAACCGGCCGGGGGGACGATGGCAAGCGCCGCCGCCCATCCTTCAACAAGTTCAGGATGACCCTTCAACAAGTTCAGGATGAGCGGAAATTGTTGCAAACCCGTTCCGGGTGAGCGGAAAGGGATGGCCCATCCTGCAACGATGTTCAGGATGACCCTTCAACCAGTTCAGGATGAACGGAAAGGGCAAGGGCCGGGAAAAACGACCGCTGCCGATGCCGCGTTCTTACCCCTCCGCCACCGGAGCCGGCTCCAGGGGCAACGGCAACCGGGCCGGGTTTATCTGGGGATCCCGGGGCGTGGTATTTACCGGGGCTTGGCGGAAATAGACATAATCGGCGGCGTAGTCCACTTCCTCCGCCGCGCCGTCGTATTCCGCCGGGAGCGGCTCCCCGTCCTCCTGCATAAACTCCAGATGCGCTTCCAGAGCTTCCTGAAAGTTGGACAAGGTCGCCGCGGCGGTGGGGCCGGTGGATACGCAACCGGGAACATTGGGGGAAAAAGCCCCCCAATTGTTCGGCCCCGGGAGCAGAATTATGGCGTACTTCATCGCTGGGCTCCGTTAAAGTTGCGCCTGATGGCGGATTTTAGACCACAGCCACGGATCCAGATCATCCCCAGGATGGCCGGGAATGGTGACCGTCCCTCGCTTGACCGGATGCCGAAACTGGCGGTGACTGCCCCGGGTGCGGGCCAGCCGCCAGCCGTCCGCGGTTACGATGTGGATAGCATCCCGAACCTTTATGGAGGGCATTGCGGTCTCCGGAGAAAACTGATCGCGGCGACGGGCTGCGCTGCGCCCCGATCCTGGCGTCAGTATAACACACCCGGCCAAGGGGAAAGCAACGCCGCAAATTTCTTTCCGCTCACCCGGAACTTGTTGAAGGATGGGCAACGGCGGCGGGAAAGGCCGGACGGTCGGAAAGGGCGGCAGCCCATCCTTCAACAAGTTCAGGATGAGCGGAAAGGGTTGCAAACCAGTTCAGGAGGACCCGGCAACCAGTTCCGGGGGAGCGGAAAGGGCAAAAAAGCCGCCCTCCCCGGTTGCCCAGGGCCGGGCGGCAATGGGGGGGTTCCTGAGGGGCAACCGCCGGTTGCAGCCCCCTACTTCCGATTGCGGCGGATGACTTTCTTGCAGGTGGCCGTCCAAGTCCGGCTTTGCCGGGCGCGGTGTATAAAATAGGGCAGGTTCTGGTTAATAGTCGCGTTATCCTCTTTGTAAAACCAGCCCAAGTAGAGCCCGTTCATATCGGGGGTCTCGCCGCGGTTATTGTTGTGGCCGGGGCCAAAGTCCGCGCTGCCGTCGACATAGCGGGCCCCGCGGGCCCGGCAGGCGGCGGTGGCCTTGGTGGCCGCCAGGGCCAGCCAGCCGGCGGTGTTCGGGTTCGCGGCCCCAACATCCGATCCCCGCGTTTCCTGTGGTGGTGAGCCGACGACCTCGTATATTACATTCTCGTCCCAATCAAACCGCCGGGAGGTAGTGGGTATCCCGGACTGACGGGCCCGAGCATCCCGCCACGAATTTGCCAAGGGCGTACTCCAAAATTGGGTTCCGGTGCCTAATGCCGTGCAAACAATGCCGAGAACCGCATCGCAGCTCGCCTCTAGGGCAATATCGAACTGGTCGGCGTCGGTGCCGACCGTGAACCGCTTGACGCGCTTAACGCGGCGTTCCTCCCGGGGAAACTCAAAGATGCGATCCCGGCTGACGCCGGTAACGCCGGATTCGCCCTCGGTCAGCCAGCCCTCCTGGGCGGCGATGAAACCGCGGAATTGGCCGCGCTCGCCGAAATAGACGGTGTCGTCCCGTTCGTTGCGGTCTTTGCCGGCCTCCCAAGTTTCGGCCTTGGCAAAGGTATCGGACTGGTCGATGCCGCAGTAGAGGGTCTTGCCGCGATTTTCGGCCAGGGATTCCAGGATGGCGGTGGGGCGGTCGTCATGGACAAAGGCTTGCCAATCGGAGCAGTCCCAGGGGATGGCGCGGGCTTGGGCCGGGGCGCTGCGGGCCGGGGCGTCCAGCAAAAGGATTAGGGCAAAGGCAAAGGCGACAGCAAGGATGCGGAGGTACATAACCATCACCTCTCGGCTAGGATGGGGGCGGGTGGCCGGCCGGGGGCGGGCGGATTGCCTGGGGGGATTATAAAGGGGGGCGGCGGGGTTTGGCAAGGGGTAGGCGGGGCGAATTTGGGGAAATTGGGGAAATTGGTTTTTCCGTTTTCCCGGGTGTCTTTTTGCCGTGCTGCCCCGGCCGCTTTACTGCCATCCTTCCCGCCGCCCTACCGTCATTCCCGCCGCCCTACCGTCATTCCCGCGTAAGCGGGAATCCCGCGGTGGTTTGCCAAGACTGCGGCGGTATAAGGAAGTACCGTCGGGATTCCCGCTTACGCGGGAATGACGGTAAAAGTATAAAGAAGGACGGTGGGGGGCGGCGGAAACGCCGCCCCTTTTACTCTTGGTCGGGGGAATCCGTCTGGCCGGCGCCGTTCTGGTAGCCGTTGCTGTAAGGCGGCGGCGGCGCATTGGTCAGGTCGTGGCGGTGGGCTTCGTACCATTCCCGAATGCGGGCGGCCGCGGCGGCTTCGCCCCGGGCTTCGGCCTCGGCTTTAGCCTTGGCTACGGCCTGTTCCTTTTCGTACAGATTGCGCCGTTTGGTGAGGATCATATAAATCACCTCCAAGTTGAGTTGGATCAGGGCCAGGGCGGTGACCACATTGGCCATCGGATTGGCGTTAATGATGACATCCCCTACCGGGCTGGGGTTGCTGAAAGTGGCCGCGTCCCGGATAAAGATGCCGTAAAACCAAGTGCCGCCGATAATCAGGTCGACGGCCAGGGCCAGGACGATGATGGCCGGCTTGGGAAAGTTGGGCGCCCAAGACCACCAAGGCCGGTCGGATTCAGGGTTCATATTTCTATTCTACTCCTTTGCGAGAGGATGCGGCAAGCGGCCGGGGCCGGTAGGTTAAGGCATTGGCCTATCCTTGACATCTTATCTTACCGCCCTTCCCGCCGGCCCCTCTCGACCGTCCTTCCCGCGTAAGCGGGAATCCCGCGGTGGCTTGCCAAGACTGCGGCATTATACGGCAGTACCGTGGGGGTTCCCGCTTACGCGGGAAGGACGGTGGGGACGGACGGGAAGGACGGTAGAGGGCGGGCCGCCCTAATCCTCCTCCGGCAATTCCCCATCCTCCGGCGGCGGCGGGGGATAGTCGATTTCCCAGCGCGCCGCAATTTCCGCCTCCGTCAAGCGCAGGCGGGACAGCATCCGTTCCTGCTGGGAGGTCGGGATGAACGCGGGATTGGGCGCCCGTTCCAGCAGCTGGGTAAAGGTTGCCAGCAGGCCGGTTATCTTTTCCAGATGGACGCCCACCTCCTCCTCGTACATCAAGTCCTCGTAATAGTTGCTGTGCAACTGGTCGGCGGCATCCTGCAACCCCGTCAATTCCGGCAGGGCGTACTCGACGGACAGCAGGTACACGATCCGCCGCCGGTAGTTATGGGAATCGCTGCGCCAATAGCGGGATTCGGCCACGGCTTTGACCCCGTGGGCGACGGCGCCGGAGGCTTTGTCGCAGGCTTGCACCCGGTCGCCGCGCTGTTCCAGTTCGTAGGCGGCTTGGCGGATCAGCCGGCGGCTGGTTTTGCGGTGATGTTCCACGCCGGGCAGAGGGATGCCGCCGCCGGCGTTGTCGTCGGGGTTGAGGGTCATAACTTTTGCTGCCTCCGGTTTGCGGTTTTTCCTATTGTAGCATATTCCGCAACTGTCCTTCCCGCGTAAGCGGGAATCCATAAATCCGTTCATCCTGAACTTGTTGAAGGATGATCGGCAAGATTTTCAGATTCCTCGGGATTTTCCTTATCGGCCGCCGGCCATCCTTCAACAAGTTCAGGATGAGCGGAAAGGGGTTGATGGCTACCCGCAAGCCAACAATTAAAGGGAACGCGCCCTAGATCTATGCAATTGCCGCGTAGTGGCTTACGCTATCCCGGCAAGACGCCGTCAATTTCTGATATAATAGGCAGGAGAAAGTCGGCGCGCGGCCCCGGCCGCCCGGAGAAAAAATTGACCAGTAAACCCCTGAAACGCCCCCTTATCCTGCTGTTCCTGCTGGGCGCGGGTACCGGTTTGATTGCCGCCGCCGTGGCCCTGGCGGTCGGCAACGGGCCGGGGTATGCTTTCGGCGTGGGGTTGGCTTACCTTTGCGGCGTATTCCTCGGCGGCTGGCTGACCATGGGCGCCTTGTCCGCTTTGGGCAAGCTGGCGATGTTTATCCTCGACCGCCAGCAGGAGCAAATCGACCGGGTGATGGGCGCTACCGAACAGGCTTTTGACCGGGTCACCGAGCTGATGGATGGCATGGGCCGGGACCAGGTCCTCCGTCACCCGGCCCGGCGGCGCAAAACCCCGGGGCCGCCGTCGGCTTTCGGGCAAGCCCTTTCCAAATGGCTCTGGAAAATCAGCCCTTACACCGGCTCCATCGGCATCCTGTGGACGGCTTGCGGGCTGATTATCCTGGCATTGCATATCATCGGCGGCCTGGGCAATCCGCCCGCCCTGTATGCCCTGCCGGTCGGGGGAACAATACTAATGTCCCTGGCATTGGGAATCTATCTATCCGGCTACTGGCGGCTGTGGCAAATGCTGCGCCGCGCCAAAGATATGCTGGCGGAATTGCGGGCCATCGAGCAGGAATTGACGGCGGAAACGGGGAACAGGCCCGGTTAGCGCCGGGGCGTAGAGGGAAATCCGATGCCGGTATCCAATGACGAAATTGCGGAAGTCTTTGAGAATATGGCCGTCCTGCTGGAAATGAAGGGCGATACCGTGTTCAAGATTCGCGCCTATCAGCGGGCGGCCCGCACCATCAGCCAGCTGTCTTTTGCCCTGGAACCGGCGGTTCAGGAGGGCGTTGACCTGCGGAAAATCCCGGGCATTGGCAAAGCCATCAGCGACAAAACCCGGGAATATCTGGAAACCGGGCGGGTGGATGCCTATGACCGGCTGCTGGCCGAGCTGCCCGACGGCATTTTGACCCTGCTGACCATTCCCGGCATTGGCACCAAAACCGCCATGCTGATTAGCCAGGAATTGGGCGTCAGCACCGTCGAGGGCATTGAAAAGGCCATTTATGACGGCCGCCTGGCCGCCCTGCCCCGGCTGGGCCCGCGCACCGCCGACAACATCCTGCGCCACATCCAATCCCCCACCATCAAACCGGGGCGCGCCCCCCTCGGCTCGGCCCTGGCGGCCGCCGAGGAAACCATCGCTTTCCTGCAAGCCCAAGGCCCGCCCAGCGCGCAACTTTGCCTCGCCGGCAGCCTGCGCCGCTGGGAGGAAACCATTGGCAACATTGACCTGGTAGGCGCGGCTCCGGAAGCGCAGCACGCCGCCATCACCGCCGCCCTGGCCGCTATGCCCGGCGTCCGGGAAGTGTTGACGCAAGGGCCGCAACAGACCAGCGCAATGCTGGATTCGGGTCTGCAAGTGGACTTGCGCCTGGGGGAAACCGATTCCTTGGGATCCCGGCTCCATTATTTCACCGGCAGCCCCCAGCACAACACTTTGTTGCGGGATTATGCCCAGGGCTTGGGTTTGTCTCTGGATGAATATGGCCTTGCCGACCGGCAAACCGGGAAGTTGGAAAAGTTTGCCGATGAAACCGCCCTTTATGCCCGCTTGGGACTGCCTTATATCCCGCCGGAACTGCGGAGCGGAAGGGACGAACTGGCCGCCGCTCAAGCCGGCCCTTTGCCCGATTTGATAACCGCCGCCGCCTTGAAAGGGGATTTGCACCTGCACAGCGATTGGAGCGATGGCCGGGATCCGATCGAGGTGATGGTCGCGGCGGCGGCCGCCCAGGGCTACGAATATATGGCCTTGACCGACCATTCCAGCGGGCGCGGCATTGCCAACGGCCTGTCCAACGATCGGCTGACCGCGCAAATCAACCTGCTGCGGGAAATGCAGGAAAGCAGTCCCCTAACTATCCTTTGCGGCGCCGAAGTGGACATCCGGGCCGATGGCGCTTTGGATTACCCGGATGAACTGCTGGCCCAGTTGGATGTGGTCGTGGCCTCGGTGCATTCGGCGATGGCCCAGGACAGCGCTACGATGACCCGCCGCATAATTCGGGCCATGGAACATCCATCGGTTACGATTATCGGCCATGCCTCGACCCGGCTGCTGAGCCGGCGGCGGCCGGTGGATTTTGACCTGGAGGCCCTGTTGCGGGCGGCTAGGGAAACCGGCACGGCGATGGAAATCAATTCGGCCCCGGAACGGATGGACTTGAAAGATAGCCAC
Source organism: Dehalococcoidia bacterium (assembly GCA_965203435.1). Taxonomy (GTDB): domain Bacteria; phylum Chloroflexota; class Dehalococcoidia; order Lucifugimonadales; family UBA3495; genus CBDBCU01. The sequence continues at coordinate 549,663 of CBDBCU010000002.1, read as the reverse complement.
GCCTACCGGGCCCGGGAGTTGGGGGTGCCGCTGGTCATCAGCACCGATTCCCATCGCCACAGCAGCCTGGGGCAGCGGCGGTTCGGCGTCGCCATTGCCCGCCGCGCCTGGTGCGAATCCCGCCACATCCTCAACACTATGCCCCGGGAGGAATTTCTGAACTATATCCGCACCCCCAAAGGCGGCCGCATTGGGCTGTTCGACCGCCGGGTTGCCGGGGCAACCCCGTCAACCCCCCAGGCAACCCCGCCGCCGGAATCCCGATGAACCGGGATAGCCGGCCGGGCGGCGGCTCCGGCAACAGCGGCGGCCCGGCCGCCCCGGGGCCGGATTGCGGCAACGGCCGGCTTGACGATAGCAGTACGGCCATTCCGCCGCCGGCGGATTTGGCGGCGGCCCAGCCCGAGGCCCTGCTTTACCTGCGGGCGGCGGTGCAAAGCGGCGTTCCCTGGCAATCCGCCCTGCTGGATGCCATAGCCCTCTGGACCCTGCCGGGGGAAGTCTATCAGGGCCGTACCTACCGCTATCTGCTGGGCGGGGAAGCCCTGGACTGGCTGGTCTTGGCCGAGCGCCTGGGTCAGGAAATAGCGGAATACATCCCCCCGGAGGAATTGGAAACCCTGCTGTTTGCCGGCCGTTTGCCGGACTCCGTTACTCCGGAGGAGTTTCGGGAGCGGCTGGGCGGCCATAAGTATCGGGCCTGGCTTAATTACTGGTACGGCGTGGTGGTGGAGGAAGCTTTGCAGGAGGCGGCGCTGGCGGAAGTGCGGAAGCGGCAGCAGGGCCGCGGCTACCCGGACAGCGAGGATTTGATTGAGGAAGCCTTTGCCCACTTGTACGGGGACACCCGGGCCGATTTGCTGAAAGAATATCGGCGAGAAGCCGGCATCGGCCAACGCGCGCCGTTGTCCCTGGCCGATGGCAAAGAGTTCACCTACCGCCTTTCCCAACGCCGCTACAAGCTATGGGATCCGGCAAGGGTAGCCAGCGACACCCGCAAAGGCATCCGCTACCTGGAACATTTGGAACAGGCAACGGCCGCGCCGGTTATGGGGGAGTTGGCGGGGGTGTAGGGGGTATCCCGACATTGTCGGAAAGTTGACTTACAAAGCGCACAAGTCGGTACGATTCAATAGGTTCTGGTGGGTTCTGCGGACCTCCTGATGGATCCGGGTAGTATAAACCCGCCCCCGCGGTTCCTGGATTATCGCCCGGTTGCCAAAATCCTCCTGCAAAGCCTGGTCGTTGGTAAAAAGCAGCCGCGCCCCGCTGACCCTAGCCAAAGCCAGCACATGGGCGTCATTGGATTTGCAGATGCGGCGGGATTCCAGAGCGGCGGTTTCGGCGGCCACCGCATCGTCGGAAACCCGTATGACCTGGCCGGTGCGCCGCGCCCGCCGAAACCACCGGCTGAAATTCCAATACTCGGAAAGTTCCTCCAGTAGTTTCCCGCCAACGACCAGCTGGCCTTTCCCGGAATTCACCCACTCGACAAAGAACTTTCCGGCGGCGGTCTGAACCGTCGGCTCGCCAAAAGCCTCGTGGCGCACATTGTTGTCAATGATGGCGCACATTCAGCGTTTAATCCCGATGGAGCGGCTGACCTCGTCCATAAAGAACCGGCCGTAGCTGGGCGGCGCGCCAAAAACATTCCCCATTTCATCCATTCGGATGGAATGGATTTGCACCGACAAATCGCCCGGCTCAAAGTAGAGAATGGACACATCCTCCGGTTTGAGCTGAGTTACCTGGTCCCGAATGTCCATATGCACCCGGTCAATCAGGTAATCGCTGTGGGTTTCCACGATAAGCTGCCGGCCCGTGGCGGCAAGGTCGCAGAACAGGCTGCCCAGGGCGGCCTGGGCTCGGGGATGCAGATGAACCTCCGGCTGCTGCAACAGGAACAGCTCCGGCCCCTCGGCCCGCAGCAGGGCGGTCAGCAGGGGCAGGGCTTGACTGACGCCGTAGCCCACATCAATCAGGTTGCGCGCCGGCCCCTTCCGCCGGCCCTTATCCGCAAACTTGCGGATTTGCAACTGAAAAGGCGTACCCTCGGATTTGCCAAAGGCATTGATGGCGATTTCGTCAAACAGCCCGGAGCTTTTCCCGAACTTTTCCAGCCGGCCTTTGAGGATTTGCCATTCGTCGGAGTTCCGGTGGTACAGGCTGGCCAGATAGGTAGGGGTATTTTCCCCCTCCGGGTCGGCTAGGGGGCGCGACGGGTCATAAGTCCGGCGCGGCCGGGAACGCACCGGCGCGCTGGCAAAAGGCCGTTCCGACCTGGCTCGCCGGTAGTAGGATAACATCCGCTGGTCAAGCCATTCCCTACGTTGCTGGGCATCCTGCCGGTTGTCCCACTCCCCCATCAAAATAACCAACCGAGGAACGGGGATAAGGTCGCCGGCATTCTCAGCAAAGGACAAATCAATATCGGTCGGCGGATACTCACGACCGCCCGTTTCGCCGCTCTTAAACCGATACTGGCCGCTGCCCAAGCTCTTTGCTTCGAGCCAATACTCGGCTCCATCAATGCGGCGAATGGCCGGAAAGGGGTTAGCCGCCCGTTCCGCAAAGGTAGCGTGAAAGGAAAAGGCGGCGTTGCCGGCCGCGGCATTCTCAAAGCCGGCCGCAAAGGTTTGGGCCGGCTTGCTGCGACCGCCCCGGTTATGCACGATATCTTGGAAAGAACCCAGGTTGTAGGGCGGCTCCTGAAAATCCGGGGCCGAGTCGGTAAAAGCCGCATCCCACAGGGCGCGGATCAGGGCCAGAAAGGAAGTTTTGCCCGTGCTGTTTTCCCCCACCAGCAAGGTCAGCGGGGCCAGCCGGGCCGATTGTTCCTCCCGGAAACACCGGTAGTTTTTCAGGGTAATCCGATCCATAGCGGGATTGTAACACTGCCGGCGGTTATTGGCAATAGGCGGTTTTCACCCCCCTATTGCCAAACTTGCCCGGGCGGGCTAAAATTGGCGGAAAGGCGCCGCAAACCCTTGCATAAAGCCGCTCAATGGGGTAATCTTTTCCCCAAACCCGTAGAACCAGCGCAGGAGATGTCCCGGATATGGTGGTCAGCAACGCCAGCGATGGCGATTTCATCGATTTCGAAAACTACGAGTCTATGGCGGAATTGTCCGAGCAGGACTTTTCCCCCCGCCGCTATCAGCGCGGCGAAGTGGTCTCCGGCGAAGTGGTGCGGGTGGACGACGACGGCCTCGTCGTCAGCATCGGCCTCAAAACCGAGGGGATGGTGCCGCCGGGGGAAATGCGTACCCTGTCCCCGGAGGAGCGGGAAAACCTGCAAGCCGGCGACAGCGTAATCGTCACCGTTAAAAATACGCGCGGCCCCGGCGATATGGCCCTCCTGTCCATTGACGCCGCCGCCTCCCAGCGCGGCTGGGTGGAACTGCGCCGCAGCCTGGACAGCGGCGAGCCCATTACCGCCCGGGTGGAGGAGCTGAACAAGGGCGGCATTGTCGTCCGCTATCACGGCATCCGCGGCTTTGTGCCCTTTTCCCAACTGGCCCCCCTGCCCGCCGAAACCCGCCAGCAGGTGCTGACGGAACGCATCGGCCAGGACGGCCCCTTCAATGTGCTGGAATTGGATCAGCGCCGGGAGCGGCTGGTGCTGACCGAGCGCCCCCTGTGGCTGAAACAGCAGGATGCGGAACGGGAGCAGTTCCTGTCCCAGCTGGAAGTGGGCAGCCGGGTCACCGGGCGGGTTACTTCCCTGCGCGGTTTCGGGGCCTTTGTCAGCCTGGGCAAAGCCGAGGGGCTGGTGCATATTTCCGAACTGGCCTGGGCGCGCATTAAAGACCCCAAGGAAGTGGTGCAGGTCGGCCAGGAAATCGAGGTGCAGATTATCAAGGTGGATCGGGAAAGCAAGCGCATCAGCCTGAGCCTGAAGCGCACTTTGCCGGAGCCGTGGGAAACGGTGCCGGAACGCTACAGTGCCGGGCAAATCGTGGACGGCCGCGTTACCCGCATCGCCGACTTCGGCGCTTTTGTGCGGCTGGAGGACTGGGTCGAGGGTCTGGTGCATATTTCCGAACTGGCCGACCGCCAGATTAAAGACCCCAACGAGTGCGTCCAGGTGAACCAGGAGGTGCGGGTGATGATTCTGGACATTGACCCGGCCAAGCGGCGCATCAGCCTCAGCTGCAAAAAGGCGGTCGGGATGTAGCCATGACCCGTCCGGAATCCGTCCCGCCGGAATCTGTTATCCCGGAATCTGTCCTCCCGGAGGAACCGGCGCCGGAAAGCGGCCAGGAATTGGGCCGCATTGCCCGGCCGGCCGCCGAGCAGTACCGCGGCCGCCGCCGGTTGCTACTGACGCCCCTGCTTTACGCCCCGCCGCTGCCCGACGGCCCGGAGGATGAACTGGCCGCCGCCGGCCAAGCCATCTTGCAGCGCTATTGGGAGCAGGCCGGGACGCAGGTGGAGGCTTTGGCCGCCGGCTTGGGCGGTTTGCGGCGCCTTTACCACGAAAGCCTGACCGAGGGCGGCGCGGCCGGCTTGGCCTACCTGCAATTGGCTAATCCCCCCAGCTATGACTTGGCGCAAGCCTTGGATCCGGCCGGCGCAATTCTGGAAGCCACCGAAACCTGGGAACTGCTGTCCGAAACCCTGGATTTGCAGCGTTGCCTGCTGACGCCGTTCACCAACGAATCGGTTTTATCCCGGATTCGGGAATGGTTTGACGCCGCCAACCGCCGCCGCTACGAACATATCGCCCGGCGCATTGACGAAACCCTGGAGCCGGACACCACCGGCCTGCTGCTGATAAACGAGCGGCATCAGGTACAATTCCCTGCCGACATTGAGGTTTTTTACATTGCCCCGCCGGCCCTGGACGAATACCGCCGCTGGCTGCAAAACTGGGCGGCTAGGCTGGAAATGGCATCGGAAATGGCGGCCGCCGCGCCGGGGGATGAGGGCGGTGGCAGTGCTGAGGACAGGAATGGGGATGGCACTGAGACTGATGCGGCCGGGGTAGAGTAACGGATGGGATTAAAGGTTTCTCAGGAAAGTGGCTAATTCGGCAAAGGCGGGGTTATTCCAGGGGAATGCGCTACTCTCGGCAAACTCGCCAAAGCGCAGGTAAGCCCTTTCCCGGGAAGCCAGGAAAGCGTGCATCCGGGCCTTGGCCGGCTTGCGGGGTTGGCTGATGGGCTTAGCGCCGATACACCGGATAAAGTCGTCAACGCAGGGCATAGCCGGGTAATCCGCCAAGGCGGCCAGGCACAAATCCTCCAATTCCCCGCCGCCGGAATTGTCCGGCAAAACGAAAGCCAACACCGCCGGCGGGCCGGCGGCCGGAGTTGCCAAATCCGCCGGAGCCGGCAATCCGGCGTTCCGCAGGTTGTCCCGGATGCTCTGCAAGGCTGACGCCGCGCTGTTGTCCGCATCCATAACTATGCCGATGGACTGGACGGGGTCAAGCACTAGGGCAGCCGCCAGAACTTCCAGGACGTTGCCGATGTTGTCCCTCCCGCCGTAGCGACGTACTTGTATGTCGGAAAGGCCGAGATACCGGAGAAAGGATCCAAAGAACCGTTCATCATCCGGGCCTTCGACCAATAACTGCTTGGGGTTATTTACTGGCGCCAAGGCCGGCAGAACCATTAAATCACCCCGAACCCGAACTCAAAAGCCGTTGCCAGCTTTTCCCGACTATACTTCACGGCGCGCATTTGGCCCTTGCTGCGCCCAATGGCATACAAGCGCAGCGGCTCCTCCTCATCCGCCGCAAAGGCCCGGCAGGCCGACTGAATGCAGTGGTGGCTATGGGTGGTGGCAAAAATCTGCACATCGTAATGACGGGCAAAGGCGGCGATGGCTTGCCACACCTTTTCCATCACCGTGTAATGCAGCCCGTTCTCAATTTCGTCCACCATTACCATCCCGCCCGGGGAACTGGCAATGGACAGGGACAAAGCCAAGATGCGGGACATTCCGGCGCCCATAAGCTGCACCGGGATTAGCCGGCCCAAGCCCATATCGGCATAAACGGACGGCGTTTGCCCGGCCGACACTACCGCCAGTCTTTTCAGGTTCGGCTCAATCAGTTGCAGGATTTGCAGAACTCCGTCCTGTTGACCGTTGATTTCCAAGCGACTGTAGCGGCTGACCTCTTGCTCGCTTATGCCGACCCGGCCGGAACTCAACAAAATGCCGTTCTCCTGATAAGGCCGGACACTTTGAGTTTTCTCCATAGCCAGAGCGGATAGGCCCGGGCCTACCGGACGCTCTACCAGCCAGCCGCTGGCGGCGATTTGCTCCCCGGTGTCGTGGCAGTAGTCAAACACGACTTTATTGCCGGGTTGACCTACTGAGGAAGTCTGTTGGACATCCGGCTGGGCTTTGCCAAATCCAGGCATCGCAACCTCAGCGGTCGGGCGACTCTCAAAAACTATTTTAAGTTTTCGCGCGGCCTCGCCCCAATCGCCTTGGGCGGACAGTTCGATGACGGAATCCCGGTCAAAGCCATAGAACAGGCTGCTCATAAAGTTTTCCGGGTCGCCCGCGTCCACCCCCCGGAAAGCATCTACCCGCATCCCCAAATCCGGGTTCACCGCCCCGTGGTGGATCCACAAAGCCTCCAGCACTGCCGTTTTGCCGATGTTGTTCCGGCCGCCAATCAGGTTAATCCGGCCCAAGCCCTCCAGGGTCAGGTCGTCAAAGCAGCGGAAGTTTTTGATGCTGAAGGAGTGGTACATTGCCTTTCCCTCGCGATAGGGGGATGAATTGCTTGGCTGATTTTACCACGCTTTAACCCCTTTGTATAGACGCCGCCGCCCTTTTGGTGGTATATTTATCGGCAGTCTATTCATCTGGTTATCCATCCGTGTTGCGGCCGGCGCCGGCCGTTGCGGCCGGCGCCGGCCGTTGCGGCCGGCGGCTGTTGCGCCGGCCATTATCCTTAATCCCGATCTTCCGATTTGAGGAAACTTTTATGACTGCTGCCCCCCCGGCGTCCCCGGCTCCCGCCGACATCCCCCGGGCCTATAATCCCGCCGCCGTGGAACAGGCCCTTTATCAGGATTGGCTGAACCAGGGCTACTTTACCCCGCAGATTGACCCGGCCCGGCCGCCCTATGTCATCATTATGCCGCCGCCCAATGTCACCGGCGAGCTGCATCTGGGCCACGCCCTTACCGCCACCATCGAGGATGCCCTGTGCCGCTGGCGGCGGATGCGCGGCGACGCCGTGCTCTGGCTGCCGGGCAAAGACCACGCCGGCATCGCTACCCAATGGGTGGTGGAGCGCCTGCTGGCCGAGGAAGGCACCGACCGCCACGCCCTGGGCCGGGAGAAGTTTCAGGAACGCATCTGGGAGTGGGTGGAGCGCTACGGCAATACCATTGACGAGCAGCACAAACGCCTGGGAACTTCCTGCGACTGGACGCGGCTGCGCTTTACCCTGGATCCGGGGCCGGTCAAAGCCGTCCGCGCCACCTTTGTCAACCTCTACCGCAAGGGGCTGATTTACCGCCACGAGCGCATTATCAACTGGTGTCCCCGCTGCGCCACCGCCCTGTCCGACCTGGAAGTGGAATATCAGGAACAGGCTGGCCGGCTTTACTATCTGCGCTATCCCCTGGCCGACGGGACGGGATATATCACCGTGGCCACGACCCGCCCGGAGTCGATGCTGGGCGATACCGGCGTGGCGGTGCATCCCGAGGATTCCCGCTATGCCGCCGCGGTCGGCCAGCAGGTTATTCTGCCCATAATGGAGCGGCCTATTCCCATCGTCGGCGACGCGGCCATTGAGCCGGAGTTCGGCACCGGGGCCCTGAAAGTCACCCCGGGCCACGATGTTATCGACTTTGAGATTGGCGAGCGGCACGGACTGGAAATTATCAATGTCATCGGCTTTGACGGCAATATGACCGCGGCCGCCGGCCACTACGCCGGCATGGAACGCTTTGCCGCCCGCCAGGCCGTGGCCGCCGAACTGGATACTCTGGGGCTGCTGGAAAAGGTCGAGGATTATCAACATTCCGTCGGCCACTGCCAGCGCTGCGCTGAGGTGGTGGAACCCCTCATCAGCCTGCAATGGTTTCTGAAAGTGGGCAGTCACCGGGAGGCGGCCAGCATCGCCGGCCGGGCCCACGCCGCCGTAGTCCAGGGGGATATTGCCATTGTCCCGGAACGCTTTACCCGGGTCTATCTGAACTGGCTGGAAAACATCCGGGACTGGTGCATCAGCCGCCAGCTGTGGTGGGGTCACCGCATCCCGGTGTGGTACTGCGCCGGCTGCCCGGAAATTACCGCCGCCGTCGATGACCCGGCCCAATGCCCGGCTTGCGGTAGCGCCGCCCTGCGCCAGGATGAGGATGTGCTGGATACCTGGTTCAGTTCCGGCCTCTGGCCCCATTCCACCCTGGGCTGGCCGGATGAAACGGAGGATTTGGCCTACTTTTATCCCACCGCCGTGCTGGAAACCGGCTACGACATCCTCTTTTTCTGGGTGGCCCGGATGATTATGCTGGGCTTGGAAAACACCGGGCAAGTGCCTTTCCGCACCGTCTATCTGCACGGCCTGATTCGGGATGCCAACGGCGAAAAGATGAGCAAGACCCGCGGCAATACGATGGATCCGTTGGACTTGATTGACCGCTACGGCACCGATGCCCTGCGCTTTGCCCTGTCCACCGGCACGGCCCCGGGTAACGACCTGCGGATTACCGAGGGCAAGCTGGAGGCGGCCCGCAACTTTGCCAACAAGGTCTGGAACGCCGCCCGGTTCGTCAGCGCCACCCTGGAGGGCCAGTCCGACCTGGCCGGTTGGTCGGATTTGCCTAATCCGCAGCACCGGGAGGATCGGTGGATTGTCAGCCGCCTCGACCAAGTTACGCTGGAGGTGAACCAGGCCCTGGCCGCCTTTGAGTTGGGCGAGGCCCAGCAGAAACTTTACGATTTCATCTGGAACGAGTTTTGCGACTGGTACATTGAACTGGCCAAGGTGCGCCTGCGGGCCGGAGACCGCCCCTCGCCCCGGCCGACCCTGGCCCATGTGCTGGAGCGGACGCTGCGCCTGCTGCATCCCTTTATGCCTTTCATCACCGCGGAAATCTGGCGCAATCTGACCGCCCGCCTGCCGCAGGAGGGGGATTTGCCGCCGTCCCTGATGATTGCCGCCTATCCCCAAGGGGAAAATCCCCGCCGCGACCGCCAGGCCGAGGCGGAAATTTCCCTGGTAATGCAGACCATCCGGGCGGTACGCAACACCCGGGCCCAACTGAACATCCCGGCCAATCGCCCCCTGGCGGCGCAGCTGGAGGCCAACGGATTGCGCGCGGCGATGGAGGAGGAATCCGCCGCCATCCGCGCCCTGTCCCGGATTGAGCCGCTGGACATTGTCACCGCCGCCGCGCCGGCCGATGCCGCGCCGCCGGCCGGCATAACCCTGCTGGTGCATCCCCTGGTGGTGCGGCTGCCGCTGGAGGGCGTGGTGGATTTGGCGGCCGAGCGGCAGCGCTTGCAAGGGGAACAGGCCGCCGGGCAGCGGGAACTGGCCCGCAAAGAGCAGTTGGTCCGCAATCCCAACTTCCGGGCCAAAGCCCGCCCCGAGGTAGTGGCCACGGAGGAGGAACGGCTCCGCAGCCTGCAAGAACAGCAGCAGCGACTGGGGGAGATATTGGCGCAGTTGGGGTAGGTGGGGGAGCGGGGGCCGGTATAGGAACCCCCCGGCATTGGCGCTGGACTGCGGGGTTGCCGGCCGGTTGAGCAACGGTTATAATACTGGCAAAATCCGTCCATCCAACTTGAGAGACCAGCCGAATGATTTGCCAACTCCGCATCTACACCATCCTGCCGGGGATGATGGATTCCTGGATTGACTTGTTCAACCAGCAAATCCGTCCCTGGCTCGACGAGTTGGGCATCCCGGTGGTCAACGCCTGGGTCAATGTCGACGCCAACGAGTTCATCTGGGTGCGGCGGTTTAACAGCTCCGAGGAAGTCAAGAAAGCGGATTATTTCGCCAGCCCGGAGTGGGTTGCTTTGGGCGGTCTTGCTACCATCTACATCGCCAAAACAGAGGTGCGGATGATAGAGGAGGCTATGGTGGAAACGGATTTGCCTTATCAAGACTTGCCGACGCCTTGGGCGGATGATGCCGAGGAGGTTAGCGACTACCTTTTGGGGCAAGCCCTTACCTACCAAGACCGGGGCGACAATCACGCAATAGCAGGAGACTATGACTTGGCGATTGCTGACTACACCCAAGCCATTGTCCTGAACCCCGAGGCTCACTATGCCTACTATAACCGGGGCATTGCGTACGGGAATAAGGGAGAGCATGGCCGGGCCATTGCCGATTACACCCGGGCCATTGACTTAGACACCAACTATGACCTTGCCTACTACAGCCGGGGCATTGCCCATGGCCAACAAGGAGAGTTTGACCGGGCCATTGCCGACTTCAGCCAAGTCATTGCCTGGAACCCCGACGATGCAGACGCCTACTACCACCGGGGCCGTGCCTATTCCGGCAAAGAGGAATATGCCTTGTCCATTGTCGACTACACCCAAGCCATCTCCTTGAACCCTGAATTTGCCGATGCCTACCACAGCCGGGGCATTGCCCATGGCCAACAAGGAGAGTTTGACCGGGCCATTGCCGACTTCAGCCAAGTCATTGCCCTGAACCCCAAATATGCCAACGCCTACTGCAACCGGGGCATCGCCCATTCTCAACAGGGTGCCTACGATCAAGCCATTGCCGACTTCAGTCAAGCCATTGCCCTGAACTCCAGCTATGCCCTTGCCTACAACAACCGGGGCGATGCCTATGCGGAGAAAGGGGAGCATGACCGGGCCATTGCCGACTTCAGCCAGTCCATTGCCCTGAACCCTGACGATGCCGATGCTTACTACAACCGGGGCATTGCCCATAGCCAACAAGGAGAGTTTGACTGGGCCATTGCCGACTTCAGCCAAGCCATTGCCTTGGATCCCGGTGATGCCGTTGCTTACTACAACCGGGGGCTTGCCTACCGGCAGCTAGGCAACTTTACCCAGGCCATTGCCGATTTCAGCCAAGCCATTGCCCGGCATCCCGAATCTGCCGCTGCCTACTACAACCGGGGCATTACCTACCGGCAGCTAGGCAACTTTGACCGGGCCATTTCCGACTTCACCCACGCCATTGCCTTGAATCCCGGTGATGTTGCTGCCTATTTCAGCCGGGGCACCGCTTACGGGGATAAGGGAGAGCATAGCTGGGCTATTGCCGATTTCAGCCAAGTCATCGACCTGAACCCCCGTGATGACCTTGCCTACCTCAACCGGGGCCTTGCCTACGAGAACAAAGGAGAGTATGACCGGGCCATTGCCGACTACACCTGGGCTATTGCCCTGAGACCCGATTATGCCCTTGCCTACGGCAACCGGGGCAGTGCCTACTTCGAACGGGGGGACTACGACGGGGCTATTGCCGACTATACCCAAGCTATTGCCCTGAACCCCGACTATGCCCTTGCTTACTACAGCCGGGGCCTTGCCTGGTTTCAACAGGGTGCCTATGACCAAGCCATTGCCGATTACACCCGGTCCATTGCCCTGAACCCCGGTGATGCCGCTGCCTATTTCAGCCGGGGCAATGCCCTTTTGGATAAAGGAGAGTATGACCCGGCCATTGCCGACTTCAGCCAAGCCATTGCTCTGACCCCCAATGATCCCGATGCCTACTTCGACCGGGGCATTGCCTACCAGCTACTAGGCAACGAAACCCAAGCGGCCGCCGACCTGAACCGCGCCGTTGAGCTTGACCCCAGCTTGGGCGAGTATTAGAATACAGGGGATCCCAATATGCAACCGGAGGTGAACGGTTTGATCGTTTTTCCCGTGCCTGACGTTACCCCTAATCAGACCATCGAAGATTTCTCCCAAGAAATCGAAAAGCACCCTAAGCAGCCTACGCCCTACTTGCTTAGGGGTCACGCCTACCTTCACTTGCAGGAGTATGACTTGGCGGTCGCTGATTACGACCAGGCCATCAAACTCCGTCCTGAATTTGCTGCGGCATACAACGGCCGCGGGTTGGCGTACTACTTTCTGGGTGAGTACGCCAAAGCCATCAAAGATTTTGACCGCGCCATTGAATTGGCACCCAGTATCGTACACCCCTACCGCAACCGGGGAATTGCCTACCGGCAAATCGGCAACGAAACCCAAGCGGCCGCCGATTTTAACCGCGCTGCCGAACTTGACCCCGGTTTGGGCCATCGGTAGGCAAAGAGCGCCGCGGCCCGGCCCTAACCGGTTTCCGGCGCTGCCGGGGTATAGACAAGCGGCCAGGAGCGGGTTATAATGGTTGCCACTCGGAGCAAGAGGGGGCGCTTTATGGACACTACCATCACCGCCGATGACATAATCCGGGCCCTGGACGACCACCCCCAGTGGCTGGAACCCCTGTGCGCGCATTTTCGGGCCCGGGGCGATACGGAAATGCCCTATATATTGGAACGGCTCGCCGCGGGGCGCGAATATCGGCTGGCGGCGCGGCGGCGCCAGGAAGCCAGCAACGAGTAGTAACCGCTGCCCTTCGGACGGAACGGAGAGTTTTATGGCCGCCCTCGACACCTTTGCCGACCTGATGCAGGCCCTGGACGAAAACCCGCAATTGGGGGAAGTCCTGGCCGCCCGTATTCTGCCGCCGGAACTTCTGGCCCTGCCGCAGCAGGTGGCCGAGCTGGCCGCCGGGATGAAGCAGCACGCCCAGGCCAATAAAGAGCAGTTCGCCGCCCAAGACCGGCGGGCGGAGCAACACGAGCGGGCCAACAAAGAGCAGTTTGCTGCCCTCACGGAGCAGGTGGCGGCCAACACCCAGCAGATTAGCGACCTAGACCAAAAGGTGGAGGCGTACCAAAAGGCCAACACCCGGCGGTTTGACGCCCTCGAGCAAAAGGTAGAGGAGCATCAGCAGGCCAACACTGCGCGGTTCGACGCCCAAGACCGGCGGATGGCGGAACACGAGCAGGCCAATGAACAGCGTTTCCGCCGCATCGAAAATGACCTCTCGTATCTGAAAGGCAGCCATGCCCGCTATGCTGCGTTGGAGGACGCCGCCGTTATCGCCGAGGAGATGGGGCTGGAATATATCCGCAGCCTGACCCGGCTGGAACTCTATCGTATGGTCCAAAATGCGGACACCACCGGCATTCCCGCCAACGCCCTGAACAGCTTCCGTCACGCCGACCTGATTATGGAAGCCGCCAACGCCGCCGGGGAAACCTGCTATATCGCCGTGGAAATATCCTTTACCGCCGATGAACGGGACACCAACCGCGCGATCCGCAACGCCGGCTTTTTGACCCGGTTCACCGGCCGGGAAGCCTATTCCGCCGTCGCCGGGGTGTATCAGGATAACGATATTCAGCCGCAAATCGCAGCCGGCGCGGTATTCTGGCATCATCTGCTGCGGGAGGATATGGAAGCGGAATAACCCTCCGGCCGGTTCAGCCGGCAACCAATTCAGGATAAGCGGAAAATCAACCCTTTGCCGAAACCGCCGCCGGAGTTCCGGCCGCCATTCCCGCCGCGACCCCACCCCTATAAAGTTATGAACACTGCCCTGGGCATTATCGGCTTTCCCATCGGCCACTCCATATCCCCCGTCTTTCAGCAGGCGGCCCTGGATTGCTGCGCTATTCCCGCCCGCTATCGGGCTTATAATGTCCATCCCGAGGATGTGGCCGCCTTTGTCGCCGAACTGCGGCTGCCGGCCATCCTGGGCATCAATGTAACCGTGCCGCACAAGGAATCCGTCATCCCCTTTCTCGATAATCTGGACGATTGGGCCGCCGAGGCCGGGGCGGTCAATACCATTGTCCACCGCCGGGGCCGGCTGACCGGCTACAATACCGACGGCTATGGCTTTCTGCGGGCTTTGCGGGAGGGGGCCGGCTTTGACCCGGCCGGCAGCCGGGCCTTGATTCTGGGAGCCGGCGGCGCGGCCCGGGGCGTGGTGCTGGCTTTGGCCCGGGAAAGAGTAGGGCTGCTGACCATTGCCAACCGCACCGCCGGGCGGGCGGAAACTTTGGCCCACCTGGCCCAATCCCGGGGCGTAACCGCCGCCGCTTTGCCCTTGCCGGCCACGGCTAATCCCGACCCGGCCCTGGCCGCCGCCGCCCGGCAGGCCGATTTAATCGTCAACTGCACTACTATCGGAATGGCCCACGGCCCCCAAGCCGACGGCGTACCTTTGCCCTGGCAGCTGCTGGCCCCCGGCGCCCTGGTCTATGACCTGGTGTATAATCCCCCCCAAACCCGGCTCCTGGGGGAAGCGGCCCAAGCCGGCATTGCCACCCTGGGCGGCATCGAGATGCTGGTCTATCAGGGGGCGGCCGCCTTTGAGCTGTGGCTGGAACGGCCGGCCCCGGTGCCGGAAATGCTGGCAGCCGCCACCCGGGCCATGCAGAACCGGGGCTAGATAAGGGGTTAATCCCGCCCGGGGTCATCCTTCAACAAGTTCAGGATGAGCGGTAGCGGTGCCGGGAAATCATCATCCGCTCATCCTGAACTTGTTGAAGGATGGGACGGATAAACGGCGGCAAGCAAAGGGCAATTCCGGCATACCCCAAACTTCCCGGAAAGGCAGAGGTGTTTTTACAATGATTCGGTGGTTCACGGCGGGCGAGTCCCACGGCCAGGGTCTGATGATTATTATGGAGGGGGTGCCGGCGGCCTTGCCGCTCAGCGAGGAGTATATCGGCGCGCAATTGGCCCGGCGACAGCGCGGCTACGGCCGCGGCGGCCGGATGCTGATCGAGCAGGATTGGGCCCGCTTGGTGACCGGCGTCCGCCACGGCTTGACCCTGGGCAGCCCGATCGGGATGACCATTGAAAATAAGGATTGGGCCAACTGGCAGGAAGCGATGGCGGTGGAGTATGTGGAAAATCCGTCTCAAGAGGGCCGCGGCCGCCGGGTGACCCGCCTGCGGCCCGGCCACGCCGACCTGCCCGGGACGATGAAATACAACTTTTCCGATGTACGCAATGTGCTGGAACGGGCCAGCGCCCGGGAAACGGCGGCCCGGGTCGCCGCCGGGGCCGTAGCTATGCGCCTGCTCGAAGAGTTCGGCGTCAAACTCTACAGCCATGTCATATCCATTGGCGGCATTGACGCCGTCATTCCCGAAACCATTGACTGGGCTGCCGTGGAGCAGTCTCCGGTGCGTTGCGCCGACCCGATCGCCGCCCAACGGATGATGGCCGAAATTGACGCCGCCCGGGAAGCCGGGGACACCGTCGGCGGGGCCGTGGAAGTCATCGCCGAAAAGGTGCCGATGGGCCTCGGCTCCCATACCCATTGGGATCGGAAAATTGACGGCCGCCTGGCCCAAGCCCTGATGTCCATTAACGCCGTCAAGGAAGTGTCCATTGGCCCCGGCCGGGAAGTGGTGCAGCAACGCGGCTCCCAGGTGCAGGATGTCATTGAGCCGGTGACCGACCCGGATAACCCCTGGCAGCGCCGCACCAATCGGGCCGGCGGGACGGAGGGCGGGATGACCGACGGGATGCCCCTGGTGGCCCGGTTCGGCATTAAGCCCATTGCCACCCTGCATCACCCCCTGCCCTCGGTGGACTTGGATACCGGCGAGCCGGTGCAGGCCCACTTTGAGCGCTCGGATGTCTGCCAGGCCCCCCCGGCCGGCGTCATCGGCGAGGCAATGGTGGCCCTGGTATTGGCCGACGCCTTTATGGAAAAGTTCGGCGGCGACGCCCTGCCCGAAACCCGCCGCAACTACGAGGGCTATATGGCTACCGTGGGGCCAAGGCAGGTGTATCGGTAGGGGGTTATTTTTACAGCCTGGGCCGGGTTGACTAAACGGACAATCCTGCTAAAATTGGGTTAGCGCGGCAGACGAGGCGGTGGCAAGGTGTCCCTGGATCCGGAACAATATACCGGCATCATTCAAGAGTGGTGGGATTCTTTCCCGTCCCGGTCGCGAACCCGCGGCAATATCGCCGGCGGCTTGGTGATTCTGGAAAACCTGCGTTCCGAGTTCACCCTGGACTTGGAACGGCATAAAGCCGCCGGCAGCGACCAGCTCAGAAACGCGACCGGCCCCAATGTCCGAAACATCTTAACCCGTTTCGGCGAGAGCCGGCTTTTGCTGCGGGAGGGCGGCCGGACTAACCGGGGATTGATGCACAATCTGGCCCCGCTCCTGGCGGGCTTGGCCGGAACCGACTTGGCGCAACTCAGCGCGGAGGAGCGGATTGTCGCGATCGATGCGATGCAGTCGTTTCTGGTGGAGCGAGCCCGGGACATTTTCAATGCCGATTGGATTTCCTTTGACTACAGTTCCGGCGCCAGTTCCAGGGAAATAGTCGGCAAGATTCTATCCGCCGCCGGCGACCGGGGCAAAGCCGGGGAAGTTGCCGAATACCTGGTTGGCGCAAAACTGGCCTTGCGTTTCCCGGCTTACGCCATCAGAAACTCGGCGGCCAGCGCGGCCGACATTCAGACGGAGGAACAGGGGGACTTTCAGATTAACGACAGCGTCTTTCACGTGACCGTGGCCCCGAATCGGGGTCACTATGACAAGTGCAAGAGCAATCTTGCCAACGGTCTGCGGGTATTCCTGGTAGTGCCAGACCGGGTTCTGGCGGGAACGCGGCAAAATGTCGATTTGGAGATGGGCAACGGCGTTTCCGTCTTGTCCCTGGAGTCCTTTGTATCCCAAAACATCGAGGAGTTGGCCGAGTTTTCCGGCAACCGGGTGGCGCAAAACCTTAAAGCCCTGCTGGAAAAGTATAACGAGCGGGTCGCCGCCGTAGAGACCGATTTGTCGTTACGCATAACCATACCGGCGTCTATGGGGGCGTAGATGATAGAAGTATTGTCGGCGCGCCGGCCGGAAGTGGACAACGGGCCAGATGCCGGATACCCCTTGACCGTTGCCGAATACTTTGCTGGCATCGGACTGTTTCGGATGGGCTTGGAACGGGCCGGCTGGCAGGTCGTCTATGCCAACGACTGGAGCCGGGAACGGGCGCAGATGTACGGCGGCTTTTTCGGCGCCGCCTACCCGGTCAAGGATATTTTCGCGGTGGACGCCGCCGATATTCCGCCGGTGACCCTGGCAACCGGCTCCTTTCCCTGCATTGACCTGTCCCTGGCTGGCAACCGGCGCGGCTTGAACGGCAAACATTCCAGCGCCTTTTGGGGATTCTACGAAATCCTGAAAGCGCAAGGGGCTGCCCGTCCGCCCCTGGTTTTGCTGGAAAATGTGGCCGGTTGGCTTTCGTCCAATGGCGGCGGCGATTTTTACGCCGTAGCCGCCGCCCTCAACAAAATAGGCTATGCCTGCGCCGCCTTTGCCCTCAATGCCCGCAGTTTCCTGCCGCAAAGCCGCCCCCGCATCTTTATGCTCGGCGTTCAGGAAAGTCATTGCCCGTCGGTCGGCAATATCGCCGCGCCCGATTATTGCCGCCGGGCGGAACGGCTTTTCCCGCCGCGCTTGCAGCGGCTGCTGCGGGATAATAAGGAAATCCGGTGGGCGGACTTATCCATTCCGGAGCCGCCGCCTTATCGGGAGGGCGGCTTTTCCGCGGAAATAGTGGAATCCCTGCCGCCGGAGGACCCGCGCTGGTGGCCGCCGGAAAAGGTGGACAAGCATATCGCTATGATGTCTCCGGCTCACTTGGCAATGGTACAGGATTTGGCAACGGGGGATGGGGAAACCCGGCGGACTTTTTACCGCCGGCGCCGGGCGGCCGGCCAGCAGGCGGAAGTTCGTGCCGACGACATTGCCGGCTGCCTGCGGACAGCAGTGGGCGGCAGCGGCAAGCAATTCCTGGTGGCCGCCGGAAAAGGCATCATCCGGATGCGTACCCTGACGCCGCGGGAATATGCCCGCTTGCAGGGCGTACCCGACGACTTTCCCATAGTTGCCAACTCGGAGCGGCAGGCCCTTAATGCCTTTGGCGATGCGGTGTGCGTCCCGGCCGTGGCGTGGATTGCCGCCAAGGTCTTAAATCCGCTGCCGGGAAACCGGCAATTTTCCCGGCCGGGCTTGCCGTCCTTCCCGACCCTCTCTACCGCCCTTCCCGCGTAAGCGGGAATCCCGACGGTACTGCCAAAGACCGGCCTACTACCCCTCGGGTATTTCGAGATTCCCGCTTGCGCGGGAAGGACGGTTGCAGGGCGGCCGGGGTGCCGGTAGTTGGTCGGAAGGACGGTAGCGGGCGGGCCGCCATCAATAAAACCAAAACGGCCCCGGTTTCGTAGTTTTGGATGGTTTGCCGGTTGGGGCAAAAGGTGTTATACTGGCAATCAGCCCAGGCCAGCGGCCTGAGGTTGCCAAACTTGCGGGGAGGTTTTTTGTATGGCAGATCCAAAGTCTTACAATCCTGAAATGCCAACGGACGGGCCGGAAATAAGCGCCTTTACCTTTTCGGTGCTGGAATGGATGGGCGAGGATTATCTGCCCACGGTGGTGCGGCACGCCCTGGAAGCCCGCAGCCGCGTTTCCAACGGGGCCAAGCAGGCCCTGGATACGGCCATCCGCCGCTCGGCCCTGCGCGTGCCGAACTTCCGTTCCCAGGCGGCCCATCGCGCTCCGGCGCCGCAGCTCCAGACACCGGTGCTGCTCAATCTGCCCTACTCCAACGAACTCTCCGGGGCCCTGCTCCAGGTCTGGGTGGAAGCCCAGCCGGAAGTGCGGCAGGCGGTCCGGCAGCGTTTGCAGGAGCAGGGCATCCCGACCGACACCGTTGACTTCCGGGGGCGCTATTTCCTGGACGACTGGAACGCCGACGACTGGCGGCTGGAACGGGACGCCATTGTCCAGGAACACGGGCAGCTGGACCCCAACGATGTGGGGCTGATGCTCTGGTGCGTTTCCGGCAAAATCAGTTTCCCGGTGGGCAACATCGTGCGGAACGCCGGCATGATGCCGGAAGGGGTCGATTCCGTGGATTTTGCCCATTGGCGCGGCCTGCTCAGCGCCTTGCCGCCGGACAGTCCCCAGTGGAATATGGCCGACGACTTTGCCGCGGAACTGGGCAAAATCATCGGCCTCAAGAAAGAGGCCCGCACCCGGGCCCAGGTCAATGTGCTGCGGGCCAGCCTGAATCAAATCAAGGAGCGGTACGCCGAGGAATTGGAGTATCTGGAGCGGGATTTGGAGCAGTGGCCGGTGCCGGTGATTCTCGACGCCAAGCTGCAAGACCTGTTGCAGCAGCTGTTCGCCCAGATTGAGAGCAGGTTCGCCGAGTATCGTCCCATCCGGGAGCAGGCGTCCAACCGGGGCGAGGAACGCCGCCGGGCGGCGCGCCGCACCGAGTTGGAAGGGGAAATCATCGACTCCCTGAACGGTATGGAAAAGCTGCTGAACGAGGTTCCGCCGCTGGACGAGGAGTTTGCCGCGGCGGCCGAGTCGGAAACGGCCGCGGCGGCGGAAACGGCGGAGCCGGCGGCGGAAGCGGCCGGGGATACCGAACCGGCTACGGCGGCCATCCCCGCGGAGCAGCTGGCCGAACTGGAAGCCAATCTCCAGGGCCTGCGGGAGGAGGTGGAGCTGCTGAAAGAGGATTTGCACAGCAGCAAGACCAACGAGGAATTCTGGCGGCTGGCCTATGTGGAGGCGGCCAAGCTGAGCGGGACGGATCCGACGGTGGCCGGCCGGGGGCCGCAGAATGTCAGCGAGGCGGTGGCCTGGGCCGAGGAGCGGTTCCCCAACGAGCTGCTGTTCCACCTGAATACCAGTTCCTGGACCAAGAACAACCCCTTTGAGGATCCCAATTCGGTGCTGGAAGCCCTGGAGTGGCTGGCGACGACCTACTTCCGCTCCCGCACCGGGGAAATCAGCCAGCCCAACCTGGACGAGTCCCTGTATCAGGTCTGCCGCTGGCACTATGTGAGCAATCAGAGCGAGGTGACCATCGGGCAGTACGAGCGGTGGTATCGCACCAGCGTCAACGGGGTTTCCTACAACCTGAGCGAACACATGGGCCGGGGCAGCAGCAAAGACCCCACGAACACCATCCGGGTGGCCTTCAACTGGGATCGGGACTCCCGCAAGGTCATCGTGGGCTACATCGGCCAGCACCAGCAGACGGATGCGACTTAGGGGTGGCTAGGCGGTCGCCGGCTTGCCGGCGGCCGCAACCCCCTTAAATCCGCTCATCCTGCGCCGGAAAACCTAAACCCGCTCATCCTGCGCCGGAAAGCCTAAATCCGCTCATCCTGAACTTGTTGAAGGGTGGGCGGGTTATAGTTTTGCCCGCTGGATTCCGGTTTTCAGGGTTTCCTTATGATTTTACGCCAATTGAATCGGCTGGGGAGTAGTGGCCGCGGATTTTTGAGTAAGGCGGGGTTGCGGAAAAGAGGGATAAGACAGCCGGCCGTTTATCCGCCCAACATTTCCAGAATATCCGCCGGCAAGGATAGCCCGTTCTGCGCCGCAAAGTCCGCGAAGTCGGCATAATCGCGGTGGAACAGAGCCGCAATGTCGGCCCCCAATTCGCGAGCCGCGCTGAGGTCAGCGCGGGCTAAGGTCCATTGACCTTGCCGGAGATACACTTCGGCCCGGTCGTAAAGGCAAAACTCGTCATCCGGGACGAGGTTCAGAGCTTGGGTGTAGCTTTCAACGGCGCGTCCCAAATCGCCGCTGGCGTTGTAAGTATTGCCGAGGTTGCGGTAGATTTCGGGGCGCGGCTCCATTTCCAGCGCCGCCTGCAAGTTCTGGATAGCCCGGAGGTAATCCCCATTCTCGCCAAAGGCAATCCCCCGGCCAAGATAGGCTTCGACAATTCCGGAATCCAATTCCAACGCGCTGTCAAAGTCGAGGATGGCCGCGTCGAAATCTCCGTTGTCGCAATGGGCCAATCCGCGATTTACATACCCGTCGGTAAGTTTAGGGTCCAAGGCCAGGGCTTGGGTATAATCCTGGAGACCCGCCGCCAGTTGCCCGTTTTCCAGGTAGGCATCCCCGCGCTGAGCGTAGGCGTGGGTGAATTGAGGATAGAGTTCGATGGCCTTATCGTAATGGGAAATAGCCGACTGAAACTCCTCCCGGTGTTGCGCCGCGACCCCTTCCAGGTAAGCGGCGTAAGCTTCGCGATGGATATTCTGCTGGCGGATGAAACCGTGGAAGTCATTATAGACGGTTTGCGGGGAGATGTTATGACAAAGGCGCAGGTATTCCAGTAGGCGGAGTTTGAGGTTTTGGGGAACCCGCACCAGGTCATCCGGCTCAATGTACCCGGCGGGAGGACGCACGAATACGCTTTTCTGAGCGGCGACGCGATTGGTGAGGCCAAGGGGCGGCAAATGAATATGAAACTTCATTCCCCCGGATTTCCGCAGCAAAACCACGCGGCCATCCTGATTCGGCTCTCCGTCGCAGGCGAAAAAGAGGGCGATAAGGCAGTCGGTGGTAAAGTCAATCAAATTGGTCTTGCCACCGTAGTGCTGGAGCTGAATCAGTATGGCGAGCTGGTCCTCCGCGTTGGTGTAGCTTCCCGCCTCGGAATACCGTTCAGCCTCGTAAAGAAATTCGTCCTGGAGCGACTCGATGTCAAAGTTCGCGGACTCGATTACCGGGTACTCCCGGTAAAGGCTGGAGGATATTTGGGGATAGTACCGGGGTTCGCCGCGATAGATGAAATCACCCCTTACGCTCAGCAAAGCCAAGCGGTTGGTGATTTCCAGGACTTCCCGCCACGGCTCCTCAGGCATGGTAGCCTCGGATTTTGATGCGGACGCCGTCAGCGTTCAGCGCGCTACTCCGGGTTTTGTCCCGACTGTCGACGGTCAGCTTGCCGCCGGGCCGCGCCCGATAATGTTCCCGCCGGGCCGGGTTGTTGGTAACGCCCCGATGGGAAACCCGGCGGCCCACCCGGTAGGTGTAGTTCCACTTGTTGCGCGAAGCCATCGGCAAACCCTCCTGGCGAAGTTGCTTTACCCGGTTGCGCCTTTAATTTTATCCCGGTCGACGGCGTATAGTCAAGCCCCAAATCCGGCCCCTTATCCCCATCCCGGCAAATTGCCCTACACCGGCCGCCGCCTCGGCTCCAAAATATCCCGCAACCAACCCCCCAACCGGCTAATCGGGCAGCGCCGACACCACGCCGCCCATTCCCCCCCTACCACAACTCGCCGCCGGGCCGCCATTCCGCCGATAGGGGCAAATCTAAATCCAGCGGCGGGGTGGGCGGCAGGCGCAGAATCATTACCCGTTCCTCGGGAGTGGGCAGCAGTTCATCCGTGGCGGCGGATTTATCCGCCGCCGTATCTGTATTTGTATCCCTATCCGCAGTCCTTGCCCCGGCCGGCCAACCCTCCGGCGGGCGGCGGATGAATAGCGGCCCCCGCCAGTATTCCCAGCCAAGCCGGGCGTAAAGCTGCGTGTCCGCCGGGCAGAGGGCGGCCAGGTCGTAGTCGGCGGCGGCGATGGCGGCGGCCAATTGCCGCATCAGGGCGGTGGCATAGCCGCGGCCCTGAAACTCCGGCAGGGTGGCGGCCAGTTCTACATAGGCGGTACGCAGCAACGGCCCGGCTCCGGCTTGCAGCCAGCGGGTTACGACCATAGCGTAGGAAACCGGCAAATCCGCTATCCAACCGACGGCGTGAAAGTCGGCGGCATAGGCGGCCCACAGGGGATCCAGGTTTTCTCCGGGATAGGCCCGGGCGCACAGGTTATGGACGGCCGCCATCAATGACGGGTCGATGGCGGCGGCCGGGAGGATTTGGATAGTCAAGTCTGGGGGCATTTTCAATCAGACGGGAATAGGCAAACCTCCCCCGGCCCACGGTTTCCGCCGCGGCCGGGGGAGGGCATTTTTTGCCGGTTAGGGCGCTGGCCGGGGGTGGGCTTTTACAGCCGCGCCCCGTCGTACATCCCTACGAAGTAGGGGGGGATTTTGCGGTAAATCTGGATGCGGTTGCGCTGGGAGTCGATGATGAACACCCGATCCTGGTCATCCACTTCCACGCCGATGGGGCCGCGCAGGAACTTTTCCCGTTCCAAGCCCTGGGCGATTTCCCGCTGCAAACGCATATCCGGGTTGGCATCCAGCTTGGTTTCGCCCCACTTGGACAGGGTAGCGTCGCCGGTAATCAGGGTGATGAACCAGCCGTTGGCGTCAAAAACCTGCACCCGGTCATTGTCCCAGTCGGCCACATAGATAATCCCGTCCTTGTCCACCGCCACATCGGTGGGGCGGCGGAACTCCCCCTCGCCGGTACCATGGCTGCCGAACTGCATCAGGAAGTGGCCCTCCGGGTCGAACTTCTGGATGCGGTCGTTGCGCCAGTCGGCGATGTAGATATCGCCGGCGGCGTCCAGGTCAATGCCCCAGGGCATATTGAGTTCCCCGGGGCCAGCGCCAAAGCGGCCGAATTGGGAGATAAACCGCCCCTCTTTGGTGTATTTCTGGACGCGGTGATGGCCGGTGTCCACCAGGAGCAGATGGCCGTCGGCGTCGAAGTGGAGGCCCGAGGGTTGGTCGAATTCGCCCGGCCCGTCGCCGACCACGCCCCAGCTGCCCAGCCAATCGCCATCTTTGGAAAAGACGGCAATGCGGTTCAGCCATTCGTCGCTGACATAGAGGTTTTCGTCCTGGTCGAGGGCGATGGAGGTGGGCCAGATCAGGGAGCCGTCGGCGGCGTTTTCCCCGGTGTCCATCAGATCGCCGCCGAGGCGGCCGCCGTTGCCGATTTCCCCGATGTATTCCTCGGCCACGGTGCAGACGGTAATGCGCTTGGAATCGGCCCGGTAGTCGTAGGCCCGGCTGACCACATACATAATGTCGTCGGCGCCGCGGGCCAGGGAAACCGGGTTCTTGAAACCGGGCCCGGCTTCCTCGCCGCGCCCGATGGTGTGGGTGTAACGAAAAGTTACCCCCTGAACTTGCGTAGCTTGCGTAGTCATTTTCACCTCTGAACCGCCGCCCCCAGGCATCCGGGCAAGACGCCCGAGGGGCCGGCGGTTCCCTTTCCTACTTCTTGATGAAGTCCAGCTTCTCGAAGCTGCCGTTGACGATGGGCTGGGCATCCAGGCCGAACCAGTCCTCCAGGATGGTGGCGTAGAGGCCGCGGAAGTCGTTGTTAAAGTGCAGGTCGCCGTCCAGCAGCTTGTCGGCTTCCAGGGAGGGATATTCCCCGTAGAGGCCGCCTTTGACGCAGTCGCCGACGATGAAAGCGGCCCCGCCGGAACCGTGATCGGTGCCGGAGCCGTTGTCGTGAACCCGCCGGCCGAACTCGGTAAAGACCAGCAGCATCACATTGTCCGCGGCGTCGTGTTCCTTCAGGTCGGTATAGAAGTCGTTGACCATCCGGGACACATCGGTCACCAGCTTGGCGTGGGCCGACAGCTGGGTGGCGTGGGTGTCAAAGCTGTTGTAGGGGGCGGTGGTGTAGAGAACCCGCGTCCCCAAACCGGCGCAATGCACCTGGGCAATGTTCCGCAGGTACTGAGCCGTGGAGTTGTCGGCGTATTCCACGGTAGAGGAATACTTGGCCGGGGCGGTAGCCAGGATGTCGGCCCCTTTCAGGGCGTCCATTCCGGTCTGGGACAGATAGTCCACTACCGGGCCGTGGCCCATCGCCGGGGAATACATCCGGGCGAAAATGTCGATGGCCTCGGAGCGCTGGTCCTCGGCTTCGATGGTGGTCAGCACGCCGTAGGATTCCAGGTTGCCCACGGAGGCTACCGGCACGCCGCCGGCGGCCATAGCCCGGGGCAGGCCGCGGCCGAAGTTGACGCCGGTCAGCACATTTTCCTTGTGGGGATCGAGATCCCGGATGGCCTTGCCCAGCCAGCCCTCGTCGGCAATCTTTTCCGGCTCGCAGGTGTGCCAGATGTCCATGGAGCGGAAGTGGGAGCGGTTCGGCACCGGGTAGCCCACGCCCTGGATGACGGCCACTTTGCCGGCATCGTACAGGCTCTTGAACTCGGGCATATTGGGGTTAAAGCCCAGCGCGTCGTTGATGGGCATCACCTGGTCGGTGGGAATCCGCACATTGGGCCGGTTGTCGGTGTAGAGCGGATTGGTGTAGGGCACCAGGGTGTTCATGAAGTCGTTGCCGCCGGACAGCTGCAAGACCACCAGAACCGGGTCTTTCTTGGTGCTGGTCATGGTTTCCTCCTGAGTTGCTTTCGGGTTGCTGACCCCGGCGCGGCGGGATTGGCGGGTGGCCCGCCATTCCCGGGTGCGCCGGGGGAATATGGTCAATTTCCGCCATCCTTCAACCAGTTCAGGATGAGCGGAATGGGGCAAAGGGTTTAAGCGAACTGGTATTCCTGGGTGGCGACAATCAGCTGGAGCAGCTGGCTGACCTGGCCGGGAAACTCGGCCCCGGCCGTATCCATCTGCGCCGATTTGACCGCCTGGGACAGGAACAGGTCGCGGGTTTCGTCCATCAGTTCATAGCCGCCCAGCATTTCCAGGCAGCCGTCCAGCAGCTGATCGGCGGCGATGGTGTCGCCTTTGGCCTGGAGCCGGTGGACGATGTCCCGGACGCCGGGGGCGTCGGCCCGGCCCATTTCCCCGGCGGCGTAGTTGACCCGTTCCACCAGGGTGCCGCTGTCAATCCACTCCTTGCCGGTATGCCAGCCCTCCACGGTGGGGGGGTTGAGCAAATCCTGGCCCATATAGCGGATTTGCAGGGCCGGATCGTAAATGCGCGGCTTGGGGGTGTCGAAATCGCCGACCAGGCGCAGGGTGCCGCAGACCACTTCGCAGGGATTTTTGACCTTGGCGAAGCGGGCGTTCTTAAAGCTGTCGGAATTGAACAGCACCCGCAGCATAGCGCGGATTTCGTAGCCGGAGCGGAAGTATTCCGCCTCCAGCTGCTGAATCAGTTCCGGATCCCGCGGCGGCGTGTGCTGCCAAGCCGGCACCTGCGGCTCGTCGGCCACAAAGAAGTTGTAGAGGTGGCGGGCGACGAAGCGGGCGGTGGCCGGCTGCTTGCAGATGATGCGGACCACATCCTCGCCGTTCCAGTTGCCGGTTTCGCCCAGGAAGGTTTTGTCCTCCTCGATATGGTCGAAGCGGTTGTAGAGGAAGCGGTTGGCGTAGCTGCCATAGGGATAGCGGGGAATGGCGTTGGCAATGGTCCAGCCGGTAAAAGCCTGGGCGCAGGCTTTCACATCGTCCTCGCTATAGTTGGCCTGGCCGTCCATGCCGACGCCCATAGAGAACAGCTCCAGCAGTTCCCGGCCCCAGTTCTCGTTGACCGCCTCTTTGTGGCTGAGCTGGTTGTCCAGGTAGTAGAGCATGGCCGGGTCGGTGGACAGGTACATGAGGAGGTTGTCGAACTTGCCGAGGCCGTGGGCCCGGAAGTTGTTCAGCTCCAGCAGGATCTGGCGGGCGCGCATACACTTGGAGTCGCCGACGCAGAAAATGCCGTGCCAGAACAGGCAGATCTTCTCCTCCAGCTGGCGGGGGGAGTTGACCATGCGGTAGGTCCAGTAGCCCTGGTTCGCCATCAGGCCCTGGAGGTCGCGCCAACCGTGCATATAGCGGTTCATCACGTCCATCTCCAGGTCCGGCTGGGTCTCCGGGTGGAGCAGCTCCTCCACGGTGGCTTCGTAGCCGATGGCGGCGCGGCGTTCCGCTTCCTCGTAGGAAGCGCCGAAGCCGGCCCGGCGCATCAGGTGCGCCATCAGCATAATGTCCTGGTGGTCTGCCATACCTTATCTCCTTCTCTCCAGAATGTTCCGGTGCGTCCCAATCCGGCCGCCAAAGGCGGCCGAAGCGGGTGAGAGCTTCGCCGTAAGGTGGCAACTGCTTTCGTCCGGTAGTCTTACAATCGGCATTATATACCATGCCGCGGGGAATTGCAACTACCCGGCCGGAATTTAATTTTTTCTTTACTTTGGGATGGGCGGGAACGGGGAAATGACCCCCGGGATGGGGGTGGGATTGCCCGGCAAAGGGCCGGCGGCAAGGCATTGCCCCCAAGGGTTTGCCGGGTTAGAATAGGACGGAAAGCAAAACCGCAGCCGTCAAGGAGGGAGCGACGGATGATTAACGAGTTCACGGTGGTGTTCGAGCAGGACGAGGATTGGTACATCGCCTATTGCCTGGAAGTGCCGGGGGCCAACAGCGAGGGCAAGACCAGGGCCGAGGCGCGGCAAAAGGTGGCGCAGGCCATTGCCCGGAAGCTGGCGGCGCGGCAGGAGAAAAGCCGGCGGGATTTGGCCCCATATTTGACTTCGGAGGCGGTCGAGGAAGTGCTGGCCCTGGAGTATCCGCCGGAAAAGGGGCGGATTAAGCTGGCTCCGGAGGCGGCGCCGGAGGTGGTAGTGGTCGAATGCATCTGAACACGCTGGTGCGCCACTTGCGGCGGCATGGCTGCTACCGGCTGCGGGAGGGCGGCAACCATTCCCTCGGGATTAACCCGGAAACGGGCGACAAAGACGGCGTGCCGCGCCATTCGGAAATTAAGGAAGGGATTGCGCGCAAAATCTGCCGCACCCTTTCCGTGCCGGAGATTGGCCGCTGATTCCCGGCGGCCGGCGGTCTTTGCTGGCCGGGTTAGAAAGGCGCATAGCCATCAAGGAGGTCTGGTCGGATGATCAACGAGTTCACGGTGGTTTTGGAACAGGACGAGGATTGGTATGTTGCCTATTGCCTGGAGGTTCCCGAGGCCAACGGGCAGGGCAAGACTAAAGCGGCGGCCCGGGAAAACCTGGCGCAGGCCATTGCCCTGATGCTGGATTTTTCGCGGGAAAATGGTCGCCGGGGCTTGCCGCCGGAGGCGGTCGAGGAAGTGCTGGTCATCGAGTATCCGCCGGAAAAGGGGCGGATTAAGCTGGATCCGGAAGCGGCGCAGGAAGTCATTGCGGTCGCCGGCGGCGGAAGGCTTTAGGCAACCGGCCCGGTAATTCCGAGGGTAGCCGTAGATTGACGGCGACCCCTACCGTCGTACCGGCTGCCCCACCGTCATACCGGCCACCCCCTACCGTAATACCGGCGGCCCCCACCGTCATTCCCGCGTAAGCGGGAATCCCGACGGTGCTGAAAAGACCAGCCCTTTGCCGTCCAACCGCCGCCGGATTCCCGCTTACGCGGGAATGACGGTAGGGACAGCCGGCATGACGGTGGGAGGCGGGAAGGACGGTAGCTAGGGCGGGAATTGCGGTGGAGGGCGGGAAGGACGGTAGTAAGGGGGGAAGGACGGTAGCTAGGGCCGGCATTTCAGATCCCTCGGCTACGCTTGGAAGGGCATCCTTCAACAAGTTCAGGATGAGCGGAAAGGAATTGGCTGCGGCTTGCCAACATACTTCCCGGCAGCCGATTGCCGGCGGATTAGCCGCCGGCCGCAAATCCGCCAATCAACTACAAAGGAGCGCTGCTATGGTTCAGCAAGGACAGATTGACAACCTGCTGCGGGAATCCGGGGAGATTCCGCCGCCGCCCCATGTATCCGGGCAGGCCGCCCTGCAAGATTATGACGCCGTTTATGCCCGTTCCCTGGCCGACCCGGAAGGGTTCTGGGCCGAGGCCGCCGCCGGGCTGCACTGGTTCCGCCCCTGGGATGCCGTCTTTCAGTGGGATTATCCCAACTTTCGGTGGTTCCTCGGCGGGCAGACCAACATCTGCTACAACGCCCTGGATCGGCATTTGACGACCGAGCGGCGGAACAAGGCGGCTCTCATCTGGCTGGGCGAGGATGGCGCGGAACAGGTTTATACCTACGGCCGCTTGGCCCAGCAGGTCAATCGCTGCGCCAACGGGCTGAAATCCCTGGGCGTGGGCAAAGGCGACCGGGTGGTCATCTATATGCCGTTGACTCCGGAGGGGGCTATCGCCATGCTGGCCTGCGCCCGGATTGGAGCCATCCACAGCGTGGTCTATGCCGGGTTCAGCGTCGGCTCTTTGCGGGATCGCATTCAGGACGCCGCCGCCAAGGTTCTGATTGCCGGGGATGTGGGCTACCGGCGCGGCAGCCGGGTGGACTTGAAATCCATCGCGGATGAGGCCGTTATCGGCTGCGATTCGTTGACCGCCGTTATCCTCTGGCGGCGGGAACCGGAGCAAACCGAATTGTCCCCCGGCCAGACCGATTTTGACCAACTGCTGGCGGCCAGTGCCATCGAATGCCCGGCGGAAGTGATGGACGCGGAGGATCCCCTCTATATCCTCTACACCAGCGGCACTACCGGCAAGCCCAAAGGGGTTGTCCATGTCCACGGCGGCTATATGGTCGGCACTCATTACCATTTCAAGACCTTTTGGGATGTGAAAGACGCCGATGTTTTCTGGTGTATGTCGGACATTGGCTGGGTGGTCGGCCACAGCTATATCGTCTATGCGCCGCTGGTGGCCGGGGCTACTACTATTTTTCGGGAAGGGGCCCCGGACTATCCCCACAGCGCCGTCTTTTACGAAATCATCGAGAAGTATGGGGTCAATGTGATTTTCACGGCCCCCACGGCGGTGCGGATGCTGATGCGCTACGGGGCGGAGCCGGCTCAGGGCTACAATCTGCGCTCGCTGCGCTTTTTGACCTGCGCCGGGGAGCCGCTGAATCCGGAGGCTTTGCGCTGGGCTTACGAACATATCTGCGGTAGCGGCGAGTGGGCGCACATTGTGGATAACTGGTGGCAGACGGAAACCGGCGGCCCTTGCCTGGGGACGCTGGCTACGATGGCCTCCCGGCCCGGCCGGGTCGGCAAGCCGCTGCCCGGGGCCTTGCTGGATGTGGTCGACCGGGAGGGACAGCCGATCGAGGAGCCGGACAAGGGCGGGTTTCTGGTCATCCGCCGGCCCTTTCCCCACTTTTCCCGCACCGTTTGGGGCGACCCGGAACGCTACGCCGCCACTTGGCAGCAGATCCCGGGGGTCTATTCCTCCGGGGATGTGGCCCTGCGCGATGCCGATGGCTACTATATGGTGGTGGGGCGGGCCGACGATGTGCTGAATGTGGCCGGCCACCGCATCGGGTCGGCGGAAGTGGAGAGCGCCCTGGTGTCCCATCCGGCGGTGGCCGAGGCGGCGGTTATCGGCAAGCCGGATCAACTGCGGGGGGAAGTCATCAAGGGTTTCGTAACCCTGCGGGTGGGCAACGATCCGTCGGATGTGATGGTGGACGCCCTGCGGAATCAGGTTCGCACCGCTTTGGGGCCGATAGCGGTGCCGGCGGAAATTGAGTTCACGCCGCTACTGCCCAAGACCCGCTCCGGCAAGATAATGCGCCGCCTGCTGAAAGCCCGGGAGCTGGGACTGGATCCGGGGGACATCACCACCCTGGAGGAATAGCCGGGGCGGATTCAAACATGGATGGGCAGGATAGACAGGATTTTGTTGGTCGGTATAGAACGGTACTGACCGTCAATAACCGCTCTGGGCCGATAAAAAGAATCCTGTCTATCCTGTTAATCCATGTTTGAATCCACAGCCCGGGTTGCTTTGACGGCGGTATCCGGTAAGGTTACAATAGCCCTATGAACGGTCAACAATTTGTCCGGCGGGCCCGCCGCTACGCCCGGAACAACGGGTTGGAGTGCTCCTTTGCCCCGGAGCGGGGCAAAGGCAGCCACGGAACCTTTTTCCTAGGCCGCCGGCGCACCCAGGTAAAACACGGGGAGATTAAGCCGGGGCTGCTTTTGAGTATGCTCAGGCAATTGGGCATCGACCGCAGGAGGTTCTGAAAGTGCAATACACCTTTCCGTGCAGCATCGTCCTCGATGAAACCGAGGGCGAGCGGAGCTATATCGTTTCCTTTCCCGATGTAATCGGCTGTCATACCGGCGGCGACACTTTCAAGGAGGCCATCATCCTGGCCG
The DNA here is from genome assembly GCA_965203435.1 of Dehalococcoidia bacterium. GTDB lineage: Bacteria > Chloroflexota > Dehalococcoidia > Lucifugimonadales > UBA3495 > CBDBCU01. The sequence continues at coordinate 518,908 of CBDBCU010000002.1, read as the reverse complement.
AGGATGCCTTGGTCGTTGCCTTGGCCGCCTATATCGACTGTCAGGAGGAACTGCCCACGCCCAGCCCCCGGGCGGCGGGGCAGGAATTGGTTGGCGTGCAGCCGCTGATTGCCGCCCAGCTGGATCTCTATACGGCCCTGCGGGCCCAGGGTATGGGAACGGCGGATTTGGCCCGGCGCTTGGGGGTCAGCGAAAAGGAAGCCGGCCAACTGCTAATCCTGAACTACAGCATCCCCATCGACCGGGTAATGGCGGCGCTGGCGGCGGTGGGCGCTCAACCGGCGGCGGAACGGGCGGCCTGACCGGGTTGGGCCGGGATTTGACCAATCATATCCTACCGGCTACAATGCCCGCAACCGGGCTCGAACCGGCGGAACGGAGGCATTATGCTGGACGATTTGGTGGGGGTGATTGCGACGCTGCAAGGGCGGATCGAGCAGCACCGCCCGGCTTTGAGTCAAAGCGAAGCGTTGACCCGCTACGCCCTGATTGACCCGCTGCTGCGGGCCCTGGGCTGGGACACGGCCGATCCGGCCTTGGTTACGCCGGAGTATACCGTCGGCAACGGCCGGGCCGACTACGCTTTGCTGGGCGGCGGCGACAAGCCGCAGGCTTTCATCGAAGCCAAGAGGTTGGATGAAACTCTGGAATCCCCGCGCAACGTGGAACAGATTTTCACCTACGCTTTGACGCAGCGGGTGAAATACGCCGGCCTGACCGATGGCAATCGGTGGGTTCTTGACGATGTTTCCGACTTTTCCGGCAGTGAACGCCGGAAGTTGAGCGTATCCCTTTCCGGCGAACCCGCGCACCAGCTTGCCCTGAAACTGCTGCTGCTGTGGCGGCCTAACCTGGCAACGGGAGAGCCAGTGGCGGCAGTGGAACCGATTATTTCTCCGCCGGTGGTGGCGGTTGCTCCGACGCCGGCGGCAACGGTTGTTAACCCGCAACCGTCTGTCCCCGCTGGTGATGATTGGGTAGATGTATCCCTCTACACGCCGGAAAGGCTTAACAGTCCGAAACCGATGGCGATTCTCTTTCCCGGGGAAAGGGAAAAGCCGATTCAAAGCTGGCGGCAGGCCCTGCGGGAGACTGCTGAGTGGTTAATCCGAACCAATCAGTTGACCGCCGATAAGTGTCCGGTCCTGCGGGGGATAACGACTTGCGTGGTCAACACCACCAGCCAGCACACCAACGGCACGGATTTTAGGAATCCGAGTCGGTTGTCTAACGGCCTTCATCTGAATCAAAGGCGCGGCAACGTCGAAGTATCCGAGAGTACCAAGGCTCTGCTACGGCGATTTGGCGTGGATGCCGGCGCGGTGTGGCTTAAACTTAACCCGTAGGCAGGTGGGCGGCCGGGGAAAGGCCGATTGCATTGCCGGTTTTACCCTTGACCAAGGCGGGGAAATGGGGGATAATCAACTTATCAAGGGCGGGAGGTGACATCAATGCAGCCCATTAGCGCGACCAGCTACAGCCCTCGGGCAGGGACGAAAACTGCGCCCTGCCGGACTTGTGGCAAGACGGGCCGGCAACCGGTGCGGAGGCGGCGGCAACAGCGCGGCGGCGCTCAGTTTACTCTGAACCCGCAGACGGGCAAGGTCGAAATTCGGTATGTCCAGCGATGAACTGGGCGAAGTCCTGGAAGTAATCACCAATCTGGCGCGGAAAGCCGCCGCCGGGGATGGAACCGGTGCTATTCCCGCAAGGGTGGGGCGGCCGGGTAAAGGCTGATTGAATTGCCGGTTTTGCCCTTGACAAAGGCAGTGGAATGGGGGACAATCCGGGTATCTTGGGCAGGAGGTGACACAATGCAGCCCATTAGCGCGACCAACTACAGCCCTTCGTCGGGGGCGAAAACCGGGCCTTCCGGCAAGTCCGGCAAGACGGGCCAACAACCGGTGCGGCGGCGGCGGTTGCCGCAGCGCGGCGGCGCTCGGTTGCCCCTGCGCCAGCAACCGGGTAAGGACGAAAGTCGGTATGCCTAGCGATGCCTTGGGAGAAGTCCTGGAAGTAATTACCAATTTGGCGCGGGAAGCCGCCGCCGGGGATTACATTTTCCGGGGCGAACCCCAGTGCTATCCCGAGGTATCCTCCGGCCTCTACCGCGAGCTACCGGGCCACTTGCGCGGTCAAGTCGAAGCCGTGCAAGAAATACGCTTGTTGGAAGCGCAGCGGTTCACTACCGAGAAGGATGCGTTTGAAATTCTGACCGAACTCCAGCATTACGGCGGCAAGACCAACCTGATTGACTTTACCGCCGACTATCTCATTGCCCTGTTCTTTGCCTGCGATGGCAGCCCTTCCCAGGATGGCCGCGTCCTTCTGCTGAAAAAGTCAGCGGCGATTGCCGATTCCATCTACGAGCCGAGCCGCCCGGTGAACCGGGCCATCGCCCAGAAAAGCATTTTCGTGCGCCCACCGGAAGGCTTTATTGAGCCGGATATTGTGGTCGTTATTCCGGCTCAGCGCAAAGCGCCGCTGTTGCGCTACCTGCGCCAGGGTCACGGCATTGCCGCTGAAACTATCTATAACGACCTGCACGGCTATATCCGGTACGCGGCCATCCACCAGGAAGCCTCCGCCACTTTCAGCGCCGGCCAGTCTTATCTGGACAGGGCGGATTATCCAGGGGCCATTGAACGTTTCAGCCAAGCCTTGGCTCTTAATCCCCAACTGGTTGAAGCCTATAATGGTCGCGGCGCGGCATACCAGACGATAGGGGAGATCGACCTTGCTATTGCAGATTTTAACCAAGCCGTAGATCTGGATCCGGATTACGCCGTGGGTTATTTCAATCGCGGCTTTACTTACCGGCTTAAAAGCGAGTGGGACCTCACTATCCAAGACCTTACTAGCGCCATAAACCTGGACCCGGATTATGCGGCGGCTTACTACTATCGCGGAGAGGCTTGGTTGCATTTGGGCGAATGGGAGCGGGCCAGAGCAGATTTTAATGTCGCACTCAGTAAAGGGGCGGACATTGCGGGTTCATTCCTAGAGGACTACGAAACCGTCGCCGCCTTTGAGCAGCGGCATGGTATCCAAATGCCCCCGGATCTGGCCGAAATGCTGGGGGGATAAATCCGGGATAGCGTGCAAATCGCTAACCCAAGGGGCGGGGTTGGCAATATCCCCGCCCCTTAAACCAGGCTACTAATCCGGGTATTGCCCGGCCGCATCCCTCCCCTAATTAGGCGTCAGGGCTACGGCGCGGATTTCCCCGAACTCTTTGGGCAGCTTTTCCCAGGTGTCGCCGCCATCCGCGCTGCGATAGACATACCCGTACAGGCTGGCGGCGATGACTACCTCCGGCAGTGCCGGGTGGACGCCGAACCAATAAACCACCGAATTGGGCGGCACCGGCAGATTGACCGCCTGCCAGGTCTGGCCGCCGTCGGTGGTGCGCCGGATGGCTCCGGTAACGCCGGGAATGGAATCGCCGTTGCCGACGAACATCACCTGCGGATTGTCCGGTTTGACCGCCATCCCCCGGCAGTAGGAACGGCGGTCGTCGGCGTGAAACTTGGGAAACTCGTGCAAATCCCAGCTTTCCCCCTCATCCACGCTGGTGGAAATGCCAAAGGGCGTGGTGGCGTGAATGGCCGTCCGTCCGCCGGCCCGCCGCAGGGCCATCCCGTGAATATCCCCGTGAAAGGGATCCGGCCCCAGGTCGGGCAGGTGCAGCCAGCGGTCGCCGCCGTCCATACTCTTGTAAATGCCATCCACCTCAATGCCGGCCCACACCGTCCGATGATCCCGGGGGTCGACGATGATGTTGGTGGTGCGGGGAATGCCCACCGGACAGGGCAGGGTTACGCCCAGGGAAAGCTGTTCCCAGGTTTTGCCGCCATCCCGGGAGCGGAAAGCGTCCGGGCGGGTGCCGGCAAAAATGGTGTCCGCATCCTCCGGATCCACGGCCACCGACCAGATTTGGATACTGCCCATCGGGGAATCCAGTTCCTGCCAGGAGACGCCGTTGTCGTCGCTGCGGAAAATACCGCCATCCGTGCCGGCGATAAGGCGCTGCGGGTCGTCGGGATAGACGGTCAAGGCCCGCACATTGCCTTCCGAGGGCAGGGGATCCCGGATGCGATTCCAGGTTTCGCCCCCGTCCGGGCTGACCGACAAGCCCCCGCCGACAGTACCAATGCTGATGGTGTAGTCGTTCATAATTTCCCCCTCCGCATTAAGGATTGGGTCCGTCGCGCCCTGATATATGCCCATAATAACGCCAAATCTGCGAAAAGGCTAGGGGTAATTCGTAATGGCACCGGGCAATCGCCTGTATAAACCGCCATTTCCGCCGCCCCTTTACCGCCCGGCCCGCCCAAAGGGAGACGGATTCAAACATGGATAGACAGGATAGACAGGATTTTGGGTGTCTGTATAGAAAGGTGGTTGACGGCCCCCTACCGTCATTCCCGCGTAAGCGGGAATCCCACGGTTGCCTGTCGACAATACCATCATAAGACAGTACCGTTCGGGATTCCCGCTTACGCGGGAATGACGGTGGGAGGATAGCGAATGACGGCAAAGGGTTCATCCTGCCAGGCAACTGAATCAAGACGGGGAAATTTCGGGATACCGCCGCCATCCCTTTTTGTAGTAAAATTGGGGCCACATTCAACTTATTCCCGGCAAGGCGGGCGGAGTCTATGGCAACAGGGAAACTTTGGGTTTTTGCGGCAACGGCTCTGGCGCTTTTAATGCTGCTGATCGGTTGCGCCGGCGCGGACGAGGGGGCAACGGCGGCCGCTCCGGCCGCTCCGGGTTGGCCGCAGACCGGGATAGTATCGGGTCTTGACCGGACGGAATCGGCCGCAATTCAAGCCAGGGATGGGGCCGACGGGGAAAGCGGCAATGCAATCCCGGTCGCGTCTTTTCCGAAATCGGATGCGGCGGCCGCCATCCCTACCCCGGCCCCCCGGGCCATGCCGGCGGCCACGGCGGCCGGGATGAACCGCGCCGCCAATGCCGCCGGCCGGGAAACCGGGCAAGTTGCCGTACGCCAAATCATATCCACCGCGGAATTGACTATTGCGGCGGATTCTGTGGAGCGGGCCGTAACCCGCGCCCGCAACATTGCCGCGGATTTGGGCGGGTTCGTCGAGCAGCTGTCCAGCGCCGGCGGGGCGGAACCGCCTCGGGCCGATTTGACCCTGCGCGTGCCGCAGCCGCAGTTTTTCCCGGCCCTGGAACGCCTGGAATCCCTGGGCGAAGTGCAGTTCCGCACTTTAGGGCAAGAGGATGTTACCGCGCAGCATATTGACCTGTCGGCCCGGCTGAACAGCGCCATGCGGGAGGAGCAAAGCCTGCTGGCTCTGCTGGAACGCAGCGGCAGCGTAGCGGAAATTCTGGCGGTGGAGCGGGAATTGGCCCGGGTGCGGGCCGAGGTGGAACGCTGGCAGGGGCAGCGGAACTTTCTGGAGCGGCGGGTGGAATTGGCATCCATCCGGCTGACCCTGCTGCCGCCGGGATTGGGGCCGTCCGATCCGCCCCGGGCCAGCTTTACCCTGGAAGTGTCCAATGTGGCCGACCGGGTGACGCAGCTCAAGGATTATGTGGCCCAGCGGGAGGGCGCATTGGACGAGGTGTATTGGCTGACCTATGCCGATGGGGAACAGGCCAATGTAACTTTCCGGGTTTATGCCGCCGATTTTGCCGCGGCCACGGCTTTCGTCGAAAACCAGGGCCGGGTACGCCACAAGGAACTGCGGGAGGGCGTCCATCAACCCGGCAGTCAATCCGCTGCGGATACGCCGCGGCCCAAACAACCGGATTCCCGCCTTATGGTGTCCTATGTGGATCCGGATTTTGCCTTGCAGCCCTGGCTGATAGTGGGCCTTTTGAGCGGGATAGCGATTCTGGCCGGCGGCGCGGCCCTGGCCCTCCGCATTGCTTACCGCCGGGGCCGGATTCGGGGGCGGTTCTTTTAGCGCCGGGGGGCAATTCTTACAGTCCTTCCCGCGCATAACCTTACCGCCCTCACCGTCATTCCGGCCGCCCTTGCTACCGTCATTCCCGCGTAAGCGGGAATCCAGAACGGCCGCCCTTTTTTACCGCCATTCCCGGCAGCCCCCTACCGTCATTCCCGCGTGAGCGGGAATCCCGAACGGCCGCCCATCCCTACCGTCATTCCCGGCCGCCCTCTACCGTCATTCCCGCGCAAGCGGGAATCCGGGACGGCCGCCCCTTTTCTACCGTCATTCTCGGCCGCCCCCACCGTCATTCCCGCGTAAGCGGGAATCCAGAAATGCCCGATTGGTAGTAGGCTTGTCTTTTCAATACCGTTCTGGATTCCCGCTTACGCGGGAATGACGGTAGAGAGGGATGGGGATGATGGTAGAAAAGCGCGGGAATGACGGTTTCTATAAGCCAATGCCCGGCCGCCGGGCAAAAAGGTTGCGGCCGGCAGTAGAAATACTGCCGGCCGCCTTTGGCCGTTGTGCTGACCGGAGGATGGACTGCCGGCTAGATGTAGTCGGCGTCCTCGTCCATCATGCCCACATTGTCGGTGGCCTGGAACAGGGACTTGAGGATGTCCTCCTTCAGTTCCTGCAACATTTCGTCGCTGACATCGCCGCCGGTAGCCTTGGCCTGCTCCTTAAAGCGGTCAAAAGCCCACTCGTCGGTGCCGCCGTGGGGCATATTAAAGAACCCGGCATCGAACACCGGCATCTCGCCGGGGCCGAAGTAGCCCTTGCCCTCCAGCTCGTACCCCTCCAGGTCGTGGGTGCCTTTGCCCAGCACCTGGCCGGTGACGGCGTAGTGTTCCATCACATTCTGGAGGCCGTACTTCTGGATGGGGCAGACCTTCATGCAGATGCCGCAGCCCAGGTAGCGGGCCATCACCGGGCGGCAGCGCTTGAAGTAGAGCTTGTTCTTTTCAATCCCCCGCCACCAGATCTTATCCCGCATCAGGGCGCGGCCGGGGCAGCGGTTGACGCAGACCTGGCAGACCTGGCAAAAGGCGTGGATGCCATAGTCCACCGGCTGGTCATAGGTGACTTTGGCGTCGGTGGTCAGCCCCACCAGGCGGCAGCGGGAGCCGACATGGGGGGTGAGCAGGTAGCCGCAGGCCCCCAGCTGGCCGACGCCGGCGGCCACGTGCATGGGAATGTAGGGGCCGGCGGAGTCGCCGGAGCCCATCACCTGGGCGTGGTAGCCCAGGGAGCGGATGTAGTTGCCCAGTTCCAGGGCGGCCGCGCCCTCGGTGCGGTAGGTGCTGGAATGGACGATTTCCGCATCCACGCTGGGGATGGTCTGGGTCGGCTCGAAGTCCTGCTCGTAGGCCAGGGCGACGAAATGCTCGTAGTAGGTGGTGCTGTTCTTTTTGCTCTGGAAGGTATAGCGGTGGTCGAAGGCGGTGATGCCCACTTCCACAAAGCCCAGTTCCCGGGCCTTGCTCTTAATGAGCTCGGAAACATCCGCGCCGCTGGGCTGGGCGGTGGGTTCCAGGTCGGCGGTCATCCGGCAGGCCATAATCAGCGGCCGGTTGAGCTTTTCATGCTCCTTGCGGATTTCCCGCATTTCGGCGTGCTGATCCCGCAGGGTGTTGGCCCAGTCCCGGGAGGCCCGCTCGGTGATGTTGATGGTTTCCAGGGGATACTCCCGGGCGTACCAGTCCACTTCCCGCTTGGTCTGGGGAATGCCGGGGACGGTTTCCAGTTCCTCCGGGATGGGGATGGTTACGGCGGCTTCGCCCAGGTTGCGCCCCGGGCGGGTTACTTCATGCCCGATTTTCAGCATAGCTTTGCCTCCTCCCGTTTCGGGTTGTCGCCAGTAAGCGCCAGCGCCGGCGCATTTGTATTGGATAGGATAAACCGGTCGGCCAATAGTTGTCAATAGATAAATCAAACATATTTCCAATTTGCCGTTATAGCCGGTTTGGTGACGAATCCGGGCGGTATATAGGCTGATATACGGCGGAAAGCGTAGGAGTGTTGCAAGGGAATGGGTGGCGGCTTACCAAGTCGGCCATTTCGATACAGAGAGATTATACTGCTCCAAGAAATGGTCGGGGTATTTTCGCCGTACTCCGGGTTTCAGCCCTTGCCACCGCTACCGCAGCAGACCCAGCCGCCGCAGGTCGGCGGCCGTCCATCGGGCTTGGTCTTGTAGCATCCGCCGCAGGGTGTCGATGCGAAAGGTCTGGCCGGGACGGTGAAAGGACACCGTAACCAACCGCAGGTCGTCGGGATGAATATATTGCCGGTGGCTACCGGTTTGCCGAACCAACGCAAAGCCATCCCGCCGCAAAGCGGCCACGATTTGACGGGCGGTCAAGCTCCGCAACTGGCCCCAAGGTATGGACATTTAGACCGTTACCTCGACCAAGTCGCCCGCCGGGGCCAAGCCGTTCTCGGCCGCCGTTTCCGGGATGGCGTAGTTATACTCCACCATCGTTTCCAGCGTCATCGCCAGCACTTCCCGGATGTTTTTCTCCGCATCCTCCCGGGTGTAGCCCCAAGTGGCCCCGCCGTACCGCACCAGTTCCGGGCAGTAGGCTTGCCAGCGATCCTCGTCGGGTTCAATGACTACCTGAAAGACATAGGTTTTCATAGCCGCCTCCAGCCGGAAAGGGTTTTGTTTTGCCGTAAATTTTGCCATGCCGGTTCTTTTGCCGTATCGCCTTTTGGCCCGGCAAGGGCATTATAGCAACCGTCTTTCCCAACTGCTTACCGTTATTCCCACGCCTCGCTACCGTCATTCCCGGCCGCCCGGAACCGTCATTCCCGCGTAAGCGGGAATCCAGATGTTGCTCGACTAGGATGCGGCATCATAAGGCATTACCGTTCTGGATTCCCGCTTACGCGGGAATGACAGTAATAGGTTGAAGGACGGTTGCCACATCCGCCCACCCCCACCCCTGCCGGCCGGAATGGGCGGACTTTGGCATCAGCCGCGCCGGGGTCTAATCTACCGCCCCGTCCTCCGGTTAATCATTGCCTCGGCCAGGGGGCTGGCTCCGGAGCGGACGGCTATGTTGACCAGGGACGGGAGGCCGGAGTTTATGGCCCGTTCCACCGCCGGGCCTACTTCCGCCGGCTTTTCCACATACTCGGCATAGCCGCCAATGGCCGCCACGACCTGGTCGTAGCGGATGAACCGCAAATCGGTGCCTACCGCCCGCCCGTAGTAGGCTACCTGAAAGGTCTTGTCAATGCCCCAGGTGGCATCGTTGCCCAGCACGGTGGTGATGGGCAGGTTGTGCCGGATGCAGGTGTCGTACTCCATCGGATAAAAGCCAAAGGAGCCGTCGCCGCAAAAGACCAGCACCTTGCTTTCCGGATGCGCCAGCTTGGCCGCCATACCGTAGGGAATCCCGCCGCCCAAGTGGCCCAGCGGCCCCAAGCGCAGGAACCGGCCCGGCCTTCGGGCACTGAAATAGGAACGACCCCACTGCACATAGTCGCCGCCGTCCAGGATGATGAAAGTGTCGGCGTCAATCAAATGCTCAATGCCGGTGAACACATCGACCGGGTGCATGGGTTCCTGGCCGTCAGCGTTGGCCCGCATCTGATTCAGCCAGGCGGCGCGGTCTTGGCTCAGTTGGGCAATCCAGGGGGAAAGATCGGTTTTGCCGCCGCCGCGGCTGAGGGCGGCGGTCAACTGCTCGGCAATGGCCCCCAAATCGCCCAGCAGTCCGACAGCTACGCCGCGATTGCGGCCAATTTCCGCCGGAGCCGGGTCGGCTTGAATCAGTTTAGCCTCGGGACTGAAAATCTGCCCGTAGCGATAGCGATGATCCAGGCGCTTGCCCAGCAGCAGGACGACATCCGCCTCCCGGAAACGGCGGGCCGCCCCGTTCAATGCGCCATCGGCATAGCCGAAACATAGGGAATGTTCATCGTCAATCATCCCCCGGGCCTGCTCCACGGTAAAGGCCGGCACGCCGCTGGCCTCCACCAGGGCAGTCAACTGCTCTTGGGTAGCGGTGTAGCGGGCCGGATTGCCCACGATGATAACCGGCCGCTGGGCCGACCGCAGCAAGTCGGCGGCCTGCTGAATCAAAGCCGGGTCACCGTGGGCTTTGCCCATATTGCGATATTCGGAGGGCAGCCAAGGCGGCAGTTCCTCCTCAGCAATGGGCTGGTCTTGAATGTCGATGGGCAAGGTCAGATGCACCGGGCCGGGCCGGCCGGCCATAGCGGTACGAAAGGCGGTGGCGACGAACTCCGGAATGCGCTGGCGGTCGTGAATCAGCCAGGAACCTTTAGTTACCGGGGCGGCCATCCCGACCTGATCCACTTCTTGAAAGGTGGTCATTCCCTTTTCCGGCAGTTCGGCGCAGCCGGCCACAAAGATAACCGGGCTTTCCGAGGTGTAAATAGCCGGCAGGCCGGAGATGGCGTTGGCAAAGCCGGGGCCGCCGGTGAACATTGCCACCGCCGGCTCTCCGGTAATGCGGGCATAGCCGTCGGCCATGTGCATCGCCGCCCCCTCGTGGCGGGTGTCAATAAACTCAATGCCCTCATCGGCGGCCGCGTCCACCAGGGGCAGGATGGTGTCGCCGACAATGGTGAACACCCGCCGCACGCCTTCCTGTTTCAGGCAGCGGATGAAAAGATGGCCTCCGTTCAGGTTGGGCATAACAACTCCTTTTGTGCTGGGGGGATAATTGTCAACCCCCACGGTTTGCCCTACAGATTACCCGGTCAACCCCTTTCCGGCAAGTCTGAATTAACAGGGTCTCCAAGGCTATTGCAAATAGAAACCGTCATTCCCGCGCAAGCGGGAATCCCGAAATGCCGGATGGGTAGCAGGCCGGTCTTGGGCAATACCGTCGGGATTCCCGCTTACGCGGGAATGACGGTGGGGGGCGGCGGGAATGACGATAGGGGGCGGCCAGTACCGTTCTAATCAGATACAAAAATATCCTGTAAATCCTGTCTATCCATGTTAATTCCGGGTTAATTACCAAAACGGGACCAGCGCCGGGGGCGGGCCGGGCGCAGCGGCTCCCGGAGGGTTTCCCGGCGGAAACCGTCTTGCCAGATATTTACCGCCGCGCCGTCCGCGCCAATGCGATACTGCCCGGTGCGGATTTCGCGGATGGGATAGGATGGCAGTTCTCGCTCCATATAACAGCGGCCCTGTTCCCGCCGTCCGAAATCCTCCAGCCGGAAATCCTCGCCCACAAAACCGTATTCCTGCCGGTCGGCGGGCAGGTTCTGCCCCTCCGCCGGGTAAATTTGCAGGGAAAAAACGGGATTAGCGTCGCTGGGAAAGCAGGGGCTTTTCCGATAAAACACCCGGTTGCCGTGCAGATTTACCCGGTAAGACAAGCCCGGCTCGGCCGCGCGCCTTAACCGCAGCAGCACCCCAGAGTCAAATTCCGCCATCGTCTCCGCCGTGGGCAAATCCCGCAAATCCTGGTGGTCGTAGCCGTAATAATGCTCATCCGGAGAGCCGTAAAGCCAGACCACATAGATGGTGGCCGGCCCCAAATCGCCGGCGGCCATCCATTGGAGCAAATCCGGAATGTTGTAAGGCAGTTCGGCCTGCTGCTGCGACCGGCCGCCAAAAATGTAAGTCGCCGCCGGCAGGTTGCTGAGTACCCATTCCCACGAATCCGGGCGGACCGTTTCCCGCAGATAGCGCAAGGTTTCATCCTCGGCCCAGACGGAATAGCTATCCGGCCGGCCGTCCCAAGCCCGTACTATCTGCTGCCCGTTCAGGAAAACCTGCCAACCCAGCCACAGGATAAAGGCCAGGAACAGCGCGCCGCGCAGCCAAAACCGCCCCCGGTACAGCCCGGCCAGAATCCACCGGCTTTCATCCGTCCCCCATTCCTTGATGTATTGCCTTAGCCGATCCAGGGCAATCAAGGCGGTCAGCAAAAGCGGCAACCAAGCCGGCAGGATGTAGCGGCTGTTGTCCTCGGCGGCAAAACTAGCGCGATGCGCCACGAAATTGAACAGGATTAGATAAACGAGGGCAAAGAGGCCAAAGATATAGAGCGGCCGTAAGTCAAGGAGGGGCGGGCCTCCGCCGCGCCCGGCGGCCGTCAGTCCATAAATCAGGGCGGCGGCCAATACCATCAGAATGGCCGCCGGCAGAAAATTCAGCGCCGTACTCAACCAGGAGGGGGATACGACGGAGACCAGCAATCCCCACGCCGTCCAGTCGGACAGCGCCGCCCCGGTTTGCGTCAGGGATTCGGAAAAGGTCAATACATCATAAGAGCGGCGGCCGGTCAGACCGCCGAACAGCAGGTAGTTCCGCAACATCCACAAGCCGATCGGGGCCAAGGAGAGGATTGCATAGAGACCAATGCGCTGCGCCCGCTGCCGTAGGGGGACGCCGCTTTGCAGGGCCAGCAGCAGGACAATAGCGACGACCAGGGTCAAGCCCAGGTAACGGGTCAGGCAAGCCAGGGCGGTGAACAGGGCCGCCCACAGCAGAGCCGATCGCCGTTCCGCGTTCAGAAACCGCTCCGCCGCCAGCAGCGCCAGCAGGGTGAACAGAATGAAAATCGTTTCGGTAAGGGCAAAGGCCGCCTGCCGGGTCAGGGGATAGGCCAGGGCCGCCGCCAGACAGCCGCCCAGCAGCAGACCCCGGGAAGTCAAATGCCGCCGCAGCCCTTGGCCGACGACGAAAATGGTCAAGGCAAAGGCCAGGGCATTGAGCCATCCGGCCCAGGGATAAGGGTCAACGCCGGCCAATCCCGGCGCGGCCAGCAGCAGGGGATAGAGCGGCGGCCAGTCCCGATACAGCAGCCCGTTAAACTGCCGGAAACCCTCGCCGGCCAGCAGGCTGTCGGCCACGGAAATGTAATTTACCGAATCCCAATCCAGCAGGACGCCGCGGCCGCCGTGCAGCGCCAGAGCCAAGCCCGCGCCCAGCAGGGAAAGGCAAAGCAGAAAGAGGGTAAAGCTGTCGGGCCGCCGCCGGGTTGCCAGGAGGTCCTCAATCCGCTGCAACTGCATACCCGCTAACCCCCTTGCCGCCCAGCTTACCCGGAAACTATCCCCTTAGTCAACTTGATTCAAACATGGATAGACCGGATAGACCGGATTCTTATGTCTGCCATGCAAGGTCATTTCTTAAAGGAAACGCCCTTCAAAGCAAGGGGAAAAATCCGGTCTATCCATGTTTGATTTAGCCGCCCCTATCGTTATTCCCGCCGCTCCCGACCGTCATTCCCGCGTAAGCGGGAATCCGGCGGCGGCGGGACGGCAATGGGCTGGTCTTTTCAGTACCGTTCGGGATTCCCGCTTACGCGGGAATGACGGTAAGGGGCGGCGGATTCAAAACATGGATAGACCGGATTCTTGGGTCCGCTATGTAGGATTCTTTCTTAAAGGAAACGCCTTGCTCGACCAGCGAAAAAATCTTGTCTATCCGGTCTATCCGGTCTATCCATGTTTGCATCACTCCCCGGCTTTCAGTTCCAGCCAGAGTTGGTACACTTCCCGGCGGGGCAAGCCGGTGGCGGCGGTAACGGCGGCAACGGCCTCCCGGGCGCGGAGGCCGGCTTGTCGCTTTTCCGCCAGTTGCTGCCGGGCGGCGTCCGGGTCGACCGCCGCCGTACCAATATCGGAGGCCGTATTGCCGGCCACTACCAGCACAAACTCCCCCCGGGGCGCAGTAAAATAATCCAACGCCCCGGCCAGATCGCCGCGCCATACTTCCTGATGAATTTTGGTCAATTCCCGGCATACGGCGATTTGCCGGTCGCCCAGGAGGGCTTGCAAATCGGCCAGAGCCGGGCGCAGGCGGTGCGGCGCCTCAAAAATGACCAAGGTATAAGGCAGGGCGGCGGCTTGCGCCAGGGCCGCTTGCCGTTCATGGCGGCGGCGCGGCAGAAAGCCCAAGAACAGAAAGGAGTCGGCCGGCATTCCGGCGGCGGCCAGGGCCGCCGTAACCGCCGAAGGGCCGGGGATGACTTCTATCGGAAAGCCGGCGGCCGCCACGGCCGCCGTTATTTCCGCCCCCGGATCGCTGACCGCCGGCATCCCGGCGTCCGTTACCAAAGCCACATCTCCGGCTGCCAGGGCTTGCAGCAGTTGCGGCAACCGGGCCGGCCAATTGTGGCGGTGGCAGCTGAGCAACGGCGTCCGCAGGCCCAAGTGATTCAGCAGGCGGCGGGTGACCCTCGTATCCTCGGCGGCAATCAAATCCACCGCCGCCAGGATGCGGGCTGACCGGCGGGTCAAATCCTCTAAATTGCCGATAGGAGTGCCGACGACATAAAAAGTTCCCATAGCCGGGCATTATACGCCCGGGCGGCGGGGATGGAGCGGCAATGGGCAAATCCCCTGCTATTGCCGTCATTCCTGCCGCCCCCTATCGTCCTTCCCGCGTAAGCGGGAATCCAGGGCGGCGCAGAGAGAGCAGCCGGATTATCTTTTCAATACTGTTCGGGATTCCCGCTTGCGCGGGAATGACGGTCTCGGGACGGGATTGACGCTAGGGCGGCGGGAATGGAGCGGCAAGGGGGAAGTCCCCGGCGGCGGCTATTCCCCAGCCGGATCTTTGCCGTTGGACAATTCGCTGAAAGGCGGCGGCTCGTCGAAGGGTTCGCCTTTGGCCAGGGCCACTTGCTGCCGGGTGTACCACGCCATAGTCCTGATTTTGAGCGCGTACACTTCCTCCCGGGCCTGCTCCCGGCCGGCCTGGATGCCCTCCTCCCGGCCCACTTGGATACCTCGCTCGATACCTCGCTCGATGCCTACCTCGATGCCCTCCTCAAGGCCCTGTTCCCGGCCCTCGGCCATGCCCTCCTGCCGCAGCTGGCGGCGGAGGGGTTCCACGAACTTGTTGTTCAAGTAGCGGTAAGTTACCACGATAGCGCCTCCTCCCGTATCGGCGGCGGTGATGATGCCCAGGGACAACGCAAAAGACCCCGGGACGCCGGCGGAGCTTTTGATGCCGACAGCCTCGACCAGCAGGCCAAAGGCCCGATAAGAGCCGTAGGCGACCGCGAGCCAAGCGACAAAGGCTGTCCAGATAAAGAGCAAAGTGAAAGACAAGAGCAGATACCCGGGCAGCCATCCCCCGGCTACGCTCCAGATGGATTCTCTTTTCCGTTCCCTTTCCGGGGGCTGCTGATCTTTCTCCATTAGGGGATTATTAAAGCACAAGTTGCCGGGGAATGTAAAGGGGCGGCCGGCGGCTGTCCCCGCCCGCCAAAGTTCAGCCGGCGGCGACTTCCGCGGCCGCCCGCTCCGCGGCCAATTCCTCTACTTCGGGAATATCCGCCCAAGTCAGCGGCTTAATCTGTTCCAGAGCCGCCGCTTCCGAACGTTGGGCGTGATAAATATCCCATACCCTTTGCAGGTTCAGCCAAAAGCCAGGACTGTTGCCGAAGTACCGGGACAGCCGCAAAGCCAATTCAGCGCTGATGCCGCGCTGCCGGCCGACAAGTTCCGCGATTTCCGGGTACGGGACCAAGAGAGCCGCCGCCAAGTCCTGCGGGGTCAGCCCCAGCGGCGTCAGAAACTCCTCGAGCAGCATCACGCCGGGATGGGTGGGTTCCCGGTGGGTCGGAATACGCAAAGGCATAGGGGATCCTCCTGGCTAAGGGGATGGCGGGCGGGTCAGCCGTGATAATCGACGATTTCCACAGCCCGGGCGTCAGCGCCGTCCCAAGTAAAGCAAATCCGGTACTGGGCGTTAATGCGGATGCTATGCTGGCCGCGCCGGTCGCCGCGCAGAGCTTCCAACCGATTGCCCGGCGGCCAAGCCAAATCCGCCAGTTCCCCCACCGCATTCACCCTTTCCAGCTTTTTCCATGCACTGGGATGCAAGGGTAGCGGGCAGGTACGCCGGGCGGCGGCGCTGTTCACGCCGTAGAAAATGTCCTCCGTACCTTGGTCGGCAAAATCCGCAATCACCCGGATATATTAGCAGGAATGGCGGCCGGTTGCAACCGTCTCCCCGCCCTTTCCTGTGTTAAACTGGCGCATCCGTTATAGTGGGGGCAGGGCTTTGGGATTGATCCGAGGGATGGCCGCGACGCCGCGGCGGCTGCGCGGGGTTTTCTATGGCTGGTGGCTGGTGGCTATCAGCGGCTTTACGATGACCATCGCCACGGTGCCGCTGTACCACGCTATGGCCGTCTGGTCGGTGGCCCTGGAAAGCCAATTCGGTTGGAGCCGGGGCCAGCTGGGATTGGCGCTGACCTTTACCCGCATCGAGGGCGGGCTGATGGGGCCGGTCGAGGGCTATCTGACCGACCGCCTGGGGGCGCGGCGGATGATCCTAGTCGGACTGCTGATTTTGGGCGTGGGCTTTCTGCTCTTTGCCGGCGTCCGCAATCTGGGGATGTTTTACCTGGCCTTTATCGTAATGGCTCTGGGCCAGGGCTTGGGCAGCTGGCTGCCGTTGATGACTACCCTTAACAACTGGTTTGCCCGGCGGCGGGCGACGGCGATGGGCTGGGCTAATGTGGGCAGCCGGATCGGGGCACTGCTGTTGGTGCCGGCCATCGCCTGGGCCATTGACCCGGCGCAGCAGCGATTGGGCTGGCAGGGGACGGCCCTGCTGCTGGGCATCTTTACTTTAATCATCGCCTTTCCCTTGACCCGGCTGATCCGCAATCGGCCGCAGGAATATGGGCAGCTGCCGGACGGCGCGGCTCCGGCGGCGGCGTCATCATTATCCGCCGCATCCTCCCGGCGGCGGGCCGCCGCTACTTCCGATAGCGGCGATTTGACCGCCGCCCAAGCCCTGCGGACGCCGGCTTTCTGGCTGATTTCCTTTGGCCACGGCTTTACCTCGATGGTAATCCTGGCGATTATGACCCACTTGGGGCTGCTGCTGAAAGATAAGGGCTTTGATGTGCAGACGACCGGGTGGATTGTGGCGGTCTATACGGCGACGGCGATGGTTTTTCAGCTGATTGGCGGCTATGCCGGCGACCGGTTGCCCAAAAACCTGATGCTGTTCCTCTTTTCCAGCATTCAGGCGGCGGCCATAGTGATGCTGACTTTAGCCGCCAGCCTGCTGAGTTTTTACCTGTTTGCCATCTTGTTCGGCATTGGCTTTGGCGGGCGCAATCCGCTGACCACGGCCATCCGGGGGGAATACTTTGGCCGGGCCTCGTTCGGGCGGATTTTGGGCTTGTCCACGGTGCCGATGAATGTGCTGCTGCTGATTGGCTCGCCGCTGGCCGGCTATATGCGGGATGTTCAGGGCAGTTACGATCTGGCCTTTCTGCTGCTGGCCGGGCTGAACTTTCTGGGCGGCATATTGTTTCTGCTGGCGCGGCGGCCGCGGGTGGGGGCGGGGTTGGCGGCGGGCAATGGGATATAGCAATCAACCGTCCTTCTTGCCCCAATCCGCGGCCGCCCCCTACCGTCATTCCCGCGTAAGCGGGAATCCCTAACGGTACTGCCTTATACCGCCG
This sequence comes from Dehalococcoidia bacterium, assembly GCA_965203435.1. Lineage (GTDB taxonomy): Bacteria > Chloroflexota > Dehalococcoidia > Lucifugimonadales > UBA3495 > CBDBCU01. The sequence goes on along the minus strand of CBDBCU010000002.1, from coordinate 501,546 downwards.
CAGTTTTGGCAAGCAACTGCGGGATTCCCGCTTACGCGGGAATGACGGTAGGGCGGCGGAAACGGCCTTGCCGGGCCGGATTTTCCCTCAAAATCCCCCAATTCCCCAAATCAATCCCCTAAATTTGCCAATTAGATAGGCCGGATGTATTGCCCAGCGGCAAGTTTGCCTTTATTATACAGACAGAACGGCCCCGGCGCGGCGCTACCGCCGCCCGGAGTTTGCCCATCCTAGACTTGCCGGAGCAGTGAACGCTATGAAAGCAGCCCGTCTGGCCGCCCCCAAGCAGTTTGACTTCGTGGAACTGGAGATGCCCCAGGCCGGCGACGGCCAGTGCCTTATCAAGCTGGAACGGGTCTCCGTCTGCGGCAGCGATATTCGCCACGGCTACGGGCCGATCGAGCCGGAGGAAAACTATCCGATGACCCCGGGCCGGCCCTGCCACGAACTGGCCGGCGTTGTGGTGGAAAGCCGCACCGATGCCTATCACGAAGGGCAGCGGGTCATCGTCATCCCGGAACGCGGCACCGGCGGGCTGATGGAATACCTGGTTTCCCATCCCGGCCGGATGATTCTGCTGCCGGACGAGGGGCCGCTGGACGAATGGGTGATGTGCCAGCCCACCGGCACCGTGCTATACTCCTGCCGGCAGATTGGCACCCTGCTGCAAAAGAATGTCCTGGTCTTGGGCCAGGGCAGCATCGGCCTCAGCTTTACCATGCTGACCGCCAATATGGGGGCGCGGAATGTCATCGCCGCCGATTTGCTGGACTATCGCCTGGACAAGGCCCGGACCATGGGCGCCACCCATACCGTCAATCCGGATCAGGAGGATTTGCGGGCGGCGGTTATGGAAGTGACCCGGGGCCAGGGGGCGGATGTGGTCATTGAGGCGGCCGGCTATCCGGACACCTTTAACCTGGCTTTCGGCCTGGTCAAGCAGTTCGGGCAGGTCATCCTGTTCGGCATCCAGAGCGACCAGTATGTGCCGCTGGAGCATAACCTGCTGATGGAAAAGCAGCCTATCATCATTCCCACGACCGGGGCGCGCAGCGGCGATCCCATCAGCCAGATTCAGGATTTGGTGAACCTGCGGCAGCGCGGCTGGTGCGACCCGGCCCAGATGATAACCCACCGCCTGCCCTTTTCCCAGGTGCAGCAGGCGTACGATATGTACGAACAGCGGCAGGACAACATCATCAAGGTGGTGATGGACATTAACCAGTAGGCGGCCGGTGTTCGCTGAGTCCGGGCCGGTCAGCAGTCCCTCCACTAGGTCATTCCGAGCGTAGCCGAGGAATCTGAAAATCTGGCAAAGGATTCAAGGGCGGGCATTTTAGATTCCTCGGCTACGCTCGGAATGACATGGCGGGGGAAATGCGGCCCGGAAGGCCAAAAACGGCGCTAATTTGACCGCAACGGCCAAGCTCAGGGCCGAGGACAGTCGGTTATAATGGGCTTGGTCCGGCCGCGGCGGCCGGGATAAGGGGGAATGGGAGCGCAGGATGACCAGCAGTTCAGGGGGTAACAAAGTGGCGCCATCCGCATCGAACATCAAGATGGTCAAGGAGAACCTGGCCCTGTCCATTGCGCTGTGGGCGGCCGCCCAGCGCGGCGTCATCACCGCCGCCTATGTGCCGGGCAAAACGGAGTTCAAGGCGCTGAACGATGCCACGGTGGAAGTGGATACGCCCCTGCAACTGGGTGACAACCGGGAACTGGTGCGCTGCATCAACAACCAGATCCGCGGCTCCTTCGCCTTTTCCGCCATCCAGACCCACCGCACCATGGAGCTGACCTACAAAGGCCAGCCGCTCCAAGACCCCGACCCGGACCTGAAAGCCGCCCGCTGCGCCCTGTACCTGCTCAGCAATACTATGAGCCGGGACTTGCTTTCTCCGGTCTGGGTCTGCCCCCCGGACTACCGGCATCGCTTCGAAGTCAAGCCGGTGGATTTCACCCTGGACGCGTCTATTCTGGATGGCAAGGAAGTGCTGTGGGACGATTTCGGCGGCTTGCAGCGCTATATGGCTCTGCTCCAGTTTTGCAGCGACCAGGTGGAAAAGGCGCAAGAGGAAGCGGCCGCCGCGGCTAAAGCCGCCGCCGCAGCCGCGGCGGAACGGGAAGCGGCCGCCGCTCGGGCCGCCGCCGCGGAACTGGCCGCGGCCGCCGGGGAAGCCGCCTCGCCCCTGGCTCAGGTCGCCGACTTCGTAGCCGCCCGCTGCGCCGTGAGTGATGATGCCCTGATTATCGCCAAGGAGTTTTATCAGGCGTATCTCGACTGGTGTAAAGAACAGGGCCGGCAGCCGCTGCCGCAACGCACTTTCGGAATGCAGCTGACCGCCCAGGGCTTTCAACGGCGGCGGCGCGGCAAGGGCAAACACTGGTGGGTCGGCGTGGGCCTGCTGGCCGCCTAGCCGGGGCTGATTTTCCGCTCATCCTGAACTCCGTTGAAGTCCGTTCATCCTGAACTTCGTTGAAGGATGAACGGGGCTGAGTTCAACAGCGGGCGCTGGTTTTCCGCTCATCCTGAACTTCGTTGAAGTCCGTTCATCCTGAACTTCGTTGAAGGATGAACGGGTCCGAGTTCCAACAGTGGGCGCTGATTTTCCGCTCGTCCTTCAACGAAGTTCAGGATGAGCGGAAAACCAGCGCCCGCCGCTACGCCCGGCGCAACGGGCTGGAGTGGCAGTTCGAACCCAGCGAGGGCAAGGGCAGCCACGGCACTTTTTACCTGGGCAATCGCCGCACCGTAGTGCAGCACGGCGAGATTAAGATCGACACCCTGATGGGGATGTTTCGGGATTTGGGCATCGACCGGAGGAGGTTCTAGCTATGCGTTACGCCTATCCCTGCAAGATCAAACCGAGCAGCGACGGCGGCTACTCGGTTCGTTTTCCGGATGTGTACGGGGCCAACACCGGGGGCGACACCTACGCGGAAGCCAAGTTCCAAGCCCACGACTGCCTGACGGCGGCTCTGCGCGGTTATATCCGGTGCGATGAGGATATGCCCATCCCCAGCAAGGTCAAGAAAGGGCAGGAACTGATTCCGGTGCCGCCGCTGGTGGCGGCCAAGATGTCCATTTATACCGCTATGCGCCGGCAGGGCATCAGCAACGCCGCCCTGGCACAGCAGCTGGGCTTGCAGGAGGCTTCGATCAAAAAGCTGGTGCATCCCGACTGCCTTACCCCCTGGAGTCAGCTAGACCGGGCCATGGAACTGCTGGGCTGCTGCCGTCTGGTGGTAGAGGATTTGGCGGCGTAAGCGGGTTGAAAAACGGCCGGCAAAAAATCCGGGACGGGTAGCAAACCCGCCCCGTATTTTTGGCTGATGCCGGTCAGCCGCTGCCGCCGGCCGCCGGCCGGCTTGTGGTCTATTTGGGGAACTGTTCACCGCCCAACTGATCCCGGTGGGGGGCAAACTCCAGGTTGGATGCGATGTCCCGGGCGCAGCAGCCGAAGTTCCACAGGTCAATTTCGGCCCCCACCGGCCAGACCACATTGATGGATGCAATGGGGAAATGCACCGCATTCTCCAAAATCCACTTGGCCGTTTCCCGCTGAATTTCCATCCGCCGCTCAAAGTCCGGCTCGGCGAACATGGCCTCGACCTGGGCATCCAGGTAGGGATGTTCCATGCCGCGCATAATCAGCCCCTTGCTGGATACGCCCTGATTGTAGGCGTCAATGGGTTCGTCCTGGGGGCTGTTGTCGTGGGTGTTGTAGCCTTTCCAAGTGCGGTTGACGAAGTGGGGGCGGAAAGCGGTCATCGGCATCCGCTGCTGATTGCAGCGCACATTGATTTCCTCCCACATCACGCACACCGCCTCGCCCACTTTGGGGGTGCCGGGGTAGGAACGCTGGGTGAGGGCCATATCAATGGAAAAGCCGTCGGCATAGCCAGCGGCGGCCAGCAGCTGCCGGGCCCGCTCCGGGTTGTATTCGGGCTGGGCTTGCCGCATTTCATCGTCAAAGAACTGCTCGTAGCCCGTCCAGCGCCAATAGGGATTGTCGGCATTGCCCTCGCCATCCAGCACATTGTCCAGGATGGATTCCCGGTCAATGGCAATCCGCAGGGCTTCGCGCACATCCCGGGCCCGTTTCCATTCCGCCGAGTTCACATCGGCGGTGGACGAAATCCAGGGCAGGCTGGCATCCCGTTCCGGCACGCCCTCCCGGTCGATATAGAGTTGGCCGTGGAGGGTGATGTGCAGTTCCAAGGCCCCGGGAAAGCGCATAAACTTGACGCCTTGGGCGTCGAGCAGGTTGGGAATCGACCCCAGGGAAGTCTGCATCGTATCCAATTCCCCGGCCAGGAAGTTGGCGATGCGGGTGGATTCCTCGGCAATCTGGTAGTAGTGGAGTTCCTGAAAGTAGGGGGGCTTGTGCCAGTGATCCGGCACCGCCTCGGAGATGAAACGTTCATTGGTCTTGAACTCGACGAACTGCCAGGGGCCGGTGCCGATGCCCTCCAGAGTAGCCTGCTCCTCGCCCACGGCGTCGGCGTAAGCTTTGCTGGCCATGGGGATGAAGTTGTTGGCCCCGAACTGCTGAAAGCGCCAGATGAAGTCAAAAGCCTGGTGGGTGCCGGTGTTGATTTCCACCGTCAGGTCGTCAATGATGTTGACGGTGGTTTCGGTTTCCTCCCGCTGGAAAATGCGGCGCATATTGGTTTTGCCGGGATGACGGCCTTCGTCCAGCATTATCTGGTTCACCACCCACATCAGGTCGTTGACATTGGCGGTGCCCCAATCCTTGTGGTAAGGGATGCCCGCTTTCAGCTGGAGCCGCCAGGTAGTTCCGTCGGCGGAAAGGCTCCAATCCTCCAGCAGGTCGTTTTGCAGTTCCCGGCTGGGGCTGACCCGCCACAGGGCGTCAAAGATGACCGGGCTGACATAGGTGGCTTGGGGGACGGCCATATTCTTGGGCAGGAATTGCGGCGGCCCCAAATCCTTGTTGGCAACCCGCAGGATGCCATAGGGGGCATCATCCACGGCGGCGGTTTCCGGGACTACCCTTGCCTGTTCCGGGGCGGTGGTAGGGGTGGGCGATACGCTGCGGGCGGCCGGGGCCGCCGGGGCCGCCGTGGGGGACATCGCTGCCGCGGCGGCGGCCGCCGGGGTCGCGGCGGCGGCCGGGGCGGCCGGTTGTCCGGCGGCCGGGGCCGCATCTTGGGAACCGGCCGGGGGCGCCGGCACTGGCTCCTCGGACGCCGAGCCGCAGGCCACGCCGACCAGTAGCAGCAGCAGCGCCGCCGGAATAATCCAAGGCCGGGGGCGGATGAAAGGCATAAAGCGCATAATAATTCCCCTCCGCATTAAATTGGGGACGCGCCCCGGCCGTTTCCGGTCGACCGGGCAGGCAAAGATATAGCGCTAACGCCATTCTTTGTCAAACAAAGGCTGAAAGGCGGCGGGAAAGGGCCGGTTTCTGACGGATTCCTTGCGGCAGTTCTTGCTTGCCGGGATTCCCGCGCATCCCTACCGTCCTTCCCGCGCAAGGGAAATCCAGCGTCCGCGGCCTTGCCGGATTCCCGCCGTCCCCCTACCGTCCTTCCCGCGCAAGGGAAATCCAGCGTCCGCGGCCTTGCCGGATTCCCGCCGTCCCCCTACCGTCCTTCCCGCGCAAGGGAAATCCAGCGTCCGCGGCCTTGCCGGATTCCCGCCGTCCCCCTACCGTCCTTCCCCCGCAAGCAGGAATCCAGCGGCGTCCCGGCAAGTCGGATGGGCCGCCGCCTCTACCGTCATTCCCGCGTAAGCGGGAATCCCGAACGGTACTGCCTGATACCGCCGCCTCGGCAAGCAACCGCCGGATTCCCGCTTACGCGGGAATGACGGTAGGCGAGCGGCAGAAATGACGGTTGAGGATTAGTCGGGTATAAGCAATTCCCCGGAATTGCCCCCGGCCGGCAAGGAATCCATCGGTAGCTTTATGCTATAATGCCGTCTATGCTTACGCCGCCGCGCCATATCCCCCCGCAAATTTTCCGCCTTATCCGCAGGACATCTACTTTACCCCCCCCCCCCCCCCAGTTACAGCGGGTTGCTGGTCTGCGCCCTTTTCCTGCTGGCGGGGCTGGCCCTGGCCGGCGATTACGGCATTCACATTGATGAGCCGAACCAGCGGCGCATTGCCCAAGCTAACCTGAATTACATCCGGGGCCAGACCGACGGCGTGGCGACGGAGCGTTACCACGACCGGGTGTATGGCGTAGCCTTTGAGCTGCCCCTGCTACTGGCCGAGCGGGCCCTGGGCTTGACCGATAAAGGCGACATCCACCACCTCCGTTCCTTGCTAACCCACCTGTTCTTTATTATCGGCGGCTATTTCTGCTACCGGCTGGCTTATCGGCTGTTCGGCAATCGGCTGCTGGCCCTGTTTGCCCTGCTTATTTTTCTCCTGCATCCCCGCATCTATGCCAATTCCTTTATCAATTCCAAAGACGCGCCCTTTATCAGTATGTTCATAATCGCCCTCTATCTGCTGGAACGGGCATTCCGCCGGGACACTATCGGGGCCTTTGTCCTGCTGGGAATAGCGGTGGGATTGCTGACCAACCTGCGGATTATGGGGATAATGCTCTTTGCGGCTCCCTTGGGAATGCGGGGATTGGATTTGTTTTATGCCGGGAATTGGCCGCAGCGGCGGAGCATATTGCGGACGGCCGGAATGTTCGCCCTGGCCGCCGGGCTGACGCTGTACGCCGCCGCGCCCTACGCCTGGACCCATCCCCTGGACTACCTGGCGGCGAGCCTGGAATTGACGGTCAATCATCCCACTCGGGTGTGGTCGTTGTTCCAAGGCGAATGGATTCTTTCCAACGAAACGCCGCCGCATTACAACTTGGTCTGGTTCAGTATTACCACGCCGCCGCCGCTACTGTTGCTGGGCGGCGTCGGGATCGTTGCGGTCCTGGCCCGGAGCCTGACCCGGCCCGGGGCGGTTTTCCGCAATACCCGATTGCGCTTTGGGTGGTTGCTGCTGGCTTGCTTTCTGCTGCCGCCGCTGGCCGCCGCCCTGCTGGGTTCCAATCAGTATAACGATTGGCGGCATTTCTATTTCCTGTATACGCCTTTCAGCCTGCTGGCGGCCGGGGGATTGCATTGGATTTGTCGTTCGAGCGCCCGCCGCCGACAATTCGCCAAGCCGGTTTTGCCGGCCGGCGCGTACGGCCTGGCCGGGGTTGGCTTGGGCTTGATTATCCTCGCGATGACGCAAATCCATCCCTTGCAGGATCTTTATTTCAACTTCCTGGTCGACCGGACGACTCCGGAATATCTGCGGACGCAGTATCAGATTCGTTCCCCCAACGCGGCGGTAGCGACGGCCCTAGACTATCTGCGAAAACGCCATCCCAACGAGACCCTGGCGGTGCGGGGCGTCTGGGCTGACGAGCCGGGTTTTCGGGAGGGGTTCGTCGAGGGGGATTATGCGATGTTTTACATTTGGCAGGGCAACGATCCGGATTTGGCCTTTAACGCGCTGCCGGTGGGACGGACTTACCACAATACTCTGCTGGCCGTAAAACCCCTGAAAGCATCCCGGATGACCGCCGCCGCCGTGGCAACCTACCGGGAACTTTATCGGCAGACGGTGGCCGGAACCCCCATCATCCGGGCCGCTTACGATGTTTATATCCAGGGCCGAACTTTGACTTTTATCCGGGAAAACTGCGCCGCCGGGGATATGGCGCGGCGCGTCTTTGCCCAAGTTCTCCTGCCGGCGCCAGCAAGAGGAAGGGAAGGGGAACCCACTATTATCTTACGCAGTCACGGGGTGCGCTGGGATAATACCTGCCTGGCGGTCCTCCAACTGCCCGACGCTACTCCCCACGACCTTATCATCGGCCAGGATCAGCCGGAGGGCGACCAATGGGCGGTCCTTTACAGCCGCGCCCAGCCGGGATTGCGGGAGCGCGTCGCCGCGGCCCGGCGGGCCAGCCCCCGCCCGGCCCGGCCGGATAGTTTCGCCGTTTTCCGGGAGCCGGATGCCGCCGGCCAGAACCGCCTGCTCTACGCTAAAGGGGACTGCTCTCCCGCCGAATATGAAACCTTGGTAACGCTGCATATCTATCCGGAAAACTTGGCGGATTTGCCGTTTTATCTTTGGACGGGGGGATTCGAGAACCGGGACTTCCTACTGCCCGATTACGGCGGCCGGCCCGGCGGAGAGTGTCTGGCCGCCTTTCTTTTGCCGGATTATCCCATCCGGGAAATCCGCACCGGCCAATCCGACCGCTGGAGTGAAGTCCTCTATTTCCCGGCCGATCCCGACCAACTGCGGGCCGATTATGCCGCCCTGGCTGCCGTGGCGCCGGCAGCCCGGGACTACTTTGCCCTGTATTGGCGGGACGGGCATTTGACCTATATCCGGGAATCCTGCGCGGCTGAGGATACGGCGGCCGACTTTTTCCTGCATATCGTCCCGGTAGATGTTGCGGATTTGTCGGCGGAACGGCGGCCGGCCGGCTTTGCCAACTTGGATTTTGCCTTTGCCCGCTATGGCGGCTCTTTTGACGGCAAGTGTCTGGCGTCCGTTGCCTTGCCGGGCTATCCCGGCGGCATTAAGGAAATGCGGACGGGGCAGTATGTACCCGGGCGGGGGGAATTATGGGCGGTGGAGTTGGCGGTGGCCCCCTGAGGCGGGCAAGGGCGTATAACAACCGTCCTTCCCGCGTAAGCGGGAATCCCGACGGTACTGCCGTATAATGCCGCAGTCTTGGCAAGCCACTGCGGGATTCCCGCTTACGCGGGAATGACGGTAGGGGATGGCGGGAATGTAGAAAAGGACGGGAATGACGGTAAGGGGGTATGCTATAATCCGGCCTATGTTCCCGCCACTGCGCCGCATATCGCCGCCCCATTCCGGTCCTAGCCGGGGGGCGCGGAATTTTCTGGCCGCCTATGGCGGCCTGTTGGTCTGCGCCCTTTTTCTGCTGGCCGGGTTATTCCTGGCCGGGGATTACGGCCTCAGTACCGATGAAATGGCGCAGCGGCAGATTGCCCTTGCCAACCTGAACTACATCCTGGGCCAGGGGGACAGTTTCGAGGAGCTCCCCTACCCCCACGCCTTGTATGGCGTGGCCTTTGAGCTGCCGTTGCTGCTGGCCGAGCGGGCCCTGGGCCTGGTGGATTATTACCAGATCCACCAGCTCCGTTTAACCTTAACCCACCTGTTCTTTATCGTTGGCGGTTTCTTTTGCTACCGGCTGGCTTGCCATTTGTTCAACAATCGCCTGCTGGCCCTGTTTGCCCTGCTGATTTTCCTGTTGCACCCCCGCATCTACGCCCATTCCTTCGTCAATTCCAAAGACCTGCCTTTTCTCACTATGTTCATCCTTGCCCTGTATCTGCTGGAACGGGCTTTCCGCCGGGACACTATCGGGGCCTTTGCGCTGCTGGGAATAGTCGTGGGACTGCTGACTAATCTGCGGATTATGGGGGCAATGCTGATTCCCGCAGTATTAGTCCTGCGGGGGCTGGACTTGTTTTATGCCGGAAACGGGGCGGCGCGCCGGGACATTCTGTTGAGCGGCGGAGGGTTTATTCTGGCGGCCGGGCTGGCCTGGTACGCCGCCACCCCCTACGCCTGGACGGGACCGCTGGACTACCTGGCGACGAGTCTGAACTTGACGGTCAATCATCCGATCGTTCCGCCGCGGCAGTTGTTTCAGGGCGATTGGTTTCTTTCCACCGAACTGCCGCCGCATTACACTGTGGTCTGGTTCAGCATCACCACGCCGCCGCCGTTGCTGCTGCTGGGGCTGGCGGGAATAGCGGTCGTGGCGGCCGGGCTTTGCCGCCGGCCTGGGGCGGTTTTCCGCAATACCCGGCAGCGCTTTGCCGGGCTGCTGCTGGCGGCTTTCCTGCTGCCGCCGCTGGCCGCCGCCCTGCTGGGCCCCAATCAGTACGACAACTGGCGGCATTTCTATTTCCTGTATGCGCCTTTCTGCCTGCTGGCGGCCGGGGGATTGGGCGGGCTGGCGCGCCGCTTTTCCCGTTGGCGGCCGGGGCGGGCCGGGGTGTACGGCTTGGCCGGATTAGGCGTGGGATTGGTTCTGTTCCAGATGATGCAGCTCCATCCCTGGCAGCATGACTATTTCAACTTTCTGGTGAATCGGACTACTCCGGAATATCTGTGGACGCGGTACGCAATGGATCACTGGCAATTGGCCTATCGGCGGACGCTGGAGTATCTGCTGGAACGCCATCCCGGGGAGACGCTGGTCGTATTGGGGAGCAGCAAGCTCGTAGAAAATCAGCAAATCCTGCCGGCGGCGGCGCGGCGGCGTTTGCTGAGGGCCGGCCGCCGCGCCGATTATGAACTAAGGGAGCCGAAGCCCAGCCAGCCGGATTGGGCTTTTAATTCCCTTTATCCCCGGCAAATTTATCACAACACTCCGATTGCCCTGCGGCCGCTGCACGCGGCCCGGATGACGCCGGCGGCCATCGCCGCTTACCGGGAACTTTACCGTCAAGCTACGGCCCGGGAGCCGATTATCCGCGCCGATTATAATGTTTATCGGGAGGGGCCGCGGCTGACTTTTGTCCGGGAAAACTGCGCTCCGGAGGAGCCGGATGCCTGGTTCGGCGTGCGGATTTTTCCCCGCCATCTTGAAACCTTGCCGCCGCCTTTGGGACCAAACTTGGCCTATGCCACCCTCAAGACGCACGGGGTAAGGCTGGGCCGGCTTTGCCTGGCCGTCCTCCAACTGCCGGATTATGCCAACGGCGACCTTATCCTGCGGCAGCAGCATTGGATCGACGGGGGGACGGCGGGCTTGCCCTTGTGGGAGGAACTTTACCCCCTGTCCCGCCGCGGCTTGCGGGAAATTATCGCCGACTATCGACAGAATCAGCCGCCCCCGGCCGGGCCGGCGGCTTTTGAGGTTTTCCTGGACCAGGCGGCCGGCCGTAACCGCCTGCTCTACGCCAAAAAGAACTGCGCCACTGCTGAATATACAACCCGCGTAACCCTGCATATCTACCCGGCGAACTTGGCGGATTTGCCGGTGGAACTCCGGGGCGACGGCTTTGATAACCGGGATTTCCACCTGTCCGTACAAGGCGGCCGACCCGGCGGGGACTGCCTGGCGGTATATCCCCTGCCGGACTATCCCATCCGCGAAATCCGCACCGGCCAGGCCGGGGTCTGGAAAAAGAACCTGTATCCGCCGGCCGACCCGGAACCCCTGCGGGCCGCTTACGCCGCCTTGGCCGCTATTCAACCCGACCTCCGGGACTTCTTTGCCCTGTATATTCAGGATAATCAGCTGACCTATCTCCGGGAATCCTGCACGGCGGCGGATACGGCCGAGCCGTTCTTTCTGCATATATTCCCGGCCGCCGCCGCTTTGTCGGCCGGGCCGGCGGCCGCTAAGGACAACCTAGATTTTGCCTTTGGGCGCTGGGGCGGCCATTTTGACGGCAAATGCCTGGCCACGGTTCCCTTGCCGGATTATCCCATCGCCGCCCTCCGCACCGGGCAAGTCGGCCGCTGGGAAGTCAACTGGTATCCGCCGGTCGACCCGGAATCCCTGCGGGCGACTTATGCCGCTCTGACCGTTGAGCAGCCGGCGGCCCGGGGCTATTTCGACCTGTATGTTCAGGACAACCGGCTGATTTACTTGCGGGAATCCTGCGCGGCGGCGGATACGGCGGCCCGCTTTTTCCTGCATATCATCCCGGAGGATGTTGCCGCTTTGCCGACAGAGCGGCGGGCGGCCGGTTTTGCCCACCGGGGTTTTGATTTTGCCCGCTGGGGCGGCCCTTTTGATGGGAAGTGTCTAGTGTCCGTTGCCCTGCCCGACTATCCCATCAAGGAAATACGCACCGGGCAGCATATCCCCGGCCAAGGCGATTTGTGGTCGGTGGAGTTAGTCGCCGCGCCCGAATATGACCAACTGCGGGCTGACTACGCCGCCTTGTCCAGCACTGAACCGGCGGCCCGGGATTATTTCGCCTTGTATTGGCGGGATAACCGGCTGCTTTACTTGCGGGAATCCTGCGCGGCTGATGATACGGCGGCCGGCTTTTTCCTGCATATCGTCCCGCAGGATGTAGCCGATTTGCCGGCGGAGCGGCGGGAGGCCGGCTTTGCCCACGGGGGCTTTGCCTTTGTCCGGCAAGGCGGCCATTTCGATGGCAAGTGTCTGGCGGCGGTTCCTCTGCCGGATTATCCCATCAAGAAAGTGCGGACGGGGCAATTTGTCCCCGGGCAAGGGGATTTGTGGTCGGTGGGTTTAGTGGCCGGGCCTTAATCCGGGTTCGCGCTATTTATTGACGCCCCGGATGGCTTGTGGCTTTACTATGTCATTCCGAGCGTAGCCGAGGAATCTAAAAGTCTTGTACGGGAGTCAAGGGCAGGCATTTTAGATTCCTCGGCTACGCTCGGAATGACATAGTAGGTTGGTTGCGGCTCTACTACCGTCCTTCCCGCTTACCCGGGAATCCAGCAGTTGCTTGACCAAGACTGTGGCATAATAAGGCAGTACCGTTCGGGATTCCCGCTTACGCGGGAAGGACGGGCGGCGTCCGTCCGCCCCCTGGCAAACCGCCTTTCCCTCTGCTATAATGGCCGGCGCGGGCCCGGGGAAAATCCGGGCCGGAACGGGAGGGATTATCCGATTATGGTTTGGCCTTATCAGTTCGAGTTGCTCCGCCGTCCCTATGGCGGCGTTACCGAGGGGCCGGCGTGGGACGGCGCGGCTCTGCTCTTTACCCACATCCCCAGCAGCCGCATTATGCGCTACGACCCCACTTCCGGGGAAATCGCCGAATATCGCGGCGCCACCAATCACACCAACGGGCTGGCCTTTGACGCCCAGGGCAACCTGTTCGGCTGCTGTTCCGGCGGCCGGGCCATTGTCCGCTTTGACCGGGACGGCGGTACCACGGTGATTGCCGACCGGGTGGACGGGCAAAAGCTCAATACCCCCAACGACCTGGCGATTGACCGCCGCGGCCGCATCTGGTTCACCAATCCCTGGAACGGCGGCAATATCGATCCCAGCGAGGTCGAGGAACTGGATAACCGCTCGGTGCTGTGCGCCGCCCCCCAATCGGACGGCAGCTATACGGTATCCCGCGTTACCTTTGACACCACTATGCCCAACGGCGTGCTGGTATCCCCGGACCAGAACACCCTGTATGTGGCCGAAAGCAACAGCGACCGGCCCGACTTGAACCGGGAATTGCGGGCCTATCCCATCCACGCCGACGGCAGTTTGGGGGCTTACCGCACCCTGCACACTTTCGGGGCCGACGCCGCCGGGGCGCAGCGCGGCATTGACGGAATGTGCCTGGACGCCGGGGGCAACATCATCGCCACCGCCGGCTGGGAATTGGGCGGCCCCGGCGGGATGATTTATGTCTTTTCCCCCAGCGGCCGGGTGCTGGAAACCCATCCCATCGCCGCCAACCGCCCCACCAACTGCTGTTTCGGCGGCCCGGCCCTGACTACCCTGTATGTTACTTCCACCGACGGCCACTTTTACCGGGCCGAAACGGACCGGGTCGGCTGGGCGATTTACCCGTAACCAATCTCCTAGGTCATTCCGAGCGTAGCCGAGGAATCTAAAAATCTTGCAAGGGAGTCAAGGGCGGGCATTTCAGATTCCTCGGCTACGCTCGGAATGACATCCCTTTAGACGGGATTCCTCGGTTACGCGCAACCCGCGGCCGCCAATACAAAGGAAGGGCTTATGCAGAATATGGATTTGCGGGGCCACGGCATCGGCCGCCGGCAGTTGCGGCAGGGCGGCGGCCGCGGCAACGGCAACGACCATGTCGAGGATTTGTACGGCTGCACCGAGCTGTATGTCTATCAGACCCCCAACAAGCGGGTGACCGGCTACGAATCCCTGAAAGTATTCATCGACGGCGCCGGTTGCGAGGCCCTTTTTACCGCGGACGCTCCTCCGGAGTTGAGCGGCTACGAAACCCTGCGGATTACCCAGCGGCAGGGGCAGGCTATCCCGGCGGCGGTGGTCAAGCGCGTCCATTCCTGGGCGCATCAGCGCAACTTTCTGCACAGCTTTTTCAAGCCGATGTACCGGTAGGGCTATACCGCCCATCTTGAACGGGTTGAAGGGGCATCCGGAACGGGTTGCCGGAGACTAGGTTGACTGCGGCCTCGCCACCGTCATTCCCGCTTACGCGGGAATCCAGAACGGCGCTGCCTTATAATGCCGCAGCCTCGGCAAGCCACCGCGGGATTCCCGCTTACGCGGGAATGACAGTAAGGGGGCGGCGGGATTCCCGCTTACGCGGGAATGACGGTAAAGGGGCGGCTGGATTCCTACTTGCGTGGGAATGACGGTAAGGGCGGCGGGATTCCCGCTTGCGCGGGAATGACGGTAGGGATGCCGGGATTCCCCTTGCGCGGGAATGACGGTAGGGGCGGCGAGATTCCCCCTTGCGCGGGAATGACGGTAGGGGCGGCGGGGTTCCCGCTTACGCGGGAATGACGGTGGGGATGGCGGGATTCCCGCTTACGCGGGAATGACGGTGGGGGGATTAGACTATCCGCGGCATCAACAATTGCGTACCCCATCCTCCAACAAGTTCAGGATGAGCGGATTATCGCCAATCTAACCGGAGGCAAATCTTGACCTACACCGACCTGAAACTGGAAACGGCGGCTGCCGTAGCTACCCTGACCTTGAACCGGCCGGACGCCCTGAATGCGTTAAGCCCGGCCTTGCTGGAACAGTTTTCCGATGCCGTGGCTGAGGTGGGCCGGGACGAATCGGTCAAAGCCCTGGTGCTGCGCGGCGCGGGCCGGGCCTTTTGCGCCGGAGCCGATTTGCTCTTTTTTGACACCGTCTTTGCCGAGACGTCCCGCCTGCCGCCCTATGTGAAATTGCTGAACGACTGCCTGTTGCAGCTGGAGGAACTGCCAATTCCCACTATTGCCGTCGTCCACGGCTTTGTCCTGGCCGGGGGGCTGGAGCTGCTCCTGGCCTGCGATCTAGCCCTGGCTACTTCGGATGCCCGGATTGGCGATCAGCACGCCAACTTGGGACTGATGCCCGGCGGCGGCTCTACGCAGCGCCTGCCCCGCCGCATCGGGATGCAACGGGCGATGGAACTGCTGACCACCGGCCGCCACTTGTCCGGGATTGAAGCGGCCGATTGGGGGCTGGTCTTGCGCGCCGCCCCGCCGGAATCCCTGGACGCCGAACTGGAAACGCTGCTGAGCCAGTTGCGGCCTAAAAGCCGCGCCGGCTTGGAACGGATTAAGTCCGTCACCCAACGCGGCCAATCCTTGCCCTTGCGGGAGGGCATCGCCTTGGAAAGCGTCAACTTTATCCAATACTTCGCCACTTCCCCCCATCCGCAAGAGGGAATCCAAGCCTTTAAGGAAAAGCGGCAGCCCGCGTTTTAAGGGGGAGGGCGGGATTTCCGGGGTCATCCTTGACCAGTTCAGGATGACCCAGCGACCGGCTTCGAGGGACCCGGCAACAAGTTCCGGGGGAGCGGATAGGCCGAAAACAAAGAAAATCGGATTTTCGATTAAGGGTTGACAAAGGGATAATTTGGTATAGAATGGATTAGACCTTACCCCAAATCGACCGGTTAAGGAGGGTTAGCCATGGAAGGAAAGGTCCAGCTGGAGATTACCTACTGCGTGCCTTGACAGCACCACGCGACCGCCACGTGGATGGCGAACGAGTTTTTCCGGGCCTATGGGCCGGACGCGGCGATTACGATTTCCCCGCGCGGCCAGGGCATCATGGAAGTCTTTATGGACGGGGAGAAAATCTTTGACAAGAAGGCCGAGGGGAACGCCTACCCCGACCTGTCCCGCGTCCGCAAGATGAAGGAAGTCATCGCCGAGCGCATTGCCGCCGTGGACCGGGTTGCCGTTCCGGCGGACAACTAGCCCGCTGTCGGTGGCTCCCCCGGCAAAACTGCCAGTAAAAAACCGGCCATCCTTTAAGGGTGGCCGGTTTCCCTTTGGGGAACTAACGGTCGTCCTGGAAAGGCTCCGGCGGCTCCGGCCGGGGTTCAGTAAAGGGCAAGCCGGCCCTTTCCGCCGCCGCCCGGCGGTCGAGGTATTCCCGCCACCGGCGGTTTTCCTCAGCCCGGCCGCGCAGCCGGCCCTCGGCCCGGCCCACAGTCCGACCCTCAGTCCGGCCTTCGGACCGACCCTGTTCCAGGGCCTCTTCCCAAGCCTGTTCCACCCGAGCCTGGTTGGCCCACATGGTCAAAATCATAGCAATCCCCTCCGCGGGTGGCCGGTTTCCTTTGGGGGACTAGTGGTCGTCTAGGAAAGGATCCGGCGGCTCCGGCATCGGTTCATAGAAGGGCAAGCCGGCCCTTTCCGCCGCCGCCCGGCGCTCGAGGTATTCCCGCCACCGGCGGTTTTCCTCAGTCCGGCCGCGCTGCCGGCCCTCGGCCCGGCCCACAGTCCGACCCTCAGTCCGGCCTTCGGACCGACCCTGTTCCAAGGCCTGTTCCACCCGGGCCTGGTTGGCCCACTTGGTGAGAATCATGGTAATCACCTCCGAGTAAAGGTAGCTGCCCAGCAGGGCCCAGTAGCAGACGCCGCTGGCATCGCCGCCGATGGCTTCCCAGATGACGGACCACGCCGGCATCCCCGCCGGGGCCTGAATCAGGTCTATTACTATGGCCAAGGCGGTTATTCCGTTAAAGCCGGCCCAAGCCACCGCCAGAATCGGCCGCGGCACCAAGGGCGGCCAAGCCCAATTCCTCCTGGGGCGTTCATTGTTCATTTTACCCTCCCGATGCTGTGTTGGCAAAGATCCTTGGATGACCGATTCCGCGGCTTGACGGCGTATTGGCTCGGTCAACCGGCGCCGGTTGACCGGGCGGCTGACATCCGACCCCTACAGCCGTTCCCTAACCTTGCGCCATACCTGCTGCTGAACGGCGGCAATGGAATCGGCGGCGTCAATTACCGCCCAGCGTTCCGGGTCGCTGCGGGCTTGGGCGCGAAAGCCCTGCCGCACCTTTTCGTGAAACTCCAGGGCCAAATCCTCGAAACGGCGGCCCTCAGCGTTGCGGTGCAGGGGGGTCAGTTCGCCGAACCGGTTTTCGTCAAAAGCCGTCTGCTGGCCGGCGGCGCGGCCCAAGCCCAGGGCCGGGGCCACATCCAGCAGCAAAATCAGGTCGGGAGGGCGGCCCAAGGTGGCAAAGCCGTTGAGGGCGGCGATCAGGCTCAAATCCAATCCCCGGCCGTAGCCTTGATAGGCCACGGTCGAGGCGGCGAATCGGTCGGCGATGACGATGCCGCCGGCGTCCAGGGCCGGCTTAATGCCGTTGACTGCCAACTCGACCCGGGCCGCCGCAAAGAGCAGCAACTCCGCTTCCGGGGTCAGCGGCCGCGCGCTTTTGAGGTAATCCCGCAGGTATTCGCCCAGGACGGTGCCGCCGGGTTCCCGCAGCAGGCGGGCCGGGCGGCCCAACTCTTGCAGGGCGGCGTGGAGCAGGCCGGCCTGGGTGGTTTTGCCCGCGCCCTCGCCGCCCTCAAAGGCAATGAACAAGGAATTGTCCACCGGCTACCGCCCGTCGCCCGGCTCGGTCGACGCCGGCTCCGGTTCCGCATCGGGCCGGGACGATTCCGTGCCGGTAGTGGCCGGCTCCGGTTCCGGGGCGGTTTCCTGTTGGGCGGCGGCTTTGGCGGCGGCTTCCCGCTCCCGCCGTTCCGCGTAGGTTTCGGTATCCAACCAATCCTCGCCGTCGCCGCTGCCCCGGTGTTTCCAGTTCAGCCACAGGGCATAGACCGCCGCCAGGGCCAGCCCGCCCACGACGATATATTCCAGCCAGGTAATCAGCTGCAAGGGCACCAGGTTGGCCCATTCCACTATTTCCATCAAATCACCTCTCGATAGGGTATCGGACAAGGAATTGTCCAGGAATTAACCGGGGGCGCCGATTGGCCGCCCCCATTAAGTCCGGTAAAACAGCACCGACCGCTCCGGCTCCCGGCCGCGGCTGGTGGAGGCCAGGTTGAACCGCTGGGCCAGCAGATGCTGCAAGCGGCGGACATAAGCCCGCTGGGGATGCAGCTGGACGCTGAACTCGCCGTCCAATACCCGCTGCGCCGCGGCCTCGGCTTCGGACATGGCCTGATCCAGGGTCTCCCGGGCGGCGGCTTCGTCCCGCGGCCGCCGCGGGCCGGCGCTGCCGCGCAGGTCAATGCCTTGCTCCTTAGCCAGCGTCCGCAGAAAATCCGCCACTTGCGGCTGGGTATTTTTCCGCAGCACATAGACCGGAGTGCCGGTGGATTCCGCCGACTTGACCAGCTGCGCCCCCCGGCGGTAATGGGTTTTGGTGGTCAGCACCAGGCTGGCCCGGCGCAGTTCGTTGACGATGCCTAGCGACAAGCCCATTTCCGCCTGAGCCGTTTCCAGCTTGTCCCGGCTGACGCCAAAGAGGAAAACCTGGGCTTCCAACCGGCGGGACGGGCTTTCCGATTCAGCAATATCGCCGCCATCAGCGGCCGGCGGGGCGGTGTCATAGTAATCGGCGGCAAAGCTGTCCCGGCCCTGGTCGGCATAGCGGCCGCCTTGCCGCCGGCCGCCAAAGCCGCGGGAGCCGCCGGTCCGGTCCAAATCCTGACTCCAGGGCGGCGGCGGGGCCGTATTGGGCCGGGGCGCGCCCGGCAGCCGCTTTACCGCGCCGCTTTCATCCAAAGCCCGGATTTCCGGGGCAATGGGATAGCCGCGCAGCCACTGGTCGACCACATTAGCCACCCCATCGTGGACGGCTACCTGTTCCCAACTCTGGATTTCCACGACGACCTCAAAGGTCGGCGGGGCTTTGCGCTCCAGGACGGTTTTTTGCGTTCCCCGATAGCGGGCCTCCTGGTCGCCCAGCGTTACTGCCTGCACTCCGCCCACCAGGTCGGACAGGGTAGGATTGAGGATCAGGTTGTCCAGGGTGTTGCCGTGGGCGGTGGCAATCAGCTGCACGCCGCGCTCGGCGATGGTGCGGGCGGCGGCGGCCTCCTCCTCCGTTCCCATTTCGTCGATGATGATGACCTCGGGCATATGGTTTTCCACGGCCTCGATCATTACCCCGTGCTGGCGGGTGGGCGTGGCGACCTGCATTCGGCGGGCATGGCCGATGGCCGGATGCGGCACATCTCCATCCCCGGCGATTTCGTTGGAAGTGTCGACGATGACCACCCGTTTGCGGGCCTCATCGGCCAAGACCCGGGCCACTTCCCGCAGCATCGTGGTTTTGCCCACGCCGGGCCGGCCCAGCAGCAGGATGTTTTTGTTGGCCAGGGCCAGGTCTTCGATGATTTTGATGGCCCCGGATATGGCGCGCCCGGCCCGGCAGGTGATGCCGACCACCTGCCCCTGGCGATTGCGGATGGCGGAAATGCGGTGCAGGGTGCGCTCCATCCCGGCCCGATTGTCGTCGCCGAACTCCCCCACCTGCTGCACCAGATAGTCCAGGTCCTCCCGGCTGACTTCCCGGTCATCCAGGATTACATCCCCGGCCGGAAAGCGGGCCTCCGGCACGCGGCCCAAATCCAGCACCACCTCGAGCAGTTCCGCCAGGTTTTCCGCGTTGAGCAGGCGGCCCTTAACCCGTTGCGGCAGCACTTCCAGCAACCGCTCCAGTTCCCCCGGGCCCAACTTATGCGCTGCTACCAACTTCAAGCCTCCACTGCGGCCATCCCGTAGCTGCGGGCCGGGGCGGCCGCCAACTTAACCAGCATAGTGTATTGCGCCTGGGTCTGAAAGCCCTGCCCGAGGAGCCGGTCGGCCATCGCCGCCCGGTATTCCGGGATCAGCCAGCGCTGTCCGCCGGGCCGGGATAAGGCGGCGTTCAGCAGGGCGGCTTGCTGTTCCGGGTAGTCGGGATGAACCATAGCCATCGCTTCGACTGCCCGGCGGCGTTGCGCTAGACCCAACCAGCCAATGATGCGGTCTTTATGCTCGGATACCCATTCCTGAGCCCGGCCGCCGTTTCCTTGCCGGAACAGGGGTTCCCGGGCCGCCTGCCACTGGTCAAAGGTCAAGCCCAAAGCGTCCCGCACCGCCACCGGGGTACTGGCGCAAAAGAGTTGAAACAGGGCGTAATCCTCCGCCGGCCGCCGCGGCCGCAAGTTGCCCATCCTGTCCCCAGAACCCGGCCCGGCCGGGGATCCTTTGACCGCCGCATCCAGCCGACCACCGGAATCGGGATGGGCAATTATCCCGCCATAGCCGGCGAGTAGGGTTTCGTTAAAGCAGGGATGGAAACCGCTGCGCCGGGCCAGCGGCAGAGCCGGGCAATTAGCCGCCAAGCGCAGAAAAATCCGTTCTCCGGAACGCCAGCCCACCGCCGCAATCAGCTGTTCCAACAGTTCCAGGGCGGCGGCGTCCGATTCGTCCTCCCGGGGATGAATCGCCCGGAGGCCGGCCCCGTTGCGGTTTTCCGCCGCCGCTGCCGCGGTCAACCCGGCCCGGCCCGGAAAATACAAGCCGTCAATTTCCCAGGCCCGGCGGCCGCAGCGGATGCGGGCGGAGACCAATCCGTTCAGCCGCCACCCATCCCACTGGGCCAGAGCTACCCGGTCCGCGGACTGCCAGAGGGCGCTTTTCCACAGCAGGGCATTCTGCCGGCCCGGCATAACCCCGGCCAGACTTTCCCGGGGGCAAGCCAAGTTCGGCCCCCGCGGCGGCTGCGGCAGGGTGCAGCGCAAAGCATCGCTGATTCGGAAGGATTGCATCGGTTTCATCCCATCCGCTGCCCGGCGGAGCCGCCGGCCGCCATATTCAGAAAATAGCGGTGCATCCGATCATCCCCGGTCAATTCCGGGTGAAAGGCGGTAGCCAGCAGATTATCCTGTTGCACTGCCACCGCCGGGCCGCCGTTGGGCAACGCCGCCAGGGTCGTTACCGCCGGCCCGGCCCGGGTAACAATGGGGGCGCGGATAAAGACGGCGGGAAAAGGTTCCGGCGCCAAGCCGGCCAGGGGCAAAGCCTGCTCGAAGCTGTCAATCTGCCGGCCAAAAGCGTTGCGCCGCACATCAATATCCATCAGCCGCAGCGGCTCCGGGTCGGCCTCGGCGATTTCCTGCGCCAGCATAATCATCCCGGCGCAGGTACCCCACAGGGCTTGGCCCCGGGCCGCCATAGCCGCGATGGGTTCCCGCAGGTGATAAATGCTCATCAGCCGGCTCAGGGTCGTGCTTTCGCCGCCGGGGATAATCAAGGCGTCCACGGCGGCCAGCTGCGGCGGCAGGCGCACCTCGACGCCGTCCACGCCCAGCCGCCGCAGGACGGCGATATGCTCGGCAAAATCGCCCTGAACCGCCAGAACCCCGATTTTCAACTAGAAACTCCGCGCCGCCATCAGTTCCCGGCTTTCCAATTCCTGGACACTGCGGCCGACCATCGGCTCGCCCAGGTTTTTGGAAACATCGGCCAGGATTTGGGGGTCGTTGTAATGGGTTACGGCTTGGACGATAGCATAGCCGCGCTGGGCCGGGTCGCCGGACTTGAAAATGCCGCTGCCCACAAAGACGCCGTCGGCCCCCAGCTGCATCATCAGGGCGGCGTCGGCGGGGGTAGCCACGCCCCCGGCGGCGAAGTTGACCACCGGCAGGCGGCCCAGATCCTTGGTCTGCTGGAGCAGTTCCAGGCTGACCCCCAGATTGCGGGCTTCCACTACCAGTTCATCCGCCGGCATAGTTTGCAGCTTGCGGATGGCATCCTGCACCGCCCTCATGTGGCGGACGGCTTCCACCACATCCCCGGTGCCGGCCTCGCCCTTGGTGCGGATCATCGCCGCCCCCTCGGAAATGCGGCGCAAAGCCTCGCCCAAGTCCCGGCAGCCGCAGACAAAGGGTACCTGAAAATCCCGTTTCCAGACATGATGGGTTTCGTCGGCCGGGGTCAGCACTTCCGACTCGTCGATATAGTCGATGCCGATGGCTTCCAGCACCTGGGCCTCGACGAAATGCCCGATGCGGCACTTAGCCATCACCGGAATGCTTACCGCGTCCATAATTTCCAGAATCACCGCCGGATCGGTCATCCGGGCCACGCCGCCATCGGCGCGGATGTCGGCCGGCACCCGTTCCAGGGCCATCACGGCCACGGCCCCGGCTTCGGCGGCGATGCGCGCCTGCTCGGCGTTCACCACATCCATAATCACCCCGCCCTTCAGCATCTGGGCGTGGCCCGCCTTCACCGTAAAAGTTCCGGTCAAAACTTCAACCATTCCATTCCCCCTTAACGCCCGGGACGATTGCCTGTCCCCGGCCGGATGGTCTGAAAACCCGTTAGGCTGCCATTATACGCCGCCCCGGGGGAAATTGGCAATTGCCGGCGGAAACCGTCCTTCCCATGAAAATGGGAATTCCCGCTACCGTCATTCCCGCGCAAGCGGGAATCCAGAACGGTATTGAAAAGATAATTCCGGTTGCCCCCGCTGGATTCCCGCTTGCGCGGGAATGACGGTAGAGAGGGGCGGGAATGGCGGTAATCAGGCGGGAATGACGGTAGAAAGGGCGGCCGGGAAGGGCAATTGCCAAATTGACCAAAAATCCTTTCCTAATTTCCTGCTATAATAGCGTTGACAGGGTTTAATTCCTGTGGTAAGGTTTTTCCCGGCATTGGGGAAACTTGGCCCCAAGCCGCCGCTTTCGCCGGCAGACCAGCAAACAAGGGGAGTTGGCAAATGGGGCTTTTGCCCTTGCGAGGCGCAGATTCCCGGGCCGCCGCGGCCGGGGATGTCAAAGGTAAATCCGCAATCCGTATCCCGAGGAGCTTTCCCATCCGGAGCCGGCAACTGGCCCTGTTGGGGCTGTTGTCCCTTTTATTCCTGCTGCTGGCGTGCGCCCCGGACGCCAAGCAGTCCACTTTCGGCACCGCCGGGCCGGTCGCCGAAAAGCAGCTGCTCCTGTTCAACGTCCTGCTCTGGGTGATGGTCGCCGTTTTCGTCCTGGTGGAAGGCGTCCTGATTTACGCCATCATCAAGTTCCGCCGCCGGCCCGGGCAGGATGAACTGCCGCCGCAGACCCACGGCCATACCGCCCTGGAAATTACCTGGACGGTTATTCCCACCATCCTCATCCTGGGCTTGGGCATCTGGTCGGTCATCACCCTGTTTGACCTGGATCAGCCGCCGCGGGGGGCTGATACCCTGGAAGTTACCGCCGTGGGGCATCAGTGGTGGTGGGAGTTTGAGTATCCCGACGCCGACGGCAACGGCAAATACATCACCACCGCCAACGAACTGCGGATTCCGGTCGACCGGGCCATTCAGATTAACCTCCGCAGCGACGATGTTATCCACAGTTTCTGGGTGCCGAAACTGGCCGGCAAGGTGGATGTGGTGCCGACCCGCAACAACTATATGTGGTTCCAAGCCGATGAAACCGGCACTTTTTACGGCCAGTGCGCCGAGTTTTGCGGCACGGCCCACGCCCAGATGAAGTTTCTGGTGCAGGTGCTGCCGCAGGAGGATTACCTGGCTTGGGCGGAAAGTTTCGGCCAGCCGCCGGAATTGTCGGCCCAGGCTACCGCCGGGCAGCAGGTATTCAACGGCGTGGGCGGCTGTGTGGTCTGCCACACCGCCAACGGCTCCGACAGCCCGGAAGTGGTGGCGGGCCGGGTAACCGGCTTTATGACCACCGAAACCGGCATTGCCCCCGGCCCCAACTTGACCGACCTGGCGACCCGGGAACGCTTTGGCGCCGGCTTGGCCGACCTGAACCGGGAAAACCTGCGGCAGTGGCTGGAAAACCCGGATATTATCAAGCCGGGCAACCTGATGGCCTCTCGGGCCAACATCTACCAGACCGCCGACGGGCAGGCCAATCTCAGCGGGCGGCAGATTTCCGACCTGATGGAATATCTGCTCAGCCTGAAGTAAAATCGGAAACCGGCGTAACCCTCAGATCTGACCAGGGAGAGGAAAAGCTCTATGGCTACCGCAGCCGAAACTACCGGCGTAATTGCCCGCCCGGCCGGCCAGTCCGGCCTCTGGAGCTGGCTTACTACGGTTGACCACAAGCGCATCGGCGTTCTGTACGGGACGACGGCTTTCATCTTTCTGCTCCTGGGCGGCATCGAAGCCGGCATCATCCGCCTGCAACTGGCCGTGCCGGACAATTCCCTGGTCAGCCCGGACGCCTTTAACCAGATGTTCACCATGCACGGCACCACTATGATTTTCCTGGTGGTGATGCCGCTGAGCGCCAGTTTCTTTAACTTCGTCATCCCCCTGGCCATCGGGGCCCGGGATGTGGCCTTTCCCCGGCTGAACGCGTTCAGCTACTGGGTGTTCCTCTTTGGCGGCCTGCTGCTCAACGCCAGTTTCCTGACCAATCAGGCTCCGGACGCCGGCTGGTTTTCCTACGCCAACCTGACCGAAAAGCCCTTCAGCCCCAACGCCGGCCTGGACTATTGGGCCTTGGGCTTGCAGGTGCTGGGCGTATCCTCCCTGGCCGCCGCCTTTAACTTCATCGTTACCATCGTCAATATGCGGGCGCCGGGGATGAGCCTGATGCGGATGCCCCTGTTCGTCTGGATGACCCTGGTGACTTCGGTGCTGCTGGTGCTGGCCTTTCCGGTCATCACCGTGGGGCTGATTGAACTGACCTTCGACCGCAACTTCGGCACCAACTTTTTCGTCCCGGAAGGCGGCGGCGATCCCATTATGTGGCAGCATCTGTTCTGGGTGTTCGGTCACCCGGAGGTCTATATCCTGATTCTGCCGGCGATGGGCATCGTCTCCGAAGTGCTGCCCACTTTCTCCCGCAAGCCGCTGTTCGGCTATCCGGTCGTGGTCTTTTCCGGCATCGTCATCGGCATAATGGGCTGGGCGGTGTGGAGTCACCATATGTTCACCGTGGGCCTGGGGCCGATTGCGGTGTCGGTGTTCACCATCACCACCATGCTTATCGCCGTGCCGACCGGGGTGAAAATCTTTAACTGGATTGGCACCCTTTGGGGCGGCTCCATTGACCTGAAAACGGCGATGCTTTTTTCCCTGGGGTTCGTCGCCCTCTTTGTAGTGGGCGGGCTCAGCGGGGTGTCCCATGCCGTCGCCCCCTCGGACAATCAGCAGCAGGATACCTATTACATCGTGGCCCATATCCATTATGTGCTGTTCGGCGGCGCCCTGTTCGGCATCTTTTCCGGGGTCTATTACTGGTTTCCCAAGCTGACCGGGAAACTGCTGCACGAGGGCATCGGCAAAGCCCACTTCTGGCTCTATTTCATCGGGATGAACATTACCTTTTTCCCGATGCACTACCTGGGCCTGAACGGGATGCCGCGCCGGATTTACACCTATGCCAGCGAGTTCGGCTGGGATGGGTTGAACCTGCTGGCCTCCCTGGGCTATCTGGTGCTGCTGGCCGGCACCCTGGCTTTCATCCTGAACCTGGTGGTCAGCCTGCGGAAAGAAAAGGATTCCGGCCATGACCCCTGGGACGCTCCCGGGCTGGAATGGATGATTGACTCGCCGCCGCCGGCTTACAACTTCGCCCAAATCCCCCAGGTGCGGGGCTTGGATCATTACTGGATTGTCAAGCGGGCCGCCGCGGCCGAGGGCAATCCCATCACGGAGCCGGAGGCTCCGGTGAACCCGGCGACCATACATATGCCCAGTCCCTCGTACTGGCCGCTGGTAACGGCGGTGGGGGTGCTGATTCTGGGGGCCGGGATGCTGGTGGATGTGGGCTGGCCTTATATCCGCTTTCCCATTCCCTTTATCGGCGGGATAATCTGCTTTATCGGCATTGTGGCCTGGAGCAACGAGCCGGCCACTAAAGAGGGGGTGACCTGCCCCCATTGCGGCAGTCAGACCAAGCCGTCCTTCCAGTTCTGCCCCTACTGCGGGCTAATCCTGGAATCCGGCGTCCAGTCCCATCACTAGGAATCCATCGGCGTCCCGAGGAACCCAGCGGCAAGGAACCCATCAGGAGGGGCAAAAGTTGGCTTACCAAGCGGAACACGCCCCGCCGCAGCATCACGGCGGCGGCGGTCACGGCGAACATCCCGAGGAGCAGACCACTACCGGCATTAACCACCGGAAACTCCTGATGTGGGTTTTCCTGTCGTCGGACTGCCTGTTTTTCGGCTCCCTGATTGCCACTTATATGGTCTATCGGGGGCAGAGCCTGGTCGGCCCCTATCCGGTCGACATCATCGATGTGCCGATAACCACCATCAGCACTTTCGTGCTGCTGTGCAGCAGTTTCGCGATGGTGCGCGCCCTGGCCGCCACCAACGAGGGCAATCAGAGCCGCATCCAGTTCTGGCTGCTGATGACCGCCTTTCTGGGGGCCATCTTTATCGGCTTTCAGGTGTACGAGTTCAACCTGTTCCGCAGCGAGGGCCTGCGGATTGACACCAACCTGTTCGGCAGCACTTTCTTTACCCTGACCGGCTTTCACGGCGCCCACGTGACCCTGGGCATCGTCTGGCTGCTGGCGTTGGCTTGGATTGCCCGCAAGGGACGGCTGGGGCCGCGCACCGCCCTGGATGTGGAACTGGCCGGCCTTTACTGGCACTTCGTCGACATCGTCTGGATTGTCATTTTCACCCTGGTGTACCTGATTGGCGGGTTCGACACCGGCCCGGCCCTGCCCGAAGGTACCGAAGTTCTCCATTCCATCCTGCCCTTCCTGGGCTAACCGGCAAGGAGTAGCGGCGCAATGAGCAGCGACCCGGCGGCGGCGCATCAGTCCCGCCATCCCACCCTCAAACAGTATGTGGCGATTGCCATATTTCTGTTCGTCGTCACCCTCGTCGAGTTCGTCATCATCCTGCCGCCGGATGGGTTCCTGGGGATTCCCAGGTACGCGGGGGCGGGCTGGACGCTTGCGCCCTTGGCGATTCTGTCGGCGATCAAGTTCGCGGCGGTCATCTTTTTCTATATGCACCTGAAGTTTGACAACCCCCTGCTGACCTGGATTTTCCTGGGGGGGCTGGCGTTGGGCTTTGCGGTGGTGTTCGCCCTGATTGGCTTGTTCGCCACTTTCACGCCCTCGCCGCGGGCCTGGGCGCAAGCCAATGCCGAACCCTGCCTTTTTGACCACGAGCATGGCGGCTGCGCGCCGCTGGTAGCGGCCGTTGCCGCCGAACCGGCGCCGGCGGATGGGACTACGGAAACGGCCGGCGGGACGGAAACCGCGGCTCCGGCCGCGCCGGCGGCCGGCGGCTTGGCGGCCCAGGGGCAAGCCGTCTTTACCGGCGCCGGCATCTGTATGACCTGCCACACCATCGAGGGCGTCCCCGGGGCGGTAGGGATAATCGGCCCGGACTTGACCCATATCGCTACCGAGGCCGCTACCCGGCAGCCCGGCGTCTC
The DNA here is from genome assembly GCA_965203435.1 of Dehalococcoidia bacterium. Classification (GTDB taxonomy): domain Bacteria; phylum Chloroflexota; class Dehalococcoidia; order Lucifugimonadales; family UBA3495; genus CBDBCU01. Next base: position 474,251 of record CBDBCU010000002.1, on the reverse strand, counting down.
GGCCCGGGACTACATCACCACTTCCATCGTCGACCCGGAAAGTTTCGTAGCCACCGGCATCGAGCGGGCCACCCCCGGCCTGATGACCGCCGCCATCGTAGCCAACCTGAGCGATGCGGATGTAGAGGCGCTGGTCGAGTTCCTGTTGCAACAGGAATAGGGCGGCCCGGGATAGCAATGGCATAGAGACCGTCATTCCCGCCCATCTCTACCGTCATTCCCGCGTAAGCGGGAATCCGGGACTGACGGCCGGGCAATGGCCTACAAAACCTTTATTCCCGCCGTCCCTTACCGTCATTCCCGCTTACGCGGGAATCCCACGGTTGATTGCTGAGTCTGCGGCATCATAAGGCAGCGCCGTTCGGGATTCCCGCTTACGCGGGAATGACGGTTGCGGGACGGCGGGAATGGCGGCAAGGGAGTTAGCCGGAATATGCCCATCATCTACCACTTGACCAACCGGGAGGATTGGGCGGCGGCGCAAGCGGCCGGGCAACTGCGCCCGGAAAGTTTGGCTATCGAGGGCTTTATCCACTGCTCGCAAGACCCGGCGCAAATGTTGCGGGTAGCCCAACGCCTTTACGCCGGCCGGGCGGATTTGCTGGCTCTGCAAGTGGATACCGCTTTGCTGTCCGCCCCGGTAGTAACCGAACCCAGCCGCTCCGGGGAACTGTACCCCCACATCTACGGCCCCCTGGAAATCGGCGCGGTGACTGCCATCCGGCCGCTGACGCCGGAGGATGACGGCGGTTTTGACCTGGAAAACCCATTGCAATAAGGAAAGGCCGGGAATGAAAAGCGAACAGCATCAAGGGCGGCAGCTCAACTACATCACCGTTACTCCCGACGACTACAACCCGGCGAACAGCTATCCCCTGGTGATTATGCTGCACGGGTTCGGGGCTAATATGGGCGATTTGGCCGGCCTGGCTCCGGCCATTGCGGATCGGGGCTATGTCTATGCCTGCCCCAATGCGCCCTTTCCCTTTGACTTCGGCGGCGGTCACCTCGGCTACGGCTGGATGCCCCGGCAAAACGCCGCCGCGCCGGAGGAAGTGGAAGCGGCCCGGCAGCAGTCGGAGCAGTTGCTGGCCGGCTTTTTCGAGGAAGTTTTCGATCACCTGAACACGGCTCCCGGCGGGGCGGCCTTGCTGGGCTTTTCCCAGGGCGGGACGATGACCTATCGCTGCGGCCTGGATCGCCCGTACACCTTTGCCGCCCTGATTGCCTTGAGCGCCGCCGTCTTTGACCCGGCTATCCTGAAACCCCGACTGCCGGCCACCGACCGCGGCCAGCCGATATTCATTGCCCACGGCACCGGCGACCGCCAGATTGATGTGGCCACGGCCCGGGCCACCCGCGCCTTTCTCGCGGCCGAGGGCTACCAACCCGAATACCGGGAGTATGCTATGGGCCACGAAATCCCTTTCGAGGTGCTGCAAGATTTAATCCCCTGGCTGACCAGGATACTGCCGCCGCTGGGGGATTAGCCTTGCCATCTATCCCGCGTGAACCCTGCCGTCATTCCCGCGCAAGCGGGAACCAGGGCGGCGGATTAGCCGGTCAGCATTGCCTACGTCGTCCTTCCCACCCGGCTACCGTCCTTCCCGCGCAAGCGGGAATCCAATCCACTATAGAGGAATGATAATGCCCGCCCGTCCAACCCGGAAATCAAAACGATCGTCCGACAAGCCGGCCGCCGCCCCGGATGCCGCTAACCCGGTGGTCCTCCTCTCCGGCGGCAATCCGCAGATTGCCAAAGGCGATGGCGATGCCCCGGTGCAGGCGTACATTGCGGCGATGCCCGGTTGGAAAAGGGACCTCGGCCGCCGCCTTGACGCCCTTATCGTGGAAAATGTGCCGGAAGCGCTTAAGGCGGTGCGCTGGAACTCGCCCTGGTATGGCGTGGCCGGGCAGGGCTGGTTTCTCAGCTACCATGTCTTTGCCCGCTATGTAAAGGTTACTTTCCTGCACGGCGCGGCCCTGCAACCGCCGCCGCCCGGGGCCGGCAAAGACCCGGACGCCCGCTGGTTTGACATCTACGAGGACGGCTTTGACGCGGCGCAAATGGCGGAATGGATTCGGCAGGCGGCCGCCTTGCCCGGCTGGCCCGGGTTCTGAGGCAGGGCTGGCGGCCCGGTGTGTTACAATAGACCTATCTTGACGAGAGGCGCTACTTTATGACGACCTTGCCTTTGGATACGGCCCCCGGCCCTTCGCCGGACGCCGAGGCGATTCGCAATGGGGAAATCTGCGCGGAGCTGCTGCTGGCGGCCCGCCTGGAGCTGGCGGCCGGGGACTTGCTGCAAGCCTCGGAAAAGATTTGGGGAGCCACGGCCTTTGCGGTCAAGACCGTAGCGGAAAAGCGCCGCTGGTTCAACGAAGCCGACTGGAAACTGCGCCGGGCCGCGGAAATCCTTACCGCCGAACTGGGCCGGGCTGAAGTTATGGCCTTCTATTCCCTGGCCCGGGACGCGCACTTTAACTTTTACCGCCATGAGTATGGCGCGAAAACGCTGGGGTTCGCGCTGGAATCGGCGGAGAATTTTGTGGCGGCGTTGCTTCCGACGCTGGATGCCGATTACCGGCCGCCCTATGTCGACGCCGCCACGGAGGCCAGCATCCGCTCCTTGGAGACGCCTACCAGCGACCCGGATCGGGATCGGTTGGCTAACGGCCGGCCGCCGATAGAGGAGCGGCCGCCGGTAAAGCCGCCGGGGCGGTAGGGAAAGGCCGGCCTACCCCAGATACCGCTCAAACCAGGCCAGCGTCCGGGACAAGTATTCCTCCCGCAGGGCCGGGTGGCCCTGGCGGGGAAAGGCATGGGAACCGCCGGGAAAGCGGACCAGTTCCGCCGTCTTGCCCAATCGCCGCAGCTGCACAAAATAGGATTCACTCTGGCTGATGGGGCAGCGATGGTCAGCGTCGCCGTGGAGCAGCAGGGCCGGCGTTTCTACCTGCGGCGCATAGGTCAGGGGGGAACGGCGCACCAGTTCGGCAAAATTGTCCATCGGCGAACCGCCCCACTGCACCTCGCCAAAACTGACGCCAATGTCGGAAGTGCCATACATACTGACCAGGTCAATGCAGGGCGCGCCGACCACCGCCGCCCGAAAGCGGTTCGTGTGGCCGATGGTCCAAGCGGTCATATAGCCGCCGTAGCTGTAGCCGTGAATGCCCAGCCGGGCCGCGTCCACATAGGGCCGGGCCGCCACCGCATCCACCGCCGCCATCAAATCCAAGTAATCCGCCCCGCCCCAATCGGCCAGCACCGCCGTCATAAAATCCACCCCATAGGTCGAGGAACCCCGGGGGTTCGCCGCCAGGGTCAGATAGCCGTTGGTCGCCAAGACCTGATGCAAGGGGGCAAAGGCATCGTAGAAAGCGCCGTTGGGGCCGCCGTGAATTTCCAATACCAGGGGATACCGCCGGGCCGGGTCAAAATCCGGCGGAAAGTAAAGGCGACACTCAATTTCCCAACCCTCCCGCTCCAGGATAAATTTTTCCGGCCGGGCCGGCGGATGTTCCGCCAGATAAGCCCGGTTGTAGTCGGTCAAAAGCTGTCCGGCGGTATCATTCCCGTCCAGCAGCAGCAGATTGCTGGGGGATTGAGGGGTATTGGCAATCAGGACGGCTTGGCGGCCGGCGGCGTCCAGGGCCAGGGCCGCGCTCTGCATTCCGCCGCCGCCCCACCGCTTAACCGGGCCGCCGGCGGCCGTAGTTTCCATCAGCCAGGATTGCCCCCGGCTTTCCCCCAGAAACCTAATGCGCCCATCGGAGTACCAGGCCAGTTCCGGGTTGGGACTGATGGCCGGGATGCCCACTACCGGGCGGATAGCGTCGTCGGTAAGGGCTTGCGGCTCTTGGCCCGGCTCCAGTAGATACAGCAGGCTTTGCCACAAGCCCAAGCCGCCGGGCAGCGGCGAGGCGGCCGCCAGCAGCTGCCGGCCGTCCGGCGACCAGGTCAAAGCCCCCACGCTGCCCAAATCCCCCGACCACAATTCCGCCCCGTCGGTCCAATCCGTCCCGGCCGACCCCGCGTCAACTTTCCGTTCCCCCTCAGCCAGCCGCCGGTCAATAGCCACCACATAAGCCTCCGTCCGGGCCCGGACATCCCGATCCTCCCGTCGGCCGGATACAAAGGCCAGGCGGTTGCCGTCCGGCGACCAAGCCGGCAGAAAGTCATCCCAATCGCCGGCGGTAAGCTGCCGGCTTTCCCCGGTGTCCGTGTCAACCAGGAAAATATGGAAATGGCAATCGCCGCGCCAGCCCAAGCCGTCATAGCGGTAGCGGATGCGCCGCACTACGCTGCCTTGGGGCCAAGTAGTGCCGGACGAATCTGCGGAATCCGCCGGATCGGCCGGCTTTTCATCGGCCACATAAGCCAACCGCCGGGAGTCAGGAGACCAGGCCAGGTCGATGACGCCGCCGGGCTGGTGGGTCAGCGGCCGGGCCGCGTCGCCGTCCACGCCAATCAGCCACAGCTGCTTGGGGCCGCTGGCCGGGCCGCGCAGAAAAGCAATCGTCCGGCCGTCCGGAGCAAAACGGGGCAATCCATCCCGGGGGCCGGCGGTAAAGTCGGGGATAGCCGCGGCCTCAGCCGCATCCGGAATAGTGTCCCCCAAGTTCAGCAAACGGATCCGGGACTGGCTTTGCAGCGTTTCCGGGTCGATGCGGGAATGGACAAAGGCCAGTAGGGAGCCGTCCGGGGACAGGGCCGGGTCGCCGACCGATTGCAAGTGGCGCACCAAATCCGGGGCCATAGGCTGAGTCATCAGGCTATCCTCCCAAGGCAGGGATATTCATTCCGCTCATCCTGAACTTGTTGAAGGATGAAAGGATGGCAATGGAATGGAACTGACAATGCGGTTGCCGGAATAAAAGAAAAGAGGGCCGGCTGACCCTCTAACTGTACGATATTCGGGGAAAGGGATGGCAGGAGCGGGAGGATTCGAACCCCCGACCACTGGTTTTGGAGACCAGCGCTCTGGCCAGACTGAGCTACGCTCCTGCATTATCCGGCCGGCGCGACCGCCGGCTTGGGAAAGGCTTGCCGGTTATGGTACCCCTGGAGGGACTCGAACCCCCGCCGCGCGACTTAGGACGCCGCCGCTCTGTCCTCCTGAGCTACAGGGGCTGGTTTGGTGGAGATAGGGGGGCTCGAACCCCCAACCTCGGCGTTGCGAACGCCGCGCTCTCCCAGTTGAGCTATATCCCCGGATTATTGCCCTCCATGGAGAATAATCCCCCGGTTCAAGGATGATTATATAACGGCGGCCGGGGATTGTCAAGGGGTTTGACCCGGGAAAATTCCGGGCAATTTTACATAGGAACCGCCCCTTCTTAGGAGCCGTCCTTCCCGGCCTGCCCCCTTTCTACCGCCCTTGGCAAACCGCCGCCAAGGTGGGGCCGGGCAAGCCCACGCCCAACTACAAGGAAAAGGCCAGGGATGTCTTTGACGACCGACAGATAAGGATACGGCATCATAAGGCCGCGCCGTTCTAGATTCCCGCTTGCGCGGGAAGGACGGTGGAGGGCGGGAAATACGGTTGGCAATTCGTTAGAAATAGGCCATCGCCTTGACTCCGGATCCCTTTCCCTTTCCGGGTGAGCGGACGGATCCGCCGCCAGCCCAGGGAAAAGGGCCATCCCCCTATTCCCCCACAAAGCGCAGGGAGAGGGAGTTGACGCAGTGGCGGGCGTTGGTGGGAGTGAACCCCTCGCCAAAGAATACATGGCCCAGGTGTCCCCCGCAGTGGGCGCACTCGATTTCCGTCCGAAAGCCGTCCGGGTCGGGCAGCTGCCGCACCGCCGCCGGGACTTCCCGGTCAAAAGCCGGCCAGCCGCAATGGGCGTCAAACTTGTCCGCCGACCGGTACAACTCGGCATTGCAGCGGCGGCAGAGATAGACTCCCTCCTGGTAAAAGTCATCGTACTCCCCACTGAAAGGCCGTTCCGTCCCCTTGAACTCGAGGATGTACCGCTCCTGCGGCGTCAAGGGATTGTAGTTCTGCGGATTGTCCTGCGGCGTCATAAATCCTCCTTTATTTGAGTCGGTTTCCCCTATCCGCTCATCCTGAACTGGTTGAAGGATGAACCCGGCGGCCCCCCTATCCGCTCATCCTGAACTTGTTGAAGGACGGAAACCGGCGGCCCCCTTTCCGCTCATCCTGAACTGGTTGAAGGATGAAACCGGGGCTTGTTCATGCTAATTACTGATGCCTCGGATAGCCCACCCCTTTACTATGTCATTCCGAGCGTAGCCGAGGAATCTGAAATGCCCGCACTGAAATCCATTTCAAGATTTTTAGATTCCTCGGCTACGCTCGGAATGACATAGTAGGGTGGCTACGGCTTTCCAATATACTGCCAAGCTCCCGGCCGCAAGGGATAATTCCCGGGATTAGCGTGGACACGCCCTAACCGGCCCGCGCCGCCAGTTCCATCCCGCTGCGGAAGTTGCGGACCTCCGGGCGGAACAGGTAAATCAGCAGGGCTACCGCCAGCATCACCGCCGCCCCGGCCGCCACCGCCAGCGGCGCGCCGAAGTATTGGGCCATAAATCCGGATTGGGCCAACCCCAGCGGCCCCAAGCTCCAAGTGGCCCCGTACAAACCCATCACCCGGCCGCGAATGTTATCCGGCACCAATTCCTGCAAGGTGCTTAATCCCCCCACCAGATACAGGGCAAAGGCTACGCCGGCGATGAACAGCAGGCCCATAGCCGGCCAATACAGCGCCTGCCCCGCGGCCAGGGCAAAGAGCAGCAAAGCCACGGCGTAAGCCATCGCCCCGCCCAGGATTATCTGTCCCCGAGGGCTGCCCCGGGGCAGGCTGCCGATAATCCAGTTGCCGACGATCGCCCCCAAGCCGGCCGCGCCCAGCAGGAAACCGGCCCGGTCGGCCGCCACCAGCAGGGATTTTTCCGCCAATACCGGCATCAGCAGGATGTAGGCCATTCCGAACAGGCTGTTGCAAAAGGTCAGCAGCATTACATAGAGAAAGATGGGATGGCGGCCTACATAGCGCAGGCTTTCGCCCATTTGCCGCACCACCCGCCCGGTGGCCGGCGGCCGTTCCCGCAGTTTCAGCTGGGCAATCACCGCCGCCAGCACATAGAAAGAGGCGGCGCTGAGGAACATAGAGGCGGCGATGCTGAGCCGGGCAATGACCAGGCCGGCCAAAGCCGGAGCCAAGACCCGCACTCCGTTCCAGACGATGGACTCCATAGCGGCGGCGTTGGCGATATGCTCCCGCTGCACCAATCGGGGAAAGATGCTGGCGCGGCTGGCCTGGTCAAAAGCCTGGCAGACGCCGGCGCTGAAGGCGGCCAGCAGGATGTGCCACGGCTCCACCCGGCCCAGCAGCACCAGCGCCGCCAGCAGGCTAATCACGGTGGCGGAAATGCTTTGCGCCGCCGCCACCAAGCGCCGGGGTTCCAGGCGGTCGGCCATCACCCCGCCCAGCAGGTTCAGAGCCAGGGCCGGCGCCGCCACGGCCAAGCCCAGATAGGCCAGATAGCCCTCCTCCCCGGTCAAGTCGAACATCAGCCAGCCCAGGGTGAACTGAAAGAGCATCTGATGCCCGGTGACGCCGGTCAGCAGGGCCAGCCAATAATAGCGGAACTGCCCGTAGCGCATGGCGGCGGGCAGAAACCGGCGCAAACCGGCGGCCTTAGCAGGGCGGACTTCGGCAGACATAAGGGTACCATTGTGCCACACAATCGGCTTGCCGTCATTCCCTCGCCCCGGGGGAACGGATTCAAACATGGATTAACAGGATAGACAGGATTCTTTGGTCTGCTTAGGACGGTACTGGCCGCCCCCACCGTCCTTCCCGCGTAAGCGGGAATCCCACGGTTGCCTGCCTACAATACCGTCATAAGGCAGTACCGTCGGGATTCCCGCTTACGCGGGAATGACGGTAGGGGGCGGGAATATCCCCTTGCCCATCCCCCCCTGTTACCAGTCCACCAGGCCGGCACTGTCGATGTCCCGATCCAGGTTGCAGGCGGCGCTTATCAGGGCCAGATGGGTAAAGGCTTGGGGGAAGTTGCCCAGGCCCTCGCCGCTGTGGCCGGTTTCCTCGGCGTACAGGCCCAGATGATTGGCGTAGCTGAGCATCTTTTCGAAAATCAGCCGGGCCTGATCCAGGGCTTGGGGATCGTAGCGGCCGGCCCGGCTCATGGCCTCCACCAGCCAGAAAGTGCAGATGTTGAAAGAGCCTTCGTAGCCCATCAGCCCGTCCGGAGAGGATTCCAGGTGGTAGCGATAGACCAGGCTGTTGGACACCAACCCGCCCTGTTCCGGGGACTGGTTGATGGCTTGCAGGGTTTTCAGCATCCGCGGGTCGGAAGGGGCCATAAAAAAGACCAGGGGCATCATCAGGTTCGAGGCGTCCAGGGCCTCGCCGCCGTAATACTGGACGAAAGCCTGGCGGTTTTCGCTCCAGCCCTTTTCCATAATATCCTCAAAAATTTCGTCCCGGGTCTTTTCCCACTTGGCCCGGTCGGCCGGAAAAGAGCGGGCCTCGGCCAGCCGCAACGCCCGATCCACGGCCACCCAGCACATCAGCTTGGAATAGACGAAATGCTTGCGCCCGCCGCGCACTTCCCAAATGCCCTCATCCTCCTCTTGCCAATGCTCCACCACCCAATCGGTCAGGCGGCGCAGATGCTGCCAGAAGTCAAAGGAAATGGGCGCGCCGTGCTTGTTGTAGATATAGACCGAATCCAGCAGCTCGCCGTAAATGTCCAGCTGCAACTGGTCATAGGCCCCGTTGCCAATCCGCACCGGGCTGGAGCCTTTGTAGCCGTCCAGATGCCACAGGGTTTCCTCGGTCAACTGATGGCGGCCGTCAATGCCGTACATAATTTGCAGGGAGCCGTCCGGGTTCAGCTCGCTGGCCCGTTCCTCGATCCAGTGCATAAACTTGGCCGCCTCCTCGGTAAAGCCAATCCGCAGCAGGGCATAGAGGGTAAAGGCGGCGTCCCGGATCCAGGTATAGCGATAGTCCCAGTTCCGCACCCCGCCCAAATCCTCCGGCAGGCTGCAGGTGGGGGCGGCGACGATGGCTCCGGTCGGTTCATAGGTCAGCAGTTTCAGGGCCAGGGCCGAGCGCTGCACCATTTCCCGCCAGCGCCCCTTGTAAGTGCAGCGGGACAGCCAGTTGCGCCAATAGGCCACGGTATCCTCGAAAAGCTGCTCGCTTTCCGCCTCGGTAAAGGGATGGGGATCGCCCACATTGTTGCCGATTTCATCCAGGGCAAAGGTCGTGGTCTGCCCCCGGTGCAGGGTAAAATCGCAGACCAGCCCGCCGTCCTGGGCTTCCAGCGGCAGGGAAGTGGACAGCTGAATGCTCAGCCCTTCGTCGGAAACCATCAGGGCCCCGGATTCGTTCCGGGTGATTTTATGGCCGCTGCGGGCGTAGTTAAAGGCCGGAATGCACTCCATCCGAAAGGTCATCTCGCCGCGCACCACATTGACCCGGCGGATTAGTTCGTTATGGTCGTGCCGGCCGCGTTCCCCCACCGGCATAAAGTCGATGACCTCGCCCACGCCATCCGGAGACAGGAAACGCGTTACCAGCACATTGGTCTCCGGCCAATACATCTGCTTGTAGGTAATCTCCTCCTGGCCGCCGGCCGGGGCAATCTTGAAATGGCCGCCCTGGGCATCGTCCAGAATGGCGGCGAAAACGCTGGGCGAGTCGAAGTCCGGGCAGCAGAACCAGTCGATGGAGCCGTTGATGCCCACCAGAGCCACGGTGTGCATATTGCCGATGATGCCGTAATCCTCGATGGGCAGGTAAGCCATGGGTTTTCCTCCGGGACGGGATGGCGGCGCGGCGGCGCAAATCGGAACTGCGCCCGGCGGCCGGTTTATTAAGGATGTGGCAACAATTATACCCCACGGCCGCCGCCCTATGCCATAGTTGGCAAGGGCGGCGTTTGCCGGGTCTGTTGAAAGATGCCATCCCGCCCCATCCGCTCATCCTGAACTTGTTGAAGGATGAATAGGCCGCAATGTCCCTGGAATATGCTACAATGGGGCAAAACTTGTCTCCGGAGGAATCAAAAGTTATGACGGACAATCCTGAGGGCCAGGGCGGCGGCGCGGCCCTGCCGGGCGTGGAACATCACCGCAAAACCAGCCGGCGGCTGATTCGCCAGGCCCGCTACGAACTGGAAAAACGCGGCGACCGGGTGCAGGCGTGCGACAAGGCGTCCGGGGCCGTCGCCCACGGGGTCAAGGCGGCCGCGGAAGCCCGCTGCTGGCGGAGCGATTCCCATAACTACCGGCGGCGGATTGTGCATCTGCTGGCGGACGAGTACGGGCAGCCGGAGTGGAATGCGATGCATGATGCCGCCGACCAGCTACGCAGGAACATTTGCGAGGACTGGATGTGCGCTCGGGAAGTAGCGGTACGGCTGGAGCTGCTGACCGGCCTGCTGGCGACTTTTACCGAGCTGCTGGAGAGGGAGCCGAATCCCGATTTTCGGCCTACTCCGGATCAGGAACGGAGCATCGGCCGGTTGCGCTTGACGGAGGCGGAAATTGCGGCCCGGTGGGCGGCGGAATATCCCCCGCCGCCGCCGGATTTTGACCCGGAGGATGCGGATTAACCCGGCCCCCAGCTACGCCATTTCCCCATCCTCCTCCTCCCATTCCTCGTCCTCCGGCGCGAAAGGGGGCATCGGCGGCGGAAACTCCTTGGCCTCGTTAGCTTCAATTTCCTCAGGGGTAAGCCGCAGGCGATCCAGAACCCGCTGCTGCCCCGGCGAAGGGACGAAATCCGGGTTCGGGGGCAAGGTGCGGGTTGCTACCAGCGACTCCAGCCAGCGGGTCAGCCGGGTCAAGCGTTCCTGTACCTGCCAGTCCTCCAGCTGATCCTCGTAAAAATTCTCGTGCAACTCGTCGGCCATCGCGTTCAACGCCGTCAGCTCCGACTGCCCATACTCGGCGGCCACCAGGTCAATAATGGCCCGCCGCCGATTGTGAGAATCGTGCCGCCAGAACCGATCCTCGCCGACGGCTTTGACCGCGTGGGCTACGGCTCCGGCGGCCTTTTCCGAGGCTTGGAGCCGGTCGCCCCGGCGCGTCAGTTCGTAATGGGATTGGCGGATCATCCGCCGACTGATGCCGGCGTAGTGTTGGGCCGCGTGTTCCGACATGGCAATTCCTTTCTTATCCGGCGGGGCCAGGTTAAATCTATTATACCCCTTAAATCGGGCTGATGCCACTGCCCCGACGGTAAAGACGCGGTCGCTATATGCTATAATCCCCCCTATGTTCCCGCCGCTGCGCCGCATAGTTCCGCAAGTTTCCGGCGGCCGCCGGGCGGCGCGGAACTTCCTTATGGACCGCGGCGGCCTGATTATCTGCGCCCTTTTCCTAATGGCCGGCTTGGTGCTGGCCGGGGATTATGGCATTAACTACGATGAACGGGCGCAGCGGCAGATTGCCCAAGCCAATCGGGACTACATCCTCGGGCAGTCCGACCGCATCGATACCGAGCTTTACCACGACCGGGTTTATGGCGTGGTTTTTGAGCTGCCCCTGCTGCTGGCCGAGGGGATCCTGGGCTTGGAGGATTATTACTATGTCCACCGCCTGCGGCTGACCCTGACCCACCTGCTCTTTATCATTGGCGCTTTCTTTTGCTGGCGGCTGGCTTATCGGCTAACCGACCATCGGCTTATCGCCCTGCTGGCCCTGCTGCTTTTCCTGCTGCACCCCCGCCTCTACGCCCATTCCTACCTCAACAGCAAAGACCTGCCCTTTCTCGCCCTGCTCATCATCGCCCTGTATCTGCTGGAACGGGCTTTCCGCAAAGACACCGTCGGCGCTTTTGTGCTGCTGGGAATAGCCGTAGGGATATTGACCAACCTGCGGATTATGGGGCTAGGGCTTTTGGCGGCGGCCCTGGCAATGCGGGGACTGGATTTGCTAGGGGCGGCCGGTTGGCCGGAACGGAAACCCATCCTGCTAACCGCCGGAGTGTTTGCCTTGACCGCCGGACTGACTTTGTATGCCGTAACCCCCTACGCCTGGGCCAATCCCGTTGACTACCTGATCACCAGCCTGAGTTTGACGGTAAATCATCCGGTTGTTTTGCCGCAGCTGTTTCAGGGACAATTGCTATTGTCCAACGAATTGCCGCCGCATTACGCCGCCGTCTGGTTTGCCATCACCACGCCGCCGCCGATTTTGCTGCTGGGCTTTGTCGGATTGGCAATGGTAGCGGTAAGGGCCTGGCGCCGGCCCGGAGCGGTTTTCCGCAACACCCGGCGGCGTTTCCTGGTGCTGCTGGCGGCCTGCTTTCTATTGCCGCCGCTGGCCGCCGCCCTGCTGGGATCCAATCAGTATGAGGGCTGGCGGCAGCTTTATTTTCTCTATGCGCCCTTTTGCCTGCTGGCGGCCTTGGGCGGCGGTTGGCTGTTGACCGCCTTATCCCGCCGGCGCTATGGGCCGGCCGGATTGTATGGATTGGCCGGAGTAGGCTTGGGGTTGACCCTGCTGCAAATGGCGCAAATCCATCCCTTGCAGACCGACTATTTCAACTTTCTGGTGAACCGTACGACGCCGGAGCGGCTGCGGACGCAGTATGCGATGGATTACTGGAAACTGGCGGCGGGGGATGGATTGCAATACCTGTTGGACAGCCATCCAAATGAAACTCTGACCGTGCGTACCGGCCGGCGGCATCTAAACATCCTGCCGGCGGCAGACCGGCAGCAGTTGACCGCCGACACCGTGCATCGCCGCGCCGACTATACTTTGGCCGGCCAGCCGGCGGCGTATCAGCCGGATTTGGCTTTCAATTCCCGCTACCGCCGCCGCCTTTATAACAATACCCTCAGTGTAGCGCGGCCGTTGGACGATGCCCGAATGACGCCGGCCGCCATTGCCGCCTACCGGGAAATATACCGCCAAACCACGGCCGGAGAGCCGATTATCCGCGCCGATTATGATGTCTATATTGACGGCCGGCGGCTGACCTTTATTCAGGAAAACTGCCCGGCGGACGGGCCGGATGTGTGGTTTGGGGTTAAGCCGCTACCGCCGACGCCGGAAACCTTGCCGCCCTATTTCCCGCAGCCCGGCTTTTATGCCCCCTGGCACAATCAGCGGGTAAGGGTGGACGGCCTTTGCCTGGCGGTCATTCAGCTGCCCGATGATGGGGACGGCGACCTGATCCTGATGCAGCGCAGCGGCGGCAATTACGAACCCGGCGGGACAACCCTAGGGGCGGAATTGCACAGCCTTTCCCAACCCGGCTTGCGGGAACTGATTGCCCAGGGGCGGCGGCAACGGCAACCCCCGGCCGGGTCGGAGGATTTCGCCGTTTTCCTTGACCGGGAGGCCGGCCGTAACCGCCTGCTTTACGCCAAAGCCGCCTGCACTCAAGACGAATACGAAACCCCGGTATTCCTGCATATCCACCCGGCCCGGCCGGAGGATTTGCCGCCGGCCGCCCCATCCGTCAACTTTGAGAACCGGGATTTTCCCCTGAATACCTACGGCGGCCGGCCCGGCGGGGAATGCGTGGCAATCGTCCCCCTGCCCGATTATCCCATCAAAACCATCCGCACCGGCCAGTATATCCCCGGCCAAGGGGAATTGTGGTCGGTAAATTTGTCGGCCGGGCGGTAAGGCGGGGCCGCCCCCTTATGCTATAATCCGGCTTATGTTTCCGCCGCTGCGCCCGCTGCCCTACCGATTTGCCGGCCGGCGCCGGGCGGTCGGGAATTTTTTTGCCGATCATTGCGGCCGGCTAATCTGTAGCCTGTTTCTGCTGGCCGGCATTGCCCTGGCTGGGGATTACGGCATCAATCAGGATGATCCGATTCAGCGGGCCATTGCCCGGGCCAATTGGGATTATATCCGCGGCCGGGCTGATTACAACGGCATCCTGGCCGCGCCCGATAGTGGTGCCCCCCAGCTGATACCCTCCGACCGCTATTACGGCGTGGCTTGGGAGTTGCCGCTGCTGTTGGCCGAGGGGCTATTGGGGCCGGCGGCCGATTACTACCAAATCCACCGCCTGCGGCTGACCCTCAATCACCTGCTCTTTATTATCGGCGCTTTCTTTTGCTACTTGCTGGCTTACCGGCTGTTCGGCAGCCGGCTGATCGCCCTTTTCGCCCTGCTGCTCTTTCTGCTGCATCCCCGCCTCTACGCCCAATCCTATCTGAACAGCAAAGACCCCGCCTTTCTCACTATGTTTGTCCTTGCCCTCTACCTGCTGGAACGGGCTTTCCGCAAGGATACCCTGGGGGCTTTTATCCTGCTGGGCGCGGCGGTGGGCGTACTGACCAACCTCCGCATTGTCGGGATAATGCTGATTCCGGCGGTGTTGGCAATGCGGGGATTGGACGGGTTTTATGCCGGAGGGAGGCCGGAACGGAAAGGCATTTTACGGACCGCCGGCCTGTTCGCCCTGGCCGCCGGATTGACTTTTTACGCCCTAACCCCCTACGCCTGGATCGACCCCATCGGCTATCTGGCGGCCAGTCTCAACTTGACGGTCCATCATCCCAATGTAGTACGGCAGTTGTTTCAGGGCGCAGCGCTTTTTTCCAACGAACTGCCGCCGCATTACTTGCCGACCTGGTTCAGTCTTACCACGCCGCCGCTGGTTTTGCTGCTGGGCTTGGCCGGAATGGCGGCGGTGGCGGTCAAGGCGTTGCGCCGGCCCGGCTTGGCTTTTCGCAACGGCCCGCTGCGTTTGCAACTGCTGCTGCTGGCCGCTTTCCTGCTGCCGCCGCTGGCCGCCGCCCTGCTGGGTTCCATCATCTACAGCGGCTGGCGGCATTTCTACTTCGTCTATGGGCCATTCTGCCTACTGGCGGCCCTGGGCGGCGGCTGGTTGCTGGCATCCCTGGCCGGCCGGCGGCTCTGGCCGGCCGGGATCTGCGGATTGGCCGGGCTAGGCTTGGGATTGCTGGCTTTTCAGCTGATCCAGCTCCATCCCTTGCAGTATATCTATTTCAACTTTCTGGTGGATCGCGCTACCCCAGAGCAGCTGCGGACGCAGTATGATTTGGATTATTGGGAGTTGGCGCAGCGGGATGCCTTGCAACGGCTGCTGGCGCGCCATCCCGGAGAGACCTTGACGGTGCGGGCCAAGCGGCGGCAGTTGGAAACTTTGCCGGCCCGGGCCGGGCGGCGCTTGCTGTTGGCTTCCGGCCGCAATGCCGATTATGAACTGATTTATCAGTTGGAACCGCATCGGCCGGATTTGGCTTTTAATTCGGCCTACCGCCGCCGCTTTTATAACAACACCCTGATTACCGCCCGGCCGCTGAATGCTGAGCAGATGACGCCGGCCGCCGTCGCCGCCTACCGGGAAATTTACCGCCAAGCCATCGCCGGCGAACCCATCATCCGCGCCGATTATGCTGTCTATCGCAACGACAAGCGGCTGGTTTTTGTTCAGGAAAACTGCCCGCCGGAGAGCCGGGATGCCTGGCTGGGGGTGCGGCTCTTCCCCCACCACATCGCAACTTTGCCGCCGGAGGTGTATAACCCCGGTTCCTACGCCACATTCGGCAATCACCGGATACGGCTGGGCGATACCTGCCTCGCCGTCCTGCAACTGCCGGATTATGCCCAGGGCGATTTGATTTTGATGCAGCGCCGGCTGGGCAACTTCGGGCCGGTAGGCGATCCGATCTGGGCAGAACTTTACAGCCTTTCCCCCCCCGGCCTGCGGGAACTTATTGCCGACTACCGGCGGAATCAACCGGAGCCGGCCGGCCCGGATGCCTTTGCGGTTTTCCTCGACCGGGAACAGGGCCGCAACCGCCTGCTTTACTACAAAGCCGATTGTACCGATGCCGACTACGCAACCCGGATATTTCTGCACATCGCGCCGGTCAACCTGGCGGACTTGCCGGATTACAGCCGGGGCAGCAGCTTTGAGAACCGGGATTTCCCCATCGACTATTACGGCGGCCGCCCTGGCGGGGAATGTATAGCGATAGTCCCCCTGCCCGACTATCCCATAGCGTCCATCCGCACCGGCCAGTATATCCCCGGCCAGGGGGAAGTGTGGGCGGTGGAATGGATGGTGGGGCGGTAAGGCCGTTGCTGATTGTCCGCCCATCCTTCAACGAAGTTCAGGATGAGCGGACAATCAGCCCCCGCCCGGCAACAAGTTCAGGAGAGCGGACAATCAGCCCCCGCCCGGCAACCGGTTCAGGATGAGCGGACAGTGGCTGCATCCTTACTGGTTCAAGATGAGCGGGCGGTTCTTTTCCGCTCATCCTGAACTGGTTGAAGGATGAACGGGAAAGAGCCGCCCATCCCCCTTATGCTACAATCCCACCTATGCTCAACCGGCCGCTACCCATATCCCCTCACCTTTCCGTCATTAACCGGGCGGCGGTAGCGCATTTTTTGACCGTCCGCAGCGGCCTGATAATCTGCGCCCTTTTCCTGCTGACCGGCCTGGCCACGGCCGGGGATTACGGCGCGGTTTCGGACGAGGGAATACAGCGGCATACGGCTGCGGCTAACCTGGATTATATCCTGGGCCGGGCGGACCGCATTGTCGGCGACCTCTACCACGACCGGGTTTATGGCGTGGCCTTTGAGCTGCCCCTGCTATTGGCCGAGCGCGCCCTGGGGCTGGAGGATTACTACTATATCCACCGGCTCCGCACAACTATCACCCACCTGTTCTTTATTGTCGGCGGTTTCTTTTGCTACCGGCTGGCTTATCATTTGTTCAACAACCGCCTTATCGCTGTTCTGGCCCTGCTGTTCTACCTGCTAAGTCCCCGTATTTACGGCCACTCTTTCTTTAATTCCAAAGACCCGGTTTTTCTCAGTATGTTCAGCCTTGCCCTGTATCTGCTGGAACGGGCTTTCCGCAAGGATACGACCGGGGCTTTTCTCCTGTTGGGCGTGGCGGTGGGGCTGCTGACCAACCTGCGGATTATGGGGATAATGCTGTTTCCCGCCGTTATCGCTATGCGGGGGCTGGATTTGCTTTATGCCGGGAGCAACGCTGAGCGGAAAGCCATCCTGATTACTGCCGGGCTGTTCACCACTGCCGCCGGGCTGACGATATACACCCTGTCGCCCCACGCCTGGACTAATCCGGGGGACTACTTGACGGCCAGTCTGGACTTGGCGGTCAATCATCCGGTGGTTTGGCCGCAGCTGTTTCAGGGGGAATGGTTTCCTTCCGACCAACTGCCGCCGCATTACAATGCCATCTGGTTTGCCATCACCACGCCGCCGCTGATTTTGCTGCTGGGCGGTATCGGCGCGGCCGCGGTGGCGGCCCGGCTTTGCCGCCGGCCGGGAGCGGTTTTCCGCAATACCCGGCGGCGTTTTCTGGCCCTGCTGCTGGCCGGCTTTCTACTGCCGCCGCTGGCCGTGGCCCTGCTGGGTTCCAATCAATATAACGATTGGCGGCATCTTTATTTCGTTTATGTACCTTTTTGCCTGCTGGCGGCCGGGGGACTGGGGTGGCTGGCGGCCGCTTGGGCGCAACAGCGGCGGTGGCGATTCGGGATGTACGGACTAATCGCGGCCGGCTTGGGGCTGATACTGCTCCAGATAACGCAGCTCCATCCCTTACAGCATCTCTATTTCAACGCCCTGGTGGATCGGACGACCCCGGAATACCTGCGGACGCAGTATCATTTCAGTTTCTGGGAATTGGCTTATTGGGCGGGGTTGCAGCGCATCCGGAAAAGCTATCCCGACGCGGTCATCACGGTGCGGACGGACTACCCAAAGGAGTTCGAACTGCTTTCGCCGGCCGACCGGGAGCGTTTATTTCCCGTCCCTGATGGCGGCGGCCGCAATGCCGATTATGACCTGCTGCATCCGATTGGACCCGGCCAGCCGGACTTGGTCTTTAATTCGGCATACCGCCCTATTTACAACAATGCCGTCACCGCCCTGCGGCCGCTGGATTCCGCCCGGATGACGCCGGCCGCCGTGGCGGCCTATCGGGAAATATACCGCCAAGCCCTTGCCGATGAACCCATTATCCGCGCCGATTACCAGGTTTATCGCCAGGGGCAACGGTTGACCTTGGTCAAGGAAAATTGCCCGCCGGACAGTCCGGATGCCTGGTTTGGCGCGCGGCTGTTTCCCCCCGATCCGACTCTCTTGCCGCCCAATGCCGGGGAAATCTACTTCTACATCTCCTACCGCCAGGGCAATCACCGGGTACGGCTGGGCGATACCTGCCTGGCGGTTATTCAGCTGCCAGCCGCAGCCCGGGGCCACTTGATTCTTTCCCGGCACAATCTGAACCCGGAGGGGCCAATTTCGCCGCCCTTGTGGGAGGAACTTTACAGCCTGTCGCCGCCCGGCCTGCGGGAACAGATTGCCGAATTGCAGAGCCAACAGCCGCCGCCGGATCCGGATGCCTTTGCGGTTTTCCTGGACCAGGACGCCGCCGGCGACTACCGCCTGCTTTACGCCAAAGCAAATTGCGCCCCCGGGGAGTATGCAACCCGGCCTTTCCTGCACATCCTCCCGGAGAACTTGGCGGATTTGCCTTTCTATTTGTGGCAAAGCGGGGTGGACAATCGGGAGTTTCCCTTAAACCAATACGGCGTCCGGATCGATGGGGAATGTCTGGCAGTGTATCCCCTGCCGGACTATCCCATCGCGTCCATATTGACCGGGCAAGCCGGGGCGTGGGAAACTAACCTTTACCCGCCGGCCAATCCGGATGATTTGCGGGCGGCTTATGCCGCTCTGTCTGATATTCAACCGGCGGCCCGGGCCGATTTTGACCTGTATATTCAGGATAACCGGCTGATTTACTTGCGGGAAACCTGCACGGCGGCGGATACGGCGGCCGGCTTTTTCCTGCATATCCTCCCGGCGGATAGGGCCGATTTGCCGGAGGAGCGGCAGCCGGCCGGCTTTGCCAATGCGGATTTTGATTTTGCCCGCTATGGTGGCTTTTTTGACGGCAAGTGTTTGGTAACCGTTCCTTTGCCGGAATATCCCATCAAATCCCTCCGCACCGGCCAGTATATTCCGGGCCAAGGGGAATTGTGGGCGGCGGAGTTGATGACGGTGCGGTAGGGCGGCGCTGATTGTCCGCTCATCCTGAACTGGTTGAAGGATGGGAGGACAATCAGCGGCGGCCGCCCTTATGCTACAATCCAACCTATGCTCAACCGGCCGTTGCCCATATCCCCACGCCTTTCCGTCATTAGCCGGGCGGCGGTAGTGAACTTCCTCACCGTCCGCAGCGGCCTGCTGATTTGCGCCCTCTTTCTGCTGGCCGGCTTATTTCAAGCCGGGGATTATGGTATTGGCCCCTCGGAACTGCCGCAACGGCGGATTGGCGCGGCCAATCTGGACTATATCCTGGGAAACGCCCAAGCCCTGGAAAACCTCCGGCGCCCCGACCGCTATTATGGCGCGGCCTTTGAGCTGCCCCTGCTGCTGGCCGAGCGGGCTTTGGGACGGGAGGATTACTATTCCATCCACCGGCTCCGCTTATTGCTGACCCATCTGTTCTTTGTCCTCGGCGCTTTCTTTTGCTATCGGCTGGCTTGCTGGCTGTTCAACAACCGGCTGATTGCGGTCCTGGCCCTGCTGGTTTTCCTGCTGCATCCCCGCATTTACGCCCATTCCTTTTTTAATTCCAAAGACGCGCCCTTTCTCAGTATGTTCCTAATTGCCCTGTATCTGCTGGAACGGGCTTTCCGCAAAGACACCCTCGGGGCTTTCCTCTTATTGGGAATAGCCGTAGGGCTGCTGACCAACCTGCGGATTATGGGGATCGGGCTGTTGGCGGCGGCCCTGGCCATGCGGGGTCTGGACTTTTTGTATGCCGGGAATTGGCCGGAACGGAAAGGTATCCTGATGACCGCCGGGGCGTTCCTCCTGGCGGCCGTACTGACCTTGTACGCCGTAACGCCCTATGCCTGGCTGCACCCGTGGGACTATTTAACCGCCAGCCTTAATCTGACGGTCGACCATCCCCATATCAAGCCGCAACTGTTTCAAGGCCAGCTGATTCCCTCGGATCGACTGCCGCCGCATTACGCCGCCACTTGGTTTGGCATCACCACGCCGCCGCCGCTGCTGCTGCTGGGCGGCCTGGGCGCGGCGGTGGTCGTGGCCCGGGGGATAGGCCGGCCCGGGGCGGTTTTCCGCAATACCCGGCGGCGCTTTTGGGGGCTGCTGCTGGCTTGCTTTCTGCTGCCGCCGCTGGCCGCCGCCCTACTGGGTTCCAATCAATACGAGGGTTGGCGGCATTTCTATTTCCTGTATGCGCCCTTTGGCCTGCTGGCGGCTTTGGGCGGGAGATGGTTGTTGGCCGGTTGGCGGCGGCAACGGCTAGGGCCGGCCGCGGCGTATGGATTGGCGGGATTAGGCTTGGGCTTGCTTCTCCTTCCGATAGCCCAGCTCTATCCCCTGCAATACGGCTATTTCAACTTTCTGGCGGATCGGACTACCCCGGAACAGCTGCGGACGCAGTATGATCCGGACTACTTGCGGTTGGCCTATCTTGAGGGCTTGGCGTATCTGCGGGAACGCCATCCCGACGAAACCCTGATCGTGCGAACCCGGGAGCGGTATAGCGAACTCCTGCCGGCGGAGCGTTTGCGGCCGCCGGCTCCCGGCCGCCGCGCCGATTATGAACTGATTCATCTGCAAGAGGGCCAGCAGCCGGACTGGGTTTTTAATGCGGCGTATCGTTTCCGCCTTTACAACAATACCCTGCTGGTGGCGCGGCCGCTGGATTCCTCCCGGATGACGCCGGCCGCCATCGCCGCCTATCAAGAAATATATGACCAAGCCGTAGCCGGGGAGCCCATTATCCGCGCCGATTACAAGGTTTATCGCCAGGGGCAGCGGCTGACCTTTGTCAAGGAAAACTGCCCGCCGGACAGCCCGGATGCCTGGTTCAGCGTAAAACCTTTCCCGCCGGAGCCGGAACTGCGGCCGCCGAATATAGTGACCGCCGGCTATCATTTCCCCGAGGGTTTCAGCAATCACCGGGTACAGCTGGGCGCTCTTTGCCTGGCCGTCATTCAGCTGCCGGCCGCAGTCCGGGGCGACCTGATTATTGCCCAGCGGCATCCGGGCCGCCAATCCGGGTCGGTCGTGGCTTGGGCGGAACTTTACAGCCTGGCGCCGCCCGGGATGCGGGAACGGATGGCCCGATGGCAGCAGGAGCAACCGCCGGCCGGGCCGGATGCCTTTGCGGTTTTCCTGGATATGGATGGCACCGGCGGCTATCGCCTGCTTTACGCCAAAAGGGACTGCGCTCAGGGCGACTATGCAACCCCGATAACCCTGCATATCTACCCGTTGAACCGGGCGGATTTGCCGGCGGATAGCCGGGGCGCCGGCTTTGAGAATCGGGATTTTCTACTGGAAAATTATGGCGGCCGGCCCGGCGGGGAGTGTCTGGCGGCCTATCCCTTGCCGGACTATCCCATTGCCGCCCTTTATACCGGGCAAGCCGGGGTGTGGGCAAATAACCTTTACCCGCCGGCCAATCCGGATGATTTGCGGGCGGCTTATGCCGCTCTGTCTGATATTCAACCGGCGGCCCGGGCCGATTTTGCTTTGTATATACAGGATAACCGGCTGATTTACTTGCGGGAAACTTGCGCGGCGGCGGATACGGCGGCCGGCTTTTTCCTGCATATCCTCCCGGTAGATACGGCTGATTTGCCGCAGGAACGGCAGGCGGCTGGTTTTGCCAACCTGGATTTTGCCTTTGCCCGCTATGGCGGCCATTTCGATGGCAAGTGTCTGGCGGCGGTTCCCTTGCCCGATTATCCGGTCAAGGAAATTCGCACCGGCCAATTCCAAGCCGGCCCGGGGGAATTGTGGGTGGTGGAATTGACGGTGGGGCGGTAGGGCCGCCGCTGGTTGTCCGCCCGTCCTTCAACAAGTTCAGGATGAGCGGATAATCAGCGCCCACCCGGCAACCAGTTCAGGATGAGCGGACAATCAGCGCCCACCCGGCAACCAGTTCAGGATGAGCGGACGGCGATTGTCCAATCATCCTGAGTCGGTAAGGATTCCCCCACCACCCGCTCATCCTGAGTCGGTAAGGATTCCCCCACTACCCGCTCATCCTGAACTGGTTGAAGGATGAGCGGAAAATTACTACCCACTTCCTTATGCTATAATCCGGCCTATGTTTCCGCCGCTGCTCCGCATATCCCCGCGACTTTCCGGCGTAAATCGGGCGGCGGCGCTGAACTTCCTGATCGTCCACAGCGGCCTGCTGATTTGCGCCCTTTTTATGCTGGTCGGATTGGCGACGGCCGGGGATTACAGCGTCAGCCCGGATGAGACGAATCAGCGGCGCATTGCTCAAGCCAACTTGGACTATATCCTGGGGCAAGCCGACCGCATTGCCACGCCCAATTACCATGACCGGGTTTATGGCATTGCCTTTGAGCTGCCCTTGCTGCTGGCCGAGCGTGCTCTGGGCCTGACGGATTACTACCAAATCCACCGCCTGCGTTCAATCCTTACCCATTTGTTCTTTATTGTCGGCGGTTATTTCTGCTACCTATTGGCTTATCGGCTGTTCGGCAGCCGGCTGCTCGCTATCCTGGCTCTGCTGATTTTTCTGCTGCATCCCCGCATTTACGCCCATTCCTTTCTCAATTCCAAAGACCCGGTTTTTCTCAGTATGTTCAGCATCGCCCTGTATCTACTGGAACGGGCTTTCCGCCGGGATACCCTCGGGGCTTTCGTGCTATTGGGTATAGCGGTAGGGCTGCTGACCAACCTGCGGATTATGGGGGTGATGCTGTTTCCCGCCATTATCGCTATGCGGGGGCTGGATTTGTTTTATGCCGGGGACGGGCCGGAACGGAAAAGGATCCTGTTGACCGCCGGGCTGTTCACTTTAACCGCCGGATTGACGGTGTATGCCCTGGCGCCTTATGCCTGGACTAATCCGGGGGACTATCTGGCGGCGAGCCTGGCCTTGACGATGGACCATCCTACGGTTTTGTGGCAGCTGTTCCAGGGGCAGCTGTATTGGTCTAACGAACTGCCGCCGCATTACACCGCGGCCTGGTTCGGCATTACCACGCCGCCGTTAATCCTGCTGCTGGGCGGCATCGGCGCGGCGGCGGTAGTGGCCCGGGTGATTGGCCGGCCCGGGGCTTTTTTCCGCAATACCCGGCAGCGTTTTCTACTGCTGGCCCTGGCGGTCTTTCTGCTGCCGCCGCTGGCCGCCGCCCTGCTGGGTTCCAGTCAGAACAACGATTGGCGGCATTTCTATTTTCTGTATGCGCCCTTTGGCCTGCTGGCGGCCGGGGGCCTGGCCTGGCTGTGGGCCGGTTTGCGGCGGCAACGGCCTTGGCCGGCCGGAACGCTATTCCTGATGGGAACGGGCTTGGGCTTGATTCTGCTCCAGGTGATACAACTCCATCCCCTCCAATACGGCTATTTCAATTTCCTGGTGGATCGGACTACTCCGGAGCAGTTGCGGACGCAGTATAATCTGGATCACTGGAAATTGGCGTATCGGCCGGGATTAGAGTATCTGCTGGAACGCCATCCCGACGAAACCCTGGCGGTGCGAACCCGGTCACGGCGGTCCACCCTCCCGCCGGCCGGCGGCCAGCGTCTATTGCCCCCGGCGGGGGACGGCCGCGCCGATTATGAACTGCTTTATCAGCCGGAGGGCAGTCAGCCGGATTTGGCCTTTAATGCGGCCTACCGTTTCCGCCTTTACAACAATACCCTTATCGCGGTGCGGCCGCTGGATTCCGCCCGGATGACGCCGGCGGCCGTGGCGGCCTACCGGGAAATATACCGCCAAGCCGTGGCTGAGGAACCCATTATCCGCGCCGATTACAAGGTCTATCTTAACGATAAAAGGCTGACCTTTATTAAGGAAAACTGCCCGCCGGCCGGCCCGGATACTTGGTTCAGAGTGAAACTTTTCCCGCCGGATCCGGAACTACTGCCGCCGCCGGCCGCCGCCGTCAGCGCCTATATTTATCCCCGTCGGCTGAGCAATTACCCGGTACGGCTGGATGGTCTTTGCCTGGCCGTTATTCAGCTCCCGGCCGCGGCCCGGGGCGACATTATCCTGGCCCAGCATCCTCCGGATCCGGCCGGGCCGTTCGCAATCTGGGAGGAACTCTACAGCCTGTCGCCGCCCGGGCTGCGGGAACACATCGCCGAATTGCGGAGCCAACAGCCGCCGCCGGATCCCGATGCCTTTGCGGTTTTCCTGGAGCAGGACAATGCCGGCGGCTACCGCCTGCTTTACGCCAAGGAGAACTGCGCTCAAGCCGAATATGCCACCCCCCTAACCCTGCACATCTACCCGGTCAACTTGGCGGATTTGCCGGAGCGACACCGGGACAATGGCTTTGACAATCGGGATTTTTCCCTGGGCCAGTACGGCGGCCGGCCCGGGGGGAAGTGTCTGGCGGCCTATCCCTTGCCGGACTATCCCATCGCCGAAATCCGCACCGGGCAAGCCGGGATTTGGGAAACTAACCTTTACCCGCCGGCCAATTCGGATGATTTGCGGGCGGTTTATGCCGCTTTATCTGATATTCAACCGGCGGCCCGTTCCAATTTTGACCTGTATATTCAGGACAACCAACTGATTTACTTGCGGGAAACCTGCGCGGCGGCGGATACGGCGGCCGGCTTTTTCCTGCATATCCTCCCGGTGGATAGGGCTGATTTGCCGCCGGAACGGCAGGCCGCCGGCTTTGCCAACTTGGATTTTGCCTTTGCCCGCTGGGGCGGCCACTTCGATGGCAAATGTCTGGCAACTGTTCCTTTGCCGGACTATCCGGTCAAGGAAATTCGCACCGGTCAAGGGGAAGTGTGGGCGGCGGAATTGGTGATGGAACGGTAAGGCGGGTGGGCAAGGGCATATAGCTACCGTCATTCCCGCGTAAGCGGGAATCTAGGAATGCCCGCTTGATATTAGGCCGGTCTTTGGCAGTACCGTTCGGGATTCCCGCTTGCGCGGGAAGGACGGTAAAGCGGCGGAATTGGCAGTAGAGCGGCGGGAATGGTGGTAAGATGCGGGAAGGACCGTTCCAAAGGAGCAGTTCAACGATATGCAGCTCACCCCGCAACAAATCCGGCGGCTGGAAACCGCTCCGGTGGGCCGGCTGGCTACGGCCGGAGCCGATGCCGCCCCCCACCTCATCCCGGTCTGCTTTGTCTTGGACGGCAGTCCCGGCGCCGCCGATTGCCGTATCTATTCCGTCCTGGATCAAAAGCCCAAGCGCGCCGCCTTGACCCGCCTGCGCCGGGTCCGCAATATCCTGGAAAATCCCCAAGCCGCCCTGCTGGTCGACCACTATGACCCGGCCGACTGGAGTCAACTCTGGTACCTCCTCATCACCGGCCCGGCGGAACTGCTGACCGCCGACCAGGCCGCCGCCAACCCGGAGCGGCAAAGCGCCCTTGCCCAACTCCGGCAAAAGTATCCCCAATATCGGGATATGGACCTGGACGAAAACCCGGTAATCCGCTTGACCGCGGCGCGGGTAGTGGAATGGGATGCCGGCTGACCGGGAAATCCCCCTACCCCATAATCCGGGTGCCGGTTCCTTGGCCGGCGGCGCAGTTCAGCAGGGCTCCCGGTTCCCGACCGTCCACAATGTCGACGACCGGGGCCGTTTCCAAGGCGCGCAGGCCGGCTTCCAACTTGGGAATCATCCCGCCGCGCACCACATCGGAGCGCAGTAGCAACCGAGCCCGCCGTTTGTCCAACCGGGGCAAAACTCGTCCGTTGGCGTCCATTAGGCCAGGAACATCGGTGAGGAAAATCAGCCGTTCCGCGCCCAGGACGGCGGCCAATTCTCCGGCCACGGTATCGCCATTGACATTCAGCGGGCCGCCGGCGTGGTCGCTGCCATCGGCTTCCTGCATCGCCAGGGGGGCCAGGATGGGAATATAGCCGTTGTCCAGCAATGCGGTCAGCGGCTCCGGGTTGACTTGGGTAATTTCGCCTACATAGCCCAGCTCCGGATTGGCGATGCGGGCTTGTAACAAGCCGGCGTCCAGGCCGCTGAGGCCCAAAGCCCGGCCGCCCAGGGTATGCAGCAACGCCACCAGTTCCTTGTTGACCAAGCCGGTCAGCACGGCGACGACGATGTCCAGGCTGGCGGCGTCAGTAACGCGCAGGCCGTTGACAAAGCGCGGCGGAATGCCTTGCCGCTGCATCCATTGGGAGATGACCGGGCCGCCGCCGTGGACCACCACCACCGGCCGGCCCTGCCGCTGGAGCGCAACCAGGTCGTGCAGGCTGGTGTCGTGGCGGCCCAAAGTGCTGCCCCCGATTTTTACCACTAACGGCGGGCCGGCCACTCCGACCTCCCCATAGGAAAAAGTTTAGGGCCTCGGCCGCCGATGTTTAACCCGGCGGCAAAGGCAGGAATCCCCCCCACCGGCCCGCAGCCCGGGCCTGGGGAGGATTGGCGGTTTCCGCAAGTTCTGCCATCCCCTTGGCTTGGGGGATTCATCCTCAACAGAGCGGTTCAGGTAGTATAGGCGCTGTTGATGATTACATATTCCTCGGTCAGGTCGCAGCCCCAGGCGGTAGCCGCGCCCGGCCCCAGGTTCAGCTGCAAGCGGAAAGTCACTTCCGGGCGTTTCATCAGGGCTACCACCGCATCCCGGTGAAAGGGAATGGGCTTGCCGGCTTCCATAATGCAGACGCCGTTGACAAAGAGGTCGATTTTCCCTTCGTCGGCGGCCGCGCCGCTGCGGCCCAAGGCGGCCAATACCCGGCCCCAGTTGGGATCCGCCCCATAGACCGCCGATTTGACCAGGCTGGAGCCGGCGATGGTTTTGGCGGCGCGGCGGGCGTCGGCGGTGTCGGCGGCTCCGGCCACTTCCACCATAATCAGATGGGAGGCCCCCTCGCCATCCCGGGCCAATTCCCGGGTCAGATAGACGCAGACCTCGCGCAGGGCGGCCCGAAAGGTGTCGGCCTCGGGAGAATCGGCGGTTATTTCCGCCGTCCGGGCCGTGCCATTTGCCAGCAGCAACACCGTGTCGTTAGTGCTGCTGTCGCCGTCCACTGTCAGCATATTATAGGTTTCGGCGGCGGTTTCGGCCAAAGCCTGCTGCAAAAACTCCCGTTCCACGGCGGCGTCGGTGGTCAGAAAAGAGAGCATCGTCGCCATATCGGGATGAATCATCCCGGAGCCTTTGGCAATGCCGCCCAGGTGGACGGTGCGGCCGGCCAGCTCAAAGCTGACCGCCGCCGCCTTGGGCCGGGTGTCGGTGGTCATAATGGCTTTAGCCAGAGCCGCGCCGCCATTGCCGGTCAATTCAAGCTGTTCCACCCCGGAACGAATCAGGGCCATCGGTAGCTCGACGCCGATAACGCCGGTGCTGCATACCAGGATTTCGGCGGGGGCCGCGCCGGTTTTCTGCGCCGCCAGGGTGGTCATTTCCTCGGCGTCAATCCAGCCCTGTTCGCCGACGCAGGTATTGGCAATGCCGGCGTTGACGATGAACCCTTTGACCGGCTGGCCGGCGGCCAGGCGCTGGCGGTTGACGGTTACCGTAGGGGATTTGACGGTGCTGGTGGTAAAGACGCCGGCGGCGGCGCAGGGCCTTTCCGAAAAGAGGATGCCCAAATCCAGCTTATCCTCGGCATAGGTTTTCAGCCCGGCATAGGTCGCCCCGGCCTGAAAACCCTGGGGCGTCGTCAAAGTTCCGCCGTCGACGAAGTTTATGGCCCTGGACATAGCGTACTCCCCCCTGCAAAAAAGCGGTCGGCAACCCAATCGGAATGGCAGCAAATCAGAATAAAGTATAACACATTGGAAAGGGATGGGGGATGGCGGTTTTTGGCGGGTTTGGGGAAAGGCGATTTTGGCGGCCGAGGGGCTATAAGGCGGGTTCATGCTGATTGTCGCCGCTCCGATAGCCCATCCCTTTCCGCTCATCCTGAACTTGTTGAAGGATGAGAACGGTGGCGGGAAACGAAGGATGGGCCGCCGCCATTCCGGCCCATCCTTCAGCCGGTTTCAGGATGGATCGGTTTACGCCACCGCCGCCATTATCCGCTCTACGGTGGACGGGTCGGGTTTGATCGAGCCGTCGTCGATGCCGTGCATAGCCTCGACTATGGCGTCGTGGTAGGGGGTGGGAATGCCGGTTTCCCGGCCTTTGCGGCAAATCAGGCCGTTCATAAAGTCAATTTCCGAATGACGGCCCTTATGCACATCCTGCGCCATCGAGGCCAGCCAGTTGACCCGTCCGCCGCGGCCGGTCATTATCCCGTCCAGCTCCTCAAACACATCCCCCCGGTCGGCGTCCGCCCAGGTTTGCGCCGGGATGCCGTTAATGTCCACCACTTTAATGCCCTGGGCCAAGCCCACCTGCGCTCCCTCTTTAGCCAGCTGAATCCGGATCCGCCGGCAGCGGGCATCCTGGGCCATATCCTGGGAGCCCAGGGTGGACATAGCGGAAATGGCGTTGCCCATTCCGTTCTGGCACAGCTTGGCCCAGCGCTCGCCGGGCAGGTTGTCGGTGGCATAGGCGGCGTCGATGCCGTCCAGCTTTTGGGCAATGGCCTCGCTGCGGGGGGTGATTTGCCCGTCCTGCTCGCCGACCCGAAAGACCACATGGCCGTGATTGCGCCCCGGCTCGCCGCCGCGCAGCACATGGCCCGGCTCCCACAGGGCTACCTCGATATGGGAGGCGATGCAGCCCATTTCCCGGTGATGGCCGACGATTTCGCCGATGACCGGGTCGTTCCAGCAGTTTTGCAGGGAGATGAAAAAGCCTTCGGGCCGGACATAGCGCTTGATGAAGTGGGTAGCCCACTCGGTATCGTAGGACTTCATGGCGATAAAGGCCAGGTCGAAGGGTTCGACGATAGCCTGGGCGTCGGTCAGGTGCAGGGCATTGACCGGCACGGTAAAGTCGCCCTGGCTGCCGCTGGCGCGGAGGCCGGCGGCGCGCATTTGGTTCACGTGTTCCGGCCACATATCGATAAAGGTGACATCCTCGCCGGCCCGGGTGAGAAAAGCGCCCACATAGCTGCCCAAGGCGCCGGCGCCCATAATGGCGATTTTTTCGGTCATAAGGGGGTTGGCCTCCTGAAAGCGGTTTCTTGGGGAAAGGGGTTTGCCGGTTTCCCCGGTTTGGGTTGGGGGATAGGATAGCATAAACCGGGGCGGGAGGGTAGGGATAGCGGATTCAGGGCAATTGCATTTTAATTTCAGGAGGATAAAGGTATAGAATAGCCCGAAAATGCTGAGGAGGGGCTGGCAGTGATTAGGGAGCATTTTCAAGGATTGGCCGATCCGCGCATTGAGCGGGACCAGCGGCACAATTTGCTGGACATCGTAGCCCTGACGATCTGCGCGGTGATTTGCGGGGCCGACAATTGGGTGGAAATCGCTGAGTTCGGCCAGGCCAAAGCCGAGTGGCTGGGGAGTTTTCTCGCCTTGCCCAACGGTATACCCTCCCACGATACCTTGGGGCGGGTATTCAGCCGGCGGGATCCGGAGCAGTTTCAAGCCGGCTTTCTGGACTGGGTGCGCTCCATAAGCGAGCTGACCCAGGGAGAAGTGGTCGCCATTGACGGCAAGACTTTGCGTGGCAGCGGCGACCGCGGCTCCGGGCGGCGGCCGCTGCCCCGGGTCAGCGCTTGGGCCACGGCCAACCGGCTGACCCGGGGGCAGGTCAAGACGGCGGCCAAATCCAACGAAATCACGGCCATTCCCCAACTGCTGGCGCGGCTGGATTTGCGGGGTTGCCTGGTGACCATTGACGCGATGGGCTGCCAGAAGTCTATCGCCCGGCAAATCGTGGCTAGCGAAGCCGACTATCTGCTGGCGGTCAAAGGCAATCAGGGGCAATTGTACGACCAGCGGCAAGACGCTTTCCGCTGCGCGGAGGAGTGGGATCCCCTGGGTATCTGCCGGGAGGTCAGCAAAGGGCATGGCCGCTTGGAAGTCCGCCAGTGCCGGGTCATCACGGACCGGGAGGAATTGTCCTATATGGACCCGGCCGGGGAATGGCCGCAATTGAGCAGCGTGGCCCAGGTCAGCTATGAACGGCAGGCCGGGGTCGGGACGACGGAGCAGCGCTATTATGTGAGCAGCCGCTTGCTGACCGCCGCGGAGTTCCTGGAAAGCGCCCGGGCCCATTGGGGCATTGAGAACCAACTGCATTGGGTTCTGGATGTGGCTTTTGACGAGGATCATTGCCGGGCGCGAACCGGCAATGCGGCCGGCAACCTGTCGGTAGTGCGGCAGATGGCTTTGAACTTGCTGAGCCGGGATGCCACGCGCAAGGTAGGTATCAAGGCCAAGCGGAAAAGGGCCGGCGGGGACGGCGATTACTTGCAGAAAATCTTGGCCGGTTAAAATGCAATTGCCCTGTTGCCGCGGTTTTCCGGTTGACAGCGGCCGCCGGCAGTGGTAAATTATTTTTCGGCATTATCCGTCAAGGGAAAGGACAACTTACGGGAGGATTTACTTTGCCCCGCTACGATTATCAATGCACCAGTTGCGATTACCGCTTTGAGCTGGTTCAGAGCTTCAGCGAGGCCGGTCGCGGCGACTGCCCGCTCTGTTCCGGCAGCGGACGGCGGGTTTTCCACGCCGTTCCGGTCATCTACAAAGGCTCCGGCTTTTACACCACCGACTACGG
The DNA here is from genome assembly GCA_965203435.1 of Dehalococcoidia bacterium. Classification (GTDB taxonomy): domain Bacteria; phylum Chloroflexota; class Dehalococcoidia; order Lucifugimonadales; family UBA3495; genus CBDBCU01. The sequence continues at coordinate 443,616 of CBDBCU010000002.1, read as the reverse complement.
CCGGCCCAAGGCTCCGGCGGAAAAGGGGGAAAAGGAAACCGCCGACAACGCCAACGGCAAATCCCCGGCCGGCGGCAAGGATTCCGCCGAATCGGCGGCCAAAAGCGATACCCCGGCTCCGGCGGCCGCCGAATCCGCCGCCTAACCGGACGCTTGGGCCGTGCGCGCCCTGTTGCAACGGGTAGCCCACGCCGCCGTGTCCGTGGAGGGGCAGGAAATCGCCCGCATCGGGCCGGGCCTGGTTATCCTGCTGGGCATCGCCGCCGGGGATGACGAAACCGACGCCCAATATCTGGTGGACAAGACGGTTCACCTGCGGATCTTTGCCGATACGCAGAACCGCTTTAACCGCTCGGCCCTCGATGTAGGCGCCGAGCTGCTGATGGTCAGCCAGTTCACCCTGTACGCCGACACCCGCAAGGGCCGCCGGCCCTCCTTTAGCTCAGCCGCCGCTCCGGATACGGCCCGGCGGCTCTACGATTGTGCCGTCCAACTTTTCCGCAAGGCCGGCCTGCCGGTAGCCACCGGCGTTTTTCAGGAATATATGCAGGTATCCCTGCAAAACGACGGCCCGGTCACCCTGCTGCTGGACAGCGCCGACCGGCATACCCCCCGGCGGGGGTGAGGGCTTGGACTACCGCATAGAAACCCCATCCTTCCCGCTCTCCGGCCGCCGCCCTCAACCGTCATTCCTGCGTAAGCGGGAATCCCGAACGGTATTGAAAAGACCAGCCCTTTGTCCTCCAACCGCCGCCGGATTCCCGCTTACGCGGGAATGACGGTTGCAAGGCGGCAGGAATGGCAGTAAAAGCGGCGGAAATGACGGCACACGTACTATGGCACCCAAGGGTCACCCGGCCCTTTTCCCCGTCCCACGGCCGCCAAAATCGCCGTTTTCCTATCTGTTCAGGGGTGTCCCGGATATGAATTTTGCCAATTTTCCAAATTCGTTGATTTACCCCTTGCCATATTGTGAAAAATAGTGCATACTAGTTGCCGTTAGATTTACTTCCTGGTGGTTCCAGCGGGGTGGCCCCACCCGTTCCCATCCCGAACACGGTAGTGAAACGCCCCAGCGCCGACGATACTGCTTTGGCGACGAAGTGGGAAAATAGGTCACTGCCGGGAAGTATTTCAACCCCGCCGGCCCGCGCCGGCCGAAGCCATCCCCGCCCGCCAAGACCGCTTACGGCTTGGCCGGCGGCGGCTCCCCTAGACCCCGGCAGCATTAACAACTCATTCAAGACCAATCAGCCGCCGGGATGGGCCTTCGCCCACCGCAAAATCCGGGAACCCGGGAGGGAATGACTTTGACTCGGTTAAACCCAATGCCCTATACTTGACCCGGCCCGCCAATATCCGGTAGCCGGGCCGGCCCTGGTTGCAAAACCCAGTAATCCGGGAACTGCTGGCAAGTAGTCCCGCCTTACCCGACAGGAGCGGCATTATGGGAAGTAGGTTCGAGAAGTTTTCCGAACGGGCCCGCCGGGTGTTGTCCCTGGCCCAGGAGGAAGCCCAGCGCTTTAACCACAACTACATCGGCACCGAACACATCCTGCTGGGCCTGGTGCGGGAAACCGAGGGGGTGGCCGCCCGGGTTCTATCCGGCTTGGGCGTCGACTTGAGCAAAGTCCGCTCGGCCGTCGAGTTCATCATCGGCCGCGGCGAAAAGCCGGCCCAAGGCGAAATCGGCTTGACCCCCCGGGCCAAAAAGGTTGTCGAGTTGGCGGTGGATGAAGCCCGCCGGATGAACCATACCTATATCGGCACCGAGCATCTCCTGATTGGCCTGCTCCGGGAAGGGGAAGGCGTCGCCGCCGGCGTCCTGGAAAGCCTCGGCATCACCCTCGAAAAAGTCCGCACCGAAACCCACCGCATCCTCAGCAGCTCCTCCTCCGGCGGCGGCTCCCAGGGCTCCCGCTCCAGCCAGCGCACTCCCACCCTGGATCAGTTGGGCGTCGACCTGACTAAAGCCGCCCGGGATCGCAAGCTGGATCCGGTTATCGGCCGCCAGCAGGAATTGGAGCGGGTGGTGCAAATCCTGAGCCGCCGCACCAAGAATAATCCGGTGCTGGTGGGCGAGCCGGGCGTGGGCAAAACGGCCATCGTGGAAGCCCTGGCCCAGCAGATTGACCGCGGCGAAATCCCGGAAACCCTGCAAGGCAAACGCCTGGTCACCCTGGATATGGGCGCTCTGGTGGCCGGCACCAAGTACCGGGGGGAGTTCGAGGAACGGCTGAAAAAGGTCATCGAGGAAATCAAGAACTCCGGCAACTGCGTCCTGTTCATCGACGAAGTGCATACCCTGGTCGGCGCCGGGGCCGCCGAGGGCGCGGTGGACGCCTCCAACATCCTCAAACCCTCCCTGGCCCGCGGCGAAATTCAGTGTATCGGCGCCACTACCCTGGACGATTACCGCAAGTATGTGGAACGGGATCCGGCCCTGGAACGCCGCTTGCAGCCGGTAAAGGTCGAGGAACCCTCCGCCGAGGAAACCCAGAAAATCCTGGCCGAAGTCAAGGTGATGTACGAGGAACACCACAATGTGGACATCACCGGCGAGGCGGTCAAGGCCGCCGCTACCCTTGCCACCCGTTTCATCCCCGATCGTTTCCTGCCCGACAAGGCTATTGACCTGCTGGACGAAGCCGGCTCCCGGGTGCGCCTGCGCGGCAGCGTTACCCCCACCTCGGTCAAAGACGCTATGGATGTGCTGGAGCGGGTGCGCCAGGAAAAGGACGAGGCCATCGCCGCCCAGCAGTACGAAGTGGCGGCGGAATTGCGGGATCGGGAACTGCGCCTGAACGAAAACCTGCTGTCCCTGCGCGCCGAATGGCGGGAGGATCGGGAAAATCACCGGGCCGCCGTTACCGAGGAGGACATCGCCGAAGTGGTCAGTATGTGGACGGGTATCCCGGTAACCCGTCTGGGCGTCGAGGAAACGGCCCGGCTGATGCACATGGAGGAGGACCTGCACAAGCGCATCATCGGCCAGGACGAGGCCATCGTCAACATTTCCAAGGCGGTGCGCCGGGCCCGGGCCGGCCTCAAAGACCCCCGTCATCCCATCGGCGTCTTTATGTTCCTCGGCCCCACCGGCGTGGGCAAAACCGAACTGGTGCGGGCGATGTCCGAAGTGATGTTCGGGCATGAGGACAATATGATTCGCCTGGATATGTCCGAGTTTCAGGAACGGCACACCGTGGCCCGGCTGATTGGCGCGCCGCCGGGGTATGTGGGCTACGACGAGGGCGGCCAGCTGACCGAGGGCGTCCGCCGCAAGAACTACTGCGCCATCCTCCTCGACGAAATCGAGAAGGCCCACCCGGAAGTTTTCAACATCCTGCTGCAAATCTTTGACGCCGGCCAGCTGACCGACGCCCGCGGCCGCCGGGTGGACTTCCGCAACTCCATCATCGTGATGACCAGCAACTTGGGTTCCGACCTGATTAAGCGGGACACTACCCTGGGCTTTGGCGTCAAATCCGACGGGGCGCAGAGCGATCAGCAGTCCTACGAGCGGATGAAAGACAAGGTGATGGACGAAGTCAAGCGCTTTTTCCGCCCCGAGTTCCTGAACCGCATCGACGCCACGATCGTTTTCCACCAGCTGAACCGGGAACAGATCCACGCCATCGTCGACCTGATGGTCAAGATGGTGCAAGAGGAACTGGCCGACAAGAACATCACCCTGGAGCTGACCGAATCGGCCCGGGAATATCTGGCGGAAAAGGGCTTTGACCCGGTATTGGGCGCCCGCCCGTTGCGCCGGGTCATCCAGAACGAGGTCGAGGATACCCTGTCCGACGAACTGCTGGGCGGCGAGTTGCGGGAGGGCGATGTGGCCCTGGTCGACGCCATTGACGGCAAAATCGTCATCACCCCCAAGCATCAGGAACCGGAGGATGCGGAGCCGGCCGCGGAAGTCGCCGCCGCCCCGGAGCCGGTTCTGGCCGAGGCGTAGGGGGGCTTTCGTCCCGCCTTTCCGGCCAATTCCAACCAATTCCGTCTTACTGACAGCAGGCCCTTGCGCGGGGGGCCTGCTGTTTGTTATACCGGGTAAGGAATTACCGACTACCGGCGCAATTACCTTGGGAAGTGATGTTATGCCCCGCTCCCGTTCTCAACCGGCAGTCCGGTTTTTCTGCCCGGATTGCGGTTACGAAAGTCCCCGCTGGCTGGGCTTTTGTCCGGCTCCGGGCTGCGATTCCCCCCGGCCCTTGCAGGAAGTATCGACGGCTACGGCGGCCGCCGCCGCGGCCAATGGCGGCCGGCCGGCCCCCTGGCTGCACGCCGCCGCCGGGGAATCCCTGCAAGAACTTTCCCGGCTGAATCCGGACGACCGGCAGCGCCTGGAACTGCCGGCCGCCGAACTGAACCGCGTCCTCGGCGGCGGCATTGTCGCCGGCTCCCTGGTGCTGCTGGCCGGAGAGCCGGGGGTCGGCAAATCCACCTTGCTGCTGCAACTGGCGCAGTTTATTGCGAAATCCGGCCGGATTGTCGCCTACCTCAGCGGCGAGGAATCGCCGCATCAGCTGAAACTGCGCTCGGAACGCCTGGGCTTTCCCGGGGACGGCATCTTTATCCTTACCGAAACCGATATTGACTTGGCCCTGACCCGCCTGGCCGATTGTCCTCCCGGCCTGGTTATCGTTGATTCCATTCAGACCCTCTACACCCAGGATGCCCCTTCCGGGCCGGGCAGCGTGGCCCAAGTGCGGGAATGTGGGCTGAAACTGCTGCGTTGGGCCAAGCACAGTAGCGCCCCGGTTTTTGTGGCCGGCCATCTGACTAAAGACGGCTCTTTGGCCGGCCCCCGGGTGCTGGAACACATGGTGGATGTGGTGCTGTATCTGGAGGGGCAGGAAATCAACGCCTACCGCATCCTCCGCAGCGGCAAAAATCGGTTCGGGGCCACTACCGAAGTGGGCGTATTTGAGATGACCGGCCAGGGCTTGGCGGAAGTTCCCGATCCCTCTCAAGCCCTGTTGGCCCAGCGTTATGCCGGGGCGGTCGGCGCGGCCCTGATCCCGGCCCTGGAAGGCACCCGGCCGCTGCTCTTGGAAGTGCAAGCCCTGACCGCCCCGGCCTATGCCCCGGCCCCGCGCCGGGTAGCCAACGGCGTGGATTACAACCGCCTGCTGATGTTAGCCACGGTGGCCGGCCGCCGTTCCGGGCTGGAATTGGCCGGCCAGGATATTATCGTCAACATCGCCGGCGGCTTTCGGGTAACGGAACCGGCCGCCGACTTGGGCATTGTGCTGGCGATGGCCTCCAGCCTTTACAACCGCCCTTTGGAGCCGGATTTAGCCGTGCTGGGCGAAGTGGGTTTGAGCGGCGAACTGCGTACCGTCCCCCAAGTGGAACGCCGCCTTACCGAGGCCGCCCGCCTCGGCTTGACCCGCTGCGTCCTCCCGGAAACCGCCCGCCCCGACCTGGCCCGCCTGCCGGAGGGCTTGGCGCCCCTCTACGCCCGCACCCTGCGCCAAGCCCTCCGCGCCGCGTTGGGTAGCGGCCGTCAGGAAATGGAAAGGGGGGATGTGGGGGAGGGTTTTGGGGAGGGGGAATAGCGGTTTGCGCCGTTGAAAATCGGTAAAAAATTAGTTCTAAAAGTGACCCGCGGGCGGTTGACAAACCCCAGCAGTGGCAATGTATCCTTAAAGGCAACCCGGCCCAAGGAGCAGAAAAATGTCCCTAGGTACCCACCTGCGCGACCGCAACAGCCCGGTCAACCAGTTCATCCAAGAGCAGTTTCCCAACACCAAAACCGCCCCTTTCCTGGTTGACGCCCGCAAAAAGATGCGGGCCGCGGAAATCATCCGGCCGCCAGATGCTGATGCCCTGCCTTGGTCCACTATTGGCATCGCCATGGACTACCGGATTCGGTACTACTTCGACGTAACGCCGGTGGATAGTTTGGTTGCCTTCTACTGGACTATCTATATGGGTGTGCCGGGTGGGGCTCCGGCCTATGGCCCCTTGCAGAATCTGAGCGACATTTTCTTTCGCAACCTTGAGAACTTTACCGACCAGTGCCAACCGGTGGCTCGGCGGTTGCCGGCAGTAGAGGAGGATGTTCTCAACCGTTACTGTATCGTCTTGGCCCTGTTTGAGGAGATGGTCAGGGCGGGTCTCAGTCATAACTCGCCCTTGTCAAAAGAAAGGTTCAACAGCGCGGAGGACTTGCTATCCGTCGCCGAACCCTCTTCGCTTGACGATATGCGGCAGATCTCTTGGCGTTTCTATGACGGGTTCAGCCCGTTGCTGGAACTGCCGCACATCCTTAACCCGACTTTTGACGGGTCTATCGATGTGGGCGGAGCGGACGCTGATTTGATTGTCGACGGCGCTTTAATCGACATTAAGACCACTAAAAATCAGCGGATTGACGCCTATTTTATCCGGGAGTTGCTGGGCTATACCCTGCTGGATTATTCCGACCGCTATCATATCGACAGCATCGGCTTGTATATGTCCCGGCAGGGTATCCTCTTTAAGTGGAGTTTGGACAAGGTCTTTGGCGACCTTTGCCCCGGCCCGGCCCCGAGTATCGCGGAACTGCGGGCCAAGTTTCAGGAATTGATGGATTCCCCCGGCAATCGCTAATGCTGCGACGGGAATTGTTGCGCTTGTTGCCGGCCTAACCTTGTCCCGGCAAAGGAGCAGCGCCTTGCTTAACCCGGGCGACCGCAAAAAGCGCGCGTTGGTGACTTACATTACCGACGGCGATTCCCTGCGCGTCCGGGTTTTGGAACGGCGCAATCGGCCGGCGGCCCAGGAAACCACGGTGCGGCTTTATGCCATTGACGCCCCGGAAATCGGGCAGCGTTACTCCGGCCGCGCCCGTTCCCATCTGGCGCAGCTGGCCCAGGGCCGCTTGTATCTGGATGTGGTGGATATTGACCGCTACGGGCGGACGGTGGCCGTAGCCTATCGCCGCCGACCTAAAGATTCCCTGAACCGGGCTATGGTGCGGGCCGGCTGGGCCAGGTATGCCCCCCAATACGATCCCGGCGGCTATGGCGGGCGGCAGTTGGGATTGGCCGATGCCGAAAACCGAGCGGCCCGCCGCAAGCGCGGCCTCTGGCAGGATTCCAGCTATAAACTGGCCCCGTGGGATTATCGCCGCTTGCGCCGCCTGGGCGGATGGGCGGACCGGAGCCGCCGCCGGCCGCGCTCCTTCCGCCGCCGGCTTTTCCGCGGCGGCTGCCTGTTCTGGCTGCTGGCCTTGCTGATAGTCTTGGCCCTGCTATTGTTGCCCCCCTTATTCCGCTAGACTTGCGCGGCCTTGTCCTTTCCGCTCATCCTGAACTTCGTTGAAGGATGTCATTCCGAGCGTAGCCGAGGAATCTAAAAATCTTGGAATGGAGTCAAGGGCAGGCATTTCAGATTCCTCGGCTATGCTCGGAATGACCTGGTAGGGTGGTTGCGCGCCCCTACCGTCATTCCCGCGTAAGCGGGAATCCAGAGGTTGCTTGCCGAAAATACACCATCCTAAGGCCGGGCCGTTTGGGATTCCCGCTTGCGCGGGAATGACGGTAAGGGGGGCAAGCAAACCGGCGTACCGGGCAATCCGGTACGCCGGTTCTATCGGGGCAAAGCCCGCTAGCCGGGCCGGGCAATCCCGCCTGCTAGCGGAAGTCCATAATGTTGGCCCGGATGCGCGGGGCGTAGTGGGGTTCCCACTCCAAATCCGCCGCCAAGCCGTAGATTTGCACCACCAGGAAGTTCGGCACGAAGTGGAAATCGTTATGCACGATGTCCGCCAACTCCTCCATCCGCTGCCGCCGCAAATCCCCGGTCGGCGTGGCGATGGCGACTTCCATCAAATCCTCGAAATCCTGCCGGCAGATGCCGCTGGAGCGGCTGAAACAGCTGTTCCGCAGCACGGCTTGCCGGGAGAAGTCCAGGGATTCGGTAGAGGTAGCCGGGGCGGTGATGTTCATCGACACGAAGTCCGGCATCCCCGGCCCCAGATTGCGGCACTTCTCATGCAGGTCGGCCCCGGCGGCGTTGGCAAAATCCTCCCGGGTGCGCCCGTGACCGCAGTTGGAACGGCCGCGGCCGGCGTGCACCGAGGACTCCACCACCTGCATATCCACATTAAACCCGGCCTCCAGCCAGTAACTTACCACCGACTCGGCGTACTCCACATCCTTAGGCACCCGCTGGGAACGCAGATACAGGGTAATCTGATTGGCCGGGTCATAGTTGGCCGCCGCCATCAGCTCCATGGCCCGTTCCGGGTCATAGGGATAGGGGGCGGAGTTTTCCGGGGTAATGCCCACGGTGCCGGTCTGGGAAATGTTGCCGTAGCACTGCAACACGCCATCGAACAGCTCCGCGGCGATGGTCTGGCAGTCAAAAGCCAGGTTCAGGGCTTCCCGAATTTCCCGTTTCCGCAGTTCCGGGTGATGCACCGTGTCAATGGCGTACACATACGCCTCATTGTTGGTGGCCGATTTCCACTGGGGTACCCGATCCCGATCCTCGAAGGAAATTTCGGCCCAATCGGCTTCCCCGGCGGCCAGCATCGACCCGCGCACCTGCGGCTCGTTGCGCCACACCTGCCGCAGGGTGCTGATGGACGGGGCGCGGGAGTAGTTGGTGGCCGGATTGGGATTGTAGCCCGCATAGGCTTCCAATTCCACATACTGGCCGGAACGCCACTCCACAATGCGGTACGGCCCCAAGCCCACGGTAAAGCGCTCGATTTCATCCTCCGACGCCTGCTCGAACCAGCCCACATCCTGGAACTTGGTGAAAATGGTGGTGCGCGGCAGGATGGGGCAGGGTTTGCCGCAGACTACATCCAGGGTATATTCGTCCACCACTTCCCCGCCGATGACGCCGTGAAAGCTGAAATCGTTGGAGTTGTAGTTGCCGCTGGTTTCCTCGTCGCCGAAGTAGTCAATCCAGAACTTGGCTTGCGTGGCGTTCCAGGGCGCGCCGTTGTGGAAAGTAACCCCTTCCCGCAGTTGGAACTGCCAGCGGTCGGGGCCAACCTGTTCCCAGCCCTCAATGCCGGTCAGGCCCACTACCCGATAATCGTTATGGTCGTCAATCCAGGTCAGGGGGTCGCTGGCCAGGTCGTCGCAGATGGTGTTCTGGATGTTGCCGCCGCAGTTGGGGCTGGCGGCCCCGATGGTCGTGGGTTCCTCGCTGGTTACGAAGGTCAGCAGATCCCGGGCCATCGCGGCCGGCTGTTCCGGTACCGGCGCCGCCGTGGGCGTCGGAGCCGGGGCGGCCGTAGCGGCCGGGGCCGCGGGAACCGCCGTGGCCGCCGCCGGAGCCGGCGTAGCCGGAATGTTCAGGGCCTCGGGCTGGGCCACGGCCGGGGCGGCCGTCGGCGCCGCGGCGGCCGGTTCCGGAGCGGCCGCCTCCTCCGTGGTCGATGCGCCGCAGGCCACCGCCAGCAGAGCCAGCAAAGCTATCAGGGAAAGCAGCCCCCGGCTGAATACAGGGTTGTAGCTCCGTATCGCTTTCGCCATCATTTGGCCTCCTGAGCGTAGGAATTAGTTGCCCTAGCCGCTGAATTGGCGTATTTCAGTAAAAACCTCCCTGATTAAGGATGAAATCGGCCAAATCCCGCCCGGCATACATATAATAATAGTTATTATGTTTTGTCAATACCTTTGCCGTTTTTCCCGCCAAAAGCAATGGCAACTATCGGGATGAAACCGCCGCCGCCGTTCCCATCCCCTAACCGTCCTTCCCGATCCCCTTACCGTCCTTTTCGGCCGCCCCCTACCGTCATTCCCGCGTAAGCGGGAATCCGGCGGTGGTTGGCGGCAAGGGGCTGGTCTTTTCAGTACCGTTCGGGATTCCCGCTTACGCGGGAATGACGGTAGAGGCAGCCGGGAATGACGGTAGAAAGGGGGCGGCGGTCAGTACGCAGCGCAATCACCCCAAAACCCGCCGCCTTTTTAGTTGCCTTTCCTATCGCAAACTGGTATATTCTCTGGAATTACCCAACCAGGCCCAATCCGCGGACAGGACAGGGAGGCAGCCGGCTATGGCACGACGCCTTTTCAAGGAACTGGAACGCTCTTACGGCTTCGACGAAGTGGCGATTGTCCCGGGCAGCGTAACCATCAACCCGGATATGACCGCCACCACTATGACCCTCGGCGACTTTTCCTTTGCCGCGCCCATGCTGGCCTCGGCTATGGATGGCACGGTCTCCCCTCGCTTTGCCGTGCTGATGCACGAAATGGGCGGCCTGGGAGCGCTGAACGGCGAGGGCCTTTATTCCCGCTACGAGGATCCCTATGCGGTCTTGGAGGAAATAACTTCGATGCCGCAAAGCGAAGTTACCCAGCATTTGCAGCAGGTCTATGCCCAGCCGGTGCGGGAGGATCTGCTGGGGCGGCGGGTGCAGGAAATCAAGGACGGCGGCGCGGTATGCGCCGTTTCTTTTACTCCGCAAAATGCCAAGCGAATGTCCCCGGTCGCCGTGGAAGCCGGGGCCGATATTGTAGTGGTGCAGTCCACCGTCACCACCGCCCGCCATCAGTCCCGCAGCTATCGGGGCCTGGTTTTCGCCGAACTGCTGGAATCCCTGAACGTGCCGGTTATCGTGGGCAACTGCGTCAGCTACGATGTGGCCCGGGAATTGATGGAAACCGGCATTGACGGAATTCTGGTGGGCGTCGGCCCCGGGGCCGCCTGCACTACCCGGGAAGTTACCGGCGTCGGCGTTCCCCAGGTAACGGCTACCCTGGAATGCGCCGCCGCCCGAGAGGACTATTTCCACCGCACCGGCCGCTATGTAACGGTCATCACCGATGGCGGCATCCGCACCGGCGGCGATTTGTGCAAAGCCATCGCCAGCGGCGCCGACGGGGTGATGGTCGGGACGCCCTTTGCCCAAGCCGCGGAGGCTCCGGGGCGCGGCTACAACTGGGGGATGGCTAACGCCCACGCCGAACTGCCGCGCGGCACCCGCATCAAGGTTGGCACGAAAGGGACGCTGCAACAAATAATGTACGGCCCCACTTCGGTAACGAATGGCACGCAAAATCTGGTGGGCGCCCTGCAAGTGGCCATGGGAATGTGCGGCGCCTACACCATCCGGGAGTTTCATCAGGCCGATATGGTAATTGCCCCCTCCATCAAAACCGAGGGCAAGTATTTCCAATTGGGGGAGTAGGGGGCGGCGGGGATTAGGCCGCTATCCTATCCGCCGGATTGGAAACGGATTTAGACCCAAGGCAATCGCATATAGAAACCGTCATTCCGCCGGCTACCGGCCCTCTTACCGGCTACCGTCATTCCCGCGTAAGCGGGAATCCAGAAATGCCCGGCGGGAAACAGTCTTGTCTGTCGCAGTACCGTCTTGGATTCCCGCTTACGCGGGAATGACGGTAGAAAAGTCGGGAATGATGGTTTTTATATGCGATTGCTGTTGGCCTATCCCCTGCTCATCCTGAACTTGTTGAAGGACGGGCGGGGGATAGGCTAAAAGCAAAGGGAAATAGGGTTAAACCCGCCGGGCTGGGGTAGTCTAGGGCTATGCGCCGGGAATTTATCTGCCATCGCTGCGGCCGGGCTAATGGGCCGGCGGTAGAGAATTGCGCCTACTGCGGTTTGCAAGTGGGCTGGCGGCCGACGCTGCCCCACATCCTCCGGTTCCGGCGCTGGTCGGCGGCGCAGCGGGATACGGCCGGGGCCTTAGCCGCTATCCTGGCCGCCGGATTGGAAACGGCCCTATCCCTATCTATCCTGACCCTGCCCTTGCTGGCTTTCAGTTCCCTGCTGCTGATTTGGGCTTGCTTGGCCGTCGCAGACCGGATCCCGGAACAGCAATGAAAACCAAGGTTTATCGCAGTTTTGACGCCGCCGTAGCCGACATTCCGGACGGGGCGGTGATAATGTTCGCCGATTTTGGCGGCATCGGCGCGCCGCAGAACCTGATCGCCGCCCTGCATCGCCAGGGGGCGCGGCATTTGACCGGCATATCCAACGAACACGGCGGCACGGACGGGCGGGTAGATGTGGGGACGCTGATTGCGGCCGGGCAGGTGGATAAGATGATTTGCTCCATCACCGCGCCGACCCATCCCTCCCGGGTAACGCCCTTTGTCCAACGCTACAATGCCGGGGAAATAGATGGGGAACTGGTACCCCAGGGTACTTTAGCCGAGCGTATCCGGGCGGCCGGGGCCGGCCTCGGCGGCTTTTACACTCCCACCGGCGTTGGCACGGAAATAGCCGCCGGCAAGGAAAGCCGGATTATCAATGGCCGGGAGTATCTGCTGGAGTTTCCCCTAGCCGCCGACTACGCCTTTATCCGGGCTTGGCAGGCCGATACCGCCGGCAACCTGCGCTTTCGCTTGGCCCAGCGCAACTTTAATCCGATTATGGCGATGGCCGCCGCCACAACCCTGGTGGAAGTGGAAAACCCGATAGTAGCCGCCGGAGAATTGGATCCGGACGATATACACCTGCCGGGGGTGTATGTGGATCGGCTGGTGGAAATACCGGCGGACTGCCGGTTTTTGTAGGCGGCGGTTTTCCACTACGGTCATTCCCGCGCACACTTACCGTCCTTCCCGCGTAAGCGGGAATCCAGAAATGCCTTGCCATAAGCCGGATTGTCTGACGCAGTACCGTTCTGGATTCCCGCTTACGCGGGAAGGACGGTAGGGGGCGGGATAGCGTTAGGGCGGGATGGCAGTAGGGCGCGATGGCGGGTATGATGGCAAGCGGGTGGTACGGACGGATACGCCAACGGCCGCCAATTGGGGGGGAAACTTATGGAAACTTTGTGGAATGCGGTTAAAGCCCTGAGCGTGTGGCAGGCTCTGCTGCTGCTGGCCGTTATGGGCGGCGCGGCCGCCGGGGTCTATGCCCTTTATGCCCGCAGCGCCGTCCCCCCGGCCGCGGCGGCCGAATTGACCGAAAACGAGCAGATTGTCCCCGTCCAGTATGGCGACATCATCAATCAGGTTTCCACCAACGGCAATCTGGATTTCCCGGAACGGGAAACGGCCTTTTTCCGCGGCAAAGGCACTCTGGGGCAGCTGCTGGCGGTGGAAGGGCAAAGCGTCCGGCAAGGGGAGGCCCTGGCCCGGCTGGATGCGGCGGCGATTGTCGCGCTCGAGGAATCCGTAGCCCAAGCCCGGTTTGACCTGTTGCAAGCCCAAGACGCTTTGCAGGAATTGCAGGAAACGCCGGATGCCGCCCAATACGCCCTGGATCGGGCGGCCGCTGTCCAAAAAGTTGCGGACGCCCGCTTTAAGCTGCACCAGGCCCGGGAAGCCCTGGCCGACCTGTTGTCGCCGGAATTGCCCACCGCTGAGGATCTTAAGCGGCAAGAGGAAAAGATTGCCGATGCCCGCCTCAAACTCCAGCAGGCCAGGGAAAGCCGGGATAACCTGCTGAACCCGGAATCGCCTACGGCCGCGGAAATTAAGCAGCAGGAGGAAAAGGTCGCTGACGCCCGCCTGAAACTCCAGCAGGCTATTGCCGACCGGGATGATTTTATTTCCCGCAATCGCCGCCCGGATTATGCGCTGAAAATCGCCGAATTGGATCAGGGCCGGGCCGACGCCGCTAAGGAATTGGCGGAAATTCAAGAAGCCCTCGATGCCCTGTCGCCGACGGAGAAACAGCTGGTCGAAGCCCGTCAAGGGGTGCAAAAAGCCCAAGCCGCCCTGGATGCGGCCGAGCAGGCCCTGGAAAATTTCAAGGATCGCCACGGTTCTACCCTGATTACCCGCCGTCAGGAAAAGGCGGAACTGGAAAGCCGGTTGAATCGGGCCAAGGCTACCCTGGCGGAATTGCAAGCCGATTACGATAAGGGCGTCTTGGGCCTCTATGCCAACATTCAGCGCTGGCGGCAGTTTATTGAGCTGTGGGAGCCGGAATTGGAGGATTTGCGGCGGGGCATTGCCGGCCAGGTCGAGGAGTTAGAACTGGCGGTCGAAGTAGCCGCCGCCGCTTTGCAGGAAGCCCGGGATAATCTGGCGGAATTGGAACAGGGGCCGGATGCCCGGGAAATCCAGGCCCTGGAAGCGAAAGCCGCCGCCATCCGGGCTCAACAGGAAGTAGCCGACCGCGACCGGGCCGAACTGGAAACCCCGGAGGTGGATCCGGTAGAGTTGGCCTTGAAAGAAGCGCAAATTGCCCTGGCTGAGGCCACTTTGCAGCAGGCCATTGCCGACCTGGCGGAATTGCAAGACACCGCCGCCGACCCGGTAGAGTTGGCCCTGAAAGAAGCGCAGATTGCCTTGGCTGCGGCAACTTTGCAGCAAGCCATTGTCGATCTGGACGAACTGGAAACGGATTTGCGGGAAGTCCCGGAACCCACCGAAGTGGCCCTCAAGGAAAAGGATATTGCTCTGGCCCAAGCCACTTTGGACAAGGCCGAGGCGGATTTGGCGGATTTGACGCCGCCGGAATCGGCGGATCCCCTGGAAGTTGCCTTGAAAAAAGCGGAAATCGCTACCGCCCGGGTGCAACTGCAAGACGCTTTGACGCAGTTGGACGCCGCCACCCTGCGGGCGCCGCTGGCCGGCGTGGTGATGCAGGTTAAAGCCGCCGTGGGCGATGCGGTGGAATCCGACACCGAAATTATGGAAATAGTGGATACCGGCATCGTCGAAGTGGACGGCATCGTCGATGAAATCGATGTTCTATCGGTGTCGGTCGGCACGGCGGCTGAGGTGCTGCTGGACGCTCTGCCGGAGGAAATCCTGGTCGGCGTCGTTACCGAAATCGCCGATGAAGCGGAAAATCAGCAGGGCATCGTAACCTACAAAATCCGCATCCGCCTGGAAGCGCCGGAGGGGGTGGAACTGCAAGCCGGCTTGAGCGCCATTGCCAACATCATCCTGCGGGAGGAGCGTAATGTGCTGGTAGTGCCGCAGCAGGCATTGTACGGCAGCGTCAATCAGCCCACGGTCAGAGCCTTGGCCGCCGATGGCCGCATTGAGGAGCGGCCGGTGCGGCTGGGCAGCCGGGATGATTTCTGGGTGGCAGTGTCCGCCGGCCTGGCCGCCGGCGACCGGGTGGTAATGGAAGCGGCGGAAGGGGCTTTCGATCCTTTCGGCGGCAGTGGTTTCCGGCAAATCCGCCGGGCCAGCGGCGGCGGCCGGGGGCCGCGCAACTAGGGCGGGTTTGTGCCGGTTATAGCCGCCGCGGACAACCGACCCCATACCGCCCCTCCTTCAACAAGTTCAGGATGAGCGGAATGGGGGGACTGCCTCGAATCCGTTCATCCTGAACATCGTTGAAGGATGAACCCACGGCTGATAAGGAGAATCGCCAGGAAACAGCAAGGGGTTGGTAGGCGGCCGCGGGTTCATCCTTCAACGATGTTCAGGATGAACGGATTCGGAAAGGAGCCCATCCCCCCGGAAGTCGGCAAGGATTAAACCGGAAGTTGGCGATGATTGAACTGCGGGAAGTAACCAAAATCTATCGGATGGGCAGCGTGGAAGTGGGGGCGCTGCGCGGCGTTTCCCTGGCCATTGCGGCCGGGGAAATGGTGGCGATTATGGGAGCCTCCGGCTCCGGCAAGTCCACGATGATGAACATTCTGGGCTGCCTGGATGGGCCGACCGCCGGGGAGTATTATCTGGAGGGGGATAATGTCGGCCGCCTAGGGGACAATCGGCTGGCTGAAATCCGCAATCGGAAAATCGGCTTTGTCTTTCAGACCTACAATTTGCTGCCGCGGCTGACCGCCCTGGCTAATGTGGAGCTGCCGCTGCTTTACGGCAACGGCCATCACCGGCGGCAGCGTTCCCGGCAAGCCCTGGAACGGGTGGGCCTGGGGGATAGGATCCAGCACCGGCCGACCGAACTTTCCGGGGGGCAGCAGCAGCGGGTCGGCATTGCCCGGGCCCTGGTCAAAAATCCCCATATCCTGCTGGCCGATGAACCCACCGGCAACCTGGACAGCCAATCCAGCGCCGAAGTGGTATCCATCCTGCAACGGCTGAATCGGGAGGAGGGCTTGACGGTGATTATCGTAACCCATGAACCGGACATCGCCGCCGCCGCCCAGCGGGTTATCGGGATGCGGGACGGCTTAATCATCCGCGATACGGCGGCGGTATGAATCCCTGGACTACTTTCCGCATCGCCCTGGCCTCGTTGAGCGCCAATAAACTGCGCTCGGCTCTGACTTTGCTGGGCATTGTCATCGGGGTCAGCGCGGTTATTGCCCTGATGGCCATTGGGCAAGGGGTGCAGCAGTCCATCACCGCCCAGATTGAATCCCTGGGTTCCAACCTGATTTTTGTCTGGCCCGGGGGTTCCTTTGAGGGCGGCTTGGGCCGGGGGGCCGGCAGCGCCAACACTTTGACTTTGGCTGATGCCTACGCCCTGCAAGACCCGGTTTTTGCCCCGTCGGTGGCGGCGGTAGCCCCGGAACTGCGTACCGGGGCGCAGGTCGCCGCCGGGCGCAACAACACCTATACCCAGGTGGTGGGGGTAACGCCGGAATATGCCGCCGTCCGCAACTTTCCGGTGGAAAAGGGCAGTTTCATCACCGCGGGACAGCTGGACAACCGCTCGCAGGTCGCCATCCTGGGGGCGGCGGTGGAGGGCAATCTGTTCGGCAATCTGGACGCTGTGGGCCAGCCCATCCGCATTAACGGCCGCCAGTTTATCGTTATCGGCGTATTGGAAAGCAAGGGCGGCGGATTTCTAGGCAGCCTGGACGACCAGATTTTGGTGCCGATTACCACCGCCTACTATCGGCTGAATTCGCAACGCACTACCCAAGGCGGCATCAGCGTGGACGCCATCAATGTGCAGATGCCCAGCGTGGCCGCCATGGACGCCGGGATGCGGGAAGTGGCGACGGTGCTGCGCCTGCGCCATCGCATTACCGACGCGGATGATTTCCTGATCAGCAGCCAGCAGGAAACCATCGAGGCGGTGCAGCAGACCACTAATACCTTTGTGCTGTTCCTGGGGGCTATTGCCGGCATTTCCCTGCTGGTCGGCGGGATTGGCATTATGAACATTATGCTGGTGTCGGTAACGGAACGCACTAGGGAAATCGGCATCCGCAAGGCGATGGGGGCCAAGCGGCGGGACATTCTGATGCAGTTTATGGTCGAGGCAACCCTGCTGAGTTTGAGCGGCGGCGGATTGGGCGTATTGTTGGGGGCGTCCATTGCCTTGCTACTGCGCGGCCGCCCGCTGTTCGGGGATGAACCGCTGCAAACGGCGGTCAACTGGAATATCGCTTTGCTGGCCCCGGGAGTAGCGGCCGCCATTGGGCTGTTCTTTGGCATTTATCCGGCCCTGCGCGCCGCCCGGCTGCATCCCATTGCGGCGCTGCGCCACGAATAGCCGCGAATAATAAGGGAGGAAAAATGAACAAATCCTTTCTGCTGCTGCTGGTGACGGTAGCCATCCTGGGGGCGGCCCTGGGCGGGGCTTTCGTGGGCGGCGTGGTCTATGGGCGCAGTCAGGCCGCCAACGCCGCAATGCTGCCGCCGGGAATGGATAGCGGTTTTGCCGGCGGCGGGCCGTCCGTGGGCGTACCGGCGGGAGCGGTCGCCGGCCCCGGCGGCGTCGGTTTTGTAGCGCCGCCGGACGCAGAGGACGGTTTTCCGGGAGCTGGCGCCGGCAATGGCGGCAACTTGGGCTTGGGCGGCGGCCGCGGCGGCTTGACCGGCGTAGTGGCGGAAGTGGACGGCAATAACCTGTCCCTGACCACGCCGCAGGGCAATACCCTGGTAACTTTGACCGCCGACACCGCCATCAGCCGGATTAGCCCGGCCGACCGGGCGGAACTGACCGCCGGCATCACGGTGCGGCTGACCGGCCGGCCCAATGCGGATAGCGGCATCTTTCAAGCCCGCAACATAGTAATCATCCCGGAGGGAACGGCCAATCCCTTTGAGGGCGGCGGCGGCAGTGGCGGCAGTCGGCGCGGCGGCCGGGGGGAAGGGGGGCCGTAAAGGCGCGGCGGCGGCGGTTCAGTCCCCAATCAGCCCCTTATCCCGCAGAATCTCAATGTAGCCGTCCAACCCCAAGGTGCAGCGGATGGCGTCCCGCAGCTGCGCCGGGGTCAACCGCAGTTGCGCGCGGACTTGGTGGTCAGCGAACTCTCCCGGACTGCGGGAGCGGAGGGTGCTGAGCACTATCCGGCCCCGGTAATGAAACCGGGCGCGCCGGTGATTGCCCCCCTCGATAATTTCCATTCCGAACTTGCGGACTACCAGGTCGAACTCCCGGGGCGTCATACCGGTTCCATCTTGGTTTGCAACTCGGCCCAAACCTCTTGCAGCCATTGGCCGAGGCGATGCTGATCCCCCGCCAGGGAAAAGTAAAGGTCAGCCAAGGCATACTGGAGTTCGGCGACAGCCGCGGCCGGATTGTCTCCCTGTCCGAATTCGTTAAAGCCCACGGCCTCGGCCAGGATGAAACCCTCAGTCTCAAAGATGACTACCTCTATAGGCTCTTTCACCCGCAGCCGGTCATCGGACAGGGATTCCAGTTTAATCCGGGCCGGTAGGGTCAGCGCTAGGGACGGATTGCCGGCCGCCCGGTCAGCAATGCTATGTTCTTGAACCACAAGCAACCTCCGGAGTCCGGGTTGGGGAAACGGCGGCTTTACTGCGGCCTAGGATAACGGTTGTGGTAGGCAAAGGGCAAGCGGCTATACCTACCGTCCTTCCCGCGTAAGCGGTAATCCCGACGGTACTGCCTTATAATGCCGCAACCTTGGCAAGTCACCGTGGGATTCCCGCTTACGCGGGAAGGACGGTACTGGCCGTCAACCACCGTTCTATACAGACACCCAAAATCCTGTCTATCCTGTTTATCCATGTTTGAATCCGTTTCCCCCTACAGTATCAGCATGGCATCCCCGAAACTGTAGAAACGATAGCCCTGTTCTACCGCCGCTTGGTAGGCGTTCCGGATGTTCTCCCGCCCGGCAAAGGCGGAGACCAGCATCAGCAGGGTGGAGCGCGGCAGGTGAAAGTTGGTAATCATCCCGTCCACCAGGCGGAAGGGATGGCCGGGCAGGATGAATAAATCGGCTTGGCCGCGGGCCGGTTCTAATGGCGCATCCCGGTCAATACTGGCGGCCTGGTCGCGGCCGACCTGTTCCAGGGTTCGCACCGCCGTCGTGCCTACGGCGATAATCGGGCGGCCCTGTTGCCGGGTTTGGGTCAGCATTGCCGCCGTTTCCGCCGGCAATTCGTAGTATTCGGTATGGATATGATGTTCCCGAGGGTCGTCGCCTTTGACCGGCCGAAAGGTATCCAAGCCCACGTGCAGGGTAACAAAGGCGGTGCTGATGCCGGCTTGGCGCAGGCTGTCCAGCAGTTGCGGAGTAAAGTGCAGGCCGGCGGTGGGCGCGGCCACGCTGCCCGGCTCCTGGGCATAGACGGTCTGATAGCGTTCCGGGTCGTCCAGCCGCTGCCGAATGTAGGGCGGCAGGGGAACCTGGCCCATCTGCTCGATACCGCTTTCATCGGACAGGCGGACGGTGCGGACGCCCTCGGAATTGACCGCCAGGATTTCCGCCGCTACCGCCGCCCTATCATCCGCCGCCGCATCATTGCCAGCCGGATTAGCCGCCGCCGGGCCGCCGCCGGGATTATCCCCCGGCGCGGTCAGCCACAGCTTTACCCCCGGCCGCAGCCGCCGGCCCGGCTGCCCCAAGGCCTGCCAGATGCCGGGCCTTTCCCGCCGCAACAGCAGCAGTTCCACCCGCCCGCCCGTATCCTGCCGCCGCCCGTAAAGCCGGGCCGGCAACACCCGACTGCGGTTCATTACCAGCACGCAGCCCGGCGGCAAATGCTGCCCGAGGTCGGAAAACTGCCGATGTTCCAGCCGCCCGGTATCCCGCCGCAAAATCAGCAGCCGAGAGGAATCCCGCGGCTCCACCGGCGTTTGGGCAATCAACTCCGGGGGCAGGTGGTAGTCAAAATCGCTGGTACGCATCAGGATTGATGAATGGATGGATAGCTGAATGAATGAATGTACGGACGGATGGCCGGCCGGTCAGCCGCCGCTTGGGGCCGGCGGCCGGCCGTGGATGCTGATCCGGGCGGCGGTCAAGGTGTTGACCAGCAGCATAGCAATGGTCATCGGGCCGACGCCGCCGGGTACCGGAGTAATCGCCGCCGCCTTGGCTGATACCGGCTCAAAATCCACATCCCCCACCAGGCGATAGCCCTGCCGCCGGGATTCGTCCGTCACCCGGTTAATGCCTACATCGATGACCACCGCGCCCTCTTGAATCATGTCGGCGGTGATGGCTTGCGGCCGGCCCATCGCCGCAATCAGGATGTCGGCCTGCCGGGTGATTTCGGCCAGATGGACGGTGCCGGTGTGGGCGACGGTCACCGTGGCATTGCCGCCGGGCGACCGCTGCATCAGCAATGCCGCCAGCGGCTTGCCCACAATGTTGCTGCGCCCGCAGATAACCACCCGCTTTCCCGCCGGGTCATAGCCGTTCCGCACCAGCAGCTGCTGGACGCCGGCGGGCGTGGCCGGAACGAAATCGGGGACGCCCCGGGCCAGCTGCCCCAGGTTGTAGGGATGCAGTCCGTCCACATCCTTGCCCGGGTTCAGGGCGTCAATAACGGCGGCTTCGTCAATGTGCGGCGGCAGGGGCAGCTGCACCAGGATGCCGTGAAAGCGGGGATCGGCGTTGAGCTGCCGGGTCAAGGCGCGCAGTTCCTCCGGGGCGGTGGTGGCGGGCATAGTAAAGGTTTGGCTGAACATTCCGGCGGCGGCGCAGGCCCGTTCCTTGTTGCGGACATAGACGGCCGAGGCCGGGTCATCGCCGACCAGGACGGCGGCCAGGCCGGGCGTTACGCCGTGCCGTTCCTGCATTTCGGCCACGCCGGCGGCCACTTCCGCCCGCACCGTTTGCGCCAAAGCCCGCCCATCCAACAACTGCGCCATTAACCTCTCCCGCTAAAGCCCGGCATCCCTTGTTGCCTTGCCGGTATTGCCAATTCCCGCCCCAATTGTAGCACAGGAGGGGGATATAGGATAGGGGGATTTTGGGGAAAGGGCCTATAGAAACCGTCCTTCCCGGCCGGTTGCCGTCCTCTCCGCCCGCCCTCTACCGTCATTCCCGCGCCCCTTATCGTCCTTCCCGCTGCTCCTCTACCGTCATTCCCGCGTAAGCGGGAATCCCGACGGTACTGCGTCAGACCAGCCGGCTTATGGCCGGCATTTCTGGATTCCCGCTTACGCGGGAAGGACGGTTCCTATAGGCTATTGACCGACCCGCCCCCAACGCCGTAAGATTATCCCCGAAACATCCCGCCGCAGGAACCCGGAGGCAAAACTATGTCCACTACGACCGCCGCCATCACCACCCGGGAAGTCAAAGCCGTCCAGGATACCCTGGGCCAGTTCATCGAACATCCCTGGTATGACTACAACAAAATCACCGCGCTGCCGGCCAACGGGCCGGAAATTCTGGCGCAGGCCCGGCGGCAGCTGCGGCCGCTGATTGCGGCGGCGGCGTCAACTCCGGAATTGCAGGACCGCTTGGCGGCCGGCGCGGCCGGTTTGGAAGCCCTGCATGGGGAATTGGGCGGCTGCCGGGCCGATGCGGAGGGCGGCTATCCCCTGACCGCGGCGCAAATCCGGCGGTTCATCCGAGTTTGGGAAAATTTGGAAGGGGCGCGGCGGGCCTTGGCGGTAACGATGCTGGATCGGCTGGAGCCTTATATGGGGGTTATCGATACCGGGGAAATACAGCCCGGCGGCCTCAACCTGTCGGTAGATACCCACCGCAAGTATAGGGAAAGCGTGCAGCGCAAAGGGAGGGAATCCAATTGAAAACCCTGCTCATCCTGGCGGCAATGGCCGCTGTCATCGCCTTGGCCTGCGCGGGACAGGCGCCGGCTCCGGCCCAGCCCCTAACGCAACTGCCGACCACTACGCCAATGCCGACGCCCGTTCCTCCGGCTGCGGCTACGCCTTTGCCGGAGAATGTGGGCATCTGCTACCGGACGCCGGAGGTACAGGAGTGGATTATCCAGCAGTTGCAAATCCCGTCCTGCCGGCTGATAACGGAGCCGGAGCTGTATCGGATACAAGACGAATTCAGCGTGTCGGCCGCCTTGAAACCCGGGGACATGGCCGGCTTTGCCAATGTTGCCGCTGTCCACATACCCGCCGCCCACTGCGGGGATTGGGAAAACTCCACTTATGCGGCGTCTATCCTGGACGGGTTGAACCCGGATGCCGCCCTATTTATCGCTATTCCCGTGGCGCATAACCGCGATGACTGGCCGAGGTCGGAAATCATTTCTTTCGGTATGCACAACACCGTTACCTATCCGGCCGCGGTACGGAAACAGTTCGACGACGGACTTGTTGATTCCGGCCTGACGGACACCCAGATTTCATCGTTGCTAAAGCAGGGGGAAGGGCTTAAAATGCGGGTGAACACCCAGGCTAGGAGCATAGCCGCCGCCGTTGCCGCGGCCAAGGGAGAGGTCCGTCCGCTTATCCAAATAAAAAACCTTGGCCACGCTGTTATCGGTCAACCGCCGGAACCGGGCAGTGTCAGCGCAACCGTAACCCTGGAACGGCCCCGCGATATTCCAGACTGCCGGGAGGAGTAAGGGATGAGCCGCAACTTCCGCCGGGAGCGGGATTTCTGGCTGGATCATTGTTATCAGATGGGCGCTGGCCGGCGGCCGAATGATGCCGGCCCGGTAAGCCCGACGGACGGGGTGCCGGTTCCGCCGCCCGCCAACCTGCCTTTGCCCCTTTCAGGGGTCTGCTTGGTCTGGCGGTGGGGGATGTCGAACGGCTATGGCAGCACAGATAACGGCCCGGCGCATATCTTGGCCTTTGAGCTGAGCCGAGGAGAACCGGTTGTCCCCGGCCGGATTGTCCGGCATTTGTGCAACCGGCCCTTCTGCATTCAGCCGGCGCATTTGTCCGCGGGGACGCAGCAGGATAATGCGGAGGATAGGGTTGCGGTGCGGCGGGAGTTCCCGGCTTACAACACTTGGGGGCGGCAGGGGTTCCATTGGGGCCGGGCGGATAACGCCGCTGATTACTGCTGGCAGCCCGGCGCGGCCCTGATAACCCGGCGGACTTTGCCGGAGTTGCCGGCCGTTGCCTGCCCCCATTGGTTTATCAAAGCCAGCGGCGTCTGCATCAATTGCGGGGTAGGTGCGGAAATAGGGCATTGGCGGCCTTGCACTGACAACCCGCACGCTGCTTATTTGTGGCCTTGCCGGTGTGCGGAAATGCGCTGCTACTGCGATTTCTGCAACTGGCCGGCGGCGCGGACAGCCGGGGTAGTTCCCCGAAACAACTACGGACAGACTCCCCCTTGCTGGTGGGATTGAAATGCAATCCCGCCCCCCTTGTGCTAAAATCCCACCTGTTATGCGTATTGTTTCCCTTTTGCCCAGTGCCACCGAAATCGTCTATGCCCTCGGCTTGGGCGGGCAGCTGGTGGGCGTGTCCCACACTTGCGACTATCCGCCGGCGGCCGCCGCCTTGCCGGTGGTCAGCCGCAGTGTCCGCAGCGTAAGTCACTTGGACAGCCGGGAAATTGACGCCATCATCGGCCAGGCTCGGGCCAACGGCAATCCGGCCCATTGGATTGACGGCGATTTGCTGCGGGAACTGCGCCCGGATTTGATTATCACCCAGGAAATCTGCCAGGTCTGCGCCATTGACCAGGGCTCGGTCTATCAGATGGCGGCCCAGGTTCTGGACTATACGCCGCAGATTATCGTTACCCGCCCGGTGGGACTGGCGGAAATCTACGCCAACATCTTGGCTATCGGCGCGGCCGCCGCCGTTCCGGAACGGGCGGCGGAATTGGTGGCCCAACTACGGCAACGGGCGGAACGGGTAGCCGCCGCCACCGCCATCTTGCCGGATCGCCCCAAAGTGTTCTGCATCGACTGGCTGGATCCCTTACGCAACACCGGCCAGTGGACGCCGGAGCTGGTGGAACTGGCCGGCGGCATCGAGGGCTTGGCGGAAAAGTGGGGGCACTCCCGGGAAGTCGGCTGGGACGAAGTAACCGCCTATCAGCCCGACTATCTGATGATAATGCCCTGCGCCTTTGACCTGGAACGGGCCGAAGTGGAATCCCGGCGGCATCTCTATTCCCGCCCGGAATGGCCGGCTTTGCCGGCAGTAAAACAGGGCCAAGTCTATCTCTTTGACGGCCGCCTGCCCAGCCGTCACGGCCCCCGGGTGGTGGATGTGTTGGAGGGACTGGCGGCGGCCCTGCACCCGGAAAAGTTCGCCGACCTGGCCCCGCCGGGCCTGTTCCGCCGCGTTTAATTTACATGGATGGACAGGATAGACAGGATTTTTTCGGCTGCTATGCCGGTCGTTTCGGAAAAGGAGACGACCTACAGAGCAGCCAACAAAAATCCTGTCTATCCTGCCTATCCATGTTTGAATCCGCCCCCTACTTGTTGGGCAGTTCGGCAAAGAGATGGCCGTTGCGGGCGGTAACGGCAAAGGAATACATCTGGGCAATGGGGCCGTTGATGCAGTTGCCCTCGTAATACTCGAACCGCCAGCCGTGGGAGGGACACATAAAGCAGGTGTCCTCCAGGTAAATAGTCCCCCAGCTGTGGGGACAGAGGGAGGACAGCAGTTTGTATTCCCCCTTGCGCGACCGGGCCAAGTAAAAATCGCCGCCCTCCAGGGCAATAACGGCGGGAAACCGTTCAAAGGAATCCTCGGCCCCCAAGTCCACCTCTTTGACCCCCGCCGAAAAATCGGGATAGACCATAGCACCTCCCGCAAAGTGAGCAATGTTGCGGGATAGTATAGCGGAATAAAAGCCGGGCGGCAAAGGGGGGATGGCGGCCATTTCCGCCCGGTTGCGGGGTATCCATCCTTCAACAAGTTCAGGATGAGCGGATGGAATATCCCCCATCAGAACACGGCCGGCCCGGAAGTCGCCGGTCAACCCGTCCGGTTAAGAGAGGAAATTATGCCCCCAGAATCGCCCTTAACCCCGATGCAGCGGCGGGATGCCGCCTTGGCCCGGTTGGATGCCGGCCAGGAATCCTTGCGCCAAGCCCTGGCCGGGCTGGATGCCGACGAAGCCTTTCTCGGCTCCCGCTGGTCGGTGTGGGAAGTGCTGCAACATCTGGACGCCGAAAGTTTCGTCGATGCCCTGGAGCGCATCGCCGCCGGCCAGCAGGATATGCTGCCGCCCTTCAGCAGCCGGGAGGAACGCCTGCGGCAGGATCTGGAACATCTGGAATCCACTTTCCAACGGTTGCGGGCGGTAATGGCCGGCTTGACCGCCGAGCAGCTGTCCCGGCCGGCCACGCCGCCCAATCCGGCTAATGCCTTTCCCGGCTTGACCCTGCTGGAACTGATTGAGCGCACCGCCGGCCACGCCGCGACCCACGCCCAGCAGATTGTCGCCACCCGCCAATATGTAGCCGCCTTTAACGCCAAAGCACGGGCGGTAACGGTCCTGGCCCTCGGCGAATCCCCGGAGGAATTATCCCGGCCGGCGCGGGAACTATTGGCCTTTGCTGACTACGCCGCCGGCGAGCCGGCGGCTCTGGAACGGGCGCGGCCCTGGCTGCGGGGCTTGGAAATAGTCCTAAGCCCGGCCAACCAAGAGGAAGTGGCCGCCCGTCTGGGCCGGGAAACCCGGGCCGGCCTGTGGACGGTAGTAGTAACGACCGGCCGCAACCCGGCGGCAACCCACCCGGAACTGCTGCAACTACTGCGCCAACACTGCCCGGCGGTGAACATCGTAAGCTGAATCAAACATGGATAGACCGGATTGACCGGATTTTTGTATCGGATTAGAACGGTAATGGCCGTCAATAACCGTTCCCAGCAGACCCCCTAAATCCTGTCTATCCTGTCTATCCTGTCTATCCATGTTTAATAGGCCGGCCGCGGCGGCAGCAAATCGGTTACGGCAAACTCCAAATCGGGCAGGGCGGCCGGGCTGATTTTATCGCCCCGCCGAAAGACGGTGTGCCGGGCATAGCCGGCCGGCCCCGGTTGATCCAGCCGGTCGATGCAGTCCCCCGGCAGGTTCATAACCCACATTTCCGGGATGCCGGCGGCGGCGTAGCGTTTGGATTTAATCTCCCGGTCAAAATCCAGTGTGCTGTCGGAAACCTCCATCACCACCAGCGTATCCGCCGGGCCGGGATGGGCGTTAATGTAAAAATCCGCCCGCAGCCGCAGGAGGGCAAGGTCCGGCTGCGGCTCGGCCCCAGCGTCCAGACGGATGGGGTTCTGTACCCGGACAATGAACCGGCCCCGGGATACCTCGGCAAAAGCCAGCGTCAGGCGGTCAACGACGGTAGCGTGGGGTTCGCCAATGGGCGCCATAACGATAATCTCCCCGTCAAGCAGTTCCACCCGCTCGGTGTGATGCAGGATGCCGACCTCAGCCATCCGGTAGTATTCGGCTACCGTGAACTTGCGCTTTTCCCGGGTGAGATCGGCGGCCGGCGCCGCCGTTGCTACCGGAGTAGCCGTTTCCGTGGCAATCACCACCGGGACGGCGGCCGCCGGGGCCGCCGCCGTAGTCGGTTCTTTGACCTGTGTAGTCATAACAACCTCCCCTAGTCAGGAAAGGGATGGCAATTCTGCTGGTTGGATGATAAACCGGCCAATTCAGTCCCGGATGATTAGCCTCCGCCGGCCGTGCCTTGCATCGTGGTCCGCGGCGGCAGCAAATCCGCTACCGCCAATTCCAAATCGGGCAGGGCGGCCGGGCTGATTTTATCGCCCCGCCGAAAGACGGTGTGCCGGGCGTAACCGGCCGGCCCCGGTTGATCCAGCCGGTCAAGGCAGTCCCCCGGCAGGTTCATAACCCACATTTCCGGGATGCCGGCGGCGGCGTAGCGTTTGGATTTAACCTCCCGGTCAAAATCCAGGGTACTGTCGGAAACCTCCATCACCACCAGCACATCCGCCGGGCCGGGATGGGTAATATAGCCATCCTCGCGAAACCGCAGGAGGGCAACATCCGGCTCCGGTTCCGAATAATCGTCCAAGCGGAGGGGACACTGGACGCTGACGGTTACGGCAAGCCTTGCCATCCGCTGCAAGGCTTGCCCAATCCGCCGTACCCCGTTGGCATGGCGATCTCCCATCGGCGCCATAACGATAATCTCCCCGTCAAGCAGCTCTACCCGCTCGGTGTGATGCAGGATGCCCACTTCGGCCATCCGGTAGTATTCGGCTACCGTGAACTTGCGCTTTTCCCGGGCAAGCTCTGCGGCCGGGGCCGCCGCTGCTACCGGAGTAGCCGTTTCCGGGGCAATCGCCGCCGGGGCGGCCGCGGCCGCAGGTGCGGTCGGCACTGCTACCGTAGTAGGTTCTTTAACCTGCGTAGTCATAACAACCTCCACTAGGCAGGAAAGGGATGGCAATTTTGCCGGCTGGATGATCAACCGGCCGCGGGCGGCCCGGCGGTCTAGCCGCGGGCCGTGCCTTGCATCGTGGTCCGCGGCGGCAGCAAATCGGCTACGGCAAACGCCAAATCCGGCAAAGCCCCCGGGCTGATATTTTCACCCCGCGCAAAGACGGTGTGCCGGGCGTAGCCGGTCGGCCCCAGCTGATCCATCCGGTCAATGCGGTCGCCCGGCAGGTTCATCACCCACAGCTCTGGGATGCCGGCGGCGGCGTAGCGCCGGGCCTTGGCCCCCAAGTCAAAAGCCAGGGTGCTGTCGGAAACTTCCACCGCCACCAGGGTATCCGCCGGGCCGGGATGGGAAGTAAGCTCGGAATCCTCCCGCAGCCGCACAATGGCAATATCCGGCTGGGGTTCCGAATAGTCGTCCAGGTGGACGGGGTTCTGGACGCTGACGGTGAACCGATTGCGGGCCACTTCGGCGAAAGCCTGGTTCACGCGGTTGACGCCAATGGCGTGAGGTACTCCGATGGCCGCCATAACGATAATCTCCCCGTCAATAAGTTCCAACCGCTCGGTGTGATCCAGGATGCCCAGTTCGGTCATCCGGTAGTATTCGGCTACCGTGAACTTGCGCTTTTCCGGGACAAGCCCGGCGGTCGGGGCCGCCGCTGCCGGAGCCGCCCCATCCGGGGCCATCGCCGCCGGCACTGCCGCCCTTTCCGGGGATACCGCCGGAATCGCCGCCGGCTCGGCCGCCGTTTCCGGGGACACCGCCGGCGCTGCGGCCGCAGTAGTTGGTTCCTGAACTTGCGTAGTCATAACCGCGCCTCGCTAAAAGGGTTATGGTAAAATAGTTGCCCTAAGGATAATGCATTGTTGTCTTTTAGGCAAGGGCGGCGGCGGCCGCTATTGCCAATTCCCATTTTTACATTATAATCAGTATTAAATGCTATCGGATATTTCCAATTTTCGGGAAAAGTGTTGACAGACCCGCCGCCATAGCCTAAAATCCTTGACAACTCCTCGGGCTTGACCGCAAGCCCGCTAACTGGAGTCCCCAACCTTCTAACTAAGGAGGCATCGGATGTCCAACAAAGAAGATCTCGCGTTAATGGCGCACCTGATGCGGCGGGCCGGCTTCGGGGCCAACCGCGACGAACTGGAATCCCTCGTCGCCAAAGGCTACGACGCCGTCGTGGACGAACTGGTGGATCCGCCGGCCGACCGGCACGGCGGCCAGGGCGAACTGCTGCTGCGCTACCACCCCGGCTGCCTGCTGCCCGGCGGCAATCCGGTGATGGGCCAGGCCAACTGGCTCTACAACATGGTCAGCACCGACAAGCCGCTGGAGGAGAAAATGGCGCTGTTCTGGCACCATGTCTTTGCCACCGGCAACTCCAAGCTGGACAACTGCGACCAGATGCTGACCCAGATCGAGATGTTCCGGGAGTACGGCATGGGCAACTACCGGGAACTGCTCCTGGAACTGTCCCGGAATCCGGCCATGATTTACTGGCTGGACAACAACGAGAACCACCGGGACGCGGTCAACGAGAACTGGGGCCGGGAACTGCTGGAACTGTTCTCCATGGGCGTCAGCAACTATACCGAGGTGGATGTGCGGGAAGCCTCCCGCGCCTTTACCGGCTGGACTATCCAGCCCAAGCTGCCCCGCCAGCCCTACGGCCGCTATCCCTGGAAGTTCACCTATCGGGAGGAGGATCACGACTTCTCCGAAAAGACCTTCCTGGGCCGCAGCGGCGACTTCAACGGCGAGGACATCATCGACATCGTGGTCGAGGAGCCGGCGACCGCCCGTTTCATCTGCCGCCATCTCTACAACTTCTTTGTCGCCGACGAGCCGCAGGTTCCGGCCTGGACTATCGAGCCGGCCCGGGACGAGGAAGCCCTGGACGCGATGATGGATGTCTTTGCGGAATCCGGCTACGAAATCCGCGAAGTCCTGCGCTTTATGCTCAAATCCGAGTTCTTTAAGGAGGCCCGCTACTCCAAGATTAAGAGTCCGGCGGAAGTGGTAGCCAGCACCATGAAAATGGTCGGCTCCTACCGTTTCCCGGATCCGGGCCTGTCCAAAATCTGCCGGGAGCCGGGCTATATGGGCCAGGACATCCTGGATCCGCCCAGCGTGGAAGGCTGGCATACCGGCTCCGAGTGGATTAACAGCGGCTCCCTGCTGGCCCGCATCAACTTCGTCGCCGACAGCGTCACCAAGACCGCCCTGCCCGGGATGCAGAGCATCGTCGGCCACATCAAAGACGAACAGGCCACCACGCCGGACGAGCTGCTGGACGCCTGCCTGGATCACATGGGCTTTCTGGAATTGAGCGCCGAAACCCGCGCCCAGCTCAGCGAACACGCCCAATCCGGCGGCAACCTGGACTGGAACGACACGGCGATGGCGGCCACCCGCATCGGCGAAATGATGGCCCTGATCAGCGCCACCACCGAGTACCAGTTCGCCTAACCCCCGGCGGTTCCGCTCATCCTGAACTTGTTGAAGGATGACCGGCCGCTGAAAAGGGAATCAATCCCGGGACGCCGCCCGGCGGCGTCCCCCCGTCCCATCCCGAACTAAAGGAGGCTGAAATGACCTCGACCAAGAAAGACCCGGTCATCGTCGTCTTGCAGCTCACCGGCGGCAACGACTATATGAACACGGTCATCCCCTACAACGAGGCCCTCTACTACGAGAACCGGCCCAATGTCGGCTATCAGCGGGAGGAGATGATCCCCCTGAACGACAGCCTGGCCCTGATGCCCACGATGGGGCCGGTCAAGGAGCTGTACGACCAGGGCAAGGTGGCCGTGATTCACGGCATCGGCTATCCGGACTCCCCCCGCTCCCACTTCCGCTCCATGGACATCTGGCACACCTGCGAGCCGGACAAGGTGGGGACGGAGGGCTGGGCCGGCCGGCTGGCCCGGGAACTGGATCCCCACAAGGAAAATGTGCTGACCGCCATCAACTTCGGGCATGGCCTGCCCCGGGCCTTGGCCGTCCCCGGCGTGCCGGTGGCCGCCATCAGCGACCTGGGCACCTATGGCCTGCTCACCGGCATCAGCGATCAGGAGCAGCGGGCCAGGGCCCTGGATCTGTTCAGCCGGATGTATTCCCCCACCGTGGGCGGCAGTTTCGTTACCGACTACCTGCGCTCCACCGGCACCGAGGCCATGATTGGCGCCGACATCGTCAAGGTAGCCCCGGAACGCTACTCCTCCACCGTGGAGTATCCCAGCTCCGCCATTGCCCAGCACCTGCGCGACATCGCCCAGGTCTATATGGCCGACCTGGGGACGCGGATTTACTACACCCAGCACGCCAGCTTTGACACCCACGCCGGCGAGGCCGCCGCCCACCCGCAGCTGTGGAAGGATGTGGCCGAGGGCATCGGCGCCTTCTTTGAGGATCTGCGGGAGCATAACACCGGGGAAAATGTGGTTATGTACCTGTTCTCCGAGTTCGGCCGCCGCGTCCGGGACAACGGCTCCGGCACCGATCACGGCGCCGCCGGCGTTTCCTTTGTCATCGGCGACGGGGTCAAGGGCGGGATGTACGGCGAATACCCGTCCCTGGAAGCCAAGAACCTGGAGCAGGGCGATCTGGTGCCCAACTACGACTTCCGCGGGGCTTATGCCACCATCGTGGAGGACTGGTTCGGCGTCGACGCCCATCCCCTGGTCAACGGCAACTTCGAAAAGATGGGCTATCTGAAGTAGCCCGTCCCGGGTATGCTGACCCGGCGCCCGCCAGGGCAAACCAAGCAAACCACAGGTACTTGGGGCCGGGTGAACTTTCCCGCAGGGACGGTTCCCCGGCCTCTTTTCCCGGCAACAAATCCGCTCATCCTGAACTTGTTGAAGGATTGCCCGGAACGGGTTGCAAGGTTGCCCGGAATCCATTGCCGGAAACCCGGCAGCAATTCCGCTCATCCTGAACTTGTTGAAGGATAGCTCGGAATCCGTTGCCGGATTGCCCAAATTCCCATCCCTAACAGGAGGCACAAAATGGCTCAGAACACCGTAGCCGCCGGGCGCGCCTGGCTCTATTCCCATAACATCGGCCGCAACGGCGCCGCCGGCATGGGCTTCAGCCAGCCCGTCGGCATCGCCGTGGGCAAAGAGGGCGTCCTCTACGCCACCAACCGCGCCACCGAGCAGAATCCCGGCGGCATCCGCATTACCAAGTTCACCGTGGAACAGGATTTCCTGGGGGAGTTCGGCCGCCAGGGCCTGGCCTACGGCTCCGACGAACCCACCACCTTTACCTGGCTTTCCGGCGTAGCCCTGGATTCCGCCGGCAATGTCTATGTTTCCGACGAATGGCAGTGCCGCATTGCCATTTTTGACGCCGACGGCGCGGCCATCGGCGGTTGGGGGCAGAAGGGCGACGGCCCGGGGGAACTGAACGGCCCGGCCGGCCTGGCCTTTGACGCCGACGACAACCTGTGGGTGGTCAATTCCTTTAACAGCCGCGTCCAGCAGTTCAGCAAAGACGGCCACTACCTGGGCGGTTTCGGCAGCAAAGGCGACGGCGAGGATCAGCTGGATATGCCCAACGGCCTTACCATTGACGGCAACGGCGACCTGTTCATCGCCGACTGGGGCAACAATCGGGTGCAGAAGTTCACGCCCGGCGGCACTCTGCTCCGCAGCTTTGCCCACGAAATCAACGGCCGGGACGCCCTGAACCATCCCAGCGGCGTCTGCGTGGACGGCGATGGCGATGTCTATGTGGTGGACTGGATGAATGACCGGGTGGTCATCTACGATCCGGAGGCCAAGCCCATTGCCTATCTGGAGGGCGATGCGGTGGATATTTCCAAGTGGGGCCAGATGGGGCTGGATGCCAACCCGGATATGGTCAAGGCCCGCCGCCGCGTTCCCGACCTGTACGAACAGCAGCGCAAGTTCGTCAAGCCGGTAGCCTGCGCCTACGACCGGGAAAGCAATCGCCTGTTCATCTGCGACACCGCCCGCAACCGGGTCCAGATTTACGAAAAAGACCACGCCTATATGGACCCGCAGATTAACCTGTAGGGACCATAAGCCGGCGGCGGGGCGGCCGACAGCCGTCCGGCCGCCGGCGCAAGGGCTAAAAGCCGGGGCGGGTTTCATAAAGACCCGCCCCGGTTCTTTTGGGCAACGGCTTTCCCTCCGGCAGCGCCGCGAACATCAAGCCGGGCAATGGCAAATAGCAACCGTCATTCCCGCGTAAGCGGGAATCCCGCGGTGGCTTGCCGGCTCTACCATCATTGCCCGCCCCCACTCTACCGTCCTTCCCGGCCGCCTCTACCGTCATTCCCTAGTAAGCGGGAATCCCGAACGGTAATGCCTTATAATGCCGCAGTCTTGGTAAGCCACCGTGGGATTCCCGCTTGCGCGGGAATGACGGTGGGGGATGGCGGGAAGGACGGTATCCGGGGCGGGCATTTCGGGATTCCCGCTTACGCGGGAATGACGGTGGGGGATGGCGGGAATGACGGTAGAGAGGGCGGGCATTTCGGGATTCCCGCTTACGCGGGAATGACGGTGGGGGATGGCGGGAAGGACGATTGCTATGGCCCCGCTTTCCCCGTGTTATAATCAATCCTCAAAGACACCGCGAACCGGGAGGGCAGAACTATGGTGGAACAAGTGGCCCGGGCCGGACAGCGGCTGACCGCCGCGGAACTGCTGCGCCGGCCCGAGGACGGTCACTGCTACGAACTGGTCCAAGGAGAGCTGCGAAAGATGGCCCCGGCCGGAATGCGTCACGGAAACCTGGCCCACCGGATCGACCGTTCCCTGAGCCGCTATGTGGCGGATAATAACCTCGGCGAGCTTTATATCGCCGCGGCCGGGTACTTGCTGAGTTCCCATCCCGACACGGTGCGCGTCCCCGATTTGTCCTTTATTCGGCAGGAAAGGGTCGACGCTATGGGGCCAGTGGAAGGGTTCTGGCCCGGCGCGCCGGATTTGGTCGTGGAAATCCTTTCCCCCACCGACCGAATGGCGGCGGTGTCGGCAAAGGTGGACGAATGGCTGGCCGCCGGGGCCGGGATGGTCCTGGTAGTCAACCCCCGGGCCAATGCCCGTACCGTAACCGTCCATCAGCCCGGCCAAACTCCGTTGACCTTGACCGAATCGGACACCATCGGCGGCGGCGGCGTAGTTCCCGGCTGGCGGCTGCCGGTGCGGGAAATTTTCTCTTGACCCGCCCGGCCGGGCGGCGGCCGGTTTTATCCCGGAGCCGCCAGGATTGGCCTTAACTCCGCGCAATTACCGCCCGCTGGTGCGTTCCCTCGCCGATTTTCCGGTCGCCATCATACGCCGCCACCTGAAAAGTCACCCGGTTGCGGCTGACTTCCAAAACCTCGGCCTGGGCGATAATCGTGGCCCCAATATCCGACGGGGCCAGATGCCGCACGTGCACCTCAAAGCCCACGGAAATATGCCCGGCCGCCAGGTAGGGGGCAATGGCATCCGTAGCCGCCTGCTCCATCAGGCTGATCATTGACGGCGTGCTGAACCGATCCACATGGCCGGCCACATTACTCGAGTCGACCGTGGTTTCTTTCTGCCCGGCAATTCCCGGGACGATTTCCGGATTCAAGCTGACCATAGCTTGCTAACCTCCCTGGTCAAACTGCGCGGCCCGCGGTCGGCGGAAAAACCGCGCCCCGCCATCATACCAGCAACGCCGCCAATGTTAAAGGGGGGCTGCCTATCCGCCCATCCTTCAACGATGTTCAGGATGAACGGATAGGGAAGTTCCGGGTGAGCGGAATAGGGCGGCCCCAGTTCAGGGTGAGCGGGATGGTGCGGATGCGGCCGCCCCCTCTACCGTCCTTCCCGCGCAAGCGGGAATCCCGAACGGTATTGAAAAGACCCGCCCCTTGCCCGCCAACCGCCGCCGGATTCCCGCTTACGCGGGAATGACGGTAGAGAGGCGCCGCCCCCCTACTTCCGGGTGCGGCGGATGGTTTTCTTGCAGGTGGCCGTCCAGGTGCGGCTTTGCCGGGCTTGGTAATTAAATTGGGCTGGGGCGACTTCTTCGATATCCCGGTAAAACCAGCCCAGTCCTTCCCCGCGATTGACGCCGGAGCGGGAGAAATCACTGTGTCCCGGGCCGAAAGTGGCGCTGCCGGCGACATACTTGGCCCCTCGAGACCGGCAAGCGCTGACCGCCGCCGCTTCCGCCCGTGTTTGCCAGAAATCCGCGCTGGGAAAGGTTCGCCAGGCAAGCTGCCAGCCACCAATCGGCCGGCTGCCGCTATCCTGGCCGTTAGCCCAACTAACCTCGGAAATCCCTATCACGGTTGTTTCAGGACTCGAGCTACCGGTCGCCGTTCCCCAGCCGGAGCAAATCAGGCTGCCGGGCTGCGGATTGCCGGCCTCCCGGGAATCCGGATCCGGGCAAGTATCCGTGGCCAGGTCGCCGCTGCCGACTCTAATCCGTTTAACCCGCTTGGTGCGCCGCCGTTCCTCCCGGGGAAACTCAAAGATGCGGTCAATGCTTACCCCGGTAACGCCGGATTCCCCCTCGGTCAGCCAGCCCTCTTGCGCCGCGATAAAGCCGCGGAATTGGCCGCGTTCCCCGAAATAGACGGTGTCATCCCGCTCGTTGCGGTCTTTCCCGGCCGCCCAGGTTTCCGCTTTGCTGAAAGTGTCGGACTGGTCGATGCCGCAGTAAAGGGTCTTGCCGCGGTTTTCGGCCAGGGATTCCAGGATGGCGGTAGTCCGGTCGGCGTGGGCAAAGGCTTGCCAATCGGTGCAGTCCCAGGGGATGGCCCGGGCTTGGGCTGATGGATACCCCCCCCCCCTGCGAAAAATGCCATTAGAAAGGCAAGGGCGACCACTGCATTGCGTAGGGACATGGCAATTTCCTCGCGGCTGAGGTTAGGGGGCTGGGATTGCTAACCAGTATAAACCCGGTTGAGGGATAGGTCAAGGCATTTTCGGGGCGATTTTCCTAAGGAATTTTAATTAACATGGATAGACCGGATAGACCGGATAGACCGGATTTTGGGGGTCTGCTGCCGCCCTATTCGGGCGGCAATTTTTGCTATACTATTCCCCCATTCCCGGAGGTTGAAAATAATATGCCAAGCAATCCGCATTTTCTTTCCGTTACCGACCTGACCCCGGCGGATACCCAGGGCCTGATCCGCCGGGCTTTAGAACTGAAATCCCCGGCGGCCCGGGCCGCCGCCCCGGCCCTGGGCGGCAAAAGCATTGCCCTGCTTTTCGAAAAACCCTCCCTCCGCACCAAAACCAGCTTTATGGTGGGCATCCAGGAGTTGGGCGGCTATGGGCTTTACCTGGGGCCGGAGGAAGTGGGCTTGGGCGTCCGGGAGCCGGTGTCCGATGTGGCCCGGGTTTTGTCCGGCTATGTGGACTGCATTGTGGCCCGGGTCAACTCCCACCGCAGCCTGCGGGAATTGGCCGAATATGCCGCCGTGCCGGTGGTCAATGCCCTGTCCGACTGGGAACATCCCTGCCAGATCTTGGCCGACTTGACCACCATCGTCGAATATCAGGGCGGCCTGGCCGGGCGGCAGCTGGCTTACATTGGCGATGGCAACAATGTGGCCCGCAGCCTGGCCCTGGCCCTGCCCGCCCTGGGGATGAATTTCCGCATCGCTACCCCGCCAGGCTACGAATTGGACGCCGCCACCTTGGAACGGGCGCAGGAAAGGGGCGATGGCGCGGCAACAGTGCAGGCATTGCGCGACCCGGCGGCCGCCGTGCGGGATGCCGACCTGGTTTATACCGATGTCTGGACCAGTATGGGGGACGAGGCGGAACGGGGATTGCGGCTGGAGGCTTTTCAGGGCTACACCGTGGATCCGGCTCTGCTGGCCCAGGCCAAACCCACCGCCAACTTTATGCACGATATGCCGGCCCACTACGGCGAGGAAGTCCCTCCGGGGATGCTGGAACATCCCCAATCCGTTGCCTACGCCCAGGCCCACAACCGCAAGCCGGCCCAGCAAGCCCTGCTGGAGCATTTGCTGACGGGGCGTTAGGGTCATCCTGAACCCGGCCGCCGGGTATCCTGAACCGGCTACCCGGTTATCCTGGACTTAGGGAGGGCTGCCTGGAACCGGCCCTCCGCGCACCCGGAACTTGTTAAAGGACACGCTGAACCGACCATCCGCTCATCCTGAACTTGTTGAAGGACGCCCCCTGGTCAAAGCCAGCAACGCGCCCCAAAGAGTGATATAATGAAAAAAGTCAAAGACCTGCTGCGTCGGCTGCGGGATGCCGGGAAACTGCTGACCTCCGCCCTGCTGGGCATCCTTTCCCTGGCGGTCAATGCCTGGCTGGTGTTGACCGTCAAGGACTGGAGCGGGCAGCACTGGTATAATCCGACCCAGGACATCATCACCAGCGGCGCCGCCACCGCCGCCATCCTGATTACCATATTCATCTACTCCCCGGAGGTGGTCAAAGTGTTGGCCGAAACTTTCCTCAACAAACGCTACCAGGCCGGCAAAGAGGACGGCCGCACGGAGGAGCGGGCCGAACTCATGAAGT
Source organism: Dehalococcoidia bacterium (assembly GCA_965203435.1). Lineage (GTDB taxonomy): Bacteria > Chloroflexota > Dehalococcoidia > Lucifugimonadales > UBA3495 > CBDBCU01. The sequence continues at coordinate 406,736 of CBDBCU010000002.1, read as the reverse complement.
TCATCGAGAAACACCCGGAGATGACTCTGGAGCAGGTGATGGAACACCTGCGTCAGGGGAGTGACAACGGACGCAACGGCAAGGCCGAGTAGCCGCGCCGGCAACCCGGCTAGGCCGCTTATCCTGAACCCGGAGGTGGTCAAAATGGTATGGACGGCGGATGCCTTTCTCCAGAAACGCTACCAAGCCGGCAAAGAAGTCGGCGAGGCTCGCGGCGAGGCCCGGAAAGAGGCCCAAATCCGCAAGTTCCTCGAGGAACATCCCGAGGCCACCGCTGCGGATGTGCGGGAATTCCTCAACCAGAGCCGCCGGAACCGGCGGGATGGCAAAGCCGCGTAGCCGCGCCGTCAACCCGGCTCCGGCCGCTTATCCTAACTCCGGAGGTTGTCAAAATGGTATGGACGGCGGATGCCTTTCTCAAAAAGCGGTACTTGGCCGGCTACTCTGAAGGCCAAGCGCGAGTTGACGCCAAAGTCCTGAATTTCATCGCGGAAAACCCGGACGCTACCCCGGCGCAAATCCGGGACTTTCTCCTGGAAAGCCGCGAAAGCCGCCGCAAGAACGGGCGGCGCAAGGGCACGGCCGCCTAATCCGACGGTATCAGGAAATACTATGATTCCTATGGCAGAAACCGACAGCAGCATCAGCCCGCAAACGGCCCGCCCCCAGCCCATCGTGGCGGTGGTGGGACGGCCTAATGTGGGCAAATCCTCCCTGTTCAACCGCATCCTGGCCCGGCGGCAGGCCATCGTTTCCGAGGTGGCCGGCACTACCCGCGACCGCCTTATGGCCGAAGCGGTCTGGGAGGATTATCCCTTCATCCTGGTGGATACCGGCGGCTTGGAAGCGGCCCCGGAGGGCCACATTCGGGAAAGGGTGCAGGAACAGGCGGATATGGCTATGGCGGCGGCGGATGTGATTGTGTTTGTCGCCGATGCCGCCGCCGGCCTCACCCCCACCGACTACGAAATCGCCGACCGCCTGCGCCGCTCCCCCCAGCCGGTCATCCTGGCGGTCAACAAGATTGACAACGATGCCCGGGAAGCGGCGGCCGCCGAGTTCTACCAGTTGGGCCTGGCCGAGTCGGTGATGATTAGCGCCTACCACAACTACGGCATCTATGACCTGATGGAACGGGTCATTTTCCACCTGCCGCCCCCGGAATATCGGCCGGAGTCGGTAGAGGATGGGATGGATGACGGCGTCGAGGAGCCGGTAGCGGCGCGGCCGGCCGCCGCTCAGGAAATGCGTTTGTCCATTGTCGGCCGCACCAATGTGGGCAAGTCCATGCTGCTGAACGCCATCCTCGGCGCGGAACGGGCCATCGTCAGCCCGGTGGCCGGCACGACCCGGGATGCCCTGGACACGGCCATGACCTACCGGGAACGGCCGATGACCCTGATTGACACCGCCGGCATCCGCCGTCCCGGACAGGTCAAGCCGGGCATCGAAAAATACAGCGTGCTGCGCGCCGTCAATGCGGTCAACCGCAGCGACATTGCCCTGCTGGTAACGGACGCCGCCGAACTGGCTACCGCCCAGGATGCCCATATCGCCGGCTTGGCTTGGGAAATGGGCCGGGGCATTATTGTCGTGGTCAACAAGTGGGATTTGATTCCGGCCACGGAACGCTACGCCCGGGAACAGGCCATCGCCACGGTGCAGGAACGGCTCCACTTTATGCCCTATGTCCCCATCTGCTTTACCTCGGCCCTGCACCGCCAGGGCATTGCCCCGGTGCTGAACACCGCCCTGGAATTGTGGCAGGAACGGATGCGGTGGATTCCGGGGCGGGATTTGCAGTATCTATTGGCCGAGGCGTTGACCGACCATACGCCGCCGCCGGTCAAGGCCAAAGGCGTCCGCCGGGGGGAGTTTCTGCGGATTAACCGGGTCAATCAGGTTGGCGTAAATCCGCCCACTTTTCTCTTTACCGTCAACAATCCCCGGCTGGTACACTTTACCTATCAGCGCTATCTGGAAAACCGGATCCGGGACAAGTTCCGGTTTGACCATACCCATCTTAAACTGGTGTTTCGGCGACGATGAACCGGTCTTTGACTTGGCCCGCTCTGGCTACCTTGGCCGCCCTGCCCTTGCTGGCCGGGATGGCGGCCTTGGCCCTGCTGACCCTGCGCGGCGGGCCGGCGGCGGCTCAATACGCCCTGCTGCTGCCCCTGGCCTATCTGATTGGCGCGCTGCCTTGGGGCTATGTGGCCCTGTATCTGCGGCGGGGCATTGACATTCGGGAATATGGCAGCGGGCGCACCGGCGTATCCAATGCCCTGCGTACCGCCGGCTACCGGGTGGCCGGCTTGGTGTTGCTGCTGGATTTAGCCAAAGGCATTGCCGCCGTGCTGCTGGCCCGCCTGCTGGTGGGCGATGCGGTGGCGGAAGTGGCGGCCGGCCTGCTGGCTCTGGCCGGCCACAACTGGCCGGTATTCCTGGGTTTCCGCGGCGGCCGCGGCATTGCGCCGGGCTTGGGCGGGCTGGCGGTGATGTCGCCGGTAGCGGCGGCTGCCGGCGTGCTGGCCTTTATCCCCACCTGCCTGCTTAGCCGTTACCTGTCTTTAGGCTCCATTATGGGGGTAGTGGCGGCCGGCGCGGCGCTGCTAATCCTGGCCTTGCTGAACGGATTGACCCCCAACGGCTATCTGCTTTACGGCAGCGTCTTGGGCTACAATGCCTTTGGGATAAATCCCGGGCCTTATCTGATTTATGGACTGCTGGGCGGCGGCGTAATTATCTGGCAGCACCGGGACAACATCCAGCGCCTGCTGCAAGGCACCGAGCGGCGCCTCGGCCACCCGGCCACCCGGATTCAGTAGGGGATGGCGGATTCAAACATGGATAGACAGGATAGACAGGATTTTGTGGTCTGCTGAGGACGATTTTCCTTGCCCCGGAGAACTTTGCCCGTCAGACAAAAATCCGGTCTATCCAGTCTATCCATGTCAATAAAAGGAACGAAAAGCGGTTTTGTCTTTCCGCCGGAAAATCCTCTACTACGGCCTGATGCTGGCGCTGACTTTGCTGGCTAGCGAGGGGATGGCCCGCCTTGCCTATTATGCCGCCTATGGGACGGGGTATGGCGGTGGCAGCGAGGCGAATGTCCCGGATAATCTTATCCCCCTCCCCTCATCAATACTAGCGATGATTTCGCGCCCGCGCGGATCCGCCCCTGGAGCGCTTGGCCGCCCGCATCGCCGCCAGGATGATTTCGCGCCCGCGCGGATCCGCCATCCCTTTTACGGCTTTGTCCACGATTGGCCGGGCAGCGCCCTGAACGCAATGCCGCCGCGGCAACGGCAAGGGGACACGGTAGTTATCGGCTTGCTGGGCGGTTCGGTAGCCGTGGGCGTCCAACCCTATCTCCAAGCCGCCCTGAACCGCTGGTTTGCCGCTAACCATCTATCCCGGCGGCCGGTCGTCCTTAACTGGCACAGCTGGGGCGGCAGTCAACCCCAGGGGACGATGGTGGCCGCCAACACTCTGCTGCTGGGCGGCGCGGCGGATCTTATCGTCAACCTGGACGGGCTTAACGAACTGGGCAACAGTCTGGGCGCTTTCGGGAGCGGCGTATTTCCCTTTTTCCCGAAACATTGGAACAATCAGGAAAGTCTGACCGGCCGGGAGCTTTTGCTGGCGGGACAGCTCCGGGTTTTGCGCCGGGAACAGGCCCGGCTGACGGCGGCGCAGGAAACCTCTCCCCTGCGCGGGTCGGCGCTTTTCGGATTGGCGAACCGCTGGCGGCAGGAAAGCAACGCGGCGGCGATTATCCGGCTGAACAGCCAACTGATGGACATAGAATCCAAATACAACTTGGAGAAACACGGCCCGCGGATTTGGCTGGATTCGGCCGGGAAAATGCGGCCGGCGGCGGCCCGGTTCTGGTATCGCAGTTCCCTGCTGCTGGCCCGGCTGGCCGAATTGGCCGGGGCGGAGTATTACCACTTTTTGCAGCCCAATCAGTATGTGCCGGGTTCTAAACCGCTGAGCCCGGAGGAGCGGGAATTGGCTTGGTCGGCCGGCGCGCCGGAAAAGCCCTTAGTGGAGCAGGGCTATCCGCTGCTGCGGGCGTTTAACCGGGATTTGCAAGAGTCCGGCATCAATTATTTTGACTTGACCGGGATTTTCGCCGACCATTCGGAAACCCTGTATAAGGATACCTGCTGCCACTTGAATGAAAGGGGAAATGAGCTGCTGGCGGCGGAAATGGTGCGATTGCTGGAGCCGGCTTTGTGGCGCCGGGGCAAGGCCAGCCCGGAGGAATCGGTTTCCGTCTTGGCCGCGGCCCGGCGGCAAGCGCAATCCCCGGCCCGGCCGGCCGCCCCCGGCTTTCAGGTGTCCGTAACAGACGATGGCAAAGAGCTGCGCTATGTCCGGGAGAATTGCGCCCCCGGGGATACGGAGCCGGTGTTCTTTCTCAATATCATCCCGGAGGAAGTGGTTGACCTGCCGCCGGCCCGCCAGGAGTACGGCTTTGCCAAGCGGGATTTCAGCTTTGCCGAAGCCGGCGGCCGCTTTGAGCGGTGGCAATGCACGGCGCAAATCCGCCTGCCGGATTATCCCATCAAAGAAATGCAGACCGGGCAATATGCGCCCGGCCAAGGGGATGTGTGGTCGGTAAAGTTAATCGCCGCGCCGGACTATGACCAGCTGCGGGCCGATTACGCCGCCCTGTCTAATGTGGAGCCGGTGGCCCGGGATTACTTTGACCTGTATGTTCAGGATTATCGGCTGATTTACTTGCGGGAAAATTGCGCGGCCGAGGATACGGCGGCTTACTTTTTCCTGCATATCATCCCGGAGGATATAGCCGATTTGCCGGAGCATAGGCGGGATGCCGGCTTTGCTTATGGCGGCTTTGCCTTTGTCCGCCGGGGCGGCATTTTTGACGGCAAATGCTTGGCGTCCGTTCCTCTGCCGGACTATCCCATCAAGGAAATGCGTACGGGGCAGTATGTACCGGGGCAAGGGGATTTGTGGTCGGTGGAGTTAATGGCCGCGCCTTAATATGCCGCCACCCTTGCCCGCCCCGCCCCACCGTCCTTCCCGCGTAAGCGGGAATCTCGCGGTGGCTTGACAGGGATGCGGCATTATACGGCAGTACCGTTCGGGATTCCCGCTTACGCGGGAATGACGGTAGAAAGGGCGCGGAAAGGCCGGTTACTATATGACATTGCCTTGGCCCGGCAAATTTCCGCCGCTTTACCAAACATTTGACAGCGGCAAAACTTGTTGTAAAATCTTGCCTAATCGGGCCGGGAAGTAGCTATTCGGCGGCGGGAGGTTCCGATTTGCCAGCGGTTATATGATGGTTTGCCGGGGCCAGGCAGCCCTTACTTTTGCGGATTTGTTCTGCGGCATTGGCGGTTTCCACTTGGCGGCCGCCGATTTGGGTATGGCCTGCGTCTTTGCCTGCGATATTGACGCCGCCGCCCGCCGCGCCTATCAAGCCAACTTCGGCATCATTCCGGCCGGCGACATCACCGCCCTTGACCCCGCCGCTATCCCGCCGCACGACCTCCTGTTGGCCGGCTTTCCCTGCCAGCCTTTCAGCATTATCGGCGCTAGGCGGGGTTTTGCCGATACCCGGGGCACTCTGTTTTTCAACCTGGCGGAAATTATCGCCGCTCAGCGTCCCCAAGCCTTTCTCCTGGAAAATGTGCGTCAGCTGTCCAGCCATAACCAAGGCAAAACCCTGCAAAGGATGCTCGGTATCCTGGCTGATTTGGGCTATAATGTCCATTGGAAATTGCTGAACGCCCTGGACTATGGCTTGCCGCAAAAGCGGGAACGGGTCTTTATCGTCGGCTTTGCGGATCCGGCCGTTTCCTTTACCTGGCCGGAGCCGGTCGGCGAATATATCCCGCTGCACAGGATCCTGGAGCCGGAGGTTTCCCGGCGTTACTACGCCAGCGCGTCAATCCGCCACAAACGGCAGGAAAAACATCAGAGCGCTTTGGAATTGTCCATTTGGCATGAAAACAAGGGCGGCAACATTGCCAGTCATCCCTATTCCTGCGCCTTGCGGGCCGGAGCCTCGTACAACTATCTGCTGGTCAATGGAGAAAGGCGCTTGACGCCCCGGGAAATGCTGCGTTTGCAAGGTTTCCCGGATTGGTTTTCCCTGCCGGGCTCTTACCAGGAAATCCGCAGGCAAACCGGCAATGCCGTTCCGGCGCCAATGGTACGGGCGGTTTTGGCGGCAATGTTGGAGGGATTGTCCCGGGCCAAACCGGCGCGGCCCGGCTATTCCTTGCCGCTGGCGGCGGCCATAGCCGGGTAACTTTCCGATAGCAGGGTTAAACTATGGCCGACACCGTATCGCCGGAAGTCCGCAGCCGGATAATGGCAAAGGTCAAAGCCAAGGGGATGAAACCGGAGCTGCAGGTGCGGCGTCTGCTGCACGGCTTGGGCTACCGCTACCGCCTGCACCGGGCCGATTTGCCCGGCCGGCCCGACCTGGTCTTTCCCGCCCGCCGCAAGGTGGTATTCGTCAACGGCTGTTTCTGGCATCGCCACGATGACTGCCCCAAAGTCCGCCTGCCGGCCAGCAACCGGGATTACTGGCAGGCTAAACTGGAGCGCAACTATAACCGCGACCGCCGCAGCCTTGCCGCCTTGCAGGACCAGGGCTGGGCGGTAATGACGATTTGGGAATGTCAGTTGCCGGATTTGCCCGCCGTTACCGCCCAACTGACCGCTTTCCTGGATAGCTGATGAACGCTGCCGCTGCCATTGTGGGCGCTACTACCTGGGGTACTACCCTGGGCATCATCCTGGCGCGCCGCCGCATCCCGGCCACCCTGCTGGCCCGCACTCCCGCGGAGGCCGGGCAATTGGCCGCCGACCGGGAAAATCGGCGCTTTCTGCCCGGCATTCCCTTTCCCCCGGCTTTGACCCTTTCCGCCGACCCGGCCGCCGCCCTGCCCCCGGCCGGCTTGGTCATCCTGGCCGTGCCGTCCAGCCATTTCCGCCGCAACCTGCGGTCGATTGCCGACTACCTGGCCCCGGAGGCCGTAATCCTCAGCGCCGCCAAGGGGTTGGAACTGCCCGGCGGCTTGCGGATGAGTCAAATCCTGGCCGAGGAATTGCCGCCGGCCCGCCAGCCTAATATCTGCGTCTTATCCGGCCCCAACCTGGCCCGGGAAGTGGCGGAGGAAAAGCCGGCGGCCACGGTGGTAGCCGGCCCGGCCGCCGCCGCTACCGCCTATGTTCAGGAATTGCTGCTGTCCCCCGCTTTCCGGGTCTATGCCAGCGATGATGTGGTTGGCGTGGAACTGGGCGGGACGCTGAAAAACATCATTGCCTTGGGCGCGGGCATTGCCGACGGGCTGGAACTGGGGGCCAACAGCAAATCCACTTTTATCAGCCGGGGCTTGGCCGAAATAACCCGCCTCGGCGTAGCCGCCGGAGCCCAGCCGGCTACCTTTGCCGGCTTGGCCGGCTTGGGGGATTTGGTTGCCACCTGCTACAGCCCCTTGAGCCGCAATCGCTATGTGGGCGAGCAGTTGGGCCGCGGCCGCCTTTGGCCGGAAATCCAAGCCAGTATGCAGAATGTGGTCGAGGGGGTGAATGCTACCAGGGCGGCTTTGCAAATGGCCGCCGCCCTGGCGGTAGAAATGCCCATTGCCCAGGCCACTTACCGGGTGCTGTTTGAGCAGCTGCCGCCCCGGGAAGCGGTGGCCCAACTGATGGGCCGCCCGGCTAATACGGAATGGTAGGGTTGTTCCAGCTATCCTACCGTCATTCCCGCGCAAGCGGGAATCTGGCGGTGGCCCGGAAAGGCTGCGGCTAGTATTACCGTCATTCCCGCGCAAGCGGGAATCTGGCGGTTGCTTGCCGAGAATGCGGCGGCATAAGTCAGTACCGTTCTGGATTCCCGCTTACGCGGGAGTGACGGTAGGGGGTGGCCGCGGCCGCTGGATTCCCGCTTACGCGGGAATGACGGTTGCTACTGCCCCCTCCGTTCCATTTGCGCCAAGCCCTCCTCTAACGCCGTCCAGGGCAGCAGGGCGCACTTAATCCGCACCGGATATTGGCGGACGACCTGCAAGGCGACCAGATCTTGCAGCGGCGTCAAATCGGCCGGGGCCAGGGTAGCGCCGCGCATCAGTTCCCGAAAATGCCGGGACACCGCCGCCAGTTCCGCCGCCGATTTGCCGGGCATCACTTCGGCCAGCATCGAGGCCGACGCCTGAATGATGGAACAGCCCTGGGATTGGGCCGACACGCCGGCCACCCGCCCGGCACCGTCCAGCCGGATTTGCAGGGTAACTTCATCGCCGCAAAAGGGATTGAATTCGTGGGTTTGCACATCGACGGCCGGCAGTTGCGCCCGGTGCCGGGGATGGCGGAAATGCTCCATAATGGCCGCGCCATACAACCCGTCAAAGGCCACATCGGAAAATTGGGATTGGGACATAACTGCTTGCAAATCCGCCCGGCAATCCGGGATGGGGATGGGGAAACCGGGAAATACCGCCGGCCCCCAGCTTACCACAAAAGGGATGGCTGGGGATAGGGATGGATTACGCCGCCGGCAAATCCGGCATCCGCCGCCCATCCCTACCGTCCTCCCCGCGTAAGCGGGAATCCAGAACGGTATTGACTTATGCCGCCGCAGTCTTGTCAAGCCACCACTAGATTCCCGCTTACGCGGGAATGACGGTAGAAAGGGCGGTAAGAACGGCAAGGATGCACGGGAATGGCGGCAAGGGATTCGGATTGCCGCCGGCAAATCCCACACCGGCCGCCGGCAAAACCCGCGCCCCCATCCGCCGCCGGGCAAGTTGACAACCGGTCATCCCTTTGTTAATATCAGTCGGTATGCTTTCCGCCGGCGGTTGCGGCCGTTAGCGGATTAGACGGATGGCGCGCTTTTCCGGCCCCCGGGACGGGATGAAACGGGCCGGAAACATTAGCCTACCCTGGACGGAGGTTCTGGCGACTGTGGCTTTCGTAAGTGGGTTGAGGTGCCGCGAATGCAGCCGGGAGTATCCGGCTGAAGCCCTCAATGTCTGTGATTTCTGCTTTGGCCCCCTGGAAGTGGTCTATGACTACGCCACCATCGCCGAGGCGGTCAGCCGCGACCGCATCGCCGCCGGGCCGCTGAGCATCTGGCGTTATCAGGATTTGCTGCCGGCCTCCGGCCAGCAGCCGGTGGACATCATGGCCGGCTATACCCCCCTGCTCCCGGCCCCCAATCTGGGCCGGCGCTTGGGCCTGAACCGCCTCTACATCAAGAACGACAGTGTCAATCCCTCCTATTCTTTCAAGGATCGGGTGGTGTCGGTGGCGGCGACCAAAGCCCAGGAATTCGGCTTTGAGACCATCGCCTGCGCCTCCACCGGCAATCTGGCGTGCAGCGTGGCGGCCCACGCCGCCCGGGCCGGAATGCGCTCGGTAGTGTTCATCCCCTCCGACCTAGAACGGGGCAAGGTTATCGGCGCGGCGGTCTATGGCCCCACGATGGTGGCGGTGGACGGCACTTATGACGAAGTGAACCGCCTGTGCAGCGAAGTGGGCGACAACTATCCCTGGGCTTTCGTCAACATCAATATGCGCCCCTACTACGCCGAGGGCAGCAAAACCCTGGGCTATGAAGTGGCCGAGCAGCTGGGTTGGCGGATTCCCGACCATGTGGTCATTCCGGCGGCATCGGGGGCGATGTTCACCAAAATCTGGAAGGGCTTTAACGAACTGGCTTGCCTGGGACTGCTGGAGGGCGTGGCGGCGATGACTTTCGGCGCGGATCAGAACACCGTCCACCATCCGGCGGTAACGACCCGGATGCACATGACCCAGGCCGCCGGCTGCGCCCCCATTGCCAACGCCTGGAACGCCGGCCAAACCCAGGTGCGCCCGGTGCGCCCGGACAGCATCGCCAAATCCCTGGCGATCGGCAATCCCGCCGATGGCATCTACGCCCTGCGCGTCATCAAGGAATCCGATGGCAGCGCCTGCGTAGTGCCGGAGCCGGAAGTAGTCGAGGGGATTAAACTGCTGGCGGAAACCGAGGGCATCTTTACCGAAACCGCTGGCGGCGTAACCATCTCCGGCCTGAAACGCCTGGCCGAAAGCGGCGCTATCGGCCCGGAGGAATTGACCGTAGCCTACATCACCGGCAACGGGCTGAAAACCCAGGAAGCCGTCGAGGATGTGGTCCATCCCTTGACCATCAAGCCGATGATGAGCGCCTTTGAGGAAGCTATCAACGGCAGCCCCGCCTTGGCCGTCCGCTAAGCGAGGCCCTCCCGACGCCGGAAAGACCGCCGCCATCCGATTTTTGCGAGGACAACGGGCAAATGAGCCGCCAGCGGGTAAAGTTCACCTTTGAGGGCGAACTGGTCAAGGAGCCGATAATCTACCGGTTGGGCCGGGACTTTCACCTGGTGACCAACATCCGCCGGGCCGATGTGGGCGAGGTCGTCGGCTGGGTGGTGCTGGAGTTGGACGGCGAGAAAGAGGAGATTGAACGCGGCTTGCAATGGGTCAGTTCCACCGGCGTCCGGGTGGATCCGGTCAGCGGCGATGTGCTGCAAGGGTAGCGGCTTGCCGCGGCCGGCGGTCAATAAGGAGCGGAAACAATGACGCAATTGGCGCCTCCGGATTTCCTCCGCCCTGATGGGGAAGCGGTCCGCGACTATCGGCGGCAGTCCCGGATTTTCCTGGCCCGCAGCCGGGAGTATCTGGCGGCCGAGGATCTGCATCAAGCTTCGGAAAAGGGCTGGGCCGCCGCCGCTTGGATGGCTAAAGCCGTGGCCACGGCCCGGGGCTGGGAATACGAAAGGCACGGGCAGTTTTATCAGGTTATGCGCCGTTGCGAGGAACTGGCCGCGGATCCCCGCCTTTCCGACCTGTGGCCGGCCGCCAACCTGCTGCACGAGTTCTTTTACACCCGCCGGGTCTTTCTGGATCCGGACCTGGTCGGCCATCGGATCGACCAGGTAGCCCTTATGCTGGACATCCTGGAGCCGCTGACCCAAGAATAAAGCGGCCGACCCTGCACAAAAAAAGGAGGATTTTCCCCCATGTCCGTCGTGGTACGCATTCCCACGCCCCTGCGCCGTATGACCAACGGCCAAGACAAGGTAGAACTGCAAGAAGCCGCCTTGTCCGCCATGATTGAAACCCTGGAAGCCGACTATCCCGGCATCAAGGAACGGCTCATCGACGAAAACGGGGAACTCCGCTACTTCGTCAACATCTACCTGAACGGCGAGGATGTGCGTTTCCTGCAAGGCTTGGACACCGCCGCCGCCGCCGGAGACGAAATCAGCATCGTCCCGGCCGTAGCCGGGGGGTAGGGCGGCCAGGACGATTGCCCATCGCAACCGTCCTTCCCGCCGCCGACTACCGTCATTCCCGCCGCCCCTCACCGTCATTCCCGCGTAAGCGGGAATCCAGAGGTGGCTTGCCAAGTATGCGGCATCATAAGGTAGTACCGTCGGGGTTCCCGCTTACGCGGGAAGGACGGTAGCGGGGTGTAGCGTCTCTGCCAATGCCCCCTTATCCCCACGGCGGCCGCCGCGAGGTTGCGCTGATGATTTCGCCGGGACATATTGACTACGCTGACCCCCAGTATCGCGCCGCGGCGGCGGAAATTCTGCGCCGGCAGACCAACTTTGAGACCGAGGCCAACATCACCAGCGCCGTCCGCAACTTCCTGACCACGACCGGCTTGGTCAAAGACGCGGATATGGTCGCGGAAAACCCGCCGGCCGACGCTTCCCGCCAAGCTGTGGATCTGACCGCCCTCGATACCTTTATCGAGTTCAAGCGGCGCATTGGCGGGGCCACGGCCGCCGCCGACGCCGGAGAGCCTAACCCGGAGTATGTAGCCCAACTGGACGACTACCTGACCCAATCGGAAAAGCGCGGCCGGGTGCGGATGGGCATTCTCACCGACGGCCGGCATTGGCTGTTGCGCTGGCCCGGAGCCGGCCCGGTTCGGTTGACCCGGCCTTACTCCTTTACCCTGAAAGACGCCGACAAGTGGTATCTCCTGTTCGAGTGGCTGCGGGATTATGCCATTGTCCCCCTGGAAAATTTGCCGCCCGACCAAGAGGGCGTGGCCGCCCACTTCGGTCTGAACAATCCCAACTATCAGCGGGACATCGCCGCCCTGAAAACCCTGTACCGGGAGAACGCCGACCGGGAAACCATCCGGGTCAAGCGGCGGTTGTGGCAAGACCTGCTGCGTACCGCCCTGGGGGAAATCGCCCACAGCCCGGAACAGATGGATGACCTGTTCCTCCGCCACACCTACCTCAGCGCGGTTATCGGTATGGTGGTGCAGGCGTCCTTTGGCATTGACCTGCGGCAACTGGCGGACAACGAACCGGAGGATTTGCTGTACGGCCGCCGGTTCCGTACCACTACCACCTTGCAGGGGGTGGTCGAGTCCCACTTTTTTACCTGGCCGGCGGAGATGGGCGGCCGCTCAATTCTGCAAACCTTGGCCCGGCGGGTGGTCAAGTTCGACTGGCTGGCCGCCCCGGCGGACATTGGCGCTATTTTCTACCAAACCGTCATCCCGCCGGAGGAACGGCGGCAGTTGGGCGAATACTACACCCCGGCCTGGCTGGCCCAAGTTATGGTGCAGGAACTGGTAACGGATCCGCTTCAGCAGCGGGTTCTGGATCCGGCTTGCGGCTCCGGGACTTTCGTCGCCGCCGGAGTAACCCATTTCATCAACGCCGCCTTGCCCGAGGGCCAGTCCCCCCGCTTGGCCCCCCAGGAAATCCTCGACCGCCTGCGGGAGGCGGTCACCGGCATTGATGTGCATCCGGTAGCCGTGCATTTGGCGCGGTCGGCTTGGGCCTTGGCGGCTCGGCCCGCCATCGCCGCCGCCCGGGCCGCCGGTTTCAGCACCGCCTTGTCCATCCCGGTCTATCTGGGCGATGCCCTGCAACTGCGCTTCCGCGCCGGCGACTTGTTCGCCGAGCAGGAAGTTACCATTCAAGCCCAAGATGAGGAAAATACTGAACTGGTTTTTCCGGTCAGTCTGGTGGAACATCCGGAGCAGTTCGACGCCCTGATGCTGGACATCGCTGACTACATTGAGCAAGGGGATGACCCCTTCCTCGCCCTGGATGACAACCATATTGCCGACGCCGGGGAGCGGAAAGTCCTCCGGGCTACCATTGCCGCGATGCAGAAACTGCATCATCAGGGCCGCAATCACATCTGGGCTTATTACACCCGCAATATGGTGCGCCCGGTAGCCCTGGCCCGGCGCAAGGTGGATGTGGTTATCGGCAACCCGCCCTGGATCAACTACAATCAGACCGCCGATGTGTTGCGGGTGGAGCTGCGGAGCTTGAGCGTTGACCGCTACGGCATCTGGGCCGGCGGTCGCTACGCCAGCAATCAGGATGTGGCCGGTTTATACTTTACCCGCTGCGTTGACCTGTACCTGGGTCAGCGGGGGGTTATCGGGTTCGTAATGCCGCACAGCGCTTTGCAGAGCGGCCAATACTCCCGCTGGCGCACCGGGTTATGGCAATCGCCGGCCACCGGCCGGGGCCGGGAGCGGGTTTCCGAATTTACCCTGTCGGTAGAGTTCAACCACCGGCGGGCGTGGGATTTGGAGCGGCTGAATCCCAACACCTTTTTCCCGGTGGCGGCCTGCGTGGTCTTTGCCCGCTGTACCGGCAACAGCGGCATCGCCGCGCCCTTGGCCGGCCCGGTAGAGGTCTGGCAGGGGCCGGCCGGTTCAGTGCCGGATCACCGGGAGCTCCGCGGCATTACCGATACTTCCATCGGCGTTCTTTCGCCCTACGACGGTTATTGCGGTCAAGGGGCGGCTATCCGGCCGCGCCGTTTTTTCTTTGTGCAGGAAACGGAAAACCCGTCGATTGTCCCGGCCGGCCAGACGGTAACCGTCAATCCCCGCCGCGGGACTCTGGACAAAACGCCTTGGCGGACTCTGGACTTGACCGCCATTACCGAGCAGACCATCGAGGAAGCCCATCTCTTTGAGGTTCACCTGGGCGAGACGATAGCCCCCTATGTGGCCTTGACGCCGCTGAAAGCCCTGCTGCCCTTGCGTCAGGGGGAATACGCCATTCCGGTCGACGCGAACGGCCCGGGCGGCATCCGATTGGGCGGTCTGTCCCGGGCAATGCGGCGGCGCTGGCAGACCATCAGCCGCTGGTGGGAAGAAAACAAAGCCCCGGTCAATCAAATGAACCTGTTGGGGCGGCTGGATTATTTGCGTAAGCTGTCGTCTCAACTGAACTGGCAGCGTTCCCACGACGACCGCCCTCTGCGCGTGGTCTATACTGCCGGCGGCGAACCTACGGCGGCTTTGCTGCCGGATGACTCCACTCTGGTGGACGAAAGGCTGTATTGGATTACCTGCAAGGACGCCGACGAAGCCAGCTACCTGCTGGGCATCATCAACAGCAATGTCTTGTACGAAACTGTGCAGCCGTTGATGAACAAGGGCCAATTCGGGGCCCGGGACTTGCACAAGCAGTTGTGGAAGCTGCCCATTCCGGAGTTTGACCCGAAGCAGAAGCTGCACATGGTCATCGCCAAGGCCGGGGAACGGGCGGCGGCCGGGGCGGCGCAGAAACTGGCGGAAGTGCGGGAACAGCGGGGTCGTCAAGTTTCGGTAACTATCATCCGCCGGGAACTGCGGGCCTGGCTGCGCTCCTCGGCGGAGGGCAAGGAGGTCGAGGCGGCGGTGGCGGCTCTGCTGGGGCAGGGCGTGGATTTCCGGGGAATCATCACCATTGAGGAGGGCAAGCGGTTCGGCAAACCCTGCATCCGCGGCATCCGAATGACGGCGCAGGATGTGATGGAATACCTGGCCGGGGGCGAAACCTGGGCGTCAATGCTCTATCACTTTCCCAATCTGGTCGAGCAAGACCTGTACGTCTGCCTGTCCTTTGCGGCGGCGGAACAGATGGATGATGACTACAGTCATCTCCGCTATGCTGCTGTTTAACCAGAACCTGTCCTACCGGCTGCCGCGAATGTTGGCCGACCTCTACCCGGAATCTATCCATGTTATGGAGGTCAACCTTGACGTGGGCGCGGATAACCCGATTTGGGAATACGCCAAAATCCGGGACTACATCATCGTAACTAAGGACAAAGACTATCTGGAGTTGAGCCACCGCCTGGGCCATCCGCCCAATGTGGTCCTGATCCGCTTGGGCAACTGCCCGGTAGAAGCAGTCGAGTCCCTGTTGCGGGAACGCTACGCTGACATCCTGTCCCTGCATCAGGATGAAAGGCGGGGGTTGTTGGAACTGCCCTGAGCGGCCGCCGTTTCCATCCTTCAACGGAGTTCAGGATGAGCGGATAGGAATGGCCGCCCCCTACCCGCCCCGGGCCGCCAGCCAGCGCTCTTTTTGCTGCTGGCGGGTGACGGCGTCGGTGGGGTGATAGGCGGCGTGAAAGTAGCGGCGGAATTGGGCAAAGCGGTTTGCGGCAATGGCAGTGCGGAGGTTGTCCATCAGCCGCAGGATGAACCGCAGGTTGTGCAGGCTGGCTAACCGCATTCCCAACGCCTCTTTGGCCCGGAACAGATGGCGCAGATAGGCCGCCGTAAAGCGGCGGCAGGCATAGCAATCGCAATCCGGATCCAGGGGTTCATCCCATTCGGCAAAGCGGCGATTGGCGATATTGACCCGGCCGGCGGCGGTGAACAATGCCCCGTTGCGGGCCACCCGGGTCGGCAGCACGCAGTCAAACAGATCCACTCCCGCCGCCACGCCCTCCACCAAATCCTCCGGCGAACCCACCCCCATCAGGTAGCGGGGTTTGTCGGCCGGCAGCAATTCCGTTACCTGGGCGGTAATTTCGTACATCTGCGCCTTGCTTTCCCCTACCGCCAAGCCGCCGATGGCGCAGCCGGGAAAGTTAAGGGCGGCGATAAACTCCGCCGACTGCCGCCGCAGGTCGGGAAAAGTCCCCCCCTGCACAATGCCGAACAGGGCTTGCCCGGCGGCGGTATCGGCATACTCCGGAGCCGGGCGGACATAGTGGGCATCGTAGCAAAGCTGCGCCCAGCGGTGGGTGCGCGCCATGGCCCGCTGCACTTCGGCCCGCGGCGCGCCAAAGGCAATGCACTGATCCAGGCACATAATGATGTCCGCTCCCAAGCCCTGCTGATTGGCAATCGCCAGTTCCGGGGTAAAGATATGCTCGCTGCCGTCAATGTGGGAACGAAAGCGGATGTGGTCGTCGTCCACCCGCCGCAAAGCGCCCATGCTGAAGGCTTGAAAGCCGCCGCTGTCGGTCAGGATGGGCCGCGGCCAATCCATAAAGCGATGCAAGCCGCCCAATCGCCGCAGCAAATCCACCCCGGGCCGCAGGTACAGATGATAGGCATTGCCCAGGATAATCTGCGCCCCCAGCCCGGCCACTTCCTCCGGGGTCAGGGTTTTGACCGTGGCCTGGGTAGCCACCGGCATAAAGGCCGGCGTCAGGATGGGGCCGCGCGGCGTGGTCAACTGCCCGGCCCGGGCAGCCCCATCCTGATGGCGCAGTTGGTAAGCAAAGGGGGCAGCAGTCATAATGACGGAATTATAGCAGAGGGACAACCGTCCTTCCCACCCTACCTACCGTCCTTCCCGAGTAAGCGGGAATCCAGAGATTGCGGCCTATCGAGATTCCCGTTTTCACGGGAAGGACGGTTAAGGGGGCTGAATAAACCAATCCTTTATGGTATAATCAATCCGGCCAAGCCCGGTTGGGATAAGGAGGCGCTTATGTCGTTCAACGATTGCCAGCTCGATGCCATCAGCGAGCTGGGCGAAAAAATCTACCGGGAGAGGATAAAGAGCCGGTTGGCCCCGTCGGAAAAGGGCAAGTTTGTCCTTATCGACGTGGTGAGCGGCCACTACGAACTCGATGCGGATTTCAACACCGCTTCCGATCGGCTGTGGGAACGGCGGCCCGATTCCGTGAGCTACGCGGTGAAAGTCGGCTACAAGGCGGTTTTCCACTTCGGCGGCAGCCACACCCGCGACGATGATTAGGGGCACGGTCTTTCCCAACCGGCAAGCCTTAATTGCCGTCGCCTTGCTGGATACTGCCGGGCAGTTCCAGTCCTTCGAGTTCATCCTGGATACCGGGTTCGACGGAAATCTGAGTTTGCCGCGCCAAACCTTGCAAAGGCTGGATGCCCGCCCAGCGGGCAGGTTGCCCATTGAACTCGCCGACGGTAGCCGTACGACGGCCCCCACTTGGCGGGTCACCGCCCTCTGGGACGGGGAACGGCGTATGCTTACCATCATGGAGTCGGAGGGGGAGCCTTTGCTGGGAATGAACCTCCTTTGGGGAAACCACATCTCCCTCGCGGCCAAGGCTTTCGGTGACTTGGTTATCGAGCGGCTGGGGTAAATGCCCGGCCCTAACCCTTGCGCTTGCCGGTACCGCTTACCCCCATCCCAACCATCCTTTCCCGTTGCTTAGGGCCGGTTTTCCGCTCATCCTGAAACCTGCTGAAAGATGACCGGCCGCAGTGGATTAGCGGCCGGGGTTCTGTAACATTTTGCTGGGGGAAAGTGTATCATAGATTGCTATGGTACACAAATGCACATCGCCGCATTGCAAGCGGCGGACAGGGGAACGCTGCGACACCTGCCGCGTTGGCGGCGGCGGCGGCCGGCGGATGATTTTCGTTGACGCCCTGGGCAAGCCGGTCAAGCCCGAGGGCAAGCGCCCCCACGCCACGCCCCACGAAAAAGGGGCGGCCGTTGATATGTATTTTGACGGCCTTTCCTATCGCCGGATAGCCGGCAATATGGAGCAGTATTTCGGTCGGGAAACTTCGCCGATGACCGTCTATCGCTGGGTCAGGGAATCGACCGGAACGGCAGATGAAATTCTGCGGCCGATGCAAGTCAACACCGGCCCAACCTGGGTGGCCGATGAGATGGTGGTCAATGTCGGCGGCGAAAAGATGTGGCTGTTCAATATAATGGATAGCGACACCCGGTTTGTGCTGGCGGCCTATCTGACGCCGCATCGGACGACCCGGTCGGCGCAAACTACCCTGGCCTTGGCTAGGGAAAGGTCAAACAATCCGCCGGAGACGCTAAAGACGGACGGCCTGCGGTCTTACCGGCAAGCCTTGCCCCGGGCCTTTCCTACCCATCCGGTCAAGCCCACGGTAAGCCAGGGCATAAAGGCGGAAATCAACAACAATATGTCGGAACGGTTGCAAGGCACATTCCGGGATAGGGACAAAACCTTGCGGGGGTTGGATAGCCGGGAAACCGGGCAAGCATACATTGACGGCTTGGTACTCCATTACAACTATTTCCGGCCCCACGAATCGCTGGGGGACAAGCGGCCGGCGGAGGCGGCCGGCGCGGAAATTCCTTTCCGCAGCTGGGCAGAGGTGGCGGCGGTAAAAGCGGAGGAGGGGAAATGACCGAATATCGCAGTTTGCCTTACTATGGCGGCAAGCGCGGCTATGGCAAAGGGGAATGGATAGCCGGCCTGCTGCCCTGGGAAAAGAATTCCTGCTATATCGAGCCCTTTGCGGGAATGGCGGGGGTGCTGTTGGCGCGGCCGCCGGTAAAACTGGAAATGCTTAACGACCGGAACGGTCGGGTGGTCAACTGGTGGCGGGTGGTGCGGAATTTCCCTGGCGAATTCGGGCGGCTGGTTGAGCATACACCTTTCAGCCGGGATGAATACCGGTGAGCTTGCGCGGCGGTGGATGACCAGGCA
This sequence comes from Dehalococcoidia bacterium, assembly GCA_965203435.1. GTDB lineage: Bacteria > Chloroflexota > Dehalococcoidia > Lucifugimonadales > UBA3495 > CBDBCU01. The sequence goes on along the minus strand of CBDBCU010000002.1, from coordinate 388,028 downwards.
TTGCCGGATATTCAGCGGGCGTTGGCTTTTCACATGGTGATTAGCCAGTGCATTACTGCCGGCGACAACCGCTTGATTGGATAGCCGGGAAACCGGGCAAGCATACATTGACGGCTTGGTACTCCATTACAACTATTTCCGGCCCCACGAATCGCTGGGGGACAAGCGGCCGGCGGAGGCGGCCGGCGCGGAAATTCCTTTCCGCAGCTGGGCAGAGGTGGCGGCGGTAAAAGCGGAGGAGGGGAAATGACCGAATATCGCAGTTTGCCTTACTATGGCGGCAAGCGCGGCTATGGCAAAGGGGAATGGATAGCCGGCCTGCTGCCCTGGGAAAAGAATTCCTGCTATATCGAGCCCTTTGCGGGAATGGCGGGGGTGCTGTTGGCGCGGCCGCCGGTAAAACTGGAAATGCTTAACGACCGGAACGGTCGGGTGGTCAACTGGTGGCGGGTGGTGCGGAATTTCCCTGGCGAATTCGGGCGGCTGGTTGAGCATACACCTTTCAGCCGGGATGAATACCGGTGAGCTTGCGCGGCGGTGGATGACCAGGCATTGCCGGATATTCAGCGGGCGTTGGCTTTTCACATGGTGATTAGCCAGTGCATTACTGCCGGCGACAACCGCTTGAATGGCGGCAGTTGGAATCGGCGTTTTAACCCGGCGGTCGGTAGTATTTCCCGGCGTAGCGCGGGAGATATTGTCCGGCTTGCGAAAAGGATGAGGGATGTCCAGTTGGAAAATTCCGATGCCTTGGGCTTGTTGGAGCGGACGGCGGACGGCGATTATGCGGTGATTTATTGCGACCCGCCCTATCCTACTGCGAACACCGATGGCTACGCTATCGGAGACTTTGATTTTGACCGGCTTGCGGATTTGTTGCGGTTGCAAAAAGGGTCGGTTGCGGTAAGTGGGTATTCTGGGGAATGGGATTGCCTGGGATGGACGGCCGAGCGGAAACCGGCATTGCGGCGTCAATTTTCCGGGGTCGGGGAAAGCCGAACCGAGGTGCTGTGGCGCAATGCCCGGTGCGTAGAACAGGCAACCGTGCGGCATCTGCTGTGACACTTTCCCCCAGCAAAATGTTACAGAACCGCGGCCGGCCCTCCTGAATTATGCTATCCTGTACGCGGCAACATTGAGCAGCCATCAGGACGACCGGATTTATGGAAAACAGGGCAATGGAATCAGCGCCGGCGGCGGAGGGCGCGGCGCAGTTGAACCTGGCGATTGGCGGGATGACTTGCGCCGCCTGCGTGGCCCACGTGGAGCAGGCCCTGCGCGGCGCCCCGGGCGTGGTCGATGTCCGCGTCAACCTGGCTACGGAACGGGCGGCGGTTAGCTATATCCCCGGCCAGGGCGGCCTGGAGGATTTGCGGCAGGCGGTAGCGGATTACGGCTATCGCATCGACGGCGTGGCCGGGGAGGAACAGGATGCGGCGGCCGAACTGGAGCGCCTGTCCCGCACGGCGGAAATCCGCTACTACCGCCGCCGCTATAGCTTTGCGGTAACGGCCGGCCTGCTGCTGTTCCTCGGCTCCTTTCATCCCCTGCCCTGGATCCCATGGCTGCAAAGCTGGGCCTACTATCCCTGGCTGCTGTGGGCTTTGGCGACGCCGGTGCAGTTCTGGGCCGGCTGGCCTTTCTACCGGTCGGGATTGGCCGCCCTGCGTCACGGCGCGGCCAATATGCACACCCTTATCGCCCTGGGGTCGTCGGTGGCCTACGGCTACAGCGCGGCGGTAACAATCCTGGGAACTTTCGCCCCGTCTATTCTGGCGGCCGGCGGCATCAGCGGCGGCCTTTACTTCGACACCGCCGCCCTGATTATCGGCTTAATCCTACTAGGCCGCTATCTGGAGGCCCGGGCCCGGGGGCAGGCGTCCGCGGCTATCCGGCGGCTGATGGGCTTGCAGCCGGCCCTGGCCCGGGTAATGCGGGACGGGCAAGAGGTGGAACTGCCGGCGGCCGCCGTGGTCGTGGGGGATGTGCTGCTAGTGCGCCCGGGCGAGCAAATCCCGGTGGACGGGGAAATAGTCGAGGGCTGGTCGGCGGTGGACGAGGCCATGCTGACCGGAGAAAGTATGCCGGTGGACAAACGGCCGGGCTTGCCGGTCTATGCCGCTACCCTGAACGGAACCGGCTTTTTCCAATTCCGGGCCACCCGGGTCGGCTCCGATACGGCCTTGGCGCAGATTATCCGCTTGGTCGAGGAGGCGCAGGGGGCCAAAGTTCCCATCCAGCGCTTGGCCGACCGGGTGGCCGCCGTATTCGTGCCGGCCGTGGGCGCGGTGGCTTTGGCCGCCGCCCTGTTCTGGCTGTTCCTGGGGCCGGCGCCGGCGTTGACCTATGCCGTGCTGACCCTGGTCGCGGTGCTGATTATCGCCTGCCCCTGCGCCTTGGGCCTGGCTACGCCCACCGCCCTGATTGTCGGCGCCGGCCGGGGCGCGGAACGCGGCATCCTGCTCCGCAGCGCGCCGGCCCTGGAAATTGCCCACCGGGTCGACACGATTGCCCTGGACAAGACCGGCACCTTGACTGCCGGCCATCCGGTCGTTACCGATCTAGTGCCGGCGGCCGAATTGTCCGAGGATGGGGACGGAGCGGCCGCGGCGGCGGTATTATCCCAAGCGGCGGCTCTGGAACAGGGTTCGGAACATCCCTTAGGCAAGGCAATCGTAGCGGCGGCCGCGGCTAAGGGATTGTCGCTGGGAATGGCGGCCGATTTTCAAGCCTGGCCCGGCCGCGGCGTAGCGGCGAGGCTGGATGATAAGCCGGCCCTGCTGGGCCGCCCGGCTTGGCTGGCCGAACAGGGCATTGCATTGGGCGGTTTGACGGCGGCGGTAGATAGTTTGACCGCGGCCGGCAAAACGGCGGTAGCTTTGGCGGTGGACGGCAAAGCCGCCGGCGTCATCGGTTTGGCGGATGCCCTGAAACCGGCGGCGGCGGCGGCCGTGACGCAGTTGCGAGGAAGGGGCTTAACGGTAACGATGCTGACCGGCGACAATCGCCGGGCGGCGCAGTTCATCGCCGACCAGCTGGGCATTGACCGGGTGGATGCCGAACTGCTGCCGGGGGACAAGGCGGCGGCCATTGGCCGGCTCCAGGCCGAGGGGCGGACGGTGGCGATGGTGGGGGATGGCATCAATGACGCGCCGGCGTTGGCGGCGGCGGATGTGGGCCTGGCGATGGGCGGCGGCGCCGATGCGGCGATGGCGGCCGCCGACATTACCCTGATGGGCAGCGATTTGCGCGGCATTGCCGCCGCCCTGGCCCTGAGCCGGCGGACGCTGCGTACCATTAAGCAAAACCTGTTCTGGGCTTTTTTCTACAATACCCTGCTGATACCGGTGGCCGCCGGGGCTTTGTATCCGGTCTTTGCGGCGGCCGGCGGCGTGCCGACCGGGTTAGAGTTTTTCTTTGGCGACCAGGGCTTTTTGAATCCGGTATTGGCGGCCCTGGCTATGGCGTTCAGCTCGGTAACGGTGGTCAGCAACTCCCTGCGCCTGAAACGGGCCGCGGTGTAGGGGGGGCGGTCAAACATGGATAGACAGGATAGACAGGATTTTGGGGTGTCTGTAGAACGGTATTGACGGACAGTTACCGTTGTAATCAGATACAAGAATCCTGTCTATCCTGTCTATCCATGTTTGAATCCGTATTCCCGCTTACGCGGGAAGGACGGTTGCGAGGGCGGCCCAATACCGCCGCCATCCACCCCATCACAACAAATGCAGCGGGTCGATGTCAATAATCACCTCCCGGTGGGGGAGGTCGACTTCCTCTAAAAAGCGGTGCAGGTTGCGGCCGCGCAGGATGATATGCCAGCGATGTTGCCCGCGCACCCGTTCCGGCAGGCCGGGCGCCGGGCCGATGACTTGCAGATCGGTCAAACCCTGGGCGCGGATGCGCTGCCGCAGCAAGCGGGCCGCCGTCGTCGCCTGCTGCTGGCACAAGGTCGGGTTGAGGTTCTGATAAAGCAGATGCGCCAGGCGGTTGAAGGGCGGATTGCCCTGCTGATGGCGGGCGGCGATTTCGGTATGATACAGGGCGGCGTAATCCTGACGGGCGGCGGCGGCTACGGCGTAATGGTCGGGATTGTAGGTCTGAATGATGACCCGGCCCGGCTCCGCGCCGCGGCCGGCCCGGCCGGCCACCTGGCACAGCAAGCCGAAAGCCCGTTCCCCGGCCCGAAAGTCGGGCCAATGCAAGCCCACATCGGCCAGCACCACGCCCACCAGGGTAACATTCGGCACATCCAAGCCCTTGGCCACCAGCTGCGTTCCCACCACGACCCGGGTTTCCCCGGCGGCCAACCGGCGCATGGTTTCCGCCGGCCCCGGCCCGGAACGGGCGGTGTCCGCGTCCCACCGCTCGACCGCTATTCCCGGCAGCAGCTGGCGGACTTCCTCGACCACCCGCTGCGTGCCAATGCCCAACTGCCGGATGTGCGGCCCCCGGCATTGGCGGCAGGTTTGCGGCGGTCGGCTGCGGCGATTGCAACGATGGCAGCGCAGGCGGGATTCGGCGGCGTGGTAGGTTAAAGATACGGCGCAGCCGCTGCAAGTAACCACATAGCCGCAGTCCCGGCACTGGACGATGGGGGCGCTGCCGCGGCGGTTCAGAAACAGGATGGCTTGCCGGCCCTGGGCGATGCTGTCGGTCAAGGCGGCGGACAGGGCGCGGCTGAAAATGCTGCGATTGCCCTGCCGCAATTCCAACCGCATATCGCAGATTTCCACTTCCGCCAAGCCGGCCGCAGCGGCAAGGTTATCGCCCTTGCCCGGATAGGCGGCTGGCGGCTCTTGGATTGACAGCGTGCCGGTCGGGATCGGCGGCGTAGCGGCCGGAGTGGATGGCGGGATAGCCGGGATGGACGGCGGCCCGGCCAATACCGGCGGCATATTGGCCGGGATGGATGGCGGGACAGCCGGGATGGACGGCGGCCCGGCCAATACTGGCGGCATATCGGCCGGGATGGATGGCGCATCATCCGAAACCGGCGGTCTATCCGGTACGGACGGACGGATACGGTAAGGCAGTTCCAGCAACCGATAGCGGCCGCGCTGGGCGTGATGATAGGATTCCACATCCGGAGTGGCGCTGCCCAGGATAATGCCGGCCCCGGCGCGGCGGGCCAATTCCAGGGCCACGGTGCGGGCATGGTAAAAGGGCGGAATATCGCTCTGCTTGTAAGTCCCTTCGTGTTCCTCGTCAATGACCAGCAGCCCCAGATTAGGCAGCGGCGCAAAGAGGGCGCTGCGGGGGCCAACGACTACGGCATAATCGCCCTCCCGGATTTTCCACCACTGGTCAAACTTCTGCCGTGCGGTCAAGCCGCTGTGCAATACCGCCACTTGACCGGGGAAACGGGCATTGACCCGCTGCACCGTTTGCGGCGTCAAGGCGATTTCCGGCACCAGAAAGATGGCCTGCTGCCCCCGTTGGACGATATGCTCCATCGCCCGCAGATAGACCTCGGTTTTGCCGCTGCCGGTAACGCCGTGGAGCAGAAAAGGGCGCGGCGGCGATGCCGGATTGTCTAAGGCTTCGATGATGCGGGCCTGGGCGTCGGACTGCATCGGAGTCAAAGTCAATTCCCCCGGCCCGGCGGCCGGCGGCGGCGCGGCGGATTCCGGCCAATCGGCGGGCAAGGGCGGCAAGATTTCCGGAGCGTTTTCCTGCCTTACCCATTCCAAGCCCAGCAATCCCTTTTGCACCAGGGCATTGACTACGCCGGCGCCGAACTCTTTATTAGCTTGGGAGGAGGCATAGCCGCCGGGCTGTTCCCGGACGGCTTGCAGCAGTTTCTGCTGCCGGGGGGCGCGGGAGCCGGATTTTTCCGACCACTGGTCAAGAGTATCGGTATCGGCGGCGGGCAAGAGTTGATTTACATAGTGGAAACGCCGCGGCCGGGGCAGCTCCACCTGGCGGCGGATTAAGCCCTGAGCCACCAGGCGGTTCACTTCCCGGCCGCCGTTGCGGCCCAGCAGCTTGGTGAATTCCGCCTCGGTCAATACCCCCTTTTCGGCCAGGGTTTGCAGGGCGGCGCGGGTCTGGTCTTGCCGGCGAACCAGGGCGGCGGCATCGGCCGGAACGGCGGCCGGGCGGAGGCGGGAAAGGGCGTGGGCCTTGAAACCCGGCGGCAGAAAGAGGGCGGCGGCGTCAAAGAGGGAACAGAGATAGTAACGGCTGAGCCACTGGGCCAGGCTCAGGGCGGCGGCGTCCAGCAGGGGAGCCGGCTCCACCGGTTGCAGGATGGCTTTAGTTTCCGCCACTTGGGGGACGGCGGCCACTTCCATAACGATGCCCTGCAAGGTACGGCGGCCGAAAGGCACCCAGACCAGTTGCCCGGGGACGATGGGCAACGCCTCCGGGATGTGGTAGGAAAAGGCGCGGCCGGAACGCACCGGGGCGTCCACCGCTACTTCGGCATAGCTCAGCATCAGCCATCAACCTATCTTAACCGTCATTCCCGCGCAAGCGGGAACCCAGGACGGTACTGCCCTAATCCGCCGCATCTCCGGCCAGCCACTTCGGGATTCCCGCTTACGCGGGAAGGACGGTGGTGGCGGGAAGGACGGTAGGGTTGCCGTTAGCCCGAGGCGATTTCAGCCGCCCGCCGGGCCGGTTCTACATACAGGACTTTGACCAGAAAGAACAGGGTCAGGATGGAATCCACCAGAATGCCCAGGGCAAAGAGGGCCATTACCCCCTCAAAAGTGGGCTGCCACCCTCCGGCGGCGTAAAAGAGAAAGGCCGCCAGATAAACGGTGCCATTGGTCAGCAGGGCTTGATAGGCGAGGTACTGAGTCTGCCCAATGCCGTAAAAGACGCTGTCAATGACCGTGTTAAAGGAAAACAGCACATAGGGGACAAAAAGAATCCCCATCGCCGTGGCCGCCCAGCGCAAAGTGTCCGGGTCGTCGTTGAGAAAGCGGGCAAAAGCCGGAAATGCCGGCAGCAGGGCAATCCACACCAGCATCATCCCCGCCGTGATGGTCATTGCGGATAGCCACAGGCGGCGCACTTGCGGCAAGTCGTGAGAAACATTGGCAACCAGCGCCTTGGCGGAGTCGGCAAAGGCCAGCACCGGCACCAGCATAAAGCCCCACAGGATTTGGATGGTCAGATAGTAGCCGCCGATTTCCGCCGGGCCGATAGTGTTCACCAGGCGGATTATCATAAAGAAGTAGGCTACATTGCGGATCAAGCTGTCCAATCCGCTGCCCAAGCCCACCCGCAGATACTGCCGCAGGTCGGCAAAGGAGGGCGGCGTTTTCAGCTCCGCCAAGGGGACGCCCTTGGCCCGGAACAGCAGCAGCAATCCGGCCAGAAACAACCCTACGCTGGCGAGCAGGGTAGCCCAGGCCACGCCCTGCACCTCGGCCGCCAGGGAAAAGGCATAGCCGCCGAAAAACAGGCTGTCCAGGGCAAAGCGCAGCAGCAGGTTAAGGACGGCCATAACCAGCACTAAAAAGCGCAGATTCAGGGCCTCGAACAGCACTACCAGGGCGGCGGCCAGCAGGGTAAAGGGTATGCTGAACAGGGATATGCCCAGGAAGTCGCGGGTTTGGGCTTGCAGTTCCGGCGAAGTGCCAATCAGGGTGATAAAGGCGTCCCTAAAGAGGAACACCAGCACGGAAAAGACCAGGGAGGCCAGAAAGATAAAAGTCAGGACGCTTTTGGCCCGATCCAGCTGCACCGCCGCGCCGCTGCGGATTTGAGAGCCCAGGAAAAAGAATATGGCGAGGACCGTGGCCTCCTGGAAAATTTCGACCACCAGCCCGACAAACTGCCATTGGGATACGATGGCGAGGCTGCCCGGATCCGGCAGTTCGTTGCCAATCAGGTAAATGCGGTAAAGCTGATAGAGGTTGGGCAGGCCGATAAAGAGCAGGATAAAGAGAAAGAGCCGCCAGTCCCAGGCCCGGATGTAATGCCACAGGTAGTTGAGCATAACCCGCCGCCAACTCCTTTCCGCTCATCCGGTTGGGTCAGTTTCTGCCCATCTTGATAGGTGAACTTCCGCTCATCCTGAACTGGTTGAAGGATGGCCGGCCCGGTCCGTTTTCCGTCCCATCCTGCCCGGCTAGTTTCCGCTTATCCTGAACTGGTTAAAGGATGGCCGGCCCGGTCTATTTCCGCCCATCCTGAACTGGTTAAAGGATGGCCGGCCCGACCCGCTTTCCGCCCGTCCTTCAACAAGTTCAGGATGAGCGGAAAAGGGGCGGCCGGATTAGAAGGGCCGGAAAGCCGACCCGCCCTTTATTCCGCCGGGGTTTGGGCCGGGCCGCGCTGGCGGCGGGGCGTGGCCTTTTCCTTGATGCGGGCCGCCCGGCCCTGCAAGCCGCGCAGGTAGTAGAGCTTGGCCCGCCGCACCACGCCGCGGCGGGTAACTTCCAGGGAGTCAATCAGCGGGGAATAGAGGGGGAAAATCCGCTCCACGCCGATGCCGCCGCCGGCGATGCGGCGGACGGTAAAGTTGGCCGAGGGGCCGCTGCCGTTCTGCCGGCGGATGACTACCCCCTGAAAAGCCTGGATCCGTTCCCGCTCGCCCTCCCGGATGCGGAAGTTGACCCGCACCGTGTCGCCGGCGCCGAACTCCGGGATTTGAGCATTGGTTTCCGGTTGCAAAATCTGGGCCGCTTCCATAGTTCTAACCTTGTTTCCGCCTTTCGTTTCGGTTTGGGGCTACAGCCTAACACATCCGGCCGCAAAAGGGCAAAGGCCAGGCGTCACTTTCGGGAAATTGGCCGGGGATTGGGGATGGGGCCTTGCGGCCGGGCCGGACATGACAGCGGCCGCCGGGCCATCTAATCCTCCTCCGGCAACTCCGAATCCTCCGGCGGCGGGGGCGGATAGTCAATGGCCGCCCGTTCCGCAATTTCCTCCGGGGTCAAGCGCAGCCGGCGGAGCGTCCATTCCTGCTCCGGGGTGGGCGCAAAATCCGGGTTCGGCGCCTGCTCCAGCAGTTCCGTAAAAGTCGCCAACAGGCGGGTCACCCGGTCCAGCCGATCCTGCACCTGGTAGTTCTGCATCGTATCCTCGTAGAAGTTGTCGTGCAGGCGGTCGGCGGCGTCCTGCATCACCGCAAAATCCGGCATAGCGTACTCGGCGGCCAGCAAATCCACGATATTGCGCCGCCGGTTATGGGAATCGCTGCGCCAGTGGCGGGCCGCCGCCACGGCCTTAACCGCGTGGGCTACGGCTCCGGACGCCTTGTCGCAAGCCTGCACCCGGTCGCCGCGCTTTTCCAGTTCATAGCCGGCTTGCCGAATCAGCCGCCGGCTGGTTTTGCGGTGATGCTCCACCTCAATCGGGTTGTCGCCGCCGCTATCCGGGTTGCTGGTCATAGTTTGCCGTTCCTCCCTTTTGCCGATTTGCCTTATTGTAGCATACCGGCAACCGGCAGGGGGGATTTATACTTCCCCTTCCAGAACTATTATAGAATCCCCGTCGCCGTCCGGCACCGGCAGCCCGCTGGCCTGCAAGCCCTCGATCGTTACCAGAATGGCCTCCTCCACATTAGCCCGGGCCGCCGCCCAGGTTTTGCCTTGCGTGGCGACGGACAAAGCCGGCACATTGGCGACGAATACTTCCTCGAAGGGATCCCACTCAATCACCACTCTGTAGCGGACTTGTCCCATGGAGCATTTCCTCCTTTTGCCGATTTTCCCTATTGTAGCACATTCGGCAATCGGATGATATGCCCAATTCCGGCCCTTCGGAAAAGGCGGCGGGATATAGAATCCGACATTACAGATGGGACCGTCATTGCCGGCTTATTACCGTCATACCCGCCGCTTTCTACCGTCCATCCCATCCTTCAACAAGTTCAGGATGAGCGGATGGGGGCGGCCGCCCTCGGACCGTCATTCCCGCGTAAGCGGGAATCCAACGGTTGCCTGCCGACAATACCATCATAAGGCAGTACCGTTCGGGATTCCCGCTTGCGCGGGAATGACAGTTGTGGCGGTTGCTGAATATATGCAATTGCCCCAAATTTCCCTCTCTTGCCCGGTTGACGCCGCCCTGGCTCTGTGCTAGTATCTTTGGCGGCGAAATTATTTGGGGCGGATTCATCGCCGATTTTTACAGGTTTTTATAGGTTTTTCCGTGGTCAATGCGCCAGTGAAAGAAACGGGGACGGAGTGGCTTTCGCCCCGGGAAGCCTGCCGGCTGCTGCAAGTCAGCGAGGTGGCCCTGCGGCAGTGGGCCGATGCCGGGCATCTGCGGGTGTATCGCACCCCCGGCGGCCATCGCCGCTTTCTGCGGGCCGATTTGCTGGCGTTGACCCGGCCGCCGGCCGCTATCCCGCCGCCTACCGCGCCGACCCCGACCCCGGAAAAATCGGAAAACGCCGCCCTGCGCCGCATCCGCCGCCGGCTCAGCCAAGGGGAAGTCGCCGCCCAGCCCTGGTATCAAAGCCTGGCCGATGGCGGGCGGGATCGGATGCGGCTTTTCGGCCGTCGCCTGCTTTCCCTGCTGCTGCAAGAACCGCCGCCGCGCAAAGCCTCCGGCCGCTGGCAGGAAACCCTGGCCGAGGCCCGGCTCCTGGGCCGGGAATATGGCGCGGAAATGGCCGAGCGCGGCGTGGCAATGCCCGATGCCGTGGCCGCCTTTATCTTTTTCCGCTCCCTGGCCCTGGATTCCCGTAACGCCCGGGCCTGGCCCACGATGCTGGAATTGACCGACCGGGCTCTGCTGGGCCTGGTCGAAGCCCATCAGGAAAAAAGCGGCCGGGATCCGGCCGCGGCTGTCCCATCCCCGGCAGACCATAACATCCCGGCCGCGACCGTCCCGGCCCCGGCCAATCATTCCATCCTGTCCCCCCCTCACCCTATCGGAGGTTAAACCGCAAGCCTTATGGACTTGACCGACCGCAAACTGCTGAACCTGATCCAAAGCCGGTTTCCCTTGACCGCGCAGCCCTACCTAGCCCTGGGCGCGGAACTGGAAATTGACGAGGCGGAAACCCTTTCCCGCCTGGCCGCCCTGAAAGGGCAAAATGTGGTGCGCCAAATCAGCGCCATCTTTGACACCCGCCGCCTGGGTTACAAAACTACCCTGGCGGCCATGGCCTACGCCCCGGAACAGCTGCATCCCGGCGCTCTGTTCATCAACCGCCATCCCGGGGTCAGCCACAACTACGCCCGGGAGGGTTCCTACTACAACCTGTGGTTCACCCTGGCCGTGCCCCCGGAGGGCGACCTGGAAAGCACGGTAGGTTGGATGGCCCGGGAAACGGCGGCCCTGAACTTTCGGGTGATGCCGACCCTGCGCTTTTTCAAGATCGGCGTCAACTTCGATATGGTGCAGGAAAAGGGTTCGTCCCACGATTACCGCCCGGACAATCTGGGGGAAAACCGCCCGGCTCCGGACTGGAATCGGGCGCAGGCGGTTTCGGAATCGGACAAGGCGGCCATTCGGGAGTTGCAAGAGGATTTGCCGCTGGTATCCCGGCCCTTTGACGGAATGGCGGCGCGGCTGGGCGTGGATACTACGGCGCTTTTTGCCTGGGCCGCCGATTTTCAGGAGCGGAAACTGATGCGCCGCTATAGCGCCGTGCTGCATCACCGCCGTTCCGGTTTTCGGGCCAACGCTATGGTGGTGTGGCAAGTGCCGGCGGAACGGGCCGAGGAAGTGGGCTTGCAGATGGCGGCGCATCCGGCCGTAACCCACTGCTACGAGCGCCCCACCTTTCCCGATTGGCCCTACAGCCACTTCTCGATGATCCACGCCACCACCCAGGAGGAATGCGAGGCAATCGCCCGGGAAATCCGCCAGGCCACCGGCATCGCCGACAACCTGCTGCTTTACAGCACCCGGGAATACAAAAAAACCCGCGTCCGCTACTTCGTCGAGGAACAGGAGGAACTATGGACCGACGCCCCGGCCGCCGATTTTGCCGTGGCGGGGGCGGATTAGGGGGATGGGGCGGGGAAATAATGCCCGCCCGCAACCGTCATTCCGCCCGTCCCCTACCGTCATTCCCGCGTAAGCGGGAATCCGGCGGCGGTTTGCCGGGGATGCGGCATTATAAGGCCGCCCCCCTACCGTCATTCCCGCGTAAGCGGGAATCCGGCGGCGGTTTGACCAGGATGCGGCATTATAAGGCCGCCCCCTACCGTCATTCCCGCGTAAGCGGGAATCCGGCGGCGGTTTGACAAGGATGCGGCCTTATAAGGCCGTCCCCCTACCGTCATTCCCGCGTAAGCGGGAATCCGGCGGCGGTTTGACAAGGATGCGGCATTATAAGGCCGCTCCCTACCGTCATTCCCGCGTAAGCGGGAATCCGGCGGCGATTTGACCAGGATGCGGCATTATAAGGCCGGGATTTTCTGGATTCCCGCTTACGCGGGAATGACGGTAAAAGGCGGGAATGACGGTAGCGGGGCCGGGATGACCGCCTAGCGGTTAAAAACGAAAAATCCTGCCCATCCTGTTCATCCATGTAAGTAAAGAACGGAGGTTTATGCCTGAGTATTACCCGGTGTACCTTAACCTGGCCGGCAAGCGGTGCGTGATTATCGGCGGGGGGACGATTGCCCAGGGCAAAATCGGCGGGCTGCGGCAGGCCGGCTGCCATATTACCGTCATCAGCCCGGAGGCTACTCCCGGCATCCGTCAAGCGGCGGCCCGCGGCGATATTGAGTTCATCGAGCGGGCCTATCAGCCCGGCGATTTGGCCGGGGCCTTTATCGGCGTGGCGGCCACCAATGTGTGGCACGTGAACCGGGAAATTTTCGAGGAGGCGGAACGGAACGGCGTGCTGCTGAATGTGGTCGATGACCCGGATTTGTGCAGCTTTATCGCGCCCTCCATCGTCAAGCGGGAGGCGGTTACTTTAGCCATATCCACCGGCGGAGCCAGCCCGGCCCTGGCGCGCAAGCTGCGGGAAACCCTGGCCGAGGCCGCCGCCCTGGAATGGGCCGACCTGGCTGAGGTATTGGCCCAAGCCCGCCGGATCATCAAGGAGCGGCGGCTGGTCATTGACCCGGAACGCTGGCAGTGCTGCATCACCCGGGAATTGCTGGCATTGGCGCAGCAGGGCCGTTCCGCGGCGGCGTTGGATTTGCTGCTGTCGCAACTAACGGATGCGGCTGCGCCGGGATTATGCCCCGATTTATCCCGCTGCCAGCCGCGCCACTGCGCCCTCCGGCAAGGAAGGGCGGCGGAAAAGGGGGCGGCAACGGCGGCGGAATCCGGCCCGGATAGCGCTGATTTCCCGGAATCCGGCAAGGCCGGCGCTAATCCTCCGGCGGCGGCCGGCCCGGCTATCCCGCAAAAGGAGTTGGCGCGGCAATGCTGTTAGTCCTGGGCTTGAATCACCGCACCGCGCCTTTGGAAGTGCGGGAACGGCTGGCGGTGGAATCGGCGGCTTTGCCGGCGGCGTTGGCCGCCCTGAACCGCCAAGTCGCCCCCGGCGTCATCCTGTCCACCTGCAATCGGCTGGAAATCTATACCCTGACCAGCGAACCGGCGGCGGCCGCTGAGGAGCGGTCTCTGCTTGCCCGGCTGCAAGCCTTTGCCGCCGACTATTTCGGCGTGGCGGCGGCGGAATTGCGGCCCTACTGCTATTCCTTTGCGGAAAGGGATTGCGTGCGGCATCTGTTCCGGGTCGCCAGCGGGCTGGATTCTATGATTGTGGGCGAGTGGGAAATTCTGGGGCAGGTGCGGGCGGCGTTCAGCGCGGCCAGCGAGGGGGGGCAAGGGCGCGGGCCGCTATCCCGCCTGTTTCATCAGGCTTTGCGGGTCGGCCGGCGGGCGCATCGCATTGCCGCTATGGACGGGTATCGGCCGGATAGCCGGCGCCGGTCGGTCAGCCTGGCCGGGGTGGAGTTGGCCCATCGCCTGCTGGGGGATTTATCCCAACGGCAGGTGCTGATAATCGGGGCGGGCGACGCCGGGCAGTTGACCGGGCGGGCTTTGGCCGCCGCCGGGGCTGGCAATCTGGTCTTTACCAACCGCACTTTTGACCGGGCGGCGCAGCTGTCCGGGGAATTGGGCGGCACCGCCGCGCCCTTCGAGCAGCTGTATCAAACCCTGGTCGAGTCCGATGCGGTCATCAGCGCCACGGCGGCCCCGGACTATCTGCTGCGGCGGGAGCCGGTGCAGGAAGTGATGGCGCAGCGCGGCGGGCGGCCGCTGCTGCTGATTGACATTGCCGTCCCCCGGGATATTGACCCGGCGGTGGGTCTGCTGGAGGGCGTCCGCCTGTGCGACATTGACGCTTTGCGGGCCGATTCCGCCGCCGGCAACGCCGAATTGGCAAGGGCGGCGGCGCAAGCTGAGGAGGTGGTCGCCGCCGAGACGGAAAAGTTTATGCAGTGGTGGGAATCGTTGGACACCATTTCCGCCATCGCCGCCCTGCGGGAATACGCCGAAAAGGTGCGCCGGGCCGAAGTGGACAAAACCCTGCGCCGCTGGCAGCGGGAACGAGAATCGGCGGCCGCGGCGGCGACTCCGGAGTCGGATAGCGGGACGGCGGCGGAAAGTCCCGGCGATACGCCGGAATTGGCGGCCCAACTGGATGCGCTGACCACCGCCCTGGTCAAAAAACTGCTGCATCATCCCACGATTTATTTGCGGGAAGCCAAAGACCCGGCCCGGCAGCAGCTGATTCTGGAACTTTTTAACCTGGATGGCGAGGGGAGTCCCCGTGGCCGCCGCTGACCGGCCGGCCGCCGGGCAAACGGCCGAATCCGCCGCCGCTAATATCGTCCGGGTAGGCACCCGGGCCAGCCGCTTGGCCCGGCGGCAGACCGAGGAGGTACTGGAACAGCTCCGTCCCCATTGCCCGGAAGTGGATTTTCAAGTCATCCCGGTTACTACCCACGGCGATGCTAATGCCGCCGCGCCTTTGGCCGGGATGGGACTGGGCGTTTTTGTGCGGGAAATTGAGCAACAACTGCGTTCCGGGCAATTGGATCTGGCGGTCCACAGTCTCAAGGATTTGCCCACCCGCCTGCCGGAGGGGTTGGCCTTGGGGGCGCTATTGCCGCGGGAGGATCCCCGGGATGTGCTGGTCAACCGCTGGAATTGCCCTTTGGAACAGCTGCCGCCGGGGGCGCGCATTGGCACCAGCAGCCCCCGCCGGCAAGCCCAATTGTTGCAGCATAGGCCGGATTTAGTCGTGGTACCCCTGCGCGGCAGCGTGGAAACCCGCTTGCGGAAAGCCGGCGGGATTGAGTGCGACGGGGCGGTATTGGCGGCGGCCGGCCTGCGGCGGTTGGGCTTGGAGTCGGCCATTGCCGAATATCTGTCGCCGCAGCGCTTTGTGCCGCCGCCGGGTCAGGGGGTATTGGCGGTGGAAATCCGGGCCGAGGATGACCGAATGCGGCGATTGCTGCGGGCGGTGGATAATGCCCCGGCCCGCTACGCCGCCACGGCCGAGCGGGCTTTTCTGGAAATGCTGGGCGGCGGCTGCCAACTGCCGGTCGGAGCCTATGCCCAATCCGAGGGCGAGCTGATGCTGCTGACGGTGTTCATCGGCGCGCCGGATGGCGGCCAAGCGGTGCAAGCCAAAGTGCGGGGCCTGACCCACAGCCCGCATCAACTGGCGGCCGATGCCCGGCTGGCCCTGGTAGAACGCGGCGGCGGCCCGCTGCTGGCAATGGGGGAGTGACCGGATTTCCGCTGGCATAGGGAGGACGGTAGGGACGCCGGCCGGGGGAAAGCCTTGGCCGGCGGTTTATTTGCCCGGCCGCGGCGCTGATAGCCGGCCGCCTAATCCGTATCCTCTCCGAACGCGGCGAGACGGGCCGTTTCCATCAAATGAACGCCCAGTTCCTCGGCTTTCCGGCGTTGCGGCGGCGGGATGATGTAGCCGATGACCAGAGCCAAAGCCGGGGTACCACTGGCCGCGGCCAGGATGTCCGCCCGCTCCCGGGCCCGGGTCAAGTCCTCGTCATACACCGTCCGGGATATTTCGATGGCCACATAAATCCGCTGAGCGTTGCCGGCCCGGGCCGACAGGATGATGTCGGTCTGCATCAGGCGGTCGAACTGGGTCTGGTCAATGCGCCCGTCGTCCTGGGCCGGATGCAGGAGGTTGAACAACTCCGGGACGGTCGACACCACCACGCTTTTCAGCACCCGGGGATGTCGGATTCCCAGGGGAGTGCAGACCATCCCGGCAATGTTGGCGTGGATATGCCGTTCCAGCTCCGCGCCTTGCAAGCGGCCTACCGTGCCCTCCAAGCGGCGCAAGATGGCTCTCATATCGGCCGCGTCCGACTTCAGCTCGGCAGTGTCCGACTTCAGCTCGGCCGTGTCCGTTTCCAGCCGGCCGGTGGTGGCTTTCAGCTCGGCTACATCCGTTTCCAGCCGGCCGGTGGTGGCTTTCAGCTCGGCTACATCCGTTTCCAGCCGGGCCAGCCGCTCCGCGACCACCCGGTTGACTTCCCTTTGCTCGGCGATGAACTCCTCCAGCCGGGCGGTCAGCTGGGCCAGTTGCTCGGTCAGCCGGGACACTTGGGCGGTCAACTGAGCCAGCTGCTCGGCGACAATCCGGTTGGTTTCCGTCTGCTGGGCGATGAATTCCTCGAGCCGGACGGTCAGCTGGGCCATCTTTTCCGGCAGTTCCAGCAGTTCCTGGCTCAAAAGCACCGAGCGCAGGGTTTCGGCCCATTCGGGCTGTTCCCGCATAATTTTTACCAGGTCGGCAATGTCAGCGACGGCAGGAGTCATAACGGTTCACCTCTTGACCGGCATTATAAACTATTCGGAAACTTTTGTCCATCCCGGCCGGCCGCGGTCTTTTCCGGCCTTTGCCGCCCTTTGCCCGCCCCCCTCTTTACCGGGGCGGGCAAAACCTTTATAATGGCCGCCAGGAATACCCGCCAATCCGCGACAAGGAGCTTGTATGACTGCGCTGGAGGAACGCTTTGAACGGGGTCGGGAAATGCGAGCCGTGATGGCCGCCGGCGACCCCAGCCACTTTACCCTGCCCGGCATCGACCTGCTGGCCCCGGACCTGAAACGCATCGTGGACGAATCCCTGTTCGGCTCCATCTGGAACCGGCCCGGGCTGGAAATCAAGCAGCGTTGCATCTGCACTATGTCGGCGCTGATGGCGATGGGGCAGCTGCCCCTGCTGCGCCGCCACATTGAACGCGCCCTGAATGTGGGCCTGACCCCGGCCCAAGTGGTCGAGGTTTTCATCCAGATGACCTTTTATGTGGGCGTCCCGTCGGTGGAAACGGCCCTGCGGGTCGCCAAGGAGATTTTCGACGAGCGCGGCATCCGCTTTGTCCCCACGGAGGTTTATGACGCCGGCCGCTCCGCCGAGGAGCTGTATCAGTTGGGCCTGGCGACCCACGAGGAACACATGGGGGACATCACGGTTTATTACACCGAGGATCCCGATTCCGAGGAGATGCAGCTGGAACGGCTGATTAACGAATATAACTGGGGGGCGATCCACACCCGGCCGCATCTGGACGCCAAGGCCCGGTCGATGTGTTCCCTGGCGGCGTTGACGGTGATGGGCCACTATGACCGGCAGCTGCGGCGGCGCATTGCCGGGGCCCTGCGGGTGGGCATGACCCCGGCGGAAATTATGGAGGTATTCATCCAGCTGACCCTGTACGGCGGCTATTTCAACACCCGCACCGCCATGCGGATTGCCCGCTCGGTATTCAGCGAGGAGGGCGTGGGGGGGTAGCAGGGGGGCGGCCGGCCGGGTTTGTTCCGCTGCGGCGTATTCCGCCCATTGTAGTGTATTCCGCTCATCCTGAACTTGTTGAAGGATGAATATGCCGCAATGGAATGAACCCGGCCCCTACCGTCATTCCCGCGTAAGCGGGAATCCGGCGGCGGTTGGATGGCAAGGGACTGGGTTTTTCAGCGCCGTTCGGGATTCCCGCTTACGCGGGAATGACGGTAGGGGGCCAGGCCGCCTCTCTGCTATGTCATTCCGAGCGTAGCCGAGGAATCTAAAGGTCTTGTAAGGAGTCAAGGGCGGGCATTTCAGATTCCTCGGCTACGCTCGGAATGACATAGGGGGATATGGTCGGAGTGCCATCCTTCAACAAGTTCAGGATGAGCGGAAAGGGGTTGGTTATCCCGGTCGGCAACAATCGCCAGGACACGCCCGGATTCCCGCTTACGCGGGAATGACGGTAGGGGGCGGGAAACCATCCTTCAACAAGTTCAGGATGAGCGGATACACCAATCCGCACAGGGGAAAGAAAAACGGAGGCTGCTATGCAAGTCAAACTGCCCGATGGGGCGGAACTCTTTTATACCGTGGACGATTTTACCGATCCGTGGACCACGCCGGAGACGGTGGTTATGCACCACGGCATGGCTAAAAACCATCAGCTCTGGTACGCTTGGGTGCCGGTTATCGCCCGCCATTACCGGGTTATCCGCTTCGATATGCGGGGGATGGGGCAGTCCGCTGTGCCGGAGCCGGGCTATCCCTGGTCGGTGGATAACTTCGCTCAGGATTTGCGGGGCCTGCTGGACGGGCTGGGTCTGGAACGGGTTCATCTGATTGGTGAAACCGTGGGCGGCTCCATCGGGATGCGCTTTGCCACTTTGCATCCGGAACGGCTGCTTTCCCTGACCGCCTGCACTTCCCCGGTCAGTTTTGACGACCCCCATCATCGGGAAAGCGCCGATTTGATCGAGCGGGAGGGCGTGGCGGCCTGGGTGGAAAGCACCATCGGCCGGCGCTTGGATCCGGAACTGGCGGCCCCGGCCTATATCCGCTGGTATGCGGCGCAGATGTCCGCTACGCCGGCTCATGTAGTGGGCGGATTTCAGCGCAACGCCGGCGGCGATTTGCGCCCCCTATTGGGCGGCGTCAATACGCCGGTTTTGATATTGGCGGCGGCGCGGCTGCGGGAGGAAGTGCTGGGCGATTTCCGGGACGCCGCCGATTACTTTCCCAACGGCCGGCGGGTAGTTTTTCCCGGCGTAGCCGGCTTTGTCCAGCACATCCTGCCCACGCCCTGCGCCCGGGCCTGGCTGGATTTTGCCCGCAGCCTTTAACCAGCCCATCCTATCCCATAATCATCCCCATCCCCAAGTCAAGTTGCCCAGGAGGATACAACGCTATGGCCGACTCGCTCAGCCGCACCTTTGCCCGCTATGTGGATTCCTTGCAGTACGAAATGCTGCCGCCGGCGGTGGCCGACAAAATCAAGGCGTCGCTGCTGCACGGCCTGGTGATTGCCATCCTGGGGGCGGAAACGCCGGCCGGGCAGGCGGCCATTGACCTGGTCAAGAACGAGGAGGGCAAGGCGGACGGCGCGACCATTCTGGTGGACGGCAGCCGGGCCACCCGCTGCGGGGCGGCCTTTGCCAACAGCAAGCTGATGCACGCCACCAATCAGTCCGATTCCTATCGGATGTTGATTCATCCCGGCCCCTGCCTGCTGCCGGCCGGCTTGGCCACGGTAGAGTTGGGCCGGCACAGCGGCGCGGAACTGCTGACCGCCCTGGCCGCCGGCTACGAGGTCGAGGCGCGGATTGCCGGGGATTTCATTCCCTCGACCCAGGCCCGAGGCTTTCGTTCCAGCCCGGTTTATGGGGCTTTGGGCGCGGCCGTTACCGCCGGCAAGCTGCTGCGGCTGAACGAGGATCAGCTGACGACGGCGATCGCTTTGGCCTGCACCTTTGCCGGCGGCACTACCGAGGGGGCGCGCAGCGGCGGCCGGGAAATGCTGTTCCACGAACCCAACGCGACCCGCAACGGCTTGATGGCGGCCCTGCTGGCCCGGGAAAATATGCGCGGCTCCGAGACGGCCCTGGAGGGGGACGCCGGCTTTTACAATGCCTTTACCGGCAACAATCGGGGGGAACTTTCCTATGTTTTTCAGGGGGAAAATCAGGTTTCCCTCGGCAGCGTCACCGCCGATTTGGGGCAGCGCTGGGAACTGCTGCACGTTACCCCCAAGCTTTATCCCACCGCCGGCTACAACTGCCCGGTCATTGAATTGATGACCGACATTCGGGCCGCCCATCAGCTGCCCATCGCCAGCATTGAGAAAATCACGGTGGATCTGAATTGGCTGGAAACCACTTATCCCTCGCCGGCCTTTCCCAATCCGGCCCGCAGCGCCGACGCCCCGGGGGTAGGCAGCACCCACTATTTCGCCGCCTATACCTGCGTCAACGGCAGCTATCCGCCGCTTATGGGGCGCATCGATCCGGGGGATGCGGCGGCCGCCGATGATGCGGTCGTAACCTACCTGATGCGGCTGGTGGAAGTGGTGGGGCACCAGGATCGGCCGGCCTTTGCCCCCCGCATTACCATAACCATGCGCGGCGGCACCGAGTATCAGGGGGAGTATCAGGGCCACGAGCTGGAGTGGGATTTGGCGACGGAAACGGCCCGGCTCAGCGCTCTATTCGACGATATTCCCTGGCCCCAGGAAAAGTTGACCGGCCTGGTCGATGCCGTGGCCGCCCTGGAACAGGAACAGCGCATTGACCGCCTGCTAGGTTTGTGCGTGCGGGAGTAGGGACCGAGCATCCTTCAACAAGTTCAGGATGAGCGGGGGCACTGACACTGGACGTGCGGGGGTAGGGCGGGCATTAACATGGCTATACCGGATTAACCGGATTTTGCTGGCTTGGTGGGGGCGTAGGGCGTTGCCCGGAAACAACCCGGACAAAACCCTTGTCTCCGCCTTGCTGAAAGGAGTAGAATGGAACCGGAATCGCAAACCCCATGGTGGTCCTGGGCGCCGAACTTTCCCAAGCCGGCTATCATTGCCCTGGCGATCATCGCCGATCTGACCATTGGCGGCACCTGGCTTTATGGAATCTTTTTCCGGGGGGCGGCCACCCTCTACCAGCCCAATCCGGCCTTGGATGTCATCATCAATGCCAATCCCATGGCCAACCTGGCCACGGCCTTGGCCATTATCCAACTCAACGCTGAGGTGATTTATATGTTTCTCACCAAACGGCGCAACCAGTGGGAAAAGGAGCAGGCGGTAGCCAAGGCGCGGGCCGAAGCTGAAGCCGCGGCCGACCAGGCGGTGGCTAAAGCCGAAGCCCGCGCCAAAGCCGAGGCCCGGGACTGGTTCGAAGCCTGGCAAAAGGATCCGGAACAGGCCCCGCCGCCGCCTTGGGCCGCCCGGAACGGCTCGGAAAGGGAGTGAGCCGCGCCTGGGTACGGGGGTAGATATGCGCCCCATCCTTAACTTGATGGCCGGCGGCAAGGCGGCGGCTTTAACCGCCGCGCTGCTGTTGCTTGGCCTGTTGCTGGCGGCGGCCGGCTGTTTTGCCCCCCGTTCCGCCGGCGGGCCGCCGGCGGCTTTGCCCGGCGGCCCGGAATACAGCGCGCTGATGGTCAGTTCCGACTTGGCCGCCGGGGATAATCGGGTGGTGTTCGGGTTAGTGGATCGGGACAATCGGCCGGTAGCGGCGGACACGGCGCAGGTGCGGGCGGTCTATACGGCCTCGGGCGCGGCCCGGGGGATGGAACGGGACACGGCCAAGGCGCAATTTCTACCCTGGCCGCCGGCCGGCAGTGGCCGGGGCGTTTTCGTCGCCACCCTGTCCTTTGACCGGGCCGGGGCCGCCACGCCGGAACATCCCGGCCTGTGGGAACTGGAAATCGCCGCCGCGACCGCTGACGGCCAAACCATCCAAGCCAAAACCGCCGTGCGGGTTACGGCCGAACCGGCTACACCGGCTATCGGCGCGCCGGCCCCGCGCAGCGTAACCCCCACCGCCGGCCCCAAGGTCGACCTGGCTACCATCAGCAGCGCGGCGGATCCCGACCCGGAACTGTACCAACTTTCGGTGCATCAGGCATTGGATACCGGCTTGCCGCTGGTAGTGCTGTTTTCCACGCCGGCTTTCTGCGTCAGCGCCACCTGCGGGCCGCAGCTGGAAATCCTGTCCGCCCTGAAAGAACGCTACCGGGGACAAGCCAACTTTATCCACATCGAAGTTTTTGCCGACCCGCATTTGATCCAGGGCAATCGCTTGGCCGCCAAACGAGTACCAGCGGTAACGGAGTGGGGCTTGCCTACGGAGCCGTGGACTTTTGTGGTGGACCAAGAGGGCCGCATCGCCGCCAAATTCGAGCAGTTCACCCCGGCGGAAACCCTGGCGGCGGCGTTGGAATCGGTTTTGTAGGGGATGGCGGCAAGGCTGGATTTAGGTACGCCAACACGCGTCGAGAATCGCCCTTTCCGCCCGTCGATATGTCCTTCCCGCCTCCGCTACCGTCCTTCAACAAGTTCAGGATGAGCGGAAAGGGATTGGCGGCTATCCGGAGCGTCAATAAATAGGGAGCGGCGATGCTGATTAAGGTTGAACCGGCCGGGTTCTTTATGTATTCGGTCCAGATGATTTTTGACCTGGAAAATCCCGATGCCGAGGACGGGACGGTGCGGGATTATCTGGCCGCCAACGAACTGGAACCCCGCCATCAGTCCGCCGGGGAATACCAGGGACGGCCGTGCGAAGTGATGCAGTTCGGCGGCTGCTACCTGGGCCGGCACTTGCAGCAGGTCGGCCACTTGCAACGGCAGGCGGTAGAGGCGGAACTAATCGCCGCCGCAGTGGAAACGCAGTTGACTACTCTGCTGCCGGAACTAGCGGCCGCCGCGCCGGGCTTAACCCTGACCGCCGACCGGCGGCGGGAAGTAATCGCCGCCTTGACTGCCGAGTTTCATCGGGAGGATGCCTTTCAGCCCAACGAAAGCGGCGAGTTGGCGGTGGCGTTGGATGCGGCGGTCGTGCGGGCGGCCGCGCTGCGGCTGCTGGACGGGGATGGGATGGCGGCGGAAACATAGAACCGTCCTTCCCGCGCAAGCGGGAATCCGGCAATGTTGCGGACTACGGATTCCCGTTTGCACGGGAAGGACGATAGGAACTACTCCGGGTGAGCAGTATGCTGCACTGGAAAGCTGGCCGGGATGTGGTAGAATGGGCTTATGCAAATCCGGCTACATTCCCTCAGCCGCCAGGAACTGCCCGATGCTGGGTGAAGTGGGCAGCGTTGCCAGCATCGTCGGGCTGCTGGTAGCCTTGTTGGGGTTGGGCTTTGCCCTGCTGCAATTAAGCCGGCTGCGCGGCGAAACCCGGGCCGCCCGGGATGCCGCCGAGGAGACCCGCCGTTTGCTGCGCCGGGATTTGGCCGGCACGGATTTGACCCGCCTGAGCGAGCGGATTCAGGGGCTGATGGAAATGCACCGCAGCGGCGACCGGGGCCGGGCCTTGGATCGTTACCCGGAAATCCAGCGGCTGCTTATCGAAATTCGGCGGCAGCACCCTAACTTGGCTGAGGAACACCGGGATCGGATACAAGAAGCCATCGCTACGCTGCGGGATATGCAGAGCGAATTGGAACGGTTGGAAGGCAACATTCCCCAGCCGGTGATCGCCAATTTCAACAGCGCCTTGCTGCTGTTGCAGTCGGAACTGCTGGTGGAAATGGAAGATCTGCTGGGGTGATGCGCGCCCGGAGGAAAGATGTCTAAAACCGGAATGTACGAAGTGGGCAAAGAGGCTTTGCGCCGCGCCCGGGCCAAAAAACTGGACTGGAAGCAGACCTTCCAGGACGAAGTGTTTCGGGTGGATTTCCCGGATGTCTCCCTGTCGATTTCTTTTGACCAGGGGCTGGAAGCGTACCAGCTCGGCTTGATCAACGATACCGGGGCGGTTATCGAATCCCTGGTCACCGTGGCGGGAGAGACGGATCCCCAGCAAGACCCGGGCTTGCGGGAAATCTACGAACTGGCCGAGGCTTATGTCCGGGAAGTCGGGATAAACCGGGCCTTGCAGTACCTCAAACGGGCGTAAGGGCCGTCATACCCCCTTACCGCCCGTAGTGGTAATCAGGCCTCCCGTTTTCACGGGAAGGACGGTTCCGCCGTTCCCCTACCGCCCGTAGCGGTAGCCCTCGGCCGTCCGCTCGCAGTTCAGCCGGCGGTTCAGGTGCAAGCCCTCCAGCACAAACTCCACGGCCGAGGCTACGGCTTCCGGGCGGGCGTCATCGGTCAGGCGGGCGGCGGCTGCGGCCAGGCCCGTTACTTCCGCCGCCAGGGGCGGGTAATCGGCGGCCGGCTTTTCGCTGCCGGTTTCGGCGTTGCCGCCCAAGTCAAAGGCGGTTACAATATCCTCCAAATCCTCCGGGTCAAAGTAGCGGCCGAAAACCCGCAGCACCGCCCGCCGGATCAAATCCTCCATCACCCGGCCCTCCCGGCCCTCCTCAAAGGTTTCCAGCTCAATCTTGCCGCCGAAAGAGGCGATGATGTAGGGCAAATCGCTGACCCGGGGACAGGCGGCGGCGTCCCCGGCCCGGATCGACCGGCGCACCGCATTGCTCAACAGGGTTTCGTAGTTGGCGATGGACACCCGCACGCTGACCCCGGAACGCTGATTGATTTCGCTGCTGCCGCGGGCCAGGGCGGTGATTTCCGCCACAATTTCCTTGATGTATTGGGGAATGACCAGGCTATCCTCGTCGGCGAACCGCCCCCGTTCCTGTTCCATAATGGCGATTTCCTCGGCAATATGCCGGGGATAGTGGGTATGAATCTGGGCGCCGTAGCGGTCTTTCAGGGGGGTAACAATCCGGCCGCGATTGGTATAATCCTCCGGATTGGCCGTAGCCACCACATACACATCCAACGGCAGGCGCAGGCGGTAGCCCTTGATTTGCACATCCCGCTCCTCCATCAGGTTAAACAGGCCCACCTGAATGCGCTCGGCCAGGTCGGGCAGTTCATTGATGGAAAAAATGCCGCGATTGGTGCGCGGCACCAAGCCGTAATGGATCGCCAGTTCATCGGACAGATGCCGACCCTCGGCCACTTTGATGGGGTCGATCTCGCCAATCAGGTCGGCGATGGATATGTCCGGGGTCGCCAGCTTTTCCGAATAGCGCTCGGCCCGGGGCAGCCATTCAATGGGGGTTTTGTCCCCCTGGGCGGCGGTCAATTCCCGGCAACCCCGGCAGATAGGATTAAAGGGATTGCAGTTGATTTCGCAGCCGGCGATTTTGGGGATGGTTTCGTCCAGCAGGTTGACCAGGCTGCGGATGAGGCGGGATTTGGCCTGCCCCCGTTCGCCCAGCAGGATGACATCCTGGCCGGCCAGGAGGGCGTTTTCCAGTTGGGGAATAACGGTGTCGGCAAAGCCGAGGATGCCGGGAAACGGGTTTTCGTTGGCGCGCAGTTTGGCGGTCAAGTTGCGGCGCAGTTCCTCCCGCACCGGCAGAACCGGATAGCCGCTGGCGCGCAGTTGGCCGATATTTGCCGGCGGAGCCGCCGGTTTCCGGGTTCGGGTGCGGGGCCGGGTGGTCATAATCACCCCTCAAGGGTCAAGATTAAGGAACGGTGCGGCCGGCAGGCCGCCTCGGGAGAACCGGCCGCCAACCGCCCAGCCAGTATAACACAGATTGCGGCTGGGTGGCTATGCGGTTGCGCCATTCCCCCGAAAGAGGTTGCCGGCATTAGTTAGGGGAAGGCCCTGGCCCGGCCCGGTCGATCAGGGTAGGCGGCGACCACTGCGGTTTAGGGTATGGAAGGCCCCGGCCCGGCCAGGTCGATCCGGGCAACGCCCGGCAGCTTGGATAGAGGAACCACCAAGGATCCCGGTATCCGAGCATATATGAAGTCATCCCCCAGCTCCCAATCTACCGCGTAATCCGCTATGTAGGTTTTATCGCTGGCGACGCGGTCTTGGGGCAAGGGAAGCCCCTTGCTTTGCAGCCATGCGACGATGTCCGCGGTGTTAGAGGAAGTGGTAATCACCACATACGCGGTAGGTACCTCAACCTCGGCTTGGCCGGAGGCCCCAGAAGCGCCGGAGGACCCGGAGGCGGCGCGTTGAGCTTCGAATTCCTCCCCGGCTACCGCTATCCAATTGAGGTGTCCCAGTTCCGGGTACTTGGGCGTAGGCGTGGGCGTGACGACGAAGCAATCGTATGCGATGCCATCCACTCGTACTTGCCCCTCGGCCAACTCGGGGGTAGCTTGGTACTCTGGCGGAAGGCTAACACATACGGTGGAGTTTGGCACCGGCGTGTCGGTAGGCTCGGTTGTCGGCGTAGCCGTCGGTTCCTCCTCCGGCTCCTCGCTGCCGCCCTCCACCGGCGGCGCGGCCGTAAAGGTATCCCCCTCCTCCGGGATGGGTTGGGCTACCGGGCCGCAGGCCAGCATAATCGTGGCGGCGGCAATCAGCAGGGCCAGGGCGGTCAGCAGCAAGGTTTGCGGCCAGGGGCGGCGGGTGGGCGGCGTTGGCGGCATAGTTTTCCTCCGGGCGGCGGATGCGGAAACCTCTTTCAACCGGTTCATTTCACTACTCCGATACGATTGTCGGTGTCAGCATATAGGGCTCGCGAACTTCGACAACCCCTTTCTGCTGAGACAACTCGCCCAGCAGGGACATCGGTATCGCTCCGCCGATGGATCCAGCTTCGGCATAAAAGGGCGAGGCATCCCTCTTTTGGACATAAAAGGGCGAAACCCCTTTGCTCTCCAGCCAAGCGGCAACATCGTCGGTGTTGGCGGACAGGAAAATCTCTACCGCCACGAGGGTATCGCCAACCGCCCTCCCGCTTTGCCCGGAGGCCCCACTTGCGGCATCCCGGGTTTCCTCGAACTCCTCCACTTGTCCTCGCAGGCTGCCGCTTATGTTCGGATATTTAGGGGTCTTGGGCGGCATTGGCGTGATGCAATGCTCAAACTTTGTCCCGTCCCGGTCGGTACCTTGGAGACACACGGTAGGAGCCGGCGTGGGCGTGGCCGGGGACTCCGCGGCCGGCCGGGTATCCCCCTCCTCCGGGATGGGTTGGGCTACCGGGCCGCAGGCCAGCATAATGGTGGCGGCGGCAATCAGCAGGGCCAGGGCGGTCAGCAGCAGGGTTTGCGGCCAGGGGCGGGTAGGCAGCATTGGCGGCATTTTTTTCTGATCCCTTGTAAAGGCATTGTATCCGGCGCTACTATGGCCGCAGGATGATAAGGATAAGGATAAGGATGGGGGCCGGATTATGCAAGGGCGCCGGTTGCTGCTGGGGATAGCGGGTTGCCTGTTGACGGCGGCGATTATCCTGTCCCTGGCATCTCTGCTGTTTCTGGCCGACCGCAGCGCCGCCTTTGGCGAACTGCAACGGACTTTGGTGCAAATCCTGGGCGGCGGCTGACCGATACGCCACTGCTTTCCGGCCCAGACCGGCCGGGCAAGGGTAGCCGCTAGTCCATTGAGGTCAAGGCAATGAAACCCAATATGTTGCTTGCCATTGGCATCGGGTTGCTGCTGCTGGCCGCCGTATCCTGCCAGGAACGGCCGGCTCCGCCGCCGACCCCACCGCCGTCGGTCAGCCCCCCGGCTACCGCTACGGTCACCGCGACCCCGCCGCCGACCCCACCGGCTACCGCGACTGCTACCCCGGCGCCGGCCCCGCCTACCGCGACTAAACCGCCAACCGATGCGGCCATAACCGGCTCCGTAACTTACGGAAACACCGCCGCCCTACCCGCCGGCGCTGCTTTGACGGTGGAATTGCGGGATGTTTCCCGGGCCGATGCCCCCTCTGACTTGATAGCCCGCCAGGTTATTCCCCATCCCGGCCCGCCGCCGACCGCGTTCCGGCTGGATTATCGTCGCGCTGATATTGACCCGCGGAACACCTATTCCATATCGGCCCGGGTGGAAACTGCCGAGGGCAAGCTGCTTTTCATTAACGATACCGCCTATCTAGTGCTGACCTACGGCCATCCCGCCCGGGCTGACCTGGAATTGATTGCGGTGGAGTAGGGTTACTCGATTCCGCTCATCCTGAACTCGTTGAAGGACGGTTGCCGCAATTGTAGGGATGGCCTTGGTTTCCGCTCATCCTGAACTTGTTGAAGGACGAGCGGAAACCAAGTGATTCAGGATGGGGCGGGAACCAAGGCGCAGTTCTACAGCGGCGGCAGTTCTTTCTCCACCGCCCGCAGGCGTTTCCGCCGTTCCGGGGTATCGGGCAGGTGCTGCGTTACCAGCTGCCAGAACTGGGGAGAGTGGTTCATGTGGGTCAAATGGGCCAGTTCGTGGACGGCGACATATTCGGTCAATTCCGGATCCAACATCGCCAGCCGCCAGTTGAACCGCAAAGTGCCATCCCCGGCGCAGCTGCCCCAACGCCGCCGCTGATTGCGGATCAGGATGCGGGGGAAATTGCCGCGGCCCAAAGCCGGCCACCACTGATTTACCGCCGCCCGCACCAATTCCTCGGCTTGGGATTGATACCAGTCAATTAACATTGACCGCAGAAACTCCGGATCCGCCGTCCCGGCGGGGCCGACCAGGGTT
This sequence comes from Dehalococcoidia bacterium, assembly GCA_965203435.1. Classification (GTDB taxonomy): domain Bacteria; phylum Chloroflexota; class Dehalococcoidia; order Lucifugimonadales; family UBA3495; genus CBDBCU01. Next base: position 359,753 of record CBDBCU010000002.1, on the reverse strand, counting down.
TTGAGCAGTAGTTTATCCCCTTCCCGGGAGATTACCGCCAGCTGAGGGACATTGCGGATGCCCCCCGGCCGCAGCTCAATTGTCAGTTCCAAATTTTGCCCCCGGTAGGGCAGAATGTCGCCAGTAGCCAGGGCCGGCGGTTCCGGCGCCGCCGGTTTGGCCGCTGCCAGATGCCGCAAAATCCAGTCGGCCCGGCGGATAACGACCTCTTGCAGTTCCCGTTGCGGCGTCCGGGCTGGTGCCGACACCACTACCGCCCCATCCCTAACGGCAATCTGGATGGTTTTCTTGCGCCGCCGGCTGAACTGCACCCGATACTCGATAACGGCATCCCCCACCGTTACCCGTTTCAAGGCCGGGGGATGGGCGGCATTATTGTTGGTCGGGGGCATAGCCGGCGCATTGTAACCCAATGCGGCGGCGGATGCAAAGGGGGGGATAGTCTATAGAAACCGTCATTCCCGCGCAAGCGGGAATCCAGAACGGGGCTGCTCTATGCCGCCGCAACCTTGGCAGGCAACCACTGGATTCCCGCTTGCGCGGGAATGACGGTAAGAGAGCGGCGGGAATGACGGTAAAGGGGCCGGGAATGACGGTACCGGCCTAATCCGCCGCCGCTTCCGCTTCCTCGGCGGCGATGCGGGCCGCCGCCCGGCGGGCCAGGGCGTCCACATCCAGCAGCTCCTGCGGCGACACCCCCAGGGCCAGGGCAATGCGGGCAATGGAGCGCAGGGTCAAAGTGGGCGGCGCGTTGAAAATGCGGGAAACCTGAGCCTTGGAAATCCCCATCGCCGCCGCCAAATCCGCCCGGCTGACGCCCTGACATTCCATCACATACAGGGCATTGTCAATAATAGCCAGGGCCAGCCCCTCGGCTACAAAGTCCGGGTCTTTTTCGTACTCGGCATAGTATTCGGCCAACATTGTGTATAGCCCTCCGGCTGACCGTAATATCCAGATAAGATAAGGCAAGTTATCCTATAGGTGAACCGATTGTCAAGCCGGAAAGGATTTTCCCTTTCGGAAAATTGACTGCAATTACTGACATTTGCCGGTAGCGCAAACCGCCGCCCCGGGTGTATAAGTATTGCCAAGACTAAGGAGGGTCTGCTAAAGTGAAACAAGACAAGGACCGCCAAACCGAAAACAACGGCCGCCAGGATGAACGGGTAACCGTTTGGGGCGTCCGCCGCCGGCTGCTGAAGGCTTACTTCTGGCTGTTCAGCCTGCTGTTTGTGCTGGTCAGCGGGGCCGCCTGGTGGCTGGAATTGAATCGGGCCGCGCCCGGAACGGACTGGGCAACCATCCTGATGGCAGCTATGGGCATAGCCAGCGGGCGGGTAATCTGGCTGGCCGCCTTTTCCATAATCAGCGTGGAGGTGATTTACGTGATTGCGGAATATATCATCGTTGACCGCTACCACCGGGGTTTTGCCAAAGGCGCAGAGGGCATGGAACAGGCCCAGCAGGCCGCCGAGCAAGCCCTGGCGATAGCGGAACAGGCCAAGCAAGAGGCGGAACAGGCCAAGGAGGAACTCGCGCGGATCCGGCAGGATGCGGAACGGGCGGAGTACGAAAACCGCTGGCTGCTGCACCAGTGGCAAGGCTGGTACGAGCGGCAGCAAGCCGCCCTGCGCGATGGCCGGCCTTTTACCGAACCGCCGCCATCCCGGCCGCCTTTCCCCAACGGGCATTAGCCGCCCTTGGCCCCCCGGCAAGAGGCAAAGCAAAAGGGCGGGCCATAAAGCCCGCCCCAACCTTTGCCCCCGGAACTACCGCCGCCCCCTCACACCTCCGCAAAATAGTTGGCGTCCAGCTTTTTGACTTCGTAGGTGATTTCCGTAACCACCCCGACGCCGTGCCGAATCATCAGCTCGGCCAATTCCCGCCCGTCAATCAGGCGGATGGATTTGCTGCCCATCGAGATGTCCCGCGCCGCCTCCCGCGCCGTGGGCGAAAAGTTGGAGGTGGTGATGAACACGCCCTTAACGGCCCCTTGCCGGTCGAGACTGCCGGAAAAATTGCGGATCTCCGGCTCGCCAACTTGGGCATTGTCGTACCGCTTGGCTTGGACATAGACCTTTTCCAAGCCCAGCGTATCCTCGTCCAGGATGCCGTCGATGCCTTGATCGCCGCTTTTGCCGGTTACCCGCCCGTCGCCGTAGCCCATCTTGCTCAGCAGGGCTACTACCAGCCGCTCAAAGCCGGCGGGAGAGATGCCTTTGAGATGGGACAGAATCTCATCCGCCAGCATTTCCTGATGCTGCCGATGGCTTTGGGCAATCTGCTCGTCGGGAGTAATATCGCTGACTTCCGGCAAGCCGGCAACCGCCGCCGGGGAATCCTCGGCAAGATTTGTCCGCAGTTTGGCTACTTCCGCCTCGGTAATGCCGCCGGTATGACTGGTTAGAAACTCCCGCCCTTGGGGAGTAATTTGTAAGCGCCGGGGTTCGGGATAAAGCAGCAACCCGGCCAGTTTCAGGTCGGTTATCGCCCAGTTCATCCGGTTGTCCACCCGGGTTTGTAGGCCGGAGGGTACCAATTCCCTCAAATCGTCCTCGGTCAGGGCAAGCCGGTCGATTACTTGTCCAACAACCTGCTTGCGGTTCAGAATCTCCCCGGATGCGGCGGCGATTTCCAGAACCGGCCGGTATATATCCCTTTTTGCCGGTACCGCCATAGCCTTGCAACCCCCTTTGATAATTTGCGGCGGCTGTTTCCGCCGGATAGCCGGATATATGATAAACTATCCCCCGCCATTGTCAAACATTGCGGCAATCCACCGCACGGGGGGAGTTTCCAACCTATGGCGCTACCGGGGGATATTTTCGGCGTTATTCCGGTGTGGGTCGGCGTTTATCTGGCTTTGCTGCTGACCCAGGCTTTGGCCGGCTGGCTGGCCTATCGGCGGGTTATTCATCTAATCCGCCAGGGGCGCAGCGTGGCCCGCTTTGACCGGCCCTGGGAACGGCTGCGGGGGGCGGTCAGCATCGTCCTGGGGCAGCGCAAGGTTTTGCAGCGGGTGGGCAGCCAGGATGCCCGCAGCCGGGCTTTGGACTTGGCCGGCTTGGGCCACGCCCTGGTCTTTTGGGGGTTTCTCTCCTTTGCCCTCAGCTACCTTATTTTCATCTTTGGCGCGGCTCTCTGGCCGCCCTTGCCGGAAACTATCCTTACTCAAACCGGCGTCCGGATTTACAGCGTCTATCTGGATTTGTACGCGACGCTGATTCTGGCGGTATTGGCGTGGATGTTGGCCCGGCGCTGGGCGGCCCGGCCCTATCGGCTCAGTTTTGCCCTGACCCGCAGTCTTGACGCGGTTATCGTCATTGGCTTGACCGCCGCTCTGATGATTGCCACCCTGCTGGTTCATGCCTTTTATGTGGCGGCCGGCGGTCACGGCCCGGAGGCATCCGTGCCGGTAGGCGGCGCTATCGGCCGGGCTTTGACCGCTATGGGCGTGTCCACCACAGCCGCGGCGATTTGCCACGCCATCTTTTGGTGGCTGCACCTAGGCATCATCCTGGGCTTTGGCATTTATGTTCCCACTTCCAAGCACATCCACATGATTGGCGCGCCGCTGAACGCCTACTTCCGTTCCCTGGAACCCCGGGGGACAATGGCGGCCATTGACTTGGAAAACGCGGAACGATTCGGGGCCGGCCGGGTGCAGGATTTCACCTGGAAACAGCTGCTGGACGGCTATGCCTGCGCCGTCTGCGGCCGCTGCACCGACGCCTGCCCGGCCAATGCCACCGGCAAAATCCTGTCGCCTATGCACATTGTGGAAAACCTCAAGGAACATCTGCTGACCATCGGCCATCAGGGGCCGCGCAATCCGGAGCATATTGAGCCGCAGCCGATTATTGACCAAGCCATCCCGGAGCAGGCGATTTGGGACTGCGTTTCCTGCGGGGCCTGTATGGAGGAGTGTCCGGTGGTGGTGGAGCATATTCCCACCATTATGGATTTGCGCCGCAACCTGGTATTGGAGGAATCCCGGATCCCGGAAACCGGGATGAATGCCCTGCTCAGTATGGAACAGCGCGGCCATCCCTGGCGCGGCACCCAATTTTCCCGCACCGATTGGGCCGCCGGGCTCGATGTGCCGACCCTGGCCGAAAAGCCGGACGCGGAAATCCTGTTCTGGGTAGGCTGCACCGCCGCCCTGGAGCAGCGCAGCCAAGGGTCGGCCCGCTCCATGGTCAAAGCCCTGAAAGCCGCCGGGGTGGATTTTGCCATCCTGGGCAATGAGGAAACCTGCACCGGCGACCCGGCCCGGCGGATGGGCAACGAATACCTCTTTCAGCTGCTGGCCGCCCAGAACATTGAAACCCTGAACGGCTACGGCGTCAAGAAAATCGTTACCATCTGCCCCCACTGTTTCAACACGATGCGGAACGAATATCCCCAGTTCGGCGGCGACTACGAAGTGCTGCACTACAGCCAGTTCATTGACCAGCTGCTGCAAGAGGGGCGCATCAAGCCCATCAAACTGGTCAATGTGAACCTGGCCTATCACGATTCCTGTTTCCTGGGCCGGCACAACGGGATTTACGATCAGCCGCGGAACATTGCCCGTTCCATTCCGGGGCTGAAGTTGGTGGAGATGACGCCGCGCTGTCGGGAGCGGGGGTTCTGCTGCGGAGCCGGCGGCGGGCATATGTGGCTGGAGGAAAGCCAGGGGGAGCGGATTAACCATGTCCGCACCGACCATTTCCTGGAAACCCAGGCCGACATGGTCGGCGTCTCCTGCCCCTTCTGCCTCCAGATGCTGACCGAGGGCATCCAGTCCAAAGGCCAAGCCGGCCAAAAGCAGGCCAAAGATGTGCTGGAACTGCTGGCAGAAAGTTTGGGGGAGTAGGGGGAGCGGCGGCGTGGAGTTGTATGATATTATCGAGGCTATAGCGGCCGGGCGGAAACATATTACCATCCACGCCGGTCAGGAAGCCGAGAACGACCATCTTGACTTGGCCGACGTGGAGTTTTCGACCTTGCAGGGTGAAATCCTTGAGGATTATCCTGACGATAAGCCGCATCCGTCTTGCCTGATCTACGGCCGGTCTCCCGCCGGCGATCCCATTCACAGCGTTTGGGCTTACAACCAAGCTGACCGGCTGGCAATTCTGATTACGGTCTATCGCCCCGACCCGGAGCGGTGGATTAACCTGCGCGCCAGGAGGCGGTGAATATGCCTTTCTTTGACCAGTGCGTCTTTTGCGGCGGCGCTATGTTCCGCAAAGATGTGGAAGTGCAATTGCGCGGCGGCGATAACACTGCCCTTATCACCGCGCCGGCCGAGGTCTGCCTGCGCTGCGGCCATCATATCTACGATTGGTCGACCGCCCGCAAATTCGAGGAAATCCGGAAAAAGTTGGCCGCCGGAGACACCGCCGAGTTCCATTGCTTGGGCCGCCACTTTCAGGTGGTCAACGCCGACCTCCCCTTGACCGGCATCACCGACCGGCCCAATCCGCCGCCCTTTGGCCGGGGCCGGGTAGTAATCCCGGGCAAGAAACCGGCCGCTAATGTCGAGCCGGCGGGGGATTAGCCCAAACCAGCCGGCTCCCCCCGATCTTGAAATCAACCGGAAAATAATCATTATTCCTATTGCATATATTCCGCCTTGGCGCTATACTGGTAGTTGGAACTGCCGGACGCGGCGATGGCACTCAGCTACCTGATCCAGCAAAGCGAGGTGAGAGTATGAATTCGTTGCGGGTTCCCCTGATTATCCTGGCGGTGGTGCAAGCCCTGCTGGCCGCCTTTGGCTTGCTTATCAGCACCTTTGCCGATGGCGGGTTCTGGTGGGAACGGATTTCCCTGGTCTTGCTGCACCCCTTGGCGGCGATTGCCCTGCTCGGGCTGCTGCTGAGCGGGCGGCGGCCCGCGCCTTGGCTGGCCGGCCTTGCCTTGACCCTGCTGGCGTTGGGCATCCTCGGCAGCTTGGCGATGAGCGGGGCTATCTTGAGCGGCTGGACCCGGGGCGATTGGTGGCTGCCGCTGGTTTGGGCCATCATCCCGTTGCTCAGCCTGCCTTATGCCCTTCACCATTTGGGCGGTCGGCGGGCCAATGCGCCGGGCTTGGCGGCCTGACCAAAACCATCCCCGGCCAAAATTGCGGCCGGGGATTTTAGGGAGCCGGCCTTTCCGTTCCGCTCGTCCTTCAACGGAGTTCAGGATGAGCGGAAAGGATAGCCGGCCTTTTCCCGCCCATCCCGAAATCCGTTGGTTGCCAATTGGATAGCCGACCGTCCTTTTCCCGCTCACCCTGAACGCCGTTGATTGAAACCCGGATAGCCGGCCACCCTTTCCGCTCATCCTGAACTTCGTTGAAGGATGGGCGGGAAAAGGCCGGCCTTTTTGTGCTACAATGCCCCCACTCAATACCTATCCCGGGAGGTTTCCGGCGTGGCTGACCCTTATGACCTGTTGATTGTGGGCGGCGGATTGGCCGGACTGACGGCGGGAATGTACGCCGCCCGCTACGGCCTGCATACCGGCCTGATCGAGCAGCTGATGGGCGGGGCGCAGATTGTCAATGTGGAGCGCATTGAGAACTTTCCCGGCTTTCCCGAGGGCATTTCCGGGGCCGAACTGGGGCCGGCGGCGCAAGAGCAGGCGATGGCCGCCGGAGTGAATTTCCTCATGGACGAGGCTACGCAGATTGGCCGGGAGGGCGGCCCCGATTCCCTGTTCCGGGTGGACGCCGCCGGCGATAGTTACCGGGCGCGGGCGGTTATTATTGCCACGGGATCCCGGCTGCGGCGGGCCGGCATTCCTGGCGAGGAACGGCTGTGGGGGCGCGGCGTTTCCCAATGCGCTACCTGCGACGGGCCGCTGAGTATGGGGCAAGTCGTGGGCGTGGTCGGCGGCGGCGATGCGGCGGCCGACGAGGCCCTGACCTTGACCGAATACGCCGACCAAGTGCTGCTTTTCCACCGCCGCCATCAACTGCGCGCCCAGCAAATCCTGCAAACCCGCTTGGCGGCAAACCCGAAAATTGCAGTCCGCCGCAACACCACGGTAACGGAAATTTGCGGGACGGATACGGTGTCCGGGGTGAAACTGCACAACGCCGCCACCGGCCAAGAGGAATCTGTTGCCCTGGCCGCCGTATTCCTCTATGTGGGCTTGGAACCCAATTCGGAACTGGCCCGGGGCCTGGCAACGACCGACCGGGCCGGCCACATTCCGGTGAACTTGTGGATGGAAACGGAAACGCCGGGTCTCTACGCCGCCGGGGATGTGCGGCAACATTCGGCGGCGCAGCTGGTAACTTCCGCCGGGGACGGGGCTACGGCGGCCTTGGCGGCCTTCCGCTATTTGCGGGGAAAATAGGGCGGCGCTATGGCAGCGGAACCCCCCAAGCTGCTGGGGATAGCCCTACCCCCCTGGATGCTGGGCAACGACTTGCAACGGGCCGGCAAGCGCATTTTGTGGAGCGGCGGCGCCGGCTTGGCGGCGGCGGCGGTCAATTTCATCGTAATTATGGCAACCTACTTCGGCGACCCGGCGGTGGAGGGCGTCATTCAGCCCGGCGATCTGGCCTTTCTCTGGACGCTGGCCGAGGCGGGATTGCTGGCGGCTTTGGCGGCGGGGGTATTGAAACGAAGCCGGAGGGCGGCGGCGGCGCTGCTGGGCTATCATCTGGTCAGCAAGATCATATTATTCGGATTGGCGGTCGGAGGACTGGGGCCGGGCAGCCTGCACCCGGTATATCTGACCCTGAACTTGCTGATTTTTCCCTACCTGTTCTTTCAGGGCTTGCGGGGGGCCTTGACCTGGCATCATCTGACCCACCCGGCTTATCCCACAGCGGCGGCGGCAGACCGGGGGGAGGGGGAGTAGGCCGGGGCAATCGCATATAAAACCGGCACTCCCGCCGCTCCTTTCTACCGTCCTTCCCGCGTAAGCGGGAATCCAGTGGTTGTTTGTCGAGGCTGCGTCATCCTAGGGTAGCGCCGTCTTGGATTCCTCCGGACACCCGCCCCTATTCCCCCTCCGGAAACCCTGTTATAATGCCGCCGTCAAGTCCATCCGCCCGGCAACTACCATCGAGGATTTACCTTATGATGACCACCGCCCCCAACGCAATCCTACCCGACGCCCGCGGCCGGTTCGGGCAATTCGGCGGCCAGTTCGTCCCGGAGACGCTGATGGCCGCCCTGGCCGAACTGGAATCCGCCTATAACCAGGCCAAAACCGATCCGGCTTTTCAGCGGGAATTGGCCGGCCTGCTGACCCACTACGCCGGCCGCCCTACGCCCCTATACTTTGCCGCCAACCTGACCCGCCGCAGCGGAGGGGCGAAAATCTATCTGAAACGGGAGGATTTGGCCCATACCGGCGCCCATAAAATCAACAATGCCCTGGGCCAGGCCCTGCTGGCTAAATATATGGGCAAGGCGCGCATTATCGCCGAAACCGGCGCCGGCCAGCACGGGGTCGCCACCGCCACCGTCGGCGCGATGCTGGGCTTGCAATGCCTGGTCTATATGGGCGCCGCCGACATCCGCCGCCAGGCCCCCAATGTCTTTCGGATGCGCCTGCTGGCCGCCGAAGTAATCCCGGTGGAAGCCGGCTCCCGCACCCTGAAAGACGCCATCAACGAGGCCATTCGGGATTGGGTTACGAATGTGGAAACCACCCATTACCTGATTGGCAGCGCCGTAGGGCCGCATCCCTATCCGATGCTGGTGCGGGATTTTCAAGCGGTCATCGGCCGGGAAGCCCGGGCGCAAATCCTGGCCGCCGAGGGCCGCTTGCCCGATTATGTGGTGGCCTGCGTTGGCGGCGGCAGCAACGCCATCGGCGCTTTTTACGACTTTATCGGCGATGAATCGGTAAAATTGCTGGGCATCGAGGCCGGCGGCGACGGAGTGGACAGCGGCCGCCATTCGGCTACCTTGACCGCCGGCCGGCCCGGCGTACTGCACGGCTCCATGTCTTATCTGCTGCAAGACCGGCACGGGCAGGTGCGCGAAACCCACAGCCTATCGGCGGGATTGGATTATCCCGGCGTCGGCCCGGAACACAGCTACCTGAAAGACATTGCCCGGGCCGAATACCGGGCCGCCACCGACGCCCAGGCCCTGGAGGGCTTTCATCTGCTTTCCCAAGCCGAGGGCATCATCCCGGCCCTGGAGCCGTCCCATGCCATCCACCACGCCGCGCAGCTGGCGGCGACGCTGTCCCCGGAGCAAATCATCCTGGTCTGCCTCAGCGGACGGGGGGACAAGGATGTGCCAACAGTAGCCGCCGCCGGCATTGAGGTTTAAGGCGGGCAAGGATGGGATGGGTGCGGCTGGGGATTGTCGGCTTGATGGGCCGGGCTTAACCCTGAAACCGCCCGGCATAGCCGGCATCGGCCGGCTGCCCCAGCCGATCCAGCATCAAGGAGCCTATCGCCATCGCGTAGGAAAGTTTCAGCGGGAAAGGCCCCAAGTTGAACATTTCCAGGGTGATGCTACCGCGAAAGCCCGGATCGATCTTGGGGGCGGTAAAAGGTGTTCGTTGCAACCATCCCCCGCCGGCCGGGGCGGATTCAAACATGGATAGACCGGATAAACCGGATTTTGGTGGTCTGCTAATCAGGATTCTCCCGGCAAGGAAAGGATCCGACTGAACAGACCCCAAAAATCCTGTTTATCCTGTATATCCATGTTTGCATCGACCCCCCCGGTTGGGTTACAATGGGGGTGGGACAAATCCTATTTCCTGAAAAAGCGGTGTCTTGCCTTATGGTCACTTTGCTCCGCAAGTTTATCGGCGACCCGGCGGAAAAGGCGGTCGGGAAAATCCGTCAGCAGGTCGTCCCGGAAATCAACGCCTGGGAACCGGAAATGCAAGCCCTTTCCGATACCCAACTGGCCGGGCAGACCGCCCGCTTTCGGGAACGCTTGGCCGCCGGGGAAACCCTGGAGGATTTGCTGCCGGAAGCCTTTGCCACCGTGCGGGAAACGGCCCGCCGGCCGGCCATCCTGGGCCAGCGCCATTACGATGTGCAGCTGATTGGCGGCGTCGCCCTGCACCGGGGGCAGATTGCCGAAATGAAAACCGGCGAGGGCAAAACCCTGGTCGCTACCCTGCCGGTCTATCTCAATGCCTTGCCCGGCGACGGCGTCCATATCGTCACCGTCAACGACTACCTGGCCCGCCGGGATCCGGTGTGGATGGGGCCAATCTATCATCACTTGGGCTTGACCGTAGGCTGCCTCCAGCACGACGCCGCCTATCAGTATGACCCGGAAGTCACGGACGCCGCCAGGGGGCTGGCGGGCCTGAAGCGGATTAATCGAGAAGAGGCTTACGCCCTCGACGTTCTTTACGGCACCAACAGCGAGTTCGGCTTTGACTACCTGCGGGACCACCTTTGGCTCATGCAGAAACAGGTCGTCCAGCGCAGTCGCAATTACGCCATCGTGGACGAGGTGGACAACATCCTGATCGACGAGGCGCGCACTCCGCTGATCATCAGCGGACTGGATGAAGACAAACCGGAAGATTACCGGAAATTCGCCAGCCAAGCGCGACGCCTCAGGGAAGAGGACTACACCATCGACGACCGGACGCAAGCCGTTTCCCTGACCCAAACGGGCATCGACAAGATGGAACTTTGGAACGGCGTCAGGGACCTTTACGAGAAGCAAGTTGACGACACTGGAGAGGAGGTCTTGGTGCATTCTGACACCCTTCAGTGTATTGGGAATGCCCTGACCGCTGAAATCCAGAAGCAGCGGGACAAGGACTATGTGGTGCAGGAGGGGGAAGTGGTCATTGTGGACGAGTTCACCGGCCGCCTCCAGTTCGGGCGCCGCTGGTCCGATGGCTTGCATCAGGCGGTAGAGGCCAAAGAGGGGCTGAAAATTCAGCAGGAAACCATTACCCACGCCACCATCACCCTGCAAAACTACTTTCGGCTGTACGACAAGCTGGCCGGAATGACCGGCACGGCGGCCACGGAAGCCGATGAGTTTTACAAGATTTACGGCTTGGAAGTGCTCCCTATCCCTACCAATTCCCCGATGATTCGGGAGGACAAGCCCGACCAGGTGTTTATGAACGCCGAAGCCAAGTGGCGGGCGGTGGTCGAGGAAATCGTGAGCCGCCACGAAAGCGGACAACCGGTGCTGGTCGGTACCGCCTCGGTGGAAACCTCGCTGGACTTGAGCGAGCAGCTGAAAAACCGCGGCGTACCCCACCAAGTATTGAACGCCAAGAATCACGCCCAGGAAGCCGGCATTATTGCCCAAGCCGGGCGGTTAAAGGCCGTTACCGTGTCCACCAATATGGCCGGCCGCGGCACCGATATTGTCCTCGGCGGCAGTGACGCCGACCGGGATCCGGCGGAATGGCGGGCCGAACATGACCAGGTGGTGGCCCTGGGCGGTCTCCATGTGCTTGGCACGGAACATCACGACGCCCGCCGCATTGACAATCAGCTGCGCGGCCGCTCCGGCCGCCAGGGGGATCCGGGCAGTTCCCAGTTCTATGTAGCCCTGGAGGATGAACTGATGCAGCGCTTTGGCGGCGACCGCATCAAGTCGGTGATGGGCTGGAGTGGGATGGACGCCGACATTCCCATTGAGAATAAGCTGATTGCCAAGTCGATCAGCGGTGCGCAGGTCAAGGTCGAGGGCTATCATTTCGATGTCCGCAAGCACCTGCTGAACTTTGACGATGTGCTGAATCGGCAAAGGAAAGCCCTTTACGAAGACCGGGAGCGCATCCTGCGCGGAGAAAACCCGCGGGAAGAAATCATAGAGATGCTGCGTCAGGAGTTCTCCGACCTGTTGCGCCGGCGACTGCCCGGCCGTCACGGGGATGATTGGGACAGCACCGGCTTTGTGTCCGAGTTGTCCCTGATTTGCCCGCCGCCGCCGGAATTGGCCGACGAGGATCTGGTAGAACAGTTGCAACAGGAGGAAATCAGCCAAATCCTTTGGGATCACGCCGAAACGATCTATAACGTCCGGGAGGAGAAACTGGGGACGGAGCAGATGCGGCGGCTGGAGTCGTTGCTGCTGCTAAATTCCATTGACGCCCTCTGGATCCCCCACCTTACGAAAATGGAGAAGCTGCGAACTGGTGTCGGTCTCCGGGCCTATGGCCAGCGCGATCCTTTGGTGGAGTATATCAGCGAAGGACGGCGGAATTTCCAGGAACTGCAACTCTCGTGGCGGAAGAAAGTTGTAGAAGACCTTTTTGACGATAAGGTCGCGGAGAATCTGCTCGGCCGGCTGAGTCGTGAGGAGTTTAACTATGCTTTGCAGCATGGACTTCCTCTTGACGCCAAGGAAGTTGAGCAACTTAATCGCTTACGGCGTCTGGCCGCGGCCGCCGCCCCGCCCCGCCCGATGCAAACGGTCGTGGGCAACGGGCGCAGCGGCGTCCCGGCCGGGGTCAAAATCGGCCGCAACGAGCGCTGTCCCTGCAACAGCGGCCGCAAATACAAACGCTGCTGCGGGGCCAACGCCTAGCCAACGCCTGGGGGAAAAGGCGCGGCCCCCGGCAAAGCCGGGAAAGTAAATCAAGGGAGGTGTCCGCAATGTCCATCCTGAAAATCATCCTGTACGTGCTGCCCTTTGTGCTGGCCTTTGCGGTCCTGACGATCGGAATGGGCGTCGGCCTGAATATGGATCCGAAGGCCGGCCCCACTCTGACCATCGGCACCATTCTGGTGGTCGCCGCCCTCCTGATGGCCGCGCTGAATGTGGGGTGGATTGTGGCGTATAATATGAAGTAGCGGGCGGGGGATGGGGCGGCGGCCGCTCTAATTTTCCGCCGCCGGCTCCGGTGGCCCCGGCCCTCGGCCCCGTTCCCGGATACCCTCTGAAAGTCTTAACGAGGCGGGCAATGACGAACCTGAGCGTTCCCTATAAGGAAAGGGAGTTGATTCCGGCGGCCGCCGCCATCGGCGCGGCCGGGTGGCATTTGGCCTTGGATCTGGGCGTTGACCTGGAATATACCGACCGCTATGTAATCGCCACCAGCCCTTGGGTGGACGAATACGGCTATGGCGACACCAAGGAAAGCGCCATTGCCGATTTGCTCCTTTCCCTGCTCGAGTTGCGCCAGTCCCTGGAGCGGCAACAGGGGGAAAGCGAGCTCTCCGATGAACTGGTTGCCACCCTGTCCAAGCTGAAGGTCCTTTTGGCGGCGGCCGGGGGATAGATGGACGTTCGCGCCGTGCGGCAGGCGTTGTTGCGGAAGTTGGCGGCCGTGGAGGATCGGGCCGGTCATCACATCTTTTTCTATCTGGATTACCGGGAGAAAAGATACTTGGGAACCAAAATGTCCCATTCCTGGCGGGGCGACTTGGATCGGCAGCAGGTGGATTGGCTGAAAAAGCCGTTGCAACTGACTACCGGCGAGTTCGAGGATCTGGTCTCCTGCACCCTTTCCCGGGAGGACTTTTTCGAGCGGTGGGCCGCGCGCAAGGGTCTTGATTAGACTATCCTGGCAAAGGCAACCCGGGCGCTTTCCAAAGCGTCCCGGGTTGCCTTTGCTTGGTACCAATGGGCGGCCGCCCTTGCCTTGCCGCCGCCATCTCCCACACCCCACCACCTACGCCGCCGGCTTGTTGACCACTTCCGAGTCCACTTTGCGGCGCAGGAAACGGCCCGTGTTGTGCCCAATCCGCAGGCGGCCGTTTTCCACCGCCACCATTCCCCGCAGGATGGTCATTACCGGCCAGCCGGCGGCTGCGTAACCCTCCCAGATGCTGTAGTCGGAGATGTGAAAGTCGTCCATGGTCAGCGGCCGCCGGATGCTGGGGTCAATCAGCACAATGTCGGCATCGCTGCCCGGGGCGATGACGCCCTTGCGGGGGTACAGGCCCATAATCTTGGCGGCGTTGGCCGAAGTCACCTCGACAAAGCGCGGCAGGGACATTCCCTGCCGGGACACCCCTTCGCTGTAGGTAATGCCGACCCGGGTTTCAATGCCGTTATGCCCGCCGGTCACATCCGTTACCTGCCGCCCGGCGATTTTCACCGCCCAATTGGTGCAGTATTCATCGGTCGCCATCGTGCTGAGCCCGCCGCGGACGATGCCGTCCCACAGGGCGCGGCGATCCGTTTCCGCCTTGAGGGAGGGATAGGTATGATATTTCATACCGTTTTCCTCCTGATAGTTGTCGGCGTTAAAGCAGCAGTAGTTGTGCAGGGTTTCGCCATAGACCGGCCGGCCGGCGGCGCGGGCTTCCTGCACCGCCGCCAAGCCCTCGCCGGCGCTGACATGGACGAAATAGACCGGGGATCCGGTCCATTCGGCTACCCGCAGCACCCGGCGGAAGGACACATCCTCGGATTCGTTGCTGTGGACCAAGTGCATATTCCACCACTCGGTGCGTTCCTCGGCGATGAGTTTCTGGTACATATACTGCACCATATCGTCATCCTCGGCGTGAACCAGCAGCATCGCCCCGTGCCGCTGGATGCGCGCCATCAGGTCGTGCAGATGGCCCATCCGCACCATCCGCGGCTCCCCGGCCATAGCCGGCGGGCGGATGTTGGTGGTGAAAATCTTGACGCTGGCAAAGCCGTCCTGGATGTGTTCGTTCAGCTGCCCCAGGGTCTGGTCGGAAATATCGCCCAGGAGCATCAGATGATGGGAATAGTCGGCGTAGGAATTGCCCTGCCAGACCCCGGTGCGTTCCTGAATGGCCTGGCTGAGGTCAATGCCCGGATATTGGATGGCAAAGTCCAGGATGGTGGTGGTGCCGCCGAACAGGGCGGCGCGGCTGACTTCCTCCGGGGGGGCGGTTTTCAGGTCGCCGTGGCCCATAATGGGGGCGTGGATGTGGGCGTGGGGTTCGATGCCGCCGGGGACGACGACCATACCGCTGGCGTCAATGACCCGGCCGGCCTCCTCGGTAAGGGTATGGGCCAGGGCTACGGCGGCGATTTTCTCCCCGCGGATGCCCACATCCCAATCGCCGACGCCCCAGGGCGTAACCACCTGCCCGCCGCGAATAATCAGGTCAAACATTGCTGCGCCTCCTGTAGCAAGTTGGGGCTGGGTTGTCCCGTGGGGTTTAATTCAGGACGGGTTCCCATTGCGGATTTTCAGATAGAGGACGCGCCGTTTTCTTAGAGCAGCAGCGCTATCGGCTCGGGTTTTCCAGATACGCCGAACATCCCTCGAACGGCCGGGTGAGAATTAACATGGATAGACAGGATTAACAGGATTTTTGTATCTGCTTTGTAGGACTCTTTCCTTGCCGGTAGAATCCTACTGAGCAGACAACAAAAATCCGGTCTATCCTGCCCATCCATGTTTGAGTATTAAACGGCGGCTTCCTCGAGGATTAGCGGCTTGGCGACGCCGCCGTTTTCGTGGAGCCAGTCTTTGGCCTCCTCGTGGAGCATATCGGCGAAAATTTCCAGCCGATTGCCGTCCGGGTCAAAGAAATAGACGCTCTGGCTCATCACGTGATCCAGCGTCCCGTCGATTTCCACGCCGTGGGCTTGGAGGCGGTGGTACAGTTCCCGCAGTTCGGCCGGGCCGCCCTCGATTTCCAGGGCGATGTGGTTCAAGCCCAGGTGGTTCTTTTCCAGCCGTTCCGCCGGCTCCCGGTAGGGAAAGAGGGCGATGTCGTGGTGTTCCGTGCCAAAGGAGAGGAAAGCCATATCCCGCTCCCGGTTGTAGCTGACCACTTCCATCCCCAGCACCTGGGTATAAAAGTCCACGGAGGCCGCCACTTCCCGGCAGTTCAGGACAATGTGCTGCAAGCGGTTGATGCGCGCCATAGAGACACCTCCCGATTTCAAGTTGGGGAAAATTATAAGGGAATGGGGGCGGGTGTCAAGGGGGGCGGCGGCCGGGGTTGCCCCTTCTCGAAAGTTGCAATAAAATAGACCTCAGCCGGCATTGACAAAAGCAAGATTTGCCAATAGGATGGGGCAACGCAAGCCGGCATTGAGCGTTCTTGGAGGGGGTTAGAATGATCCATTTTGTTACCGGCACGCATCAGGACGCGCAGGGCAACCCGGACTTTGTGCTGGGGTTGACCCTCGATTACCAGCAGGAGGACGGGCAGTGGGTCGGCGTGTGCCTGGAGTTGGGAACTTCGACTTTTGCCGACACCCTAGAACAGACGGAACTGGAGTTGCGCGAGGCGGTGGAACTCCAGGTGAACGGAATGGAGCGGCTGGGCTATCTGCACGAGTATCTGGAAGCGCGAGAGGTGCAGATCATCCCCATCAATCCGGTAGCTAATCCGGTAGCCGGCTTTACCCTGGCGGCGCAGCACGTGCCGAATGTCCCGGTTGAACCGGTAACTCCGGTGGTGGCCGGTTTAGAATTGGCGGCGCGGTAGGTTGGCATGAACATCTCCGGGCGGGAGTTAATGCGTCTGCTGGAACGGGAGGGCTGGACTCCGGACCGGCTCCGTAATCACGGCGTCCTTTATTTCCGCCGTTTTCCCGGAGAGCGGCTCCCCCGTTCTACGGTTATCCCCGACCGGTCGGAACCCTTGGCGCCGGGCACGTTGGGGTCCATCCTTAGTGTCCGGCAGACCGGCTTGGGCCGGGTCGGTTTGCAGAATTTGATTGACAAGTACCGCTAGTCGGCGGCGGGCCATTAACATCGGCCTTAAAAGCGCCGGGATTCCCATTAAGGAATCCCGGCACTTTTTGTCTCGAACCCGCGCCGGCCGGCTAAGGCTTCTCAATCGGCGCGCCGACGATGCTGCCCCACTCCGTCCAGGAACCGTCGTAGTTGCGGACATTGTCATAGCCCAGCAGCTGGGTCAGCACAAACCAGGTGTGCGCGGAGCGCTCCCCGATGCGGCAGTAGGCCACCGTTTCCCGGCGGCCGTCAATGCCCTTGCCGCCGTACAGGGCCGCCAGTTCGTCGGCGGACTTGAAAGTGCCATCCTCATTGGCGGCCTGCGCCCAGGGGATGTTGGCGGCCCCGGGAATATGGCCGCCGCGCTGGGAACCCTCCTGCGGCAGATTGGGCGGAGCCAGCAGCTCGCCGCTGAACTCCTGCGGCGAGCGCACATCCACCAGGGACAGGCTGCCGGCGTTGACCCCGGCCAGCACCTGATCCCGGTAGGCCCGGATGCTTTCGTCCGGCTCCTGGGCGGTGTAGGTTTTGGCGCTGTGCTGCGGCCGGTCGGTGGTCAGGGGGCGGTTATCGGCCAGCCACTTGGCCCGGCCGCCGTTCATCAGGCGGACATCGCGGTGGCCGTAGTATTTAATCTGCCAGAAGGCCCAGGCGGCGAACCAGTTGTTATTGTCGCCGTACAGGATGATGGTGGTGGCGTTGTCCACGCCGGCGCTGCCCAGCAGCTGTTCCATCGCGGCCTGGCCGACCACATCCCGGCGCACCGTCTGCTGCAACTGGCTCTGCCAATTCCAGCCGACGGCTCCGGCGATATGGCCCTGGTCGTAGGCGGCGGTATCCACATCCACCTCAATCAACCGCACATTGGGATCGCCGCCGTGTTCGGCGACCCAATCGGCGCTGACCAGAGCTTCGGGGTGGGCGTATTCAGCCATAGTGTCTTTCCTCCCTTGGCTAATTTGATACCCCCCATTATAGCGCCCCCGGGCGGAAATGGGAAATCGGATTCAAACATGGATAGACCGGATAGACAGGATTTTTGTATCGGATTAGAAAGGCGTTGGCGGCCCCCTACCGTCCTTCCCGCGTAAGCGGGAATCCCGAACGGTACTGCCCTATAATGCCGCATACCCGGCAAGCCACCGCCGGATTCCCGCTTACGCGGGAATGACGGTAGGGGCCGCCAGAATGACGGTAAGGATGGTTGTGAGATATAGGCCAACTTCCCCCCAAATCCGCCCAACTTTGCCCTTTGCAATTGTTTGGGGGATGGGTTACAATGCCCGCCATAACCGCGTTTAGCCAGTTCCCTATCCGGGGCGGGGGCATTGATGACCAGCCAGCAGCTGCCGCGTTTCCTGACCTACCAGAACATTCCCCTGTGGCGACACGTCCTCATCATTCAGTGGACGGCCCAGATTGTTTCCGCCATCGTCGTGGTGGCCCTGGTGGTCTGGTTCTTTGCCAACATCAGCAACGCCATTCAGGACCGGGATATTCCCTTCGGCTGGTCTTTCCTCGACCGGGAATATCAGACGCCCATCGGCGAACACTTCATCCCCTACGAATCCTCGGATACCTTTCTCTATGCCCTGGGCGTGGCGGTGACCAATACGGTTATCGTCGCCGTGGCCGGGGTTATTCTGGCGATTTTCCTGGGCATTCTGATTGGCGTGGCGCGGCTTTCCGGCAACTGGCTGGTTTCCCGGCTGGCATTGGTCTATATCGAGTTTTTCCGCAATGTGCCGCTGCTGGTGCAGCTGCTGTTCTGGAGTG
This sequence comes from Dehalococcoidia bacterium, assembly GCA_965203435.1. Taxonomy (GTDB): domain Bacteria; phylum Chloroflexota; class Dehalococcoidia; order Lucifugimonadales; family UBA3495; genus CBDBCU01. The sequence continues at coordinate 341,405 of CBDBCU010000002.1, read as the reverse complement.
TTATCATCCTGGCCCTGCCAACAGTAAGGGAGGGCTATGTAATCGCCAATGCCTTTTACATCAACAACAGCGGCGTCTCGATGCCCTGGCCGTTGCCCACTAACTACGCCATCGCCGTTATCTGGGCGGCGATAGCGGTCCTCGGCATTATCGCCGGCCTTTTGCTGGACAAGCATTTGTCGCGCAAGGAAACGGAAACCGGCAAATCCACCTATCCCTTTATCAGCGGCGTGGCCGCCACCCTGCTGATTGGCGCGGCGGCGTGGCTGCTGTTGAGTTTTATCGCCGGCGAGGCGCCTTTTGCCATATCGGTCCCGGGGCCGGAGGGCCGCTTCGGGCGCATTGCCGGCGGATTCACCGCCCGGGCCGGCTTGCTGGTGCTGCTGGTGGGCCTGGTGATTTACACCGCCGCCTTTATCGCCGAAATTGTCCGGGCCGGCATCCAATCGGTCGGGCGGGGGCAGACTGAGGCGGCCCGGGCCTTGGGCCTATCCCCGGTGGATACCCTGCGGCGGGTCATCTTTCCCCAAGCCCTGCGGGTAATCATCCCGCCGCTGATTAGCCAATGCCTGAACCTGACCAAGAACAGCAGCTTGGGCGGAGCCGTGGGCTATACCGATTTGACCAATGTGGCGGTAACGATGACGCAGACGGCCCCGGCCATTTCCATATTCATCCTGATTATGGGGGCCTATCTGGCGATGAGCCTGACCTGGTCGCTGATTGGCAACATCTACAACCGGCGGATTCAGTTCGGGAGCAGGAGGTAGTCCGTTATGGCCGCAATACAGCCGACGCCCCCGGCGGGCTACGAACTGCCGCCGCCGCGCACCGAGGTAGGGGTTATCGGGTGGCTGACCGCCAACCTGTTCAGCACCTGGTACAACACCGCGCTGACCATCCTGGCCGGGGCCGGCATTATCCTGGCGGTGTGGTACGGGTTGGCCTGGATTTTTGCCGGAGCCGACTGGGCAGTAATTGCCAAGTTGGGCGGCCGTTTCGTCATCGGGCAATACAATACCGACGCCGCCTGTCCCGGCAACAACTGTTTCTGGCGGCCGCAGGCGGCTTTGCTGCTGGTCATTGCCCTGCTGGGGATGGCTTGGGGAATGAAAGGCAATGCGGTGGCCCGCAACATTGCCGTGGCGGTAACGGCGGCCGCGGCGGCCTTTGCCTTTCTGCCCTACAGCATGGAGCGGATGGGGCTGGATGTGCGGCTGTTGCTGCTGGCCGGCATCCCGGCCTTGGGCGTGGGTTATGCCCTAGCCCGCTTTACCCCCCTGGGCAGCGGGATGCGGATAACCATTGCCGGGGTAGTTATTTTCCTGCTGACCCTGCTGCTGCTGCGCGGCCTGCCGGCGGATTGGAGCGTGCCGGGCTTGCAGCCGGTCGGGGTTATCTACTGGGGCGGGCTGATGCTGAACCTGATTTTGGCGGTGGGCGGCATTACCCTGAGCCTGCCCATCGGGGTAGCGTTGGCTTTGGGGCGGCGGAGTCAATTGCCGGTGGTCAAAGCGATGTGCGTAACCTTTATCGAGGTCTTTCGCGGGGTGCCGCTGATTACCCTGCTGTTTATGTCCCAAGTATTGGTGCCGCTGGCTTTTCCCCAGGATTTTCCCTTGAATTCCCTGTTCCGGGCCGGCATCATCATTACCATGTTCAGCGCGGCCTATATGGCGGAAAACATCCGCGGCGGCTTGCAGTCGTTGCATCCGGGGCAGGCCGAGGCGGCTAGGGCCTTGGGCTTGGCCGGGTGGCAGACCACCCTGCTGATTTCCCTGCCGCAGGCCATCCGCAATGTAATTCCGGCCATCGTAGGCCAGTTCATCGGCTTGTTCAAGGATACCAGCCTGGTTTATATTATCGCCATGCTGGACATTGTGGAGACCGGTCGGACTTTCATCCAGGGCAACCCGGAGTTTCTGCAAAACTACAAAGAGGTGTACGTCTTTGTGGCGATCGTGTTCTGGGTGTTCACCTACGGGATGTCCTATGTCAGCAGCAAGGTAGAGGAATCCCTGGGGGTGGGCCGGCGGTAGGATTGACATGGATTAACCGGATATACCGGATTCGGGGTTCCCGCTTACGCGGGAATGACGGTAACGGGGCCGGGAATGACGGTCTTATGGGAAAATCCCCTACCGTCATTCCCGCGTAAGCGGGAACCCCGAATGACAACAAGGGGATTTTCCAAAGGGCAAAGGGGGGCAAATTATGGCGGTCGAGGAACGGACGATGGCGTCGGAAAGCAATCCGGCGGCGGAGGCGGGGGATGACATCATCATCTGCCGGGATGTGCATAAGTGGTTCGGGCATTTTCATGCCCTGCGCGGCGTAACCACCCGCGTTAGGCGCGGCGAGGTGGTGGTCATCCTGGGGCCGAGCGGGTCGGGCAAATCCACCTTTATCCGCACCCTCAACCGGCTGGAAAACCACCAGCGCGGCCAGATTATCGTGGACGGCATTGAGCTGAGCGGCGATGTGCATAACATTGACGCCATCCGCCGGGAAGTGGGCATGGTCTTTCAGTCCTTCAACCTCTTTCCCCATCTGACCGTGCTGCAAAACATCACCCTGGCCCCGACGAAAGTCCGCAAGTGGTCGCAAGCCGAGGCCGAGGCCGAGGCGATGAAACAGCTGGAGCGGGTTCGCATCCCGGAACAGGCGCAGAAGTATCCCTCGGAACTTTCCGGGGGGCAGCAGCAGCGGGTAGCCATCGCCCGGGCCTTGGCGATGCAGCCGCGGATAATGCTCTTTGACGAGCCGACTTCGGCTCTGGATCCGGAAATGATCCGGGAAGTGCTGGATGTGATGCGGGAGTTGGCCGGCTCCGGAATGACGATGCTGTCCGTTACCCATGAAATCGGCTTTGCCCGGGAAGTGGCCGACCGGGTGATAATGTTCGATGAGGGCAGCATTATCGAGGAAGGGACGCCGGACGACTTTTTCAACAATCCGCAGCACGAGCGGGCGCAGATGTTTCTGTCGCAGATTTTGTAGGGATGGCGGCCGTACCCCGCCGGTTTGCGGTTTTCCTGGCCGCGCTGACCCTGGCCGCCGGCTTGGCCTGTGGGGAACCGGCGTTGCAACCGGCCGCGCCGGCAACGATGGCGCCGGCCGGCCCCGGTTTGACACCGCCAGCCCCATCCTTGGCCCCGAATTTGCCGCCGGCCACCGACCGGCTAACGCCGCCGGCTATGGCAAATCCCCATCCTGATACCGCGCCGCCATTGCCGCCGGCTACCGCCCCGGCCAATGCCGGCCCGCGCCCCCGGTGGGTCGGCCCGGATCCGACAATGCCATCCCCATCCCCCGAGACGCCGCCGGCCGGCTATACCGAACTGCCTAATGCCGCCGCCCTGGGCCGGCAAAATCCGGCGGCGGCGCAAGCTATCCAAACCTTGCCCTGGGTAGCGGATGGCATAGCCGCGGCGGAAAGGGAAACGGCCGCCGCCCTGGTCAACCTTGCTATCGTATCCGAGCCGCTGCTGCGGGATTTGCTGGGCAAGACTTGGATCCACAAAGTCGAGAATTTCCCGGAATTAGCGGCGGCATTGACCGCCTTGCAAGGAATCGCCCTGATGGAATCGGCGGCGACCCGGCGCATCGCCGCAATGCCTTTCCTGAATACCCTGGAACCGGCGGATGCGGCGGCTCTGGAATCTTTGGCGCAACTGGCCGCGGCTGACCGGGAAACTTTTAAGCAGGTAATCGACCATCCTGCTTTAGCCGGCGGCATCGATGATGATGCGGCCCCGATGGTGTCGGTATTGGCCGGGGTCTATCGGACGAATCCTAACTTGTTGCCGCGGCTGTTGAATCTTGAGCAGGTTGCTGTTGAGGAGCGGATTATTGACCAGCCCGGGGCCGGGTCGCTGACCCTGGTTATTATCCGCTTGGAGCCGGGCGCGGCGGGCAATTCGGGCAGTATGGATTTGCTGGCGGCGGCGGCACGCTTTATCGCCGATTATATGGGGGAGCCTTTTCCCGTCCGCTATGTAGCCCTGCTGTTTGCGGAGGCGGTCCCGGATTATTCGGCCGGGGCTAATTTCGGGACGCATATCGCGGTGCGGCCGCAGTATGATAGCCCGGCGGTGGATTACCCGGCCCGGAACCGCGGGCGGGCTATTGCCCATGAAGTAGCCCATTACTATTGGGCGGATAATGCCCCCTGGCTGGATGAAGGGGCGGCGGAAGTATTGGCGGCACTATTTGCGGCGTCCCATGGGGGCGGCAATCCCAGGCCCAACCACTATCCCTGCGCCGGCGTATCCGGTATCAGGGATTTGGCGGCGGCGGATTATGCCCGGGGCGCGGCGGGCGAGCAATGCCCCTATGCCCTGGGGGAGCGGCTGTTTCTGGATTTGCGCCGGGCGTTGGGCGCGGCGGATTTTCAACGCGGTTTCCGCCGCCTTTACCGGGCGCGGGCGGCCGATGGCGGCAACGCAACCGGCATTGCGGCGGTGCGGCGGGCTTTTGCCGGGGATGGGCTGGATGCCGGGCCGGCGGCGCAAGACCGGGCGCGGCAAGTTATCGAGCGTTGGTACGGCGGCGCGGAATTATCGGCTTGGCCCTTGCTGGATCCGACGGCGGCCGTAGCTGATTTGCCGTTGATTAACGGCCGGATCCGCCGGGCTTATTTGTCGCTGACGCCCGGCGGGCCGCCGTCCCATCGGTTCAGCGCATCCGCCGCCGGGGATTGGGCTTGGCTGAATTTGGAGTATTCCTATCACTTTTCCGGCCCGCCGCAGGATTTGGAGTTCACCGTGGTGGAGTATTTTGCGGACGGCTTTCCCTATCGGCAAGTGCGGGATGCGGTAACTTTGACCGCGCCGGGCGGCGGCGGTTGGCGGCGGTACAGCGTCGGCCCCGGCCCGGGCCGGCAATGGGCGGCCGGCCGCCACTGGGTAGTGGTCTATCATCAGGGCGTAAAAGTGGCGGCGGTGGAATACGAAGTAACTGAGTAGGCGGGGGGGCCGGTTTCGTATATTGTGGCGGTTCATCCTTCAACAAGTTCAGGATGAGCGGAAAAAGGATGCGTTGTACCCGCGGCGTTATAATCAGGGCAATACGCCCTAATACCGCCTACCCCGCCGACTATATCAAGAAAGGAGAGAAAGTATGGCCGAGGTAAAGGTGCTGTACGACCACATCGGCGGCACTCTATGCGTTTGGTGGGACAATCCCCAGGATGAGGAGGTCTGCGAGGAAACCGACCATGACCTTATCCTCATCAAAAACAAGGCCGGGGAGGTCATCGGCTTGGAGAACATCCACTTTTCCGCCGGCCGCCCGGAGGATTTCAAGGTGGTGGTAGAGACCGCCGCCGACTATATCCCGGCCGCCCCTTAATGCGTATGGAGCCGGGGATTTTCAGCGCCAAAATCCCCGGCCGGGCAATTTCCCATAACCCCCATTCACTCCCGGTCTTGCCGGCCCATCCCTATTCGGGAAAGGTGAATTCGCTGGCCCACAGCTCGCCGCCGCCGGCGGCGTACTGGCCGGTGCGGAGCGAGGCGATGGGATAGCCGGGCAGTTGCAATTGGGCCGCGCACTGGCCTTGCCACAAGCGGGCGCCGGCATCGGCAAAGCCGAAATCCAAGTTGTCAAAGCCCAATTCCCGGCCCTGCGGCGGCAAGTCCTCCAAGTCCCGCGGCGTCAAATGCAGAAAGAATTGGGATTCCAAATCCTCCGGGACGCATTCCGCCCGGACATAGCGCAGGCGGACGCCCTCTTGCAGGTACACCTGAAAATCGCCGCTGAACAGCAGGACATCCGGCTCGGCCGGCCGCCGGGCCCGGTCAAATCCGGAAACGACGGCGGGCGGGGGAGCCGCGCCCAGCCGTTGCAAAGCCGGGGCCAGCCGCTGCACCATTCCCGCCGCCAGCAGCTCGTTGCCCCGGGCGTTCAAGTGGCAGCACTCGTCAATATACAGAGTTTCCGGGTGGTCGGCGAAAATCTCGGTCAAGTCAAAGTAGTTGATGCCCTGCTTTTCCAGTTCCGGGTTAAACCGCCGCAGCAGCGGGTAGCCCCGGGAGGCAAAGGAGCCGTCGATTCCGTCCAGGTTGTAGGCGATTTCCAACTCCTCTTGGCTCAGCGGCTTGGCCTCCGGAGCGTACTGGCTGGGCTGCAAAAAGTGATAATACTCGGCCCCGCCCAGATCCACCAGTTCGGACAGCGTTACCGAGCCGCGAAACCAGACCCGGGCCGCCTCCTGCATCAATTCCTCCTCGCCCTCCAGCCAGTTGCGGGGGCCGTGCTTTTCCAGGCTGTAGTCCGACTCCACGGCCGCCAGTTCGTGGTTCAGTTGGATGATTTCGGCCTCCGTGGTTTCTTGCTCATAGCGATTGACCAGTCCGAAAAATGCCGTCCACCGCAGCAGGGAAGTTTCCGCCGCCGCAGCCCGTTGCGCCTGTTCCTGACGCAAAACGCCGATGTGTCCCGACAGCAGAATTTCCTCGGTGGTCAAGCCCACCCGCTTGTCCCACCAAAGGGGGAAAAAGGGAAAGATGCCGTTCTGCGGATTGCGCCCGGCGCTGTTGGTCATTTCGTTGAATCCGTCGAGGTTGAGGACCAGGTCAAACTCGCCGCCCAGCAGCAGGTTGTAGGCAATGATGGTCGTCTGCTGCGGTTGCTTGGCGCCGCCGATGGTCAAGCCGAGGAGAATCGGCTGGCGCGGCAGGTTGTTGGCGGTAAAGTAGCGTTCCAGTTCCTCTTGGAGATAGGGTTCCAATCCCTCGGCTACCGAGCCGCCGAGCAGGCCGATAACGACCAGCTCCTCCTGCCGCTGTTGGGGCGGCATTGCGTTCAGGGGGTGGCTGGGATCCTGGTGGGTCAGGCCGTAAAAGGGATGGCGGATCAGCCAGGGCTCGAAAAGTTCCGGGCTGGTCGGGGCATCCGCGGCCAGGGGGGAATCGGCCCGGCCGCCGCCATACCAATCCCCATAGGCCGCGAGATAGGCAATCCGGGCCATCCCCTCCAGAACCAGGAGGGTCAGAAATACCATCAGACCGTAGTAAAGGACTTTCTTACGGGTCGGCAAACCGCTTTAGTCTCCTCAGTTTGGTATAGATTGGCAAAAGGCGGGACGACCTTTCCGCCCCGGGCCAAGCAATGGATATTATAGAATATAACGCTGGGCCGGCGCAAGCCGGCAGCGGGGAATTAACCGGGATTAACATGGATAGACAGGATTAACCGGATTTTTCTATCTGCTGAGTCAGATTCTTTCCTTACCGGCAGAATCCTGATTAGCGGACGATATAATCCTGTCTATCCTGTCTATCCATGTTAATTCTACTCCGTTATGGGGCGGGAGATAATCCACAGGCTGGCTACCGTGTAGAATACCATCAGGGCCAGCATCGGAAACTGGCTTTTCAGGGCGGCGTTGCGCGTCCGATAGATTTCCCCGGCCCGCAAATGGGCCAGATAGACTGCGATGATGTGGCCCGCGACGATAATCGTCAAGGCAAAAAACCAGATGAACCGGGCGTTTGTGATGGCAATGTTCACCCCATAGCCGGCTCCTCCGAACAAATCCCAGCCGTAGCCAAAAGGATCCGAGGCCAGAGGGATAATCAGTTGCCCCTGAATCAGCAGAAAGCCCAGGTAGTGGGCAAAGTGGTAAGCCAGGGCAATCGGCACCAGGGAAAAGACAAAGGCGGCCATTAGAGGGCCGGCCTCCGGGCCGCTATTGCCCGCCGCCCGCCGCATCAGCCCGGCCACGCCGCGATACAGGGCGGCAAAGAGCAGGGGGCAAGCCAGCAAGCCGGCAGTGTTGGCAATAACCAGCCCGTTGAAATAGGGAGAAGTCAGGGCCGGCGTCCGTTCCAGAAAGAACCCCAACACCGCCGCCCATTCCGGCGTATCGCTGAACCCGTCAAAAGTAACCGTGGCCAGCAGCAGCAGGGTAAGGGCGGTCATTCCGGGAACGATTATCCCATTGCCGTGGCCCGGCCGATTCAAGCCGATCGCCGGCGGCCGCAGGTTCAACTCCCGCACCTCGGCCAACTCAAAACATTCGTAGCAATCCACGCACCCGCCGCCATCCCTACCATCCCGCTCATCCCGAACTTGTTGAGGGACATCCTGAACTGCCGGCTCATCCCCCCGCTCATCCCGAACTTGTTGAGGGACATCCCGAACTGCCGGCTCATCCCCCCGCTCATCCTGAACTTGTTGAAGGACATCCCGAACTGCCGGCCCATCCCCCCACTCATCCCGAACTTGTTGAGGGACATCCTGAGCCGGCGGCATATCCCCCCGCTCATCCTGAACTTGTTGAAGGATGAAATCCCCCGCCTTAACCCGGCACTGCGGCGCATTACACTCCCGGCACAAATCCGGGTCCACCGCCCGTACCTCGGTAACGGCAAAGCGGGTTAGGATGCCGTAGATTACCGAAAAAACCTCGCCCTGCCGCAGCCATTGCTGCGGGCCGAACAGATACATCCCGCCCAGGGTCAGGATGCTGTAGGCGATAATCAATCCGGCCAGCAGAGCCGGCGCGGCCGCCTCGGGCAAAGCGTTCTCAATCCAAGCAAAGGCAAAAAACAGGATTACGGCCGGCCAGACGCCCCAGCTTTCCGGGTAATTCCGCCCGCCGTCCAACTCCCCTTGCGGCTTAAAGCGGCGATAAATCGTTTCCGCCAGGTCATAGATAGTTTTCCAGGGATTGACGACCTGCCACAGGTTGCCCAGTAGGGCTACGGCAAAGCCCATTCCCACCCACCAGATAATCCAGACGAAAGTGGGGGTTAGGTTGTTCACCGGCCGTTGCGTTCCGAACAGGCCGGTGGCGATGACCAGCAGAAAGAGGAACAGGGCCGCCGTCCGCAGCAGCCCATAGACCGGCCCGGTCAGCAGGATCCGCAATGGCCGCCCGCGGAACAGGTTGAGCCGGGGATAGCCGCCATCCGCCGCCGTGGCCCCCACAAAAAACCCGATAACCGCAAAGGACAGGATTACCGCCAACCCGCCGCCGATGGCAAAATAGCCCAAGGGCAGCGGCAGGTCATACCGCTCCCCGAACCCATGGGCATAGACCGCCGCCGGGAACAGGGCGGTCAAGGCAATCAGGGACAAGGTCAAGGATAGGAACAGCGCCGGCCCGGGGACTTTCCGCCGCAACATAAGCACCGCCAGCAAGGGATGGTCGGGATATAGTTTAGCGCTTTGGCGGGCGGATTTCCTGCGCCGGCCGCTTTACAGTCCTTTCCGGGAAAAAGGAATCCGGAAATCCGCGGCGCTGCTAGGTGACAAAAGCCTCCGCAGCGGTTATAATGCCGGATAAGAGGTGAGCCACTATGACTACTGCCGTCGCCGACATTGCCGACCTGGTAAAGATTTTGCGGGAACAGCCCGAATGGGCCGAAACCCTGCGCTCGGTGCTTTTGAGCAAGGAACTGCTGGAAATGCCGGAAAAGCTGGCCCAGCTGACCGTCCGGCTGGAGGAGTTTATTGCCCAGCAGACGGAAACCAACCGGAGCGTCGCCGAGCAGCTGGCCCAGCTGACCGCCCAAGTATCTCGGCTGACCGAGCAAGTTGCTCAGCTGACTGCCCGGCTGGAGGAGTTCATCGCCGAGCAGAGGGAAATCAACCGGGTCTTTGCGGAACGGCTGACCCGGCTGGAAACGGATATGGCCGAGGTGAAAGCCGACACGGCCGAGCTGAAAGTCGGCTTGCGCCGCTTGGAGGGCACGGTAGGCAGCTTGCAAGGCACGGTAGGTAGCTTGGCGGGAACGGTAGGCCGCTTGCAGGGCGCGGAGCTGGAGCGGAAAATCCACGCCAATATCGCCGGGATGGTCTGCACTCCCCTGGGCATACGCCGGCCCCGGGTGCTGAAAAGCATATTGGCGGCGACCGTCCCGGAGTTGTTCGACCTCCTCGAGCCGGCCTTGGACGATGGGCGCATTAACCGGACTCAGTTCGACCGCCTGATGCAGACCGACATCATCCTGGCGGCCCGGGAGGGCAACGCTCAGCCGGTTTATGTGGCGATCGAAATATCCCGGACGGTGCATGACGAGGACTTGGACCGGGCCCGGGAGCGGGCGGACATCCTGGCGGCGGCCAGCGGCCTCCCGTCCTTGGCCCTGGTCATCGGCTACATCATCCCGCCGCCGCAACGCCGGAAAGCCGCAGACCTGGGCGTGCATTTGATGGAAACGGCCAGCCTCGCCGCGGCCGGCGAGGAGGGGGATTAGGCGGCTCAGGACACCGGAGTAGCGATGGGCGTAAATAAATCGCCCACCCTCACCGTCCTTCCCGCCGCCCTTTCCATCCTTCAACAAGTTCAGGATGAGCGGAAAGGGTTTGCCGGCCGCCCCGCAACCGTCATTCCCGCGTAAGCGGGAATCCCGACGGCACTTAAAAGACCAGCCCTTTGCCGCCCAACCGTCGCCGGATTCCCGCTTACGCGGGAATGACGGTTGCGGGGCGGCCGGCAATGGCATAAAAAGGGGGGGGGCGGGAAGGACGGTAGAGGACGGCGCAAAACCACCCCCCAGCCGGCATTCCACCGGCCGGGGGGTGTTTTGCGCCGCCAGGAGGGATGATGCCGCCGCCGCGCCTACTGGCGGCCTACGCAGCGGGCGGTGTATTGAATATAGCGGAATCCCCGATACTGATAGGGGGAGGTACTCACCCGGGCCGCCCGGATGTCGGGTTCGCCATCCCCATTACTATCCCGGTACCACCACTTTACCCTAGTGGCCCGGGTATAACCCAGGGCTTGGCATTCCTCCGTAGCACCGCCCGGCACCTCGAGAGTGGCATAAGCGCCGTCGCCCGAGCCAGTCAACGCCCATTCGGCGGCCCGGGCATCGGTCGGGGGAACATACTCCCGCCGGGCATTGTCCTCCGCCGTATTCTCGTTGGTACTCGTAGTGGCGGGAAGGGCCAGAGCGCGAACAAACCCATTTCTGTACACCCGGGGGCTGGGAATATAATTGGGCGGGTCCGGGAAAGCCGGGTTATCGATCAGATAACCAGTGAGGATGCCGTCGGGATTGTTGGAGCTGGTTACCTCGGGAACGCTCAGGGTACTGTCCGGATAGGCCCGGTCATAGACCAGGTTGGGCTTGGGCGGCTTGCGGCGGCGTTTCTTGGGTTCCCTAGGAAACTCAAAGATGCGGTCGATGCTGATGCCGGTGATGCCGGATTCTCCGTCGGTCAGCCAGCCCTCCTGGGCGGCGATGAAACCGCGGAAACTGCCGCGTTCCCCGAAATAGACGGTGTCATCCCGTTCATTGCGGTCGCGGCCGGCTTCCCAGGTTTCGGCCTTGGCAAAGGTGTCGGACTGGTCGACGCCGCAGTAGAGGGTCTTGCCCCGGTTCTCCGCCAAGGATTCCAGGATGGCCGTGGTGCGGTCGGCATGGGCAAAGGCTTGCCAGTCGGAACAGTCCCAGGGGATGGCCCGGGCGGCTTGGCTAATGCCATACCCGGCGCCCAGCAACAGGAAAAGAACGATGCCACCTAATCGCCAAGGCGATTTCGGCCTTGACTTGTTTTTATTCTATACCACAGGTTTTGGGAATGTAAAGGGGTTGGGGGGATTCGAAAAATTTATTTTGCCATTCTTTAATTAACATGGATAGACAGGATAGACAGGATTTTTGTATCTGCTGGCAACGGTCATTGACCGCCAGTACCGTTCTATACCGATACCCCAAAATCCTGTCTATCCTGTCTATCCATGTTTGAATCCGTCTCCCCTTGCGCGGGAAGGACGGTTTCCGGCCCTTGTCATCCGGCCGGTTTTGCATTACTCTATAGCCAACCCGCCGGTTAGGATGGATTGATGACTGCGGCATTGCGCGAAATTATTGAGGCCCTGGCTCTGGCCCTGGTAGCCTTTATCCTGATTCAAGCCAGCATCCAGAACTTCCGGGTGGAGGGCTCCAGTATGTCCCCCACCCTGGAAGGGCAGCAGTATCTGCTGGTCAACAAGCTGATTTATACCCAGGTTGACCTGGCCCGGCTGGCCCGCATCCTGCCGGTCTGGAGCGTGGATCCGGATTTGCCGGCCTGGTTGCTGCGCCCGCCGCGGCCGCGGGAGGTTATCGTCTTTCATGCGCCGGAGGATCCGGAACGAGATTTTGTCAAGCGGGTGATTGGCGCGCCGGGGGATGAAGTGGAAATTGTGGATGGGCAGGTGCTGGTGAACGGGGCCGTTTTCCCGGAATCCTATCGGCAAGAGGAAGTGGACGACACCGACAATGTCGAGCCCTTTTACTTGGAGGAGGGGGAGTATTTCGTGCTGGGCGACAATCGCCGCTACAGCAACGACTCCCGGGATTGGGGGGTAGTGCCGGAGGAGAATATCGTCGGCCAGGTGTTGCTGGTCTATTGGCCCCTGGCCGACTTCGGGATGCCTAGGTAGGGTGGAAACCGTCATTCCCGCCATCCCTACCGTCATTCCCGCGTAAGCGGGAACCCCGAACGGCGCTGCCTTATGATGCCGCATACTTGTCAAGCAACCACGGGATTCCCGCTTACGCGGGAATGACGGTAGAAAAGACGCGGGAAGGATGGCGGATCCCCTTTCCGCTCATCCTGAACTGGTTGAAGGACGGGCGGATAAGGAAACCGGGCCGGCCTACCCCTCAGACTGGGCCGGGCCGACCAGAATGGCATCGCCCTCCACCCGGACCGCAAAGGTGCGGAGGGCGTCCACAGCCGGCGGGGTCAACGCCTTGCCGGTGACCACATTGAACACCGCCCCGTGCAGGGGACACTGCACTTCATTGCCGTCCAGGTCGCCCTCGGACAGGGAAGCGTAGGCGTGGGTGCAGATGTCCTCGCAGGCGTGGACGGCTCCGTCCACATTCACCAGCAACACCTGCTCCTCGCCCACATCCACCACTTTCATATCGCCGGGGGGCAGCTCGCCCACCGCGGCCACTTGGACAAAATCGGAATCGGCCATATAAATCCTCCCTCCAGGTTTTGCCTGCCGAAAATTGATAATTCCGCCCCCCGATTGGGGCCGCCGGGATTATCCGCTGCCGGCCATTATACCGAAACCGGCAGGCCGGTTAAAGGGGGAAAGGGGAAATTTGCCCGGCAATTGCGTATAGCAATCGGCCTGTCCGTGGCCCTCTCTACCGTCATTCCCGCGTAAGCGGGAATCTCGCGGTGGCTTGCCAAGACCGCGGCGGCATAAGACAGTACCGTCGGGATTCCCGCTTACGCGGGAATGACGGTAAGGGGCGGCGGGACGGTAAAGGGGGCGGGCAGGATGGTTGCTATAGGCGATTGCCTTGCCCTAATCCCTTGCCGTGTATTGGGTTGGCTGTTCCGCTACCCGCCCCTCGGCTTGCAGTTTAGCCAGGTGGGTGGCTACATTGCGGGCGGCGGCGGGCCGCAGGTTTTTCCGCAAGTTGCGGGGATAGACGGCGGACACCACCCCATCCACCGTAGCCGCGCCATCGGCCAGGGCCGCCAGCACCTGCGCCTCCCGTTCCTGCCGATGCTTAATGTACCAGCGGATGCGGGCGGCCCCATCATAAATCACCTGCCCATGCCCCGGACAAAGGATAGTCGGGTTCTGCCGGGCCATAAGTTCCAGGGAGGCCATATACTGGGTCAGATTGCGGACGCTGGTGGACGAATTGCCCAGGATATTGTCGCCGCTGAACAGGGCCTTGTCGGCGGGCAGATAGTAGCAAATATGGTCATCCTCATGCCCCGGAGTGAACAGGGCGCGCAGGGAAACGCCGCCGCCGGTGGGGATCAATTCCCGGGAACGCAGAGGAATTACGCAGTCCGCGCCCAGCCGCTCGGCCAGAACCGGGGCCAGTTTGGGATGGCAGCGCACCGGGCAGGCCAAAGTCTCCTGCAACCGATCCAGGCCGCCGATATGGTCGCCATGACCGTGGGTTATCAGGATGGCGGCAATGCGGGGATGGCCCAATTCGGCGTAGTAGTCCAAAATCCGCCGCGTCCAAGACCGGTAAGGCTCCCCGGCATCCACCATAACCATCTGCTCTTGGGGATTGCCGACGAAGTAAATTTGCGTCCCGCCGGGATGCATCGCGCCAAAGGTGGCCGGATTTTCGGCAATATGGACGCTGTAGATGTGGGGCGCAATCTGCATGGCAACCCTCCGGGATGGGATTTGCTGGCGGCCTATTCATCCCTAATTCTAACCAGCCGACCGCTCCTTTAGCAACGGGGGAATTAACATGGATAGACAGGATAGACAGGATTCTATATCTGCCGGGAACGGTTATTGACCGCCATTACCGTTCTATTCAGATAGAAAAATCCTGTCTATCCTGTCTATCCATGTTTGAATCCCCTTTCCCCCAGCAGCTGGCCCAGGTTGTGGGCAAACTCCTCTATCGTAGCGGCGGCTTTGCGGCGGATTAGGGGCTGGCCCAGGGTTGCCAAGCGGCCGCCAAAGGCGGTGTCGGATAGGATGGTAAGTTCCGTTTGGCCGGGGGCGGTTTCGGTCAAGCGCAGGGTTACATTGGCGCGGACGGAGCCGCCCAAGCGCCGGTCGGCGGCCTCGAGCAGCAACTGCGCCACTCCCTTATCCGCATCCTGGGCCAGGATTTGCACGCTGCCGGCCAGGTTCACCCGCAACGGCCCGGCTTGGGCCTGCATTGTCCCCACAAAGCGGTTTTCCCCGTCGGCGGTCAATTCCCCCAAGCCGGGGATACAAGCAGCGGCCCGGGGCAGGTCTAAAAGCAGCTGCCAGGCGGTCGAGCGGTCGGCGGATACCAGACAGCGGTTTTCCAACTGCATCAGCCCAACTCCCGGTTTGGCAAAGCGGCCGCGGCCGCCTGCATCACCGCCCGGCGGGTGAACACCGCCGCCATTTCCCTCTTGTATTCCGCCGAACCCCGATGGTCGTCCAACGGGTCGACCAAGGCGGGAACGGCGGCGGCGGCCGCCCGGATATTGTCCGCCGTCAAAGGCTGGCCGCGCAGCAAATCCTCAACGGCCGTGGCGCGGATTGGCGTCAACCCCACCGACCCCAAGGCAATGCGGGCCGCCCGGCAATGGCCGGCGGCGTCCGGAGTGATAACGGCGGCTACCGACACCGTGGCATAGTCGTCAGCGGTGCGCGGCAGGAATTTTATGTAGGCCGTTCCCGCTCCGGCCGGTACCGGCGGGATAATCAGGCCGGTGATGATTTCGCCCGGCCGTACATCGGTCTCAAAGTAATCCTGAAACAAATCGGCTACCGGCACCATCCGCTCGCCGCCGGCTGAGGTCAAAACCACCGTGGCCTCCAGGGCTATCAGGGCCGGCGGCGGATCCTGATTAGGGTCGCCGTGGGCCAAGCCGCCGCCCACGGTCGCCATACTGCGGATGCGCGGCGTGGCAACCTGCTGATAGGCTTGGGCCGCCAACGCCGCCCGTTCCCTCAGCAGGGGGCTGATTTCCGCCTGCCGCTGGGTGCAGAGGGCGCCAATCTGGACGCCGCCGTCATCGGCCGCCGTTATTGCCGCCAAGCCGGGCAGGCGGCGCAGGCTGACGATCTGCCCCGGCTGGGAAAAGCGCTGTTTCATTTGCAGCACTAACGCGGTGCCGCCGGCCAGCAGTCGGGCCTCATCGCCGTAGGTTTCCCGTAGGGCCAAAGCCTCCGCCAGCGTTGCCGGCTGATGAAACTGAAAATCGTGCATCAGCCGCCCTCCGCCGCGCCGGCCGCCACCGCCTGCACCACCGACTCCAGGATTTTATAGTAGCCGGTGCAGCGGCACAGATTGCCCATCATCCAATCCCGGATTTCGCCCTCGGTGGGCTGGGGATTGGCGTCGAGCAGGGCTTTGGCGGCCATTACCTGGCCGGGGGTGCAGATGCCGCACTGAAAGCCGCCATAGTCGATGAACGCCTGCTGCACCGGATGGAGCCGCCCGTCCTGGGCCAGCCCCTCAATGGTAGTGATTTCCGCGCCCTCCACTGCCGCCGTCAAGGTAATGCAGGATGCGGCCATTTCCCCGTCCACCAGGACGGCGCAGGCTCCGCAGACGCCTACGCTGCAACCCTCTTTAGTGCCGGTCAGCCCCAGGTCATAGCGCAGAAAATCCACCAGCAGCCGGCGGGCGGGAATATCCCGGGCATAAGGAACGCCATTGACGCTCAAACGGACGCGCTGATTCATAAGCCGTTTCCTCAATTCCCGATTTGGGCCGCCGCCTACTATACCAGATTAAAGCGGCGGCGTCACCCCCTGCCGTCAAGGTTATGGTATAATTCCAATCGAGGCCATTAAAATCCATTCCGGGATACTGGAAAGGAGTATGCTATGGATCAGTTGGACTTGGAAATCACGGCTTACAACCGGATGCGGGGGCAGCTGGAAGCCGACCATCCCCTGGAGTGGGTTATCATCCATAACGAGGAACTTATCGGGACTTATCCCGACTTTCCGGAAGCGGCGGAAAGCGCCGTAAAACGATTTGGCCGGGAGGGCTGCCTGCTGCGGCAGGTCGGCAAACCGCCCGTTACTGGGCCGGCATCAATCCCGGCGCGGCCGGATTCCGCCCAGGAGGTTAAAAGGGAACCGGGGCCGCTGGACACGGAAATCGCCACCTACAACCGGATGCAGGAGGATCTGGAAGCCAACCACAAAGGAGAGTGGGCGGTCATTCACGGCGAGGAGTTTGTCGGGACTTATCCCGACTTTCAGGAGGCGGCCAAAACCGCCGTCAAAAGGTTTGGCCGGGGGCCTTTTCTGATTCGGGAGATTGGCGCGCCGCCGATTGTCCTACCGCCCTACATCCTGGAAAGGCAGATTCGCCCCAGGGAGACTGAAACGGGCCAGCCGGGGCCGCTGGATACGGAAATCGCCACCTACAACCGGATGCGGGAATATCTGGAAGCCAACCACCATTGGGAGTGGGTGGTCATCCACGGCGAGGAACTTGTCGGGACTTACACCGACTTTCAGGTGGCGGCGGACACCGCGGTGCGGCGGTTTGGCTGGGAGCCTTTTCTGCTGCGGCGGGTGGCTTGGCCGCCGGCGCGTTTGCCGGCATCTGTCTGGACGCGGCGGGTCTATGACCAGGAGGTTGAAATGGGCAAATTGGACGTGGAAATCGCGACTTACGAGGGGATGCAGGAGCATCTGGAAGCCAACCACAAAGGGGAGTGGGCGGTCATTCACGGCGAGGAGTTTGTCGGGACTTATCCCGACTTTCAGGTAGCGGCCGACGCGGCAGTGCGGCGGTTTGGCCGCGGTCCCTACCTCATCCGGGAGATCGGCGCGCCGCCGATAATCATACCGTCCTACATCCTGGAAAGGCAGGGTTATGCCCACCGTTAGCTGCGGATTCAGCGACCAGCCGGGCCGTACCGGTCAACAAGCGTTGGCAAGCGAAGGGCCAACCGTGTTGGTCGAGATAGGCTTTGACCCGAACTTTCGCATCGGTAGCCGGGGGCGGCCGGATATACCCGACGACCTGCTCCCGGCGTTGGTGGACACGGGAGCGGCGGATAGTTGCATCGACGCCGATTTGGCTGACGAGCTGGGGCTGGCGGTAGCCGAACAGGGGCAAATAGCCGGCGTCGGCGGTCTCAGCGTAGCCGACATTTATGTCGCCCAGATCTATGTCCCCGTCTTGGATGTACCCATCTATGGTCGATTTGCCGGCGCGCGGCTCCGGGCCGGGGGCCAGCCCTATTACGCCCTGATTGGCCGGGACTTTCTCCAAAACTATACCCTGGTTTATCAGGGCCGCACCGGCTATGTTACCCTGAGCGATGATTAGAGCAGCACCGGCCGCGTTACTCTGAGCGATGATTAGGGCGGAACTACCTTGAATGATGATTAGGGCGGCCTGGCCCCTTGCCCTTTTCCCGTCCCTTTGCCATAATTGCCCCATACCCTAGCCCTATCCCCATCCTTGACCCGGACTTTTTATGATGGATACTGCCCTGGCCGACTCCCTGGCCCGCATTGTGGGCGCTGACGGCGTGCTGACCGCGCCCTATGATCTGGATCGTTATTCCGCCGACGCCCTTACTCCCTGGCGGGCTTACCACGCCGCCGCCGCTTTTGACCGCCTGGCCGATTTTGTAGTGCGCCCCGGCTCCGCCGCCGAAGTGTCCCAGATCGTAACCCTGGCCGCCGCCCAAGGTGTTCCGGTAGTCCCGTACGGCGGCGGCACCGGCGTTATGGGCGGCGTTTTGCCGGCCCGGGGCGGCATCATCCTGGACTTGCAACGGCTGAACCGCATTATCGCCATCAGCCCCCGCAATATGACCGCCACGGTAGAGCCGGGGGTGGTATTGCAGGATTTGTCCGATGCCCTGGCCGAATACAACCTGATGCCCGGCCATGACCCCTACAGCGTAGCCATCGCCACCGTCGCCGGTACCATATCCACCAACGGCGTGGGCTATCGGGCCTCGGCTTATGGTCCTATGGGACAACAGGTAGTAGCCCTGCAAGCGGTGTTGCCCGATGGCCGGATCCTGGACACCCGCCCGGTGCCCAAAGCCTCCGCCGGCCCCAACCTGAATCATCTGTTTATCGGCGGCGAAGGCGTCTTTGGCGTCATCACCCAAGCCACCATTAAGGTTTTCCGCCAGCCGGAGGCCCAGGTCTTTGCCGCGATGGGCTTTGCCAGCTTTGACCAGGGCTTTGCTGCCGCCGCCGAAATGATGGCGTTAGACCTGCATCCCGCCCTGCTCGATTTGACCGAGGAATCGGACGGAATCCGGATGTTTCTGCTGTTTGAGGGCTATCGGGAGGGCGTGGCGGCTCAGGAAAAGCGGGGCCGGCAAGTCTGCGCCGACTATGGCGGCAAGGATTTAGGCCCGGAACCGACCTTGACTTACTGGGCGGAACGGCATCAGTCCGGGGAGCGGTATAAGCGCAACGCCTTGGGCCGGCCCCGGGCCGAGCGCTGGCAGCGGCAGTGGGGCCGCAGCTTTGACTACCTGCATATAGCCCTGCCTGCGGCTGAGGTATTGGATTACCGCCGCCGCTGCGCCGAAATCCTAGCCGGCCGGGGGGTGCGGGTCGCCGAATACGCTATCTGGAGTCGCCCGGAGTTTTTCTCGATGCTGGTGATTCCCGAGGATCCGGAGGCGGAAAACGCCCGGGAAAACCTGGCGGCGGCCGTGGATGAAGTGCTGACCCTGGCCCAGGATTGGGGCGGCATTATGGAATACTGCCACGGCGTCGGGATGAAACTGAATCATCTGCTGGCCCGGGAGCAGGGTGTCGGCCACGAAGTAATCCGCGCCCTGAAACAGACCCTGGATCCGGCCAACATAATGAACCCCGGCAAGCTGGGCCTGTAGCCGCCTATCGGTGCGCGACATACCTCTACCCGCTCGTCCTGAACCGGTTGCCCTTTTTCCGCTCATCCTGAACTTGTTGAAGGATGGCCCGCCGGGTGTATCCAGGCGGCGGGAAACGGATAAATTCATTCGGAAAATCGCCCGGAAAATCCCTTGACCTACCCCGCCGCCGGGTTTATACTGGTCAGCAATCCAAGCCCCCTAACCTCAGCCGAGAGGAAATTGCCATGTCCCTACGAAATGCAGTGGTCGCCCTTGCCTTTCTAATGGCATTTTTCGCAGGGGGGGGGGTATCCATCGACCCAAGCCCGTTCCATCCCCTGGGACTGCTCCGACTGGCAAGCCTTTGCCCACGCCGACCGCACGACCGCCATCCTGGAATCCCTGGCCGAAAACCGGGGCAAAACCCTCTACTGCGGCATCGACCAGTCCGACACCTTTACCAAGGCTGAAACCTGGGCCGCCGGCAAAGACCGCAATGAACGGGATGACACCGTCTATTTCGGGGAACGCGGCCAATTCCGCGGTTTCATCGCCGCCCAAGAGGGCTGGCTGACCGACGGGGAATCGGGAGTTACCGGGGTCAGCATCGACCGAATTTTTGAGTTTCCTCGGGAGGAACGGCGGCGGACTAAGCGTATCAAACGATTCAAGGTCGGCACTACCGCCGACATTACTGCCGTCGCCAGCTGCGGGCAAGCGGACGGCCTGATTTGCTCCGATTGGGACGCCGACCCCGTAACGCCGGTTGGCACCGAATCCATTGGACAACGGGCGGCCCGGCAAATTGCGGTGGGCCGAACCCTGTCCCAGCCGACGAACTGGACGCTCCACTGGCAGACGAACATTATTACGCGGCCGGGCGATACGGACAGCGTCTCAACTCCCAGCGCCGCCTGGTGGCAAGGGCAGGCGGAAACGGCGGCGGATGCGGCGGCCGCCCGCCTTTGCCAAGCCCGGGGCGCCAAATATGTCGCCGGCAGCGCCCAGTTCGGCCCCGGCCATAACAACAACAAAGGCTCGAACGGGGACAACCTGGGCTGGTTTTACGGGCCGAATCTTGAAACGGGCAACACCCATAGATACCAGGCCCGGCAAAGCCGTACCTGGACGGCCACCTGCAAGAAAACCATCCGGCGCAGCCGGCGGTAGGGGGGCGGCGCAACTGGCGGTTGCCCTTTAGGAAAACCATTGGCCGCCATTCCCCGCTTGGCCGGGGGAGGGCGGCTTTTTGCGCTATCCCGATAGCCGGCCCCTATCCGCTCATCCTGAACTTGTTGAAGGATGGGAACGGCGGCGGGAAACGCAGGATGGGATGAAATGGCGGCGGGCCATCCTTCAACAAGTTCAGGATGAGCGGATGGAGTTGCAAGTTCAGGATGAGCGGAAAGACTGACCCCTCTACCGGGATTCCCGCGTACGCGGGAATCCCGACGGTACTGCCTTATAATGCCGCAGCCTCGGCAAGCAACCACTGGATTCCCGCTTGCGCGGGAAGGGCGGTGAGATAGGTTGTTAGATATATGCAATTGCCCTGGGTGGACCGTCTATGCGACCATTGACATCCCCTCAACCCACCGCTATTATCCCATTCCTGTCCCGCCCTCGCCGGGCTAAATCCCCAACCCAAGGAGTTGCATCCCATGTCCCTCATCCCCCGGCTGCCCCTGTTCGCCGCTACCTTTACCCTGCTTTCCCTGGCGCTGGCCCTGGTTTTCCTCAGCGGACAGTCGGCGCCGGCGGCCCAGGCCCAGACCGCTACTCCGACCACGACCACCACCGTCGACTATGACAGCAACGATGACCGGCTGATTGAAATCAGCAACTTGGCCCAACTGAACGCTGTCCGCTGGGACTTGAACGGCGATGGGGTCGTGGCGGCCGCGGATCAAACCAGCTACGCCGCCGCCTTTCCCAACGCCGCCGCCGGCATGGGTTGTCCCGACGGCAGCGATGCCGATACCAATCCCGACCCCTGCCTCGGCTACGAACTGAAAAACGACCTGACCTTTGACACCAACGGCGATGGCAGCGTTACCGCCACGGACTCCGCCGGCCTCTACTGGAACAACGGCGCCGGCTGGACGCCCATCGGTCTCCGGGCCACCGGTTACACCGGGCAGTTTCAGGGCCGCGGCAAAGTTATTTCCCACCTGTTCATCAACAATAACTCCACCGATGCCGTGGGACTATTCGCGGCCGTGGGGCAAGGCGGCCAGGTAGCCGGCTTGGGGCTGGAGCAGGTCAGCATCGTCAGCGGCAGCGGTTCGGTAGCCGCCGGCAGCCTGGCCGGGCTTAACGCCGGGACTATCACGGCCAGCTACGCCAAGGGCGCTCTAACCACCAACGCCGGAACGGCGGTGTCTGGCGACAAAGCCTTCGCCGGCGGCCTGGTGGGAGTGAACTTCTACGGCACGGTGCAGGCCAGCTTTGCCGAGGTGGCGGTGTCGGCGACGCACAATCGGGCCGGGATCGCCGGCGGCCTGGTCGGGGATAACCTGCTGGGGGACCTTAAGGCCGGCTATGCCGCCGGGGTGGTAGCGGCCCGCGGGAGCGATTCCCGGGCTGGCGGCTTGGTCGGCAGCAACGACCGGACGATAACGGCCAGCTACGCCCGGGGGCGGGTTGCGGCTACCGGAACTGGCAGCGCCGCCGGCGGTCTGGTCGGCAGTAGCCTCAGAACCGCCACGGTAACGGCCAGTTATTGGGACACCGCCGCCTCGGGGCAGAGCGGCAGCGCCGGCGGGACGGGGCAAACCACCCGTGCCCTGCAAACCCCGAGCGGTTACAACTACAGCGGCCTCTACGCCGGCTGGAATCTGAACTTGGACGGCGTGGCCGGCGGCGATTCTCCTTGGTACTTTGGCGGCGCCAATCAGTATCCCCTCCTGGTCTATGGGGCGATGCGCGACTTCCCCCTGTGGGATTATGACGCGGACAACGACCAGCTGATCGAAGTGAACTCCCTGGCGCAGCTGAACGCTATCCGCTGGGACTTGAACACGGACGGGGTAGTAGCGGCAGCGGATCAAGATAAGTATGACGCCGCCTTTCCCGGAGCCGTAGCCGGCATGGGCTGCGCGCTAGGTACCACGGCCGCCGCCTGCAATGGCTACGAACTGATGTCTGACCTGGACTTTGACACCGATGGGGATGGCGATGTGGACGCCGCGGATTCCGGCGGCCTTTACTGGAACAGCGAGTGGGCCTGGAGCAATGTGTGGGGCTGGACGCCTGTCGGCCGCTACGACGTAAGTTTTACCGGGACTTTCCAAGGCAACGGCAAGACCATTGCCAACCTGTATATCCATCAGCCCCCATCAGACAATGTGGTCGACCTGTTCGGCCTATTCGGACAGATAGGTTCCACCGGGGTTATCGACGGCGTAAATCTGCGGGATGCGAACATCCGCATTCAGCTCGGCGGCCATATAGGGCATTTGGCCGGGGGCAACAACGGAACCATCCGGGGCAGTTCGGCTACCGGGCGCATTAACTCTGACGGCACTCAAGGTGAAAGCGTCGGGGGACTAGTAGGCGAAAACTACGGCAGCATCGCCAGCAGTTACGCCAAAGTCGAAATTTCGGCCGATGATGTGTCTGTCGGCGGGTTGGCAGGACGTAACTCTTGCCTTTCGCCTGACTATACGATATGCGGAAGCATCGTCGCCAGTTACGCCAGCGGAGCAGACGTCACCGTCAATCGAAGCGTCGGCGGCGGCTTTGCGCGCGTGGGGGGATTGGTGGGAGTCAGCTCTGGGCCGATTACCGCATCTTACTCCCGCAGTCCGGTCAAGGCTACCGGCAATGGGGTGCTCGTGGGCGGGCTGGTGGGAGCTAACTATAGTACGATTACCGCATCTTACTCCCGCAGTCCGGTCGAGGTTACCGGCAATGGGGCGAAAGTGGGCGGGCTGGCGGGGAAAAACTCGGGAACGATTGCCGCAGCTTACTCCCTCAGTCCGGTCAAGGCTACCGACAACACGGCATCCGTCGGTGGGTTGGTGGGTAGCAACAATGGTACGATTACCGCCGCTTACTCCCGCAGTCCGGTCAAAGCTACCGGCAATGGGACGTCCGTGGGCGGGCTGGTGGGACAGAACTTCCGGTGGACTTATGAGGAAACTACTTCTCCTGGAATCATCACCGCCAGCTACGCTGTCGGGCCGGTAGTGACTACTGGAACCAACCCGGCCGTCGGTGGTTTGGTAGGCAGGAACGGCAGTATCCGGGACGGCCAAGAGGTCGCGAACAGCAAAGGAACGGCGGTCGACAGCTACTGGGATATTGGGGTCAGCGGCCAGAGCAGCAGCGCCTTGGGGACGGGGATGCGCGGGACGGGGCCGACTGCCTACACCGGCATCTATGCCAACTGGAACCTGAACCTGGATGGGGTAGCCGGCAAGGATGATCCTTGGGACTTGACCGGCGGCCACTACCCGATGCTGAAGTACGGCGGCCTCTCGGTGGCCGACCAGGCGCAGCTCTATATCTGGCGCGCTCCGGTAGTCGGCGAAACGGCGCGAACCAGCTGGTCGGTAGCCCCTTGGTTGACCCGAGCCCGGGGACAGAAGTTCGTCTGGGAGCGTTCCGATGATGGCGTCACCGGGTGGACGGTTGTGCTTAGTAATCAGGCCGGTATCGGGCTAACCCGCGGCGGCTCGGTCACCTTTTTTATCGAGCCCTACGAAGCCAACAAGCGATTTCGGGTGCGCGGAATGAGCGTGGAGCGAGGCTGGATTAGCGGGTACATTACCAAGCCGGTCGTCCCCTGGCGCGGGCCGACGGCTACGCTGACTTTTGCCAGCGGCCATACTGCGCCCCGGGTGGGGCAGGCCATCGCTATCAGCGGCAGCAACGCCGTGCGGTGGATCCGCTGCGATGACACGGCAGACAACGGCTGCGATGTGATTGTCCAGTCGGCCACCGGCTATACCCCCGTGGCCGCCGACCAGGGCAAGTACCTGTATGCCTACCGCTACTACGACAACAGCAGCGGCGTTAAGACTATGGGCAAGACGGCTGTCATCGGCCCGGTGGCCGCGGCGGCGGCCAGTTCCTCGTAACAGCCCCCGGCCTCGCTACCGTCCTGCCCGTTTTCTCGGGAATTACGGTAGCGGGGCCGCGCCAATCCCGCATCCGTTCATCCGGTTCTGTAACATTTGCTGGGTATGCTACAGCAGATGCCGCACGGTTGCCCGTTCTACGCACCGGGCATTGCGCCACAGCGCCTCGGTTCGGCTTTCCCCGACCCCGGAAAATTGACGCCGCAATGCCGGTTTCCGATCGGCCGTCCAGCCCAGGCAATCCCATTCCCCAGAATACCCGCTGACCGCAACCGCCCCCTTTTGCAATCGCAGCAAATCCGCAAGCCGGTCAAATTCAATGTTGCCCATAGCGTAGGGGCTGGTGTCGGCAGTAGGATAGGGCGGGTCGCAGTAAATCACCGCATAATCGCAGTCCGCCGTCCGCTCGAGCAAGCCCAAGGCATCGGAATTTTCCAACTGCACTTCCAGCAGTCGAGCTGCTAGGCTTTGGATTTGAACCGCCGTACACCGATCTTTACTCCAATGATGCGTGGAAAATCTCCGCCGCCAGCTGCCCCCGGCAAGACGGTTATCGCCGACATTTATGCACTGGCTAATCAGGACATGGAAAGCCAACGCTCGCCGAATAGCCGGCAATCCCGGGTCGTCCACCGCCCTCGCCGCCCAGATATATTCGTCCCGACTAATGGGCGTATGCTCCACCAGCCAGCCAAACTCCTCCGGCTGGTCGCGCACTACCCGCCACCAGTTGACCAGCCGGCCGTTCAGGTCGTTAAGCATTTCCAGTTTTACCGGAGGCCGCGCCAACAGCACCCCCGCCATTCCCGCAAAGGGCTCGATATAGCAGGAATTCTTTTCCCAAGGCAGCAGGCCGGCTATCCATTGCCCTTTGCCATAGCCGCGCTTGCCGCCATAGTAAGGCAAACTGCGATATTCGGTCATTTCCCCTCCTCCGCTTTTACAGCGGCCACCTCCGCCCAACTGCGGAAAGGAATTTCCGCGCCGGCCGCCTCGGCCGGCCGCTTGTCCTTCAATGCCTCGTGGGGCCGGAAATAGTTGTAATGCAAGACCAGGCCGTCAATATAGGCTTGCCCGGTTTCCCGGCTATCCAACCCCCGCAAGGTTTTGTCCCTATCCCGGAATGTGCCTTGCAGCCGTTCCGACCTATTGTTGTTGATTTCCGCCTTTATGCCCTGGCTTACCGTGGGCTTGACCGGGTGGGTAGGAAAGGCCCGGGGCAAGGCTTGCCGGTAAGACCGCAGGCCGTCCGTCTTTAGAACCTCCGGCGGGTTTGCCGACCTTTCCCGGGCCAAGGCCAGGGTAGTTTGCGCCGACCGGGTCGTCCGATGCGGCGTCAGATAAGCCGCCAGCACAAACCGGGTGTCGCTATCCATTATATTGAACAGCCACATCTTTTCGCCGCCGACATTGACCACCATCTCATCCGCAACCCAGGTTGGGCCGGTGTTGACTTTCATCGGCCGCAGGATTTCATCAGCTTTCCCGGTCGATTCCCTGACCCAGCGATAGACGGTCATCGGCGAAGTTTCCCGGCCGAAATACTGCTCCATATTGCCGGCTATCCGGCGATAGGAAAGGCCGTCAAAATACATATCCACGGCCACCCCTTTTTCGTGGGGCGTGGCGTGGGGACGCTTGCCCTCGGGCTTGCCCGGCTTGCCCAGGGCGTCAACGACAATCATCCGCCGGCCGCCGCCGCCGCCAACGCGGCAGGTGTCGCAGCGTTCCCCTGTCCGCCGCTTGCAATGCGGCGATGTGCATTTGTGTACCATAGCAATCTATGATACACTTTCCCCCATCAAAATGTTACAGAACCCCCAAGCCGAGTTTGCCCGGGGCTGCGGCCGGTCGCCGTCCCTAATCAGCCGGATAATCGCCGGGATTGCGCCGGTTACGCCGGAAACGGCCCGGCAACTGGCGGCGGCAACGGACTTGAAAGCCGAGGTCTGGCTGAACATTGAGCGGGCCTACCGGGCGCAGCGGGCCCGGGAGGCGGAAAGGATTCAAGCCGCTCCGCCAGTGGCCGCCAATTAGCCGGCTGGCCGCCGGACCGGGTTTAGGCAATTTTCCCGGGAAAAGGGGAATTGCCCGAAAAAGGTATTGATAACCCTTTTTAAGGGGCGCTATATTGAATCCGATAGCTCTGCCGGTAGGCCCTGACAGTTTGCCGGTGGGGCTATTTTTTGCAGTTCATCCTGAACAGCGTTGCCGGATGAACCGAAAGAAAGCGCCGCAACCCCAAAGCCACGGCGCCCCTTTTATCCCCTTATCTGTCTCCCGATACCGGCCAGCCGGCGCCTACTTCCCCGCGCCTACCAGGGTGTTGCGGATGGCGCGGGGCAGGTCGGTTACTTCGCCCAAGTCCGACCAGGTCTGCGCCGTTTCCGCTACCTGTTCGGCGGCCAAGGCCAGGCTGGCGTTGACCTCGAACTTGCCCTTGATGTTGTCGAAGCCCCAGGGATTCTTGGCCCCGCCGAG
Source organism: Dehalococcoidia bacterium (assembly GCA_965203435.1). Classification (GTDB taxonomy): domain Bacteria; phylum Chloroflexota; class Dehalococcoidia; order Lucifugimonadales; family UBA3495; genus CBDBCU01. The sequence goes on along the minus strand of CBDBCU010000002.1, from coordinate 314,592 downwards.
GATCATATCCCGGGCGGTGATATGCTCGAAAGTGCGGCCGTCCTTCAGGGTAATCCGCACCGGCAGGCCCTTCAGCACTTCCCCGGAACCCTCCTCCCACTTGGAAAAGACCCGGGTCGTCACCTTATCCATCGCCGCCTGCATTTCCGGGCCGGCGATTTTTTCGTCGGTAAAGGTGTCAATGGCGATTTCCCCGTCCACCAGGGCCGCCGCCACATTGTATTTGGCGCTGAACTTGCCCTTGAGGGCGTCATCCGGCTCCGGGTAGAGCATTACGATGGACAGGTAGGACTGATCCACTTCGGCGTGGGCCACATCCTCCCAGGTAAAGTTATGCTCCCGCATCAGGCTGAACAGGCTGTCCAGCATGGCGTGATTGCCGCCGCAGCAGGGATACTTTTTGATAATCAGGGCATCCTGCACCCGAAAGGGCTGGCCCAGGTTTTCCGCCATTTCGGTCAGGTCGTAGATGCCTTCGCCCAGCACCGGGGTGGTAAAGCCCAGGGGATGCTCAAAAATCTGCTGGCCGGCGGTAAAGCCGCGCTGGGCCAGTTGGGCCGCCATCACCCCATCCCGGCAGGTCAAGCCGGCGTGGAGCGGCTTGGTCATCGTGCCGAAGTTGTGAATGACGCCGCTGGCCATGGAGCCGGCAATGCCCAAGGCGGTAACGGTCTGCTCCTGATCCAAGCCCAGCAGCTTGGCGCAGGCGGCGGTAGCGGCCATCCGCCCGATAACGGCGGTGCTGTGAAAGCCGCGCTCCATCTGATGATACTTGGTGGTATGCTGCAAGGCCAAGCCCAGCTCGCAGCCGATCACATAGGCTTCCAGCAGGTCGCGGCCGGTGGCGTTCCGGTTTTCACCCAGGGCCAGCAACGCCGGGAAAATGGCGACGGTGGGATGGCCGAACCCGCCGAAGTCGTCATAATCCAGGGCGTGGCCCATCGTGCCGTTAGCCAGGGCCGCGTTAGCCATGGAGGTCTGCAAGCCGGAGGCCAGCACCGTGGCCTGGGCCGCGCCGCCGTTGTCGTCCACATACTGCTGGATGATTTCCCCCACCGGCTGGGCCGACCCGGCCAGGATGACGCCCAGCAGGTCAAAGCAGGATTCGTTAGCCACCCGCAGGGCCTCCGGGGGAATGTCCTCGTAGCCGGTGTTGACAATCCACTTGGCAATGGTTTCCGTAGCGCCCATAAAAAAGCCTCCTTGCCGCTGAATTTCCCCTATTATATACTCCCCCGCAAACAAGGCAAGGGGTAGATTCAAACATGGATAGACAGGATAGACAGGATTTTTGTATCTGCTTGGAACGGTTATTGACGGCAAAACCAATCCGCTCATCCTGAACTTCCCAATCCGCTCATCCTGAACTTGTTGAAGGATGGTTGAGGGATGAACGCAGATCCAATAATCCGGTCTATCCTGTTAATCCATGTAAATAAAAAGGGGGATGTTATGGCGGATTTGCGCGATTTGATCCCGGAACAAGAGCCGGTTACGATTGCCGAGGGGTTTCAGTTCACCGAGGGGCCGGTGTGGCATCCCGAGGGCTGGCTGCTGTTCAGCGATATTCCGGCGGATACCATCTACCGCTATATACCCGCCGGCCGGCCGGAGCCGTTCATTGCGCCCAGCCGTCACGCCAACGGGCTGACTTTTGACCGGCAAGGGCGGCTGCTGGCTTGCGAACACGGCGGGCGGCAGGTATCCCGGCAGGCGGCGGACGGGATAATGCAGCCCCTGGTCGGGCATTACGCCGGCAAGCCGCTGAACAGCCCCAACGACCTGGTCGTCCACTCCGGCGGCAGCCTTTTCTTTACCGACCCGCCCTATGGCATCGACCCGGAGCCGGGGGAACAGGGCTTTAACGGCGTCTATCGGTTAGACCCGGAGGGCGGCCTGGCCCTACTGAACTCTACGATGAACCGGCCCAACGGCCTGGCTTTCTCCTTGGATGAATCAATCCTGTATGTAGCGGATTCCCGCAACCGCAATGTTCTGTCCTTTCCGGTCAATGCCGATTTGTCCCTGGGCGCGCCGTCGGTTCTGGTGGCTATGGACACGGCGGAACCGGGCGGCCCGGACGGGATGAAAGTAGATAGCCAGGGCAATGTGTATGTGGCCGGCCCCGGCGGCTTGTGGGTGATTGCGCCATCCGGGGAACCTCTGGGCACCATTCCCCTGCCGCAGCTGCCGGCCAACCTGTGCTTTGGCGGCCCCGACTACCGCACCCTGTATATCACGGCGCGGACGGGGCTATATAGCCTGGCGGTTAATGCGGCGGGGATGCCGGCGTTTTAGGGGGGATTATATCCTTAATCCCCCCATCCGTTTCCGCCAAGGCAGGTTGCGGCTTGGCAAAGGGGAAGGCTGACTTTACAGTCGGTCCTTCCCGAGTGGCTGGTGTTAGGGCGTGTGGACATTCGGCGTCAGGCAGCCGCCGGGGCCTTTTGATGCACCGCCGCCTGGCGCTGATGGCGCTTCGTGCTCAGAAACCCCGATGCCAAGTTGACCCTTCCGGAGCAGCCGTCCGCCCGTTTAGCGCAGCGGCAGGCAAGGCCCCGGAATGGTTTCCGGGCGCGGAAAGCGTTTTCCCCCCAATGCCGCCCTTGGCAACTCCCGGCGTCAAACCAGAGCGGCTCTTTCCGATTGGCCTTGCCGGGAATCGTGGCGGCAATATCCCGGGAAGCCAGCAAATCCCGGACCGCCGCGCCGGCCTACGCCTTATCCCCCAAGAGTTCCCGGGTTTCGTTCAAGGGGACGCCGGCCAACAGTGGGGGCCGTTCTTTCCCTGTAGCAACATTCCCCGGCCTTGACAAGAACGGGACCATTTGGCCCTGGCGGTCGGTCAAGACCAGCAGTTTGGTATTCCGTCCGCCCCGGCTCCGGCCGATGGCTTGGCCTTGCCGGCTTGCCGCGGGGGGACGGTACCCCTTTTTCGGGCCGGCGCCGGGCTGAGGGACTTTGCCGAAAGGGCCAGCCACCCTCACGCCTGGCAAGGCCAGGGCCTCTTGTCGGGCGTTAAGCAACCGGGCCAAGACCCCGCTTTTCACCCAACGGTGGAAACCCCTGGTGAATAGCATTCCCTTGGCCGAAGTAAGGCGGCCGGGCGCGCGCCGGCGCGGGCAATCCCGAGGAGCCCTGCCACCGTCTTGCGATGGTTAAAGCCGGGGCGGCCGGGGTCGGTAGGCTTGCCCGGCAGGAACGCCTCCCGCCGTCGCCATTGGGCAGCAGGGAGCTTGATGCGGGGCTTTTGCATCCAATACCTCCCTTCCCACGCCAGCAGGGTAGCCGAAAGGAAATTAAAGGTCCCCACGCCCTAGAGTAGATAAACCTTTCGGAGGCCAGCCGAGAAATGACCGATGCCGCCCTGCACCTGCCCAGCTTTTCCATCAGAAACTTCCGCGGCATTTCCGAACGGGAAATTGAGCGGTTGGGCCGGGTTATGCTGATCGCCGGCGAGAACGGGGTCGGCAAGACCACCCTGCTGGACGCCGTACGCCTCTACGCCACTCAGGGCGACTACCCGCAAATCCGCAAGTTCCTGCTGGATAACGACGAAATTACCATGATCCAGAACGACGAAACCAGGGTAGCCATACCGGATTTTGCCGCACTCTTTTCGGCCAGAACCCCTCCCTTACCGATGTTATAACCATAGAGCCGATTCGGAATGCCCCCGCACTCATTATCAAACCAGGCAACGGGCTATTCCGCCGTTCTTGGTCGTCATACAAAGTTAGCCCCAACGGCGACCAAATCATGCTCAGCATCCACCTCTCCAATCAATACGGAGAGGTACGCATAACGCCGGGGACCGACAAAGGTCCGCTATCCTATCGAAAGTCTGAAAACGCGAACAGCTTCCCGGAAATCCCCATTGTAACTCTGGGGCCGGGTATGCCGGACAACGACGAAATAACCGAGTTCTGGAGCGACATAGCTCTTACCCCTGCAGAAACACCGGGAATAGAGGCTTTACGCCTCCTTTATGGCGCAGCCATTGAACAAGTCGCCGTCGTCGCTGAAGTGAAAACGGGATCTTCAAGCTCAACCCATCGGCCTTTGGTAAAAGTCAAGGGACTAGGTGACCGCAGACCATTACGCAGCCTCGGCGGCGGCGCTGTCCGTATGTACGGCGTTGCTCTGGGCCTGGCCACCAGCCCGAACGGCTTTCTACTTCCGGACGAGGCCGAAAACGGGATCCCCCACTCCCGGCAAGCCGATTTCTGGAAAATGGTCCTGCAGAGTGCCCGGCAGAACAATATCCAGGTCATCGCTATTACCCACAGCCGGGACACGGTGGCCGGCTTTGCCCGGGCCTTGACCGAACTGGAGAAAGTTGAGGGCGCTTTAATCCGTCTTGACCCCGGAGGGGCGACCAGATGCGGGCGGTGGAATATACCCGGGAAGATCTGCGAGTAGTATCCCGCCAGGGCATTGAGGTGCGGTAGGTATGGTGCGCTCCACTCCGCCGGAAGGGCGCATCCTGCCGGTTGAGGGGCAGGACGATAAGCACGTCATTTGGCAGATTTGCCGGCGCAGCGCAGCGTCCTTTTCAACTACCCGTCAGGGACATATTATGCGCGTTGGCTTGTCTGCATCGGGAACCGAGTTCCTGATTTCCGAGAGGGACAGCCGCGGCGCCGTAATCAGGGCCATTCGTCAAGAAGTGGAAGCCCCGGGGCGCCGGGCGGTCGGAGTGGTGGTTGACGCCGACGCTGACTCCGTAAATTGCTGGGCTGCGGTGGCGCAAGGATTTTCCCGAACATCCGTCGCCCTGCCATATACGCCCAACCCCACCGGAATTATCCTGCCGGAGCAGCCGGGCCAGACCCGCATCGGCGTTTGGATGATGCCCGATAACTACTCCCCCGGCAAGCTGGAGGATTTTGTAAAACAGATGATTCCCCCCGCCGCCCCGGCATGAGCCGACGCCCAGCATTATATTGACAACATCCAACCGGAGTCCTCCCGGAAATTCGCGCCGGAAAAGATGGACAAATCCAAACTCTACGCTTGGCTGTCCACCCTTAAAGAACCGGCCCGGATGGGCGCCGCCATCGGCGACAGCGATCTGCAAACCAACAGCCCGCTGTGCCAGAACTTTATCTTATGGCTGGAACGACTGTTCAGCTGAACCTCCAGTCTTGTCTGCCTTCAACATGACAAGACCACCCTTCTACCGGGAATCAGTCAATTGCCAGTGCCATCCCCAGAGACACAGCCGCCCAACCGGCCAAGGAACAGATATGAACGAAAAGGCCAAATCTGTTCCCGGCCCCCGCCGGATGTACCTGAGCAAAGGTAGAGGTCTGCCGGAACCCCGCCCCAGTTCCATCGTGGACTGGCCGGCAGGACTGCCGCCCGGCGGCCCGCTGCGGCTCAAAGCCGAACAGCCGCCGCCGCCCGCCGAAAGCTGAACCCAAACGGCAAAAACAAGGGCAGAGCCCGGCTTAGTCGGGCTCTGCCCTTACCTCAAAAAATAGTGCTGGGTTTGCCAACCAATCTACGATTGAAATCATAAGGGTTGAAATAAACTGCCAGACCGCATATAATTGTCGTGGAAAGGAGCAGAACCGCCATGACTTCCCCGCTCGCTATCGACACCGTTGTCGACCTCTACCGGATCATTGACGAACAGCCCGAATGGGCGGAAGCCCTGCGCAACCGGCTGCTGGGAGCCGAGTTGCTGGCCATGCCCCGGCAGCTGGCCCAGCTTACCGAGGAAACCCGCGCTCTCCGCGCCATAACCGAAACCCTGGCCGAAACGGCCGCGGAGCATACCCGTCAGCTGGCTGAGCAGTCCCGTCAGATAGCCGACTTGCGCCGCATTGTGGAAGGCCACACGGCCCAGTTGACCGAATTGACCACCCAGGTCAAGGAACATACCGTCCAGCTGACCGAATTGACCACCCAGGTCAAGGAACATACCATCCAGCTGACCGAATTGACCACCCAGGTCAAGGAACATACCGCCCAGCTGGCCGAATTGACCACCCAGGTCAAGGAACATACCGTCCAGTTGACCGAGCTGCGCCGCATTTCCGACAATCAAACGGCCCGGATGGGCCGCATCGAGCAGGACAGCAGCTCCCTGAAGAATATGCACTCCGAGGCCCAAATAGACAAGAACATCACCGCCGTCGCCGGAGAAGTGGACCTTTACCACCCCATCCGGGTAACCCAGGAAGAACTTATGACCATGGCCCGCCAGCTGGGACTGGATCGGGACACTCGGCGCAGCTTTATCCGCGCCGACCTGGTGTTCAAAGCCCAGGACGACCAGGATAACCCCATATACGGCGCTGTAGAAGTCTCCTGGACCGCCGACTATCAGGACACCAACCGGGCCCGGCGCAACGCCGCCCTGCTGGAAAAAGCCACCGACTGCCCGGCCCTGGCCATCGTAGCCAGCAACCGCTGGGAGCAGGAACTGGACTGGAACAACATCCACTGGTATCAGCTGGAAGAGTGAAGACTTGCCAGGCGCCGGCCGTACCCCCTCGCCAACATAAAGCCCGGCGTCAGCCGGGCTTTATCCTTTCCAAGAAAGACCGAAACCCGCCGCCGCCGGCCCTAACCGATCCGATAGTTAACTCCCTGGCTCGGATGGGGAATTGCGGCCCCTGGCCGCCGAAACCTCGGACTGGCATCCGAAGGAGGAATACGCCGGGCCGGTGGACTGTATCGCGCAGCACGATGACAGCTCTCTGACCGTAATTGACTGGAACGGCGGCGGCTGTACGCCCATTCGGCAACCGCCGCCGGCTGAGCCGATAGCCGGCGGCAGGTCTGGCGGCGGGTTAGCGATCATACTTCCCGCTGCCCACCACAAACTCGCCATCGCTGGCGATGTCCGCGATGTCAATGTTGCCGTCGTTGATCGTTATTCGTTCCTCGACAAAAGTGGCAATCTCGTCATACTCGTCCGCCGCCCGTTCGGCCGCTTGGGCGCTGCTGAACAAAAGGACGAAAGTCACGGGGATTTCCTCGGCCACGGCGTCATAGCCGCTAAAGGCAATGCCATAGCCTTGACACCGTTTTATCCCGCACCGGTCTTCGTTAATGAACCAGACCATCGGGGCCCTCCCCACCTTATCCAGGACGCGTTTCAGGTCGTTGTCCTCGGCATTCGCCAGGGACACCTCCCGATACAAACTGTTGAGCGCGGCTTTGACTGCGTCCTCGGATTTGGAGTAGAGGAGATACTGCCCCTCCCCGACCAGAGCGTAATAATCCCGTCCGCCGCGGTCTTCCCAAACTTCATACTCCCGGTACGAAGTTTCTTCATACTCGAGATCCTCCAAATCCGCCCGGAGGTCGGCGAACTCGAAATCGCCCTCCAGTATGCCCAGGTGTTCCCCGGCCCACTCGCCCTCCGCCGGGTGCACGGCCAAGGCGCTGGCCAGCAAGGCCGGGTCGATTTCCAAAGACCCGCCCCACGTCGCTAAAGCCCCCTCTGCATCGAGGTCGGGGCCAAGGAGCTCCTGGAAATCCTCGTCGCGGGCAATGGCCGCGAAATCGTGCCAGATCCCGAACTCGATATTTTCCGGGGGCGTCAGCGTCAGCGGGGAGGCGGCGGCCTCTTGCCGACCGCCCAAAACCTGGGTCAGGACTACGGCCGCGATGATGACCAGCAGAACTATGCCGCCGCCGATCCCGCCAAAGAGGAGCCACTTTTTGTTAGAGGAGGGGTTGCCGGAGGGCGTCGAGCCGCTCGAGCGGGGGGGGGGGGGGGGGGGGGGCAGTACTTTGGGGATTCTCGGGAGTCGCCTCGGGGTTTTCTCCGTGCATCGTCATCTTTCTGCCTCCTTCCGTAAGTTGCGGTGCGAACAGTCGCTGCGGCAAAGGACTGAACATCCTGCCTTGCGGTCTGCTGGCAGGGTTATATACCCCAATAATTGTTTGTCAAGCGGCCGCGGGACGAAAACCGGAAAATTGCATTTTAAATTCGGGATGTCAAAGGTATAGAATGGCCGAAAATGCTGGCGCGGCGGCCGGGCAGGGATTAGGAAGCCTTTTCAAGGATTGACCTCTCCGCGCATGGCGCGGGACCAGCGGCATAATTTGCTGGACATCATTGCCCTCACCCTCGACGCCGTGCTTTGCGGGGCCGACCACGGGGTGGAAATCGCCGAGTTCGGCCAAGCCAAGGCCGCCGGATTGCGGAGATTTCTCGTCCTGCCCAACGGGATACCCTCCCACGATACCTTGGGCCGGGTATTCAGCCGGCGGGATCCGGAGCAGTTGCCGGCCGGTTTTCTGGATTGGGTGCGCTCCATAAGCGAGCTGACCCAGGGGGAAGTAGTCGCCCTTGACGGCAAGACTTTGCGCGGCAGCGGCGACCGCGGCTCCGGGCGGCGGCCGCTGCACTTGGTCAGTGCCTGGGCTTCGGCTAATCGGTTGACCCGGGGGCAGGTCAAGACGGCGGCCAAATCCAACGAAATCACGGCCATTCCCCAACTGCTGGCGCGGCTGGATTTGCGGGGCTGCCTGGTGACTATTGACGCGATGGGCTGTCAGAAGTCCATCTCCCGGCAAATCGTAGCCGGCGAAGCCGACTATCTGCTGGCAGTCAAAGGCAATCCGGGGCAATTGTACGACCAGCGGCAAGACGCTTTCCGCTGCGCCGAGGGGGGATCCCCGCCGGCGTCAGCGTCGGATAGGGCGTATAGGCGCTTTCCGCTGCGCCGAGGGGGGATCCCCTGGGTAGCTGCCGGGAGGTCGGCAAAGGGCATGGCCGGTTGGAAGTCCGCCAATGCCGGGTCATCAGCGACCGGGAGGAGCTGGCCTACATTGACCCCGCCGGGGAATGGCCGCAATTAAGCAGCGTGGCCCAGGTCAGCTATGCGCGCCAAGCCGGGGTTGCCCCGACGGAGCAGCGCTATTATATATGCAGCCGCCGGCTGACGGCTGCGGAGTCCCTGCAAAGCGCCCGGACCCCTTGGGGCATTGAGTGCCAGCTGCATTGGGTTCTGGATGTGGCCTTTGCCGAGGAGCATTGCCGGGCGCGGACCGGCAATGCGGCCGGCAATTTGTCGGTGGTACGGCCGAGGGCTTTGAACCTGCTGAACCGGGAAACCAGCCGCCAGGTGGGTATCAAGGCCAAGCGGAAAAGGGCCGGCTGGGACGGCGATTCCTTGCAGAAAATCCTGGCCGGTTAAAATGCGATTGCCCTGGGCGGAGGATTCAGGGCAATTGCATTTTAATTCGTAAAATTCGGTCTGCTCTACTTTCAAGGATTTTTCGCCGACCGAATTCTCCGCAAAGGAAACTCTCGGCGGGAAAACACGGCTCCTCCAGGGAAAAATTGCGCTCAATCCGCCTGATTCCAGTCCATTCGAGGAATCGCTTGCAGAGTAATATCACAAAATGCAATGTAGATTATATCAAAAGTTTAATATGCAATTGCCCTGATCCTCCGCCGATACCGGTTGACAAGTCCCCCGACGGCGTTTATACTCACTGCCGACAGCAGCGTGGCAGGCCAAATCTCTGGCGGCCCGCCCTGCCTTTCCCACGGCTGAAGCTGAGCCGTCCGGCAGTCAGCAAGCTACACTGGCCTTGACCATGTCTACCACCAATCCGCGGCCGCCGGCCCAGCAAGTTGCCCAGGCCCCGGAACCCGAACTCGCCGACGCCCCTGCTACCGACCCGGACAACGCCGCCGTCGACCCGGCCGCGAATCCGGCGGCCTACGCCGCCTCCCAGCAGTAGCGGCAGTCCTACATCCAGCTGGACTGGGACTGGAAGCAGGGCAACGTCCTGGATCTCTCCAGCAACGCCCTCCGCGTCCTGATGTTCATGAGCCCCAACTCGGACTTCGAGACCGGCTCGGTCAACATCACCCAGCGCGCCATCAGCCAGGCCACCGGCCCGACCAATCCCACCCTGCGCTCCTGCACCACCGAGCTGGTGGAAAACAAGTTCATCCGCAGCCTGGGCTGCCTCCCCGGCGTCTGAGGCAACACTGCAATCAGCATATCCCAGCCGCCGCCGCCGGTTCTGCCCCCCCGGCGTCTGAGGCAACACTCCCCGCGGTTCTATAACATTTGCTGGGTAGGTTTAACCGCGCTGGCGTACTCTGTTCCGAGGAACAGCTGCTCGCCTGCATTCACTGATATAGCCTACCGCTGAAAGACCAGAAGCCGGGGCGTATCGCAAGGCCGGATTACTCCCCTACCTAGCAAATGTTACAGAACCGCTAAAGCCCACCTACGAGTCCGGGCTGTTGGCTCAGGCCGCCGCCGAAATTCTCCCGAGAGAAACCGACGGGCATTTCCATTTTGCCGAGGTCTGCCATACCGCCCCCAGGGTTTGCCAGATCAAGATCGACGGCTTGATCAATCTGAGCCAACTCCCCATTGTCTATCACGAAACCCGCCAAGGCATCGTTTACAGGAAAGCCGGACCTGCGCTTTCAGTGGGTTTAGCCCGGCCACCCCTGCGCGCCGCCGGCTGAGTTCTGCGGTCACCGGCACAAAAGCACAGGCTCCGCTGTCTCCTGTCGCCGAGCCGCGGAACGCCGCTGGCAACAGCTGAAACTGCCGGCAGAGGAAGCCAGACTAATCATCATCTACCCTGACCGATTCCGGGACTTTTGGACCGGGACGCACGGGAAACGGGAGATCATATAGAACACGCCGGACAAGATAGAGCTTAACACTAAACGCGGACGCGACTGCGGGCTTGTACCCGCTGACGCACTTCTGCATATAGCGTTCGCTGAAGACGAACTTGCTGGACCAGTCGGTCGGAAAGAACCACAACCAAGGCATACGCCTCTTGTTCGGCGGAAAGACCCTTTCCCCAACTCGGGTCATTACGGGTTACCACTACAACCCAAGAATCGCTACAAGTTTTCGGCGTGACCTGATTAAACAGCCAGGCAGAGGCTTGGACAGTACCTTTAGAGCGAACGCGTTCACTGAACCGGCGCTGACCGACCCGCTCACGGATACGACCTGCGGCCCCCTTGGGAACCGGAGTGTCGTAGTCACGTACAACCTGGCCCAATGATGCTCCTTGAACCAGCCTGTAGCTGAGGTTCGAAGCTCGGTACCCAATTCGGGTAGTTCGCACTGCCGGACAATAGGCAAGAGCTACCGTTAACCGGCGCTCGCGCTTGCCCCCTTCCCAAAACACCTCAGGTATAGGTATTTCGTAGAAGTGATGGCGACGGTCTTCAATCTGGTCCTCAGACCAGACAGTGACACATTGATCCAACGACCGATAGAGAGCCGAACGATTCACATATCCATAACCGGGTATTCCTAGCACGGGCAGGCATGGTAAAATAAGGGGTAAAATCCTGTCCGGCCAGGAGGAAAATCGGATGCAACGGGTTTATCGTTCCGACTTGCGCTGCCCCCACTGCGGCTCGAACTGGATGCCCAAAGCCGGCTTTTCCCACGGCAAACAGACTTATCGCTGCGGGGAATGCCACCATCGCCACAGCCCGGAGGGCAACCGCCACTATCATCCGCCCCAGGTAAAGAGCCAGGCTTGGGAAATGTACGGCGAGGGGATGAGCATCGCGGCCATCAGCCGGGTGCTGAACCTGCCGGAGTTGACGGTGCATACCTGGATTAAAAAAAAGTCCGTCAGGCCGGAGCCGAGTTAGAGCAGTTGGCCGAGGAACTCCTGGCGGCCCGGGAGCCGGAGCAGGCGGCGGCGGTCATTTCCCTGGACGAGATGTGGACCTATCTGGGACGGCGGATCGGGCCGGGCCGGCGCTGGCTGTGGATCTGGACGGCAGTAGTGGAGGAAGCCGACGGCCGGCGTTGGCGGCTGTTTGAGGTAGGCCGGCGCAACGGGGCTACTTTGCGGCGATTGCTGGCCCGCTTGCCGGCGGCGGAACGCTATTGCACGGATCCTTACCCGGTTTATCGGGCTTTGCTGCCGGCGGAACGGCATCAGGTTGGCAAGGGGCCGGAGACCAACCGGAACGAGGCCACCCATGAGGTGTTGCGGCGCAAGCTGAACCGGCTGGTGCGGCGGACGCAGGGCTACAGCAAAAGCCTGGCGATGCTGGTGGATTCTCTGGCTCTGGTATGGCTGAAACAGGGCTGGATTCAGAATGCCTGCCCGTGCTAGGAATACCCATAACCGGATACATGAATCAGCCCTTCGGAGTCGCCTGCAAACAAATCCGAGCATTCGCTAGGAGTCTGCGCGTGGGCGACCAGCAAAGCGCGGCAAAGGTTGGGACTGGCATCCACTTCCGCCAAAATCTTGGCGGCGGCGTGAGCGACGCGAGGGGCAGCAAAGCTCGTTCCCGAATCTTGAGCAAAGGGACGGCCCAACGCGAAATCACGCGATGTCGACACCTCGCCCGTATCCCGGTCGCCCCGATAAATACGATCCGGGTGAACCAGATGAATTAACCGATTGCCGCCATAGTCCACTAGTTCGGGCTTGATGGCACCGTTCACTGAGGGTCCGCATCGCGTGAACGGCGATGGTTGTCCCGGACGAGCAATAACCCGATAACTCGGGTCATCTGGATAGCGAAAATGAGTCCCTCCCCGCTCATAGCGGGCCAAACTGCCAACTGTAAGGGCATTCAAAGCCGGAGCCGGATCGATGATACCGGCGTTCTCGCTGGTCAGATAATGAGGATATTCTGCTAACCAGTTCCCGGGAGAGTTCATCTCTCCGGTATAGTTGCCAGTGGGAACTACAAAGAGGACGCCCAGTTCCCGACTGAGAGCATCCAGAGTGACCGCCAATCCAGCGACCCGACCTCCCAAGTAAGGCTTGTTTAAATCCCCATAGGAAAGGTTAAAAACCCTGCAACCGTATTCCTCCACGAAATAGCGAACCGCATCAGTCACGCGATTCTCGATCAGGGGAAGATCAGACTGGTTGGAGTCATCTAAAACCCGACCGCTGAAAAGACGCAGCTCCGGCACACAGTATTTTGCCGCTTGCCCTAGTCCGCTTTTCCGTTTGGGCAAACTTGAGCTGGCGCCGCACTTTCTCAGTTACGACGGTATAACCGTTCCAACCCGAGACGACCGAACAGCAGGATAAGCAGGCAGTTTATAACCTGCCTGGCCCGCTGTCCCGATGGCCGCTTTCAGGGCGGATTATATTTTCATCCGCCCGTTCTGTCAATGGCAGCACAACGCCGATACCGCCGAAACTTGGTCCTGGCGCCGCTCACATTCAGACGCCACTCAAGCATCCGAGTGCTTACCCCATAGGTATCCCTGGCTAAAGATAAATCCAAACCCGACCACATTATGTGGTCAGCCGCCGCATTAGGGATCAGCATACAGCCGGCCAGAAAATCAGCCTGCCGCTCAAATGCCCGAACCGAATGCCGATAGTCCCCCCAGCAATGGAATACCTCGGCCGGATGTCCCAGCAAAGCATGGGCAATCTCATGACACAAGCTGCTGTTCTGCCGCGCCAAGCTGTGGCTATCGTTCAAAACTACCAGACGCGCCCCGCCCCCGGGCGACCAATACAAGGCCGAAAACTCGCCAATGCCCTCCGCGCTCAAAACCGCGTCAACCTCTCCGGGACACCGGCTACGAAAAAAGGTCAGCGGGCAAACCCGGATTCCCAAACGGTCCGCCACCGCATAAGGATCCAAAGGCTCAATATCCGCTAAACCCAGCTGATACCGAATGCCAACGGCAATACGGTCCGACTGAGCCTTAAACCCACGGGGATAACCCGACTCCTTACTTGCCCTTGAACTGCTCATAAGCTACCTTGATAATGGCATCCAAGGCCCGCGCGCTGTCGGAGGACAGATTGCGGTCGGCCCGCAGGTTGGCCGAAACCTGAGCCAGCGGTTCCGCCACGTTGGCTTCAGGCACAAACTGGTAGAAGTCAACACCCAACCACACCAGCAGCAAAGCGAGGCCATCGACATCGGGCCGCCGCCCCTTGGCGATCCGAGTCAGAGTAGATGCGCTCACGCCGGACTGCTCCGCCACCTCTTTCCAGGTCAAACCCTTGGCAATGCGCTGACCGTCCAGGGCCGAGTGAAAGGCCCCCAGGTCAAAAGCTCCCCTGCTCATGAATCCTCCACGAAAATTGGCGGAATTTTCCGGCGATTCCACTATTGACAAGCGGTTGCAAATGTGGAATCATATCTATAGATTCCATTATAGCAACCCTGAACCCAAACCGCAACGGAGGAACACTCATGGATTTAAACACTCAGCTGAAGGAGCTGGTTTCCGAAATCAGCCCTACCAATACCCAGCAGGATGCCTTAAAGGCCGCCCACATCCGCCTGCGGGAACGGCTGATGGCCGACGAAACCCTGAAACCGATTATCGTCGGTACCTTCCTGCAGGGCAGTTACCGCCGACACACCGCTGTCCGTCCCGAGCAGGGAGAAAAGCTTGATGTGGATGTGGTAGCAGTCACCCGGCTGGACCGCCACGACTATACCCCGCAACAGGCTCTGAACCTGCTCCGCCCCTTCTTGGATAAGCGCTATCCCGGTCGGTGGAAGTTCAAGGGTCGCTCTGTCGGCATCGAAATGTCGGGGGTCAAAATGGACCTGGTTCTGACCTCCGCCCCTTCGCAAGCCCTCGCCCGGTACCTGCAAGAAATGCCGGCTGAGGAGCTCGACAGCGGCCACTGGCTGCTGAACACCGACGACCAGTGGAAGCATGAACCGCTGTGGATCCCCGACCGGGAAGCCCACAACTGGCAACGCACCTATCCCCTGGCGCAAATCAGCTGGACGCACCAAAAGAACCGCGCCACCAACGGGCATTACACCCCCGTGGTTAAACTCGTCAAATGGTGGTGGCAGCAAAACCAGCGCCCGGACCAGAAACACCCCCGGAGCTATCCCCTGGAACATATCGTAGGCGACTGCTGCCCCAACGGAGTTACCAGTTTGGCGCAGGCGTTTACCGAAACTATGGAAAACATCAGGAACCGGTACGGTCCTGCCCGGGCGTGGGTGTCTCCCGACCGGGGAGTCCCGGAGCAAAACGTCCTGAAGCGCATCAACAACGTTGATCGCGTAAACTTCCACGGCAAGGTCTCGGCAGCAGCCCGAAAAGCGCGGCAGGCGGTCCAAAGTACCGACGAAGGCGAGTCCGCTCGCCTGTGGCAGGATATTTTCGGCAGCAGGTACCCCGTCCGAAAAACCCAACGGGGTTTTACCCCCCGCCAGCAACCGGGCCAGGTCAGGGGCAACCGGTTCGCCTAGCCCCATGCCAGAAAACAATCTGACTCCCGAACTGCGCGCCGGCATAGAAGCTGCCTTCGACTTGCCCGGGATTGTTCCCTTGGAACAGCCGGTATATGACGAAGTCAGCGGCGGCTGGGCTTTTCACGTACGCATCACCGCTGAAGTGGAACCGGAGGGTCCAATACCGGCAACCACTTGTTGGTATGTCCTCTTGGACGATGCTTACCCTTACGGAAGGATTGCCATCCTCCCCGCTAAAAATGGCGGCATTGCCCAGACCTTTCCGCACCAGAATCATAACTCGCCCGGGGCGCCGGAAGTGCTCTGGCGATGTGGAAACATCTGCACCAGTACCAGCGCAGCTACTCTGAAACGCCAAGGCTACCATACAGAGCCGACAGAGCCATCCGACAACTTGGCCTGGCACCTTTGCCGCGCCCAAGCATGGCTTACTCTAGCTGCCCAAGGCTCCTTAGTTCAGCCGGGAGACTGGTACGAGCTGCCGGCTGTACCTTGCCAAGGAAGGGATAAAATCGCTTTCTGCGAAGGTCCTGCATCCCTGCAAATGTGGCGGTCAACCGCCGCCCAATGCGGGACAGCGGAGACCGTCATCCTCGAAGCCGCCGAGCCAATATGCCTCGTTGCCAAATTCCATTGCGGCCCTAGCCAACCTCCCTTGCTCCAAGAATGGGCCAAGGATGTTGCCGACCAACCCGGCCCAGAACTGGCTTGGATTCGGCTAGGCCGGGAACCGGTACTGATGCCTTGGCAAATTCCCGCGACTTGGGGCGAACTCAGAAAAATTTGCCAAGATCAGCAAGTCAGCCTAGACGCTCTGCTGAAAGAGTTGACCGGCAACTTCAACGACATTCGGAATTTCTTGCTGGTGGGTTTTCCCATACCGGAGAAAATAGGGCAGCCGGCGGTTAGGATGAACTGGCTGGCTTTAGAGGTTCCGGCCGCCATAGGCCAACAGGAGGCCGGCTTTCGCGCCAACCGGCAAGGCCAGTGGCAGGAATACAAAACCCGCAAAATCCACGACTCAGTCGAGTTGTGCTGGGTGCAAACTGAAAACTGGCAACCGGAGGAAATATCCGCCCGCGGCCGCTTATCCCCCGCGGCCGCCCAGCCGGAGCTGCTGATCCTCGGCGCCGGCGCCCTCGGCAGCGCCGTGGCGGAAATGCTGACCCGCGCCAGCGCCCGGCGCCTCACCGTGATGGATGGCGACCGACTGGAAATAGGCAATCTGGTTCGGCATACTTTGCTGACCAAAGACCTCGGCAGCAGCAAGGCCCCGACCCTGGCCTCCCGCCTGAACGCAGCCGGCATCTCTACCACTGTCCAGGCCCTGACCAAGGCTTTTCCGCCAAAAGACGATGCGGGAATCAATAAAGTCCAGAACTGCGCCGTCATTCTGGATTGTACCGGAGACGACGCCGTCGCCAAATCCTTGCAGGACTTCCCGTGGCGCAAAACCAAAACCTTCATATCCCTTTCGGTAGGCATTCACGCCCGCCGGCTTTTCTGTTTCTCCGCTCAGGGCAACGCCTTCCCTTTTGCGGAGTTCATGGATAGACTGCAACCCTGGCTCCGGAAAGAAGTTGCTGAGTACCCGGTCGACGATTTTCCGAGAGACGGATTAGGTTGCTGGCATCCCCGCCATCCCGCCAGGATTGACGATCTGTGGATGATGGGATCCATAGCCGTGCGACTTATTGAGCAGGCAATAGCCAATTCCCCGGAAGTTCCGACCCTCACAGTTTTTGAGCAACAGACGGACGACGCCGGCAACTTCGCCGGCATCAAAAATGTCTCCGCGAGCAAACCCGACGGCTCCGGCAGTCTTTCAGGATATTGACGGACGATTCCGCGTGGTCATCAGCCAGCGGCTGCTAACGACGCTGCGGGAACTGGGCGCTGAATCCGCCGGCTGCGAAACCGGCGGCATCCTGGCCGGCTACTACAACGATGGTCACGACACGGCTATCATCACCCGGCGGGAGGGGCCGCCCTCCGACTCAAAAATGAAGTCGGATTGTTTCTATCGGGGTACCCGCGGCCGGCGGAACTTGCTGAAACGGCTGTGGGAGGTACAAGAATACTCCTTGGGGGAAGGGCATATCATCCCCGCGGCCAAGCGCAAGCCAGCCCCCAAGACCGGCACCCGAGGCAGGCCATTGCGGACGATGCCGCAATCCCTTGCCCCGAACCCCTCTTGATAATCCAGGACAATCAAGGGAACTTGGCGGTTTAGGTCTTTCCCCGCCAGGAAAACCCCCTTACCCTGTACCGACAGCGCGAAATCTACGGAGCTTGGCTATGACGGACCCCACGGGCCTCTCTTTCCTCAGTTACCGCCGCAGCCGCAGCGCCGAGGCGGAACAACTCATCGCCAGCCAGAGGGAACGCGGCATCCCCACCTGGCGCGACTTGGACGACCTGGCATCCGAGCCGACCGAGGACGAGCTCCGCCGGGTCCTCAACGCCCCCCGGATTGCCAACGCCGTGCTGTGGATAACTCCGGAGACCCGCGCCTCGGCTATGATAAAAGTAGAAATCCAGGAGGCCATAAGCCGGCACGCCGCGCAGGACGGGTTCTTTATCGTGCCAGTAGCCGCCGGCGGACTGGATTACAATGCGGCCGGAGCTGCCGCCAGCGCCGAGCTGAGCCTGATTGACCTGAGGCAATGGAATATGCTCAAAACAGAAGCAGACCCGGCCAATGCTCGAGACATTGCCCAAGTGTCCAATCAGGTGCTGAAGCGCCGGCTCCAAACCATCCAGCAAAGCCTGCCGCCCGCCGCGCCTTTAAGAATAACCCTGAACACCCGTCAGCCCCGGGGGCCGCAAAACAACTCCGCTTTAACCATCGACTGGAGTCACCGTTTTAGCGGTCCTCAAAACCGGATAGCTTCCGCCGAGGACTGGCAAAACCGACTTCTGCCGGCCCTGGCCGACCTGAGCCGGGCCATCCACGAAACCACGCCGAACCGGAGTCTGATAGCCAACGGACTCCTGTCCCTCCCCGCCGCCACCGCCCTGGGTTATTACTTCATGGCTCCCGCCGGAATACAACTGGCTTGGGAACAACGGATGCCCGATGGCTCTATCCAAGCCTGGAGTTTGCCGGCGGCTCCGGAGAGTTCCGGGTTCATTGCAACCGACCAGGCCGGCGATTTAGCGGCGGCAGATTTAGCCGTGATGGTGTCGGTCAACAACGACATCAGTAGTGCCGTCGCCGCATCGCGCGCTGTTGCCGGCCCTTTCCGGGCCTTCGTACACATACGGCGCTATAACAGCGCCGAAAGTGTGTTGCTGAACTCCGCCGGACAAGCCTGCGCCGTAGCGCAACAAACCATAACAGCCCTCCGCGCCGCCCGTGACAAATACGGCATCCGCGGACACATTCACTTGTTCACCGCCGTTCCCGCCGGCTTGGCAATGCTCCTCGGGCAACTACTGAACACCTTGGGCCCCATCCAGACCTACGAGCATATCCAGGACTCGGCCACGGGCCGCTACTTCCCGGCCGCGCTGCTGAATATGCCATAGAGGCCCAGTCTGCTCCTCTTGGTCAAAAGTAAAGGTAGCGGAACCGAACAATTCCCCGGTCATCCCCTTAGCAGATCCCACTCAACCTGCTAAACCGATGGAACCAATTCCTACATTCCGAGGAAGTCCAAACGCCATGACCACCCAAAGTGAAAAGATGAACACTATCCTCCGCATCCTGATATAGAGAGGCTGAAAACACGGCAATGACTCAGATCCTCCCTCCTCACAAGGAGTTCCTGGAAATACTGAAGCGCAAGGGCTTCCAATGGACCACAGCCCGGCTGGACGCCAAAGACTATGGCATACCCCAAACCCGCAAGCGGTTCATCCTCCCGGCTGCCCGGCACTGCCAACCCGCACTGCCCCAGCCAACAGTGACCTCCGGCCAGTATGTCACCTTTCGATAGGCCATAAGCCATTACCCGGCATTGCGGGACGGCGAGACCTCCCCGGAATATCCGAACCACACAGCGCGAAAGCTGCCTGGCATCTGAAACTCCAAGCCCCGGAACTGGCCATAATCCTGGCACGGGCCGGACTGCCTCCGAAAGAGCAGTTTCCCCAAGGCTACATCCCCGGCAAATCGTCCTTAGGTCGAATCCAGAATAACCATATCGATTATGTACCGCGCACTTCCTGAACACCCGTCCCTATCCCCTGGACGAAAGCAACGGCGCCCGCCATCTGCTGCCGCTAAGCCGCTACGGGGAGTATCAGACACGAATACAGACCTTGACTGAACAATGCCACGCCCTGCGCCGGAGACTGGCCGCTGAGCTGCCCCTGGCCCGCCGGGAACTGCAAATCGACGCCGACATCCCCTTGGAACCGCTGGACAAAGACTGGCTGAGGAACTGACCGTTGTCCGGTTCTGCTATCCGACGCCCACCTTGGAGCGGTTCATGTTCGAACCGCCCGGCAAAGCCGAGCCGCCGATCCTCTACCGCAACGGCGACTACCCCCCAGACTACCGGGAACTGGCTGCTAACCGCTACCGCGAGGCCATCACCCGCGCCCAGCGCCTGGACCGCAGAGACGCTCGGAAAAGAACCGCCGGCAGCCGCGATTTTATTTGACGGGCAATTGACAATCAGAACGGAAAAGCATCGAAAATCGGCCTGAATCCGCGGCTTTCCGATAGGAAAGCCCCCTACAATTTATTTGACGGGTAATTTACAATTAACGGCCCAGCCCTTGCCAAACAACGAGGAACGCAATGACCAGCAGCATTGAACAGCAAAACCTGCCGCCCATTCCCGAGGGCATCTATGCCTGGGATGGCGACTGCGCCATCAACTGCGTGTTTGCCCGCTGGCGGCATCCCGACCGGTGGGAAAATCCGGACCAGCCCCTCCTGTATCTGTATCAGGCCGTCATCGGCGATCCGATAAATCCCGACCAGCTGGCTCTGGACTTGGCCGCCGAATATCTCAACGACCTCGGCTGGACCACCACCCGCCAGGACAGCGACAAGGACTGGCGCTGGTACCACCTGACGCCGCCGGGCGGCGTGGCCGCGGACAGCGGCCGGGAGACTGAATAATCGGATAGGCCGCCGCGCGGCGGCTTTTCCGGGTCGGGGCCAATACCAAATGCCGGAAGCCTGCTCCGGCCGCACGAAGGCAACTACCCCAAGTTATTGCGCTCCGGGAATTGCGAGCCTTTTCCAGGCCTATCCTGATTCCTTCAGCGAGGATAGAAACCATCCCTTCAAGCTCGACCCGATCTCCCACCGGCGGCCCATGCCCCGCCCCGGGGCCTCGACCCCGGCCGAATAATCCCCCCGGAGGGAACGGCAATGAAATACCACCGCGTCCACGCCCAAGGTCTCAAGATCCACGTCTCGGACAGGGCCCGTGCCGAGCTGGGCGGCGAAGCCGCCCTGGAAAGCCTTGCGGTTAGAAAGCAGCTGGCCGCCATGTGCCTCCGGATGGATGCCAAAGACTACGGCGCCGACTGCCCGGCCGAGGAACAGGCCGAGAGCGCCGTCAGCGTCGCCGCCGACTACGTCCATGTGACCGGCTTCTACCGCTGCGCCGCCACCCCTCGGTGATAGTCCTGAGTCGCCCGCTGCCCAGCTTGGATCATATCCTGGTCTCGGCGCCGCCGAGTACGCCGAAATCAAAGCCCGCCATGGCTGACCGGAACGCCATCGGCTTATTCCAGGACATTGCCCGTTACTTGGCCGCCAACAGTCCTTTTACTTTGGATCCCGGCGGCAACGCCCGGAACCTCCTCCGCCTCCTATACTGCCGTTTTCACCAGCCGGACGCCCCCCCCCCCTGCTCTCGGAACAAACGCCCCAGCGTTCGCCGCCATAAGGCTCGCGCCCGAGGAGTACCGCATACCCTGGAAAGGGAACGACCAACCGGAACATTACGACGAACCAACCTTCGTCCCGTTCCCGGTCAACTACTCGGTCAACGCTGGATTCCCTCTACCCGGCCATGTGCTGACCAATTCCAGCCCCGGCCCGGATAATCCGGTTTGGAAACTGGCATCGCCCAACGGCGAACTAGAAGCCTACCTCACCAACTGGAACAGCCGGTAGATACCCAAGTCTACTTCCATCTGAGATGGAGACAGACATAGTCTAGGGCGTGTTCACCCTAATTATAGGGGGGTAGAATATAAGGCAAATCCGGGTTGGGGAGGGCGCGGGGGCATGGAAATCACCGAGGAGCAATATCAACGGGTCAAGCATCTGTTCCCGGTAGCCCGGGGGCGGGTCAAGCTGTCCAACTTGCCGGTTCTCAACGCTGTCTTGTATCTGGCGAAGCCGGGTTGCAAAGGGCGGGGACTGCCCGAAAGCTTTGGCAATTGGCCCACCGTCTATAGGCGGTGGCCGCGCTGGAACGAGCGGGGTACGCTGGCCCGGGTCTTTGCCGCGCGGCAAGAGTTCGGTTTGCCATCGGAATCGTGGGCGGTTCTGGGTTTGGATAGTACCAGCGTCAAGGTACACCCGGACGCTACGGGGGCGCCGAAAAAAGGGGCCGCAAGCCTTGGGGCAATCCCGCGGCGGCCGGAGCGCCAAGATACCCGGGATGGTGGCGGACGACGGCGCTCCTTTGACGATTACCCTTTCCCCAGGCCAAGCCCACGATGGGGTGGAGGGAAGGAAGCTGCTGATTTTGCGGGGGCCGCAGCTAGAGCCGGCCTATCTGCTGATGGCTCGGGCCTACTAAGGGGACGCCCCCCGCCCGTTGGCTAGGGAGCTGGGCTACTGCCCGGTAGCGCCGCCGTCGCCGGGTCAAGGGGGAATACGATAAGGAGCTGTACCGGCGGCGCAATGAGATGGAGCGGTTTTTCGGCCGGCTCAAGCGGTTTCGGCGGATTTTCACCCGCTACGACCAGCGGGATCCGATGTATCTGGGCTTTGTCCTGCTGGCCTGTGTCTTTGAGCTGTTGCGCCGCCTTTTTAGTGTGAACACGCCCTAGAACAACCGCTAAAATAATTGCAGGGATTCCCCCGCCTATGCGGGGATAGAGCGGCGGCGGCCGGTTTCCCCACGCCCGCCGGAGGGATTCCCCCGCCTATGCGGGGATAGAGCGGGGCCACCTTTTACCTCGCCCGCACCGCCGCCGATTCCCCCGCCTATGCGGGGATAGAGCTGCGGCATCTGCGACGGACAACTCAACCCGGGGGATTCCCCCGCCTATACGGGGATAGAGGAGGGATTATGCGCGTGCGCTGGCCGTTCTGGGGGATTCCCCCGCCTATACGGGGATAGAGCTTGCGGATGACCGCCGTTACCACCACCGATTGGGATTCCCCCGCCTATACGGGGATAGAGCGCCGGGATCGCTAAACTGGCCGATGAATCCGAGGATTCCCCCGCCTATACGGGGATAGAGCTGCTTTCCCCATCCGGCAAATCGGCGGCGTCCCGATTCCCCCGCCTATGCGGGGATAGAGCGGCGCCGCGATCCACCAGCATACGATCGGCGCGGATTCCCCCGCCTATGCGGGGATAGAGCGTTTTCAGGATGGACAGGCCGTCCGCAGAGCGGGGTTCCCCCGCCTATGCGGGGATAGACCCAAGCCGCCCGGGCCCGGGGTCGGCAGTTCGACGGTTCCCCCGCCTATGCGGGGATAGATCGTCAGCTCTGGATGTAATCAAGGGGGCGGGTCCGGTTCCCCCGCCTATGCGGGGATAGATCCCGATCCCAACGGAACGGCGCGGGGTCTTTCCGGGTTCCCCCGCCTATGCGGGGATAGACCCCAGCAAAAGACCGGGGCGGGGGAGTAAGGGGGGGTCCCCCGCCTATGCGGGGATAGACCGCGGCTCCTCAAAGCAGTAAAACTGCGGCCGGAGGTTCCCCCGCCTATGCGGGGATAGACCGCGACAGTTAGTCGATTTGACGATGCCGTGCTGGTTCCCCCGCCCACGCGGGGATAGAGGCGCGGCCGCCACCGACGCGAACCCCCTGGGCCTGGTTCCCCCGCCCACGCGGGGATAGACCCTCCTGGTCAAAGGCCCATACCTGGGCCCAGCGGGTTCCCCCGCCCACGCGGGGATAGACCCGATGGCCTGGGGCTGGCAAATCGTACTCTCGGGGTTCCCCCGCCCACGCGGGGATCAGGGGTCGATAATATCGGCCAAGCCGAAGTCAATATCGGTTCCCCCGCCCACGCGGGGATCAGGGGCCTTGGACTTCCGCGCCACCGAGCGCAACCGGGGTTCCCCCGCCCACGCGGGGATCAGGGCCCCGGCCTGGCCGGGGACACCCTGCCCTATATGGTTCCCCCGCCCACGCGGGGATCAGGGGGGTAACGGCCAGCGGTGGGACGGACGCTTAACGGTTCCCCCGCCCACGCGGGGATCAGGGGCTGAAGCGGTCTATCCCAGTAAGCCCGTGGGCGGTTCCCCCGCCCACGCGGGGATCAGGGGCTGAAGCGGTCTATCCCAGTAAGCCCGCGGGCGGTTCCCCCGCCCACGCGGGGATCAGGGCGGGTTTGCCTTTCCTGGTATGCGCTGGGCCAGGGTTCCCCCGCCCACGCGGGGATCAGGGTCTTTTAATTGTTTTGGTATTCCTAGCACGGGCAGGCATTCTGAATCCAGCCCTGTTTCAGCCATACCAGAGCCAGGGAATCCACCAGCATCGCCAGGCTTTTGCTGTAGCCCTGCGTCCGCCGCGCCAGCCGGTTCAGCTTGCGCCGCAACACCTCATGGGTGGCCTCGTTCCGGTTGGTCTCCGGCCCCTTGCCAATATGATGCCGCTCCGCCGGCAGCAAAGCCCGATAGACCGGGTAAGGATCCGTGCAGTATTTTTCCGCTGCCGGCAAGCGGGCCAGCAATCGCCGCAAAGTAGCCCCGTTGCGCCGGCCTACCTCAAACAGCCGCCAGCGCCGGCCATCGGCTTCCTCTACCACCGCCGTCCAGATCCACAGCCACCGCCGGCCCGGCCCGACCCGCCGCCCCAGATAGGTCCACATCTCGTCCAGAGAGATGACCGCCGCCCCCTGCTCCGGACGGGCCGCCACCATATCCTCGGTCAGCCGTTCCAGTTCGGACCCGGCTTGACGGACTTTTTTTAATCCAGGTATGCACCGTCAGCTCCGGCAGGCCCAATACCCGGCTGATGGCGGCAATGCTCATCCCCTCGCCATACATTTCCCAAGCCTGGCTCTTTACCTGGGGCGGATGATAGTGGCGATTGCCCTCCGGGCTGTGGCGATGGTGGCATTCCCCGCCGCGATAAGTCTGCTTGCCGTGGGGGAAAAGCCGGCTTTGGGCATCCCGTTCGAGCCGCAGTGGGGGCAACGCAGGTCAGAACGATAGACCCGTTGCATCCGATTTTCCTCCTGGCCGGACAGGATTTTACCCCCCTATTTTACCATGCCTGCCTGTGCTAGGAATACCAAATCCGCGCCCACCCCCTTTACTCCCTTCCCGGGCGTTAGGGCGGACACCCGTTGCCGAAACCGGGCAATTCCTTCCTGGAACTGCTCGATTTCACCCCGCCCACCCAAGGCAAGAGTCAGCATATAGGTATCCATAATAACCCCCGGCCAAGCTTCTACGCCGGAAACCCGAATTTTCCGACAGCCTTTGGCAGGCGGATACCAGTCTACTGCTACCTTGCTGTCACCAACAGCGGCGATTATGCTCTTTACACACAATTTCCCGGGGAAAAGCAAAATCCGGAAAACAACTGAAATCAACCGAATACCGTTTCATATTCCGTTATATTGCGGGATATTCGTCACTTAACCGGTTAATAATGAACGGAATGATACACCACAACTGAAAATTATCCCGTTTGTTGCCATTTGACATCCCCTCAACCCACCGCTACCATCCCATTCCTGTCCCGCCCCGGCGATCCAAATCCCAAACCAATGGAGTTGCCATTTATGTCCCTCATCCCCCGGTTGCCCCTGTTTGCCGCGACTTTTACCCTGCTGTCTCTGGCGCTGGCCCTGGTTTTCCTCAGCGGACATCCCGTCCCGGCGGCCCAGGCTCAGACTGCTACGCCCACCACGCCCACCACCGTCGACTACGACAGCAACGATGACCGGCTCATTGAAATCAGCAACTTGGCTCAGCTGAACTCCATCCGTTGGGACTTGAACGGCGATGGGGTCGTGGCGGCCGGGGATCAAGCCATCTATTCCGCCGCCTTTCCCAACGCGGCCACCGGCATGGGTTGTCCCGACGGCAACGATGCCGATGCCAATCCTGACCCTTGCCTCGGCTACGAGCTGAAAGCCGACTTGACCTTTGACAGCAACGGCGATGGCAGCGTTACCGCCGCCGATTCCGCCGGCCTTTACTGGAACAACGGCGCCGGCTGGACGCCCATCGGCGACGCCCGCCGCTACACCTATACCGGACAGTTTCACGGCCGGGGCAAGACCATTTCCCACCTGTTTATCAACAACTCGTCTGCGTTGTATGTGGGCCTGTTCGGGGCCGTGGGCAGTGGCGGCCGCATAACCGGCGTGGGATTGACCGAGGTCAGCATCGCCAGCAGCCGCCCGGCGGTGGCCGGGAGCCTGGTGGGGTCTAATGCCGGCTCGGTAACGGCCAGCTACGCTACCGGAACGGTCAGCATCAATGTCGGCGGCGTCACCAACGCCAACAGCATCGCCGGGGGATTGACCGGGCATAACACCTCGACCGGCGCGGCCCAGGCCAGCTTTGCCAATGTAGCGGTGTCGGCCACGCACAACAGCGCCTCGGCGATCATCGGCGGCTTGACCGGGCAGAATGACGGCAACATCCGGGCCAGCTATGCCACTGGCGCAGTGGCGGTCACCGGAAACACCCGGTTCACCAAAGCCGGCGGCTTGGCCGGCAACAATGGGGGTACGATAACCGCCAGCTATGCCCGGGGGCGGGTTACGGCCGCCGGCAGCGGCGCGGCCGCTGGCGGCCTAGTCGGGGGCAACCTCCGCAATGGCCGGGTAGTCGCCAGTTATTGGGACACGACCACCTCGGGCCAGACCGGCAGCGCCGGCGGGACGGGGCAAACCAGCCGCGCTTTGCAAGGTCCGAAGGGCTACACCGGCATCTACGCCCACTGGAACCTGAACTTGGATGGCGCGGCTGGCGGCGATTCCCCGTGGCATTTCGGCGGCGACTATCAGTATCCCATCCTGGCTTATGGGAGGCTGAGTGCTGCCCCGCAACGGGACTATGACAGCGACAACGACCGGCTGCTGGAAGTGAACAACCTGGCGCAGCTGAACGCTATCCGCTGGGACTTGAACACCGACGGGGTAGTAGCGGCGGCCGATCAAGCCAACTACACCGCCGCCTTTCCGGGAGCCGTAGCCGGCATGGGCTGCGCGCTAGGCACCACGGCCGCCGCCTGCGTGGGCTACGAACTGATGTCTGACCTGGACTTTGACACCGACGGGGATGGCGATGTGGACGCCGCCGATTCCGGCGGCCTTTACTGGAACGGTGGGTGGGGCTGGCGTCCTATTGGATTCGCCACTAACGGCCTCTACATCGGAAACTTCACCGGGACTTTCCAGGGCAACGGCAAGACCATTGCCAACCTGCATATCGACCAGCATCCATCAGCCGAGGTCATCGATAATTACGGCCTGTTCGGGTATGTAGGTGCCACCGGGGTTATCGACGGCGTAAAGCTCCGGGATGTGAATATCCGCATTCAGCTCGGCGGCCAAGTAGGGCCTTTGGCCGGAGCCAGCTCCGGAACCATCCGGGGCAGTTCGGCCACTGGGCGCATCAACTCGGACGGGCCTTTTGGCGAAAGTGTCGGGGGCTTGGTGGGCCAAAACTTCGGAAGTATCACCAGCAGTTACGCCAGAACCGAAATTGCGGGCAACCTGCATTATGGCGGTGGGTTGGTCGGAAGGAACGGTAAGGATCCGTATGCCGAGACGTATGGGAGCATCGTCGCCAGCTACTCCGGCGGGGCAAACATCACCATCTACAACTCCACCAGCAATGGCAACAATGCCTATGTGGGCGGTCTGGTAGGCTCCAACAATGGGACTATTACCGCTTCTTACTCCCGCAGTCCGGTCAAGGCTACCGGCAATGGAGCGCTCGTGGGCGGGCTGGTGGGTTCTAACTACAGGGAACCTTCTACTAATCAAGGAATAGTCACCGCCAGTTACGCCTTGGGGCCGGTGGAGGCTACTGGCACCACCCCCTCGGTGGGCGGGCTGGTGGGCTCTAACGGGGGGCCGATTACCGCTTCTTACTCCCGCAGTCCGGTCAAGGCTGCCGGCATTAGTGCGTCCGCAGGCGGGCTGGCGGGCTACAACACTGGACCGATTACCGCCTCTTACTCCCGCAGTCCGGTCAAAGCTACCGGAAATAATGCGGTCGTGGGCGGCCTAGTGGGATGGAACAGGCGGTTGACTAGGAGTAACACTACCTATCCGGGAATTATCACCGCCAGCTACGCCATCGGGCCGGTGGTGGCTACCGGAACCAATCCATTAGTCGGCGGATTGGTGGGCAAGAACGGTCAGGTGGACAGCAGCGGCCAAGAGATCGCGAACAGCAAGGGAACGGCGGTCGACAGCTACTGGGACATTGCGGTCAGCGGCCAGAGCAGCAGCGCCTTGGGGACGGGTGTCCGCGGGTTAGCTATGGCTTGGCATCCCAACTACATCTACCCGGGGTTATTCGCCAACTGGAACCTGAACCTGGACGGCGTGGCCGGCAAGGATGACCCCTGGCATTTTGGCCACGGACTCTACCCGATGCTGAAGTACGGCGGCCACCAGGTGCGCGACCAACTCCACCTCCGCATCGGGGATCCGGCGGTAGGCCAGACCGCGCCCACCCACTGGTTCCCCATCCAGAGCCAGAGTGGGCTGACCAAAGTCAACGGACAGGGGTATGTCTGGGAGCGTTCTGATGACGGCGTTACCGGGTGGACGATTGTCCGCAGTCGCCAGGATGGCATCGGAATCAACCGCTTCGGCAACGGCTCGTCCCGGTTGCTGATTGAACCCTACGAGGCCAACAAGCGGTTTCGGGTGGGCCGGCTGAGCGGGGAGGGCGTCTGGGTCAGTGGCATCGTCAGCACACCAGCCAACCCTTGGAGCGGGCCGACCGCCACGCTGACTTTCGCCAGCGGCCACACTGCGCCCCGGGTGGGGCAGGCCATTGCCATCAGCGGCAGCGACGCCGTGCGGTGGATCCGCTGCGATGACACTTCCGACAATGGTTGCGAGGTGCTGGTAGCGGCGGCTACTGGCTACACCCCGGTCGCCGCCGACCAGGGCAAGTACCTGTATGCCTACCGCTACTATGACAACAGCAGCGGCGTTAAAACTATGGGCAAGACGGGCTATATCGGCCCGGTAGCCGCCGCCAGTTCCTCGTCGTAGCCCTTGCACTCTTACCGACATTACCGGCCTACCCACCGTCCTTCCCGCGCAAGTGGGGAATCCAACGGTGGCTTGCCGGGGATGCGGCGTCCTAAGGCAGCGCCGTTCTGGATTCCCGCTGACGCGGGAAGGACGGTAGGGGCGGCGGGTATGGGGGAATTTGCCCCCTTTATGGAATAAAGGGGTTGACTTGCCGGGAAACTATGGTATCATTGCAACAGTCGGCCGGGCCGCGAAATGATGGCCTGTTAGGGGGATGAACCCTCGGTCGACGCGGTATTTTATGCCTGAGCCGCCGCGCAGCAAATCCCCCCTCCGCATCCTGTTGCTCACCCCCTACTTCCGGCCATACCTGGGCGGCATTGAGCGGGCGGTGGAGCAGCTTTCCTTGCAACTGCTGGCCTCCCCGGCCGTGGCGGCCGTGGGGGTATTGACCGCCAAATACGCTTTTCCCCGAATACCCCATCCGGAGTGGCCCGACCGGGAACGGACGGCGGAGGGCCTTGAGATTTTCCGCTTGACCGGCCATCCCCGGCGGCCGCCGCCCTTTTACTCGGCGCCGCTGGTCTGGTTCCGTCCGGGACAAATCCGCCATTACCTTGACCAATTCAACCCGGACATTCTGCACTTTGTCGGCGACGGCTGGTTCTGGGGGCATTGGTGGAGTTGGCACTGGCGGCGGGGGCAAGCCGGGTTCGTCTTTACTCCCTCTTACCACCCTTTGCGGCCGGCTTACCGCTGGTTGCGGCCGCTGAACCGCCGCCTCTGCCGCGCCGTCGACCGGGTAGTGGCACTGACGAATCAAGAGGCGGCCCAACTGCGCCGGGATTACCGGGTGCATCCGGATAAGCTGTCGGTTATCGGCTGGGGGGCGTCTAGGCTGGAAGTTCCGGCGGCGGATGGGGATACATCTGCCGCCTTGGCGCAATCCGCCGCGGTTGATGCCCCGGTAAATATCCTCTGCGTGGGGCGGTTGAGCCGGCACAAGGGACAGGATTGGCTGCTGGAAACTTACCGCCAGGCCCGGCCCCGGTTCAATCGGCCGGCCCGGCTGATTCTGGCCGGCGGCGATGAGGATGCCGCCGGGCAATTGCGGGCCGCCGTTGCCGCCGCCGATCTGGAATCCGAAGTGAATTTTACCGGGGAATTGGGCGATGCCGCCCTGGCCGGCCAATATGCCCAAGGCGATTTGCTGGCCCTCTTTTCCCGCTACGAAGCCTTTGGCCTGGTCTATTTCGAGGCCATGCGCCACGGCTTGCCGGTTTTAACCCACGATGTGGGGGCCAACCGGGAATTGCTGACTGACGGATCGGTAGTGGTACCCCGCTACGACCGCCCGGCCGCCATTGCCGCCCTGGCCCGGATGGTTAATGATGCCGATTACCGCCGCCGCTTGGGGGCCGCCGGCCAAGACTACGCCAACCGGGAATTCAGTTGGGAAACGGTGGCCGCCAAGTATCTGGCTTTGTATCAGGGGTTGTAGCGCCGCTCTGCCATCATTCCCGGTACACTTACCGTCATTCCCGCGTAAGCGGGAATCCAGAAATGCCCGGCCGGCAACGGTCTTGTCTGGCGCAGTACCGTTCGGGATTCCCGCTTACGCGGGAATGACGGTTGCGGCAAGGCTGCGGCCGCTGGATTCCCGCTTGCGCGGGAATGACGGTTGCGGCAAGGCTGCGGCCGCTGGATTCCCGCTTACGCGGGAATGACGGTAAGAGCGCCGGGAATGACGGTTGTGGCAAGGTCAAGAGAACGGAATTGAGAAATCAGGAGGGTAAAAATGCCGCCGCTGCTGACCCGGCCGGAACTGGAAAATCGCGCCCGTCACATTCTGCTGACCAACTTGCGGCAGGGCGTGGCCGATTGGAACGGGCAGGAATTCCGCTTTGTTGTCCCGTCCCTGACCGGCTATCCCTTTCAGTGGTTCTGGGATTCCTGCTTTCACGCCATCGCCCTGACCCATCTGGATCCGGCCCAGGCCCAAGCCGAATTGACCACCCTGCTGCGGGCGGCCCGGCCCGACGGGTTCATCCCCCATATCGTCTTTTGGGAACGGGAAAAGCAGCCGGCCTTTCTGCGCCGCAACCTGGTGGCCAGGACGGCCCCCCACTATAGCGCCACCATCCAGCCGCCGCTGCTGGCCTACGCCGTGGAGCGGGTTTATCAGGCCACCGGAGACACCGCCTTTCGGGACGCCGCCTTGCCGGTTTTGACCGCCTACTATCGCTGGCTGCACTATCACCGCGACCCGGACGCGGACGGCTTGATTGCCATTATTCAGCCGGAGGAGGCCGGCACCGACTGTTCGCCCAAGTATGACGCCGCCCTGGGCTTGACCGAGTTGAGCAATCGGGGCTTTATCGCCGCCCTGCGGCAGGTTTATGATGTCTATGCGCCATTACGCGGTGACGACCGGCGTATCCTGGCGGCGGAGGTGTTTCACTTTGAGGATACGCTGGTCAATGCCATTTACGCTTTCAGCTTGCGCGCTTTGGCCCGGCTGCTGGGCGACGACCCGGCGGCCGCCGAGTTCCAAGGGAGGGCCGCTAAAACCCGGGATGCTTTGCTGGATAAGGGCTGGGATGCCGCCGCCGGGGCTTTTTTTGACTTGCAGGGCGCAGCGGAAAGGCCGGTAAGGATGGTAACAATCAGTTCCCTGATGCCGCTGATTCTTGAGGATTTGCCCTCGGATATAGTGGCGCGGCTGGTGGAGCAGTGGCTGACCAACCCGGCCCATTTCTGGCTGCCCTATCCGGTGCCATCCGTGCCGGCGTCCAATCCCCGGTTTATGCCGGGCAACCCCCGGGGGTTCATCTGGCGCGGCCCCAGTTGGGTTAATACTAACTGGTTTTTGTGCCACGCCTTGCGGCGGCACGGCTACGCCGACATTGCCGACACCCTCAAAATCCGCACCCTGCAAGCGATAGCCCAATCCGGCTTTCGGGAATACTATCAACCCTACACCGGGGCCGGCCTGGGCGCGCCGAATTTCGGCTGGTCAACGCTGGTTTTGGATTTGTAGAGTGGGGGTAGCGGGAGCCGGGAAATATCCCAATACAAGGGATCCGATTTGTCTACCCCTGCCGCCAAATCCGCGCTACCCGGGCCAGCTGCCGGTCGAAAGTCAGCAGCGGCATACCCAACTCCCGGGCTACGAACAGGTAACTGGCGTCATAGGCTGTCAGCCCGGTCAAGGTTGCCAACTCAACCACCCGCTGGCAGTCCACTTCCCGCAGGTCGATGTTCAGGTTCAGGAACGCCTGCAAGGCCGTTGCGATAAACTCCCGCCGTTGCGGCGAGAGCTCAATTTTCTTGCAGGCTATATTAGCCATCTCATACTTGACCAGAGTTGGCGCAAACAGCCCACCGCCGGCGATGATACGCTCCGCCTCGCGTTGGCGGGGTTCCCGGAAGTACGACGCTGCAAAAACTGAAGCGTCCACCACCCTAGCGGGCATCCCGCATCCTCCGAATCATCGGGGTGGAATCGTGATCCGAAGGGGGTATCCCGGCCAATAGTTTCAAGGACTCCTCCACCGACAACTTCCCCGGCTCCTGAGGAACCGGCGTAACGCCGGGGGCTTCCCACCGCGGGGGCTGGTCGGGATGAGGAGGGTAAATGATATACTCCTCCAACCCGGTGTAGTCGGGTTCGGCCCCGTTTTCCGGGGGCGTGATGCTCTCTTGCTGTTCCGGCATTTCCTCAATCATAGCCATTCCTCCCGGTTGTAGATTAGCGGTTAAACCGCCTTGCCGTAACGCCATTGTTGGCCGCGCGGTCAGCGTCCCATTTAGCCATCCCCCACCCTAGCGGGCATCCCGCATCCTCCGAATCATCGGAGTGGAATCGTGATCCGAAGGAGGTATCCCGGCCACTAGTTTCAAGGATTCCTCCACCGACAACTTTTCCGTCTCCGCGGGCACCCGCTCCATCTCTTGGCGCGCGCGGTTGAGGGGACTGTTGGGGTGGGGAGCGGGAACGATATACTCCTCCAGCCCGGTGTAATCCGGTTCGGCCCCGTTTTCCGGGGGAGCGATGCTTTCCTGCTGCTCCGGCTTTCCCTCAGCCATAGCCATTCCTCCCGGTTATGGATGGGCGGTTTTATGTAGCGCCGGGGCGGCCGGGTTCATCCGGCAACCAGTTCAGGATGAGCGGATGATGTAGGCCGCCCCGGGACTGATTTGTTGCCTTTGGCTTACCCCCGGAACAGCCGCATTACCCGGTTCACCGCCGATACCGGGGCCGGTTCCCGGGCGGCGTCCGCGTCGGATGCGGCGTCATCTGCCGTTGTGGCGGCGGCGTTTTCCGGGGCCGGGTCGGCGGCGGCGTCAGAGTCCATTGCCGGGGCCGGGGTTTCCGGCGGCGGGGCGCTGGCGGCCGGGGCGTCCTCCCCATCCCCGGCGGCGGCCGGGGCGTGCCACTGGCTTTCCAGGATGCGCTGCACCAGGGGATGGTCGTGGTTCAGGTTAAAGGTGCGGCGGCGGCGGGCGCGGCCGGTTTCCTCGTCCCGGTCGGCGTAAGAGCCTTGCAGGAACAGGCCGCCGCTCCGCAGCCCCCGCACCAAGCCGTCCACATAGTTGCGGGAAAAGACGCCGCCGCCCCAGCGGTGGACAATCTCCGGGTGTTCCGCTTCCAAACCCTCGCGCAGGGCCCCGGCGATTTGCCCAATCAGGAAACGAAAGGCCACATGGCTGACCCCCTCCCGATGTTCCAGGGTATCGGCCATTATCACCACATCCATCACCCGGCGGCCATCCCGCCCATCGCCGGGGCCGGCCGGCAGATCCAGCGCCGCCAGGGTTTCGGCCAGGGCCTGTTCCAATTCCGGAGCCAGGGGGGGCGGCTCAAAATCCGCGGCCGCGGTGGCCGCCGCCCCGGCGGCCGCGGCATCCGCATCGGCATCATCCGCCGCGCCGCCATCGGTTTCCTCAGCCGCCGCCGGCGTTTCCCCGTCGGCGCCGGGGACTACTTCCTCATCGGCGGCCACCGATTGCACCGGGCTGTCGTTGCTGCGTTCCTCCTCCGGCGGCGTTTCATCGGCCATCAGCACCCAATCCACCAGGCCGTGCGTTACCAGTTGGATGTTGCCGGCGTCGGCGGCGTGGAGCATCAGTTTCTTGAACCCGGAAAAGCCGAGTTTCTTTTCGTCAAAGCCGGGGATGCGGCGCATTACCCGCTGTTTCAGGGAAGTCAGCAGGGGCATCCGGCCGGCCTGTCGCTCGGCGCGGACAATATCCTCAATAACCCGGATGACTTCGGCCAACTGCTGCTGGCGGGTGACGCCGCCGCGGGCCGCCGGGCGGCCGGCCGCGGCCGGCGGCGCCGCCACCGGTTCCGGCGGCGTCTCCGGATCCACATCGCTGTCGTAGAGAATCAGCCCGTCCACCTGGTCGGCCAGCCGGCGGGAGGTACTCCAGGAAACGCCGATGATGATGACCCGCTTGCCAATGGCCCGCAGGGAATTGATGACATGGATGAAGTCGGAGTCGCCGGAAACCAGCACATAGGTGCCGATGTTGGGGTAGGTATGGGCGCACTCGATGCAGTCGGCGGTCATCTTGACATCCACGCTGTTTTTCACCCGAAAGGTGCGGGTGTTGCTGGACAGGCCGCTGACCGGCAGGCGGGTGGGAACATAGACCGGCTCGATGCCGGCGGCGTAGAGAGCCGGCGGGTCGTTGATGAACTGGCTGGCTCCGCGCAGTTCCGGCGAGCGGGTGACCCAGTCGGCGTAAGCCTTGGCGACCACGACCCGGCCGTGATGGGAAACCTCCTCTTTGAGGGCGGTCACATTGGGCGCGCGGCTGCCGCTGGCCAGGCTGATCTTGAAGTTTTCCCAGTCGATGAACAGGGCGACGTCGTCGCCATATTGGGGGGCGCCATTTGCGGTTACAATAAGCTCCAACTCCTGGGCCGCCCTATTGGGCCGGCGGCCGTTGGCTAAATTGTAACCCCCGGCGGCAATATAGTCAACAATCAAGGGAATTGGGTTTTTGGGGAGTTGGCAAGTTATTCCCGGCCGCCCCTTTCTATCGTCCTTCCCGACCCCTTTCTATCGCCCTTCCCGCGTAAGCGGGAAGGGCGATAGAAAGGGGCGGCCGCGTGAAAGACGGTTGCTACAGGCCATTGCCCGGTACCAGCGGAAACCCGCCCCTTGCCCCTTAACCGCAACCGTGTTACCTTATTGACCGGTACTTATCGGCCGGCTCCGGTTCCCGCCGCAGCAACCGGCAGCGCAACTGTAACTAGCGGACGGGCTGAAACTATTTAACGGGCTAAAGGGGGAGAGGGCTTTATGGCAACGACGGCGCCGGCAGCTATCTATCGCAACTATATCGGCGGCCAATGGGTCGAATCCGCATCCGGCCGCGTCTATCCCATCACCAACCCGGCCCGCAAAGAGGTCGTCCTGGGGGAGTTTCAGACCTCGACGCCGCAGGACGCCTTGGCCGCGGCCGCCGCCGCCCAAGCGGCCGCGGCGGATTGGGCCAATACGCCGGCTCCGGCCCGGGCGCAGGTTTTGTACCGGGCTTTGGCGATTATGGAACGGCGCAGCGCGGAACTGGCCCGGACGATTACCGAGGAGGAGGGCAAGCCGCTGGCCGACGCCCGCGGCGAAGTGCGCCGGGCGATGAACATCATTGAGTACGCCGCCGGCGAGGGCCGCCGGCTGTTCGGCTACACCACCCCCTCGGAATTGCCCGACACCGTGGCCTACACCGTCCGCCGGCCCCTGGGCGTGGTGGCGGTCATCACCCCCTGGAACTTTCCCATCGCCATTCCCGCCTGGAAAATGGCCCCGGCCCTGATTTGCGGCAACACTATCGTATTCAAGCCGGCCTCCCTAACCCCGTTGAGCGCCGTCAAGTTGACCGAAGTTTTCGAGGAGGCCGGCTTGCCGCCCGGCGTCTTGAATCTGATTACCGGCCCCGGCGGCTCCGTAGGCCAAGCCCTGGTGGAAAGCGATGCGGTGGACGGCATATCCTTTACCGGCTCCACGGAAATCGGGACGAATCTTTACGCCGCCGCCGCCCAGCGCCTGAAAAAGGTGCAGTGCGAAATGGGCGGCAAAAATGCCGTCATCCTGCTGGCCGACGCCGATTTGGACAAGGCCCTGGCCGGCATTGTTTCCGGGGCTTTCGGCTCCAGCGGCCAGCGCTGCACCGCCACCAGCCGGGTCATCGTCGAGGAAAGCATTTATGACGCCTTTATGGAGGGCCTGCTGGCGCGTACCGGCCAGCTGAAAATCGGCGACGGGATGGATCCCGATACCGACCTGAGCCCCCTGTCCAGCCAGTCCCAATTGGATACGGTGCTGCATTACATTGGCTTGGGGACGGAGGAGGGGGCTAAATTGGCCTATGGCGGCCGCCAGCCCACCGGCGGCGATTTTGACCAGGGCTACTATGTGGAGCCGACCATTTTTACTGATGTAACCCCGGATATGCGGATTGCCCAGGAGGAAATTTTTGGCCCGGCCCTGACGGTGTTCAAGGCGGCCGATTTGGAGGATGCGGTACGCCTTGCCAACAGCGTCAAGTTCGGATTGTCCTCCTCGGTTTATACCCGGGACTTGCCCCGGGCCTACCGCTACATCAACACGGTGGCGGCCGGGATGGTTCATGTCAATGCCCCCACCCTGGGCGGCGAGGTGCATCTGCCCTTTGGCGGCCTGAAAGCCTCCGGAGTCGGCCAGCGGGAGCAGGGGGTAGAGGCGTTCGACTTTTTCAGCGAGGTCATCACCGTCTATATTGACTATGGCGACACGGCCGGGGAACGGGCGCGGTTTATTTAGGGGGTGTTGCAACTATCGCCCGGATCCATTATAATCCCGCCGATGGTTTTGCTTAACGAACAAGGCAATCGCATAAATCTGCCTTTAGCCACCAAGAAGGGCCGGCAGATTCCCAACGAACAAAGGGATGAACTGTCCCGGAGTATCAAGGACGCTGCCCGGGAGCAAGTGCGCCAGCAGCACCCGGCGGTCCGTTTGCGCTCGCTCAGCAGCGCTTACAACTGCATGGGGATGGTGTTCGCCAACCGCCGGGTATGGATTGATCCCGATTGGTTGGGAATGATTCTGGCGGACGATGGCTATAGCCGGGTAAGCGACGAGCGGGAACTTCAACCCGGCGATGTGGTCGTGTATCGCAGTAGCGCCGGCGCAGTTTCCCATGTGGGTTTGGTTGCCGAGGTAAAGCCTAACCTGCGCGAAGGAACTTGGGAAGTGCAAGTGCTGAGCCAGTGGGGATCCACTGGTGAATACTTTCATCGCGTTGATGACCTTAGCCCGGCGCTGGGGCATTTCAGCGGATACTGGACGGAGCGGATATGAACTGGCAAGCGGCCCTGACCGAAATCGAGAGCCCTCAGTTCGCAGCGCGGCTGAACGTGGTCAGCAGCGCAAAAGCCTTCTTTCGGGAAGTTGCCCAAGACCCGGTGGTACTGGATCTGTACCGGCAGGTAAAGGATTCCGGAGAGTTGCAGGAGTCGACGCTGGATCGGATCCATGATCTGGCCGGCCAGGAGATCGACTGGCGCTATGAAAACCCCAATGACACGCCTTTGGCGGTTTTGCTGTGGCTGACCTATCATGCCGCGCCGGACGCCGGGCCGGTAGCCGCCCATTATGTTGCCCGCGCCCCCCAATGCTGGTACGCCCGGAAACTGGCGCAGCGGATTATGGGGCCGCCGGTAGCGGCCGGTACCAACGCCTGGGCCGGGGCGGAAACCGCGGCCGCGCCGATCCGGATGCTGCCGGTGGCGGAAAAGGTTAAAATTATCCCGGCGACGGTCGAGGGCGCGCCCTCCTCCACCGGCGAATACCCTTGCGGAGCGGTATCTTGAAAGTCCTTTGGGCCATCCTTTGCGAAAGTTCCGTGGTTGACCAGGAAACCAATCGGATTTCCCTGCTCAACATTCTGGAAGGGATTCGCGTGCCGGAACCCCTCGCTGCGATTGCCGAGGAATCGGCCCTGCCGGCGGCTCCGGTGAACTGCGATTTGTTCATCCTGTTCGCCCGTTCGGATCCGGAGGCCGGCGAGCAGGGGAAAGGCCGCATCCGGATGCACTTCCCTGCGGATACCCCGGGGGCAAGACTTCCGGAGCCGGCGCCCGAGTTCGCGGTTGACCTGACCGCTGCTCAGCAGCACCGCGTTAGAATACGCTTTCCGGTCGTGCCTTACTATAAGCAAGGCACTTACCATTTCAGCATCGAAGCGGCCGACGCAGCCGGCGGTTGGCAGCCGCTGTTTGAGATCCCCCTGGAAGTGTCGTACTTGGTGTAGGCGGTCTGATAAGGCTCAGGCTGCAAATGCTATAATCGGCCCTATGTTCCCGCCGCTGCGCTACTTGCCCCCGCACCATTCCGGCCGCATCCGGGCGGCGCTGAACTTCCTTACCGCCCGCAGCGGTTTGCTGGTTTGCGCCCTCTTTCTGCTGCTGGGCTTGGCCCTGACCGGGGATTACGGCATCGACCCGGATGAAAAGAATCAGCGGCGCATTGCCCAAGCCAATTGGAACTACCTCCGGGGCCAGGCCGACAGCGTAGCCCAGGGGCTGCCCCTTTACAGCGACCGGGTTTATGGCGTGGCTTTTGAGCTGCCGCTACTGCTGGCGCAGCAAGCTCTGGGCTTGACCAACGACCACGACATCCACCGCCTCCGCGCCCTCCTGACCCACCTGTTCTTTATTGTCGGCGGCTATTTCTGCTACCGGCTGGCTTATC
This sequence comes from Dehalococcoidia bacterium, assembly GCA_965203435.1. Lineage (GTDB taxonomy): Bacteria > Chloroflexota > Dehalococcoidia > Lucifugimonadales > UBA3495 > CBDBCU01. Next base: position 276,311 of record CBDBCU010000002.1, on the reverse strand, counting down.
GGCTGTTCGGCAACCGGCTTATCGCCATCCTGGCCCTGCTGATTTTCCTGCTGCATCCCCGCCTCTACGCCCACTCCTTTTTTAATTCCAAAGACCCGGTTTTTCTCAGTATGCTGATGATTGCCCTCTATCTGCTGGAACGGGCTTTCCGCAAGGATACACTTGGCGCTTTCCTGCTGCTGGGCGCGGCGGTGGGCTTGCTGACCAACCTGCGGATTATGGGAATAATGCTTTTTGCGGCGCCGCTGGCAATGCGGGGGTTGGATTGGTTTTATGCCGGATCCGGGCCGGAACGGAAACGAATCCTGTTGACCGCCGGGCTATTCGCCTTGGCCGCCGGGCTGACTTTGTACGCCGTAACCCCCTACGCTTGGACTAACCCCGTTGGCTATCTGGCGGAAAGCCTGGCCCTGACGATTGACCATCCGGCGGTGGCGTTGCAGTTGTTTCAGGGAAACCTGCTGTTTTCCAAAGAACTGCCGCCGCATTACACCGCCGTTTGGTTTGCCATCACCACGCCGCCGTTGTTGCTGCTGCTGGGCCTAGTCGGCGCGGTCGCTACGATTGCGGCCGTTCTGCGCCGGCCCGGAGCGGCACTAGGCAATACCCGGCGGCGCTTTCCGGCGCTATTGCTGGCTTGTTTCCTGCTGCCGCCGGCGGCGGCGGCCCTGCTGGGTTCCAATCAGCATCAGGATTGGCGGCATTTCTATTTCCTCGCCGCCCCCTTTGGCCTGCTGGCGGCCGGCGGCTTGCATTGGCTGATTTCCGCCCGGGCCGGCCGGGCCATCCGTACCGGCGTCTATGGCCTGGCGGGCATCGGCTTGGCCCTGATTGCCCTCTCGATGGCGCAAATCCACCCGTTGCAGGATGTTTATTTCAACTTCCTAGGGGATCGGACTACTCCGGAATATCTGCGGACGCAGTACCGGATGACTTCCGCTAATGCGCGCAAGGCGCCGCTGGAGCCGGCCCTGGAATATCTGCGGGAACTCCATCCCGGCGAAACCCTGGCCGTGCGTGGTGTCCGCAGCTCTTGGCTACTAGATGCCGCCGGGACGGGTTTTCGGGAGGAACAGGATTTTGCCGCGGCGGATTATGCCCTGTTTCGCGTTCAGGACGACGGCCATCAGGATTTGGCCTTTAACGGGCTGCCGGTGGGGCGGATTTACAACAATACTTACCTGGCCGTGAAACCGCTACGGGATTCCCGGATGACAGCGGCGGCGTTGGCAACTTACCAGGAAATTTATCGGCAGGCAGTAGCCGGAGAGCCCATCATCCGGGCCGCTTACGATGTTTATTTGCAGGGCCGTACCTTGACCTTTGTCCGGGAAAACTGCCCGCCGGGCGACCGGGCGCGGCGGGTATTAGTCAAGATTTTCCGGCCAAACCCGGAGGGGCGCACCGGCTTTGCGACTTTCCTCCGCAGCTACGGGGTGCGGTGGGCTGATACTTGCCTGGCGGTTATTCAACTGCCGGCCTACGCCCAAGGCGATTTGATTATCGGCCAGGACCAAGCATCCGGAGAATATCGGTGGGAGTCACTATACAGCCTTTCCCAGCCCGGGCTGCGGGAGCGCATCGCCGCGGCGCGGCGGCAAAGTCGCCAATCGGTCCGGCCGGGGGAATTTGCCGTTTTTCTGGAGCCGGATGCCGGCGGTCGGCAGCGGCTGCTCTACGCCAAAGCCGACTGTTCCGAAGTGGAGTACCAAACCCTGGTAGTCCTGCATATCTACCCGGCGCCGGCGGCCGATTTGCCGCCCTATGTCAATATCCAGCCGGCCGGTTATGCCATTCAGGATTTCTATATGCCCCATTACGGCGGCCGGCCCGGCGGCGATTGCGTGGCGATAGTTACTTTGCCCGAATATCCCATCGCCGCCATTCACACCGGGCAGGAGGGCCGCTGGGAAGTCGCCTTATATCCCCCGGATGACCCGGAACCCCTGCGGGCCGCCTACGCCGCCTTGTCCGCCCGGCCGCCGGCCGCCCAAGCCGCCTTTGACCTGTATATCCAGGACCATCAGCTGCTTTACTTGCGGGAAACCTGCGCGGCGGCGGATATAGCGGCCGGCTTTTTCCTGCATATCCTCCCGCAGGATGTAGCCGATTTGCCGGCGGAAAGGCAGGCCGCCGGCTTTGCCAACTTGGATTTTGCCTTTGACCGTTGGGGCGGCTCCTTTGACGGCAAGTGCTTGGCATCCGTTCCTTTGCCCGATTACCCCATCAAGGAAATCCGCACCGGCCAGCATATCCCCGGCCAAGGGGAACTGTGGGCGGCGGAATGGGCGATAGGGCGGTAGGGATGGCGGCTATTTCATATACCGGCGGGCTGCTTTTACCGTCTTTCCCGCCCCGGCGGGGCTACCACCGGGCCGGCTTGCGGAACTCCCCTTGCGCGTCCCTCATAGTTGCCGGAAACTGGCTGCGGGCCAGGACGCTCCGGTTGATTTGCCGATAATGCCAACTGGCGGCCCGAATCAATTCCCGGCTGATGCGGGACCGGGTATGCGGGTTGATGACGCCGACCGCCTTGCCAAACCGGGAAACCACCTACTCAATGGGCAGGTCCAAGTCGGAGTCGTTGGTGATAACTGCCGCCGCGTCAAAATCGTTGTCGAAGCAGTCCACCAGCAGCAGGGTAGCCAGGTTCACATCGGAACGCTTTTCCTCGGTTTTCAGAACAGACACCATCTCCGGCGGCCCCGCCGGATCGGAATAGACCAAGGGGTAGCGTGGGGCGGTAGTCGGGTGTGAGGAAAACCGCCCGTAGTGGATGGTCAGGTTGGGAATGGTACGCAAGGCCCGGAGGTAATTCCCTTGCCGGTCGCGGATCTGATGGTCGTGGGGAAAAGACAAGACCGGGGCGGTGAAATACCGGATCCGGTTAATCTCCTGGTCCGGTAGCAACAGTTGGCCCATAGCCGCCAGGTTCAACCACTTGTAAGGCGTACCCTGCAGGGAGCCATAGTAGAGGTTGAAACCGTCGACATATATGTTGACCGACATCCGCTCCCCCCATAAATGCAATGACCACCCTTGCGGGTGGCCTTGCGCCCTGCCATCGGAAACGACAGGGGTGGTAAGGATTAGGTTACACCCTTTCCAACCTATTGTCAAGGGGTCGGGCGGCCAAATTTCCGTTCTATAGTCACATTCGCCCATAAATGCAATGACCACCCGTAAGGGTGGCCTTGCGCCCTGCCGACTAAGTGGACAGGGGTGGTGAGAGTTAGATTACACCCTTTCCAGCCGATTGTCAAGCGGCCGCGGGCCGGTTTCTGCGTACTCTCCTCAAATGCAATGACCACCCATAAAGGGTGGCCTTGCGCCCTGCTGCCGAAGGAACAGGGGTGATTAGAACCAGACTACACCCTTTCCCGCCCCTTGTCAAGGGGTCGATAGGCCAATTTTCCGGGCAATTTTTCCGATGGCGGGGATCCGGCATCAGCCGGCATTGCCCGCCATCCCCGCTCCGGCGGCCGCCGGTTCCACCGCCCGGGTCAGCTGCGGCGGGCGCCGGGTGAACAGGAAACAGAGGCTGGCCAAGGCGGCGCAGACCGCGGCCGGGATGATGGCCCCATCATAGCTGCCGTAAGCGTCAAAAACCCAGCCCACAAAGACCGGCGAGGCCACCAGCGCCCAGCTGTGGGAAAAGGTGATGTAGCCGCGCAAAGTGGCAAAGCGGTCGCGGCCGAAGTAATCGCCCAAGGCGGCCCAAACGATAATGCCGGCCCCGTCGCCAAAACCCTCCAGCAGGATAAAGGTCAAAATCAGCATTATCCCCAGCAGGCCGCCGTGCCAATCGCCGAAGTAGAGAAATACAAAAGCCAGAGCCTCGGCGGCCAGGGTGCCGGCCAGAATCAGGGATTTGGGCCACTGGTCGCCGAAGTAGCCCAAGATCAGGCGGGAAAGAAAGTTGATGCCGAACATAGCCCCGGTCAGGTTGGCGGCCATCTGGCGGCTGACCCCCTTATCCTCCAGAATGGGAACAATGCTGACCAGAATGCCCAGGGTGGCAATCATCCGCAGGCCGGCCCCCAGCATCAGCAGCCAGTAGGCTTTGGTATGCAGGGCCTCCCGGACGGTGTAATCCCGCAGCATCCGCCGCCGGCCGGCGGCATCCCTAGCCCCGCCGGCCATCGGCGGCGTAGTATCGCCATCCGGCAGCAATCCCATATCCTCCGGGCGATTGCGGAACAGGAAACACAAGGGGAAAAGGAAAATCAGATAGGCGGCCCCGGCGGCCAGGGAGGCCATTTCCCATCCCCAGCGTTCAATGACGCCGTTCATCGCCGGCACGATGAACAGGCCGCCCAACGAGGCCACCGCCGCCAGAATGGATATGGCCAGGGAACGGCGGCGGCGGAACCACTGATTGATGCCGGCGAACATAGCGTGCTGAAAGGCGATGCTGTTGCCCAGGGACACCATCAACAGATAGACCAGGGTAAAGGCCCAGAACCCGCCGATATACCCGGCCAGCCAATCCAGCCGGAACAGGAGCAGGTAGCCGGCTACCGCCAGCAATACCGCCGGAATCAGCAAAGCCCGATTGCCAAACCGGTCAATCAGCCAGCCGGCAAAGGGACCTTCCAGGCCGCCCTCGGCCCGGGCCAGGGCAAAAATCAGGTTGGTCTGCGCCTGGCTGATGCCCAGGGAGTCGCGGATGGCCGGGACAAAGACGGTGAAACCGCGAAAGAAAATGCCGCTGGCAAAAAAGGCCATCAGCGAAGTGATAGCCAGCATCCACCAGCCGTAGAAAATGCGGGGACGGGCGCGCGGGGGAGCAGTCACGGAAAGCGGTTCTACATCCTTTCGGCCCGGCGGCCGGAGCGCGGAAAAAGGGCGGCCGGAATTGCCCGGCCAGTATATCCCGAAAAGACAACGGCGGCAACCGCTTTTTGACCGGGGATCCGGATTCAAACATGGATAGACAGGATTAACAGGATATTTTCATCGGATTAGAACTGTAGTGGCGGTCAACAACCGTCCTTCCTATCGCCTTTCTACCACCATTCCCGCCGCCCCTCTACCGTCATTCCCGCGTAAGCGGGAATCCCGACGGTACTTCCAAAGACCGGCATACCACCCATCAGGCATTTCGGGATTCCCGCTTACGCGGGAATGACGGTGGGGGCGGCGGGGAATGACAGTAAGAGAATGGGAATGACGGCCTCCATGTCTTGACAACCGGCGGTTTATATAGAACAATAGTTCTATCAACGGCAGCAAAGTCCACGACAAGAGGGGGCAAGGGTGAAAAACTATCTACTGAAAGCCTGCAAGAAGTGCGGTGGCGACCTGGCCCGGGATTGGGGGGACTGGATTTGCCTGCAATGCGGCGCTTACTGCTATGTCGGCCTGTATGCGCCGGATCGCCGGCCGGGACAGCGGCCGGCCGCCGCGGCTAATCCGCCGCAACAGCCCGCTTTGCCGGCGGCCGGGGTATCCCGGCCCGGCCGGGAAAGGGCGGCCGGAACAGAAAGGGCGGCGGCCGCCATCGTCGGGGTATCCCGGCCCGGCGGAGAACGGCCGGCCGGAACGGAAAGGGCGGCGGCCGCCATCGTCGGGGTATCCCGGCCCGGCGGAGAAACCCGGCCGGCCGGAACGGAAAAGGAGGCCGCCATCGTCGGAGTAACTTGGCCGGATTCCCCGGCTTGCTGGGCGGTGACGCGATGAACGGCCGCGCCGCCATCCCAATCCAATTCGAGGCCCCAGCCGATGCCCGCCCTTTGGCCCAATCCCAATATCCGGCCGCGCCGGAAAGGGACGACATCCTGCTGGCTCTGGATGCCGGCGTGCGGGAAACCGGCTGGGCTCTGTTCCGCAGCGCCCGGCCGGAACGCACCGGTAGCATCCGCCTGCCGCGCCGCCGCAGCCTGACCGCCGCCGACCGGGTGAATCACTTGGTCGCCTGCCTGGATCAGCTGGTGGCTTATAGTCAGCCGATGGCGGTCGCCTACGGGCAACCCTCGGGCCTGCGCTGGCCGATGCCGGCTCTGGAACTGCTGGATACCGCCCTGCGCGCCTGGTCGGCCGGCCATCGCCTGCCGCTTTACACCTATTCGGCCCAGGAAATCCGCGCCGCCATCGCCCGCCATTCCCAAGTCCCGCCGGATCAGCTGGCCTATGCGGTAATGGCCCGCCTGGGAATGATTGGCTACCGCAAAAGCACTCAGGAATGGGAGGCCCTGGCCGTCGGCTGCTACCACATCGCCCGCGGCCCTGGAAGGGGCGCCGGGCCGCCTGCGTAGCATAAGGGTGGGCGGTTTCCGCCACCGCCCTAGCATAAGGGCGGCCGATTTCCGCCACCCTCTACCGTCATTCCCGCGTAAGCGGGAATCCCGAACGGTACTTAAAAGACCAGCCCGTTGCCGCCCCGCCGCCAGATTCCCGCTTGCGCGGGAATGACGGTCGGGGGGCGGCCGCGGGGATGACTGTAAGGGTCGGCGGGAATGACATTAGCGGGTGGTAGAATGACATTAAAGCGGTTGGCAAACTATTCCCATTCCGCCCGCCGTCTGCTACAATCCGCGCATAACCCTGCGGAAGTCTGCCCCCGTTAAGGAAGTCCGGCAATGCTGGAAACGGCGCCCAACCGCCTTTACTTCGGCGACAATCTGCCCCTTATGCGGGAGCAGATTGCCGCCGAAAGCGTCGACCTGATTTACCTGGATCCGCCCTTTAATTCCAATGCCACTTATAACCTGCTGTTCCGGGAGGTCAGCGGCGAGCAGTCGGCCGCCCAGATTACCGCCTTTCGGGACACTTGGCATTGGAGCATTGAGGCGGAGGCGGCCTATCGGGAAGTGGTCCAGGACGGCCCGCCGCGGCTGTCCCGGCTGTTGGCGTCCATGCGGGATTTGCTGGGCCAGAACAATATGATGGCCTATTTGACCATGATGTCCCAGCGGATGATTGAGCTGCATCGGGTATTGAAACCGGACGGCAGCATATATCTGCACTGCGCCCCCCGGGCCAGCCACTACCTGAAACTGCTGATGGACGCCGCTTTCGGATCGGATAACTTTCAGAACGAAATCATCTGGCATTATCGCAAGTGGGCCACCGGCCGCTACGCTTTCCAAAAGAACCACGATGTGATTTTGTTCTATGCCAAATCCGGCGGCCGGGCGCGGATTTTCAATCAGCTGTATATGGAGCGCGCCGCCTCTACTTTGCGGCGATTCGGCAATTCCCGCATCGTCTCCGGCTATGATGCAAGCGGCCGCCGCTTGCCCTCGCAAGTCGAGGAACAGGAATCCCGGGGCGTCCGGCAGGATGATGTGTGGGACATTCCCCGGGTGCCGCCAATTCAGCAGCTGTTCCCGACGCAAAAGCCCGATGAATTGCTGCGGCGGATTATCGAGGCCAGCAGCGATGAGGGTTCTTTGGTGCTGGATCCTTTCTGCGGCTGCGGCACTACCATCACCGCCGCCGAGCGGCTCAATCGCCGTTGGATTGGCATTGATATTACCCATCTAGCCATTTCCATCATCCGCCATCGCCTGCACGATTCTTTTGGCGATAATCTGCGCCCCTATCAGGTTATCGGCGTCCCCCGGGATGTAGCCAGCGCCCGGGCCTTGGCTATTGAAAGCGAACACGATGGCCGCTATCAATTCGAGTGGTGGGCTTTGGGCCTGGTTTCGGCCCGCCCGGCTCAGGAACGCCGCAAGGGGGCTGACGCCGGCATCGATGGCTATATCAACTTTTTTGACGATAACAGCGGCCGGCCCAAGCGCATTGTGGTGCAGGTCAAAAGCGGGGCGGTGAACCGGTCGCAAATCGCTACGCTGAAAAGCGATATGGCGCGGGAAAGGGCGCAAATCGCCCTGTTTCTAACCCTGAATCCGCCCACCAGGCCGATGTTGCAAGAAGCGGCGGCGGCCGGCTTTTATGAACCGGCTCATTTTCCCGGCCAGCAGTTCCCCCGGGTGCAAATCCTGACCATTGAGGAACTGTTGAACGGCCAATTGGCGGCCTATCCCCGCTACGCCCCGGAAGCGACTTTCCGCCGGGCTGCCCGCCGCCGCCGCGCCGCCGGGCAGCAGGGCGGTTTTTAAGACGCGTTCCCGGTGTCCTTATTGCCGTCATTCCCGCCGCCGCAACCGTCATTCCCGCGTAAGCGGGAATCCGGCGGTGGCTTGCCAAGTATGCGGCATCATAAGGCAATACCGTTCTGGATTTCCGCTTACGCGGGAATGACGGTAAAAGGGGCGGCCGGAATGATGGTAATTGACAACCCCTGCCCCATCCGGCACAATCTTACTGGCATCCAGTCCTTCCCTATCCCCTTTGACGAGGCGCTGCCCGTGTCAATGCAGGTTGCGGTTTCTACCGATCCAGGGCTGCCGGATCTTACCGGCTTGGCCGCGGCCCAGGCCGCTCAGGAGGCGGCTCGGCCGGCGGTGGTGATTCTCTTTGGCTCCCGGGCCCGGGGCGATTGGCGGGAACATTCCGACATTGACCTGCTGGTTATTGCCGAGGGCCAGGATAATGCCCGGCGCGCCGCCGCGGCCGCCCAGAATGCCGTTGACGAATGGCAAAGGCAAAATAATTCCGGCCTCCATGTGGACATCATCCCGCTGACCCGCCAGCAGTTTGAGCGCTGCCGCCGGGCCAAGCAGCATATCGCCGGCCAAGCCGACACCTACGGAGTAGTGATGAGTGGTACGCCCCTGCCGCCGCCCAGCGGCGTTGCCGACGAATATCCCGACCACTGGCCGGCTACCCTTAACCGCTTTAAGAACGCGAGGAGTTGGCTCCGCATCTACAACGAAAGGGTGGACGGCAACCACTGGCATCAGGCCATTATAGGAATGGCCGCCCAGCAGGCCGTGGAAAATGCCTTGAAAGGGGTATTATCCTGCCTTAACGCGGCCACCGGCTACTCCCACCAACTTCTTGACACCTGGCAGAAGTTGCAGGGCTTGGCGCAATTTCAGGAAACGGCGGCCCCGGAATTGCTGGCCGCCGGGGAAACCCTGTTCGCTTATCTGAAGTATCCCGACCCCCAGCGGCCGGGGGAATATAAGGATTGGCTTACCGAATACGCGGCCCCCCACCGCTATTCCGAGCCCTCCGTTACTATGTCCCCCGCCCAATGGCGGGAGCTGCAAAGCCGGGTCAATTCCTTTGTGGCGTTGCTGCTGGCCCACATTCACCAATTGAGCGGCGTTACCGCGCGGGATGTGTACCCGGAGGGCTTGCGCCCCTGGGAACGGCATCCGTCGGAACCAGACCTTACCGACCCGGAAAAGGAGTAATGCCCTATGCCCCGCCGGCCGCTGGATGGCATCCGCATTCTGGATTCCACTTATGTTTTTGCCTTGCCCTATGCCGGCGGTCAGTTGGCCGACTTGGGCGCCGAAGTCATCAAAATCGAAGGGCCGGGCCGGCCCGATGTTACCCGCACCGGCGGCTATGCCGGCTCTTTCCCGGAAAACGATCCGGGCAGCGACTGGTGGAATCGGCCCTCCACCTACAACCTGCTGAACCGGGGCAAGCGTTCCCTGGTCTTGGATTTGTCCACCGCAACGGGCCGCGATTTGTTCCGGGAACTGGTGGCGGTCAGCGATGTGGTGATGGAAAACTTTACCCCCCGGGTTATGCGCGGCTGGAATCTCGACTATCCGCATTTGCGGCAGCTCAAGCCGGATATTATCCTGGTTTCCAACACCGGCTACGGCCATGGCGACGGCCCCTATTCCGGCTATCCGGCCCAGGCCACGACCCAGGAAGGCACTCACGGCCACTGCTGGATTACCGGCTATCCGGACGGCGAACCGGCCAAGGCCGGGGCCTCTTTTGTGGATTTTCTATCTACTTGGAGCGCCATTTTTGCCTTGGGGATGGCTTTGCGCTATCGCCATCGCACCGGCCGGGGGCAGTGGATTGACCTGGCGATGTATCAGTCCGGCGTGATGTTTATGTCGGAGTATGTGCTGGACGCTATCGCCAACGGACGGGCCGGCGGCCGCATCGGCAATCGTCATCCCTACCGCGCCCCCCAGGGCTGCTACCCGGCCGCCGGCGCTGACCAGTGGATAACCCTGTCCGTGGGCGATGCTGCGGAATGGGCGGCTTTGTGCCAGCTGATGGGCCGGCCGGAACTTATTACGGACCCCCGCTTTGCCGCCTTGCCAGCCCGCCAGGAAAATCACGATGATCTCGACGCGATTATCGGGCAGTGGACGGCGGGGCAGGACAAGTATGCCCTGATGCATCGGCTGCAAGGGGCGGGCATTCCGGCCGGGCCGGTGCTGACCGGGCGGGACATCCACTTTGACCCCCACTATCAAAGCCGGGGCTTTCTGGAGCCGGTAGAATTTCCCCCGGAGCGGGATATAGGCGTCCGTCCCCTGATGGGCCGGCCTTACCAGTTTGCCAATACGCCGCTGTCCATCCGAGGGCCGGGGCCGGCCTTTGGGCAGGACAACGCCGCCCTGCTGCAAGACTTGTTGGGAATGGAGGAAACCGCCTATCAGGATTTGGCCGCCGCCGGCATCATCGCCGAAACCCCCACCAGCGGCGAGGCATCCCCCCAAGCCGAACCCAGCCGGGCCGTAGAACTGGGCTTGCTGGCCGAATACGACCCGGACTATCGCCAGCGGCTGGGGTTGGGGTAGGGATAGGGGTTCCGTCCGCCGGGATTCCCGCGTACGCGGGAATCCCGAACAGCCGCCCATCGCATACCGTCATTCCGGCCCTCCCCACCGTCATTCCCGCGTAAGCGGGAATCCAGAAATGCCTGATTGGTAGCAGTCTTGTCTGACGCAGTACCGTTCGGGATTCCCGCTTACGCGGGAATGACGGTCGAAAGGCAGCCGGGCAGGACGGCCGGGGATTAGCCGGAAATAGGCCCTTGCCCTGGCCGCGCCGGTTGACGCTTTGGCCGGGGGAATGGTAGTATCCCCTGGGGCAATGACTTTCAGGAGCCGGCTATGGGAACTTTTAATGTCTATATCGGCGTCAGCCATCCCAAGGGCGGCGATTTTGAGCAGGTATTGGCACTGGTTGACACCGGAGCCACCCATTCCGTTATGCCGGCGTCTCTGCTGGAGTGGCTGGGCATTCGTCCCACCGTGCAGCGGCCGGTTTGGCTGGCGGACGACCGCAGCGTAATACACGACATCGGCCAGGGCCGGTTTTCCTATCGGGGCGAGGAATGGATTTGTCCGGTGGTTTTCGGCCCGGAGGATCAATACCTGCTGGGCGCGACCACGCTGGAAGCCTTTGCCTTGGTAGTTGACCCCAACGGCAAGGAACTGATTCCGGCCCGATACATAGCCCGTCCCTTTTAATCCCGTAGGTTAAGGGACGACAAACGGACCTGGCGCATCCGGCCGGTCGAGGAGTTTTCCGAATGATTAAGGTTTCTTTCCTGTATCCCAATGAGCCGGGCACGAAGTTTGACCTGGCCTATTACACCGATACCTACCTGCCCCTGGTGCGCCAGCGGCTGGAGCCGATGGGCCTGCTGCGGAGCGAGGTGGAAAGCGGCATCAGTTCCGCCGACCCCAATGCGCCGGCGCCCTTTGTCGTCGTGGGCAGCCTTTACTTCAGCACGGTGGACGAGGTTCACGAGGGCTTTAAGGCTCACGGGCGGGAACTGCTGGGCGCTATGCCCAACTTCACCGACCTGGAGCGCCACGCCGTCCCAATACAGATTAGCGAGGTGGTGTAAGGGGGGGCGGCTGACTAACCCGGTTCTTGCCGCAGGGGGTGAGTCGGCGGGCAACCCGCCGCCGGGGGATTTGACCGGACGGGCAAGAGGGGGTAATATCGGAAACAGGACAGCCGGGACTCAGGGGGTAGAGACGCCATAGATACTATCCACGACAGCCCGTTGCGCTATCCGGGCGGCAAGGCGTCGCTGACGGCCTTCCTCGCGCGGATCATTGAATTGAACGGCTTAGCCGGGTGTTCGTACTACGAACCCTTTGCCGGCGGTGCCGGCGCGGCTCTGCGTCTGCTCAAAGGGGGGGTAGTGTCGGAAATTCACCTGAACGACTGGGATCCCTGCATTGCCGCCTTTTGGCAGGCCGCCTTGACCGAGTCGGAACGGTTTGCCGAGGCCATCCAAGCCGTCCCGCTGAACATCGCTGAGTGGCGCCGGCAACAAGGCATTTACCAGGCCGGCGCCAATGGCGATACCTTTGCCCTCGGTTTTGCCACTTTCTACTTGAATCGCTGCAATCGCTCGGGTATGCTGGCCGGGGCCGGCCCGATTGGGGGTTACGAACAAACCGGGAGTTGGAAAATGGATTCCCGGTTCAACCGGGAAAACCTTGGGGAACGGATCCTTCCGGCGGCGATGGACAAGAAAGGGGAATTGCTATGAACGGCAGTGAGATTAAGGCCATGCCGGTTTCCGAGTTGTCGTTCGACGTCAAAAATCCGCGGCTCGTAGAGTTCGGCTTGACCTTTGCGTCGACCGAAACGGAGGTCCTTCGGATTCTGTGGGACGCGATGGACGTAGCGGAACTGACGCTTTCCATCGCGGCCAGCGGCTTCTTTAGCCACGAACCGATGATCGTCGCTCAGGAGCGGGGAAAGTATGTAGTTATCGAGGGGAATCGCCGCTTGGCGGCGGTTAAGCTCCTGCTCGACCCGGCGTTGGCTGCGGAGCTGAAAGCCAATGTTCCCGCCATTGGCGAAAAATCCAAGAAAGATTTGCAGGAACTGCCTACCCTGCTCAGCACCCGGGAAGCAGCTTGGCGCTATCTTGGCTTCAAGCACGTGAATGGCCCGGCGCGGTGGAGCAGCTACGCCAAGGCTAAATACATTGCAGACGTGCATCGGAATTTCGGTGTTGCCTTGCCCGACATTGCCAATCAGATTGGCGACACCCACCGCACTGTCCAGCGGCTGTATCGTGGTCTTATGGTCGTCGAAGAGGCAGAGCGGATGGGGGTTTTCAGCCGGGAGGACTGCTGGAACTATCGGTTCTATTTTTCCCACCTCTACGCCAGCTTGGAAAGGCCCAACATCAACGAGTTTCTCGGCTTGGAAGCAGAATCCGAGGAAATCTCCGCTCCTGTTCCCGTCGAGCGGAAAGAAGCGCTCCGGCAGCTTTGCCTGTGGCTGTATGGCAGTAAGAAAGACGGGAAACCTCCCGTCATCCGAACCCAAAATCCGCACATCCGGTACCTCGATGCCATAGTAGGCAACTTGGCGGCCCGCGCCGCCCTGCGTAGTGGCAGCAATATCGACGCCGCTTACGCGATGACCATTCCGTCCTCCAATGTTTTCGAGGATGCTTTGGTCACTGCCAAACAGAAGTTGGAGGAGGCGCACGGCAAACTTTCCAGCGGCTACGACGGTTCCGAGGAGTTGCTCAGGACTGCCGGCACTGCGGCAAACCTTGCCGATGACCTTTACGAGCAGATGGAGCGCAAGCATACGGGACGGGCGAAACCACCGCGCCTTTCGGAGGCTGTTTAGTGTTCAAGTGGCCTGGGGTTCCGTCGGCCCAGGCCGACCCGAACGAGCTGGCTGACTTTGTTGAGCTTACGGCTTGGCAGAGTGGGGCAATGTCGATTACTGCGACCTTGCGAGACTTGGGCCAACTTGAGGAGGACGATTACTCCGACGGTGTGCCCTTGGAGGAAGCAGACGCAGAAGCCGTAGATGCGGCTTACTTGGAGCTAATCCAACGCCGGGAACTCTGCCGGACGGGTTATCCCTTTGCCATCGACCAACCCTGATACACGCTCCGGGTAAGCCCGGATTCCCAAGACAGCAAATCCATCATCTACAAATATCTGCTCCTGGCTACCCGGTTGAATATGAACACCAACCGGCGCTATTCCGACTACGACGGGACATTGCTGTTGGAGGAACTTGCCGCGGAAGTGGCCCGGGAATATATCGGCGCGCGCGCCGATAGCCTTGTCTTTGGAACCGCCGCGGAAGCTGCTGGTTTCCCGGACAAGGTTAACGACCTTTGCAACAAAATGGGGGAGGGCGGCGGTTTCGTAAATCGAGACAAGTCTCCGCCAAGCGCCAAGGACGGCAAGTTGGATGTCGTAGTCTGGAAAGGCTTTGCTGACGGCGCCGCGGGAAAACTGATCGGTTTCGGGCAGTGCAAGACCGGAACCCACTACAAAAGCCAGCTTGCCCAACTCCAACCCAGTTCATTCTGTCAAAAATGGATGCGGGATCAGCCGGCCTTTATGCCGATTCGTATGTTCTTTATCGCGGAGGCTTTGTCGCGGGGACATTGGTACAGCACTGTCAGTGATGCCGGCCTATTGTTCGACCGGTGCCGGATTATTGACTTCTGCGACAGCGTAACCCCGGAGACGCTGGGCAAAATCAAAGCATGGACCGAAGCCGCGGCCCAGGCCAATGACCTGCCCGGCTTGTAAGGCTCTCCGGCGGCCAACCCACCCCTACCCCGTCCGAAAAGTCAGTTTCCGAAAGGCTTCGGCGTATTCGCAGCCGGCGGCAATGCCGGCTTCCCGGGCCCGCTGCATTACTTCCGCTATTACATCCCGGTCGGGATGCTCGGCGACCTGGCTGCGATGGGCCTGCACTGCCGCCAGCTTGGTCTCTAAAGTAGCGCCAATGTCGATAAAGGTATCCGGCTGTTCCGTTCCCCAGAACAGGATGGTACCGGTATTGTGCGGTTCCAGGTTTTCCTCGCGCCACAGATCGCCAAAGTGCAGATGATCCCGGGCGTAGGGAAAGACGGCATCCAGGGCCACTTGGCCGGCGATGCGATGGTCGCGATGCCAGGCCAGATTGCGGCGGTAGGGTTCGGTGGTCAGCACCACCTCCGGCTTGACCCGGCGGATTTCCCGCACCAACTCCTTGCGGAATGGGGCGGTATCCTCCAGTTCCCCGTCCGGGTAGCGCAGTTGCACCAGCCGCCTAACGCCCAGCAGGTTGACGGCGTCCATTTGTTCCTGTTCCCGGATCGCGGCCAGTTCTTGGGGCGCAATATCCGGCTGGGCGCTGCCCCGGCTGCCGTCGGTGCAGAGGACAAAATAGACTTCCGCGCCCTGCCCAATCCAGTGGGCTATCGTCCCGCCGCACCAGAGTTCCGCATCGTCCGGATGCGGCGTGACCACCAGAACCCGTTGGGGTATTTCATCCATTCCCGATTTCTCCGCCTAGCCGGCCCGCAGCGCCCGGCGATAATTGCCGCCCTATGCTACACCAAAACCGGGGCCGGGGCAACCAAGTATGGGCCGGGTTTCCGTTTCATTAGGGCGCAACATTTCCGCTCATCCTGAACTGGTTGCAGGATGGAAAGCCGCCGCCCCATCCGCTCATCCTGAACTGGTTGCAGGATGAATACCCCGCAACAGAACGGAAACGGCGGCAACCTCAGGGCGCAGCGATTGTCGCCGACCACAAATCGCCCTGGCCGGGGATATGCTGCCCGGTACGCATTTCCTTGATGGGATAATCCGGCAGAGGAACGGAGGCCAGACACTTCCCATCGAAATGGCCGCCCTGGCGGACAAAGTCAAAGCCCCCGTGGGCAAAGCCGGCATCCTGCCGATCCGCCGGCAAATCGGCAGGATCCTCCGGGACGATATGCAGGAAAAATTCGGCCGCCGTATCCCCCGCCGCGCAGGCTTCCCGCCGGTAAAGCAGCCGGTTGTCCAAGGCATACAGGTCAAAGTAATTCCGGGCCGCCGGTTGCTCAGCGAACAAGGCGGAGTAATCGGCCCGCAGTTGGTCATAGTCGGGCGCGGCGATTAACTCCGCCAGCCATAAAGGTCTCTGCCCGATATGCGCTGCCCCGGCGCGGATTTCTTTGATGGGATAGTCGGGCAGGACAACGGCCGCCAGACATTTGCCGTCAAAATGGCCGCCCCGGTGGGCGAAGTCAAAAACTCCGTGGACAAAGCCGGCCGCCCGCCGCTCCTCCGGCAAGTGGGCTGCTTCCTCCGGAAAGATGTGCAGAAAGAACTCGGCCGCCGTATCCGCCGCCGCGCAGGTTTCCCGCAAGTAAATCAGCCGATTATCCAGGGCGTAGAGGTCAAAGAAGTCCTGGGCGACGGGTTGCTCAGCGGCCAGGGCGGCATAGTCGGCCCGCAGTTGGTCGGGGTCGGCCGGAGCGATTAACTCTACTGACCACAGCAGAGCGTCCGTGCCGAGAACATATTGCCCGGTTAGCAGGGCGGCGAGAGGATAGTCCGGCAGGCGGATTTGCGCCGCGCACTGCCCCCGCGCGAAGCGGCCGCCGGCCGACTGAAAGCTGAAATTCCGATTGTCAAAGCCGTAGGTCTGACTGCGCGGCGGCTGGTCGACCGCATCCCGCGGTATCAGGCGCAGAAAGAACGCGGGTTCCGTATCCCCCGGAGCGCAGCCCTCCCGGACATAGCGCAGCTCTTTGCCGTCGTCGGAAAGGGAAACGCGGAAGCCGGGGGCGGCCGCTGGCCCCGCCGGCGGCGCCGGCCCCGCCGGAAGCCGGGCCGCGGCCAAGTCGGAAACCGGCCCGGCCGGGCTTTCCCCGCCCAAGGGGAGCAGGGCCGGCTCCAGCCGCCGCACCATGGCCGCCGCCAGCAGTTCATTCCCCCGCTCATTCAAGTGGCAGCAGTCATCAATATACAGGGTTTCCGGGTGGTCGACGAAAATCCCGTTCAGGTCAAAGTAATGGATGCCTTGGCCCGGCAAATCCTGGTTATACTGCCGCAGCAGCGGGTAGCCCTCGATCGCCGCGGAGCCGTTGATTCCGTCGGGGGCATAGGCCAATGCCCGTTCCTCGCTGCTCAAAGGCTTGGCCGCCGGCACATACTGGCTGGGCTGCAAAAAATGATAATAGTCGGCCCCGGCCACGGCCGCCAGCCGAGACAGCGCCAGCGAACCCCGATACCAGACCCGGGCCGCCGCCGGAAATAGTTCCCCTCGCGCCGGCCAGTTCCCGGGGCCGTGTTTCTCCAGTTTGTAATCCGCCGCCGCGGCCGCCAGCTGCCGATTCCGTTGGATAATTTCGGCCGCGATTCTTTCCTGCCGCCAGCGGTTCACCAGCCCGAAAAGCGCCGACCAGCGCAGGATAGGGGTATCCCGGAGGGCCGTCAGCCGCGCCTGTTCCCGGCGCAAGACCCCAATCTGTCCCGCCAGCGAAACCTCCTCGCGAGTCAAACCCACCCGCTTGTCCCACCACAGGGGAAAGAAGGGAAAGATGCTGTCTCTATAGTTCAGTCCCCCGCTGTTGATAACTTCATTGACCCCGTCCAGATTGACGATGAGGTCAAACTCGCCGCCCAGCAGCAAGGCATTGACCAAGATCATAGTTTGTTGCGGTTGTTTCAGGGCGCCGCTGGCTAAACCGATGACTACCGGCTGCCGCGGCAGCCGGTTAGCGGCAAAGTAGCGGTTCAGAGCGTCCTGGAAAAAGGGGTTGACATCCGCCGCTACCGAGCCGCCCAGCAAGCCGACAACTACCAGATCCTCCCGCCGCTGCCGGGGCGGCATTGCATTCAAGGCGTGATCCGGCAGCCTCCCGGTAAAGCCATAATAGGGATGCCGGGGTTCGATGAAGTTAGTCGAATCGTGGGGGAGGGCAGAACTCGCCGGCGGATCCAACCGGCCGCCGCCATACTCCTGACCATAAGCCGCATAATAGGCGCGACTGGCCATCCCCTCGAGAACCAGCAGGATCAGCAGCAGCATCAGGCCGTAGTAGAGGATTTTCTTGCGGAGCGGCAAACCGCTTTTGGCTGCCGGTTGTTGCCCCTTAATCATGGTCTTGTTCCCGCAGAGGGGGCTGGCGGGTTACCGGGTCGCCCATTATGCTGCCCGCCAGGATGCCGCCGGAAATGATGATTTTCATCGCATCATCCACGCTGAAGTCGGTGGAAATTACATCCTTGGCCGGCACTACAATCAGGAAACCGGAGGATGGCACCGGCGTGGTCGGCACATAGACCGCCACCATTTCCTCGCCCTCGAAATCGCCCAGTTGGGAAGTTATCAGGCCGATGGACTTGGCGCCCTCCCGGGGAAACTCGACCAGCACCACGCCGCGATAGGGGCGATCCTCGGCGTTGCCCATTAGCTGCACCGCCGAGCGCAGCGGCCCATATATGGCCTTGACTACCGGCAGGAACTCCAATCCGCGGTGGCCGTAGTTAATCAGCCGCTGCCCCAAGCCGTGGGTGGTGAACCAGCCGGCCAGATAAATCAATCCCAGCATTACCAGCACGCCCAAGCCGGGAATGCGGGGGCCGGGCAGGTACTGGAGAAAGAGTTCCTGAAAGATGGGGTCAAAGAGGTCAAAGAGGAACTGAATGACCCAGATGGTGATAATCAGGGGCAGGATGACCAGCAGGCCGGCCCCTATGGAACTTTCGAAGTGGCGCACCACTCGGCGAAACGGGTTTTCCCTGGGGCCGCGCGGCGCTGCCATATCGATTCCCTGCTGCTCCTTGACCAAGTTGCGGCGTATCGTTCCGCTTACCCGGAACTGGTTGCCGGATGAATACGCCGCCCTAATGGAATGGAATCCGGCCCGGCCGGGGCGTGTTCACGCTAATTGTTGCCGTACCGGATAGCCCGGCCCTCTACCGTCATTCCCACCCTCTCTACCGTCATTCCCGCGTAAGCGGGAATCCAGAAATGCCCTGGCCTTACACCGCCGCGCCCTCGACCAGCAACCGCCGGATTCCCGCTTACGCGGGAATGACGGTAGGGGGCGCGGTCAATCCACTGCCCGGCAACCGGTTGCCTGACGGATAGTCCCCCACCGTCATTCCCGCCCTTTCTACCGTCATTCCCGCGTAAGCGGGAATCCAGAAATGCCTTGGCCTTATACTGCCGCGTCCTCCGCAAGCGCCCCCTGGATTCCCGCTTACTCGGGAATGACGCACCCAGGTCATCCCCCACTTTGACCAGTATCCCCGGATTCCCGCTTACGCGGGAATGACGGTAGGGGGCGCGGTCAATCCACTGCCCGACAACCGGTTGCCTACGGATAGTCCCGGCATTAGTGTCAACACGACCGGAAAAACCCGGCTAGGGGGTCAGGGCTTGATAGACGGCGGCGATGCGGCCGGCAATCTTTTCCCAACTCAAATCCTCGGCCCGGCGGCGGGCGGCCTGGCCCATGCTGTGCTGCAAACTCTTGCTGGATATTAACATTTCCAGGGAGTTGGCAAAAGCCTCCGGGCAACGCCAGGATTTCAGGTAGCCGGTACGCCCGTGCTGCACCACGGTGGAAATGCCGCCGACCCGGGAGGCCACGACCGGAGTGCCGCAGGCCATCGCTTCCAAGGCGGCCAAGCCGAAACTTTCGTAAAAAGACGGCACTACGCACACATCGGCGGCGCTGTAATAGACCGGCAAATCCTCCTGCGGCACCCGCCCCACAAAGTCAAAGGCATCCTCCACCTGCAAAGTTTCGGCCAGGCGGCGGATGCGGGCCAACTCATTATCCTGCCCGTTGTCATCGCCCACCACCAAGGCCTGCACCGGCTCGCAGGTATCCAACTGCGCCACGGTATGCACCAGCAGTTCCACCCCTTTCAGGGACTCGATGCGGCCGACATAAAGCAGCACCTTGTCGCCATTCAACCCCAGCCGCTGGCGGGATTCCTCCCGATCCAGGGGGCGGAAAGTTCGCAGGTCAACGCCGCAAGGAATCAGATGAATCCGGCCGGCGTCGGCCCCGTAAAGCCGGGCCATCGCGTCCCGCTCGTGGGGACTGAAAGCGATAATGCCGTCGGCGTCGGCCAGCAGCTCGGCCTCGACCTGCTGCCGTTGCTGCGGCTCCCTTTCCCCGGCCCGGGACTGCATTTTGATGCGGGACAGGGTGTGAAAGGTAACGATGTGGGGGATGTCCAGGGCTTGGCTGAACGCCCGGCCGGCCCACCCGGAAAGCCAGTAGTGGGAATGAACCAGCTGATAGTCCAAGCCCTGCCGTTCCTGAAAGGCCAACATCCCCTGCCGGAACTGCGGCAAATGGCCGTACAAATCCTCCATCGGCGTCTCCGGAGCCCCGGCCGGCAGATGCACCACCCGCACCTGGTCGGACAGGTTTTCCACCGGATTGCCGGCCGGCCGGGTTTCCCGGGTGAACACATCCACCGCCACGCCGGCCTGGCCCAAGGCCCGGGCCAACTGGCGGACGTACACATTCATTCCCCCGGACTTGCCCTGCCCGGGGGCCGCCAGGGGGCTGGCGTGGAAAGAGATGAAAGCTATCCGTGCCAAGCTCAACTTTTTCGCACCACCATCCGATAGAGGTTGCGGTCCCGGCCGCCCAGATGATATTTGTAGGATTCCGGCCCCCGCAGGAAGTCAAAATAATCCTGCCCCTGCTCAATGGCTTCCCGCAGGCAAAGGGCGTTCAGCAGCAGCCCGACGCTGTAATAGCTGAACTCCGGATTGTAGCCGCTGTTGTAAAGGTAGCGGACGCCGCCATAGTCAAAGCAGAGGGCGGCCGCCACTTCCTGCCCGTCCATTTCCAGAAAATAGAGACGCAGCAAGTCCATTTCGGCGGTGCGGTCAGCCATCCGGCGGAAAAAGGATTCCCGTTCCGCCGTCATATAGGCCGCCTTTTCCGGATCGCTCTGCCGCATCAGGGTTAGAAAGTCGTCCAGCCGGGCGGCCACGGCCGCCGGTTCCCGGATGCCGTACCAGCGCCAGTTAGCCGTCCCTTCCAGGCGGCGCAGCTTGCGGCGCAGTTCGTGGCGGTTCTTTTTCGACAAGCCGGCCAGATATTCCTCCCAGGTAGCCGGCAATTCCAGGCCGGGGGTAACATCCTCCTCGACGATTTCTACGGCATAACCCCGATTGCGGGCCAACTCCGGCAGATATTCCAGAGTCGACGAAGTTTCCCGCAGGGAGGGCAGTTCCAGGGTTCGCCAATTTTCCCCCTCCAGCCGTTCCAGCAGGAGGGCAAAGAAATCGGCCTCGTAGCCGGGACGGATGATAAAGTCGTTGTAGTCAAAGGTCTCCGGATTGCCGACCAGGGCAAAGGCCGGCCCTTGGCGGGAGAGGGAGGCCAGGGCGGCCAATTCCCCGTTGGCGGCGCTGAGGGCAAAGCCGGCCAATTCCCGCCCGCCGCCAAAGGCGTCCCACCAGATTTCCTGCCACTGCGGCAGCAGAAACAGGGTGTTGGCCGGGCATTGGGCCAGCAACCCTGTCCACGGCGCGGCCAGGGCCGGAAAAGCGGCGATGGGCGTTATGGTCAAACTATCCCGCAACTATCCCTCCCGCCGCAGCAAAGCCAGCAGCTCGTCCCGGCTCCAAGGGGTATCCGGACAATCCTTGCGGATTTCGAACCGGAAATCGCCGCGGACGGCGGTGGTTACGACCTGGCTGCCCGGCTTTTGCACTCCGCGCATAGCCATACAAAGATGTTCCGCCGTCAGTTCCACGGCCACGCCCCGGGGTTGCAGGGCGGCGTAGATGGCATCGGCTACCTGGCCGGTCAAGCGTTCCTGCACCTGCGGCCGGCGGCAAGCCAAGTCCAGAGTCCGGGCCAGCTTGCTGATGCCGGCGATTTTGCGATCCGGCAGGTAAGCCAGCCGCGCCGTGCCAAAGAAGGGCAGCAGGTGATGTTCGCACATCGAATAGAAAGGCACTTCCCGCAGCACCACCGGGTCGCCGCTTTCCGCCGCAAAAACGGCGTCAATGGCCTCTTGCGGGTCGACGCCCACGCCGGCAAAAAGTTCGGCATACAGCCGGGCTACCCGGCGGGGGGTAGCCGCCAGGCCCTCCCGGCCCGGGTTTTCCCCAATCGCCGCCAACAGGTCGGCAATGTTATGTTCAATACGCTGCTGAATGATGATGCCTGCCTTTTGGGGTAGGGTTAGGATTTTGCCGCCGGGCAACCGGGATGGGCGGGGGCTAGCTGCCCATTCCCCGGAGCAATACGGCTGCCAGCGTTCCGACCTGAGCGACGCCGATGCCCAGGACGGCTATAAATATCCGGTCCGACCGGCTGTTGGACTGCTGCTGCGCGTTGTCAATCCGGGTGCCGACGTTATCCATCCGGGCGGCGGTCTGGTGCTGGAAAGCGTCGAACCGGGCATCAGCGCGCTGTTGGGCGGCCTCGATCTTGTCGGCGATTTCTTTTTGGAAAGCATTGAACCGGGCATCGGCCTTATCCTGGGCGGCCTCGAACTTCTCGACAAATTCCCGCTGGAAGGCATTGAACCGGTCATCGGCCCGCTGCTGCGCGGCGTCAAACCGTTCGTCAGCTTGACGCTGCGCGGCATCGAACCGGACATCGACCTTATGCTGGGCGGCGTCAAACCGTTCGTCAGCCTTATGCTGGGCGGCGTCAAACCGTTCGTCAGCCTTATGCTGGGCGGCGTCAAGGCGGATGGTGACTTCCTGCTGAAAGGCATTGAACCGATCATCAGCCCGTTGCTGGGCGGCCTCGAACTTGTCGATGATTTCCTTTTGGAAGGACTCGAACCGGTCATCAGCCCGTTGCTGGGCGGCATCAAACCGTTCGTCAGCCTTATGCTGGGCGGCGTCAAGCCGGGTGGTTACTTCCTGTTGGAAAGCATTGAACCGATCATCGGCCCGTTGCTGGGCGGCCTCGAATTTGTCGGTGATTTCCTTCTGGAAGGACGCAAACCGAGCGTCAGCCTGATTCTGGGCGGCCTCGAACTTGTCGGTGATTTCTTTCCGGAAGGCGTCAAACCGGGCGTCGGCTTGGTGTTGCGCGGTGTCCAGCCGGGTGGTGACTTCCTGCTGGAAAGTGTCAAACCGGGCATCGGCCCGCTGTTGGGCGGTGTCAAACCGGTTGACAATTTCCCGCTGGCCGTCCTTCACTTCCGATTCCAGCGAACCCAACCGGGCGTTAGTTTCCCGCTGCCCGGCCTGCAAGTCCTTTACTTCCGACTCCAGAACGGCCAGCCTGGTGTCCTCGGTTACCGTGGTCATTCCTTACCCCCTTGCCTAGTTGCCGGCTACATTCTACCACACTTAACGGCCTTGCGGCGGATCCGCCGGCAATCAGCCGGATTTTCACTCCCCCGGCTCCAACGCCGCCGCTTCTACCGCCGCCAGGGTGGGGGCTACTTCAATGGTCTGGGCGGTGATGCTGCTGACCGCCAAGTCCGGGTCTTTCAGGCCGCTGCCGGTGATGATGCACACTACCCGCCGGTCGGACAAATCCAAGCCCTGCCGCACCGATTTAATCAAGCCGGCCAGAGACGCCGCCGAGGCCGGTTCCCCGAACAATCCTTCCCGAGAGGATAGCAGCCGATAAGCCTCGAGGATTTCATCGTCGCTGACCGCAGATATGACGCCGCCGGACTGCTCTCGGGCTTTCAGGGCCGGCTGCCAACTGGCCGGGTTGCCGATGCGGATGGCCGAGGCAATGGTCTGCGGATTGGCAATGGCATGGCCGGCAACGATGGGGGCGGCCCCGGCCGCCTGAAAACCCATCATCCGCGGCAACGTCCGAATGCGGCCCAGGTCGTGATACTCTACAAAACCTTTCCAATAGGCGGTAATGTTGCCGGCATTGCCCACCGGAATAAAGAGGTAATCCGGGGCATCCCCCAATACATCGGCAACCTCAAAGGCGGCGGTTTTCTGGCCCTCTAACCGATGGGGGTTGACCGAATTGACCAGGGTAATGGGATGCCGGTCGGTAAATTCCCGGGCCAAGGCCAGGGCGGCGTCAAAATTGCCGTCCACCATAATGATTTTCGCGCCGTAGGCCATGGCCTGAGCCAGTTTGCCCAAGGCCACTTCGCCCTTGGGGATGATGACAAAGGCGGCCAGGCCGCAGTAGGCGCTGTAGGCGGCGGCGCTGGCGCTGGTGTTGCCGGTAGAGGCGCACATCACCCCGGTAGCCCCGTTTTCCAGGGCTTTAGCCATGGTCACCACCATCCCCCGATCCTTGAAAGAGCCGGTGGGATTGCAGCCCTCCAGCTTGAAGTAAAGCTCGGCGCAGCCCAGGTCCGGCCCCAGGCGGCGGGATTGTACCAGCGGCGTATCCCCCTCGCCCAGGGAAAACAAGGGAGTGGCCGCGGTCAGCGGCAGAAACTCGCCGTATTTATGCAAAACGCCGACGCCCATAATGGCCGCTGTCCATCCTCAGTTAAGCCGCCGCCCGGAGCCGCTGGGCGGCGCAGGGGAATAGGGAATGATAAGGAATTATACCCTAACCGGGCCGGAAAGGGCGGCTTTTGCGGCTGGATCCGGCGGCGGATCCGCCGGCCGGCCGCCATCGGTGCGGATTGGCGCCACCTCGGTTTGGATAATTTCGTCCGCCGCCGCCAATCCCTCTTGCCGCAGCCGGCGGGAAAGAGTGGCCCCGGCCGCCGGCCAAAGATCCATGCCAATCCATTGCCGCCCCAGCTTTTCCGCCGCCAGCAGAGTAGCGCCGCTGCCGCAGAAAGGATCCAGTACCATATCCCCCGGGCGGCTGGACGCCTGAATTATCCGTTCATACAGGGTCAGCGGCTTTTGCGTAGGATAGCCAGTGCGTTCCCGGCTGGTGCGGCCCACCGCATCGATATTCCAATAATCCCGGCAGCCGGCCAGGGTGAAATAGCCCCGTTCATCCTTATACAGCTTAATCGGGGTGGCGGCAAAGCGGATATTCTGATAGACGCCCCATTCGTCGGTAAAGGTTTCGTCGCTGACCCGATGCCCCATTTGCCCGGTCAAGTAGGATTTGTCCCGGGGCAAGGCAAAGCGGTAATTGTCGGACTTGGAATAGAACAGGATGTTGTCGTGCTTGCGGGCAAAGGCGCGCTGGCCGGCGCCGCCGGTGCGGTAACACCAGGCGATTTCGTTGCGGAAATTGCGCCGGCCCAGGACGGCATCCAGCAGGCACTTGACCCAGGCGTGGGCGGTGTGGTCAATGTGCAGGTACAGGCTGCCGGTGGGTTTGAGAATCCGCTGACATTCGATTAGTCGGATACCCAGCCAAGCCAGGAAAGCCCCCATAGCCGCGCCCCAAACCATGTTGGCGGTGTCAATAACCTGGCGCGCCGCCGGGCATTGGTTGGAAAGGGCATTAAACTCTGACACCGGTACATCTCCGGCCCAAGACCAGCGGTCGGGAAAGCGGCCGCCGGCGGCCCGGCTCTCCGGGGCCGCGCGGAAATCCTTGCCCTTGTTAAAGGGCGGATCCGTGGCAATCAAATCCACCGAATCGCTGTTCAGGCCGCGCAGGAAAGGCAGATTATCCCCGCAAAACAGCGTGCGATGGGCGGCGTTAAGTTCGGCCATTTTCCGATCTCGCTTTGGCGTAGGCCGCACCGACGGTCGCGGCTCGGATTGGCATTGGCATTATATACCAGATTTAACCGTTGCGGCCGGGCGGGCATTGCCAATCCGAGGCAACTATTCCGGGACAAAAATGTTGTCCGGCAATCCATTGACCGCCCCCACAATATCGTCGGCATCCGTAGGCGGTTCAACCAGCGTCTTGCTAACCCGCTCTTGCAGGAAATCGTACATTTCCGTCAAAGGCTGGTTATTGCGGATTTGGATAAAACAGACCTGCCGGTCGCGGGCGGTTTGCGGAGCCTTAGACCGGGGGCCAATCTGGTCAAAAATGACCATCCCGCCAGAGCCCACCCGGTTGACCTTATCCTCAATGACCTCTTGATTGCCCCGTTCAATCAAACCCATTTCCACCCGGATGCGCCCCCGCCGGCTGGCAATTTCCACGTCGATCTCCCGGGATACTTCCGTATCCCGCTGCATATTCAGCCAGAAGTCCGTCCCTTCCTCCAATCCCAGGATCGTTAGCCCGGAACGCAGGAAAGCCCGTTCCAGGGTTTTGCCGACAGCTGACTTTTGAGAGCCGCGGATGGTCAGAGTAGCCGCCCCGGCCCAAATCATCAGCATAGCGTCGTCAAAGGAAAACCCCGCGACGCCCGCCGTAGCCTCCTCGATGTGCCGCGCCACCTCCTCCAGGTAGTCGAGGCGATCCTCCCGCCGGATGCCCAGGTTCACGGCGGTCTTGTTGGTCAGCCCCAGTACCCACCAAGCCAAGTCATTCCCGACTTGGCCCAACTCACTGCGGACGGCCGCCATCCACTCATCATAGCCGGCATTGACCGGCAGACGCCCCCGCAGTTCAGTCAGTTGCCGATAGGCGTCCAGCAACCGAGTGCGGGTCTGCCCCTCGGTATATAACCGATAGTTATACCCCTGGAACAGGGCGGCGACAATCTGCCGTACTCCGGCGGCGGAATTCCGGTCGTACAAGTTAGGCGTCATGCTCCGCGCTCCGCCAGTATTGCAAATCGTCAAAATCTACCCGGCCATTGGTGGGCAGCTGCGCCAGTTCCCGCCGCATCAGCTCAAAGTAATCGGGGCGCTTTTCAATCAAGGCAAAGCGGCGGTTCATAGCGGCGGCGACCCGGCCCACGGTGCCGGCTCCGGCAAAGGGGTCCAGCACGCAATCGCCCTCGAAAGAGTAGTAGCGGATAACCCGGCGGGCCAGTTCCTCGGGAAAGACGGCGGGATGGACGGGATGATGGGCCGGAGCCAGTTCCCATACATTGGTTTTATCGTAATCGCCGAGGATCAGGGAACTTTCCACGGCCGCCGGGTCGGGATGATTCCGCAGATTCCAGTCAATCAGCCGGTCGGTCTTTTTGCGATAGACCAGGATATATTCGGTAACGGTAACCGGCTTGTATTGCAGCGGCTGACGGTCGGCGGCGAAACGGCGGCCGCGGCCCAAATGCCAACCGGCCCCCTCCGGCTTGCGCCAGATAATATCGTCAATGAACTCAAAGCCGAGGCGGTCGAGGATAGGATGCAGGTCAAAGGGGATGGGCAGGCGCTGGCTGGCGGCGCTGCGGGAGGGCCGGCGCACCAGCACCGGAGAAACATTGACCACCAGAAAGCGCCCCTCGGCCAAGACCCCGTGGCAAGCGGCAAAAACCTGCCCCAGAAAATCCAGATAGGAGGGATAGTCCACATATTCGGCGCATTCCGGCTTGGCGTTGAAATAGGGCGGCGAGGTAAAGACCAGTTGGGCGCTTTCCGGGGGAAACTCCGACAGGGCGGCGCGGCAGTCGCCGAGGATGACCTTGTTGGGAATAGGCGGAAAGGCAATGCGGGCGGCGGCCCGGCCCGGCTTGGCGGCCGGGAGGGCGGCGGCCGTCATTGCCGCTTGCAAGCGTTCCGCTACCAAATCCGCCGCCGGCGTCCGCAGGATAGCGCCGGCCCGGTCGATTTGAATTTCCCCCACCGGGCGGTCGGGAGCGGCGGCCGCCACTAGCGCCACCCGCCAGCAGTCCAGCCGGTCATCCCACTCCGGCAAGCCCAGGGATAAGGCGGCGGTCAAGGATGGCGGCAGTTCCTCTTGCAGCCAGGCCGCCGCCAGGCCGCGCACCTCTCTGGTCAGTAACCGGTCGGCAAGCATTGCGGTTTTCCTTAATCCTTAATCCGACATTCCGGGCAAAGGGGCTGTCATTCCCATCCCCGCCGTCATTCCCGCGTAAGCGGGAATCCCGACGGTACTGAAAAGACCGACCCTTGCCCCGCGGCCGCGGGATTCCCGCTTATGCGGGAAGGACGGTAGAGAGGGCGGTCTCTTTACCCCCTAATCCTCAATCCGCAGCAGGTTGCTGATTTCCCGGACTACTTCCAGTCCGGCCAGCAGTTGCAGGGACTGCTGCACCGAGGATTCCCGGGCCGGGTGGGTGGTGATGACGATTTCGGCGGTTTGGGCGACCGGGTCGGTATCCTTTTGCAGCACGGCGGCGATGCTGATGCGCTGCTGCCCCAGGATTTGGGCAATCTGCGCCAAGACCCCCGGCCCATCGGTTACATTCAGCCGCAGGTAGTATTTGCATTCCAGTTCGGCAATGGACTGGATCCGGCCGGGGCGGGCGGAATCGGTATCCGCGCCATTGCCATTATCCGGCGGCGGGATGTTATCCGGCTGGCGGGCGATGGCGATAATATCGCCCACGACGGCGCTGGTGGTCGGCCCCCGGCCGGCCCCCTGGCCGTGAAACAGCACCCGCCCGCACTGGCTGCCCGCCACTTCCACCGCATTATAAACCCCGTCCACTTTCGCCAGCATACTGTCCCCCGGCAGCAGGGCCGGATAGACCCGGGCCTGCACCGCGCCGTTTTCCAAAGTGGCAATCGCCAGGGATTTGATGGCATAGCCCAACTCGCGGGCGTAGCGGAAATCCTGCGGCTCCAGTTGGGCAATGCCCTGGCGGTAAATATCCTCCGGGGCGATGCGCTGGTGAAAGGCCAACGCCGCCATAATGGACAGCTTATAAACGGCGTCGCTGCCCTCAATATCGCTGCTGGGGTCGGCCTCGGCATAGCCCCGTTCCTGAGCCTCGGCCAGGGCCTGCCGAAAGGGGGTGTGGTCGTTAGCCATGCGAGTGAGGATGTAGTTGGTCGTGCCGTTGATGATGCTGCGGATGGAGCGGAATTGATTGGCTTGCAGCTGATCGCGCAGGCAGCCGAGGATGGGAATGCCGCCGCCAACGCTGGCCTCGAAAAGCAGCTGCACCCGGTTTTGCCGGGCCAGAGCCAGCAATTCCGGGCCGTGTTTCGCCATTACTTCCTTATTGGCGGTAACGACGTGCTTGCCGGCGGCCAGGGCGGCGCGCAGATATTGGGCTGCCGGATCCACGCCGCCGATAACTTCCACTACCAAGCCAATGGCCGGGTCGGCCAGGATTTCCTCCGGATTGGCGGTCAGCAGGACGGCCGGGATAGCGGTATCCCGGGATTTGGCCGGATCCCGCACTAAGGCTTTTTTCAGGGTCAAGGGGCGGCCGGCTTTGGCGGCCAGATCAGAGGACGGGTCGAGCAAGGCGGCCGCCACGCCGCCGCCGACGACGCCCAAGCCCAGCAAGCCCACATTCAGGGCCGGCGCGCTACTCATCCCCGGCCGCCTACGGGAATCCCGGGCCGCCCACCGGCGGCCCCGGCTGTTCCACCCGGGGGGCGGACAACTGCACCTGGTCGGCTACCCAAGCGTAAAGTTCGCTGTCAAAGTTGATGGTCAGCCAGTCGTCATCGGAGCCTTGCGCCAACTGGTCGGCAAACCACTGCTCGACCCGGGCCTGGGCCAGGCGGCCGCGGATGCCGATTTCCCGGGTCAACTCCTCCCGCTCCTCCGGGGACAGATTGTCGAGGGTTTCATCATCCATCGTAATGATGGTCTCGATGCCGCGCAGGGGGCGCACCTGCGGCCCGGCGATTTTCCGCACGATATAGACGCCGTCCTGGGTATATTCCGGCTCGCTGATTTCCCCGGCGGCCAGGGGTTCAATGTTCCGTTCCGGATTGCCAAAGAGGATATTGTCCAAGTCGGGAAAAGCCTCTTGCGGCACCCAGCCCACATAGCCCTCCCGGTCGGCAACACTTTGCCGGGCCGGGGCGCTGACTTCGGCGGCGACGGTGGCAAAATCCTCCCGGGCCAAGCGCGTCCGCACCTCATCCGGATTGACCGGGCCGTCCAGTTCCATCCGAATCCATTCCACTTCCACCTGCTCCAGGTCGGCCGGGATGCCGGCGTCAATGAAAATCGCCAACTGCGTCCGCAGCAGTTCCTCCTCGACCAATACCCGATATTCCGCCTCGGAAAGGCCGGTAGCGGTGCGGAATTGGGCAAAGGCGTTGTCAAACTCCTGGTCGAGCTGCCCGGCATCCACTTCCTGTCCTTCCGGCGGCGTAGGCCGGAAACGGCGGCGCAGTTCCAGATCAATGTCGTCCGCGGTAACGGAAAAGCCGAGGCCGGGGGCGGCTTGGCGCAGGATTTCCGCTTGCAGCATAGCCTGGAGGTACTCGAAGGGCACGGTGCTTAAATCCACCCGCCCGCCCTGATAGCGGTTCAGGCCCTGCAATACGCGGATGCGGTCGACCAGATTGCCCATGGTAAAGCGGACATCGCGGATTTGCCCGGCCAGTTCCCGGGGCGGTTTGTAAAACTCCTGGTAGTAGCCCCAGCCGATAATGGCGGCGACGATGAGGATGAGGCCGGCGCCCAGGATGATGGCGATGCGCTGGCGGCGGCTTTCCTGTTCCCGGCGGACGGCGGGATTGCCGCCGCCGGCGCCGGATTCCCCGGCGGCGGCCAGTTGCTGCCCCCGCCGACTGCGCCGCCGGCGGCGGCCGCCGGGCGCGGCCGGGGTAGCGGCCGGCGGAACGGGTTGCTCAGGGGGCCGGGGAAAGACCATACTTTGTTTAACCTCGGGACAATCTACCCGCCATCATTCCCGGGAAAACGGAAATCCCGAGACCGCGGCCTTTCGGGATTCCCGCTTGCGCGGGAATGACGGTTTCTATATGCGATTGCCTTGACGGGCCGACTCTTGCCGACAAAAGGCAGGCGTAGCCGGTTTTAGCGGCGGATGTTGCTCCGCAGCGGCGGCAGCGGCACAAAGGGCAACAGGGCCAGATGCCGCGCCCGCTTGATGGCGTTGCTCAAAGCGCGCTGATGCTTGGCGCAGACCCCGCTTTTGCGGCGCGGCTCAATCTTGGCCCGGTCGGAAACGAAACGGCGCAGCCGCTCGTAATCCTTATAGTCGATGTCCTGGATATGCTCCACGCAAAAGGAGCAGACCCGCCGGCGGGGGGCGTAGCGGCCGCGGGGCCGGCCGCCGGGCCGGGGGCCGCGCTGACCATAGGGCCGAGGGCCGCCAGGGCCGGTACGGGGGCCGCCGGGGCCGCCAAACGGCCGCGGCCCGCCCGGACCGCCTATAGGCCGGGGCCCGCCGGGGCCGCCTTGCATCGGCCGGGGGCCGCCGGGGCCGGCCGGAGCCGGCGCGCCGGGCGTTGCCGGAGCCGCCGGGTTAGGCGGCGCGGCCGGGGGCGGAGCCGGGCGGGGTGGCGCCGGCGGGGGCGGCGCTACATTGGTTTCCTGAACCGGCGGCGCAACCGCCGGGGCCGCCGCCGTTTCCGGGGCTGCGGCCGGGGCCGGAGTTTCGGTAGTAGTGGTCATTCCGCTCCTTTCCTCTACTGCTGGTTAGGGCTGGGCGGCCCGGCTAAGGGCCAAAGGCCGCTTAAAAGGGCAGGTCGTCAATGTCGTCGTTGGGGCCATCATAGCCGCCGCGGCCGCCATAACCGCCGCCGCCACTGCCGCGACCGCCGCCGCCATAGCCGCCACTGCCGCCGCCATATTCGTCCATTTCATCGCCGCCGCCATAGGGCGCGCGGCCTTGTCCCTCCCCCGGGCCGGCCTCCCGCGAGCCCAGCATCTGCATTTGGAGCAGACGGACATCGTTGGAAACCCGGGGCTGGCCGTCATTGCCATGATACACGCGGGTGCTGGGGATGCCCTCGATATAGACCTGGCTGCCCCGGGTCAGGTACTGATTGCAAATCTCCGCCTGGCGGCCCCAAGCGTTGATGTTGAACCAGGTGGTTTCCTCTTTGTTCTCCCCGTCCTGGCCGCGGTAACGCCGGTTGGAGGCCACGCTGAAAGAGGTAACGCTTTCCCCGCTGGGGATATAGCGCATTTCCGGGTCGCGGCCCAGGTTGCCGATGATGATGATTTTGTGCATATCCGCCTACCCTTGGGTCGGTTGGGTTTCCGGGGATTCCGGGGTATCCGCAGATTCTACTTCCGCCGCCGGGGATTCCTCAGCAACGGCGGCCGCCGGCTCCTCAGCCGGGGTTTTCGGGGCCGGGGATTCCGCAGTTTCCGATTCCGCCGCCGGGGATTCCTCGGCAACGGCGGCGGCCGGTTCCTCAGCCGGGGTTTCCGGGGATTCTACTGCCGCCGCCGGGGATTCCTCAGCAACGGCGGCAGCCGGTTCCTCAACTGCGGAATCCGCAGATTCCATTTCCGCCGCCGGGGATTCCTCGACCGGGGTTTCCGCGGCGGCCGGCGATTCCGCCGTTGCAACTTCCGCAACCGGATCAGCGGCCGGAGTTTCCGTTGCCGCCGCCGGAGTTTCCGCAGCGGCAACTTCGGCCGCAGCTGGTTCGGATTCCACCGCCGGAGTTTCCGTTTCGGCCGCCGAAGTTTCCGCGGATTCCGGGGACGGGGCGGCCGCTTCCGCCGTTTCTGCCGGAGTCGCCGCGGCCGCAGTCGGCGGCGGGGTGGGCCGGGCCGGCGGCGTCGGTTCCGGGATGGGGACGCCCTCCGGGATGGATACAATCAGGGAACGCAGCACCCGCTCGTCCAGGCGCAGAAAGGTTTCCAGGGCCTGGTTAAAGGGCCGTTCCACCGAGAAACGGGCCAGCCGGTAGTTGCCCTCCAGGAAGTGGTGGGCGCCGCGGTGGATGGGATAGGCCAAGCGGCGCGTTCCCCAGGGCTGTTCCTGGATGATTTCGCCCTGGCGGCTGGTGATGAAGTTGGTAATCTGACCCCAAGCTTCGTTGGCCTGCTCCAGGCTGAGCATGGGGCTGAGGATGGTTACTAGTTCGTAATGACGCAAAAGGCGCTCCTGTAAAGATTTTCCGCCATTATACCAGCGCCGGGCGGTTTGCTCAACTATCTTTGAGGAATTGATTCCAATTCCCGGCGGCGCATTTGTCCAGCGGCCGGTTTATCCTATCATATCCTTCATCCCTCAACAAGTACCGGGCCAATCCATTATCGTCCTTCCCACCCGATTTACCGTCTTTTCCGCCCGCCACTCTACCGCCATTCCCTCCCCCTACCGTCATTCCCGCGTAAGCGGGAATCCCGAACCGTACTGCCTTATGATACCGCATCCCCGGCAAGCAACCCCTGGATTCCCGCTTACGCGGGAATGACGGTAAGGGTGCGGAAGGACGGTAGGCAGTAGGAAGGACGGTTTCCAGTCCGTTCAGCAGTCCAGGCCCGGTACCGGGAAACGGGCGGTCAATTCCTGCACTTCCTTTTTGACCGATTCCAGGGCGGCCGGATCCTCCCGATTATTCAGGGTGCGGGCAATCAGCTGGGATACCTGCTTAACCTCTTTTTCGCCAAAGCCCCGGCTGGTGATGGCCGGGGTTCCCAGGCGCAGGCCGCTGGCAATGCGCGGCGGGCGCGGGTCAAAGGGAATGGCATTTTTGTTGGCGATAATGCCGACGGATTCCAGGGCCGTTTCCGCCGCCTGCCCGGTGAGGCCCAGCGGCGTCAAATCCACTAAGATAAGATGATTTTCGGTGCCGCCGGAGACCAGGCGCAAGCCGGCGGCGGAAACTTCCGCCGCCATCGTCCGAGCATTGTCCACTACCTGGCGGGCGTAGCGGGCAAAGTCGGGGCGCAGGGCCTCGCCGAAACAGACGGCTTTGGCGGCGATGGCCTGCATCAGCGGCCCGCCCTGCATACAAGGAAAGACGGCAGAGTCAATTTTGCGGGCCAATTCCGCCGTGCAAAGGATGAAACCGCCGCGGGGGCCGCGCAGGCTTTTCTGGGTAGTGGAAGTTACCACCTGGGCATAGGGCAGCGGCGAGGGATGGGCGCCGCCGGCCACCAGCCCGGCAATGTGCGCCATATCCACCATCAGGGTAGCCCCCACGGCGTCGGCGATTTGCCGGAATCGGGGAAAGTCGAGGGTTTTGGCGTAGGCGCTGCACCCGGCCACCAGCAGCTTGGGCTGATGTTCCTGGGCCAGCCGGGCCACTTCGTCGTAGTCGAGCTCCTCGGTTTCCCGGCGGACGCCGTAGGGGACGAAGTTGTAAAGTTTGCCGGAAAAGTTGACGCCGGCCCCGTGGGTCAGATGGCCGCCGTGGGCCAGTTCCAGGCCCAACACCGTATCGCCCGGCTCCAGCAGGGCAAAATAGACGGCCATATTAGCCTGGGCGCCGCTGTGCGGCTGGACATTGGCATGTTCCGCGCCGAAAAGCGCCTTGGCCCGGTTAATCGCCAGGGTTTCCACCACATCGGCGTGTTCGCAGCCGCCGTAGTAGCGGCGGCCGGGATAGCCTTCGGCGTACTTGTTGTTCAGCACGCCGGCCTGGGCGGTCAGCACGGCTTGGCTGGCGTAGTTTTCCGAGGCAATCAGGACGATGCAGCCGCGCTGCCGTTCCTCCTCCCGTTGCAGGGCTTGGGCTACTTCCGGGTCTTGCTGGGTCAACAGGGACATAAGCGTAACTGCCTGCCTTTGCTGCGAAGTGATGGTTTTGCCGCCGCCGGTCTGACCGGCTACTACGCCGGGTCGGGATGGGGCAAGTACCGGCGGCTAGTATAACCCGGCGGCGGGGCGGTGTCAAAGGGTGAAAATCAAATGCCATCCTATTGCTGCCTCTGGCGGAAAGCGCGGCGCAATTCCTCAACGAAACGGCGGAGGGAATTGTCGGACTGCATGGCCCGTTCCAAATCCATTGCCTGCACAATATCCTCAGCGTACTCGATGCCGCCCAACGCCGGGGCTATGCCGGCGGCGTGGATGGCGGTCGCTAAGAGGTTTTTGTATTCATCTCGGCCGCATTTATAAGCCGGGGCGTTGCAACCCCGGCCGAATACGCTGCGGAAAGCGGCGCCGTCCAGCAGCAGCCAGCGTTCAATGTGCGGATCGGGAATAGCCAGAATCAGCGGCGCGGGGGCCGGGGCCGCCCAGGGCGCAATTTCTCGAATGAACTGCTGCAAGCCCTGGCAGTTGGCATCGCTGGCGACGACAATCAAATCGGGATAGGGGCCGCCCTGGTTGGTCAAGTCCCGCAGATAGAAACCGAGTTCCTGCCTAACCCGGGCGTGGCCCCGCACGGCGCTCCGCCAATCCAGACGCACCGCTACGCCAACCTCAACAGCCACCCGCCGCGTCAACGCTCCCACAATTTGCCGGTGGGCGTAATCCTCGCCGAACAGGGCAATTTCAAGCATCGAAATCCCCCCGAATCATCCGCTCCGACACTAGCAGGCTTTCCGTCTGGCCTTCCAAAGCCCGGGCAAGGTCTTGGCTCCGGGCCAGCGGCCCCCAAGTGGCAAAAGGGTCAATCAAGGTATGGCGGTCCGCGCGCCGCACGGCGAACAGGGATTCGTCCGGCAGCAAATCGGGCAGGAGGGGCGAATGCGTGGTAACGATGTATTGGGTGGCGCCCAGGGCGGAACGGGTTCGCAGCAATTCCGCAATCAGCCGGATCCGGCCCGGATGAACGCCGTTCTCCGGTTCCTCAAACCCCACTAAGGACGGCGGCTCGTCAGCGCCAGTCAAAGCCAGCAGCCCCAGCATCCGCAGGGTACCCTCGGAAAGCACCCGCGCGGGAATGGACACGCCGTTTTCACTGAGGAATAGTTCGACCTCGCCCAGATTGCTCACGGCGACTTCGATCCCGTCCACATTGGGCAATACAGTGTGCAAGGCCCTTTCCACGGCTTGGAATTGCTGCGGTTGCCGGGCTTGCAGGGTATTGAGAAAGGCGGCCAATTCCTCGCCCATCAAGCCGATATGCCGCACTTCCTTGACCGGGCCGGCGGCGCGCATCCGTTCCCGCGGCTCGAAGTAAAAGAACAGCCAGCTTTCCAGTTCCCGCCGGGCCGCCGTCAGATGGGGATAGTGAGGCGGGTAATGGGGCATTGACAGGATGCTGTGGTCCAGATAGCGGTCGTAATCGGTAGGATGGGCTTGTCCCTCCAGGCGCAAGCGTATTTTATCGCCTTGGCGGCGGATAAAGGGATTGCGGCTGCCGGTAGGTTCTCCCTTGGCGTTGAGGGCGGCCAGATATTCGTCGGCCATCAGTAGAATACCAGAGCGGGGTATCATTTCAACTTCCACCCGGTAGCGCAGATAACGCTCCCGGACGCGGCCCGGCGTATTGCCTTTTTCCCCGACCCGGCCATCGCCGCCGGGCCGGCGCATTTCCTGGATCTGCCGATTAACGGCATCCACTACCGCATCCGAAAGCTCAAAGTCGGCTTCCAGGGAAAAGGCCAGCCGCTCCCGTTCCAGCAGGCCCTTGATGCCCTTTTCGCCGATGGCAAAGGATTCCAGGGGCTTGCCGCGATAAGGGGCTTCGAAAGCCTCCCGCAGGGTTCGGCTGGCGGCGATTTTGGATAAGAGTTGCAGGGCGTCCAGAAAATTGCTTTTGCCGGCCGCGTTGGGGCCGAACAGCAGGGTAAGCGGGGCCAGTTCGATGTCCACCGCGGCCAGGGATTTGTAGCCTTTAACCCGGATGCGTTTCAGCACGCTACCCCTCCCCGCGCAACTCCGCAATGGCCGCGTCCAGTTCCCGGGCGCTGCGGGCGTCGCCATCGGACAGGCGGAAACAGCGGTCAAGGTACAATTGGGCCAGGCGGGAGCCTTGGGCCGTGGCTTCTCCGGCGGCGGCCAGCAGGTTCAGCACCTGAAACTCCGCCGGCAGA
Source organism: Dehalococcoidia bacterium (assembly GCA_965203435.1). GTDB lineage: Bacteria > Chloroflexota > Dehalococcoidia > Lucifugimonadales > UBA3495 > CBDBCU01. The sequence goes on along the minus strand of CBDBCU010000002.1, from coordinate 240,154 downwards.
TGGCGGGCCAAGGATTTGATTTCCTCGGCGGCCTCTCCGGCCATCGATTCGTCCCGGCCCTCCTGGGCGAACTGGAGCTTGCCCAGCAGTCGGGACAATTCGGTCAGCTTGTCCCGCTCGCTCATCAGGCTGAACAGCACTTCGTTGACCGAATAGGAATCGTCGGCGTCGGCTTCCGGAGCGGCGCTGCCCCCGGCCGGCACGGCGACGGCGGCCGGAGCCGTCCCGCCGCCCAGGCCCAGCCGTTCCACATAGTCGGTATAGAGTTGGGCATAGGATTCCACCGCTTCGGTGATGGCTTCCATCATCCGCAGCAGGTCGAAGGAGAACATACTGGCGGCGAACACCAGGTCGTCCCCCCGCAGCTCGCTGAGCCGTTCCAGTTCGGCGTAGCCGCTGACCGGCTCCGGCACCGGCGGCAGGGCGATTTTGGACAGGTCGATGGGGGCGTTGCCCAGGTGGCCGGCCAGGAAGGGCGGCACATATTTGCCGAAGTCGGACTTTACCGGCAGGGCCACCACATAGCTGGCGTAAAGCTGCTCCTCGGTATCCACCCGGAAATAGACCAGGGCGTGGCCCCGGGGTCGCTGATAATCGCCGCGGTCAAAGGTCAAGTCCATTGCGTTCTTTCCTCAAGGCCGATTCCGCCGCTGCCATAGTTGCGCCGTTCCGACAAGCATACTCCGCTCCGGGCGCAATGGCAAGGGGTAGAAAACCGCCCTTTCCGCCCAATGTGGAGACGGATTCACACATGGATAGACCGGATGGACAGGATATTCTTATCTGATGGGAACGGTTATTGACCGCCATTACCGTTCTATACAGACAAAAATCCTGCCCATCCCGTCTATCCATGTTTGAATCCGTCTCCCCCCTTTACAATCCCCCCCGCCGCCGGCTATAATTTTGGGGTTATGCCGGAACGCGAGGATGGGCTGCTGCACAGCCGCCAGACGAAACTGAACCGCCTGCGGGAACGGGGCATCGACCCCTATCCCCCCCGTTTCCGCCGCAGCGCCGACGCCGCCACGGCCATCGCCGAGTTTGCGGCGGCCGAGCCGGCGGCGGTCAATGCCGGCCGGGAACTGCACGGCCCGGAGCATACCCTGGCCGGCCGCATCACCGCCATGCGGATTATGGGCCGTGCCGCCTTTCTGGATTTGCGCGACGGCTCCGGCATGGTGCAAGCCCTGCTGCGCCAGAACGCCCTGGGCGACGACTACGACCTGCTGAAAGACTTGGACCTGGGCGATTTTCTGGGCGTCTCCGGGCCAATGCTGCGGACCCGCACCGGCCAGATTTCCATCGCCGCCCATTCCCTGACCCTGTTGGCTAAAGGGATGCGTCCCCTGCCGGAAAAGTGGCACGGCTTGCGGGATGTGGAAATCCGCTATCGGCAGCGCTATCTGGATTTGATTGCCGATCCGGAGGCGGCCGCCGCCTTTGCCCAGCGCAGCCGGGTCATCCGCAGCATCCGCCGCTTTCTGGACGGGCGCGGCTTTCTGGAAGTGGATACTCCCATCCTGGTGCCGGTGGCCGCCGGCGCCCACGCCCGCCCCTTTGCCACCCACCACAACGCCCTCAACCAGCGCCTCTATCTCCGCATCGCCACCGAACTTTACCTGAAACGCCTGATTGTCGGCGGCCTGGACAAGGTGTACGAACTGGGCCGGGTCTTTCGCAACGAGGGCATCGACCAGGATCATAATCCGGAGTTCACCCTGCTGGAAAGCTACGAAGCCTACGCCGACTATAACGATGTGATGGCGATGGTGGAGCAGATGATTGCCAATGCCGCTCAGGAAGTGCGGGGGACGCTGCAAATCCCCTATGGCGATGCCGTCATCGACTTTACGCCGCCCTGGCCGCGCCTGTCCTTAAAGGAGGAATTGCACCGGCGCAGCGGCATCGACCTGGACGCTTATCCGCCCGCTGATGACGCCGCCTTTATCCGGGCCGTCGCCCCGCTAATCCCGGACGCCAGTCCCCGGGAGAGCCGCGGCCGCCTGATTGACAAGCTGGTCTCTACCTATATTGAGCCGCAGCTGATTCAGCCGACTTTTCTGCTGGACTATCCGGAGGTTATGTCGCCGTTAGCCAAGGGCAAGCCCGACCAGCCCGGCTATGTGGAGCGCTTCGAGGCTTTTGCCGCCGGCATGGAAATCGCCAACGCCTATACCGAGCTGAACGATCCGGCGGTGCAGCGCGCCCGCTTTCAGGAACAGGAAACGATCCGCCAGCGCTTTCAGGACGAGGAAGTGGATCGGTTGGATGAGGATTTCCTGACCGCCCTGGAATACGGTATGCCGCCCACCGGCGGATTAGGCGTAGGCATTGACCGCCTGGCCATGCTGCTAACCGGCCAAAGCAGCATTCGGGATGTGCTGCTGTTCCCGCAAATGCGGGCAATCCCAACGGGCAGCAACAACCCTGATTCTGATAAGGAGGAGTAGGGATGACCGAGCCGATAGAGATTTTTCTCGGGTTTGACCCGGGGGGAGAGGGTAAATTCGGTTGGAGTATCTGCCGGGAGGATGGCTGCAAACTCCGGGTTCTGAAAACCGATGCAGCCAATAACGCCAAGGAAGTAATGGCGGCGGTCGAGCAGGCTCTGGCGGACTGCCAGTTGCCAACTGAGAGCGTCTTGGGTATCGGGATTGACGCTCCGATGTTTTGGAGCGAAACCGGTAATCGGAAAATCGACGATACCATCCGAAAGGAGGTCAACAAGGCTCCCCAAACTCACCGGGAAAAGAAGCCTCGCGTCTTGGCGGTCAACTCCTTGTGGGGAGGTGTGCTGGTGCAGGGAGTTCTATTGAGAGACGCTCTTTGTCAACGGTTCAATACTCCGATTACGGAGGCCCATCCGTTGGCATTGGAATGCTTGGAACCATTCATGCCGAGCTACATCATTTGTCCTCCTACCGACGACCGCGAGCATCAGCGGGACGCTACTTATGCGGCGTATGCTGCCTGGCGTATGCATCAGCATACGTCGAATCGGTTGAATTTGGGCTGGCGCAACCTTTTCTGTGATGAACCCGGGCAGAACCTAATTCCCCCATTGCCGACTCCGGTGAGGGTGGATTACTGGATGCCCATTCCGTAGCAACCGCCCGGATAGCCGGCAACTCCTTTCCGCTCATCCTTCAACAAGTTCAGAATGAGCGGAAAGGAGTTGCCATCCGGCCAGTAGCACAGGGATAGTCAGCGGGTATATAATAACCCCATCTCCCTTTAAGGGGCTTGGTTTATGCCCAATACGCTGTATTATGGCGACAATTTGCCGTTGCTGCGGGATTATCTGCCCGATGCCTCGGTGGATTTGATTTATCTGGATCCGCCTTTTAACACTGCCGCCGATTACGACCTCCGGTTTCAGGAGGGCTCCGGCGTGGATTCATCGGCTCCAATTCGGGCGTTCAGCGACACCTGGCATTGGACGGCGGAAACGGAACAGACTTTCGAGCGGGAAATCATCGGCAATCCCCGGGCCTCGGCGGCGGTCAAGGAGCTGCTGGCGGATTTGCGGCGGTGGCTGGGCCGCAGCGATCTGCTGGCCTACCTGGGGATGATGACGCCGCGCCTGGTAGAGTTGCGCCGGGTATTGAAACCCACCGGCAGCCTGTACCTGCACTGCGACCCCACGGCCGGCCCCTACTTGCGCCTGCTGCTGGACGGCGTGTTCGGCCGGGAAAATTTCCGCAGTGAAATCGTCTGGCGGCGCACCAATGTCCACAACAATACCACCACGCAGTACGGGCCGATCCACGACACTATTCTGTTCTATACCAAGAGCCGCCAATTCACTTTTCATCCCGGCAGCCGCCCTTACACCCGGGGCTATATTGAAAGCCGGTTCACCCATCAGGATGAACGGGGGCGCTATCAGCATAATTATTTGACCGGGCCGGGCCGCAGCGGCGGGGCCAGCGGCCAACCCTGGCAGGGCTTTGACCCCACGCCGCGCAACCGCCACTGGGCCATCCCCCGGTCGTTGCGCCCCTTTCTACCGGAGGGCGGGGCCGGAATGAACAGCCAGGAACAGCTGGACGCCCTGATGTCCCAGGATTTGATTGTTTTTCCGGCCCGGGCCGGAGGGCAGCCCATGTATAAGCAGTATGTGGGCGGCGGCGTGGCTTATCAGGATATTTGGGCCTATCAGCCCAATACCCAGGGGGTTCTGTATGATTCCCCGGAGGGCATCGACGAGGATGTCAAGTATCTGGAAAGCGAGGCGGAAAGGCGGGGCTATCCCACGCAAAAGCCGTTGGGATTGCTGGAACGGATTATCCATACCAGCAGCAATCCGGGGGAGGTAGTTCTGGATCCCTTTTGCGGCGGCGGTACGACCGTGGCGGCGGCGCAGCAGTTGGGCCGGCAGTGGGTGGGAATGGATATTACCCACTTGGCTATTGCCCTGCTGAAAAGCCGGTTGCAAGAGGATTTCGGCTTGGCGGCGCTGACCGACTATGCGGTAGTGGGCGAACCCCGGGATGCCGACGGAGCCCGGGCTTTGTGGAAACAGGATCCGTGCCAGTTCCGGTATTGGGCAGTGTCTCTGCTGGCGGCTCAGCCGCAGGATAATGCCCGGCGGCGCGGCGCGGACGGCGGCATTGACGGGCGGCTTTCCTTTAGCGATGCCCCCCGGCGGACGACGCGCAAGGTGGTTATTCAGGTCAAAGGCGGCCGGGTGGCGGTGGCCCAAATCCGGGAATTGGCCGGAGTAATGGAACGGGAAAAGGCGGCAATGGGCCTGTTCATCACCTTGGCCGAGCCGACCCGGCAAATGCGGCAGGAAGCGGCCGCCGCCGGCTTTTACCATTCGGAATTGTGGCAGCGGGACTTTCCCAAAATCCAGATTCGCACTATAGCGCAACTGCTGGCCGGGCAGGATTTTGCCCTGCCGCCGCGCCGAGACCAGGGCTATACGGTAGGAATGGGGGCGGGTTAGGGGTGAGTTGGCATCCCGGATTATACCCATTCCTTTCCGCTCATCCTGAAATGCTTTTCCGTTCATCCTGAACATCGTTGAAGGATGAACCGGCGGCTAATCCACCAACCTCCTTGTTGCCTGCTGTTCTCTTTATCAACCGTGGGTTCATCCTTCAACGATGTTCAGGATGAACGGATTTGGTAGGGCTACCCCCTTTCCTTTCATCCTTCAACGATGTTCAGGATGAACGGATTTGGTAGGGCTACCCCCTTTCCTTTCATCCTTCAACGATGTTCAGGATGAACGGATTTGGTAGGGCTACCCCCTTTTCCATTCATCCTTCAACAAGTTCAGGATGAGCGGAAAAGGCAGTTCAGGATGGGCAGAACAGGCGGATTTAGGATGGGCGGAATGGGCGGTTCAGAACGGGCGGATTGGATTTGGTATAATCCCATCAGCAACCAACAAAAACCCGGTCTATCCGGTATATCTATGTAGGTAAAAGCCAATGCTTTCCATTGAACTGATCCGCCGCGACCCCGATTATGTCCGCGCTGCCCTGGCCCGCCGGGGGGAATTGGATTCCCTGGCTGGGCTGCGGGAATTGGATGCCCGCCGCCGGGCCGCCAGCAGCCGCGGCGATGAACTGCGGGCGCGGCGCAATGCGGTCAGCCGGGAAATCGGCCAGCTCCGCGCCGCCGGGCAGGAGGCTCCGGCCGAAACGGTGGCGGAAATGCGGGCTATCGGCCCGGAAATCGCCGCCCTGGAACAGGAATCCAAAGACTTGGCGGCGCAAGTCCAGGCCCAACTGCTGGAACTGCCCAACCTGCCCCGGCCCGCCGTCCCGGAGGGTCTGTCCGCCGCGGACAATGTCATCGTCCGGGAATGGGGACAGCCCTTGACTCCGGATTTTCCGGTCAAGGCGCATTGGGATTTGGCCGAGGAATTGGGCATTATTGACTTTCAGCGCGGCGTCAAACTGGCCGGCAGCCGGTTCTATACCCTGGCCGGCTATGGCGCTCGGCTGGAACGGGCCTTGATTAACTGGATGCTGGACCTGCATACCCGGGAACACGGCTATACCGAGCTGGCCTTGCCCATCCTGGTGCGGCGGGAAATTATGGAGGGTTCCGGCAATTTGCCCAAGTTTGCCGACAATCTGTATCACGATGCCGAGGATGACCTGTGGCTGATTCCCACCGCCGAAGTTCCCATCACCAATATGTATCGGGAGGAAATCCTGCCGGCCGAGGCTTTGCCGCGCTGTTTTGTGGCGCAGACCCCCTGTTTCCGCCGGGAAAAGGCCGCCGCCGGCCGGGACACCCGCGGCATTAAGCGGGTGCATCAGTTCAACAAGGTGGAAATGTATAAGTTCGTAGTCCCGGAGCAGTCGGACGCCGAACTGGAGCGGCTGGTGGCCGATGCGGAAACGGTGTGCCAGCGGCTGGATTTGCCCTATCGGGTGTTGCAGCTGTGCGCCGGGGACATATCCTTTCCTTCGGCGATGACCTATGACCTGGAAATCTGGGCCGCCGGCTGCGGCGAGTGGCTGGAGGCCAGTTCCTGTTCCAACTGCACCGATTTTCAGGCGCGGCGGGCCAACATCCGCTACCGCCCGGCGGCCGGGGCGCGGCCGGAACTGGTGCATACCCTGAACGGGTCGGGCCTGGCCCTGCCCCGGGTATTGATTGCCCTGCTGGAAAACAACCAGCAGCCGGACGGCTCCATCATAATCCCCGAAACCCTGCGCCCCTACACCGGCTTTGACCGCATCCCGGCGGCTTAATTAACATGGATGGGCAGGATTAACAGGATTCTTGTATCTGCTTGGTAGGATTCTTTCCTTGCCGGTAAAATCCTGCTGAGCAGACAACCCAAAATCCTGTTAATCCTGTATATCCATGTTAATTCCCGGGCAAAATGTTACCCCGGCGCCATTACCGGACCAGCGGTAAGAGGACGACCCGGGGTCTACGGTTAGGATGGTATCAGCAATTTCCCGGTTTGTCAATAGGCGGCCGGGAAATTGACATGGATAGACCGGATTTATCCGGTTTCAGGATTATCCGGATTTTTGCTGGCCTGCTGGCGCATCGCCGCCCAGCGCGCTTTTTGTCGCTCAGCCTCGGCAGCCCGACGCTCCGGCGTCCACCATTTCAGCGCGCGCTCCCGTGCCTCCTCCCGGTGTTTCGGCCCCTCCGTCCCGTTCCAGTAATCATTCTGCGCCGGGTCGCCTTTCTCCGGCTCTTGGGTAGGCGGGATGGTTGTCGGCTTTTCCACTATTGCCGGAGGCTCCCCTTGCCCGGATTTCTCTTGGGAAAGCAGCGCCAACTGCTCGAACTTCAGCGCCTCGACTTCCCCGGCTTGGGTCGATGAAACGGCTTGGAGCAGGCGGTGCATCGAGTCCAGGGCGCGGTAGGCGTTTTCGTTGGAAAGAGGCTTCTGATGCGCCCAATTAACGCGGACGTCTTGCAGTTCGACGACCAAGCTGCGCTCGTTCCGCCCCAAGGCATCCCAAAACACTTCGTTCCAGGACTGCGCCATCACTTTCAGCAAGGCGGCGACGTCCATATCCCGGAAAGGACGTTTGGCATCGAGGGTCATCCCGACAATCCTTTCCAAGTCGGGAACGATTTGGCCGGCTTTGCCGCGGGCCTTGTAGGTTTCAATAAAGCGGTCGGACACGAAAGGCGCAAGGCCGGTTTTGAGGTGGTCGAGACCCGCCTGGATTCTTTGCCGGTTGGCGATGTCCATAACTTCTCCAATAACGCCCTCGCCAGCACCGCCGGATGCAGCTCCATAAGCGCCGGGTCGGGCCGGTTGTTATTCAACCGGGGCAATGATACCATTGGCCCGATAAAGTTTCAACATTTAATCCTGTCCATCCTGTCTATCCATGTAAATAAAAAGGGGGTAACTATTATGGCGGGCATTTGGCCGGGGGCTACCCGGTGCGTGGCGATGCTGACTTTCGATGTGGACGGGGTGTCCTCGTGGCTGCGGCGCAATCCCGATTTTGCCCAGCTGCCCAGCCTGATGTCCATGGCCGAGTATGGCCCCAGCGTGGCGGCGCCGCGCATCCTGGATTTGCTGGACGGCTACGGCATTAAGGGCAGTTTCTATGTGCCGGGCTATGTGGCCGAAACCCATCCCGCCCTGGTGCGGGATATTGTCCGCCGCGGCCACGAAATCGGGCATCACGGCTATATGCACGAGCCGCCGGCCTCCATGGACGCCGCCGAGGAGCGGGCCGTGCTGGAACGGGGCTTGTCCATCTTGACCGCCTTGACCGGCGTCCGGCCGCAGGGCTACCGCTCGCCCAGCTGGGAATTGAGCGCCGTGTCCCTGGATTTGCTGGCCGAGTATGGCTTTCAGTACGACAGCAGCCTGATGGGGGATGACGCCCCCTATGCGCTGCGTCCGGAGGAGCCGGCCAAGCGGTTGGTGGAGGTTCCCATTCATTGGGTATTGGATGACGCCCCCAACTTTGTCTATGCGCCCTCGGCCAACCGCCTGGGGCCGATGCGGAGTCCGGAGGAGGTGTATCAGACTTGGGCGGCGGAGTTTGACGGCTTGTATCGCTACGGCCGCTCCTTTCATCTGACCATGCATCCCCAATACATTGGCCGCCCCGGCCGCCTGCTGATGCTGGAACGGCTGATTAACTACATCCGCAGCCACGCCGATGTAGAGTTTATGCGGGTGGGCGATGTGGCGGCTTTGTGGGGGTAGGGGGGCGCGGTTTCGGGAACGGTTGCCGTCGGTATAGGCAAGCGCTTGGGGAAATGGTACGATAGCGGCGGTCAAAATAATCATCGAAGGAGGCTGGCAATGGCCGCGGAAAACCGGGAAATCCACAATATGCGCCTGATGGCCCACCATGACCTGAACGGTTATGGCAATATCGGCGAGGGCGTCCACCTGCACCAAACCCGCGACGGCCGCCGGGTTCTCTATCTGGCCCACGAAAGCGCCCCCAAGGACATCACCAGCGTGGATGTTACCGACCCGGCCAATCCCAAACTCCTGGCCCAGACCGAACTGGCCTACGGGCATCTCCGCTCCAACTCCCTGTCCATTGTGGACGACACCATGCTGGTGGCCTATCAGTCCCAGGAACCGGGGCAGCCCGGCGCGGGAATGGGCGTCTATAACATCAGCAATCCGGAGGAACCCCGGCAAATCGGCTTTATGGATTTGAGCGGCCCCTATTCCCGGGGCTGCCACTGCCTGTGGTGGGTGGAGGGCAATTATGCCCACTTGTCCACCGGGGCCGCCGATTTTCAGCCGCGCCACCAAAAGGATGACCAGTTCTATATGATCGTGGATGTATCCGACCCGACCCGGCCGCAGGAGGCCGGCCGCTGGTGGTTTCCCGGCACTCGGGAGGGGGACGCCGACCCGATGCCGGCCCGCCATCCCCAGTTTGACGCCGGCCACCGCCTGCACAATGGCAATGTCTATCCGGAGCGCCCCGACCGGGCCTATTGCGCCTATATGGACTCCGGCGTGGTCATCCTGGACATCGCCGACCCGGCCCATCCCCAAATGGTCAGCCATATCAACTACGCCCCGCCCTTTCCCGGCTTTACCCACACCGTGCTGCCGCTGTTTCAGCGGGATTTGATGGTGGTGACCCAGGAGGCGGTGCAGCTGAACGGCGCGGATTATCCCAAGCTGATTTGGATGATGGATATTCGGGAGGAAACCAAGCCGGTCATCATCAGCACTTTCCCGATGCCGGACACGGCGGACTTTTTCCAGCGGCCGGGGCGGTTCGGGGCGCATAATGTCTATGAAAATCAGCCGGGGCCGACCTGCGGGTTTTCCGACCGCTACATTTACGGCACTTTCTTTAACGCCGGGGTGCGGGTCTATGACACGATTAACCCCTTTCAGCCTCAGGAAGTGGCTTACTTCGTGCCGGAACGGGCCGCGGACGCCCCGGCCAACGGCATCAACGATGTCTATGTGGACGAAAAGGGCCTGCTCTACGCCGTGGATCGGCTGAAGGGCGGCCTCTACATCCTGGAACTGACGATTTAGGGGGCGGCGGGCTGGATTGGCCCGGGTCAAGTCGGCCCGGAGGGGCGGCCGCCGCCCCTCCGGGCCGGCTAGGTTGCGTTAATGGTCACAGTATAAGTGACCAGGAAAACGCTGGAATTGCTGCGGCCCACCTTGATAGTGACCGTTCCGGCCGTGCAGGGCTTGAGGGTAATGCTGCTGCCGTTAACCGCCGCCGTTCCGACGCTGTTCACCGAGCAGTCCTGGCTGGATAGAACTAATCGGCCGGTGTCCCCGGCATAGTTGAGACCCACCCATACGCCCGGGATGTTGGGAAGGTCGGTGGTCAGGGTAAAGGTCTGATTGGTACCGATGGTGAAAGTTGCCGGGGCCGGGGCCAGGCTAGTGGCCGAGGCGCTAATGGTCACCGTATAGGATTTCAGCAAAACGCTGGAATTGGCGCGATAAATCGTGATGGTAGCCGTTCCCGGCTGACAGCCGCGCAGGGTAATAGTATTGCCATTGACCGCCGACAGGCCCGAACTGGCATAATGACAGCCCCGGGTGGGCGGCAGGGTCAACCGGCCGGTATCGCCGGCAATCGTCGCGGTTACATAGACCCCCGGATTGTTGGCAATATCGGTGGTCAAGGTAAAAGTCTGGTCGTGGCCCACGGTTATGGCGGCCGGAACCGGGGATAGGCTGGTGGTCGAGGCGTTGACGATTACCGTATAAGATTCCAGCAATACGCTGGAATTGGCGCGGTAGAGGGTGATAGTGGCCGTTCCGGCCCGGCAGCCGCGGAGGGTGATGGTATTGCCGTTGACCGCCGCGATGCCCGAACTGGAATAGAGGCAGCTCTCGGTGGGCGGCAGGGTCAACCGGCCGGTATCGCCGGCAATCGTAGCAGTTATCCAGACCCCCGGATTATTGGGAATATCGGTGGTCAAGGTAAAGGTCAGGTCTTGGCCCACGGTAATGGCGGCCGGAACTGGGGATAAACGGGTGTTCGAGGCATTGACGGTCACCGTATAGGATTTCAGCAGGACGCTGGAATTGCTGCGATAAATCGTTATGGTAGCCGTTCCCGGCTGACAGCCGCGGAGGGTAAGGGTATTGCCGTTGACCGCCGCCAATCCCGAACTAGCATTAAAGCAGCCCCGGGTAGGCGGCAAGGCCAACCGGCCGGTGTCGCCGGCAATCGTCGCCGTTATCCAGACGCCCGGATTGCTGGGAATGTCGGTGGTCAAGGTAAAAGTCTGGTCTTGACCCACGGTAATAGCGGCCGGAACCGGGGATAAACTGGTGGTCGAGGCATTGACGATTACCGTATAGGATTTCAGCAGGACGCTGGAATTGCTGCGGTAAATCGTTATGGTAGCCGTTCCCGGCTGGCAACCGCGCAGGGTAAGGGTATTGCCGTTGACCGCCGCCAATCCCGAACTGGCATAGAAACAGCCCCGGGTGGGCGGCAGGGCCAACCGGCCGGTGTCGCCAAAGTAGGTGGCGGTTATATAGACCCCCGGATCGTTAGGGACGCCGGTGGTCAAGGTAAAGGTTTGATCCTGGCCCACGGTGATGGCGGCCGGGGCCGGGGATAGGCTGGTATCCGAGGGGTTGACGGTCACCGTATAGGATTTCAGCAAGACGCTGGAATTGCTGCGATAAATCGTTATGGTAGCCGTTCCCGGCTGGCAACCGCGGAGGGTAAGGGTATTGCCGTTGACCGCCGCCAATCCCGAACTGGCATTAAAGCAGCCCCGGGTGGGCGGCAGGGCCAACCGGCCGGTGTCGCCAAAGTAGGTGGCGGTTATATAGACCCCCGGATCGTTGGGGACGCCGGTGTTCAAGGTAAAGGTCTGGTCGTGGCCCACGGTAAGGGCGGTCGGGGCCGGGGAAAGACTGGTATCCGAGGGGTTGACGGTCACCGTGTAGGAGTCCAGCGGAATGATAGAGTTGCTGCGGTAGAGGTTCAGGGTAGTCTGGCCGGCCCGGCAGCCGCGGAGGGTGATGGTATTGCCGTTGACGGCGGCGCGGCCCGAACTGGCGCTGGAGCAGCCCTGCGTGGGCGGCAAGGTCGTGCGGCCGGTGTCGCCGGCCGCCGTCGCAGTAATCCAGACGCCGGTACTGTCGGGAACATTAGTGGTCAGGGTAAAGGTCTGGTCATGGCCCACGATAAGGGCGGCCGGGTCTGGGGAAAGGCTGCCGGTGGCGGCGGTGACCGTAACGGCGGCGGTAGCGGTGGCTACGATCGCGCCTTGAGCATTGCCCTGCCGCAGCTGCGCCGTTATCGTCCCGCCGGGGCTCTTGCAGGCGTGAAAGGTGAAGTTCAGGGTCTCGGCGACGCTGGCCAGGGACGCGGGAGTGAAGCTGCCGGTCGGGAAGTAATTGCAGCGGAAGTTGAAACCGATGCTGCTGTGGCTGGTCGTAAAAGTAACGGTATAGAGCTGATTCAGGGTCGGGTCGGAGATGGTTACGCTGAAATCGTCCGTGTCCCCGGCGATGTAGGCGCCAGTCAAGCCGGTGATGGTTAGGGTCGGGTCGGAAATCGCCGCCACCGACGCCGGGCCGTCCCCCTCCCCGCAATGGGCGCGGGACGAATCCGGGCAGGGGCGGCGCTGGCCCCGGGCTTGACCGCCGCGGGAGCTGTTGAGGGCGTACGGAGAGCTGCCGTCCGCACTGCTTTCAACCGCCGTTCCGGTTTCAGAGCTAGCCGACCCGTTCCGCGCCGTCGGCGGCCCCGGGTTGTATGATGGCGCAAGGGTAGGCGTGGGCATGGTCTGACCGGCGCGCCAGCCGGCATTGTCGGCGTGGGAACTGGCATGGACAGTCCCGCCATAGCCCAGCCAAAGCGGCACCGTCCAAGCTACTACCGCCAGCAGCAGGGCGAGCAGAATGTAGGCCGGTTGAACAGACCCCATAAGCTTCATAAGTAACTGCATATCAGTTACCCCCGATATGTTTCGAATACGGTGACGCGCTGACCCCAATATCTACTGATCCCGCCATCAGTATAACACCGCTTCAGCAGTGAAAGGAAGTGAGACAGCCATCATCGAGGCTTATGATGCCTTCCCGCTGAGACAAAGGAAACAGCAGGGAAGGCGGCACATAAGCATAAATATAATCATCACGAAAGCTACTGATTCTGCCCGTGTCGCCCTCTGCCCAATTGGAGAAACGGTTAACCCCCTTGCTTTCCAGCCAAAGCACCAAGGCGTCGGTACTGCTCTTGTTCTCTGTACTGATCAGCACAAACACGTTGGGCATTTCAGCGCCAGACTGACCAGAAGTACCGGCCGCGCCGGCCGCCGCTGGGGCTGCCTCGGATGCTTCCGCATATTTGCTCAAATTGCCAAGGGCGGGGTACTTGGGGGGAGATTTAGTCGGTGGCAACTCGATACAAACCTCTCCGCCGGGAAAATCCGGGGCTTGCAGGCAATCCAGTTCGGGGGTCGGCGTCGTCGTAGCCGTCGGCTCCTCCTCCGGTTCCTCGCTGCCGCCCTCCGCCTGCGGCGCGGCCGTAAAGGTATCCCCCTCCTCCGGGATGGGTTGGGCGGCCGGGCCGCAGGCCAGCATAAGGGTGGCGGCGGCAATCAGCAGGGCCAGGGCGGTCAGCAGCAGGGTTTGCGGCCAGGGGCGGGTAGGCAGCATTAGCGGCAGCATCGTTTTCCTCCCGGCGGGCGGCGGCGGTTGCGGAGCTAGTTCAAGGATAGCGGGTTGGTTAGGGGGGTGTCAATCGGGCCGGGCTTGGCCGCTATTGCCTTTGGCCGGGCTAAGGGCGCAAAGCCCCGGCCGCCCGCCCCCATCCCCCCCTATCCCCACAAAGCCGCCACATCGCCCACCCGCATAAAAGGGCTATCGGATGCGGTCTATCCCCGCGTGGGCGGGGGAAACCTGATCGCCCAGGGCTTGCAGCTGGGCGTTATGGGTCTATCCCCGCGTGGGCGGGGGAAACCGGTGGCGGCTGGGGACATCATCAGCATTCAGGGGTCTATCCCCGCGTGGGCGGGGGAAACGACCGACACCATTACCCCCCCACCTATTCTCGAGGTCTATCCCCGCGTGGGCGGGGGAAACACGCCGACGCTGGTCGTGATTGGGAATGACCCGGGTCTATCCCCGCGTGGGCGGGGGAAACATCCAGGGCTACAATCAGGGCTACAGGGCTACGGGTCTATCCCCGCGTGGGCGGGGGAAACGCCGGCCCTGGATTCCTGATTCCTGGATTCCAGGGTCTATCCCCGCGTGGGCGGGGGAAACGCCGGAAAGATCGGCTAATCCATCCCCGGCCGGGGTCTATCCCCGCGTGGGCGGGGGAAACTGGGTGTTATCCGGGAAACGGACGCCAATATCGGGTCTATCCCCGCGTGGGCGGGGGAAACACCAGCCAATAGGTGGACTCCGGCTCAACGCGGGGTCTATCCCCGCGTGGGCGGGGGAAACCACCCCGCCGGGTCTAACCTTGGCCACGGCGTCGGTCTATCCCCGCGTGGGCGGGGGAAACCCAGCGAGGACGGCTATCATCGGTATGGCCTGCGGTCTATCCCCGCGTGGGCGGGGGAAACAGCCCGGAGGCTGGCACGCCGGTGGATATTGAGGGTCTATCCCCGCGTGGGCGGGGGAAACTTGGCCCTAGTCAGCAGCCGGCTCAGCAGGAAAGGTCTATCCCCGCGTGGGCGGGGGAAACGATTTCCTCGGTCACTTCGCCCGGGATACCGGGGGTCTATCCCCGCGTGGGCGGGGGAAACAGCCAGGGGGACGTCCGCTGGAAACAGCGGATCGGTCTATCCCCGCGTGGGCGGGGGAAACTCCACCGGCGCGGCGTTGGCTAGGGCGCAGACCGGTCTATCCCCGCGTGGGCGGGGGAAACATTATACACCTCCGGCGGGGACTGCCAACCCGGGGTCTATCCCCGCGTGGGCGGGGGAAACCATCGGCAAAACCGGCGGGACATTGACCACGCAGGTCTATCCCCGCGTGGGCGGGGGAAACGTCACTCAAAACCGGAAACGGGCTGACTACCAGGGTCTATCCCCGCGTGGGCGGGGGAAACCGCTCCGTCTGGACTCATGTCACCGACAGCGGCGGGTCTATCCCCGCGTGGGCGGGGGAAACCCGCCGCGTTTGTTGCGAACCCCGCCCAGCTGCGGTCTATCCCCGCGTGGGCGGGGGAAACCCCGTCGATCCGTCCCGGCAGTTTCCCCCCCAGGGTCTATCCCCGCGTGGGCGGGGGAAACGGCCGTGCGCCATTCCCGGGCCGAGGCCATCAGGGTCTATCCCCGCGTGGGCGGGGGAAACCCGGGGATGCCAGCGCAGATAAGCCTTCTTGGCGGTCTATCCCCGCGTGGGCGGGGGAAACCTCCCCTTTAGGCAAGCCCGGCCCGGTGTCCCGGGTCTATCCCCGCGTGGGCGGGGGAAACTACTCTCTGGGGCGGACGGATCGGGGGTTCGGCGGTCTATCCCCGCGTGGGCGGGGGAAACACTACATTAACCAGCCTAGCACTGAAAAACCCAGGTCTATCCCCGCGTGGGCGGGGGAAACCTGCGCGGTGGAGTTGGATGTGGGCGATGCTGGGGTCTATCCCCGCGTGGGCGGGGGAACTGCCAGGTTATCTGGCTGCTGTCGCACCCGGAGGGTCTATCCCCGCGTGGGCGGGGGAAACGGGATTGCGGCCGCTGTCCATTCCGCCCCCGGAGGTCTATCCCCGCGTGGGCGGGGGAAACCGTAATGGGCCATCACTGCCGTACCAACCCGAAGGTCTATCCCCGCATGGGCGGGGGAAACGTACGGCCAATTTCCGGCGGTTGGAGCATCAGAGGTCTATCCCCGCGTGGGCGGGGGAAACCCGGCTATGCCCGCCCTCATTGCATCGTACTGAGGTCTATCCCCGCGTGGGCGGGGGAAACAACCCCGAAAGCGAGGTTATATCATACCTCCCGGGTCTATCCCCGCGTGGGCGGGGGAAACCGGGCGTGGAGCCGATGACGCCGCCGCCGTTGAGGTCTATCCCCGCGTGGGCGGGGGAAACAGGACAGGTCTGCTGCTCCGCCGGCCAGTCCTGGGTCTATCCCCGCGTGGGCGGGGGAAACGGCGTTCAGCCGTACGGCCTGAAACCGCAGTTCGGTCTATCCCCGCGTGGGCGGGGGAAACATCGTCCAGTAGCCCGCCGGATCCGCCGGAGGAGGTCTATCCCCGCGTGGGCGGGGGAAACGCGACAGTTCAGCGGCCGTTTCGGACCGCGAACGGTCTATCCCCGCGTGGGCGGGGGAAACATCAGCATCGGTGGGCGACTGCGGGCGGCCAGCGGTCTATCCCCGCGTGGGCGGGGGAAACGGGCGTCGGCCGCCCATAGCACAGCATACATGCGGTCTATCCCCGCGTGGGCGGGGGAAACGCGAAGGACACGCCGGAGGGCTGGATCGCTAAAGGTCTATCCCCGCGTGGGCGGGGGAAACTAAGAACTACTGCCCGGGAAACCGCCGCAGGACGGTCTATCCCCGCGTGGGCGGGGGAAACTAAGAACTACTGCCCGGGAAACCGCCGCAGGACGGTCTATCCCCGCGTGGGCGGGGGAAACACGCTGAAATCGGCGTTGGTCTGCGGATACCAAGGTCTATCCCCGCGTGGGCGGGGGAAACCCGCAAGGCGGCCGGCGGCGCATTCCCTTCGACGGTCTATCCCCGCGTGGGCGGGGGAAACCAGCAGCAACGCCGCCGCCCATAGTTTCCGCCGGGTCTATCCCCGCGTGGGCGGGGGAAACCAATCGGGAATGCGCTATCTATGGGATAGTGGCGGTCTATCCCCGCGTGGGCGGGGGAAACGATGAATTTGCCTTTCCGCAGCCGGGCCGCAAGGGTCTATCCCCGCGTGGGCGGGGGAAACGCGCGGCGGCGGGGGAACTGGCATTGAGCGGCGGGTCTATCCCCGCGTGGGCGGGGGAAACCAGGGGGGAACGGGGAACGCCGCTCAATGCCAGGGTCTATCCCCGCGTGGGCGGGGGAAACCCGATGGGTTTCAGCGCCGGGCAGTTGACCGAGGGTCTATCCCCGCGTGGGCGGGGGAAACTTTGAGCAAGCCCGCCTGTCCCGCAAATTCGAGTGTCTATCCCCGCGTGGGCGGGGGAAACTTGCCCCTACCGCTTGCCGGCCCGCCGTGTTGAGGTCTATCCCCGCGTGGGCGGGGGAAACGTCTCCGCATACCGCTGGCGCATCATATCCCTGGGTCTATCCCCGCGTGGGCGGGGGAAACCGACGAGGCTTTCTTTGACGCCTTTATCGCCGGGGTCTATCCCCGCGTGGGCGGGGGAAACGGCATCCGCCGGGTTAGCCATTATCGGGCCTCCGGTCTATCCCCGCGTGGGCGGGGGAAACCGGTTCGGCCCGGTCAACACTTACATCGAGCCCGGTCTATCCCCGCGTGGGCGGGGGAAACTGACGGTGACGCTGAATGGCAGCAATACGATGAGGTCTATCCCCGCGTGGGCGGGGGAAACTTACTGCCCTTTACCATAACGACGCCGGCGGCGGGTCTATCCCCGCGTGGGCGGGGGAAACAGCCCCGGCTGTTTGCCGAAAATGCCTATCTGAGGTCTATCCCCGCGTGGGCGGGGGAAACGCCAACGTAGACGCGGGTCGGTTCGGGCATGGCGGTCTATCCCCGCGTGGGCGGGGGAAACGCGGCGTCAAGGGCGGCGGCGTCCGGCCGGCAGGGTCTATCCCCGCGTGGGCGGGGGAAACCCCGCCGGGTTGACCGGGAACACGACAGCAAACGGTCTATCCCCGCGTGGGCGGGGGAAACGAGCGCCTATCCTAACCGCCGCTACCGCCTCGCGGTCTATCCCCGCGTGGGCGGGGGAAACGACATTAGGCATCCGCTGGTCAATCTGAGTCCCGGTCTATCCCCGCGTGGGCGGGGGAAACGCCCTGGTAGCCACCAGCGGCGATTATAACGACGGTCTATCCCCGCGTGGGCGGGGGAAACTCCGACATCACCGATGCCACCCGGTATGTGCGCGGTCTATCCCCGCGTGGGCGGGGGAAACCAGCATTGCCCGGAGGGATAATGGCCTTTCAGAGGTCTATCCCCGCGTGGGCGGGGGAAACGGAAATCATCAGCGGGGCGGCGGATGACCGCCCGGTCTATCCCCGCGTGGGCGGGGGAAACGCCTCGGCAGTGTAGGTCTTAAAGCCCAGGGGGGGTCTATCCCCGCGTGGGCGGGGGAAACCATAGCCCGCTATCGGGTGGCTAATGCGCTAGGGGTCTATCCCCGCGTGGGCGGGGGAAACCTCTTGCCGGATTCCTACACGGTGGCGGATGCGGGTCTATCCCCGCGTGGGCGGGGGAAACGCCGGCCAGGGGTTGGTCGGGCGGGGCGTCCGGGGTCTATCCCCGCGTGGGCGGGGGAAACTTAACGCCGCCACAGCGCACCGGATGTCGCTTTGGTCTATCCCCGCGTGGGCGGGGGAAACGGCAATGGCCCTGGAAATCGGCTTTCCCTTTGAGGTCTATCCCCGCGTGGGCGGGGGAAACGCCGTTGACCCCATATTCTATTTCCGCGTGGGAGGTCTATCCCCGCGTGGGCGGGGGAAACATGTAGGGCCGGTACTGAGTGGCACGAGTCGGGGGTCTATCCCCGCGTGGGCGGGGGAAACGGAGGTGGAGGCCAAGGAAATCGGCGATGACGCGGTCTATCCCCGCGTGGGCGGGGGAAACGCTGAATGTGCCGCCGGGGGAAAGGGAATGGACGGTCTATCCCCGCGTGGGCGGGGGAAACATACCACGACCGCTTTTCCAAGTCAATATACTCGGTCTATCCCCGCGTGGGCGGGGGAAACGGTTACCTATTCGGTTACGCCGCGCAGCAGGCCGGTCTATCCCCGCGTGGGCGGGGGAAACGTGTAGAGCGTGCGTACCGTCCTGTGCGGCCACGGTCTATCCCCGCGTGGGCGGGGGAAACGCCGTCCTCGGTCTCCCACCTATTATGGCGCAGGGTCTATCCCCGCGTGGGCGGGGGAAACGCCGAGCCAAACAGCGGAGCCAACGCGGGGCGAGGTCTATCCCCGCGTGGGCGGGGGAAACCAGGGGATACCGCACATCCATTTGTCCTATGCCGGTCTATCCCCGCGTGGGCGGGGGAAACAGCCGGTGCGGGGCGTAGTGGATGGTGGTGTAGGGTCTATCCCCGCGTGGGCGGGGGAAACCCGCCGAGCGAGCGCCAACGATCGCTGATGCGAGGTCTATCCCCGCGTGGGCGGGGGAAACCCATTGGCAGTATCCAAATCCAGGAAAGGGCCGGGTCTATCCCCGCGTGGGCGGGGGAAACGGCCCATGCCTTGGTCTTGCAACCGGCGCAGGAGGTCTATCCCCGCGTGGGCGGGGGAAACTCCCCACAGGATCGCCGCTTGCAAGTGCTTTTCGGTCTATCCCCGCGTGGGCGGGGGAAACGCGATCCGACGGCCCCCATCCGGGAAGTGCGGAGGTCTATCCCCGCGTGGGCGGGGGAAACCCCGGTTTCCCCCAGAACATGGGCTACATCGACGGTCTATCCCCGCGTGGGCGGGGGAAACGTAGTCGGCGGCGATATTGCCTAGCGGCATTCCGGTCTATCCCCGCGTGGGCGGGGGAAACTGAGCAGGCCCGGCGCTGGGACTTTCTGGACGAGGTCTATCCCCGCGTGGGCGGGGGAAACGCCGAACTCATCTTCCGTAGCCAACCACCGCGCGGTCTATCCCCGCGTGGGCGGGGGAAACCTATTTTGATGGTCTGGTGGATAGCCTGGGGGCGGTCTATCCCCGCGTGGGCGGGGGAAACCAAGTGCTGGACGGGACTAAACCGTCCCGAAAGGGTCTATCCCCGCGTGGGCGGGGGAAACATAGGGAATGCCCCTTTAGCCCGACCAGTGAGGGGTCTATCCCCGCGTGGGCGGGGGAAACTCGCTGGAGCGCAGCAGGACATAGCCGAAGCGGGGTCTATCCCCGCGTGGGCGGGGGAAACAACGGATCCTGACCAAGCTGGGCTATGATTTCCGGTCTATCCCCGCGTGGGCGGGGGAAACCGGGATCGGCCTCGAAGCGCCGATTGTAATTCCGGTCTATCCCCGCGTGGGCGGGGGAAACTGACCCCCGCATTGTCAACTTTACATAGGGAAAGGTCTATCCCCGCGTGGGCGGGGGAAACTGGAATGGCCGTTACCGTACTTGACCGGGAAACGGTCTATCCCCGCGTGGGCGGGGGAAACCAGCCCGGCGCGGCTACATCCGCTCCGCCTTTCGGTCTATCCCCGCGTGGGCGGGGGAAACCCACACAAAGAATTGCCGGTGAACCCATCCCACGGTCTATCCCCGCGTGGGCGGGGGAAACATTGACATCGGCGTTCTCCCTTTGACGGCGGCGGGTCTATCCCCGCGTGGGCGGGGGAAACCCACCGGCCGCGCCGCCCCCCCCAAGCCCAGGGGGTCTATCCCCGCGTGGGCGGGGGAAACTTCGTCGTGCCGTCCCGGCCGCCGTCAGGTGAGGGTCTATCCCCGCGTGGGCGGGGGAAACCATAGGGAATGCCCCTTTAGCCCGACCAGTGAGGGTCTATCCCCGCGTGGGCGGGGGAAACTTCGTCGTGCCGTCCCGGCCGCCGTCAGGTGAGGGTCTATCCCCGCGTGGGCGGGGGAAACATTCCCAGGCCATTCCCACGCCGTCCGGCCGCCGGTCTATCCCCGCGTGGGCGGGGGAAACCCAGGTTGCTGGCGGCGTCATCCGCGCCCTGGCGGTCTATCCCCGCGTGGGCGGGGGAAACCCATTCCCGGGCCGGCGAACGGTATGATACCGGCGGTCTATCCCCGCGTGGGCGGGGGAAACCTGCGGATTGACGGCCCCCCCTCCGCGGACGGCGGTCTATCCCCGCGTGGGCGGGGGAAACTCGATCTTGTCCTGGCTGATCTCCGGCATGGGAGGTCTATCCCCGCGTGGGCGGGGGAAACGGGCCAGCCAAACCTCCGGGGTAGTAAGGATCGGGTCTATCCCCGCGTGGGCGGGGGAAACGCGGTCTTGCCTATCCCGGAGGAGGGCAATAACGGTCTATCCCCGCGTGGGCGGGGGAAACGAGGTAGCGTTCTCCGGTGGACCAGGTGGGCAGGGTCTATCCCCGCGTGGGCGGGGGAAACTATTTGTACCCTCCTTCCCTTTCTAATGCCCCGGGTCTACCCCCGCGTGGGCGGGGGAAACGCCGGCAGTAGCGGCGTAGCCCAGGATTCCTGAGGTCTACCCCCGCGTGGGCGGGGGAAACCCCTGATTGTAGCCCTGGATTCCTGATTGCGGAGGTCTACCCCCGCGTGGGCGGGGGAAACACGCGGCCCTTGACGCGGCCCTTGACCGCCGGAGGTCTACCCCCGCGTGGGCGGGGGAAACACCAGGGACAGCAGCACCCCATGCGGCTCCGTCTGGTCTACCCCCGCGTGGGCGGGGGAAACACGGCCAACTGCCGGCCCCCCAGGAATACCGGCGGTCTACCCCCGCGTGGGCGGGGGAAACCTAAAAAAAGGATTCCGCCCATCCTTCAACAAGGGTCTACCCCCGCGTGGGCGGGGGAAACCATATCCGCCCCGAATTGACGCCAATCCTCTTGGGTCTACCCCCGCGTGGGCGGGGGAAACGGCACCTCAGGATGAAACAAGTCGGACATCGAGGGTCTACCCCCGCGTGGGCGGGGGAAACCCCCGCCCACGCGGGGATAGACCTTCCTGGGCGGGTCTACCCCCGCGTGGGCGGGGGAAACCCTCCCTGCTAATCCGCTTTGGCAATAGGTGGAGGTCTATCCCCGCGTGGGCGGGGGAAACATCCCCGGGACGGCTATAATCGGGAGACGGTAGGGTCTATCCCCGCGTGGGCGGGGGAAACGGGCGGCGGATTAGTGATGTCGGCATAGGGTACGGTCTATCCCCGCGTGGGCGGGGGAAACGGTCCGAGTATAGCACGGCGTTGGCGGCGATGCGGTCTATCCCCGCGTGGGCGGGGGAAACGGCATACTCGGCGGCGGCGGCTTGTCCGATAACGGTCTATCCCCGCGTGGGCGGGGGAAACTCCACGCCAGGAACGCTACCAGGGATAAAGAAAGGTCTATCCCCGCGTGGGCGGGGGAAACGCCGGCGTACACGCCATAGACGATAGGAACGGCGGTCTATCCCCGCGTGGGCGGGGGAAACGCTATCCGCCGGGGGCAGGCCGGCGGCGTCTGAGGTCTATCCCCGCGTGGGCGGGGGAAACGGGCGGACTAACGGTGACCTTGCCTTTGTCCCGGGTCTATCCCCGCGTGGGCGGGGGAAACTCCGGCGGTATGGCATTACCGCAGACCAGCGCCGGTCTATCCCCGCGTGGGCGGGGGAAACCAAGGCGACAGGCCGACGCCGCCAAACAGCGTCGGTCTATCCCCGCGTGGGCGGGGGAAACCCAAGCGGGACAGGCTATTGTCCAGCTGGGTGAGGTCTATCCCCGCGTGGGCGGGGGAAACGTAAGGGAGAGGATAAGATTCGTTCCCAGATATGGTCTATCCCCGCGTGGGCGGGGGAAACGGATAACGATGACCAGCCACGCCGACCGGATGAGGTCTATCCCCGCGTGGGCGGGGGAAACTCAGGCTCCGCCGGAATGCCCGCGGCGGATAGCGGTCTATCCCCGCGTGGGCGGGGGAAACCCCAGGAAATCGGCGGCGGCGAAGGCCTGCTGAGGTCTATCCCCGCGTGGGCGGGGGAAACGCGCACGGGGCGCATTACAGGGCATTATACGCCGGTCTATCCCCGCGTGGGCGGGGGAAACGTAGCCCCGGCCATTGACCGGACGCCGCTAACCGGTCTATCCCCGCGTGGGCGGGGGAAACTGGTCGCCGTCAGGCCGCTTATCCTTTTTGGGCGGTCTATCCCCGCGTGGGCGGGGGAAACGGCTTATTCCGGCTGTAGCCGGCAAACGGGTCGGGTCTATCCCCGCGTGGGCGGGGGAAACGGCATAACCGCTGTCCTGCTGAATGGCGGCCAAGGTCTATCCCCGCGTGGGCGGGGGAAACCTAAGGGCAAGCGGAATCCGCCGGTATGCGGGGGGTCTATCCCCGCGTGGGCGGGGGAAACTCCGCCAGGCCGGCAAAGGTCGCCGCCGGCGTCGGTCTATCCCCGCGTGGGCGGGGGAAACGCTACCCCTTTCCCGCCGGCCGAGGAGCACACAGGTCTATCCCCGCGTGGGCGGGGGAAACGGGGCTACCACCTACACCTTCCGCGTCACCGGCGGTCTATCCCCGCGTGGGCGGGGGAAACAGGGGCGCCGGAGCTGATGACGAACAGCTCCAGGGTCTATCCCCGCGTGGGCGGGGGAAACGCAATATAACCAGTATTGTCTGCGGGAGGTGGCGGTCTATCCCCGCGTGGGCGGGGGAAACATCCGACAGCACAAAATCCAGGCCGATGCCCGAGGTCTATCCCCGCGTGGGCGGGGGAAACGGGGGGCGGAACGGCCACGCTACCGATGAGGAGGGTCTATCCCCGCGTGGGCGGGGGAAACCTCAGGGATTGGGCGGTGGCGGTTAAGGGCCAGGGTCTATCCCCGCGTGGGCGGGGGAAACTGGCCACGCTGCGGAAAAAGAATGTGGTAATCAGGTCTATCCCCGCGTGGGCGGGGGAAACTCATACAGGGATTCCCCGGTTTCCTCCCCCAGGGGTCTATCCCCGCGTGGGCGGGGGAAACCGCCGCCGGCCCAACTGCTTGCGGGCCAACTGGGGTCTATCCCCGCGTGGGCGGGGGAAACCGGGGGATCATCCGGCTAAAGGGGAAAAGGCAGGGTCTATCCCCGCGTGGGCGGGGGAAACCATTCCGCCGTGCCATCCTTGTAGGTCAACCAGGGTCTATCCCCGCGTGGGCGGGGGAAACGTTCCTGCTCCCCGGCCCGCAGCCGTCCCTGCGGGTCTATCCCCGCGTGGGCGGGGGAAACCGGGGCAACCCCTATCAGACGCCGCCGGGATTGGGTCTATCCCCGCGTGGGCGGGGGAAACGCTTTCCGGCAGGATGTTGGTCAGAAACTCCACGGTCTATCCCCGCGTGGGCGGGGGAAACGGTATTGGGCCGAGGAACGCCGCCCTTGCCGGAGGTCTATCCCCGCGTGGGCGGGGGA
Source organism: Dehalococcoidia bacterium (assembly GCA_965203435.1). Lineage (GTDB taxonomy): Bacteria > Chloroflexota > Dehalococcoidia > Lucifugimonadales > UBA3495 > CBDBCU01. The sequence continues at coordinate 216,070 of CBDBCU010000002.1, read as the reverse complement.
AACGCCGGTGTTTCCGCTGCGGGGGGCCGCTGGACGGGTCTATCCCCGCGTGGGCGGGGGAAACTCAAAAACTCCCGGCATTGCCGGCACCGATGCGGGTCTATCCCCGCGTGGGCGGGGGAAACGGGTCATCGGTGGCAGCCGCCATTATTTCCAAGGGTCTATCCCCGCGTGGGCGGGGGAAACCCGGGGGGCCGGCTTGGGCTTAGGCGGAGTGAGGGTCTATCCCCGCGTGGGCGGGGGAAACGGCAGGACGGCTTTGCGGTGGCGGGCCGCACCGGGTCTATCCCCGCGTGGGCGGGGGAAACGAATCCGAGCAGCCGGTCAGTCAGGTCGGCTCCGGTCTATCCCCGCGTGGGCGGGGGAAACCCGGGCGCCATCCCCATCATACCCTTCCACCACGGTCTATCCCCGCGTGGGCGGGGGAAACTCTTCCGTCTTTTGCCATTCGGCGAGGCGGGTGGGTCTATCCCCGCGTGGGCGGGGGAAACGGCAGCGGGAAATCCTGACCGAGTGCCTGCGGGGGTCTATCCCCGCGTGGGCGGGGGAAACTCGGAATGGAAACCGCCGGAGAAGTTGCGCTAGGGTCTATCCCCGCGTGGGCGGGGGAAACGACGGGATTTGATACTGCGCTACCTGGTCTAGGGGTCTATCCCCGCGTGGGCGGGGGAAACCCCGCCTGGGTCAGGGCCGGGAAAACTCCAAGGGGTCTATCCCCGCGTGGGCGGGGGAAACGAAAGCCATTGGGATGATATGTGGGCGGAACTGGGTCTATCCCCGCGTGGGCGGGGGAAACATAGCGTTCCGCCGTCCGGGCCACTACATCCGCGGTCTATCCCCGCGTGGGCGGGGGAAACCAACGGGCATGGCGGCGACCCCCTGGCGGCCGGGGTCTATCCCCGCGTGGGCGGGGGAAACCGCGACCTGATTAGCCAAAAGACAAAAGCCGGCGGTCTATCCCCGCGTGGGCGGGGGAAACGATTTGCCGGGTGAACGGCGAGACGCTGAAAGCGGTCTATCCCCGCGTGGGCGGGGGAAACGAGGCGTAGTTCCCTATGGTAATGCCCGACGACGGTCTATCCCCGCGTGGGCGGGGGAAACCGGCCCAGGGGGTGCGGAACGCCGCCGGGACGAGGTCTATCCCCGCGTGGGCGGGGGAAACGAGGCGTAGTTCCCTATGGTAATGCCCGACGACGGTCTATCCCCGCGTGGGCGGGGGAAACCGGCCCAGGGGGTGCGGAACGCCGCCGGGACGAGGTCTATCCCCGCGTGGGCGGGGGAAACCAGGTTCGGGTGCATCCCGCTCTGCAAACCCAAGGTCTATCCCCGCGTGGGCGGGGGAAACAGCCCAGGCCGTCCCATTCCGCGCCGTATCCGCGGTCTATCCCCGCGTGGGCGGGGGAAACCATGGTCAGGCCGGGCAGCATGGTTGCTCCTAGGGTCTATCCCCGCGTGGGCGGGGGAAACCTGCCGCCGGCGGGGCCGTTAAAGACTACCCGGGGTCTATCCCCGCGTGGGCGGGGGAAACGCCGTCAGATGATTGGTCACATAGACCGGGTAAGGTCTATCCCCGCGTGGGCGGGGGAAACGGCCTGGAGGAGGGATTCCTCGGCGAGGTGGCCGGTCTATCCCCGCGTGGGCGGGGGAACCGGATGAATGGTCTAGACCGGTCTATGCGGATGAGGTCTATCCCCGCGTGGGCGGGGGAACCTATTAGCCGGCCCGGAAATTCCAACAATTCGGGGGTCTATCCCCGCGTGGGCGGGGGAACCCGTGCCCTGCAGCCCCTTACAGAGGATAATGGAGGTCTATCCCCGCGTGGGCGGGGGAACCCTGCCTGTACCTGGCGATCAGCGCGGTCTATCCGGTCTATCCCCGCGTGGGCGGGGGAACCAGGAGCGTTGTTAAAGGCGGTGTTAAACGAAAGGGTCTATCCCCGCGTGGGCGGGGGAACCAGGAGCGTTGTTAAAGGCGGTGTTAAACGAAAGGGTCTATCCCCGCGTGGGCGGGGGAACCCGTCTCCATTGCCGTCTCCAGCAACTTCGCCGCGGTCTATCCCCGCGTGGGCGGGGGAACCCTGCGGCAACTGAAACAGGTATTGGCTTTTGCCGGTCTATCCCCGCGTGGGCGGGGGAACCGAGGGCAGAGCGATTTCGGCGTTTTTGATAGGAGGTCTATCCCCGCGTGGGCGGGGGAACCCGATGACGGGCTGATCCTTTCGGATGCCAGCAGGGTCTATCCCCGCGTGGGCGGGGGAACCTACCGGCAAGGGCTGATCGCCAGGTACAGGCAGGGTCTATCCCCGCGTGGGCGGGGGAACCAAGGGCGGCACGGCCAAACTGCTGCTGGCGGCCGGTCTATCCCCGCGTGGGCGGGGGAACCCCCGCCCTGGGTGGAAAAACCTGATGGCGAACAGGTCTATCCCCGCGTGGGCGGGGGAACCATCCGCGAACACCGCCGCCGTCAGCGGCGGCAGGGTCTATCCCCGCGTGGGCGGGGGAACCCGGATATAGCGGCGGATGGGATGGATTTTGTAAGGTCTATCCCCGCGTGGGCGGGGGAACCACGGCGGCCGGCCCTGGGCAAAGAACGGCAGCAGGTCTATCCCCGCGTGGGCGGGGGAACCGCGGCAAGGGCCGCCGTCAATTCATCCCGGTACGGTCTATCCCCGCGTGGGCGGGGGAACCCCGCCGCGCCGGCCGGCCCGGCCCCCAGGGATGGGTCTATCCCCGCGTGGGCGGGGGAACCGATACCGCCGGCCGCCGATATGCTGCCCATTCCGGTCTATCCCCGCGTGGGCGGGGGGAACCGGCAGCAGGATAAACGGCGGCGGTCAACTCTGCGGTCTATCCCCGCGTGGGCGGGGGAACCGATATACATAAGTTTCCCCCTTCGGATGTTGGAGGTCTATCCCCGCGTGGGCGGGGGAACCTACCGACACCAGCCTATCCCGGAATTTAAACAAGGTCTATCCCCGCGTGGGCGGGGGAACCGGGGTAGGGGGTAATGGCAATGGAAACCTTGCAGGTCTATCCCCGCGTGGGCGGGGGAACCGTATCCCGGCTATCCCGGCGGTCGGCGGACGGGGGTCTATCCCCGCGTGGGCGGGGGAACCGACACCCGGCCCGAGTTTAAAGCCGTTGCCGATGGTCTATCCCCGCGTGGGCGGGGGAACCGCCGTCGGCCAAATCCCGGATGATGTTTTCCGCGGTCTATCCCCGCGTGGGCGGGGGAACCAACTTCCCGCAATGGACGGCCCACTCGGCCTGGGGTCTATCCCCGCGTGGGCGGGGGAACCCATAGCCCGGCCAATAACCTGCGCGCTTGTATGGGTCTATCCCCGCGTGGGCGGGGGAACCTACACGAACACCTCAAAGAGGCGGCGGAAACCGGGTCTATCCCCGCGTGGGCGGGGGAACCGGCAACGGCCAATCCGGCCATTAGCCAGTTTCCGGTCTATCCCCGCGTGGGCGGGGGAACCGGAAAGCGGATGCGGTAGCTGAGGGACAAGTGGGGTCTATCCCCGCGTGGGCGGGGGAACCGGGCTTACACCGGCCCGGTCAATCCTGGCACGGGGTCTATCCCCGCGTGGGCGGGGGAACCTCGCTATGGTAAGGGCAGCCCAGGCAAGCCGACGGTCTATCCCCGCGTGGGCGGGGGAACCATAAACCCCCAGCAGGATTACCCCGCCCAGGACGGTCTATCCCCGCGTGGGCGGGGGAACCTCAGGCGGGTGAACCACTGCAACGGCGTGCCAAGGTCTATCCCCGCGTGGGCGGGGGAACCGATTCCAGGGCCGGATGCGGCGGAGCGTTGGGAGGTCTATCCCCGCGTGGGCGGGGGAACCGCCAACTCCGCCCCCGACGCCTTGAAAATCCACGGTCTATCCCCGCGTGGGCGGGGGAACCTCAGGCGGGTGAACCACTGCAACGGCGTGCCAAGGTCTATCCCCGCGTGGGCGGGGGAACCTGCTCGGCGGTCCACCATAAGAATTCCGCGCATGGTCTATCCCCGCGTGGGCGGGGGAACCGAGCTGCCGCCCCCAGCGGCGGTGGTGGTGGAAGGTCTATCCCCGCGTGGGCGGGGGAACCTGCCGCGCCGGATCCGCACCCGGACATTGTAGGGGTCTATCCCCGCGTGGGCGGGGGAACCGCTCTTCGGCTATCGGCTGGACTTGATGGACATGGTCTATCCCCGCGTGGGCGGGGGAACCCCGGTCAAAGTTTCCGGCGCGGGATGGCGCGGGGGTCTATCCCCGCGTGGGCGGGGGAACCAAGTTGACGCCGCTGATGATGGGATAGTCCGGGGGTCTATCCCCGCGTGGGCGGGGGAACCCCGGCCGGAATTTCCTGCTGCGCCGCCTGCTGAGGTCTATCCCCGCGTGGGCGGGGGAACCCGGGGGAACAGGGGAACCTGCTCAATATCGAAGGGTCTATCCCCGCGTGGGCGGGGGAACCCGCATTGCCCAGGGCTACGCGGCGGGCCGCCGCGGTCTATCCCCGCGTGGGCGGGGGAACCCCGGGAGGAGGACGATAACCTGGCGGAGGGCAAGGTCTATCCCCGCGTGGGCGGGGGAACCTTCCAACTCGGCCAGCCCGCTCAGCGGCTCCTCGGTCTATCCCCGCGTGGGCGGGGGAACCGGGAACCCTCCCTACCGTCAGCGCCCAAGATAACGGTCTATCCCCGCGTGGGCGGGGGAACCCACGGCAGCCTGCGTCCTGAAGGCGTAGCCGCCGGTCTATCCCCGCGTGGGCGGGGGAACCGCCAGAAGTACGCCCCCCGCTTGACCGTGCTGAGGTCTATCCCCGCGTGGGCGGGGGAACCGGAGCGGGGAATGCAAATCTTTGACGCGCACGGGGTCTATCCCCGCGTGGGCGGGGGAAACCACCCGGCTGAATATGTCCATCACCAGGTCCACGGTCTATCCCCGCGTGGGCGGGGGAAACGCGTTGGCGGCGATGCTTACCCCCTTCCAGTTGGGTCTATCCCCGCGTGGGCGGGGGAAACACGGCGTCAAAGACGAAGGCCGTTCCGCTGCCGGGTCTATCCCCGCGTGGGCGGGGGAAACTGGATGGTGCTGGCGACGGCTTGGAACAGGCCGGGTCTATCCCCGCGTGGGCGGGGGAAACACAGCAGGGCCTTGTAATCTGGCACCGTCATCAGGTCTATCCCCGCGTGGGCGGGGGAAACAAGTTCATTGCCAGGACCAACTACCGGCGGGGAGGTCTATCCCCGCGTGGGCGGGGGAAACGCCCGGGCGAACTGGATGAAATCCCTAAACAGGGGTCTATCCCCGCGTGGGCGGGGGAAACCGGAATCGGCGGCGGATGCTCGGATAATAATGAGGTCTATCCCCGCGTGGGCGGGGGAAACGGTCCGGCGTCCCGGTCAAGCATCATTCCCCCGGGTCTATCCCCGCGTGGGCGGGGGAAACGGCGAACCCCCGGAGATAAGCCATCCGATTGGCGGTCTATCCCCGCGTGGGCGGGGGAAACGGATCGTCACTTCGGCGAGCAGGTTGCGGTCGGGGTCTATCCCCGCGTGGGCGGGGGAAACTGGTGTGGTAGTTGTCCATTGGTGTCCTCCTGCGGTCTATCCCCGCGTGGGCGGGGGAAACCTGCCTGAACTGCCTGTACCTGGCGATCAGCGCGGTCTATCCCCGCGTGGGCGGGGGAAACGTAGTGATAATAGACCCACGCGGGATACACAAGGGTCTATCCCCGCGTGGGCGGGGGAAACAGGCCCAGGGCGGCCCGCTTGCTGCGGATTCGGGGTCTATCCCCGCGTGGGCGGGGGAAACGGCCGACGCCGCCAACCTGGCCCAACGCCCGGCGGTCTATCCCCGCGTGGGCGGGGGAAACCGGGAGAGCCGACCCCGGAAGTCTATGAAAGGAGGTCTATCCCCGCGTGGGCGGGGGAAACCCCAAGCCCAGACCCCCCTGGGCGCCGGCCGGGGGTCTATCCCCGCGTGGGCGGGGGAAACCCCGGCCCGCTTGCTGATGGGCACGCTGCACAAGGTCTATCCCCGCGTGGGCGGGGGAAACGGTGGAGCTGGTAATGGACGGCAAACCCTACGCGGTCTATCCCCGCGTGGGCGGGGGAAACTCCGGCTGAAAGCGCAGCTGCAACTCCGCCCGCGGTCTATCCCCGCGTGGGCGGGGGAAACTCGCGATTGTCGGGGGGGCTGATTTCGGCAATCGGTCTATCCCCGCGTGGGCGGGGGAAACCCGCCCGCCGACGAAGTCCCGGAGGGCGCCGTAGGTCTATCCCCGCGTGGGCGGGGGAAACCATCCCCGCGTGGACGGTTCGGCCAGCAGGTAGGGGACGACATCCGAGCCATAGGGGAAACCATCCCCGCGTGGACGGTTCTGTTGCATTTTGCTGGGGGGGGTTGCTACCAGTGACCACTAAGTCGCTACTGAAAGAACGATCGGAAATGCGCCGGCTGGCCGGCAAGCTGACCATCGCCGCTATCGAACATTACGACCTGCTCCCTAAGTACGGTTATAACCCGGATTATGACCGTCTATTGCGGCAGTGCGAGTGTGCAACCTTGAGCCACCTCAAGAAAGACTGCCCTTTGGGTAGGGATTTTGACAAAGGCCGTTGCCCCGCTTGCCGGGGGACGAAACCGCTTGGCGCGGATTACTGCCCTACTTGCTGGGATGAAATGGAGCGGGTAATTCGGGCGCGAGCGGAGAAGGTGAAGGAGTTGACGCAGACCGGGCAACGGGGAATGTTGCTCTAGCAACCCCCCAGCAAAATGCAACAGAACCCTAAAATGGTTCTGTTGAATTTGCTGGGTATGTTACACTCTGCGAATGCTGAACTTTCCGCAACCTATCCTGGGCGGTTATTCGGTCATCGTGGTTGACCCGCCGTGGCCGTATTCCCGCATCGGGTACAAAAACAAGCAACTGACGCCTATTCCCGATAACTACCGGCTAATGACCTTGCCGGAAATTATCGGTTTGCCGGTCAAAGATTTGGCCGCCCCCGATTGCCACCTTTTTCTGTGGGCAACCCAGAAACACCTGCGCCAGGCTTTCACCATCGTTGAGGAATGGGGTTTTGACTACCGCCGGTTGCTGGTTTGGCATAAAGAACCTCAAGGGGTGCAGTTGCCCGGCTTGCCGGACTACAATTGCGAGTTCATTTTGCACGGTGTCCTGGGCCGGCCGGAATGGACGGAGGTAAAGAAATTCAAGCTTTGCTTTTCGGCCAAGCGGGGCCGTCATTCGGTTAAGCCCAAAGAATTTTACCAACTGCTGGCGCGGGTAACGCCGGAGCCGAGGATTGACCTTTTTGCCCGCAAGCGGCATCCCGGCTTTGATGCCTGGGGTGACGAACTGTAACATACCCAGCAAATTCAACAGAACCGCGTGGACGGCGTCTTTGTCATCGAGGGTCTATCCCCGCGTGGGCGGGGGAAACACCGGCCCGCCCTGGCGACGGCCCGCAGCCTGAGGTCTATCCCCGCGTGGGCGGGGGAAACGCGCCGCCTTACTCTTATCAGTATATCACCGAAGGTCTATCCCCGCGTGGGCGGGGGAAACGCCGGTCTCCTTATCCCGCTTCTTGACGGCGGCGGTCTATCCCCGCGTGGGCGGGGGAAACTCCCGCCCGCGCCCTTGCTTTACCTGTAAAACAGGTCTATCCCCGCGTGGGCGGGGGAAACCGTCCCGCGCATTGCCCGGCGGAGGAGGTAAGGGGTCTATCCCCGCGTGGGCGGGGGAAACGGCGGCAGTCGGGCCGGGGGAAGTGATGCCGGTGGTCTATCCCCGCGTGGGCGGGGGAAACTTCTTGCCCGCCATAGGGATTACCTCCTGTCCGTGGTCTATCCCCGCGTGGGCGGGGGAAACCCAGATGTTGAGGTAGCGGAAAGGGCCGGCCAGGGTCTATCCCCGCGTGGGCGGGGGAAACGCGGCCTCAATAACGGCTTTGAGCAGCTGAAACGGTCTATCCCCGCGTGGGCGGGGGAAACGCGGCCGCAGCCCAGGCACCGGCGGATGCGCGGGGTCTATCCCCGCGTGGGCGGGGGAAACACGCCCTTTTCCTGCAAGGGCAGCCTGCCTGGGGGTCTATCCCCGCGTGGGCGGGGGAAACATCCTGGGTGAGCAGGCTGATCCACATCCCCGCGGTCTATCCCCGCGTGGGCGGGGGAAACGGCTGCGGGAAAATCCGCCCTAAATCCTGGCGGTCTATCCCCGCGTGGGCGGGGGAAACGACCTACAATGCCCAGGCCGCCACGAATGCCAGGGTCTATCCCCGCGTGGGCGGGGGAAACGGGCAAACCCAGGCCGGGAAGGGTTCTGTTGAAGGTCTATCCCCGCGTGGGCGGGGGAAACTTCTTTTAACCGCTATGGCCCTGGGCCAGTAAAGGTCTATCCCCGCGTGGGCGGGGGAAACGAAACCCCATTTTGCCCCGTACCCCCCCTCTGGAGGTCTATCCCCGCGTGGGCGGGGGAAACCGGCAGACATCGCAGTCCACCACCGGGTCATCGGGTCTATCCCCGCGTGGGCGGGGGAAACCAGGGCAGCAGCAGGGTATAGCCGGCGTAGTGCGGTCTATCCCCGCGTGGGCGGGGGAAACTATCCCCGCCGCCCCTCTGCGCGGGATACGGGAGGTCTATCCCCGCGTGGGCGGGGGAAACGCCCGGATGTGGTACGGCTGGGGGCATCCCTTTGGTCTATCCCCGCGTGGGCGGGGGAAACCCACCCCGGCCGGGTTTTTGCCGGCGCTACAGGGGTCTATCCCCGCGTGGGCGGGGGAAACGGGGACGAGTGGGATATGCTGGGCTGGGACCGAGGTCTATCCCCGCGTGGGCGGGGGAAACGCCCGCTGCGGCTCCTCGCTAGTGTCCGGCGCAGGTCTATCCCCGCGTGGGCGGGGGAAACGTTATCCTACCCCTTGCCCCGGCCCCGCTTGGAGGTCTATCCCCGCGTGGGCGGGGGAAACCCGGTCTATGCCGGGCCGCTTTCCTTTGCCTGCGGTCTATCCCCGCGTGGGCGGGGGAAACTTATTCCCCCCCACTGGATTCCTGCTGCTGGGGCGGTCTATCCCCGCGTGGGCGGGGGAAACGGCCGGGCCGGCCCTGTAGCCCTGGATTCCTGAGGTCTATCCCCGCGTGGGCGGGGGAAACGCGGCGGCGGTAAAGGCGGCAATGATGGCGGCCGGTCTATCCCCGCGTGGGCGGGGGAAACTAAAACTACACTTTGCCATTTTGCCTAGCCTTAGGTCTATCCCCGCGTGGGCGGGGGAAACCCGCCGAATAGGGGGGGCAGTCATGGCCGGAAGGGTCTATCCCCGCGTGGGCGGGGGAAACCTATACCCGCCAGATGCTGGCGGCTTTTCCCGCGGTCTATCCCCGCGTGGGCGGGGGAAACCGGAGCCGCCGCGCTGTCGGCCTGCTGGACGGCGGTCTATCCCCGCGTGGGCGGGGGAAACGACGGGGAAATGGTGTGCTGGGACTGCCACCAGGGTCTATCCCCGCGTGGGCGGGGGAAACCTACGCTGCCAATAAGTTGCGGACGGCGGTAGAGGGTCTATCCCCGCGTGGGCGGGGGAAACCAGCACGGTATCGGCGCTGTCAAAGTCGTCACCGGTCTATCCCCGCGTGGGCGGGGGAAACCCTCCTCTTTAAGGTCAAGTGCCAGCATCCTAAGGTCTATCCCCGCGTGGGCGGGGGAAACCTCGCGGTATTGATAGCCCGACAGCCGCGAGGCGGTCTATCCCCGCGTGGGCGGGGGAAACACCGGCCCGCCCTGGCGACGGCCCGCAGACTGAGGTCTATCCCCGCGTGGGCGGGGGAAACTACACGGCGGAACTGGTCAAGGGGTTGCCCTCGGGTCTATCCCCGCGTGGGCGGGGGAAACCCAGCCGTGACCGTTTTCATCCCGCCAATAAAAGGTCTATCCCCGCGTGGGCGGGGGAAACTGCCTGGCGTGGCTCCTGACCGGCACCCACCTGGGTCTATCCCCGCGTGGGCGGGGGAAACGCGTGGCCGGCCGCCGCCTGGGATGCCATCAAAGGTCTATCCCCGCGTGGGCGGGGGAAACTGCCGGCTGCTGGGCATCCCCAACGCCCAGGAAGGTCTATCCCCGCGTGGGCGGGGGAAACGATTGATTCTCTTTTCCCGGACGGCATCCCCAAGGTCTATCCCCGCGTGGGCGGGGAAACCGGCGCCGGGTTCTGGGGGTGATACCCAATGCCGGTCTATCCCCGCGTGGGCGGGGGAAACACACGGCCGGGCTGCCGTGGCTCACCTGGTCGGGGTCTATCCCCGCGTGGGCGGGGGAAACGGTTTTCCGGCCTTTCCAAATTGTCCGCCCAGGGGTCTATCCCCGCGTGGGCGGGGGAAACCCCGCTGGGTAGCCCGGTTCTGCGCCGCTATCCGGTCTATCCCCGCGTGGGCGGGGGAAACGCGGCAGAATAGGCGGTGGGGATGCAAGCCTGGGGTCTATCCCCGCGTGGGCGGGGGAAACCCTCCAGCAATAGGGATAGCGGCTTTTGCGTGGGGTCTATCCCCGCGTGGGCGGGGGAAACCTGAGGTTTGCCCGTCCGCTGCCAAATCAGCACGGTCTATCCCCGCGTGGGCGGGGGAAACGATACCGCCGCGCCAACTGCCGGCCCTGGGATGGGTCTATCCCCGCGTGGGCGGGGGAAACTCCTGCCCGCACAAGGTCAAGCGCAGGTCCGGGGGTCTATCCCCGCGTGGGCGGGGGAAACTCCGGACGGCCAGGAAATCTGGTTAGCGCAAACGGTCTATCCCCGCGTGGGCGGGGGGAAACGATACCGCCGCGCCAACTGCCGGCCCTGGGATGGGTCTATCCCCGCGTGGGCGGGGGAAACGGGTACCGGAGCCCGCCACCTGCAACCGGCCCTGGTCTATCCCCGCGTGGGCGGGGGAAACACCTACGCCAGGTCAGGATGGCGCTAAGGCCTAGGTCTATCCCCGCGTGGGCGGGGGAAACCGTACGAGACAACTCCCCAACTCCAGGCCCGGGGGGTCTATCCCCGCGTGGGCGGGGGAAACGGCTACGCTTAATGCAGTGGCTCTATCACTACAGGTCTATCCCCGCGTGGGCGGGGGAAACTCGGAATCCACCCGGATACCGCGCCAGTCGATCGGTCTATCCCCGCGTGGGCGGGGGAAACCGGTTCACCACTAATCCATCTTTCGTGATGAACGGTCTATCCCCGCGTGGGCGGGGGAAACTAGGCAGTGGGAGCAGCAGGGCTGCACCCTAGAGGTCTATCCCCGCGTGGGCGGGGGAAACTCGGGTAGCCATTAGCCGATCTCAAACCTCCTGGGTCTATCCCCGCGTGGGCGGGGGAAACTGGGCCAGGCTGCGGAAAGCTTGGCTAAAGCGGGGTCTATCCCCGCGTGGGCGGGGGAAACCGCCCAGGCAGCGACCGCGCCCAAGTGCGGACGAGGTCTATCCCCGCGTGGGCGGGGGAAACCTGCTTGGGCGTAAGCTGATCCCTGGCTAGCACGGTCTATCCCCGCGTGGGCGGGGGGAAACCGCCAAGGCTCCGTTTTTTTGCCCTGGGATGCCGGTCTATCCCCGCGTGGGCGGGGGAAACACTCCATGTCCAGGTATCCCGCCGCCGGTAAAAGGTCTATCCCCGCGTGGGCGGGGGAAACGGGCCCCGGAGGGAAAAGGGGAATATGCTGTCACGTCTATCCCCGCGTGGGCGGGGGAAACGGGCCTGGGGGGGCTATAAAATGCGGGCGCTGAGGTCTATCCCCGCGTGGGCGGGGGAAACCGGATTTCCTCCCTGGCCTGGTATAACTATAACGGTCTATCCCCGCGTGGGCGGGGGAAACCGCTGGCGCGGCTGCCAGCGCGCCCTGGATGTGGGTCTATCCCCGCGTGGGCGGGGGAAACTTAGGATAGCCCAAGCGCAGGGCCAGCAGGTCGGGTCTATCCCCGCGTGGGCGGGGGAAACCCGACCTGCTGGGGGAAGCCCACCAGCGGGCCGGGTCTATCCCCGCGTGGGCGGGGGAAACCGCCCTTCGCCCTTTCCACAGGAATCCTATGGAGGTCTATCCCCGCGTGGGCGGGGGAAACCGCTGCGCGACGGGACTACCAGCCGCCCATCGAGGTCTATCCCCGCGTGGGCGGGGGAAACCCAGCCCCAGGTTGCCGAAAAACATTCGGTAGGGGTCTATCCCCGCGTGGGCGGGGGAAACGACTGCCGCCTGGGCCATACCGATGACGCCCGCGGTCTATCCCCGCGTGGGCGGGGGAAACTGGGGCAGCGGGAAACGGGCCATCCTGGGAAAGGGTCTATCCCCGCGTGGGCGGGGGAAACCGCGAGGAAGTGGTGGCCGATGCCGTCCAGCAAGGTCTATCCCCGCGTGGGCGGGGGAAACTCCGCCGGTAACAGGAAAATCGGATTTGTAAAAGGTCTATCCCCGCGTGGGCGGGGGAAACGACTTCGTTGGCTTTGACGTGGATTTCGGCAAGGGTCTATCCCCGCGTGGGCGGGGGAAACGGCGGAGGCCGCCATCGGCAATAAGGCGTACGAGGTCTATCCCCGCGTGGGCGGGGGAAACGCATAAACAGGCGTCTCGGCAAAGGCAAAGTCCGGTCTATCCCCGCGTGGGCGGGGGAAACCTCGACCCGCCACAGCTTGGTAGGGATGGCGGAGGTCTATCCCCGCGTGGGCGGGGGAAACAGTTCCCTTCACATCCACGCACTCAAAGGTCACGGTCTATCCCCGCGTGGGCGGGGGAAACGCTCCCGGCGGTAATGCCGGGAATTGTCCTTGAGGTCTATCCCCGCGTGGGCGGGGGAAACTTATTCCCCCAGGCAGCGCGGGGGAAGTGCTGAGGTCTATCCCCGCGTGGGCGGGGGAAACCGAATCTGCTCAGGGGAAAATGCCTTTTTCATAGGTCTATCCCCGCGTGGGCGGGGGAAACCCGCGCCGGGTGTTCGTCAACTCGATGTCCGACGGTCTATCCCCGCGTGGGCGGGGGAAACATGAACCGCCTGCCCCTCCCCCTGAAAGCCCGGGGTCTATCCCCGCGTGGGCGGGGGAAACGACTGCTGCCAGAACACGGCGGGCTGCATAGCGGGTCTATCCCCGCGTGGGCGGGGGAAACTCGGCAAAATCATCAACGGCTTTGCTGGCAAGGGGTCTATCCCCGCGTGGGCGGGGGAAACTCATCGCTATCCTCTCCTCTCTGCGGTTGCTAAGGTCTATCCCCGCGTGGGCGGGGGAAACTCATCCTCAGTCCTCCCGCAAAGCGTCCCGGACGGTCTATCCCCGCGTGGGCGGGGGAAACGCCACCGCCACCCCCCATAGCCCATCCGCTCCAGGTCTATCCCCGCGTGGGCGGGGGAAACGGCTGCCGTTACTGCCGTTAAAGCCATAGACGGGGTCTATCCCCGCGTGGGCGGGGGAAACTCATCCGTTTGCTGCATTGATTCCATCCTCCTTGGTCTATCCCCGCGTGGGCGGGGGAAACTCGCCGGGGCAGGGATCGCCGCCGGGGACGCCGGGTCTATCCCCGCGTGGGCGGGGGAAACAGCAGGGCGGCCGGCAGGACGGCGGTGGGCTGGGGTCTATCCCCGCGTGGGCGGGGGAAACCTATGCTGCAATCCGAACAGGCCGGCACTGCGGGGTCTATCCCCGCGTGGGCGGGGGAAACCCTTGAGGTTTTGATATTGCCGCCCCAAGATTATCCGCTGGGGGAATAGTTTTGTCAAGGGGGGCGTTGCAAGAGATTCCGGGCGGGTTTTTCAGCCCTTTGCCCTCCGGGACGATTTTGAGAGCGGCCGCAACTGCCCCCGGCGAGCTGCGCCCCTATCCCCGCTTTACCAGATACACGCCGTCGGCGTCCACGAGGCTTTTGGGCGCTTCCCCCAGCGTCCTTATCTGCTGCTCGCCCACCGCCGCCGGGTCGCGCCAGGTCATCACTATCGCCCCTTCCCCCAGCTCGGCATACCAAGTCGCCAGCACCGCCCACACCCGTTCCCGAATCCCGCTGGTCATCCGCGGCGCCGTATAGACCCCCGGCGCTATCTCCAGCATCGCCGACGCCAGAAATCCCCGATAGCGCGCCGCTACATTCACCGTAACTACTACCGTCATCGCCGCCCTCCCTTAATCCGCATAATCCCCCTCCTCCGAATCCGGCGCCGACCCGGGCAGGGGTTGCACATCCTGAAACAGGACTTTGATGCGGTCAATCATTTTGGGGATGACATTTTCCCGGCGGAGGATTTCTCCGGTGGTACGGCGGGTTTGCCGCTCGATGCTCAGGTTGGGATTCTGCATGGCGGCTTTGGCCGATTGGAACGCGGCCGGCAGCAATACGGTGTCCCGAAAGAGGTCGGCAATGTCCAGGGGGAAGGCTTCGCCGCTGTGTTCGTGGATGAAACCCAGCTGGGGAATGGCGCCGACGGCCGTTACCGCAATGGCCGCGGCCGCAGTAACGGCGGTGGAGGCGTGGTTGATGGCCTGATTTTGCAGGTCGGCGGCGGTGGGATTGGCCCGGTCGTAGCGCCGGCCGTCCCAGGGCAAGCCGTATTTCTGCGCCAGATTCTGGTAAGTCCGCTTCATCCGCGCGCCCTCGACGCCGCGCAGAGCGGCAATATCCTGATGCGGCAGCACCTCGCCCAGACGCAGGGCGTACATCTTTTTGGCGATGATGATGCGGGTTTCCGGGTCGCCCCAAGCCCGCATCTGGCGGCGGGCCAAGTCGGAAGTGTCCGGCAGCAGCGGCGGCGCCGTGTAAAAGCGCACCCCATCCTCGCCCACGGCGATTAACCCCGTCCCGTGCCGGGCCATCAGCCGCAGGGCGTCGTGGCTGACCGTGGCCCCGGGGCCCAGCAGGATCATCGACAGGGTCTGAAAGGGGATGCCGTAGTCCCCCGGTTCCAGGGGACTGGCGGCGTCCGGCGGATTTTGCCGCTCAAAGCGCAAAGTGCCGTCGCGCACCGTCAGGGCGCCCCGGGCCAGATACAGCAGCCCGTGCCGGTCGGCGTGGGGGATGCGGGCCGTTTCCAACCCGAGCCGTCCGCGTAACATCCTTCCTCCTGTCGTCGGTCTATCCCCGCGCCGGCGGGGAAAGGCTTTCGCTTGTTAAGGTGCGGTCAGTCCCGGCCGCCATTAGTAGCGCCGGGGATTCCGGCGGCGGGATGGCGGAGGGGGCGCAGCAGCAACATTCCGTAGCCGTAGGCGCGATGGCGGCCCACGCCCCGGGCCAGCAGAGCGGCAAACCCCTCCGGGTCGGTGATGGTCAAGTTGCCCTGCATTACGGCGTCCGGGCCTTCGCTGGGCCGGGCGCGCAGTTTGCGGACCGCCCGGGTGCGCTGGAAAGACCGCAGGACCGCCGATGCCGCTTCCAGTTCAGCCCCGCCATTGCGAGCCAATTCCCCTTGCAGCCAATCGCGATAGATTTCCTCCCGGCTGTAGGGCATCTCCCCTTTGGGATACTGCTCCGCCGCCCATTGAAAGGCATCCCGTTCCCGGGCTTTGTCGGGACGATTAGATTCAGGATTACGGCGGCGGACGATGGGGCGGAGGCGAACCTCAAAGCCCAGCCGCTGGCCGGCTTGCCACGCCGCCGGCATTGCCTTGCTTTCCAGGCCATCGGCGGGCAGGATGCGGCTTTGGGCCGGGTCGGCAAAAATGGCGGCCTTTTCCCGCAGGGCGGCGGCGTCCACCGGCCCGTAGCCGTAAAGGGTACCCTTGGGACAACCCCGAGGGAGGATGAGCCGAAAGGGTTTGGGCGCCAAATCCGGGCCGAAAGATTCGGCCAGCAGGCAGTGCATGGCGTGATCGCTGTCCTGGAGCCGCTTCTGCCCCATCCAGCGTTGGAAATCCCGCACGCTGACGGCGGCCCGGATCATCTGCAAGGGAGAGTGGTCAGTCATCGCGGCGCATCCCGATTACGGCTGGACAGCAGCCGGGTTAGGCTCTTGGAACTTGTTCAGGGGTATGCGGCTTTCATGGACATAGCGGCCGCCGCCGTGCAACCCGGAAATCCAGTTGCGCTGGTCAGTCAGCATTGCCGGCTCCGGGCGGTTGGGCGCAATATCGGCAGCGGCGACGCCCTCGCCCTCCGGCCACTGCGCCCGCAAATACTTCCCTAAACGATTGTCGACCGGGGCATCTTGCGGCCGATCGACCAGCACATTCAGCAGGGCGGCCAGGGCGGTGTCGCCATCCTTAAACCCGCCAAAGAGCGGCCGCGAGGGCAGGCAAGGTTTCCGCCCGATAAACAGCGGCCGGGCCGGTTCCTGCAAAGCGGCGGCCAAGTCATCCAGCGTCGGGTCAGCGTCTGCCGGATCCAGGCGCAAAGCCACCGTTACCCGCATATC
Organism: Dehalococcoidia bacterium; assembly: GCA_965203435.1. Classification (GTDB taxonomy): domain Bacteria; phylum Chloroflexota; class Dehalococcoidia; order Lucifugimonadales; family UBA3495; genus CBDBCU01. The sequence goes on along the minus strand of CBDBCU010000002.1, from coordinate 199,732 downwards.
GGCGTAATAATCCCGGTAGCGCAGATGGGGGAAATTGTAACCGTCGCGCCCTCCCTTACGCCCTTCCGGCCGACCCCGGGTAGTCCACCCTTGATCGTCCGCGCCCAGCTGCGCCGTCTGAAAGTCGGTCAACCGCACATTGCCGGCCGGCTCCCGGTCGATGCGGGCGGCGAATACCAGCCGCTCTTGCAGCTGCTGATGTTTTTGCTGCTCGACCCGCCGCCAGCCCAGGGCGTTAGCCAGCAGCCCGGTCAGCATGGAGGCCGCCGGAAAGGGGCGGATGACGCCGTAGTTGTCAATGGTTTCGCCGCCGAAAGCCAGCAACGGCGCTTCCAGGTTCAGGATAAGATGCTGCATGGCTATTCCGCCTGACCGCTGCGGACCACGCCGCCAGCCCAGGCCGCCAAATCGCCCAGACTCAGCCGTTCCGCGCGGGGGATTTCAAGGTCCTCCGTGACCATTACGCGCCGGATTTCCTTGCCGTCATAGCAGCCGTCCAGCTTTCCCAGATGGCAAGCCAACCTCGGGATGGCATCGTCCAGCCGCGCTTTGGCCGGCTGCCGATAGGCGTTAGCCAGGCTGCGCGGCTGCCGATTGCCGGCTTCCACCAGCAGCAGGTCGGCATAGCCATAAGGCGCGGTGGAACCCAATTTAGCCCCGGGGGACACGGTGGCAATCAGCTGAATCAGGTTATGGACGACGGCGGCGGCCATTTCCCGGCTAGTGTCGTCCCTTTGCCAATCGGCCGCCGGGCAGCCCTCCAGATTGGAAACCAGCCCCGGCACATCCACCACCACATAGCCATAAAACAGGCCGGCGGTCAGTTCGGTGTCGCCGATATGGGCCGCGCCGGGATCCTCATCCGGCTCCTGCAAATCGTCCACCACCGAAAAGTAGTCGCTTTCGCTTTCCTCCGGGTGGACGGTAAAGGCGTGGGCCACATGGATGGCGGCCTCGATGTTGGCCCCGGGATCGGAAGTAACCATCCGCCCGAAAAGGGCGGCTTCCAACCCGCCGGGCCGGGCGGTGGACTTGCGGAAAGCCTGAAAGTTGCTGTATTCATTGCCTTGCCGGGCAAAAAGCTGGGCGGCGGCGGCCCACGCGGCCTTATCGTCCGCCGCGTGTTCCTGAGCGATGGCGGCGGCCTTGCCTTGCAGATATTCCACTTCCGGCAGACCCAGCAGCAGCGGCTGGCGGCCCTGTTCCGTGCCGCCGCTGCCGCCGTACAAGCCGTTGTTGAGCGCGCCCTGAATGGCGGTCAACACTTCCTCGCTATGGCCGCCGGCCTCCCGCAGCGGCGCAATCACCCGCCGGTCAATGACATTGCGGGAGCGTACCGCAGCGGTAGCCCCGGCGATGCTGTGGATGGCGAAGTCATCCTGGGCCGTCCGCCAATGCCGCTTGAGACACTGGGACGAAATGCGGGTGCGGACGGCGCCGCCAAAGGGCATCCGCTTAGCCAGGCCGCTGTCATCCCGGTTCAGCAAAGCCGCCGGGTAGGAGTGCAGGGTATGGATTTGCAGGAAACGGGGATTGGTCATTAGTCAATCTCCTCGGTTTGGGAATAGTGCTTATTCGTCCCCGGCCGGGGAATAGCGCCGCTGGGTCTGGTAATAGGAACGGGCAATGCGGCGGCGGATTTCCTCGCCGCGCTCCTTGTCCTCGTTAAGAATCAGGGTTGCCATATCCCGCCAGTTAAAGGGCTGCCCGGCCCGGCCCAACATCCGAAAGGCGCGGGCGGCCAGAGCGCGGAACATCCCCTCCCGGGCGGTCAGCAGGCGGTTCAGGCGGGTTTCACTGTAAAACCCCTTTTCCCCCCGATTGGCATCGCCGCCCTGATACAGAGCCTGCCCGATGGGAATGGTCGGGTTATGGGCCGAAGGACGGTAGCTATCGCTGGCGACGGGCAGTTCCCGGCCGGCGGTGGGCGTCATCAGGGCGATGCCGTGCAGGATCAGCCCCCACTGACTTTCCCAGGCTGGATAATCCAGCTGTTCATAGCGGGACAGCAGCTGCCAGACCACGGCGGCGTCCGGTGCATCCGGATCCATCCGCCGCAGTTCCGCCAAATCCCCCCGGGAAATGCGATGGGGATTGGCCAGCCGGTTGGCAAAGCGCACGGCAATTTCGCCCCAACTGAGGGACTCGGTATCCCCGGCCGGGGCCGGGACAATTTCCGGGGTGGGGGTGATGGTGGTCATTCCGTACCTCCGGGATAATCCAGCAAGCCGGGGAAACCGTCCTTGCCGCGCAGCCGCCCCTCCAGCAGGCCGATGGCGTTAACCCGGGCCTTGTAGCGGTAGATGGCGGGGCAGGGCAGGGAATCCGCCGCCGCGTTCAGGATTTGGCGGGCATTGGCGACCAGGGTATTGCGCCGCCATTCCGCGCGGATACTCTCCCGCTCCGCGGCCTCAGCCTCGAACTCGGTTTGCAGGTCGTCGAAAAAGCCCGCCTCAACGATTTGATCCAACCGATTCAGAAAGGGCGGGGTTACTTTGCGATGTTCCGCGCTGACCTTGCCGGCATCGCCGCGGGCGGCGAAAACCGAGATGGCATGGCTGAGGATGCGCTGGACTTTGCCCACATCCCCCACCCGCGCCTTGGCGATATTGCCCAGTTCATCCGCGGGGGCGGCCGCTTGCCGCAGCATACCCATGGCTCGGGCCGCCTTGGGCCGCAAGGGAATGGCCCTTTCGTAGTACCCCTCGGTTTTGCCTTGTCCCCGCACCGTGGCCCGGGCCACCAGTTGCATCCCTTGCCCCGCCCCTTCCTCGGCCTGAGTCAATTGCAACAGCGGCGGCGTTTTCCAGTTTGCGGGATCGAGGTAGCCGGAGACCCGCCGATAGGTGAACCCGCCAGCTTGCAAAGTTAGCACCTTATCGCCCTTTTTATCCCGCCGGTCAATCAGCGCCCAAGGGTCGCCGGTAATGCCGTTTGACTCCTCTGCGGAAATGCGGGCTTTCTCGGAACTGGCCCGGCGGGCGTACAACCGCCCGGCGTCGTTATGCAGGCGCAGGCGGCGGCAAATCTCAATGTAGAAAGGCTCCACTCGATTAAGGTTCAAAGCCTCTTGCCGCGCGCCATCCCAGGGCAGCGTCCACAGCAGATCAACCCCGTTATCGAGCAGATGGGGATAGTCCGCCAAGATCCGCGGTCGGAATTCCAGCAAAGCCGCCATATCCCGCCGGATATGGGCGCCCAGCCGGGCCGACGGCGTAATGCTGAAAGCCGGGCGATTGCCCATTCCGCCATTCATCTTGGCAATGCCATAGTTGCCGGCCCCGCTGAAACCCTCCATCGTTTGCAGGGTCAGCAGGGCAAAGAGCCAGTCGTCGGCTTGGGCGGCGGATACCACCGCCCCTTTCAGGTCGTGGTTCTTGGAAGTGACCAATATGTCCAGTTCGTCCGGAGTATCCACCCGGCTTTTGTAGTCGGATTCCTTGGCGGCGGAGCCGGCCGGCGGCTGCATAAAGGCCGGCCGGGTAAGGTCCTCTACCACCAGCTGCCAGGGTTCATCCTGCGGCCATTCCGGGGTCAAGCCGCGCAGCAGGGCGGCCCAGGCATCGGTATCCGCCGGCGGTTCGCTTTGCCCGGCCCGGTGCAGAGCCATCGCCGCCAACTGGCACAAAAAGGCGTGCCAGGCGTGGCGCTGATGCGGCCGCAAAGCCGGAAAAGTCTCTACCGTATCGGCCATCAGCCGGGCGTAGGTTTCCGGCAGGGATACCGATTCGGCGGCCCCGCCGTCCAAAGTCACCCGGATAATGGGTTCGGTCAGGATGTTGAGCATCGGTTCCTCCTCACCCGCTGCGCCCTTTAAGCAATGTTCAGTGACTATAGAACATTTGCTCCAGGGTTGTCAAGCGGATTTTGTCAGTAATGTGGATGGATTTCTTTTACAGGCACCAAGGGTTGCAAACCCGAAAGCCCTTGATTTTGGGCGTAGTCGGGTGACCGCACCGGTCACAGATCAAACACCCGCACCGGTCGCAGACGCCGCTGGCCTTGCGGAGGCAAAGATCGCAAGGCGAGTTACTGGCAGATTCCGTAGAATGTGATACAATTTCCATAGGATACCTCCTAGATTCGGTGGAGCCGGATTGAAGTGGATCCTTGCCACTGCCGGGGTGGAGCCCGGCAGTGGCGGCAATCAATATACAGGCTGAACAGCATATTGTCAATAGCTTGGGCAAAAGACCTACAAATTGGCTTTTTCGATTATAATATACTCTATCAACCTGCCCCGTTTCGCACGGGGATAGACCGTTGTAAGTCCTTTGCCCAAGCGTTCCCCCGCCCACGCGGGGATAGACCCTGGTTCGGCGGAGCCGGAGCCGTCCGCCGCGCGTTTCCCCCGCCCACGCGGGGATAGACCGTTCCGGTACGAGTATTTCCTGACGTGGATACCGTTTTCCCCGCCCACGCGGGGATAGACCCAAGTGGGAAACCGAGGACGGCCGGGAGCATTGGTTTTCCCCCGCCCACGCGGGGATAGACCCATGTACGGCTATATCATGCAGGAAAAGGAGTTGTTTCCCCCGCCCCCGCGGGGATACCTAAACCGGCCCCGGCCTCCGTTTCCCCCTTAAACCCGCCGCAGGCCCAGGCGGTCGTAGCGGAATTGGCGGCTGCCGATGCGGAACGCAAAGCCGCCGTCCACCCTTTCCGCCGTTGCCGATTCCGGGATTTCATTGCCGCCCAGCCAGCGCAGCGGCAGGGTGATGCGGTCGATGGAACTTTCCGGGGCGAAGGGGCTGGCCGGCGGCGGGGCAAAAGTTACTTCCACCTGGTCATCGCCCAGGCGGGTGCGGATTTTTTCATCGCGGTCAGGGAAAATTACTTCCCGATTATCCTCGTAAAAGGACTTATCCAATTGCAGGATATGCCCCCGGGCGATTTGGCGATCGGCAATGTGGCCGCCCTCGGTATCATTGGCGTGGGCCGCCCACTCCGCCCCCAACTCTTGGGTGATTTTATCCAGGGCCGCCGGGTGGGTAGCCCGCTCCACCAGTTCCCGGTTCATCGCCGGGATGCGCCATTCCCCATATTCGTCCAGCAGCCGCCGGGTGGCTTCGAGGATGTGCAGGCTGCCATAGACTACGCCGCGCGGCCCCAAGCCGTTGGGGTCTTGCCCAAGCCGGCGGTTTAGCAGCGGCGACAAATCCTCCCCCGGTGTCAGTACGATGCAATGGGGGAGGGCATAGCCGGTTGGCCGGTCGGCGCGGCGATGGCGGTACAGGCGGCCGAGGCGTTGCAGCAACACATCCGCCGGGCAGAGGTCGCTAATCAGCAGGTCGGCGTCCATATCCAACGACTGCTCCAGGGTTTGCGTGCCAACGATGATGCGGCCGCCGGCCCGGCGGTTTTTGCCTAGCTGCTCCTCTACGGCCGCATCCAGTAATCGGCGGTCGGCGGCGGCAAAGCGGCTGTGGTGCAGGGTGGTTATGCCCCGGACAGCAAAAAGCAGTTCGGTATCGTCCCCGGCCAAGGTTTCCAAAGCCTGCTGGGTGCGGCGGGCGTGGCCGACGGTGTTGCGGATGACTAATACCTTGGCCCCGTTGCGGGCCGCCGCCAACGCCCGGGCCGCCACTTGGTCAAAGTCGTGCATTGCCGGCAGGGATTCCATATTCACCGCTTTAGCCTGGTCATTAAAGCCGGCGGCGTCTATCCGGGAGTTGTCAACGCTGGCCTGGCTGACGGCGGGATAGGGGGCGGCTATGGCGGCGGACATCGGCAGATCCTCTCCGGCGGCGGCCGGATTAGCCGGATTAGTCGCCAGCCAGCGCTGCCGGGCGGCGGAGCCGAGGGTAGCGGACATCAGCAGGGCATAGCCGCCGCTTTCCCGATGGGCCTGGAGCAGGGCGGCCAGCACTTCCCGCATATAGGGATCGGAGGCGTGGACTTCGTCCACCACCAGCAAATTGCGGGCCAGGCTGGCGGCGCGCAAGTGGGCATGGGGCGCTTGCAGGGCGGCCAGCATGGCTTGATCCACGGTGCCGACGGCGATTTGGGCGGCCAAATAGCGCTTGGGCCTTTCCGCCGCCCAGGGTCTTTCTCCGTGCTGCCATTCCCACCAGACCGGATAATCCTGCAATCCCCCCGGGGGACTGGCCCGGTCAATATAGCCCGGAATGGCCGGCACTACCTCCGGGCAAGGGCCAACCGGGAACAGATTTTTGACCAAGCGCTGAACCCGGCCGTAGATTTGACTGGCGGCGGCCCGGGTGGGCAGGGCAAAATAGAGGCCGTCCACCAAGCCCTGCTGATACATCCGGGCAAAGCGCCACAGGGCCGCCTCGGTTTTGCCAGAGCCGGTTTCCGATTCGATGATGACCAAGGGGCAGTCCAGGGGCGTAGCGAGGGCGGCCTGGCGTTGGATGGCGTTGGGCGGCGGCGCGCCATCCAGCTTAAACAAGGCGGCAAAATCGGGAACGCCGGCAAAGGCGGCGCGCTGCTGGGCAATATCCAATCCGATGGCGGCGATAGCAGTCTGCGCCTGTTGCCTTGCCCAAGCGATGTAGTTGCTATCCGGCGAGTCGCTAAAGGGAAAGAGCTTTTCATTGGAGCCAATCCAGTCGGCCAGGATGCCTAAGCCGAGGAAGTGGCGTTGAAAGGCCGGGGATTTCGGCAGCGGCGGGGCATTGCTGACAAAGGCCGCCGGAAACCATTGCCGCGCTAGTTGCCCGATGCGCTCCGTACATTCCCGCGGATTTAATGCGCCGTAGGGCTGCCAAGCCGGGGAGTTCTTGCTGCGGGTATCGCTCAGGTTCAGCGGCCGGCCGTGATGGGACAGGGCGGCGATAAACAGGTTGCAAACGATTAGCCCGTCCTGGTCATCCCACTGGCACATTTCCGCAAAGCCCAGGGCCGGGAAAAACCAATCGGCATCCGCCCCGTTCAGTACCGGCGTCAAATCCTGAATATGGCCGACGCGCCGAAAAGAGGGCGGCAACCGGCCGCCGATCCAATCCTCCGGCCGCCAGATTTGCGTCTGAAAGCCGGCGTTGACCTTGCCGATGTCGTGCAGGGCGGCGAATACCGTCAACCGGGCCGCCGTCGTTTCATCCAGACTATCCCGCCCGCCGGAACAAGCCAGCCGCTGACGGATCGTGGGCTGCCGCAGCAACTGCTCAAAGCAGGCCCCCACATCCGCCAGATGATGCTCCAACAGATGGATTCGCGCGCGGTTTTCCGGGTCGGCCTTGGCCCAATGGCGGTAGGTGTAAGGCGGCGGGTTGGGGTTGGTTGTCATGCTTTCCTCGCTTTTTACCGGGTCGGGACGGGGCCGGGCTTTTGGGTGTTGGGTAGGGCGATGGCCTATACCTAACAACCGGCCGCAGACCGTCATTCCCGCGCAAGCGGGAATCCAAGACGGTACTGCCATAGACCGGCATACTACCCATCAGACATTTCTGGATTCCCGCTTACGCGGGAAGGACGGTAGAGGGGGCCGGGAAGGACGGTATCTATATGCCATTGCCCGGTATAACCGGGGCGGCCGGGTTGATGGTCAGGGTTATCCGGTGTATAATCAAAACCGGCTCGCCCGGAAAACTGCTTTTACTGACAAAATAAAAGGAGTTGGCTATCCGGGCCGGGCCCGAAAGAGCCCGGGGGCTCTTGTCACCAACTCTGATAAACGGTGTTAGTATATACCGAAAAGGCAAAACTAACCTTTTTCAGTATATACTGGATTGGGTAAAGATGTCAACCCGGCGCCAGCATCAAATCAAGCCCCTTACCCCAGCAGTGAGGTGACTACCCTGAACTCGGCAGACGCAGCCCAATTGACCGTGGCGGTGGCCTCGGAGAAGTTGGCCGAGGATATTGTGATGCTGGACCTGCGGGGTCTGGCGCCCTTTGCCGACTACTTCGTCATTATGTCCGGCAATTCCTCCCGGCAAATCGAAGCCCTGGAGGCGGACATTACCCAAGCCCTGAAAGATGCCGGGGTAAGCCGTTTCCACCGGGAAGGGACGCCGGCCTCCGGGTGGATTCTGCTGGACTTCAGCGATGTGATTGTCCACATTTTCGGCCCGGAGGAGCGGGAGTTTTACGAACTGGAACGGCTCTGGGGGCAGGCGGCCCAGGTGGTCAGGATTCTGTAATCCATTCGTCCAGGCTGCGGGGGTAGCTGATAATTTCCTCCGGGCGGAAAAACAGGCTGACCTCCCGTTCCGCCGCCGCCGGGCTGTCGGAGCCGTGGGCCAGGTTGCGGCCGATGTCGATGCCGTAATCGCCGCGGAGGGTGCCGGCCGGGGAATTGGCCGGATTGGTTTCGCCCAGGGTCTGCCGTACCAGAGCCACGGCGTTGTCCGCTTCCCAGACCATCGCCGCCACCGGCCCGGCGGTGATGAAGGCCAGCAGGCTGGGGAAAAAGGGCCGAGCCACGTGTTCGGCGTAGTGCTGACGGGCCAGGGCTTCGTCCACGGCCAGCAGTTTCAGGGCGGCCAGTTTCAGCCCCCGCCGCTCCAGGCGGGAAATTACCGCGCCCACCAAGCCGCGCTGCACGCCGTCCGGTTTCACCAGTACCAAAGTCCGTTCCATTTGCGTTGCCAACTCCCTTTGTAAAGTTTGCTGATCCCCTTTCTGCCCATCCTTCAACAAGTTCAGGATGAGCGGAAAGCATAATTGCCCGGCAGCCGGGATATTTTCCCCCATCCTTCAACAAGTTCAGGATGAGCGGAAATCATAATTGCCCGGTAGCCGGGTATTTTCCCCCATCCTTCAACAAGTTCAGGATGAGCGGAAAGCAACCCTCAAGACTGCTGCATTGCCCGGCGGCGGGGTATTATTCCGCTCATCCTGAACTGGTTGAAGGATGAACGCCCCGCAATGGAAAGCAACGCTCAAGACCTCTGCGCTACCCGGTCGCGGCGTATTATTCCGCTCATCCTGAACTGGTTGAAGGATGAACGCCCCGCATCAGAAAGCAATTTTCAAGACTGCTGCGCTACCCGGCGGCGGGGTATTTTCCGCTCATCCTGAACTTGTTGAAGGATGAACGCCCCGCAACGGAAAGCGATTCTCAAGACCTCTGCGCTACCCGGTCGCGGCGTTTGGGTCCGCCGATAGTGGGCATCCGCAGATAGTAGGGTTGCAGGGATGCCACATCGTCAACATCCCCGGCGGCCAATCGCTGCTGACCCAGGGCGGCCAAGGCATAGAGCCGGGCGGCCGGGGAATGGCCTACGATTACCGCTCTACTGCCCAGCCGCTGCCGCAGTAATTCCGCGTGGGGGGCTAGTCCCTCGCCGCAAAAGAGGGTAGGTTCCTCCCCCTCCGCCAACAGTTCCGCCGGGGGACAAATCTGGTCGGGACGGGTGCGCTGACCGGCGGCAAAGAGGGCGGCGGCTACTTCCCCCCGGCCGGCATCCAGCAAAGCGCAGACCGGCAAGCCGGAATCCCGGTAGGGCCAGGCTTCCAAATCCAGCGTGCCGACGCCCACCAGCGGCTGGCTGGCCGCGATTGCCAATCCTTTAGCCACGCTCATCCCGACCCGCAGGGCGCTGAACCCGCCCGGCCCCAGGGCGATAGCGATGCCGGCCAAGTCGTGGACGGTCAAGGCGGCGGCGGCCAGGGTCTGCGCCACGGCCGGCATCAATTCCGCCGTATGATTGACGGCGGAGTGCCAGGAACGGCAGGAAATTACCCGTCCGCCGTCCTCGGCCAGCGCAATCCCGGCGTAGCGGGTAGAAGTGTCAATTGCCAGCAACATCCGATTGATGAACCCCCCTCCTACCGGTTAGTATCCCCTACCGGAGTAGCCCGCTCAAGGCGGCTAACCATATCCCGATAACTGGCCGGAACTTCGCCGAAAGTAATGGTGCGGCCTCCGGCATCCGGGGCGTAATCCAGATGAATCCACAGGGCCTCCGCCGGGAACAAATCCTCGGCCCGGTCGGCCCATTCCACTACGCAGACCCCGTCGCCGAACAGCTGCTCGTCCACGCCCAGATCCCAGGCTTCCAACGGGTCGTTGATGCGGTACAGGTCAAAATGGTACAGCGGCAGCCGGCCCCGGTAGCGGGTCATTATAACAAAGGTGGGGCTGCGGGCATATTCGGCGACGCCCAAACCCCAAGCAATGCCCTGGGTGAGGCAGGTTTTGCCGGCGCCCAGGGGGCCGGTCAGCAGAAAGACGGCCCCCGGCCCGGCCTGGGCGCCCAGGATGCGGCCCACCGCCCAGGTTTCCTCCGGGGCAGCAGTAGTGATGGCAAGATAATCCGGCATAATGCCCGGCGTCCTTATCCGAAATGATCCCAGCCGGCCCGGCCGATAACTTCCGCGCCGCCCTCCGGATCGACCAGCGTTACCTGCCCGGCCGGCCCGGCAACGATTTCCCCAATAACGGCGGCTCCATCGGACAGCAATGGCATTATCTGATCCATTACCGGCGGCGGGGCGGTGAACAGCAAAACATAATCCTCGCCGCCGTGCAAGGCCAAGGCCAGACAATCCGCCGGGAAAGCCGACCGCAGCATGGGATGGATGGGCATTTGATCGGCGGAAAGATGGGCGGCCACGCCGCTGGCCAGGCAAAGTTTCGACAAATCATCGGCCAATCCGTCGCTGACATCCATGGCCGTCACCACGCCGCCTTGGGCCAGGATTTGCCCGGCCTCCACTGCCGGTTCGGGATGGCGGTGGGCTTGGATCAGAAAATCGGCCGCTGTTGCCGCTATAGCCGGCTTTTCCAGGAGCAGTTTCAGGCCGCCGCCGGAATTGCCCAGCCAGCCGGTAACGGCTACCTGGTCGCCGGGCCGGGCGGTATCCCGGCGCAAGGGCGGCCCGGCCCGCAAGCCGGTCAAGGCCACGGTGACAAATAATACCGGAGAACGCACTAGATCGCCGCCGACGATGGCCGCCCCATAGCGATTGCCAATATCCAGCAGCCCCCGATAGAGTTCCTCCATATCGGCAACGGCGGTTTCCGGGGGTAGGCCCAAGGTAATCAGGGCGTAGAGGGGCTGCCCGCCCATCGCGGCGATGTCGCTGATATTGGCGGCCAGGGCTTTCCAACCCAAATCCCGCCAGGGCGTAGTTTCCCGGGTAAAGTGGATGCCCTCCACCACGGTGTCGGTGGTCGCCAGTTCGGTGGCGGCCCCGGTCTGCCAGGCGGCGGTATCGTCTCCGGTATCCACCAGCAGCCGAAAGGCAAAAGCCGCGCCGTTATCCGGCCCGCCCCGTTCCCGGGTAATCCTAGCGTTCAGCCGTTCAATCAGGCCGAACTCCCCCAAATCCTTTACCAGCATAGCGGGAAGGATTATAGCGGAGGGGATGGGGGTGGGGCAATAGCAAAAATGCGGGACAGCAAAGTCAGCCGATATGCCGGGCGGCAAACTCCAGAAACTGGAGCAGGCCCGCCTCGGGATCATCGGATATAAAGCTTTCAGTAACCGTTTGTCGGTTTCCGAAGTGAAAATGCTTGGGGAAAGTGCTTACAGCCTGCCAGCGCAGATGCGGGATATTGTCGTGGCGATAGATAGTCCTGTCGATGTGGCCGCGCTCCCAGTGATAAGCGTAACGCCCCGGTATCTGGAGAGACCACCAGAAATCGATATAGGAACCGTCAAGCATTTCCACGCGCAACTTGTTCCCGACGACAGCGGCAAAGCTCACTATTTCGAGGAACTCCCCTTCGGCCATCCGACCCAGGCTTGCCAAATCCGGCATTACGCCGCCGCCAGCATAGCCTTGACCCGCTCGATCCGATGGCCGAGGTAATCGACTTCCTGAAAATCCTCGAGGATGGCGTCCTCCTCAACCTGGCCGTGACGGATCAGTTCGTCCATTTCCGCCAGGGTTTTGACGCCGAACTTGGCGCAGCGCGCCCGCCGGTCGGTGTCCAGGAGCTGCAACTGTTGCAACAAAAAGGCGCGCAGGCTTTCCCGGGTCAACGCCGCTTCGGTCAGGGAAAACTCTTTAGCTACCCTGGCGGGATCCAGAGCCATTGACAAGCCTCCCGGCGCAAGGATTGCATCCCTATTATACCCGGAAAGCCGGGGCAAGGGAATATCACGGCTGGCTGGCGTGGAGAATGGTAATGCCGATGATTTTCGCGCCGTCGTAGCGCAGGATGATGTCGTCGTCGGTAAGTTCGCTGTCGGTAGCGGCCGCCCCCGGTTGCTCGAAGTGGACATAGAGAACATCGGCCCCTTCATCATAAGCGGCCCACAGGCAACCGCCGGGCGACGAACGCACCGCCGGGATGAGGGTCAGGTAATCGCGCCGGTTGGTCAGGGCCACAGCTGGCGTCTCCGGTTGAGCGGCTTTTCTTTGCTGGTCAGGAAAGAGGTAATGACATATCCGTCGCCGCTTAACTCCTTATATACTACCACAATCCATTTGCCGGGTTCACGCTCTTGGACGGCAAGCAGTTCTCCCCGAGCGCCTTCCAGAATGCGCTCGGCGTTTTCCAGAGCGTTCAGAACACTCGGACGCAGTCCCGACAACTCGCTATGCCCGTCCACAATATGACCCCACCGCTCATCGGTCAAGCGGATGGGAGTACCCTGTCGCGAAATTACCGTATCGGTCATCAGAAAATCTCCTAGAGTCAAATTCACCCGAACTAAAACCGGGCTAAAAGTTAGCCCGGCTTTTCCTTTCCATCCGCCACCTTAACCGCTGAAAAGTAGAAGGAAGGTATAGTTCTTTTGTTGAGAGGTTTGGCCCACCCGTGTGGGCCGGGGTTTAGCGGCGAGTTTGCTTAAGGAACCGTTTGCCCTTGCCGGGGAGCCGAAGCTCAACCAGCGGACAAAGGGAAACGGAACGCTCGCCGACCGACCTGGGAGAGATGGTTGCCGCCGCCGTTCCGGGGCTGGTTGGCCCGCGGAAAAACCGGCGGAAACGGAAACTCCCTAGAAAGGAGGTGATCCAGCCGCACCTTCCGGTACAGCTACCTTGTTACGACTTCGTCCCAGTTACCGAACCCGACCTCGGCGCCTGCCTCCCTTGCGGGTTAGCGCAGCGACTTCAATCGTTCTCGGCTTCCATGACGTGACGGGCGGTGTGTACAAGGCCCGGGAACGTATTCACCGCAGTGTGCTGACCTGCGGTTACTAGCGATTCCACGTTCATGCAGGCGGGTTGCAGCCTGCAATCCCAACTGAGGCCGGCTTTGGTGGGATTGGCTCCGGCTCGCGCCTTCGCAGCCCGTTGTACCGGCCATTGTAGCGTGTGTGTAGCCCAGGGCATAAGGGCCATGCTGACTTGACGTCATCCCCACCTTCCTCCTCCTTGTGGGAGGCTGTCTCGCTAGAGAGTGTAACTAGCGACGAGGGTTGCGCTCGTTGCGGGACTTAACCCAACACCTCACGGCACGAGCTGACGACAGCCATGCAGCACCTGTGACGGCTTCCCGAGTTACCCCGAGATCGTTGCCCTTTCGGGTTTCTACTACCGCCATGTCAAGCCCTGGTAAGGTTCTTCGCTTAGCATCGAATTAAACCACACGCTCCACCGCTTGTGCGGGCCCCCGTCAATTCCTTTGAGTTTTAGCCTTGCGGCCGTAGTCCCCAGGCGGGATGCTTATCGCGTTAGCTGCGGCACGGGAGGGGTCGATACCCCCCATACCTAGCATCCATCGTTTAGGGCGTGGACTACCAGGGTATCTAATCCTGTTTGCTCCCCACGCTCTCGCGCCTCAGCGTCAGGCACAGCCCAGAAGGCCGCCTTCGCCACTGGTGTTCCTCCCGATATCTACGCATATCACCGCTACACCGGGAATTCCGCCTTCCTCTACTGCCCTCCAGCCAGGTAGTATCTCTTGACCTCTCCCAGTTAAGCCGGGAGCTTTCACAAGAGACTTACCCAGCCGCCTACGCGCGCTTTACGCCCAGTGATTCCGGGTAACGCTTGCCCCCTACGTATTACCGCGGCTGCTGGCACGTAGTTAGCCGGGGCTTATTCCCCAAGTACCGTCCTTTCTCTTCCTTGGGAAAAGGGGTTTACAACCCTAAGGCCTTCATCCCCCACGCGACGTCGCTGGGTCAGGCTTTCGCCCATTGCCCAAGATTCCCTGCTGCTGCCTCCCGTAGGAGTGGGGGCCGTGTCTCAGTCCCCCTCTGGTTGGTCATCCTCTCAGACCAGCTACCCGTCATCGGCTTGGTAGGCCATTACCCCACCAACTACCTGATAGGACGCGAGCCTCTCCTCCGGCGCCCGTAGGCTTTCACCCCATCCCCAAGGGAATAGGGTCTTATGCGGGATTATCCTCAATTTCTCGAGGCTATACCCCACCCGAGGGCAAGTTACTCACGCGTTACTCAGCCGTCTGCCGCTTTCCGTCGAGGCCGAAGCCCCGCCGGCACGCTCGACTTGCATGCATTAGGCGCGCCGCCAGCGTTCACCCTGAGCCAGGATCAAACTCTCTTTATGGAAAAACCTTACTTCCTTCTACTTTTCAACTGTTAAAGTGCCGGATTTACCCCCGCCATTTCTCCAGCGGGTTTAGGCAGTGTAAACCCTCTTTTTCCCTTTGTCAAGCGCCTTTTCCGCCAATTTCCAAAATTGGTCGAAATTCGTTTTTTGCTCCTCGCCGCCCTAGCCGGTCAAAGCCGGGTTATCGTCTAAAGAAAGGGCAATCGCCTATAGAAATCGTCCTTCCCGCTGCCCCTACCGTCATTCCCGCGTAAGCGGGAATCCCGAAATGCCTGATGGGTAGTGTGCCGGTCTTTGTCCGTACCATTCGGGATTCCCGCTTACGCGGGAATGACGGCGCGGCCGGTTGTCCGCTATCTGCCCTTGCCCTAGCCGGTCAAGGGCTGGCCCACCAGATTCCAGTAGGGCAGGGCCAGGAAAAAGAGGACGATTACGGCTACGGCGGTCATCAGCAGGCCGAACCGGAGGATTTCCGGGTTGCCGATTTCGGCCCGCTGAAAGATGAACACCGCCCCGGTGCCGGCGGCGCTGTAATAGACCACCGAATCGCCCACCACTACGGCGGCCATGCCGCAGACCAGGGGATTCAAGCCCAAGGGGACGGCGCTGGTCATCGCCAAAGGAACGACCAAAGACAGGTAGCCGGCGATGTTGGTCATCACCATCCGCACCGCGGCAAAGCAAGCGCACAGGGCCAGCAGGGTCAGCAGCGGCTGCCCTTGCCACTGGGCTACGCCGCCGACCAGAATTTCGGCGAACCAGGCCGCCGCCCCGGTCGTTACCAGGGCATTAGCCAGGCTCAAAGAGGCGGCGATGACAAAAAAGTTGGCCCAGCCCAGGTTCTGCTCGAACTCCCGCCAATTGAGGACACCGATGCGCGGCAGCAATATCAAGGTCATCGCCAGCAGGGCCGGGGCCGCCGGATGCAGGCCATGGGCAAAGTCGGTGAACCAGAGCAGGGCGGTCCCGGCGACAATGGCGGCGGCGCGGTATTCGACCGGCTGCATCGGGACGGAGGGCGGCCGTTCTATTGCATCCAATCCGGGCAAGCGGAATCCGGAACGGTAAAAAACATAAAGCAGAGCGCCGCCGATAATCAGGTTGGCGTAAAAGGGAACGCTCATCAGCACAAACCACTGCGTCCAGGAAAAATCGCCCATCAGCCCCGAGGCCACTACCGGGGTGATGCCGCCGGCCAATAGCGCCGTAGAGCCGAGGCGGTTCAGGCTGCCCATCGCCAGCATCAGGGCTTTGTAGTAGCGGTGTCCCCGGGGGATTTGCCAGCGGGCCAATACCTGCTCGTAGATATGCACCAGGATAGCCCCCCGCGTGCTGGCCGAGGGCAGGGCAAAGGTGAGCAGGGCAAAGGAAAAGAGCATTTGGGCATACAGCCAGCGCGGCCGCCCTTGCACGCCGCGAATCAGCCCGGCGGCCAGCCGCGCGGCCAACCCGGAATGATGCACCGCCAAACCGATGGTCAAGATGCCGATCAGG
Organism: Dehalococcoidia bacterium; assembly: GCA_965203435.1. GTDB lineage: Bacteria > Chloroflexota > Dehalococcoidia > Lucifugimonadales > UBA3495 > CBDBCU01. Next base: position 183,856 of record CBDBCU010000002.1, on the reverse strand, counting down.
AAGTAGGAAACGGGATGGGCAAAGCCGTACAAGCCGCCGCCCAAGTCGGGAACGGCCCCCAGGATAACCAGCAGCACCACTCCGACCAGGCCGGTTACGGCGACCGGCAAGGCATCGGTAGCCCACAGGGCCACGGCCAGAGCCATCACCGCCAAAGCCCGCTGCCCGGCGACGGTCAACCCGTCCGGCCCCGGCAGCAGTAGAATCAGCAGAAACAGGGCAACCGCCGCGCCAACTTTCAGCCCGGCCCGCCCGTCGATGGGGAAACCGGCCCGCCCGGATATATCCAATCATCCCATCCTTTTTATTTACATGGATATACAGGATAAACAGGATTTTGTCGCTTTCTTGGGTAGGGTTTTCCGGCTCCGGAGAATCCTACCCAACAGACAACAAAAAATCCTGTTTATCCTGTATATCCATGTTTGAATCAAAACCTACAGCGGCGGGGTCAGTTGCGTGTCAAGGATGGATTCGCACCAAGCGGCGGCGGCCAGCAGTTGGGCCTCGGCAAAATCGCCGCCAATCAGTTGCAGGCCCATAGGCAGGCCGGAAGTTGCCAAGCCCGAGGGGATACTGATGGCCGGCAGGCCGGCGGAAGTCCACGGCCCTTGAAACCGGGTGTCGCCGGTGTTGCTGCGGTCGGGCAAAGCCGGCGTGGGCGTGGCCGGGGTCAGCAGGGCGTCCACTTGACCGGCCAAGTTCCGCAGGTCAAAGATGAACCGCTGCCGCCGTTCCAAGGCCCGGGAATAGGTAACGCCGTCCGTTGCCAATCCCCGCCGAATCATATCCCGCAGCCGGGGCTGATAATCGGCGGCCTGACGGCGGTACATCGGCTCGTGAAAGGCGGAACCCTCCACTGCCATAATGATTTGCTGGTCGTCAATGGCGGTGTCAAAACTGGCCGGCAGGGAAAGCTCCACTATGGAGGCGCCGGCCCGGGCCAACCGCTCGACCATTGCATCGGTATGCTGCCGGGTTTCGGCATCGGCATTATCGTAAAAGAACCCGGAACGCAGCAAGCCAAGGCGCGGCGGCTGGGGATTAGTCAAGGCCGCGCCGTAGTCGGGAACCGGGCAATTGGCGGCCGCCGGATCCCGGTCATCCGGGCCGGCCAACACTTGCAGCAGCAGGGCGGCATCAGCCACGCTACGGGTCATCCAGCCCATCGTATCCAGAGACCAGCTGACCGGAATAACGCCGTAACGGCTGACCCGTCCGTAGCTGGGCTTGAATCCCACGACGCCATTGTAAGCCGCCGGCCGCAGCACGGAGCCGACAGTTTGCGACCCCAGGGCGGCGGGACACATCCGAGCCGCCACAGCCACCGCCGAGCCGCTGCTGGAGCCGCCGGGGGTATGGGCCGGATGCCAGGGATTGAAGGTGGGCGGCGGATCCATACAGGCGAATTCAGTGGTAACGGTTTTGCCCAGGATAATAGCCCCGGCCTGTTTCAGCCGGGCCACCGGCGCGGCGTCATAATCCGGCACAAAGTCGGCATAGACTTTAGAGCAAGCGGTGGTGGCAATGCCGGCGGTGCAGTAAATATCCTTGACGCCGAGGGGGACGCCGGAGAGCAGACCCAAAGCCGCGCCGCTGGCTACGGCCCGCTCCTGGTCTGCCGCGGCCGCCAATACCGCCGCCGGATCCCGATAAACCCAAGCCGACAAAGCCGGCTCCAGGGCATCAATGCGGGCCAGCAGGGCCTCGGCCAAGGCCACCGGGGAAAGTTCGCCGCGGCGGATTTGCTCCGCGGCGGCGGTCAAGGAAAGTTCATAAAGTTGCGGCATAGCTGCCTCTCCGGTTAGTTTTGAGGATGGGGTGGGCCGGGCAATGGCATATAATAATATCTTAACCGTCATTCCCGCGTAAGCGGGAATCCAGAAATGCCTTGCCATAAGTCGGCTGGTCTGACGCAGTACCGTTCGGGATTCCCGCTTACGCGGGAATGACGGTTGTACCGGTTGCGGCTCTGGATTCCCGCTTACGCGGGAATGACGGTTGCGGGAGGGAAAGACGGTTTCTATATGCGATAGCCCGGATAGGCAAGGACACCCTAGCCGCCCGTTGGTTATCGACATTGTCCCCTAATAGTCAAAGCGCGCTCCTCCCCAGCCCCTTTTGTAGGCGGATTCGTAGCCGACCCGCCCGCCATAGCCTACGGCCTCGGGCCGCCGCGCCAGCAGCCGATCCTCGGCCGCCAGCATATCCTCGGCAATTTCGTAATCGCCGCTCTCGATATCGATGACGATGAACTTGCCGTTTTCCTGCGGCTCGACCAAGCCTTTGATTTCCTCGGCGTAGATTGCCGCGCCCCGGTCGCATACCTCGTCGCGGCTGTATTTGCGGACGGTCATTGCCAACTCCTTTCCCTTAATTATAAGATCGCCCCAGGCCCCAGCCCAGCTGATAGGCCGCGGGATAGCCAACCATGCCGCCAAAGCGGACGGAGGCCGGCCGGCGTTCCCGCAACCGGTGGGAGGCCGCCAGCATATCCTCGGCAATTTCGTAATCGCCGCTCGCGATGTCGATGACGATGAACTTGCCGTTTTCCTGCGGCTCGACCCGGGCTTTGATTTGCGCGGCGTAGATTTCCGCGCCCCGGTCGCATACCTCATCACGGCTGTATTTGCGGGGGGGCATTGCCAACTCCTTTCCCTTGTCCGGGCGGCGGGTTTTGTTGCGGACGCCGGATAACGCCGGGCAACAATAATAAGGGAGCCGCCCGCCGCGCCCCGGCGGTTCTTTTGCCAGGGCGCGGCGGGGTCAAGCGTCAACCTCAGCCGCCGGTTACGCCGGTGATGGTGATGTGGCCCATAGTAGAGTCGGCGGTGGCTCCGTGCCAGTGGTTTTCCCCGGCCAGCACCTGCACCACATCGCCCACGGCCACTTCGTGGCTTTCCTGCTCGTTGGCGACGATGCCGTTGCCGCTGGTGATGACCAGCAGCTGGTCGGTGGCGTGGCGATGCCAGCCGGTAGTGGCCCCCTTGCCGAAGTTGACCACGCTGCTGCTGAAAAAGGCGCTGTCCCCTTCGCCCAGCAGCGGCAGGCGGGTGCGGCGGACTTCGCCGCCGGTCCAGCCCTCAATCGGCGTGGCGGTGGCAATGGGTACCGGGTCAATGCGCGAAAGGCGGAACAGTTTCATCAGGCTTTTCCCTCCTCGACTTTCCCATCCGGGTATCCTCCCCTATATTACCACGCCCGGGGGAAAGGGGTTTTGGCCGCGCCGGTCGGCGCATTGACAACCCTGGCAATCCCGGCAGTTTAGACCGGTTGCCCCACAAACCGGCAGGGGGCCGGCTAGGCAGCCGGCCCCCGCGGTTTATGCCCGGTTAGGGCGGGGGCCACACCGGCGACTCCATCCCGCCTTTCACTCTAACCTTCAAGCAATCCGGCGAATAACCGAACTTAGCCAGCACATCGGCGCAGGCTTGCCGGTACCCGATAGCGCCACCCGGAAAGTCGAAGTAAAGACCTACGCTCGCCATCTCGATAGGGATTTTCAGTTCCTCGCTGGACTTCGCAAACCCCTTAATGTCAAGGACAAGGTCGAAGGTGTCCGGATGGCGTTCCTGCATCAGCCTACAGACGTCATCCAGCACATAGTGCCAAGCGGAAAGCTTGACCCTGACCGTGTCGTAAGCCTTTTCCCCCTCCGCCTGAAAAGTGATGTATTGGGGAACCGGCTTAGGTTTGTCGGGTTTTTCAGGCACCGGCTTAACCAAAGGTCCCTGAACTTCATCCAGGAACTGCTTGACCAGTTCCTCATCAGGACGAGGTTCAGTGATGCTTTGGAGAAAATCAACCAGTGCTGGGGACTGATTGGTCAGACCGTTCCAAGCCGCGGTCATCCGCCGGAACGCAGCTTCTGTATCCTGAAGCTTCGCCAGCAAAGTCTTGGCTTCCTTAACCACCTTGGCTGAGGAGGTTTTGGTCTTAAACCTGTCCTTTGCCAAGAACCTCTCAAAGTTTTCCCGCACCTTGTTCGACTCAAGAGAGACGATGTCAAACTCCAGGAACAACTGGAGTTCAGCATCGTCTTTGCCGCCTTTCGGCGGCAAATAAAGCAACCACCGGTTGCCGCTGGTCAATACTGCCAAGTGGGGCTTGGCCTGACGGCAATAGCCGGCAAGCTGGTTCTCCTCGGCTTCTTGCAAAGGGCGATTCCAGCTCTTGGCTTCGACCAGAATCCGCACTTCGCCGTTAACCTTGAGGGCATAGTCAACCTTGCCCCCGCTATTTACCGGGGACTGGGGGTAAATCTCGTCCATTTTCCCGGTATCCCACCCGACCTGATGGAGCAGGGGCAGAATTACCGCAATCTCGACGGCCCGCTCGTCACGGCTTCCCAAGATAGAGCGTTGGTCCAGGATTTTGGTCAGGGTCTCCTCAAAGGCAACGCAGCCCATAGGCGAATCCTCCTCAGCCGGCAAGCCTGCCGGTTTGTGGGATTATACCATCCCGACCCATCCCCGCCGCCGTTTGGCCCCGGCTTGCGGCGGCGGCGGGGGCTAGCCAACCGGATGGCTTATACCGGCGGCCGCCGGTGGTGCCAGTCGGTACTCTGTTCGTAGGCGTAGGCGGCGTTTAAGACCGTGGCCTCCGCCATAGGGCGGCCGGCCAGTTGCAGGGCGGCCGGCAGGGGTTGGTCGCCGCTGGTGAAACCGCAGGGCAACGACAGGGCCGGAACGCCGGCCAGGTTGTAGGGACTGGTGAAACTGCGCCGCCCGGCATAGCCGTCCAGCACTTCCTGCTTGCTGCCAATGCCGGCTTTTTCCGGGATCAGCGAGGCCGGAATGGAGGAGGTGGGCATTGCCAGCAAATCCACTCCTTGCAAGGCATCGAGGATTTCCTGCCGCAGCAGTTGGCGCAGCTGCTGGGCGCGGCGGTAGGCTTGGGCCGGGAAAAGGCTGCCGGCCAGCAGGCGCACCCGGTTGTTGTAATCGTATTCGTCGAGCCGCTGCGCCAGGCCCTCCCGATGCAGGGTAGCCGCTTCGACCATAATCAGTGCGCTGGAAACGGCGGCCGAATGGCGCATCAGGGGCAGGGAAACCTCAATGATTTCCGCGCCCAATTCGCCCAGGCGGGCAATAGCGGCGATAACCGCCGCGCCCACTTCAGAGTCCACTACATCGCTATAGACCCGCTCTTTGACCACGCCCACTTTCAGCCCGCGCACATCCCCGGTCAGGGCGGCGGCGTAGTCGGGAACCGGCGTGGCCCAGGTATAGGGGTCTTGGGGGTCGTAGCCGGCAATGGCTTGCAGGGTCAGGGCGCAGTCGGTCACGGTGCGGGAAATGGGGCCGGCGGTGTCCATGGACCAACAAGCCCCCTGCATCCCGTAGCGGCTGACCCGCCCCCAGGTAGGCCGGATCCCGACCAATCCGCAAAAGGCGGCCGGGCCGCGAATGGAGCCGCCGGTGTCCTCGCCAATGGAAGTGGCGCAGAGGCCGGCGGCGGTGGCGGCCCCGGAGCCGCTGCTGGAAGTGCCGGGATTGCGGCGCAAATCCCAGGGATTGCGGGGGCGGCCGTAGGGATGATGAAAAGCGTCGCCGCTGGCAAACTCGCTCATATTCAGCTTGCCCAGCAGGACAGCCCCGGCCGCTTTCAGCTTGGCGACCACGGTGGAATCCCGGTCGGGGATATGGTCTGCCAGGATGCTGGAGCCGCCGGTGGTGGCGATGCCCTGGGTGTCCAGCTGGTCTTTCACCGCCACCGGGATGCCGTGCAGCGGCCCCCGATAGCGGCCGGCGGCGATTTCCCGTTCCGCTTCCTGGGCGGCGGCTTGGGCTTCCGCCCGGCAAACGGTGATGTAGGAATGGAGCTGGCCGTCCACCCGGTCAATGCGCTCCAGGTAGGCGGCGGTGGCTTCGACCGGGGAAACTTCCCGGGCTTGCAGTCGGGCGGCCAGGGCGGCGGCCGACAGAAAGGGAATTTCCGTAGCGTTCATAATGGTTACTCTCCCGGAGCCGGGCGGCCGGACGGCGGCGGCAGGATGATAGGCAGGGGTTCTACTTCCTCGAGGCCAGGGACGGCGGCGTTGTCCAGGGCTTCCAGTACGCCGTTGAGAGTGTAGCCCACTTCCGCCAGCAGTTCCGGCGGAATAGTTACGCCGGCGGCCCGGGCCAGGGCCCGCAAATCGGCATCGGCCAAGTCAGCCATAAATCACCTCGACCGGGCAAAATGTGGTATAATGGGCGGGACGGCAAAATCCGGTCGCCCCCATTTTTACTTGACAATAACGGTTTTGTCAAATCGGGGGCGGATGTGCCTATTACCGTATATCGTCATTCCTGCCGCCTTTACCGTCATTCCCGCGTAAGCGGGAATCCAGAGGGCGGCGGAGTATGGCGGCGGCGCCCCTACCGTCATTCCCGCGTAAGCGGGAATCCAGAAATACCGGATTGGTGGTAGGCTGGTCTTTGGCAATACCGTCCTGGATTCCCGCTTACGCGGGAATGACGGTAGAAAGGGCGGCAGGAATCCAGAGGTGGCTTGCCGGGGATATGGCGTCATAAGTCAGTACCGTTCGGGATTCCCGCTTACGCGGGAATGACGGTAGGGGCGGCGGGAATGACGGTAGAGAGGGCGGTGGGAACGACGGTAGAAACGGCAATAACGGCAGGGAAAGGAGTATCAGCAATGGCGCAGTGGGCCGGAATTATTATGGCGGCCGGGGAAGGGCGGCGGATGCAGTCCCGTCGGCCTAAACCCCTGCATCCGGTTTGCGGCCAGGAACTAATCCGCTACCCGGTGGCACTGCTGCACGGCTTGGGCGTCCATCCCCTCCTGGTGGTGGTTTCCCCGGCCAACGCCGCCGCCATCAGCGGCCTCTTGGGGGACCGCGCGGATTATGTCGTCCAACCGACGGCGGCCGGCACCGGAGACGCCGCGGCCCGGGCCGTGGCCGCCCTGGACGAATCGGCGGCGCGGCTGCTGGTTATGGGCGGCGATTCCCCCCTGCTGCGGGCGGCGTCGCTGCAACAGCTGATGGCGCGGCACTTGGCCCGGGCCAATGCGATGACCCTGCTGACCGCCGAGGGAATGTTCGCCACGGATTTGGGCCGGGTTATACGGGATGATGCCGGCCAAGTGATGGACCTGGTCGAAGCCGCCGAGGAAAATCGGGAGGACTATTCCCCGGCGGAAGTGAATGGCGGCGTCTATTGCTTTAACCGGGATTGGCTGGCCGCCGTTCTGGAAAGCCTGGAAACCCGCCCTAACGGAGAAAAGTATCTTACCGACCTGGTACGGATCGGGGCCGGCCGCGGCGACCGTATTGACGGAATGCCCAGCCCGGAGCCGGAGGAAATTTTTGGCGTCAACGACCGGATCCAATTGGCCCAGGTCGAAGCCATCCGCCGCTGGCAGCTTTGCGAGCAGTGGATGAAAGCCGGCGTCACCATCCAGGATCCGGCCTCGGTGTTCATTGACGCCGCCGTTGCCCTCGGCAGGGATACCGTTATCCGCCCCAATACGATGCTATTGGGCCAGACCCAAATCGGCGCGGACTGCGAAATCGGGCCGAATTCGGTCATCCGGGATTCGCAAATCGGCGAGGGCTGCCGGGTTACGGCGTCCATGCTGGAACAGGCGGTTATGGGCCCCGGCGCGGATGTCGGCCCTTTCAGTCACCTGCGCCCGGGAACCCGGGTGGAATCCGGCGTGCATCTGGGCAATTTCGTGGAAGTCAAGGAAAGCCGGATTGGGGCCGGCACCCTGGCCGGCCATTTCTGCTATCTGGGCGATGCCGACATTGGCGCCGGGGTCAATATCGGCGCCGGCGCCATCACCTGCAACTTTGACGGGCAGGACAAACATCCCACTGCCATTGGCCCCGGGGCTTTTATCGGATGTGATACAATGCTGGTGGCGCCGGTAACGATTGGCGCGGGCGCGGCCACCGGGGCCGGAACAGTCGTCACAAAAGATGTGCCGGAGGCCTTGCTTGCGGTGGGCGTTCCTGCTAGAATAAGGGAACGGAAACCCAAAACCGACCGGAAATCCTGAACCCGGGCAACCCAAGATAAACCTTTTGGATACTGACAGTTTACCGCCATTATTGACCCTTATCGGGTTCCTGGCCCTGTTCGCCTATCTGTGCCTGGCCGAAAACGCCGGCGGGAACGGCGGGGGTCTGTTGCGGGAGGGCGCGCCGGCCCGCCGGCCGTGGTTCGTCCTGGCCCCCTTTAAGTACGCTTGTGTCCTCGCCCAAGCCCTGGCCGGCTTGGCCCTGGCGCAGACTATCCCCGGAATGAACGGGGGCTATGCGCTTATCCTGGCCCTGGCCTTGCTGGTGGTCTTGACGCTGATCCACCGCCTGGCGGCCGTAGTAGCCCAGCGTCAGCCGGCTTTGGCCGCCGCTTGCGCCCGGCCGGTGCTGGCCCTGGTACGGCGCGGTTTTGGCCGCGCCAGACGGGGGGCGGCCGCCGATCCCGCCAGCGGCGGCGGGGCGGCCCTTCCCGCCGAATCCGCCCCGGAAACTCCCGCCATCACCGAGGAGGAGCTGGAAAACCTCGACCGCCGCGACCGGGAAATGCTCCGCTCCATCATCCGCCTGGACGATACCACCGCCCACGAGGTAATGATTCCCCGGCTGGATATGATCGCCTTGGAAATCAACACGCCCCTGCTGGCCGCCGTCGACCCCATCATCGCGAGCGGCCACACCCGCATTCCGGTGTTTCAGGAAAACATCGACCACATCGTCGGCATCGTCCACTCCCTGGAATTGCTGAAACATCTTTCCAACGCCAATCCGGAGGCGCTGACCCTGCACGATGTGCAGCGGCATACCCCCTATTTCATCCCGGAAAACAAGCGCCTGGATGACCTGCTGGAGGAGATTCAACAAAAGGCGGTGCAGATGGCGATTGTGGTGGACGAATACGGCGGCGTCGAGGGTCTGATTACGATGGAGGATTTGCTGGAGGAGATTGTCGGGGAGATTGACGACGAGTTTTCCCGGCGGGTAGAGCCGGAAGTGGCGCGGCAGCCGGATGGTTCCGCCCTGGTCAAGGCCGGCGTTGCCATCGATGCCGTAGAGGAATTGTTCGGCGTCAAATTGGACGATGCGGACGCGGACACTATCGGCGGCTATGTCTATACCACTTTGGGCCGGATGCCGGAAACTGGCGACCGGGTGGAAACGGAGCAGTTAAGCATTGAAGTAACGGCGGTGCTGGGCCGCCGCATCCAGCGCCTGCACATCCACCCCGGCAGCAGCAGCGGCGGGAATGGGGAAAAGGACGGGGGGTAGGCGGCCGCCTTTTGCCAGGCCCTTCCGAGCGCAGCCCAGGTCCTTCCGGCCGCAACCCAGGTCCATCCGCTCATCCTAAGTCCATCCGCTCATCCTGAACTTGTTGAAGGATGCCATTCCGAGCGTAGCCGAGGAATCTGAAAGTCTGGTAAGGGAGTCAAGGGTGGGCATTTCAGATTCCTCGGCTACGCTCGGAATGACATAGTGGTACGGTTGCGGCTTTGCAACCGTCATCCCGCGCCCTCTTTACCGTCCTTCCCGCAGTCCCCGCAACCGTCCTTCCCGCCCCTCTCTACCGTCCTTCCCGCGTAAGCGGGAATCCCGAACGGTACTGAAAAGACCAGCCCATTGCCCGCCAACCGCCGCCGGATTCCCGCTTACGCGGGAAGGACGGTTCCAGGATGGCCGGCTCTGCGGCATTGCCGGATTCCCTATTGCGCGGGAAAGACGGTTGTGGGGCGGCAACCAGCCGGCATAAAGGCAAAAGGGCCGGGGCTGGTCGACTGACCAGCCCCGGCCCTTTTACGCACCCGCCTGTGGCCGGGATTTTTACTTGGAACCGGCCCCGGCCCACCAGCGGAAAGATGTAGCAAGGCGGCTCGGCTCCGGTTCGTAGGCCATAGGGTTGACCCAGGAGGCCACTTGCCGGCGGCCGTCCGGGTATAGCTGCTGGCCGGCGATGGCCGCGATTTGCAGCCGCGGCGGCCGGGCGGCCGGTTGCCGGTAGTCGCCCTCCGGCAACGCGGCTTTGGCGGCCGGCGCGGCGGCGGTTTCGGCCGAGATCGCCGCCGCCATCCCGTCGGCTTGGGCTTGCGTCGCAAACCCGTAGTAAGCGCCGCCAACGGTCAGCAGGGCCAGAGCCAGCACCGCCATAACTACGGCCGGCACCGTCCAGACCGGCCGCCGGGGTTGGCGGCCCAAGAGAGTGTAATCGTAACCCGCTTCCATCACCACGCCCCCCCGAATAGAGCTACTGAAAGGGATAATTGCTGGGAAATCCGGCGGCATTAGCCGCCCTCCGCCCGGCCGTTTCCGGCGGCAGGCAGCGGACAGCGGCGGCCGCGGCCGCCGCTAGCGGCCGCGGGGCGCGCCCGTACCGCCGGGCGTGATGGGCTCGTTAAGGTAGATGTCGCCGTTGCGGATTTTGATGTTGAACCCGCAGCCCGGATTGATGCAGACCCAAGCCTTGTAATGCACCGCCGCGCCCTGGCCGCCGTAATCAGACAACGGCACCAGCTGCCCCTCGCTGCATTTCATGCAATTGGGCATTGCCAATTCACCCACTTAATCACCTCCCTCCTCTGCGGATGGCGCGCAGTATAGCGCCCGATTTTGCCAAGTTACAAGGCAAATCCGGCAACACTATTAACCATTTTGGCGCTTTTTGGCCCCGGGCAATGGCTATAGAACCGTCCTTCCCGCCGCCCGTCCATTATTTCTGCCAACCCCCACCGTCCTTCCTGCCGCCACCTGCCATCCTTACCGCCGCCGCCCGTCCACCATTCCCGGCCGCCCCTACCGTCATTCCCGCGTAAGCGGGAATCCCGCGGTGACTTGCCAAGACTGCGGCATTATAGGCAGTACCGTCGGGATTCCCGCTTACGCGGGAATGACGGTAGGGGGCGCAGCCAATCTACTATGTCATTCCGAGCGTAGCCGAGGAATCTAAAATGCCTGCCCTTGACTCCTTACAAGACTTTTAGATTCCTCGGCTACGCTCGGAATGACATACTGTAACTAGTTCCGGGTGAGCGGATTTGATACGCCGCCGGGCTGAACCAGTCAACCCGGCGGCGATATTCCAGGCGCAGGATACGGAGGCCACCCGGCCGCCCTAATCCAGAAAGTCCCGCAACTTGCGGGAGCGGTTGGGGTGGCGCAGTTTCCGCAGGGCCTTGGCCTCAATCTGGCGGATGCGTTCCCGGGTGACGCCGAACTCCCGGCCCACTTCCTCCAAAGTGCGGCTGCGGCCATCCTCCAGGCCAAAACGCAACTGCAACACCCGGCTTTCCCGGTCGGTCAAGGTATGCAGCACTTCGGCCACCTGTTCCTTGAGCAGTTGGAACGAGGCGGCGTCGGCCGGAGCCGGAGCGTTGCGGTCTTCGATGAAATCGCCCAAGTGGGAATCCTCCTCCTCGCCGATGGGAGTTTCCAGGGACACCGGCTCCTGGGAAATTTTCATAATTTCCTCGACCTTTTCCGGGCCGATTTCCATGGCCGCGCCGATTTCCTCGGCCGTGGGTTCCCGGCCGTATTCCTGCAACAGGCGGCGCTGCTGGCGCATCAGCTTGTTGATGGTCTCGACCATATGCACCGGGATGCGGATGGTGCGGGCCTGGTCGGCGATGGCCCGGGTAATGGCCTGGCGAATCCACCAGGTGGCATAAGTGCTGAACTTGTAGCCCTTGCGGTAGTCAAACTTTTCCACCGCCCGAATCAAGCCGATATTGCCCTCCTGAATCATATCCAGCAGGGACATCCCCCGCCCGATATACTTCTTGGCGACGCTGACCACCAGGCGCAGGTTAGCCTCGGTCAGATGGGCCTGGGCCTTTTCTCCGGCGCCCTTGATTTCGTTGAAATGGCGGCGGAGCAGGGGTTCATACTTATCCAGTCCCGGCAGGTCGTCCATTTCGCTGAGGGTAGCGTCCAGTTGCAGCAGGGTGCAGTCGTTGAGGGCGTCCACCGCCGCCGGGGGCAACAGCAGGCGATCCAGGGACAGGGCCACCACCCGCCGATAGACCTCGTCCCGATCCATATAGAGGGCGTCGGACAGGGCGACCAGCATATCCTCGGCGAGCAGGACATCAATGGCCGCGCCCAGGGTTTCGTTGTTTTTGAGCTGGGACAGGGTGGGATTGCGCGGCAGTTGCAGATGGTCGGCCAGGGCGTCCACCAGGGTGGCGGCCTGGGCCAAGCGCCGCAGCAGGGTCGCCGCCAGTTCATCGTTGCGCTGGGTGTCGCTGACTTCCTGGCGGATGCGCTTGCTGAGCCGGTCGGGAATGCGCCGGGCGGCCTGGGCGCTGCGGGTGCGGCCGTCCGGCGGCGGCAACTGCCGGTCGTCAGTCAATTCCCGTTCCAAAGCCAGGCAGTATTCCTCGCCCAGGATTTCCTTTTGCAGGTGCAGCAGATGCTTTTCCCCCTCCAGGTGGCGGGCCAAGACCCGCTCCTCTTTGGCCGACAGCAGGGAAACGCGGCCGATTTCCCGCAGGTACATCCGCACCGGATCGTCGAGGACTTGCAAAGCGTCGGCCTCGGCGTCCCAATCCGGCTCCTCGTTTTCCTCCTCCTCGACCTCCGAATCGGTGGGGCCTTCCTCCTCCTCGATGTCGCCATCGGCATCGGCGGCCTTTTCGGCCGTGGGGCGCTCCTCCCAGCCGTCCTCCCGGTCTTCCGTGGATTCGGCCGCCGGGGCCATCGTCCCCCCCAGGCCAACGCTCACCCGCAGCCCGTCGTCATCGTCATCGTCGCCCTTGCTGACCCCTTTGGGCAACAGCGAGTCCAGGATATTGTCCTTGACCGCGCGGTCGTCGTTCAAGTCGTAGTAGTCGGTTTCCGGGTTGGCGTTGCGGCGTACCATATAGGGCTACCCCCTGCTCAAGGTTAAGGGTTGGCGATTCCGTCCAGCTCGGGTGCGTTAATTCCGTTTATCCTGAACTTGTTGGTCGGCGGTTCTGTCCGGCTCTCGAGCGCGCTAATTCCGCTCATCCTGAACTTGTTGCGGCCGGCGCCCTGTTTCCGCTCATCCTGAACTTGTTGAAGGATGAACCCCGCCGCCGGATGGAACCGGATGGCGGCAGATTCAGCGGCGGCGGGCCGGCGGCCGCCGCTGCTGCTGATTGGCTTTCAGCTTGCGATTAAGTTCCAGCGCGGCCTCCGCCGCTGCCGGCATTGCCGCGGCGTCCTCGGCAAACCAAGCTTGTTCCGAATGTTTCCGGTCTTTCAGGTAACGATCTTCCAGTTTCAGGGCGGCCAAGCGGAAATCGGCGGCGCGGCGGGCCGGTTCCAAAGGCGGCAGGACTTTGCCGGCCAGGGTTTCCAGATGTTCGGCCAGGGCCGCCGGGGCCCGTTCCCGCAGGGCCGGCAGCAGGGCCTCCTGCGGGACGGGAAACTCCGGAGCCTCGGCCCAGGTCTGATGCAGCCGGGCGTAGATTTCCCGATTTTCCGGGCGGCGGAAATAATCCTCCGGCAGGTTGGATTCCTCTAACACCACTTCGGCCAAATCCGGATATTGCAGCAGCCGGGCCAGGCAGTAATCCTCCAGGGGGTCATTGGCGGCGAACACCGAATCCCGGGAGGGGATGGAGCCATTTCCGGCCGGGCCATTGCCGCCGGAACGGGTTGGCGGCGGCGGCCGGCTCAGGCTAATCCGCAAGGTGTCGGCGCTGACCGACAGATAGTCGGCCAAGCGCTGCCGGTAATGATCCTGCTGAATCGGCTCCCGCACCGACAGGATAAAGGGGCGCAGCCATTCCACCAGCCGCGCCTTGCCCTGCGGCGCGCCGATGTCCACCAGGGCGGACAGGGTGGGCAGCAGGTAGTCAAAGAGGGGGATGCTGCCCTGAATTACGGCGGCCCAGCCCGCCGGATCCTGGCGGATAATTTCGTCCGGATCTTTGCCGCCGCTCAATACGGCGACCCGCAAATCCAAATCCTCGGCCCGTTGTTGGGTGGGGGCGGCGCTGCGGGCGCGGCCGCTTTCCCGCTGCTGAAAAATCCGCCAGGAGGATTCCAGACTGCGTAAAGTGGCTTGCTGACCGGCGGCGTCGGCGTCCAGGGCCATCGTAATGCGGTGGGTCAGCCGCCGCGCCTCGGCCACCTGCTGCTCGGTCAAAGCCGTTCCCATAGACGCCACCACATTGGCATAGCCGTGCTGGTGGGCGGTAATGGCGTCCATATAGCCCTCGACGATGACCAATCCCTCTTGCCGGGCCGGTTCTTTAGCCAGATGGAGGGCGTAGAGCAGCCGGCCCTTGTCAAAAACCGGCGTGCGGGCGGTGTTCAGATACTTGGGCGTGGCGCTGTCCTCCAAGGCCCGGCTGCCGAAACCGCCCAAGTTGCCCTGCCCGTCGCGAATGGGAATCATCAGCCGGCCGCGAAAGGCGTCCCGATAACCGCCGCCCCGGCTTTCGTGGATAATGCCGGCCTGGAGCAACTGCGCCGGGGCAAAATCCTGCCGGGTCAAGTAGTTAAAGAGGGCTTGCCCATCCGGGGGGCTGAGCCCCAGCTCGAACTTGGCGATAGTGGCCGGGGCCAGGCCGCGCCCGGCCAGATAGTCCCGGGTAGCCGCGCCCCGGTCGGACGCCAGGCAGCGTTGGAAATAGTCCCGGGCCGCCTCGTTAATGCGGTAGGCGACATCCTGCTCCTCCCGCCGCTCCCGGGTGGGCAGGGTTACGCCGGCCTGCTGGGCCAAGCGCTGCATGGCGGCGGCGAACTCCAGGTTTTCCGCTTTCATCACAAAGGAAAAGACATCGCCGCCGACCGCGCAGGCCCCAAAGCAATGCCAGGTCTGGCGGTCGGGATAGACATAAAAGGACGGGGTGCGTTCCTGATGAAAGGGGCAGTTGGCCTTGAAATTGCGCCCGGCGCGTTGCAAGGGCGCATAGCCGGAGACGATTTCCGGCAAATCCAGGCGGCTTTTAATGTCGTCAACTACCGTCATCCGTCCGCCGGCAGAGCCTCCCGCAAATTGGGCGCAAAGGGGCTAATGTAACCATTATAACACCCCGGCCCGGAAAAGTAAAGGGGAAATGGGGCGGATTTTGCGGGGGATTATATATAGGAAACCGGTTTTGCCGGCCGCCCTTTCTAATGTCATTACCGGCCGCCCGCCAACCGTCATTCCCGCGTAAGCGGGAATCCGGCCGCCCCTTTCAACCGTCATTCCCGCGTAAGCGGGAATCCCGCGGCGGTTGGGCGGCAAAGGGCTGGCCTTTACAGTACCGTCGGGATTCCCGCTTACGCGGGAATGACGGTTGAGGGGAGGCGGGAAGGAAGGTGAGGACGGCAACCAGTAGCATCCCCCGGCCGGCAAACTGCCGGCCGGGGGATGTTTGCGCCGATAAGGGATGCCGCCGCCGCCCGCCTACGACCGGCCTACGCAGCGGGCCGTGTAGAGAATCGATCGCCACGCCCGATACTGATAGTCGCCGCCGGTAGCAATGTCGCCGCTAAGAAAGAGGTCAGGCGTGCCATCCCCGTCCGAATCCTGGTACCACCACTTTACCCGGGTGGCCCGGGCGTAGCCCAAGCCGCGACACTCCTCATTGGCCCCGCCCGGCACCTCGAGGACGCCTACTAAAGCCGAACCGGTCTCCCCACTGCCATTCAGCGCCCATTCGGCGGCTTGAGTATCGGTCGGGGGGACATATTTCCCCCGGGCATCGTTCTCCGCATAAGTCCTGTCGCCGTCCTCAAAGCCGGCCGGGCCCAGGGCGCGGACAAAGGCATTTCCGGAAAAACCGGCGGCCGGGCTGCTAATCCGGGCGCTCCGCAGGAAAGCGGGTTCTTGGGACCCGGCAACGCGATTCCAAGTCAGATAACCGGCGGTGGGGCCGGGGTCTCCGGGAGGAGTGCCTCTGTGCGGATTAGTGGTTACGCCGGGAACGGCCAGTTGACTGTCCGGATACTCCCGGTCATATACCAGGTTGGGCCGGACCGTCCGCCGCCGCCGTTTCTTTTCCTCCCTCGGAAACTCAAAGATACGGTCAATGCTGACCCCGGTAACGCCGGATTCCCCGTCGGTCAGCCAGCCCTCTTGGGCGGCGATAAAGCCGCGGAACTGGCCGCGTTCTCCGAAATAGACGGTGTCATCCCGCTCATTGCGGTCGCGGCCGGCCTCCCAAGTTTCAGCCTTGGCAAAGGTATCCGACTGGTCAATGCCGCAGTAGAGGGTCTTGCCCCGGTTTTCGGCCAGGGACTCGAGGATGGCCGTAGTCCGGTCGTCATGGGCAAAGGCTTGCCAATCGGAACAGTCCCAGGGGATGGAACGGGCCTGAGACGCGGTTGCCCCCCCCCCCTATTATGTTGATTAAAAAGAGCAACACCGCGACAGCGGCGATTTTGTGCAGGGACATGGCTATTTCCTCTCGGATAAGGTTGGGGGTCTTGGACTGATGGGCAGTATAAACCCGGTTTTGGGGTATGTCAATGCGGTTTCGGGGCAATTTTCCAAATCAATTTTGCCCTTTCCTAGCCGCCCCCTACCGTCATTCCCGCCCCCTACCGTCATTCCCGCGTAAGCGGGAATCCCGCGGTTGCTTGCCGAGTCTGCGGTATCATAAGGCAGTACCGTCGGGATTCCCGCTTACGCGGGAATGACGGTAGGGGTGGCGGGAATGACGGTTGCGGGGACGGCGGCGGCCAACCTACTTCCGCACAATTCGGCGCTTATGATATGCTTGGCCTTAGGGTTAATACGCCCAGAAACCTTGAAACCGGGAGACGACAACTATGGGAAAGTTGGATGACAAGGTAGCCCTGATTACCGGCTCCGGCCGCAATATCGGCCGGGCCACCGCCCTCAAGTTCGCCGCCGAGGGCGCGGATATTATCGTCAACGCCCGCAGCAATCAGGAGGAGGCCGAATCCGTGGCCGCCGAGGTGCGCGCCCTGGGCCGCCAAGCCCTGCCGCTCCTGGCCGATGTGTCCAACAAAGAGCAGGTGGACGCTATGGTGCAGACCGCCCTCGACCACTTCGGCCGCATCGACATTCTGCTGAACAACGCCGCCATTCGCCCCCACAAGCCCTTTCTGGAACTGACCCAAGCCGATTGGGAACAGGTGCGCGGCGTGGTGCTGGATGGCGCTTTTTACTGCACCCAAGGGGTACTGCCGGGGATGGTGGAGCGCAACTATGGCCGGGTGCTGTTCTTTACCGGGGATGGGGCTTGGGCCGGCGGGGCGCAGCGCGGCCATGTTTCCGCCGCTAAGATGGGACTGGTGGGCCTGGCCCGCAGCCTGGCGACCGAGTTCGCCCCGCACAACATCCGGGTCAATGTGGTCTCGCCGGGCAGCATCGACACCAGCCGGGCCAATCCGGAATGGTATCCCGGCAGCCGGACGCCCAGCGCCGCCGGCATTCCCCTGGGCCGTCAGGGGCAAACTGAGGAAATCGCCGCCGCCTGCCTCTTTCTGGTCAGCGATGACGGTGGCTTTATCACCGGCCAAACCCTGCACGTCAACGGCGGCGCCGCCTTTTTCTAATCTACATGGATAGACAGGATAGACAGGATTTTGGGTTGTCTGCTAATCAGGATTCTGCCGGCAAGGAAAGAATCCTACAGAGCAGATATAAGAATCCTGTTAATCCTGTCTATCCATGTTAATTATTCCCGGAAACGGAATTCTTGCAAGTCCTCCGGGATAATCAGGGTGGCGGCGGTCAAGGACTGGATTTCCTCGGGCGTCCAGCCGGGGGCGTATTCCCGCAGTTCAAAGCCCAGCGGCGTTACCCGGAACAGGCCCAGGTCCGTCGCCACCAGCGTAACCGCGCCCGGGGCGGTGATGGGCAAAGCGCAACGGCGCAGCATCCGGGGCTGGCCGTCCCGGGTGCAATGCTCCATCGCGATGAATACCCGTTTGGCGCAGGCGGCCAAATCCATAGCGCCGCCGATGCCGCCGCCCTTGCGGGTCGGGATGCGCCAGTTGGCAAAATCGCCGTTTTCCGCCACTTCGTAAGCGCCCATCACGGTAACATCCACCATTCCCTTGCGGATGAGGGCAAAGGAGTCGGCGTGGTGGACGATAGCCATGCCGGGGACGGCGGTAACATTCTGGCCGCCGGCGTTGACCAGGTGCTTATCCTCCTGGCCGGCCGGAGCCAGCGGCCCGTAGCCGATGACGCCGTTTTCCGAATGAAAGACCAGGCTTTTGTCCGGGTCGACGTAGTTGGAACAGAGGGTAGGCATCCCTACGCCCAGGTTCACAATCCACTCGTCCTGAAACTCCATAGCCAGGCGGTCGCACATCGCCTGGCGTTGCAGGCGGGGTTTATCGGTTGCCATTGCTTTCCTCCTTAGCGGCGCGGCGGGTAGGGAAGGGAGATGGCCTAATAGTAGGGCGGCGGCTTTGGGGCCGCCTTAACCAGAGCAAGGGAATCCGGGACGGTAGCCGGCCGGGTTTCCCCCGGCTTTTTCGCAACCGCATAGGGAGGGTTCTGGACTACCAAGGTCTGCGAGGGCGGAGTGTTACCCCGGCGGGATTTAGCTTTAGGCATGGTATCCCTCCTCAGCAAGGGCGGAATGGGGCCAGCCTAATAGTAGTGCGGCGGCTCCGGGTCGGCCGCCGGGACGGGAGCCGGCTTGGGCTTTTGCGGCGGCTTAACCACCAGCGGCACCTCCTTGATTACGACTCTCTCCACGGGCGGGGTGCGGTACTCGCCGCGCTTAATTTTAGGCATTATATTCCTCCAATAAGAAATGGATACTCCGCTCCCAGATGCGCCGGTGGTAGTTTTTCCCCGGGGGACAGTATAGCACAATCTGGGCAACGACCGGCTGGGTCGTCTCCCGGGTGGGTAGCCAAACCTCTACGTTAATCACATCCTCCTGTTGAGGTTCCAAGGACAAAGTCGGACGGGGAACGTTGGATTCCGGGGAGGCGTACAGTTCTACCGTATCCGAAGTTCCCGGGATCAACAGTCGCACGGTCCAGGTTGCCCTCTCTAATGCGACCAGGACGCGGGAAGTGTTTTTCAGCCGGGCCGTCAAAACCAGCAGCGTCCACTCCCGGTCGGCCCAGATGGGTTCCTGGCTCAGTTCAATGGACAGGCTGGGGAACTCCTCCCGGAACAGGGACGACCGCCGCCAGCCCAAGAAAGCGGTAATCGCCGCCAGCAGGGCCAGTACCGCCAGGGAAAGGCCGGAAAGCCACGCCGCCAACACCGATTAGCCCCCTAACGCCCGCGCCTAGTCAAAAATCCCGTCCGGCGGTATCCGCACCAGCCGATCCACATACACCCCGGGAACATGGATTTTGTCCGGATCCAATTCTCCGGCCGGGACGATGGCATCCTCCACTTCCACCACGGTGATGCCGGCGGCCATGGCCATAATGGGATTGAAGTTGCGGGCGGCCATGCGGAATTGCAGATTGCCGAAAGTGTCGGCCCGCCAGGCCCGCACCAGGGCATAGTCGGCAGGCAGCGGATACTCCAGCACATAGACGCGGCCGTTGATTTCCCGATGCTCCTTGCCTTCGGCCAGTTCGGTGCCGACACTGGCCGGAGTGTAGAAAGCGCCAATGCCGGAAGCGGCGGCCCGGATGCGCTCGGCCATCGTCCCTTGCGGCACCAGTTCGGCATCGATTTCGTCGTTGTTATACAGCCGCACGAAGGGGGTAATCTGGGAGGGATGGGTCGGCGCGGTAAAGGCGGCGTACATTTTCCGCACCTGGCCGGCTTCGATCAGCGTCCCCACATCCACCTTGTCGTCCAAAGTGCCGGTGTTGTTGGAGATGCCGGTCAGTTCCCGCGCCCCCTGGCGATGCAGGGCGGCCAGCAGATTGCGGGGAATGCCCACGCCGCCGAAGCCGGGGGACATAAAGACGGCGCCGTCGGGAACATCGGCCACCGCCGCGTCAAAATCGGGATAAATCTTGTTTTTCATCAGGAGCCGTTCCTCCAGACAATCAATCTGCCCGCTATAATACCACAGATTGGGGGGAGTGGGGGCAATGACCAGATTGGGGTGAATCGGTTAACAGGGGCCGCTAATCGACATCCGGGCGCATTGTCCCGGATTATTTCCGCCGGGACTACCCCGTTGCTGAAACAGGGTGCGGCCGGTTATAATAGCTGGCACAATCTCAGGAGGCAGCCGGTTATGGGCTCGTTGGCAGCGGAAAAGTTAAAGCAGCACTGCCGGGATTACGGCATAGCGCGCCTGCAAGCCTACTACCCGCCAAAAGGCAAGACGCGGCCCGCTTTCGTGGCAACCTACCACGAGCCCAAGCCGGCTCCGGGTCTGCGCGGCTACTTTGCCCTGGAAAGCCTTTTGTCAGAACTCTACGGCGTACCGGTGGAGCTGATGTCCAACAAGGACCTGGCCGCCAACCACCACCTGAAACAGCTCCTGGGCCGGCCGGAGCGGATACTCTATGGCTGACCGCGACAGCCTCCTTCAGGAGTCCCTGGAACACTGCCGGGACCTTCGCAGCGCCGCCGCCCGGGAAACCGGCAGTCTGGCCGCCGACGGCGAAGCCATCCACTTGATAGTAGTCCGCATTATCTACCCGGGCGAAAACCTGAAGCGGCTGGAGGCGCAAGCCGGCCTGACCGCCCCGGTTGCCAAAGAGTTCATTGCTTTGCGGGACAAGGTAGCCCACCTGCGGAGCCGGGAACTGCGCCCCGACCTGTTGGAGGAAGCCATCCAAAACGACCTGCCGCGCCTGGAAGCAGTGTTGACGACTTGGCTGACGGCCTAACCCCGACTAACCTTGCTGCAACGGGGCGAGCGATCCTTATTATCAGCCGGCGGGAAACGCATCCCTTGGGGAAAGCATTGCCTTATATTCGGCTTGGTTCGGTTTGCCTTTGCCCTAATCATACGCACGCCCGGAGCAAGGTTGCAACCGAGCGCGAGCGGTCTCTCCTGTCCCTGCGACCAGGGCGGGCTGAGATTATTGCCCCAATACTTCCGACGTTTTCGGTTTCAAGCCGTAAAACCAACATTTGGGCGGCCAGACGGAACGCCGCCGCCGTTAGGCTGACAGGCAAGGGGATACTCTTGATGGAGCATTAACCGTCATTGCCACGAAAGTGGGAATCCAGGACGGTAAGGATGATTCGTCCGGTATATCCAATCATCCCCCTCAACCGGTTGGCAATCCGCCCCAATCCTGTTACAATCTTTGGCGGCAGACCGGGAAACCTGAACGCTGTTTTTATACGGGAGGGGCAATTATGACGGACGCGCCGGGTCAAACCCATCTTTATGTAGGCATCGCCGGCGAGGGGCCGCTGCTGGTCGGGGCTAACGCCCAGGATCGGCCCCTGGGCAACGGCGGCCTCTATCGCCAGGCCGACGGCTCCGACCATTGGGAAAGCATCACCAAGGGGCTGCCGGCGGAGCCGCAGGTGCGCGCCCTGCTGGTACATCCCCAAAATCCGGCCATCATCTACGCCGGCACGCAAGCCGGGGTCTATCGCAGCGAGGATCGCGGCGGCCATTGGGAAGCCACCGATTCCCCTCAGGGCGATGTCTGGTCTCTGGCCGCGCATCCCCAGAACCCGGATATTATGTACGCCGGCTACGACCGTTGCGGCATCTGCCGTTCCGAGGACGGCGGCGCTACCTGGCAAAAGGGCCACACCAAAAACATCCAATTCCCCCACATCACCATGCACCCCCACCCCATCGTCAAGCGGGTTATCGGCCTGGCCCTGGACGCCCACAATCCCCAGGATGTCTATGGTGCCATCGAAGTAGGCGGCCTGGTCGCCAGCCGGGATGGCGGCGACAGCTGGGAATCCATCACCGACGGCCACTATA
Source organism: Dehalococcoidia bacterium (assembly GCA_965203435.1). GTDB lineage: Bacteria > Chloroflexota > Dehalococcoidia > Lucifugimonadales > UBA3495 > CBDBCU01. Next base: position 162,106 of record CBDBCU010000002.1, on the reverse strand, counting down.
CCCGCACCGGGCCGGTGGATTTGCACGGCGTCCAGGTCAATCCCAAGGCCCCGGGCCTGGTCTATATCATCACCCAGCTGGCAATGTTCCGCAGCCGCAATCGGGGGCGCAACTGGGAGTTTGTGGACATTGAGGAGATGTTTCCCGGCGGCAGCTACTGCCGGGATTTGGCGGTAGCCCCCCACGACCCGGATACGATGTATCTGGCGGCCGGGGCCGGCGGCGGCAGCGCCCCGGCCGGCACGACCGAGGCCGGGGTGCTGGTCCGCAGCCGGGATGCCGGGGAAACCTGGCAGCGGGTGGATCTGGGCGAACTGGCTCCCAGCCGGATGTTCCAGATTGCCCTCGACCGCACCGCCCCGGAAAAGGTCTATTGCTGCGACCGGGACGGACTGGTGTTCCGCAGCCGGGACGGCGGCGAAACCTGGGACAAAAGCCAGGTGCCGGGGGAAATGTCCCGCGGCCGCCACGTGTACCCCATGGTCTGCGGCTAATCCGTATCCAACATGGATAAACAGGATATTGAATCCTGTCTATCCTGTTTATCCATGTTAATTCAGGGGGGAGGTTTCCATTGACATCGGCAGCGTTGGAACGGGCCACTTTCCGGGTTACGGAGCAAGACCTGGAGTTTATGACCCTGGAATCCGGGGAATTGCCGCCGGAGTTTCAGGGCTATCAACCGGTGCGGGTGGGCGTCTTGTCCAACGCCGAACTGGCCCGGCACGGCTTTGCCGGCAGCAGCACTACCCGATTCCGCCAGGCCGGGCGGCTCAGCGGCTATCGGCGGGAGTTCGGCCCTACCGCCAATATGTCCATCTATGACGGGTTTAACTTCGTCGGGGCCTCGGTGACCCACCTGTTCGATCAGCCGGAGTCGGTTTCCGGCTGGATGCACAACATTTTTCTGAGGGATTTTGAGGACAATGTGGGGGAAAGCGTGGGCGAGGCGACGCAGCTGATTTCGGCGGAGCGGCTGACGCCCGCGGGCTTTTTTGACGAGGCGGTAGCCCTGAAAGCGGTGCAGGGCGGGCCGTACGGAGTGCTGTCCTCGACGGTCATCGACTTTCGGGTCGGGCGCATCCTGGGCGTGGCCTTTGTGGGGGCCGTGGGCAATCACGACCGGCTGGAATTGACCGAGCAGCTGGCCCTGGCCCTGGAAAGAAAGATAGTGCAGGTGGTGCTGGGTTCGGCGTAGGGGGATGGAGCCGGGCGGCGGTCAATCGGCGCGGATCCATTCCCGTTGCTGCCGCCGCCATTCCCACATCAGTTGGCAATCTCCCACAGCTTGCGGTCGATGGCGTAGGGAAACTCGGCGTAGTAATCCAGGGCCGCGTCCAGTTCCTCGGCGGTCAGGATGCCGCAGTAGTCGCGCAGCACCCGCTCCTTATCCCCCTCATAGCACTGATAAAGGCCAATCAGGGACCAGACCGGGAAACCCTTATCCCGAATGCGCGGCCCGCCCGCATCGATGGGGGTCGAAAGGTACTTCGCCCACCACCGGTCGGTATCAATAATCAGGGAATGCTTCCACACCATAGTCGGCAAACCTCCGGGGAAAAGATGGTAATTAGTCCGGCGGCTATTATAGCGCCTTTTGCCGGGGAAAGGATAGCGGATTCCGACCGTTAACCCCAAGGCAATCACATATAGCAACCGTCATTCCCGCGTAAGCGGGAATCCCGAACGGTATTGCCTTATGATGCCGCATCTTGGCAGGCAACCGCGGGATTCCCGCTTACGCGGGAATGACGGTAAGGGTGGGCGGGAAAGATGGCGGTCACCGTGGCAATCACGACCCGCTGAATTGACCGATCGGCCTCGATTTGCTCATCCCGATAAAAAAGCGGGCCATCAGTCCCTGCTTTCCAGCCGCCGCAACTTGCGGTCGACATCCTCCGGGAACTCAGCGTAGTAGGCCAGGGCCGCCTCCAGGTCGGCGCCGGTCAGCCAGTCCCGGTAGCTGTGCAGCACCTTAGCCTTGTCGCCCTGGTAGAGTTTGTAGTGGCTGATGAGGGCCCAGACCGGAAAACTCCGATTCTTGAGCCGCGGCCCGTAATCGTAGATTTCCTCGGCCATATATTCAGCCCACCACTTATCGGTAAGTTGGGAATGTTTCCAAACCATAGTCGGCAAACCTCCGGGGAAAGATGGGCAACTTGTCCAGCGGCTATTATAGCGCCTTTTGCCGGGAAATGGGATGGCGGATTCCGGCCGGGGAATAATCCCCGGCCGGGGGGTAGTTAGATCCACGCCTTGCCGTGCTGCCGCTGATACTCCTCGGCAAAGATATGCTGGGCTTGCCGCCGCGCCTCGTCCAGCCTGATCAGCGACTGCGGCGTCATTCCCTCCGCCAACTCGCCGGCAAAGGCCACCTCCACCCGCAACTCGTCCAGGGTAATATCCCGATTTCCCTTGCGGCCATTATGCCGGGAGCAAAGCGGCGCCCGGTTATAGATTTCATCGTCCCCGCCCATGCTTTTCGGCGTGACATGGTCCAGCTCGTAGTTGCCGGGGATGATTTCCCCGGCCGTTCCGGCGCTGCGGAGGCCGCAGCACCAGGCCCGCCCGTAGCTGATTCCCAGCAATCGACGCAGCATTTCATCCTTGTTCAGCAAGGTGGTTTCCTTGCCGCCGCCGCGATATTTGCTGCCCGCCGGCCGCCGATTGTCCGTCCGCAGGCTCTTGACCTCTACGCCGCTATATTCCGTCCGCTTCGGCAGCTGCGCCGGGCCGTGAATCGTAACCTCCGGCTCGCTGCCCATTACCTGCTGACCGGTCGTCCGGTCGTTGCAGGTCAGCAGCGGCAAATCGCCGCCCTTGTTGAACTGCCGCTTAAAGACCGTCCAAGCCCGCAGGTTAATATCGCAAGCCGTCCACCGGCGATCCAACTTTTCCGCCGCCAAGGCGACATAAGCGCAGCCGGCAAAGCAGTCCAGCACTACATCCCCGGGATTGGTGGACGCTTGGATAATCCGCTCGGCCAAGGCGATCGGCTTTTGCGTGGGATAGCCGGTGCGCTCCTTGGATCCCGGGATTTTTATATCCGTCCAGACATCATCCAGCGCGATGCCGGGCATCTCATCCAGATACCGGATGAACATAGGCAACTTGCCCCCGGGAGCCAGGTACATCCGGCCCTCAGCGTCCAGCCGCGCCCAACCGTCGGAAGTCGTCTCGCCGGCCCGGCGACCGCCGGGAACGCGCCAATGCCGTTGTTCCGGGACATCATAAACAACGCCGCGGAAAGTGGCCGGCAGTCCGCTGTCCCCTTTGCTCGGACTATCCCCGTACACCGGGGACAGGGCATAGTAGCGCCCGGTCTTTTTATCCAACGAGTACCCCGCCGGCACTTCGCCGCCATAAGGACGAAAGGCTTGGTCTTTATAGAATCCTCCCTCCGCCGATTTCCCATAGTAAAAGATGGTGTCGTGATTGGTCCCGTACCGCGACGACACGGCATTTTTGCTATGGGTTCGCCGCCAGGTGATGGCATTGCGAAAGCCGCCTCTGCCATCGCCCCCACTGCCGAACACTCCGTCCAGCAGCTGCCGCAAGTAACCGTCGGCCGTATTGTCGCAGTGCAGGTACAGGCTGCCGGTCGGCTTGAGGATGCGGTGGATCTCGAACAGCCGGATGGCCATAAAGGCCAGGTAGGCGGCGATGCTGTCGCCGTGGATTTGCCGGGTAGTTTCAATCAGCAGATTGACGGCCTCGTGGGTGGCTTTAATGCCCGTTACCCAATCCGGGTGGACATCGTCGTCCCAGGACCAGGTGTCCTCGTAGCCGCCCCGGGCCTTGGGGTCATCGGGCCAGGCTACGCCGGCCTCGTCCGCTTGCGCCGCCGTGGCAATGCCCCACTCTTTCAGCAGGCGCTTTTCGTTGGCAATTTCCTGCCGGGTCAACGGCGGCTTGAGCCGGTCGCCGGTAAAGGTGTCGTTCTTGGCAAAGGGCGGGTCGATGCAGACCAGGTCGACGGAGGCGGTGTTAATGGCCCGCAGGAAGTCCAGGTTGTCGGCGATATAAACGCCGCGATTGATGGCGTTGAACGGGTTGAAATCCGCCAATTTCCGGGTCGCCGTCTTGGGCCGCGCCATAAGAGCGCCTCCTCTGTTGGGTTCGGCCGCATACCCCCGGGCAAAAGGCGGCCGAATAGTTGCGGCGGCTATTATAGCGCCTTTTGCGGGAAAAGGGATAGGGGATTCCGGCCGTCAATGCCAAGGCAGTCGCATATAGCAACCGTCATTCCCGCGTAAGCGGGAATCTAGAACGGTACTGCCTTATGATGCCGCAGTCTTGGCAAGCCACCGTGGGATTCCCGCTTACGCGGGAATGACGGTAGGGGGCCGGGAAGGACGGTAAAGAGGTTGTCCGGTATATGCAATTCCTCCCGTCAACCCCCCAACCCGCAGACTTCCGCCACCAGTTCGTAGGAACGGAGGCGGTCGGCGTAGGCGTGGCAGATGGTTACGATGCTCAAGTCCTCGGTCTGGTAGGTTTCGGCCAGGGTTTCCAGCTTTGCCTTGACCTGCTGCGGATTGCCGTCCACGCAGACCTGGCGGTATTGGCGGACAAAGGCCAATTCGTTTTGCTGATAGGGATAGTTCTGGGCTTCGTCAATAGTCGGGATGCCCTTGGCCCGGTTGGTGACGGAATAGAGGCGGGCCAGGTTGCGGCTGGACGCAATCCGCAAGGCATCCGCCTCGGTTTCGGCGCACAAAACCTGCACCCCCACATTGACCAAGGGGGCGTCCAGATATTTGGATGGCTCAAACTGCTGGCGATAGCCGGCGACAATTTCCGGCCCTTCCGGCACGCCCAAGCCGAAAAAGTGGGCATAGGCAAAGGGCAAGCCCAGGCGGGCCGCCATATAGGCGCTTTCGTAGCGGGAACCCAGCAGCCACACCTGCGGGGCGGTGTCTTTTTGTCCCGGCCCGGCCTGAATTTCGGCAAAGGGATGGCCCGGCTCCAGCCCATCCGACAGATAGCCCAGCAAATCCACCACCTGCCGGGGGTAGTGCTGAATGTCTTTGGCCTGGCCCGGATAGGCCAGGGCGGCGGCGGTAAGTTGGTCGCTGCCCGGAGCCCGGCCCACGCCCAGGTCAATGCGGCCGGGATAGAGGGAATCCAGCAGGCGAAAGGTTTCGGCCACTTTCAGGGCGCTGTAATGGGACAGCATCACGCCGCCGCTGCCCACCCGGATGGTTTTGGTGTGAGCCGCCACCGGGCCAATGAGGGCTTCCGGACTGGTGCCGGCAAAGTTGGGCAGGTTGTGATGCTCGGCCAGCCAGTAGCGGCCATAGCCCAGGGCTTCGGCGGCGACGGCCAGGTTGATGGTATCCCGCAAGGCATCGGCCGCCGTTTCGCCGGCCCGCATCGGCGACTGGTCGACCACGCTCAAAGCAAGTTTCCGGCGCAAAAGGTTCCGCTCCTGAGGGGGATGGACGGCCCATCCGGCTGGGGGATGGACGGCTTGGCCGGAATTATAGCAGATTTAGGGCATCAGCCGGGGAGACAACTTGCAGGCGGTATTTTTCCGCTATGCCGGAGTCCTGCAAATCGGCTATTAAGCGAGTGTCGGTAGTCACCAAAGTGGCACGGGTGGCTACCGCCAGGCGGACTACTACCGGCACGTCGTCCTGACTGCGCTGCCGGATGTTGCTTTCCTCCGGGAAAGGCGGGGCATTGGGCAGCAAAGTCACCTTATAAACCCATTGCCCGGCGCGGTTCGGCGGCCCAATATCGGCGACGTTTAACCGTCTTAAAAGAGGCGGCGGGACTATAGAATGGGGCGGCAGTCGGTTCAACTGGCTTTGGTACCGGCTCCAAAGGGGGTAATCCACGCCGATAAAGGCGCGGGGATTGTCGAGGATGCCCCGTACCAGTTGGAAGCAAGTCAGGTCGGCAACCCCCCGGTCATCCTGTTGTTTCTGGGCCAGGATGATGATGTTTTCGTCGGGAATGAAACGCAAGGTCATTCGGAGGGGTTCAGCTGAGCAAATTGAGCTTCGACATAGCGGTTCATTTCCGCCAAGCTCACATCAAAAAAGTCGCGGATACCGCCTTCGATAGCGCCTTCCCCGCTGATGGTCAAGGGCTTGGCGGTGCATACGCCGGTTTCGGCATCTTTGGCAAAGGCGTAGATTGCCAAGTCCTCCGGGGTAAGCGTCCTTTCCGCCACCAGGGTCAGCAGGCGGCCGGTGATATGCTCGCTGTGGGTGGTCATTATCACCTGCTTGTCCCCGGCCCGGGCTTCCGCGGCCAATACCTCAGCCAAATCGGCCTGCGCCTTGGGGTGCAGGTGGATCTCCGGCTCCTCAATCATCACCGTCGCGCCCTTGTTGGCCGAGACCAGTTGCAGGAGCAGCATTATCAGGGAATTGGTGCCAAAGCCTTCGGCAACGATGTTGACCGGGCCTACCTTAGCCAGAGATTTCACTTCCACGGATTTCGACGGGACAGTGTAAGCCCGCAGACCAGTTCCCGTTACTTTCTTGAGCAAATGGGACACCCGCTCAACTTCCTCAGGGGAATAGCACAAGTTGGTAGCGGTCTGCACTTCTTGCTGAGCTACGCCGAGTTTCAAGGAAACATCCTTGATCGGCACATCGCCTAGCTCATAGACCGGCTGAGTGAAACCGCGCTTGGCCAAGACTATTTTCAGGTCTTTAAGGGCCGGCTCTACGGCACTCACGTTGAAAGTAATGGGGTCGGGCATATTCTCAAAAGAGAATTCAATGTGACCCTCTAATGCAGACACCGCTCCCGACGGTGAACCATCGACGCAGAATTGGAATACCGTGTTGCCCTGTCCGCAGTTTGCGAATATGGCATCCAATCCCGGCAGGTTCACCAGAGGCCCCTGTATGACAAGACCGAGGGGACGGAAAGGAGGGGAAAGCTCCACCGTCTGCTTCAGCAGGCCAAAAGCTTGCAGCACACTGGATTTGCCCGTGCCGTTAGGCCCGACAAAGACGGTTATCCGCTTGGGCTGAAACTCCACTTCATGGAAGCCCTTAAAATTTTCCAGGGTGATGTCGGTAATCATCACTAATCCTCCTTGCCGATAATATATCAGCCCGGGGATTGGATCGTCAAGCCGGTTGTGCAAAATCCCCAGGGCAATCCCCCGCGCAACAATCCCTTAACAAAACTTAAAGACTTATTAACACTGTTGCCCTTGCAATTCCGCCGCTGGCTCAACTATCCTTTTTGCGGCGCCGGCTTTTTTCCGGCTTTTTCCCGCCGCCATTATCCGGTGCCGGCGCGGGATTTTCTCCGGCTCTTTTCCCGGCTTTTTCCCGGGCGGGCGGCGGTTTTCGGCGGATTATCAGGAGGGACTTCCTTGGCCCAATCGGATAGGTCCCTGGAGCGCGGGGCGGCCCCGGCCCGGAGCCGGTACGGCGGCCCCGGGCCGGGTAGATGGCGGAAGTATCTGCCGGAACGGATTATTAAAGCCGTTCTGTTCCTGTGCAGCATCGTCACCATCTTTACCACCATCGGCATCGTCTCCGTCCTCATTTTCGAGGCGGCCCTCTTTTTTCAGGAAGTTTCCCTCTTTGAGTTCCTTACCGGCACCCGCTGGACGCCGCTGTTCGCCTCCCAGCATTTCGGCGTCTTGCCGCTGGTCACCGGCACTTTACTGACCTCGATCGGGGCCATGCTGGTAGCCCTGCCCTTGGGCCTGCTCAGCGCCATTTATTTGAGCGAATATGCTCCCGACCGAGTGCGGCGGGCCTTGAAACCCCTGCTGGAAGTGTTGGCCGGCATCCCCACGGTGGTGTACGGCTACTTTGCCCTGCTGTTCGTAACGCCCCTGTTGCGGGCGGCGGCCGACCACATCCCTTTTATTGAAATATCGGTATTCAACGGATTGAGCGCCGCCATTGTGATGGGCATAATGATTTTGCCGATGGTGTCCAGCCTCAGCGAGGACGCGATGCGTTCGGTGCCGCGTTCCCTGCGGGAGGGGGCTTACGCCCTGGGCAGCACCAAGTTGGAAGTGTCCACCCGGGTGGTCATTCCGGCGGCCTTGTCCGGCATTGTGGCCGCCTTTATTCTGGCAACCTCCCGGGCCATTGGCGAGACGATGATTGTCACCGTGGCCGCCGGGCAGAACCCCAACTTTACTTTCAATCCCTTTGTCCCCATTGAGACCATGACCGCCTACATTGTGCAGGTCAGCCTGGGCGACACCCCCACCGGCACTTTGTCCTTCAAGACCATTTTTGCCGTGGGCTTGAGCCTGTTCGTGCTGACCCTGGGGATGAACCTGCTGAGCCAGTATGTGGTGCGCCGGTTTCGGGAGGTGTACGAGTAGATGGCGATTATCAGTCAAGGGGAGTTTAACCGCAATATGGCCCGGCGCAAGGTCAAGGGGCATATTTTCCATGCCCTGTGCCTTACCGCCGTGCTGATTGGCTTGGGGATGCTGGGGACGCTGCTGTACGACATAATCAGCGACGGGATTCAGCGGGTCAACTGGTCCTTCTTGACCAGCTTTCCCTCGCGCAAGCCGGAACAGGCCGGCATTCAGGCCGCCCTGCTGGGCAGCGTTTATGTCGTGGCTTTGGCCGGCGTCCTGGCCTTTACCTTTGGCGTGGGGGCGGCCATCTACCTGGAGGAATACGCCGCCCGCAACTGGTTCGCCAAGATTATTCAGGTCAACATCGCCAACCTGGCCGGCGTCCCGTCCATTGTGTACGGCATATTGGGCCTGGAAATTTTTGTGCGCTATATGGCCCTGGGCAAAAGCGTAGTGGCCGGCGGATTGACCCTGGCCCTGCTGGTGCTGCCCATCGTCATCATCGCCGCCGAGGAGGCTTTGCGGGCGGTGCCATCGTCCATTAGGGAGGGCGGCTACGCTTTGGGGGCTACCCGCTGGCAAGCCATCTGGAATCTGGTCTTGCCGCAGGCTTTTCCGGGCATCCTGACCGGCATTATTCTGGCGGTCAGCCGGGCCATTGGCGAAACGGCGCCGCTGATTGTGATGGGGGCGTTGACCTTTGTCCCCTTTGCTCCGGACGGGCCGCTGAGCCGCTTTACCGTGCTGCCCATTCAGATTTTCAACTGGGTTTCCCGGCCGCAGGAGGGTTTTCACGAGGCCGCCGCCGCCGGCATCATTGTGCTGCTGGTTTTGCTGCTGACGATGAACGCCCTGGCCGTGCTGCTCCGCAACAAGTTTCAGAAACCGACGGAGGGATAGTCCCTTGACCGCCGCCGCCGAACCCATCCTGCATACCCGGGATTTGAGCGTCTATTACGGGCCGGTTCAGGTCATCGAGACGGTCAGTATGGCGATGGAGCCGCATCGCATCACGGCCATTATCGGGCCGTCCGGCTCCGGCAAAAGCACCCTGCTGCGCTGCTTTAACCGGCTGAACGACCTGATTCCGGCTTTTCGGATGACCGGGCAGGTCTGGTTTGACGGGCGGAATGTGTACGATTCCGAGGTGGATCCGACGGAAATCCGCTATCAAATCGGGATGGTCTTTCAGCGGCCTAATCCCTTTCCCAAGTCCATTTTTGACAATGTGGCCTTTGGCCCCCGGGTCAACGGATTCAAGGGCGATTTGCCGGCGTTGGTGGAGCAGTCCATCCGCCGGGCGGCTTTGTGGGATGAGGTGAAAGACCGGCTGAAGGAAAGCGCCCTTTCCCTGTCCGGGGGGCAGCAGCAGCGCTTGTGCATTGCCCGGGCCTTGGCGGTAGAGCCGCGCATCATCCTGATGGACGAGCCCTGTTCCGCCCTGGATCCCATATCCACTTTGGCGATTGAGGAGCTGATGCGGGAATTGTCCCGGGAATACTCCATCGTCATTGTAACCCACAATATGCAGCAGGCGGCGCGGGTCTCCGACTACACCGCCTTTCTGACGCCGCGGGCCGACAAAATCAGCGAGCTGATTGAATACGGGGAAACCCGCCAGATTTTCACCAACCCCAAAGACAAGCGGACGGAGGATTATATAACGGGGCGGTTTGGGTAGGGGGGCGGCCTATCTGTCGCCTTACAACCGTCCTTCCCGCCGCGCCCTATCCCCGCCGCCCAATCCCCCACCATGCTATACTACCCCCTAAATCCGGGGAAGTAGAGGCCGTTGCAATGCTTGAGGATGGGGAACTGCTGCGGGAAATGGAATCCGCCGCCACCGCTATGGCCTGGGGGGCCGGGGATCTCCTGGCCGACTATTTCGGCCGGCAGCTGTCCATTGAGTATAAAGACAAAAACCAGCTGGATCCGGTAACTTCCGCCGACAAAGCGGCTCAAGCCTATCTGACCGCGGAAATTGCCCGCCGCTTTCCCCAACACGGCATCCTGGGCGAGGAGGACGCCGCCGCATCCGACGCCAATACCCCGGCCCCGGATTTGCTGTGGGTGTTGGATCCCCTGGATGGCACGACCAACTTTCTCAACGGCCTGCCGGTTTATGCCTCGTCCATTGGCGTAATGTATCGCGGCCGGCCGGTTGCCGGCGCCCTGTATATCCCCTGGCCTATGGCCGGCGGCGGTTTTGTGACGCACGCCCGACGGGATGGCGGCTGCTTTGCCGTCCACGCTGATGGTACTGAGACGGCGATGGCGGTGTATCAATCCGATAAACCGGTGGGCAACCGCCTGATTGGATTGCCGGGGCATTTTATGCAGACTACCCGCTTTGGCAAAGGGGTCGGCCGCCATCCCGGCGAACTGCGGACGACCGGCAGCATTGCCTACGAACTGGCGATGACTGCTTGCGGCGTGTTGCAGTACGCCGTTATCGGCGCGCCGCGCCTGTGGGATATGCTGGCCGGCGTGCTGATGGTGCCGGAAGCCGGCGGGATGGTAATGACCAAGCTGCCAGGCCAAAAGCGCTGGCAGCCGCTGGATTCCCTGATACCGACCTGGGAGGCCAAACCGCCTACCTATCAACAACTGCGGCAGTGGGCCGCGCCGCTGGTCGCCGGCAATCGGCAAGTAGCGCCGCTGATTGCCCATAACCTGCGCCCCCGTTTCCGCCCTTTGACCACCCTGCGCCGTTACGCTAAACTGGTAAAGCGCAACCGAACCCGAAACCCCAACCGGTAAAGGAGGCAGCAGTATGCCGCAGCAAGTTCGGATGTGGGAAATCACCCCACAAGATTCGCTGGTTGAAATTGCCAGCCCCGGAATCGACCTGGAGAAACGGCTGGAGAGCTGGCTGGAAAGCGACATCTCCATGCTGGATCCTAATCTGCTGGTTATCGGTCGGCAGGTGCATACCGATTTCGGCGGTGTCATCGACTTGCTTTGCATGGACTCCGAGGGCGGCCTCGTCGTGGTGGAACTCAAGCGCGACCAAACCCCCAGGGATGTAACCGCCCAAGCCTTGGACTATGCTTCTTGGGCGAAGGATCTGCCCTTTGCGCGCATCAATGCGATAGCCGCCGGCTACTCGAAGCTCGGGGGTTCCTTGGAGGACGCGTTTGCCTCGCGTTTCGACCAGCAACTGCCGGATACGCTTAACCTGAACCATCGCTCGCTAATCGTAGCGGAGCGGATGGACGACAGCACCGAGCGGATTGTTCGGTACTTGTCTGATTTGAATGTGCCGGTCAACATAGCGACGGTTCAGCATTTCAAGGACAGCAACGGCCGGGAAATGTTGGCCCAAGTGTATTTGATTGAGCCGGAGGTAGCTGAGGCCAAGACTAACTCTGTCTCCAAGCGAGGTGGTTACGGAACGGTGAACGGACTTCAGAAAGTAGCTGATGATAATGGCATCGGTTACTTGTACCGTCGCGTCCGTGAGGGGGTCAAAGGTATCTTTTCTGCTACGGCATACCAAGATGCCGTAGGATACTCGTTGCGGCTGAATAGTGGAGGTACCCGGGTGGTAATGTTCATATCCGCCCTTTCTTTCAATGATGAAGGAGGCGGAATTGAGTTCACCGTCCACGCTGATCGTTTCAGTCGCTATTTGGAGATAAGCCCAGACCAGTTGAAGTCCCTGTTGCCAAAAGGCCATTGGGAAACGGATTTGTCTAACTGGATTCGTAGCTCACCGGAGGAAAAGAGGTACGCGCTGGGCTTGAAAGGCCGATTCTACACCGTCGAGGAAGTGGACCAGTTCATTGCCGGGCTACGGGCGGCCGCCGAGCAGTAGGGGGCCTCCCGCCATTCCCGAATCAGTCAGGAATAGCGGCAACTAACCAAAGGGAATAAACCCGGCCGGCCGCTGGGGCAATGCAGAAAACTTTTCAGCCGCCGCGCTGCTGCAACAGGCGGCGTAGGGCGGCCGGCGGCCGCAATTGACACCCGGAAAGATGCACCAGTGCTACGCCGTTAGAATGTTCCGCAAAGAAAGGCAGCCACTGGGCGCGGTGGGCCAGAACTAACCCGGTAGAGGTCAGCGGCGATTGGCCGGGCGCGCCGCCAATGCGAATAATCTGCCCGCCCCGTTCTATAATTTCCCGGAGCAACGGCAACAAAGTAGCCCGGTCGCGATGCTTGTCGTGGCAAAGCAGGAAACGATTTTCCCGCCGCGCCCACCGCAGCACGGCCAAATCGCTGCGAACATCCACATCCGATTGGTTTGCCCAAACTACATCAAATCCCACCGCTTCCAGATAATCGCCGACCTCCTCACTGACGTCGGCATCCAGAGCCACGCGTTCCAGTTCAGGCAACCCGGTCCAACCAATACTCATACTCAATCACCTTTTCAATCGCTTTTTGCGGAATGGGGGGATAACTTTTGGCGATTTCGGCGCAGGATTTCCCGCGCCCGTGCATCGCCGCCAACAGGGAAGTCAGGATACCAAGGCGATGGCGCAGCACCGGCTCGCCGCCGCGCACCGCCGGGTCAATTTCCACATAATCCCGAAACGGCGCCGGCACCAGGTACAGGGCTTCCGGGTCGAACAATTCCCCGGCCGGCCGCGTCTGTAGCCGGCCGCCGCGGCCGGATTCCGCCGCCATTCCGTCCTCAGGCTTGCGGGCATACACTTGGCGGCCCCGCACATACAGGGGGGCTTGCTGCCAGGCCGGATTGTTGACCCCGCCGTGTTCCCGGAACAGCTGCCGCAGGGCTTGGGCCAGGGTTTCGGGGTTCAGCTGCCGATTGCGCCGCCCCCGCAGCAGCTTGACCAGCATCAGGTCGGTAAGGCCGTAGCCGATGCGAGAGGGCCGGTCGCTGAAGTCAAACAGGTTGTAAGCGACGGCGTCCCGGCGGATGATGCCGCGGCGGTTCAGGGCGTAAAAAGCTGCGGGCGGCGCGCCGGTCAGCCGGGCGGCCGTAGTCGTCGGATAGCAGCCCTCCCAAAGCGGAGGGGCGGCGTCCCTTTCCTCAAATTCGGTTTCGGCAATTTCTTTGACCGGCATAATTTACCATTATAGCGCTCTTTCCCGCCGCCGTCAACCCGGCAATGACGCATATAGAAACCGTCTTTCCCGCGTAAGCGGGAATCCGGCGGCGGTTGGGCGGCAAAGGGCTGGTCTTTTCAGTACCGTTCGGGATTCCCGCTTACGCGGGAAGGACGGTAGGGGCGGGGCGGAGAAAGACGGTTTAACGAGTGAGCCGGGCGGCATAACCGGCAAAAGTTTCTGTTATAATGCAGACCTTGCGACTACTTAACCGCCCGGCCGCTTTGGCCCGGACGGATTATCATAATAGGGGGAAATCCTTTATGGACTTGGAACTTAAAGGCAAGGTTGCCATTATCGGGGGGGCCAGCAAGGGCTTGGGCCGGGCCTGCGCCGACGTGCTGGCCGAGGAGGGGGCGCGCTTGGCGATTTGCAGCCGTACCGCCGCCGACCTGGAGCAAGCGGCGGCGGAAATCCGGGCCGCCACCGGGGCCGAGGTGCTGACCATCCCGGCCGACCTGGAAAGCTACGCCAACATCCAATCCCTGGTGCAGACCACCGTGGACCGCTACGGGCAGCTGGACATTATGGTCAACAACTCCGGCGGCCCGCCCCTGGCCCGCTCCGAAACGGCGACCGAGGAGCAGTGGGAAACGGCGGTGCAGCGTTCCCTGTTTTTCTTTGCCCGAATGGCCCGGGAAGCTATTCCCCATCTGAAACGGCAGGGCGGCGGGCGCATTATCAACATCCTGGCCAGCACCGTCTATCAGCCCATTCCCAACCTAGCTTTGTCCGGGGCGACCCGCCTGGGCGCGGTGGCCTATATGAAAAGCCTGGCCGACGAAGTGGGGCGGGACGGCATCCTGATTAACAATGTCTGTCCCGGCTCCATCCTCAGCGAGCGGATGCTGTCCAATGTCACCAGCCGGGCTAAAGAGTTGGGCATATCGGTGGAGGAGGGCTTGGCGCAGCGGGCGGCGGAAACCGCCGTAGGCCGGATCGGCGACCCCAAGGAACTGGCCTATCTGGTCGCTTTCCTGGCCTCCGGGAAAGCCAGCTACATCACCGGTACCACCATCCTGGTGGACGGCGGTCTAGTGCGCTCGGTAATCTAGGCGCAAAGGGCGGCGCCCGGGACGGACGCCGCCATCCCTTTGCGGTATAATGGGATTAAGGGAGGCAACCGGATGACTTTGCCCTTGGACACTGCCCCCGGCCCGTCGCCGGACGCCGAGGCGGTTCGCAATATCCGCATCAGCCGGGAACTGCTGGCCAAAGCCTGGCAGGAATTGGATAGCGGCGATTTGCTGCAAGCCTCGGAAAAGGCTTGGGGCGCGGCCGCCTTTGCCCTGAAAGCCGCCGCCGAAAAGCGGCGGTGGTTCAACGACGCCGACTGGAAGCTGGGCATTATCGCCGACATTCTGGCGGCGGAACTGGGCGACCGCAACATTGCCACCGCCTACTTGGGCACCCGGGAAGCCCATTACAACTTTTATCATCATGAGTTCGGCGCTTGGCGGATTGCGGCGCTTATCGATGATGCCGCCCGGATGCTCAGCGGTCTGGAGCCGGTTTTGGCCCCGGATTATGCGCCGCCTTTCATCAGCGCGGAAATCGAGGCGGAAAAGCGGCGGCTGGAACAGCCTACCAGCAAGCGGGACGAGGAACGATTGGCTACCGGCCGTCCCCCTATGGACGAGCGGCCGCCGGTCAACCCGACCCCGAGGGAAACCACCTCGGATAACGGCGTCGTACCGGAGTAGTCGTCCCATCGTCCTGCAACAAGTTCAGGATGAACGGAGTCATCTTTTCAGCGAGGCAACCTTATGACTTTGCCACTAGACACTGCCCCCGGCCCGTCGCCGGATGCCGAGGCGGTTCGCAATATCCGCATCAGCCGGGAACTGCTGGCCAAGGCTTGGCAGGAACTGGATAGCGGCGATTTGCTGCAAGCCTCGGAAAAGGCTTGGGGCGCGGCCGCTTTTGCCCTGAAAGCCGCCGCCGAAAAGCGGCGGTGGTTCAACGACGCCGATTGGAAGTTGGGCCGCATTGCCGACATCCTGTCCCTGGAACTGGATGACCGCAACATTGCGTCCGGCTATCGGGGAACCCGGGACGCCCATTACAACTATTACCATCACGAGTTCGGCGCTTGGCAGATTGCGGCGCTTATCGAGGACGCTGCCCGGATGATTAGCAGTCTGGAGCCGGTCTTGGCCCCGGACTATGCGCCGCCCTTTGTCAGCGCGGAAATCGAGGAGGCAAAGCGGCGGCTGGAGCAGCCTACCAGCAAGCGGGACGAGGAACGATTGGCTACCGGCCGGCCGCCAATGGACGAGCGGCCGCCGGTCAACCCGTCCCCCGGGGAAACCACCTCGGATAACGGCGTCGTACCAGAGTAACCGACCTCGGCAACATATCATCTTTTCAGCGAGGCAACCTTATGACTCTGCCCCTAGACACCGCCCCCGGCCCGTCGCCGGATGCCGAGGCGGTTCGCAATATCCGCATCAGCCGGGAACTGCTGGCAAAAGCCTGGCAGGAACTGGATAGCGGCGATTTGCTGCAAGCCTCGGAAAAGGCTTGGGGCGCGGCCGCCTTTGCCCTGAAAGCCGCCGCCGAAAAGCGGCGCTGGTTCAACGACGCCGACTGGAAGTTGGGCCGCATTGCCGACATCCTGTCCCTGGAACTGGATGACCGCAACATTGCGTCCGGCTATCGGGGAACCCGGGACGCCCATTACAACTATTACCATCACGAGTTCGGCGCTTGGCAGATTGCGGCGCTTATCGAGGACGCTGCCCGGATGATTAGCAGTCTGGAGCCGGTCTTGGCTCCGGGTTATGCGCCGCCTTTCGTCAGCGCCGAAATCGAGGAGGCAAAGCGGCGGCTGGAACAGCCCACCAGCAAGCGGGACGAGGAACGATTGGCTACCGGCCGGCCGCCGATGGATACGCGGCCGCCGGTCAACCCGACCCCGAGGGAAACCACCTCGGATAACGGCGTCGTACCGGAGTAGTCGTCCCATCGTCCTGCAACAAGTTCAGGATGAACGGAGTCATCTTTTCAGCGAGGCAACCTTATGACTTTGCCACTAGACACTGCCCCCGGCCCGTCGCCGGATGCCGAGGCGGTTCGCAATATCCGCATCAGCCGGGAACTGCTGGCCAAGGCTTGGCAGGAACTGGATAGCGGCGATTTGCTGCAAGCCTCGGAAAAGGCTTGGGGCGCGGCCGCTTTTGCCCTGAAAGCCGCCGCCGAAAAGCGGCGGTGGTTCAACGATGCCGATTGGAAGTTGGGCATTATCGCCAATGTCATCGCCGCCGAGCAGGACGATGATGACATCGTGGCCTATACCCTGGCGGCCCGGGATGCCCATTACAACTTTTATCATCACGAATATAACGCCGCGGTCCTCCGCCGCATCCTTAACCTGGCCGCGCGGTTGATGGCTAAGCTGGAGCCGGTCTTGGCCCCGGACTATGCGCCGCCCTTTATCAGCGCCGAAATCGAGGCGGAAAAGCGGCGGCTGGAGCAGCCTACCAGCAAGCGGGACGAGGAACGATTGGCTACCGGCCGGCCGCCAATGGACGAGCGGCCGCCGGTCAACCCGTCCCCGGGGGAAACCGCCCCGGATAACGGCGTCGTACCGGATTAGCCATCCCCGGCAGCATATCATCTTTTCAGCGAGGCAACCTGATGACTTTGCCCTTGGACACCGCCCCCGGCCCGTCGCCGGACGCCGAGGCGGTTCGCAATATCCGCATCAGCCGGGAACTGCTGGGCAAGGCTTGGCAGGAACTGGATAGCGGCGATTTGCTGCAAGCCTCGGAAAAGGCTTGGGGCGCGGCCGCCTTTGCCCTGAAAGCCGCCGCCGAAAAGCGGCGGTGGTTCAACGATGCCGATTGGAAGTTGGGCCGCATTGCCGACATCCTGTCCCTGGAACTGAAGGACCGCAACATTGCGTCCGGCTATCGGGGAACCCGGGACGCCCATTACAACTATTACCATCACGAGTTCGGCGCTTGGCAGATTGCGGCGCTTATCGAGGACGCTGCCCGGATGATTAGCAGTCTGGAGCCGGTCTTGGCTCCGGGCTATGCGCCGCCTTTCGTCAGCGCGGAAATCGAGGAGGCAAAGCGGCGGCTGGAACAGCCTACCAGCAAGCGGGACGAGGAACGATTGGCTACCGGCCGGCCGCCGATGGACGAGCGGCCGCCGGTCAACCCGTCCCCCGGGGAAACCATTGCGGAGAACGGGGTGGCTCAAGAGTAGCCATCCCTCGATCATCCTCTTATCGGAGCAGTAAGCCTATGTTGAAAGGTGGAACCCGCGATACTACTCGTCTGCTGCTGGAGCGCAGCGTTCCCGGCCGGGTGGGGGCCGTTGCCCCGCCGCTGGATGTGCCGGCCCAGCCCTTGCCCGCTGCGGCCCTGCTCCGCAACGACCTGCCGCTGCCCGAAGTGTCGGAGCCGGAGGTGGTGCAGTATTTCACCGCCCTCAGCCAGCTCAACTTTTCCATTGACACCCAGTTTTACCCCCTGGGCAGCTGCACCATGAAATACAATCCCAAGGTCAACGACGAAATGGCCTTTCTCCCCGGCTTTGCCGCCCTGCATCCCTTGCAGCCGGCCGAAACCGCCCAGGGCGCCCTGGAACTGCTGTATCGCTTGCAGCAGTATCTGGGGGAAATTACCGGAATGGCCGGGGTCAGCCTGGCTACCCTGGCCGGGGCCCACGGGGAACTGGCCGGCGTGCTGATGATGCGGGCCTATCATCAGGATCGGGGATCTGCCGGCCGGGTTAAAATGGCAATCCCGGACAGCGCCCATGGCACTAATCCGGCCTCGGCGGCTATGGCCGGCTTTGAGGTCGTTACCCTGCCCTCGGATACCGACGGCAATGTGGATTTGGCGGCCCTGCGCCAACTGGCCGGCCCGGAATTGGCCGGGGTGATGATAACCCTGCCCAGCACTTTGGGATTGTTCGACCGCAACATTGTCGAGGTCTGCCGCATCGTGCATGAGGCCGGCGGGCTGGTCTATGGCGATGGGGCCAATATGAACGCCCTGCTGGGGCGGGTCAAGCTGGGCGACCTGGGCTTTGATGTGGTTCATCTGAACCTGCATAAGACTTTCAGCACGCCGCACGGCGGCGGCGGCCCCGGGGCCGGCCCGGTCTGCTGCGGCCCGGCTCTGACCCCCTATCTGGCCGCCCCGGTAATCCAAGCGGCCGCCCGGCCGCCGGCGGATGATGCCTCGGCCACCGCCGCTGACTTCTACTTTCCGGAGATGCCGGAACGCAGCATCGGGAAAATCAGCGGCTTCCACGGCAACTTTGGCGTGCTGGCGCGGGCCTACACCTACATCCGCACCTTGGGGGCCGCCGGCATCAAATCCATCAGCGGCAATGCCGTGCTGAACGCCAACTACCTGCTGGCAAAGCTGCGGGACGACTACTATCTGCCCTATGACCGCCCTTGTATGCATGAAGTGGTTTTTTCCGCCGACTGGCAGCGGGCGCGGGGCGTCAGTGGGCTGGAGGTCGCCAAGCGGCTGCTGGATTACGGCTTTCACGCGCCGACGATGTATTTCCCGCTGATTGTCCACGAGGCCCTGATGATTGAGCCGACGGAGGCGGAAAATCGGGACACCCTGGACGCCTTTATCGCCGCCCTGCAAGCCATCAACCGGGAATCTATGGATAGCCCGGAATTGGTGCAGCAAGCCCCCCACACCACGCCGGTATCCCGGCTGGACGAGGCAAAGGCGGCCCGGCAGCCAGATTTGCGGTGGCGGGGGGAGTAGGGCAGAGAAAGCGGTTTTACCGGGCGGCCCGGGCGATGTCCACCAGATTGCGGATAATCGCCCGGGTACGGGCCTCGGCTCCCGACCAATCATCCTCCCCTTCCAGCAGGGTCAACAGATATTTGTCGTAGCTGATTGACCGGGAGCGCAGCCACCGGGCAACGCCCTGCTGGTCGCGGGTGCCTGGCGTTTCGGCGATTTTAACGCAGTGTTCAATCGCCTCGGCCATCGTGGGATAAAACAGATAGCCGTTCAGGGCCAGAAACACCGAAACCGTCGCCAACCCGGTGCGTTTGTTGCCGTCCACCAGCGCGTGGTTCTTGATGATGGAGCAAAGCAGGGCGGCCGCCTTGTCAAAGATGGTGCGGTACAGGTAGATGCCGCCAAAGGTTTGCCGGGGTTGGGCCAAAGCCGACTCCAGCATCCCTTTCCCCCGGTCGCCGCCGAGGTACAGAAACTCCGGCATAGGATCGGGGTATTCCGGGTAAAGACCTGCGGCCAGTTCGTAAATGGCCCTCTCGACGGTAGTTATGTCAGGGAACCAATACTGCCGCCTAGTGATTAGCCAGCTCCCGCAGGGTATCCCGGTGCAGCTCAATGACGAGCTTGATGACCTGCCGCTCGGTTTCCCGATCCACCTTACGCACCGGGAACAGTTCCTTTTCGGACTTGACCCGCGCGGCCTTTTTCCCGTTGGCGTTGGTGGTAACTTTTTTGCTGCTCATAGCAAACCTGCCTTTAAGGATTGGTTTCCCTGACCAAGTTGAAATGCTATGTTACTATATCCGGCACCTGATGTCAAGCCCCTGTGGACAGGGCAGCGGCAATCCAACCGGCCCGGTTGCCAAAAAGCAAAACCGGGGGTATCCTCAATGGGATATTTCATCCCGCCGCCGGGCAGGGTCAGCCCCCATCCGGCCTTTGCGGCAATGGCGGGCCAGGCGGTTGACCCGGCGGCGGTAAAAGGGAGAGCGGCCGGCCGGTTTATGTTGGAAGGGATAGCGAAATCGGGTATGGGGCAGCGCGGCTTTTTGCCGTTGTTGGCCGCTGGGAGTGACGGCGTCCCCTGGAGCTACGGCGGGGCCGGCGCGCCCAATCATTGGGGCGAGCTTTCCCCGGATTATGCCCTCTGCGCCGCCGGCCGGAATCAGTCGCCCATTGACTTGACCGGCTACACTACCGACCCGGCCGCGCCGCCGCTTTCCTTTGCCTACGGCGGCAACGCCCAAGCCGTGCGGCATAACGGCAGGATTGCCGATGTGGAATATGCGCCCGGCAACCGCATCACTATTGGCGACCGGACTTATGAATTGATAGCCATGCACATTCATGCCCCGGCGGAACATCAGATTGACCGGAAACTGTTCGCCGCCGAGCTGCACTTGGTACACCGCAACGCCGCCGGCGATTATGCCGTCGTGGGGCAGCTTTTCCGCTTGGGCCAAGCCGACCCGGTGGTGCAGGCACTGCTGGAGGCTTACCCGGAGGCGGGGCAAATCCGGGAAAGCGGTTTTGACCTTGACGCCGCCGCCCTTGTACCATCGGATTTGGGCTACTACCGCTATTCCGGCTCCCTGACCACGCCGCCCTGCGCGGAGCCGGTGGACTGGATCGCGCTGCGGGAAATCCGTTCCATAGCCCAGGAACAGGTCAACCGCATCGCCGCCTTGCACAACGGCTTTAACCACCGCCCCATCCAACCCCGCAACGGGCGGGAAATAATTTATACCGGGCCGCGATAGCGGGGGGAAGTAGAATCATCCCTAATCTGTCGCCGGCCGAATAGGCCGCAAGCCAAAGGGATTGGGGAAAATCCTGAACCGCAAAAGGCAAAAAAGGAGGCTACGCTATGCAACTGCCGCCGGGACGGCTGCGTTTGGAAAATAAGGTTGCCATCGTTACCGGGGCCGGCTCCAGCGGGCCGGGGGTTGGCACCGGCAAAGCCACCGCCATTCTCTTTGCCCGCGAAGGGGCTAAAGTCCTGCTGGTGGATCGGGAAGGGGACGCCGCCGCCGAAACTCTGGCTGAAATTGAGGCCGAGGGCGGCGTGGCGGCGGTGTTTCAAGGGGATGTTACCCGGGCCGCCGACTGCGAAGGGATGGCCGCCGCGGCCGTGACGCACTTCGGCGCCCTGCATATCCTCTTTAACAATGTGGGCATCAGCGGCCCTGGGACGCCCACCGAAGTGGACGAGGCGGTGTGGGATCAGGTGCTGGAGGTCAACCTGAAAAGCATGATGCTGACCACCAAGTACGCCGTTCCCAAGATGATTGCCAGCGGCGGCGGCTCCATCATCAATGTATCCTCCATCGTGGGCTTGCGGGCCGGCAGCTTTGGGGCCAGCATCCCCTACGCCGCCTCGAAAAGCGGCGTCATCGGCTTGACCGCGAATATGGCGGTGCATCTGGGGCGGGATAATATCCGGGTCAACTGCCTGGCTCCCGGCCATCTTTACACGCCGATGGTGGCTGGGCGGATGTCCGAGGAGATGCGGGATTTGCGCCGCCGGGCCGGGCCGCTGGGCACCGAGGGCAATGCTTGGGATATTGCCTGGGCTAATGTTTTTCTGGCCAGCGACGAGGCCCGCTGGATTTCCGGGGCCGTGCTGCCCATTGACGCCGGCCTGCTGGCCGCCACGCCGCTGGCAATGTTTCCCCATCTGCAATAGGCCGGCGGGAACCAAGGCCGGCTCCCGCTGTTTATTGAAACCCCTGGCTTGCGGGAAGGACAGGGAGGGGGGCGGCTGATTAGGGCGGCCGGGCCGGGCGGGTGCTACAGTCCCCCACCCGCCCGGCCGCCCCCCAATCAGCCCCCCTTTACCGAAACACCGCCAGGCATTTTGGGGCGTTGAAACTCCAGGTTTCGGCCCACTCCAGGATGTCGGCTTGGCGGTTCAGTTCGGCCATGGCCCCCACCAGGCACTGCCAGTTCAGCGTCTCCTGCTGCCCCGATTCCTCGACCTGCTGCAACGGCCAGTCCCGCCAGGTTTCATAGCGGCCCTCCCGCAAAGCATCCAGCAACACCCGGTCGGCGGCCAAATCGGGATAAACCCAGTGATTCTTTGCGGTCAAAAAGGCATGCGACCAACTGGAGGAGGCCATCAGCACCACCCGCCAGGGGCTGTCCTGCAACGCCCGGGCCGTGGCTTGGCCCACCTCGAAGCAGCGCCGCGGCGTCGGCGAGGGCGGATCCAATTCCTCGGCAAACACTTCCGCCCCGCCGCGCATCCGCACCACATTGCTGCCATAGCAGTTCACCGCCACCGGCAGCACCGGATAGTCAAACCCCTGGCGATCCAGATCCAGAAAGAGCAGGGTATTGGCAAAGGCGTGGCCCAGGCCGGCCTTTTCGTGCAGCGGTTTATAGGCATAGGCCATATCCACCCCCTGGTCAATCAGGGCGCGGGTCAGATAGCGCCCGGCCGCCTGATGGCCCGGAACGCGGAAAGTGGCATCTTTAGCCTCGCCCCAGATGTTGGGCCGGTCGCCGAGGCGATGATAGGGCTGAAAGGCAATCTGGTCATAAGCCAGTACGCAGAAGGGCGGGATGATGTCCTCCCGGAAGTTTTCGTACTGGTCATCGCCCCAGAGCAGGATGAAGTCCGGGTTAAAGGCGTCAATTTCGGCCCGGATTTGGCGGAAAGCGGCGAAAATGCGGGCCCGGTGCGCCTTATGGGCCGTGATGCCCTCGTCCGCGCCCCATTCGGCTTGCATTTCCGCCGGCCAGTTAGCCGGATCTTTCATCGCCGCCGGGATCCGGTCGGTCTTGAGCATCCGGGTCAAGGGCCAGGGCTTATATTCGTCCGGCACCAGCCCCGGCGGATAGTGGGTAGCCCCCACGCCCAAAATCTCAGCCATAACAAAACCTCCTTTGCAATTCCCCTATAACCGTCTTGTCCGCCCCTACCGTTGTTCCCGCCGCTCCCTTGCCGTCCTTCCCGACTTTTACCGTCATTCCCGCGTAAGCGGGAATCCCGAAAGGTAATGCCTTATGATGCCGCACCCTCGGCAAGTCGCCGCCGGGATTCCCGCTTACGCGGGAATGACGGTAGCGGAACGGTTGCGGCCTCTTTAACCGTCATTCCCGCGTAAGCGGGAATCCCGACGGTACTGCCTTATGATACCGCATCCCCGGCAAGCCGCCGCGGGATTCCCGCTTACGCGGGAATGACGGTAGGGATAGGGCCGCCGGCCGGGCCGCCCCCGGTCTAGCCGGGCCTGCCGGTTTCAGGGACTCAGGCCGCCTTGGGCAATCAGTGCGGCTAGGGCGATGATAATGCCGCCGCCAATGGTCCAAGTGGCGATTATCAAATGGCGCTGATTGTTGCGGCCATCCCGGATTTCCTGCCGGATGTCCCGCATTTCCTCCCGGATGCCCTGCTGATCTTCCTGCATTTCTTTGCGGATGCCCTGCTGACCCTCCCGCATTTCCTGCCGGATGTCCTGCATTTCTTTGCGGATTTCCTGTTGACCCTCCCGCATTTCTTTGCGGATGTCCCGCATTTCCTCCCGGATGCCCTCCTGTCCCTCCTGCATTTCTTTGCGGATGCCCTGTTGGCCCTCCCGCATTTCCTGCCGGATGCTCTGCTGACCCTCCGACAACAGCTGAATGTTGCGCTCCAGACCTTCAATCCGTCCGATAAAGCGATACACTTGCTCGGTCAGATTCTCGATCCGGCCGCCCATGCGCTGCACTTGCCCGGACAAATCCTCGACCCGGCCATCCAGCCGTTCCACCCGGCTGAGCAAATCCTGCATCTGACCGGCCAGCTGCTTGATCTCTCCGGCCAATTCCTCCACCCGGCTTTCCAGATTGGCGAGGCGGTCGGCCAGATTCTGGGTCTGACCGGCTAGTTGCTGAGTCTGGCCGTCCAGCTGCTGGGTTTGGCCGGCCAATTCCGCAATCCGGCTTTCCAGGCTGGCGGCGCGGTCATCCCGCTGCTGCTCTTGAGCGGCAAAGCGCTCAAACTGCGCCAGCAGCCGCTGCATCCGATCGGTCAATTCCTCGACCCGGCTTTCCAACTGCGCTACCGGCCCGGCCAGGTTTTCCTCCCGGCCGGCCAGGGTTTGCAGCTGTACGACCACTTGCCGCACTTGCCCGGTCAAGGTTTCAACCTGGCCCTCCAGGTATTCCAAAGTCAAGGGGCGCGGTTCCGTTTCCGGCATCGTCATCGGTAGGAGACTCCTCAGCGGCGGGTTGCCGCCATCAGGATAGGTTAAAAGGGCGGCCGCTGTCAAGGTTTTCGTTCCGCCGCCGCCAATTATCCGCCCTTGCCTCGAAAAAATACCGCCGCCGGGGGGTAGCCGCCCTTGACTTAGTGTGATACTATATTCCGCACACCTTGCGCCAGGGGATGGCTTGCTATGGATTTTGACCAGTATCAGCATAACCCGGTCTTTTACGACGAGATGTTTCGGGCCGACGGCGCCCCCCGGGACCACTGCCGGCCGCTCTACGATACCCTGTCCCAGCTGACCGCCGCCGACTTGGGCAGCATTCAGGAACGCGTTACCCGCTCCTTTTCCAACGAGGGCATCACCTTTACGGTGTACGGGGACGCCGAGGCCAGCGAGCGCATCATTCCCATCGACTGCCTGCCCCGGCTGATGGCCGCCAGCGAGTGGGAACAGCTGGACGCCGGCCTGACCCAGCGCCTGAAAGCCCTGAACCGCTTTCTGGCCGACATTTACAGCGCCGGCCGCTGCATTGCCGACGGGGTCATTCCCGAGGATGTAGTCCTCGACTGCCCCCAATACCGCTGGGAAATGCGGGACTTCACCGCTCCCCACGGCACTTGGGTCGGCATCTGCGGCACCGACCTGATTCGCACCAACGACGGCTTTCATGTGCTGGAGGATAACCTGCGGGTGCCTTCCGGCGTCTCTTATATGCTGGCGAACCGCAAGGCGGCCAAGGGCAGCCTGCGCCGCCTTTACCGCAGTTCCCGAGTGCGGGAAGTGGATCATTACGGCCGGGCTTTGCTGGACACTTTGCGGGAAATGGCCCCCCGGGCCAACCCGGAACCCTCCATTGCCCTGCTGACCCCCGGCGTCTTTAATTCCGCCTTCTACGAGCATATGTTTCTGGCCCACGAACTGGGCGCGGAACTGGTCGAAGGGCAGGATTTGCTGGTCAAGGATGACTTTCTCTATATGCGGACCACCACCGGCCTGCGCCGGGTGGATGTGGTCTATCGCCGGGTGGATGATGACTTTATCGACCCGGAGGTCTTTCGGCCCGATTCGATGCTGGGCGTTCCCGGCCTGATCCGCGCCTGCAAGCTGGGCAATGTTACCCTGGTCAACGCCCCCGGCACTGGCGTGGCCGACGACAAAAGCGTCTATGCCTATGTGCCGGACTTGGTGCGCTACTATCTGGCCGAGGAGCCGCTGCTGGCGAATGTGGAGACTTACCTCTGCCGCCGGCCGGCCGACTTGGAATATACCCTGGACAACCTGGAGCAACTGGTGGTCAAGCAGGTGGGCGGCTCCGGCGGCTATGGTATGCTGATTGGCCCCCATTCCACGCCGGAGGAACGGGAGGATTACGCCCGGGAGATCCGGGCCGACCCGGCCAACTTTATCGCCCAGCCGACTTTGGCCCTGTCCCGGGCTCCCTGCCTGGTGGAAAGCCAGTTCGAGCCGCGCCATGTGGACTTGCGCCCCTTCATCCTGCACGGGCAGCGCACCCGCATCGTGCCGGGGGCTTTCTGCCGGGTTGCCCTGCGCCGCGGCAGCCTGGTGGTCAATTCCAGCCAGGGCGGCGGCGGCAAAGATTTCTGGGTGCTGGAGGATTAAAACATTATGCTTTCCCGCAGCGCGCAGGGCCTCTATTGGATGGGCCGCTACCTGGAGCGGGCGCAGCGCCTCTGCGTCCTCCTCGAGTTGCAGGCCCAGGCCCTGGTCGACCGCCCCATCCGCGAAATTTACTTCGGTTGGCACCGCATCTACAACAGCATCTACCGGGAGCCGCCGGCCTCCGGATTGGGGCTGGGCGTGGCCGACGACTACGCCCTGGCTAACGAGTTCACCCTGGCCGATGCCTATACCCTGGCCGACGACCTGACCTTCGAGCGGGCCAATCCGGACTCGGTGTGGAGCTGCTTTCAGGCCGGCCGGGAGAACGCCCGCCAGATGCGCCACTGCATCAGCGCCGAGATGTGGACGCGGCTGAACCTGGCCTATCTGCGTTTGCAGCGCCTCGACCTGCTGGAAATCTGGTCCGCCTCCCCGGAAAGTTTCTACGCCGAAACGGCCGCCGAAATCAACACCTTTACCGGCGTCGCCGCCTCGACCATGTACCGGGATGAGGGCTGGAGTTTTATGCAGCTGGGCCGCTCTCTGGAGCGGGCGCAGCTGACTTGCGCCCTGCTGCTGAATCAGCTGGCCGACGCCGCCACCACTCCGGAGGATGCCGATGCCGACTGGACCAGCCTGCTGCGGGCCTGCCACGCGTTAGAGGCGTACAATCGCCGCTACAGCGTAGCCGTGGAGCCGGGGCCGGCCCTGGATTTGCTGGTCGCCGATTCCCTGTTGCCCACTTCCCTGGGCCGGTCGGTGGAACTGACCGCCGCCGAATTGACGACCCTGGGGCCGGGGCCGGATGCCCGCTCCAGCGCCGCCGCCCAGCGCCTGGCCGGCCGCGCCGCCGCCCTGATCAGCTACGATTGGCCCGACCGGGAGGACAGCGCCGAGTTTTTGCAGCAGGTCAGCGGTTTCTGCCGGGAACTGCACACCCTGATTGCCGCCGCCTATTTCGACTACCCGGTAGAAACGGCCCCGGCCCGGTAAAGAAAAGCCCGGTGCAACCGCAAACCGGAGGAATGGCAAACCATGACGATTAACCCGGATAGCAACGCCGGCAGCCCGGCCCTGCCCGGCGTGGAACATCACCGCAAAACCAGCCGGCGGCTGATCCGCCAGGCCCGCTACGAACTGGAAAAGCGCGGCGACCGGGTGCAAGCCTGCGACAAAGCCTCCGGCGCCGTAGCCCACGGGGTTAAAGCCGTGGCCGAATCCCGCTACTGGCGGAGCGATTCCCACAACCACCGCCGGCGGATTGTGTACCTGCTGTCCATCGAGTACGACTTGCCGGACTTGACGATTATGCAGTCCTTTGCCGACCAGCTACACAGGAACATTTGCGAGGACTTGATGTACGATGATGAAGTGCGGGTGCGGCTGGAGCGAATAACCGGCCTGCTGGCAACTTTTACCGAGTTGCTGGAACGGGCGCCGAATCCCGACTTCATCCCGGATCCGGAGCAGGAACGGATGCTGTCCCGCCTGCGCCTGACCGATGCGGAAATTGCGGCGCGGTGGGAAATAGACTATCCGCCCCCGCCGCCGGAGGATGCGGAATTGCCGGAGGATTTGGATTAGGCGGGCGGCGGCCATTCCCGCCGCTCTACCGTCCTTCCCGGCCGCCGCATCCTCGGCAAGCAACCTCGGGATTCCCGCTTACACGGGAAGGACGGTAGTAGAAAGGGGCGGGAATAGCGGTAGAAAGGGAGGAAGGACGGTAAAAAGAGTCCCCCCATTCCCCCCTACATAATGGAATCGGCGTCCAGCAGGGCGGCGGCCCTTTCCCGTTCCTCCGGGGCCGTGGCCAGGGCGACCAGGGCGTAGTCCTCCAGCCGGTCGAGGATGTGCAGACTCTGGATGTTGATGCCGGCCGCGCCGAACCGGGCGGCTACCTTGGCCAAGGCCCCCGGTTCATCTTTCAGGCGGATAATCAGGGCATCGTCAGCCACCGCCGTAAAGCCGGCATCGGTCAGCACTTCCAGGGCGTGATTGGTGTCGGCGTTGTCGGTGCTGAGGATGACCGCCCCGTGCTCGCCGTTGATTTCGGTGTTGACGCCGGACAGGTTGATGTCGGCCGCCGCCAGCACCCGGGTTATTTCGGCCAGTACGCCCACCTCGTTCCGCACCATAACTACAATTCGTTCCATCCCTTGATAAACCTCCTGCGGTTTGCCCCCTTGCCTAGATATGCCCGTGGCCGTGGCGGTGTTCCTGGCCGTGGCCGGCCTCTGCCCCGGGAGCCAGGCAGTCGTCCACCAGTTCATCCACCATCGCCCGGGTTACATGGGGCATCGCAATCAGATGGGCAATGTCGCCGTAGGGCGCGATTTGCCACTTGTTGAAAGCCTCCACCGGCGGCCGGGGGAAAACCACCGTCACCGAGTTTTTATTGCGCCAAGCCTCCCGGCCGCTGTCCCGGAAGCGCTGCACCGCATACTCGGCCACGGCCAGCATTTCCGTCACCATCGCCCGGAAACCGTCCAAGCCATAGCGCTGCCAGGCATACCACAGCAGCAGCGGCGTCCAGGCATTGCGGGAGCCGGGCAGGGTCGTATCCATCACCCCCACATACTCAATGGAACGGGCAATGCGGGCCACATAATCCTTGCGGGTCAGGGCCACGCCGCAGGGCAGCGGCGAGCCGATCAGCTTGTGGCCGCTGATCGCCATGCTGTCCACCCCGGCGTCAAAACCGAAAGGCTGCGGCTCCGGCACAAAGGGCAAAATCATCCCGCTGAGGGCGGCGTCGGCGTGGATGTAGGATTGACTGATGGCTAAATCCTCCAGAATATCCCGCACGGTGTGCAGATTGTCCACCGCCCCTTTCATCGTCGTGCCGATGTTCGCCAGGAAAATGACCGGCACATCCCGATTGATGCGGACGGTTTCGTACAGGTCATCGTAGTCGATTTCCCCATTGTCCTGGCTGCGGATCATAATGTTCCGCATATTCAGCACCCGCAGGTTTTTGAGGATGCTGTAGTGGGCATCCTGGGAAAAATAGACCACGCCCTGGGGATAAAGTTCCCGCCCCATATAGAGGCCGTACATATTGCCCTCGGTGCCGCCGGAGGTCACATAGCCCCAGGCTTGGTCCGGATCCAGGCGCATCAGTTGGGCAAAGGTGGCGACCACTTCCCGCTCGATGGCGTGGCTGTTGCTGCGGAAGTTGCTGTCGTGGAAGGGATCGCCCACATTGTTGGCGCAATACTTGAGAAAGGGCAGCAACTCCGAATAGTCGAAGTCCTGGTTGACCGGATAGCCGATTTGGGAGGGCCGCAGCGCTTCGAAGTCCTGTTGCAGGGCCTCCAGGCGCTGGCGGGCCGCCGGGCTTAACGGGTTCATCAGCGGACTCCTTGAGGGTAATGGGAACGGGAATAGCCGGGTACATTATAGCGCCAATCCGGGATAATTGTATATAGCTGGCCAGCTCTTATTGCCATTATTCCCGGCCTCTTTATGTCATTCCAATCCGGTCACTATGTCATTCCGAGCGTAGCCGAGGGATCTAAAATGCCCGCCCTTGACGCCTTACAAGACTTTTAGATTCCTCGGCTACGCTCGGAATGACATAATGGGTCGGCGGCGGCTCCCCTACCGTCCTTCCCGCGTAAGCGGGAATCCCGAAAAGCCTGATGGGTAATGCGCCGGTATTTGGCAATACCGTCTGGATTCCCGCGTAAGCGGGAAGGACGGTAGGGTGCGGCCGGGAATGACGGTAGGGCCGGGCGGGAAGGACGGTAAGGGGGCGGCTGGCGGTATTGTCAACGGGCGCGGCTGGCCGGCGGGCAAGGGCTTAACCTGCAGCCGTCTACCCTCGGCCGCCGCCGCAGCCTTGACGCCAAGCCCGGCATTGCTTACAATTCCGACCAATCCCCGGAAACCGGCGGCCGGGATTATCCCGGAAAAAGAGGATGCTAATGGCCTTTGCCGATGATATGGAACGGGAATCCCGGCCGATTCGCCAGGCCATCCTGTCCCATCCCTTTGTGGCCGGCGTGGGGGCCGGGACGCTGGAAACGGCCCGGTTCAAGCGCTATGTCTTGCAGGACTATGTGTACCTCATTGACTACAGCCGGGTGCTGGCCCTGGCGGCGGCTAAAGCCCCGGATTTGCCGACGATGGGCTGGTTTGCCCGCT
Source organism: Dehalococcoidia bacterium (assembly GCA_965203435.1). Classification (GTDB taxonomy): domain Bacteria; phylum Chloroflexota; class Dehalococcoidia; order Lucifugimonadales; family UBA3495; genus CBDBCU01. Next base: position 132,035 of record CBDBCU010000002.1, on the reverse strand, counting down.
TGCTGGACGAAACCCTGAACCGGGAAATGGACTTGCATCGCAGCTACTGCGCCCAGTTCGGCATTACGCCGGCGGAACTGGAATCCACGATCGCCGCGCCCACGACCGTGGCTTATACCAGCTACCTGCTGCGCCTGGCCCATCAGGGCAGCTTTGCTGAATTGGTAGCCGGCCTGCTGCCCTGCCAGTGGGGTTATTGGGAAATCGGCGACCACTTGGCCCGGCAGGGGGAGCCGGCGGAGGCGCCGCTCTATCGCCAGTGGATTCAGATGTACGCCGATCCGGAGTTCGCCGCCCTGGCCGACCAAATCCGCAATCTGGCGAACCGGTTAGGGGAACAAGCCGGCCCGGCGGAATTGGCCGCGATGGGTCAAGCCTACCTGACCAGCCTGCGCTTTGAGTACCGGTTCTGGGATATGGCCTACAACTTGGAGAGTTGGGCACTGTAGGTGTCCCCGGCCGCTCGATTCCCGCCCGGCCCGCCCCCACTACCGTCCTTCCCGCCGCCCTCTCTCTACCGTCATTCCCGCGTAAGCGGGAATCCGGCGGTAGTTGAATGGCAAAGGGCTGGTCTTTTCAATACCGTTCGGGATTCCCGCTTACGCGGGAATGACGGTTGAGAGCGGCGGCCGGAAAGCGGGAAGGATGGGGTTTCTATGCGGTAGCCCGGCTAGGCTAGTCCCCCGGCGTTCCCAGCAGGGCCGAGGGTTCCAGGTAATACAGCCCCCCGGCCAGCAGCCGCTGCAATTCCGGGGTCAGCAGTCCCCCCAGGGCCGGATGTTGACTGGCCGTCCGGCCCAGCAGCTTTTCCGACATAGTGCGGCGGGGGCGCAGATAGCGCGGCCGCGGCCGGGTTTCTCCCAACTGCGCCGCCAGGGCCACCGAGGCGTCAAAATCCAGCAGCTCGTCCACCAAGCCCAGCTCCTTGCCCTGCTGGGCGGTGAACAACTCTCCGGTCGCCAGTTCCAGGGCTTTGGCCGTCTCCAGCTTGCGCCCCCGGCAGACCACGGCGACGAAGTTCTCATAGACCTCGTTAATCAGCCCCTCCAGCTTGGCCGCTTCCTCGGCGGTGGGCGGCCGCCAGAACCCGCTCATATCCTTGAGCCGCCCGCCCTTGAACACCGAAAACTCCACCCCGGCCTTGCCCAGCAGCTGCTCCAAGATGGGGCGCAGGTAGATGACGCCGATGGAGCCGACCATCGTGGTGGGCAGGGCGGTGATGTGATGGGCGGCGCAGGCCAGATAGTAGCCGCCGGAGGCCCCCAGATTGCGGATGTAAGCCACGACCGGCTTGCGGGCGGCCACCCGGCAGAGGCTGTAGTAAAGCAGTTCCGAGCCGGCCGCCGACCCGCCGGGAGATTCAATATCCAGCAGGACGGCCTTGTAGCGGTTGTTGGCGGCCAGGTCGGAAAAGAGCCGGGCGTACACCGACTCCCGCAATCGGGTGCCAATAACCCCGTGCAGTTCCACCACGGCCACGCCGGCCCCCCGTTTCCTGAACAGCCGCGCCATAATAATCCGTCCCCCCTTTTCTGCGTTTGCCCGGTGTTGGTGTTGGGGGGAATGATAGCATATTTTTGTGGGGGGCGTGGGATAGGGCGGTTGGGATGATTAGGGGATTCCGGGTAATGGCATATACCGGACAACTACCCGGAGTGGGCGCATTACAGCGCGCCATCCGGTTCTTTGCGCCGCATTAGGCAGTGAACTTGACCGTAAGCATTACCGGTCAGGGATTCCGGCGTCCGGTGGCGGATGTCCTCGTCCGGGCCCAGTTTGCTGCTCCAGGCGCCGTTGGGCAATTGCGTTGCGGCGTGCTTCCACTCGCCATCTTTTGCGTACAGCGCTACCTTTTGCCAGCCGGCTTCATAGCCGGCGTCAGCGCACAGTTCGTAACCCAGCCCGGTAAAAACTTCCACCAGGCTTTGGATGTCCGGCGTACGGCGGGCGTAGGCCGGCCAATAGTAGCCAGGATCCTCTAAATGCGCCCACCAGCGGTCGGTTTCCCCGGCGGCGTAGGCGATGCAGTTGTATTCCCCATCGGGTTCGCTGGTGACTTCATACCCTTCGGCGGCCAAGGCGGGAAACTGGCGGTCAATCCACATCGAATTAGGCCCCATACCCCTGCTGCCGGCCCCATTCCAGCCAGGCGGCGGCCATTTCCTTGACCCGCCCCCGGCTTTCCGGCGGCACCGGCGTCGCGCCGGTGATGGCATTGAGGGCCACAAACCAATGGTCGGGCTTGGCGGCCAGCCGCTCCAGAATCCCCGGCACGGCGGCTTCGCCCATAGCTATGATGCTCTGATAGGCCGGGTGCGCCGTCATTTCCGCCACATCGACGCCCCGCGGCCGCTCCCTTTCCCACTCCTCGGCCAGCCGCTCAAAAGCCGCCCGGTTGGGCGCGCTGTCCGGCTCCCCCAAACTCGCCAAGGCGGCGGGAAACTCGGCTTCGCTGAACACCAGGCGGAAAGTGCCTTTAGCCGGCCCCTCCCGTACCGTCATCGTGCCGCAGTTAAAGGTCTTTTGCAGGGTTTCCAGAACCTGCTCCTTGTAATCGGTATCCGGGTTTCTCAGATGCCCGCCCTTGGTCTCAAAGACCAGCAACTGCGCTTTGCCGCCATTGCTGCCGGCCATGGCGATAAAATCGGGCCAGATGCGTTCCTGCTTCCAGCCGCGCAGGTAGTAATCCCCCCGCTGCCGCGCCGCCACGCGATGCCACCATTCCAGGGCTTTCTGCTCATCCAGATAACGGGCAAAACTGAGTTCCAGGTCCGAGTCGAAATTGCTGGTATAAATCGGCTCGAAAAGACTGAGCCGCAGCTGCCGGCCATCGTTCCGGTCCATCAGCCCGGCCCGTTCCGGCACCGCTATTTCGTAGGGCTCCGCGAACATCTGGAAAGCGGGCTGCCCCGTTTCCAGGTCAAAGCGGATTTCCCGCCGGTTCAATTTCTCCCGAAAAACCTGCTCCGCCATGACTTCCACCGCCTCCTTTACATATTTCCGCAAGGCGTGGGCCAGATAAGAACGCCGGTCATAGATGGCTTCGTCGGTTTCCCCGGCGGCGCGCAGGCGGTCCAGCAACCGGCGGGCAATACGCCCGGCCTGCCAGGCATTGGGCATCACATCGGCCAGCCGGCGGGCAAACCACGCCACCTGCGCCGTCTTGTCAATATACAGGTCTTGGGAATCGTGGATGATCGGCGGCGCATCCCCGATAAATACCGAACCGCTTTGCCGTTGTACCGGAGCCGGCAGGGACTGTTGCGGATCCGGCTCCACTAAGGCCGCCCAGTCAATATGCGGCTGGATATGCTGCTGATAGTCCAGCTCGACCCAGCCGTCCCCCTCCCGATGCAGCACCAAGGGCAGAAAGAAGTTCTTTCCCCGGAACTGCTCCCGCCGTTCTACCCTTACCTGGCGCGTATTCGTTGCCGCGGCTACCACCAGATCGCCCAAGCCGGACAGTCCTTCCCGCTCCAAACCCTGCTTAACCTGGCTGACCGCCGCGCCAACCTGCGTATTCCAGCAATAGACATAGCACTGATTCAGCAGTTCCCGGTCGGTCTGCCGGGCCGCGGGCTGCCGCAGGATCCGCCCCACCAATTGGGTGATGGCATTTTGCGCCTGGGTGTTGTCCAGCATCACCAGTAGGTAGGCAAAAGAACAGTCCCAGCCCTCCATCAGGGCGCTTTTGGTAATGATCCAGCGCACCGGGGAATAGGGGGAAAGCAGATCCTCCTGCCCCAGCTCGTCGGTGTAGCTGGACTTGATCCGCACGGCGTCCGGGGCTACGCCCAGGTCAATAAGGCAGTCCCGCGCATCCTCGGCGTGGATATAGCCGCTTTCCTGCTGGCCTTTGCCGGTACGCTCCACCCGCACCACGGCGATGGGGCGGATGTAGCGGCCGCTGTCGGCCCACAGGGCAACGGCTTCCTTATCCAGTTCCTCCAGCCGGTCTTTAGCCTCGCTCAAAACCACTTTCCAGTCGGCCTCGGGATAGGAAAAGACCTGCACCGGCGACTTGATCATCTGCGCGTCCACCAAATCCGGCCCCGGAATGTCCACCAGCAGGTTGCTGATGCCCTCGTTGGGCGTAGCCGACAACTCAATGACCAGGCGCGGATCCAAGCGGCTCACCACGCGGGCAAACTCCTCTTTGTCCTCTTTTTTCCGCTGCCCATAGGCTTTGTGGGCCTCGTCCAGCACCACCACCGGCCGCAGCATCTTGAACGCATTAAACAGGCTTTGGATTACCGGCCCGTCCGCGCCCGCCCGATCCAGGTCGGGATACTTTTCCAGCAGCTCGGCATCGCCCAGAACTTCATTGCCATCGCTGAAAAAACTGCGATACTTGCCCGCCCCCCGGAACATCCGCAGAAACTCCCGATTGAGGTTGTTGTTGGCCGCCGGCAGGCTCAGCAGCATTACGCACAGCTGATGCGCCGCATCCGCCAAGTCAAAAGGATCCTCCTTTTCCATAAACTTGACCCGGCCGCCGCTGCCCCGTTCCAGCATCTGCCGGTAGGGATGTTCCCGATTCCGCAGGGCGGCCTTGGTCTGCTCGTAAATGGCCCGGGTCGGCGTGATCCACAACACCAGCCCGGTTTGCTGATGCAGCCGTTCCAGAGCCGCCGCCGCCAGCAGCGTCTTGCCTCCGCCGGTCGGCACCTTAAAGCAGATATGGGGAATAGGCCGCCCGGCGTCATCGGTACGCCGGATATAGGGCAGCTGAGGGCGCGCTACGCCGCCGCTTTCGGCCAGCCTTTTCCAAGCCTTACGCGGATAATCCAGGGCCTCCTTCGGAATTTCCCCGGCCGCCGCCGGCCAGTTTTCCCGGAGCGTATCGACCCCGTCCCGCGCTTGCCCCAGAGCCTCCCGCCAGTGGACAAAGGCCGCCAAAGCATTCTCTTGATACTCTTTCAGTTCCATACCGCCTCCTACCGCCCCGTGCGGTACATTTCATAGGGCAGTTGGCAAAAGGTGATGCCCAAATCCCGCAGAGCCTCCGCCCGGATGTATTTGCCCGCCCCGTACACGATGGCTTTCCGCCGCAACTCCCACCCGGCCGCGCTGATGCGTTGCGCCTTTTCCGCATTCAGCATCGCCGTATTGCTTTCCAGAAAAGGCCGGTCCGGCTGATACAGCAGATAATAGTCGGTGTCGGCGCCGGAGTAAAACAGCCCGTCCGCGTTCTGCGGCGTCAATTCCCCGGGGCCGACCGATATGCCGCTGGCGTTATGCAGCAAGTAAGCCGCCAAGGCCGACCATCCCGGCAGCCCCGCCCCGGTCAGCATACCCTCCACCTCAATGGGGTCGCCCAGGGTGCAATAGGCGAAAGAGCCGCCCAGGCCCTCTTGCAAGGCTTTATCCCGGGCATTGGGGACACCCTGAATCACCCGCCGTACCCGCTCGGCGGTGATGGTGTCGGCGTAATCCTCGCCCTCCACCAGAATAAACCGGCGATCGCCGCCATCCGCTTTATTCAGGGCCAGGACAGCGTGGGCCGTAGTGCCACTGCCGGCAAAGGAGTCTAGAACGATGTCGTTATCGGAAGTGGCGACTTCTATGAGCCGCCCGATAACCCTCTCGTCTTTAGGGTACTCGAACTTGGGATCTTTGAGTATCCTGACCAAGTTTTGGTAGGCGGCCCGCCGGTCTTGGTAAAAGACACTGGTCAAAACTTGCTGATTAGTTTCGTGCAGGTAACGCTTCAGTTGGGGAACGCTATTCTCGTCCTCACCAAAATGAACCCGGTTAGACCTTGCGGCTTCCTCAAAGGTTTCCTGCTGAGCGAACCGCCAACCCGTGGCCGGGATTTTAACCGGCTTCTGCGTAACCGGATGGAGAACTTCGTACCTGGGACCACCACCGCCGGGCCAGGAAATGTCTCCGGCGAAATAAACGCCGGTTTCGTCAACCCAGTTGTAGTGCCTATGCGGCCACGACTTATGATTCCTGGCGAGCGACGAATACCAGGCTTTCAGGCCGTCAGAGATGGCGGCGTAATCTTTGCCCAGTTCCTCTTTAAGGCTTTCGACGCACTTATATATGTCATCGATGCCCTCTTTGAGGACGCGCCAGCGTTTAGTGTTCGTTTTTACATCCTCAAAGCTACTCGCGTAAGCAAGGATATAGTCGTGGCCTACGGAAATGAATTTGGCGTCGTTCTTGACGGTACCCTCCCACACAAACGAGCCAATGAAGTTGGTTTCGCCAAAAACCTCGTCCATCAGCATCCGCAGGTGATGCTGTTCGTTGTCGTCGATGGACACGAAAATGACGCCGTCGTCGGCCAGCAGTTCCTTGAGCAGCTGCAACCGCGGCCACATCATGCACAGCCACTTGTCGTGGCGTTCCAGGTCCTCGCCGTCCACCGGGCTTTGCGTCTGGAACCACTCCCGGAGGAGGGGGCTGTTGACCTTGTCGTTGTAAATCCAGCCCTCGTTGCCGGTGTTGTAGGGCGGGTCGATGTAGATGCACTTGACCCGGCCGGCGTAGCGCGGCAGCAGGGCTTTCAGGGCATAGAGGTTGTCGCCGTGGATAATCAGGTTGTCCTCCACGCCGCTGGGGTTGACGGACTTAGCCAAGTCCGGTACCAAGGGGCGGTAAGGCACCGTCAGGTGGTGGGCATAGATATGCTGCTTGCCGGTAAAATCCAGTTTCGGCACGGCGGAACCTCCTGAGCGGCGGCTAATTTGGCGGATGGGATTAGGGATTGGCTTGGCCGGCATTATGGCAATCCGGCGGATTGGCTGTCAACCGGCCTGGCGTCACTGGTTTCAGCAATTTTTGCCAATTTCAGATCCTTGGTTCGGCGGCCGCCGCCCTCCGAATCAATCCGGGTATGGCGGCGTTGACTGCCGCCATACGCGCCATTCCCGTAGCGGTAGGCGTGGGTTTCCCCATCCGCGCCTGCCGGCAAAGGCGCGGGCCGCCGGGTTTGCCGGGCCTCCCCTAGGATGCCGGGGCAGCGTCCGGCTCCGGGGATTTGATCCAGTCCGTAGTGGGGGAGGGCGGCGGCGCCAGGTTGTACCAAGCCCAATCCTTGTCGGTGCTCTGATCCAGAATTTCCCAGCCGCAGCTTTCGAGATATTCGGCGGCCAGATCCACCGCGATATGATCCTCATCGATGGGTTCGCCGATGACGCCCTGGTAGAGATACAGGGTCGGCTGCGCCAGGCTTTCCCAGGTATCCGGATGATTCCAGAGGGCGGTAACGCAGTCGACGGGGTACTCGCCGTCCCATTCGTGAATGCCCTCCGGGATGGACGGCAGTTTTTCTATGCTGACCAGGTTTTCCAGGTTGATGTCGGGCATTGGATTCCTCTCGAGACGCCGCCGGCCGGCGGCCGGCCGCGGCGGGATTAGGGATTGGCTTGGCCGGCATTATGGCAATCCCCCTAGACCGGTGTCAACCGGGCGGGCGTCACTAATTTCCGCCAATTTCGCCATCCCCTTGGTTCGGCAGCGGCCCGGTATGCTACAATAACCCCATAAAATCCCATCCCGCCCGCTGGCAAAGGATGTTCTGATGACCGCCGCCGATAAAAACCCGCCAACGCCAATCACGGCCGCCGCCGCGGATTTTCAAGCCCAGCTGGAGCCGCTGCTGAAAAGGGTGGCCCACCAAGGCCGGGAAATCATCATCACCCAGGACGGCTGTCCCCTGGCCCGGGTAACGCCCTACACGCCGCAGCCCGGCGACCCGCCCTTTCCGGCGGCGGAGCCGCCGGCCAGCGTTCCCTACGGCCCGAACCGCACTCGGGGCGAGCAGCTGCGCGACCGCGTCGGGCCAATGCCTATGGCGTGGTGGTTAGGCCCGGAAGTCCGGTGGGAGAACGCCGCCATCCACGAGGACCTGGTCAAGACTAAAGACCGGGACGGCAAGATGGGGGCGCGGAAACGGGTTACTATTAAACTGCTGGGCGACGCTGTAGAGCTCAGCGATGTGGAGTGGGTACCCGCGTCCAATCCCTACCGGACGCTAAGCCTGGCGGCGGAGCCGCCGATTCTGGAGGATGTCTTTGAGATTAAAGACGCGGACGGCAATGTAGTGGAGCGGAAAGTCTTTCACCTTCAGATCTGGGGAGATATTGTAGCTCCCATTGACGAGGAATGGGAAGTCGAGGTTAATCCCGACCGGACGCTGAACCCGGCGGCGGATACGCCGGACGACGCAACCGCCGCCGCTCACCCGGAGGAGCCGCCCATTCTGGAGAGTTTCATCAACGGAAAGCGGTTCACCCTACAGGTATTCGGGGATATTGACGGCCCAATGCCGGCCGAGTGGTTTGGCGAGGTTAATCCCGACCGGACGCAGAACACGTGTTAATGCTCGATACCCACGCCCTCCTCTGGTTTCGGCACGACCGCCGGCAGTTGGGCCGTCAAACCCTAGTGGCTATCGAAGCGGCTTGGGCCGCCCAGGAGGTCGTCGTATCCACCATCACTTTCTGGGAAGTCGCTATGCTCCACGCCAAAGGCCGGATTGCTCTCCAAGAGGAGGTCGGCTTGTGGCGGCAGTATCTACTGGACGACGGGTTGCACGAAATCCCGGTGGACGGCATTATTGCCGTTGCCGCCGGCAGCTTGGATTATCCCCGCGGCGACCCGGCGGACCGCCTGATTATCGCCACGGCTATAATTGGCGGCCATCAGCTGGTAACTACCGACCGGGACATTCTGGACTGGTCTGGCCCGTTGCGCCGCCGCCGGGCCGCCGATTAGCCCAGCCATCCCAACCGGCCCGACCCCATCTGCCCTAAAGGAGTTTCCTTATGCAATTCGGACTGTTTATGATGCCGCTGCATCCGCCGCACCGTTCCTATGCCGATTCCTATGACCGGGATCTGGACTTGCTGGTGGCCGCCGACCGGCTGGGCTATCACGAAGCCTGGATTGGCGAGCATATCACCGAGCGGTGGGAAAATGCCCCCTGTCCCGACCTGCTCATCGCCAAAGCCCTGGCCTTGACCAGCCAAATCAAGCTGGCGACCGGCGTAACCCTGCTGGCCATCCACAATCCGGTGGAAGTGGCCCACCGCATCGCCATGCTGGATCATCTGGCCCGGGGCCGGCTTTATTGGGGCATCGGCCACCGGGCCATTCCCACCGACCTGGCTCTCTTTGGCGTGGGGGCGGGCAGCGGCGTGGATGTGCGGGAACGCTCGGCCGAAGCCCTGGACATCATCCTGAAAATCTGGCAGGCGGAAGGGAAGTTCAAGTATCAGGGCAAGTATTTCCAGATTGACGCCCCGGAACTGGATCCGGTAATGGAGCGGGGCCTGCACATGAAACCCTATCAGCAGCCGCATCCGCCCATCGGCGTGGCCGCTACTTCGTTAGGCTCCGGCTCCATCCGCGTGGCCGGGGAACGCGGCTGGATTCCTATGAGCAGCTCCAATCTGGCTCCGCAGTACCTGCGGGAGCATTGGGAAGTGGTAGAGGATGCGGCCGCCGGGGCCGGCCGGGCGTGCAGTCGGCGGGATTGGCGCATCGGGCGGGATGTTTTCGTGGCCCGGACGCCGGAACTGGCTCGGGAACGGGCCGTTGCCGTGCTGGGGCGCAACTATATTCAGCATCAGCTGCCCAACCGCCAGGGTTCCGGCCTGCTCCAGTCCACCAAAATTGACCCGGCGATGCCCGATGCGGCGGTGGATGTGGACTATATGCTGGATAATATCTGGATTGTGGGCGATCCGCAGCAGTGCGCCGACCGCATCCGCCGCCTGTACGAGCAGACCGGCGGTTTCGGCCATCTGCTCGCCATCACCCAGGATCCGGACGACCCGGCGTGGGAACACGAGTGCCTGGAACTGCTGATGGATGAAGTAGGCCCGAAAGTGGCGGATTTGACCGGGGAGTAAGTGGGAAATTCCCCGTTGCGGTCGGATTTACTTACTGACTATCCGGCGGTTGACCAGTGCGGCCCTTGTTAATTCCTCGCCGCTTTGGTGCAATTTGTTCCAAGCCAATTCCTGAAATGCGGTGGGATAATGACCAGCATCCGGCAAAACATCTACACCGCCAGCTCTATGCCGGCAAAGGCATTGGGGCCTTTCGCTATCGACGCAGTCCACGCTCATGACTGCCTCGCGGCAATCAAACAGTTGCCCGCGGCGTCCGTAGATGTAGCCATAGCCGACCCTCCCTATAACCTGAGCAAGGGCGGCTCCTGGCAGTGGGATAACTCGGTGCCCACGCCGGGGTTTGGCGGGAATTGGGCCAAGGTAATGGCTGATTGGGACAATATGCCCTTGGCCGATTATTTTAACTTCACGCTGGCCTGGCTTTCCGAGCTCCAGCGGGTAGTCCGTCCCACCGGCTCCTTTTGGGCTCACGGCACTTACCACAACATCGGCATCATAAATACCGCCCTCCAGTTGCTTGAAATCGAGATAATCAACGAGGTTATCTGGTTCAAGCGCAATAGTTTTCCCAACCTCTCCGGACGGCGGCTGACCGCCAGCCATGAAACTATTCTGTGGGCGCACACCGGCAGTCCGAAAGAACGCCGGTATTACTTCGACTACGACCAGGCCAAAGCGTCGGCTTGTCCCGAGGATGGCTTGAAAGAGCCGGGCAAGCAGATGCGTACGGTTTGGGATATTCCGAACAACAAGAAAAAGGGGGAAATCAGCTTCGGCAAACACCCGACGCAGAAACCGGTGCGACTGATCAAGCGGATGCTGAGCGTATCGGCGAAACCGGGAGACCTGCTGCTTGTCCCCTTTGCCGGATCCGGTTCCGATTGCGTTGCGGCCAAAGAGCTGGGGATACACTTCCTCGCCTTTGAGAACGATGCCGGCTATGCGAATATCGCCGTCAACCGACTGGCCTATACGGTTACCGACGCGGCAAAACGCTTGTTTGAGGGCAAAGACTCGGCGCGCTATGCGGATAAGAAGCCGCAAAGTCCAATCCCGCCGCCGCGGAAGTCTGTTCCCGCTTTGATCAAATGGACGGGCAGCAAGCGCTCGCAGGCCAGTGCCATCGCGGCTCTTATGCCCCTCCATCAGCGGTACATAGAGCCTTTTCTCGGCGGCGGTTCAGTTCTTTACCTGGCGGCGGCGCCGGGAGCCGTGGCCGGCGACGCTTACGCCCCGCTGATTGCCCTCTGGCGTTTGCTACAGACCGAACCGGAAAGGGTGGTTGAAAACTACTCCCGGCAATGGGAGATCCTCAACCATGAACTGAACCGGATTGTGGCCGGGGGCGTACCGGCGGCAAAGGGAGTTCCCGAATACTATTACGCTGTCCGGGATCGTTTCAACGAAAACGGGGATCCGCTGGACCTGAACTTCCTGACCCGGACTTGTGTGAACGGCATTATCCGGTTCAACGACCGGGGTGCGTTCAACAACTCTTTTCACTTGTCTCGGCGTGGGATTACTCCCGGCCGGTTTCAACAGGCCGTTGAAGCTTGGCATCCGGTCCTTCAAGGCGTTGAGTTTGTCTGCCAGGATTATACTGAAACCTTGGCGGCCACTACAGCCGGCGACTTCGTGTATTTAGACCCGCCCTACGCCGGCAACCGCCAACGCTATACGCAGGATTTAGACCCTGCCGCGCTCTTTCACCACCTCGAAACTCTGAACCGCAAGGGCGTCAAATGGGCTTTGTCCTTTGACGGTAAGCGCGGTTGCCGGGATCTGACCCAACCGGTACCGGAATCCTTGTTTGCCCGCAGGCTATTCCTCTCCAGTGGCAACTCGCCGGTCAATAAGGTGCTTAACGGTCCCGTTGAGCCGGTACAAGAGTCTTTGTACCTGAACTACTGAGCGCGCGTTACCGAAATGTCATACCCCTTTGGTTCTCCTTGGGAAATATAATCGACAACGGCCTTTCCCAAGGGGCTGCTTGACGCCAGAGTGATAGCGCACCGACTGCTATCGTCCCCAAACTCGCAAGCTATAACCAGGTCCGCCTGGGACTTCGCGAGAACTGAGGTTAGCTCAGCGGCGGACTTAGGGATAAAGGCGACAGCGGCGGCAAACCGGAAATTGGCCGGATCCAGTTTTTGACCGGATGCTTGCCAGTCAACCGCTACGCTGGCGCGTTCAACGCTGGCCGGAAATGCAATGAGGTTCTCGATGTATTGGGTAAGGGCCGGCCCTACACCCCGCTCGACCGAATTTGCCGTCTCCTTGGATTCTACGGCCAAGATAACCGGCTGAGACGTAACGCCGAAAAACTGAAATATGTGGTCCGGCCTTTTATTGCCGACGCCACTCACCCGAGGCAAGGACAACCATCGCAGTTCGGCAGTATCTGCGGACCGGCGCAAGGACAGGCCGCTCCAATCCCCTCCCGGCGGATTGCACATTCCTTCGAACACGCCATCGCCGGCAAGACGGCTCAGCAAGATGTGCAGAACAGTATCCACATCATGCTCGCCCACGCTGGACGGAGTGGGGGCAATAAGCATATTTTCGGTTGAAGTATGTTCCGAGGGCGTGGCCCAATGGCTGCTTAAAAAGCCGTGCTTGGTTACGCGGTCGGTAGCCGAGTCAATCAAAACGGCGTCACTGACCGCTAGAATGGCCTCCCCCAATCCATTCTGCTGGGCCAAGGTCGTCGGATTGTCACGCAGCATTGTCCAAGCGGACAGCAAGGCCGGGCCATAGACTACCGCCTGCGGGTAACTTTGCCTTACGACACCTTGAGCCGGTGGCGGACTTTCAACGTAAGCCGGGAACTGGCGGCGGATAACCCGGTATGATTCTCAGCCGCATATCAGTTCGGCTGACAATATGTTGTTGCCGGATAAAAAAGCCGCCGCTGCTAGCGCATACTGTATTTCAGCAGATCCAGCTCCTCAATCCGCTTGTCTATCTCCTCTAAAATGTATTCAGGAATGTCATTGCGACGCAAAAATCCCAGGAATTTCAGCTCGTCGCAGGACTGAAAGGAATCCACTACTCCCCGCAGCCACGGCGACAGATGCCGTATTTGCGGCGGAATGCCCTTAGCGATGGAGAACTGGTAGAAGTGCCGGAGCTGATTCTTGATATGCGCTATGGCCGGCATATAATCAACATCCCCGCTGATTAGAATGCCCGCGTCGTACTGGCTGGACTTGGCTATCATATCCACGGCTATGCCGACATCGACGCCCTTTTCGCCTATGCGCTTTCCTTGATAGCGAATAGAGCCATCTTGCCCCCGCTCAATCCGGTAAGGCTCGAAAGGGCGCACGATGTATTGCCCAACGTACCTGAACTCCAGAAAGTCGGTCCGACGTTGGATGTTCTCAAAGACGGTGCTGCGCGCCGTGGCGAAGTTGTCCCGCTCCCGTTCCCACCACTTCCTGGCCAAGGACTCAACGGTTGCGGCATCCAACTCAGGAAAATCCCCGCGGTATTCGTCGAGGATGCGCTGCACCCACCGCGAATTTACTTGAAAGGGGGTGATGGTCTCTGCGTTGTACCAATACGCCCTGGCCAAGGTGTGCCGCAGATGAGTCGCTTCGTTGAACTGCTTGACGACGGACAAGAAAAACCGGTTCCACTCGAAGTGCTTTTCGTCAAGCACATAAGTAGGATGCCGGACACCGGGCTTTTGCGACGTGAACGAGAACTCCTGAAGGTTTTTCTTGAAGTTCTGCCCGTCGATGAAAATAACCGTTTTCAGCGGCATCCCGCGTCTCCCGTCAAAGGAGAACGAGCCCGCGTCAGGGGCCCGCTCTCAATAAAACCGCCGCGTCCTATAATGGACACCCCGCTAATATACCACTACGGTACTGCCTGGTCAATAGTTTATGGAGGGATTTTAAGAAAATCCCCCCCTACCGAAACGCCGGTATTACATACTTGCCGAACAGTTCTATCGACTGCATTACCTGCGCGTGGGCTACCGTTTCCGTGGCCATCAGAAACTGCACCTGATCCACGCCGGTGGCTTGGTGCAGTTTGACGGCGTTAATGCAGCTTTCCGGGTCGCCGGCGACGATGACGCCGCGATCGGCCAGAGTGTCGGCGTCCATTTCCTCCCAAATCTTTTGCGCCAGAGCGCTGCCGCCGGACAGGTCAAACTGCGTCGCCGCCCCGCCCTCCGCCACTTCCTTGACCTCAATGTAGCGGGCAAAGTTGTGGACCAAGTGTTCCGGGATGCCGCCCCACTGCGCCAGCAGCCGGGCATAAATGTCCTTCTGATCCTGCACATAAGGCCGGCCCGGGCCGAAAAAGGTTTTCAAGGATTGGGCGCACAACTCCCGGGCCGCCCCATTGTCCGCGCCGCAGTAGCCGAACAGGGAACTGAGCCACTGATTGTTGGCAAAAGCCCCCACCGGGTCAGCCGCTTTAATCGCTGTCCGATAATCCCGGATGTGCGGCTCCAGCACCGAGGGCGCGCTGACCCCCAGGGCCATTACCCCGATGCCCTTTTGCGCCGCCAGTTGGTAAGTGGCCGGTTGCAGGGCAGCCACCCACAGCGGCGGATGCGGCTGCTGATAGGGCTTGGGCAGCACCTGCCGCGGCGGCACCTGCCAGAACCGCCCTTCCCACTCAAAGGTATCGGAGCCCCAGATTTGGGGAATCATCGTCAAAGACTCCTCCCACATTTCCCGGGTGTTCCGGGGATCGATGCCCATCCCGGTCTGCTCGTAGGGGGCGGAGCGGCCGGTGCCCAAATCCACCCGTCCGTGGGACAGCTGATCCACCATCGCCACCCGCTCGGCCACCCGCACCGGGTGATGATAGGGCAGGATGACCACGCCGAACCCCAGGCGGATGTTCTTGGTCAGCCGGCTCAGGGCGCCGAAAATGACCTCCGGGCAGGGCGAGGCGGAAAAGGTGGTCAGGAAGTGATGTTCCACGAACCACACATAGTCGAAGCCCATCTCGTCGGCCAGGATGCACTGCTCGATGGTTTCCTCGACTACCGCGTGGTCATCCAGGGTCGGACGCTGCATTTCATAGGCCAAGCCGAACTTCATAACCCACCCCCGGTCGTTTTAATGCGGGATTTGCCGGCTATTGTAGCGGCCGGGGCGGTAGGGGGCAAGGGGTAAAAGTCAGGGTTGAAAAGGCTGGTCAATCACCCGCAGCAAGGGCAACAGCGGTGTGCCGCCAAGGTCCAGCTTTTGCCCCCAGCAGGCATTGTCCACCACGCCCGCGCCATATTCCCGGACGGCGGCCGCCCACTGCTCCGCCGATTGGAACAGTTCCGTATCTTTCCCGTCCATATCCTGAGCGTTGAGAAAGCCCAGATAGAGCAGGGCCACCGGTACACCCAAATCAGCCAGTCGCCAAGCCCAGGCAAAGCGGTTGGACAGCTGATAGTGATGGTCGCGGGACAGCTGCCAGGGATTGCCGGTGGCTGCGGTCAGGGCGGCGTTGGCCTGCTCGATCGCCTGCTGAATCCGTTCCCGGTTAGCCGGATTCGTACTACTGCACGAATCCGGCTTGGGCCGCAGTTCCTCTAAATGGGCTTTGGCCTCGACCAGCAGCAAACCCGGTTGGCCCTTGATGTGGCAGGTACTGGCAATATCCCAATTGGGCGTGTTGGCCCGGCTGTGCGGCCGGGCCAGCCACCAATCAAGCAGCCCATTTTTGATTTCCTCTTGCTGCTCTTTGCTGAACGGCAAGAGGCTTATCAGATCTCCGGCCCGGGCCTCCTGAGCCGGCGTATCATCCCACTCGCCGTTTTCCCGTAGAACCGGCTTGCCGCCGGGTAGCCAACGCTCGGCGGCGGATATAACCACTTCCGGGACGGCGACCAGATTGGTCAGCCGAGCGGCTACTTCCTCGCGGCGGCCATCGGTCAGCAGGACGCAACGGGGGCGGCTGCCGCGTTTCTTGTCCAGCTGCTGCCACCAGTTCGCCATCGTTTCACCTCAAGGAAAGGATTGCCTCGCCATTATAGCGCCTTACCCCCATCCTTGCCCAATCCCGCCCCCTGCCGCCGGTAAATCCTTACTAGCCGCAGTTCGTCGTAGGGGATTTGGCCGGCCAGATGCTGCCAAGCCGGGTTGAGCAAGTCATCGCCGCAGAGGTCAAAGGCGGCGTTAATCCGGGCGTAGCGTTCCGGGGGCGGCAGCAGGTGGGCTAAATCCAATTCTATCCCTTGCTGGTTCAGCCGCTCCAAGTGGCCCAGGATGGTATGCGCGGACAAGTTGCGGCGGCGGGCCATTGTGGCGAGGGACAACTTCTGTTCCACCAGGGCGCGGGTGGCGGCATAGGTGTTGTTCTGGCGGCGTTCCGGGGCGGGCCGCCGGGTTTCCCGGCCGCGATCGGTCAAAGGGCCCGAGAGCGGCCGGGCGGCGGTGCGATCGGCGATCCCCCGGGCAGTAGCGTATTCCCGGATGACGGCGACAAAGGAGGCGCCATACTGTTCCAGCTTGGCCGCGCCCACGCCGCTGATTTGGGCAAAGCTGTCCAGGCTTTGGGGAAAGCGGGCCGCCATCTGCCGCAGGACTACATCGCCGAAAATGACATAGGGCGGCACATCCCGGGCCTCGGCCAATTGGCGGCGCAACTGCCGCAATTCCGCAAACAACGCCGTATCGTATTGCTCCGCGGCGGCCGCCGGGGCGGCCAGGGGCGCGGCAGATTCCTCCAGCTGCGGCCGCGGCAGCATTAGTTTTTCCCGTTCCTGGAGAAAGCGGCGGCCGCGCTCCGTTACCGCCAGGGTCGGATATTCTCCGGCATTGCGGGCCAGCATACCCCTAGCCTGCAACTGCCCCATCAATTCCCGCAGCTCGTTGCGCCCGAAATCCGGGACGATGCCATACACGCTTAACTGATGATGCCCCGCTTCCAATACCCGCTTTTCCCGGCTGCCGGTCAATACCTGGGCAATGTGCGCCGCCCCGAACCGCTGGCCGGTGCGGATAACGGCGGACAATATCTTTTGCGCTACTTCGGTAGCGTCAAAATCCGCGGCGGCGGCCAAGCAGACATCGCAGCCGCCGCAGTTTTCCGCCGGCCACTTTTCCCCGAAATACTCCAGAATGTAGCGGCGACGGCAAGCCGGCAGCTGGGCGAACTCTACCATCTGCGCCAACTTTTGCCGGGCCTGGCCCTGCTCGGCGGCGTCCGTCATCTGATTGATGAAAAAATCCTGCTTGGCTTTGTCGGCGTGGCTGTAGAACAGCACGCAGCGGCTGGGCAAGCCATCCCGCCCGGCCCGGCCGGTTTCCTGATAGTAGCTTTCCAACGACTTGGGCAGGCTGTAATGCACCACCAGGCGGATGTCCGGCTTGTCAATGCCCATCCCGAAAGCGATAGTGGCAACGATAATCGGCGTCCGGTCGCGGATAAAATCCTCTTGCGTGCGGCGGCGGACTTCCGGGTTCAGGCCGGCGTGGTAGGGGCGGGCCGCCAAGCCCCGGGCGTTCAAATCCTCGGCCAGTTCCTCGGTTTCCCGCCGGGAAAAGCAGTAGATGATGCTGGACTGCTGGCGCTGTTCCTGTAGCAGGGACAATAAAGTTCCCCAGGAGTTGCCTTTGGGCTGGACGGCGTAGCTGAGATTGGCCCGGTTAAAGCTGGAGCGGAAAACCCGGCCCTGCGGCAAATCCAGTTGGCTGAGGATGTCGTCCCGCACCCGTTCCGTAGCGGTGGCGGTGAGGGCAATGACCGGCGTCTGCGGAAAATCCCGCCGCAGCGTCCGCAAGTTGCGGTAATCGGGGCGGAATTCGTGACCCCATTCGGATATGCAATGGGCCTCGTCAATGGCGATGAGGCTCAAATCCAAATTTTCCAGAAAGCTGCGGAAACCGGGCAGGGCCAGGCGTTCCGGGGCTACATAGAGGATTTTGACCTGGCCGCGGGCGGTTTGATCCTGCACCCGGTCAATTTCGGCCAGGGGCAGGGAGCTGTTGATAAAGCGGGCGGCGATGCCGTTGGCGTTCAGGGCATCCACCTGGTCTTTCATCAGGGCAATCAAGGGAGAAACGACCAGGGTAAGGCCGGGGAAAAGCAGGGCGGGCAGCTGGTAGCAGAGGGATTTGCCGCCGCCGGTGGGCATAAGAGCCAGGCTGTCGCCGCCGGCCAGGGTATGGCCGATAATTTCCGCCTGCAAGGGCCGGAATTGGCTGTAGCCGAAATGGGACTTAAGCAAGTCCAGCGGCGCGCCGGCGGTGGTGGCGGGGGCGGCGTTCATCAGCGGCAAACCTTTTGATGGGGTGGGATGAAATAGGCAGCAACCGGGAATATATTACCCTAACCTAGCGGCGGGGGAAAGGGGGTTGCCTTGCTGGGCCGGCCAGGGCGCAATGATTTCGCAGCGCTCCTCGAAAAACTCTCCCAGCCGCCGCATTTCCGCATCCTCCCACGCCCACACCCGGCCGGCTTGCCCTTGGGCAATCATATCTTTCACCTGAGCGATAATCCGGGCGCGGTCGCCGGCCTTGACCCACCAGGGATAAGGCATCCGCTCCAAGTCCTTGCTCTGGATATTCTGGGTGTGGTTGATGACCGTTTTGAGGATGCGGTTAGCCAGGGGGGAAAGCAGCCAGCCCAGGGCGAAAAAAAGTTCCTCCCGATCAATTCCTTCCCGCAGAAAAGCGCAGGGCGCGCCGCTGTCCAGCGCATAGCCCTCCGGGATGTAGCGGGCAATAAAGCGGGCGGCGATCAGAGGCCAGGTCAAACCCTCCCGGCCAAAATAGGGCTGCCCGCCCACGCCCCGCAGATACCAGTTTCCGGTTTTCTTGTAAGTCAGCACCGCCGCGCCGTCCTTTTCCCAATAGATGTAATGGGTGGGCGGCGAAAATACCGGCTGGCGGTTTGCCAGGTTGTACGGACGATAGCGATCGTCCGGCAGGGTTACGACAAGGGGCTTTTCCCGAGGCAATACCCTTACCCGCCGCTCGGTATCGCCGCGGGCTTCCGCGGCTTGCAGCATAGCGCGGCGTTGCGCCGACAGCTTGCCCAGCCGGGCCCGTTCCAATTCATAATCCAGCGTAACCGGGGCCTCATAGAACTCGAAGCGGTAAGGTTCGACAATCCGCTGCTGCGCGTCAACGCGGCGGACAAAGAGCCGATTTTTGCCGGTGGTCATACCGCTCGAGGCTACAAAGTAATCCCCCAGCAAGGGGCCGGCGAAAAACTTTGCCAGATCCTCAGTAATTCCCCAAGACCGATGGGGCGTGGCCTGGATGGTTTGCAGGGCTATCGGGCGGGAGTTGTGTACCACCACGCCCCGGCGGCCGCCTTTGCGGAAATTCAGGGTCAGCATCGGGTAATCGGTTTCCGCCGAGAACTGCTGAATATCGGCCAGCTCTACCGCGCCCTGTTCCATAATCCACTGCCGCAGGCCGGCCATTGTGGGTATGGTCAGCAGAGTATTGCTGCATACGAACACCAATTGCCCGCCGGGACGGAGCAAATCCAGGGCGGCGACGATAAAAAAGGCGTAGGTTTCCTTTTTGATTTTCCGCCCCAGCCGCTTGCCCAGGATCCGATCCAGGGTGTCCTCAATGGCCGGATCCAAGGTGCCGCCAAAGGGCGGGTTGCCGATTATCAGGTCAAAACTTTCGGCTTGCAGACCGCTTTGGCCCTTAGCGGCCAAGCCGTTGACCCTCCCGGCCAGATACTCCCGGAAAAAATCAGCCCGGCGCACTTCCCCGCGCCAGGCGGCCGGGAAGGGCCGGGATTTAGTTGCCAGGAGCCGGCCGGAGCGTTCCGCCAGTTCCGGATCCAGTTCGACGCCCAGCAGTTCCACGATTTGACCGTTGCCGGCCGCGCCGGCGGCGGCCAGCCGGTCAGCCAGGGCGGAAAGAAAGGCTCCATCGCCGCAAGAGGGTTCCAGAATACGCCGGCAACCCTCGAGGGAAAGGCCGTTCACCAAGTCCCGCGCCAGCCCGGCCGGGGTCATATATTGCCCGGTCTGCCGTTTCATCGCCCGGCCCCGTTTGCTTTGACTCATGGCACGAATCTCATGCCGGCCTGATTGACGGCAAAGCCGGCGCTCAAAAATTCGTCGAGCAGCCCTTTCTGGGTCTGGAGCCGCTCCCGCCGATTGTCAATCAGCACTTGAACCTGCTCCTCAAAAAGCCGGAAAAGCGCGCTGGCTTTCTGCTGAATCGTCTGGGCCGGGGGCGTGTGGCCGGCGTCAAAAGCGTCATAAAACTCCTGTTCCCGCAGCATTATCTGCCCGGGGCCGGCATCGTAGGCGATGAACTCCAACCAGTCCAGCAAGTCAAACAGATAAGCCTGGTGGCGGATCCCTTCGGATACGCTGAACTTGACCATCAGCAGGTAGTAGGAATCAATCCAATGCTGAAACAGGTAGTTGAGCAGTTTCCGCATGGAAACTACATTAGGCTGACTTCGCTGACCTTGCAGCCCGGATTTGACATTGACCGGGTTGAAAATGTCCCCGGAGCGAACCCAGATGTCGCCCATGGACCTTTTCAGCGGCCCGCCTTTCCGGTCGCCCTCGTAGCGGGTATCCAGGTGGACTTTGAGCAGAGCGCAGGTGCGGTCGTCGACAAAGTCGGCAATATGATGGCCGGGTTCTTTGCCTGCGATTAGCTCGGCAAAGGCCGAATCCGTTGAATGGCTGGCCCAGTGGGCGTTGACCAAGCCCAGGATCTGATTTTGGAGCGCCGTTTCCAGAGCCATAACTGCCGTTGCCGCTGCCGAATTTTGCCCCCAATATAGTGCAACCCGGCGCCATCCGCAACCGCCCAGCGTCACTAACCAGGGGCAATTTATTGGCGGGAATCGGGAAAAGCCCGGCCTCCCCCCTATCCCCCTCTAAATCAACACCACTTCCCGCTGCACGGGGGTGGTGGCGTGGGGGCCGGTTTCCGATATGTAGGCGTCAATTTCGGAGCGGACGCCGAAATCGGGCAGGTAGATGCCTGGCTCTATGGAAAAGCCTACGCCGGGGATAAGGCGGCGGGTGTCATGGGTCTCAAAGCCGTCCAGGTTCACCGCTTCGCCATGCACTTCGGTACTGATGCTGTGGCCCAGGCGATGGGTGAAATAAGGGCCGTAACCCCGCTCTGCGATATAGTCGCGGGCGGCGGCATCGGCCTGCCAGCCCTGCACCGCCACGCCGGCCTGCCAACGGTCTTGCAGGAATTGCAGGGCGGCGTCCCGGGCCCCGGTGACTATGGCAAAAATTTCCTGATGGCGGGGCGGGACGCTTGCGCCCACATACGCCGTCCAAGTAATATCGGCATAAACGCTGGCGCCGCCGCTTTCCCGCGCCCACAGGTCAATCAGCACCCAATCGCCGGGGCCGATAACGCTGCTGCCGACCGGTTCCGGTTCATAGTGGGGGTCGGAACAGTGGGCATTGACCGCTACAATCGGCCCGTCGGCGGTTTCCAGATTTTCCTCCCGGAAACGCCGGCGGATGAACTCGGCAATTTCGTATTCGGTCGGATTATCCGCCAGCCGCGCCCCGATACGGCGGAAAGCCTGCTGGACGATTTCCCCCAGTTTGACGGCGGCCCGTTGGTGGCCGGCTAATTGCGGCGGCGTCCAGCGCTGGGTGGCATACTGCATCAAATCCGCCGAGGATACCACCGGCGCCCCCAGGCGGCGTACCAGTTCCACCGTGCCGGCGTCCACCCGGGACACCCGCGGCAAGGCGTTCTGCGGCGAGTATTCCATCGCCACCGGCAATCCGCCGGCCAGCAGCGGCGTCAAAGCGTCCAACAGGCTTTGCCGACTGCTATAGACCACCAGCTCCAAGCCGGGCGCGGCATCTCCGGCGGCAGGATCGGCTTGGGCCATCCCCGCAAACTTGCCGGCATCCACAAAGTGGGTCAGCAGACGGCAAGGGCCGGCGGCCGGCAGGTACAGAAAGCAGGGCCGGGTGACATGGCCGGCCGGCCCCAAAACCTGCCGAAAGACCGGATTGGACTGGCGGTAATCGTAAATCAGCCAGCCGGCCAAGCCCTCCGGCCCCATAAACTCCCGGGCCGCCTGGACGATGGACGAAAAACTGCGGGCTTGCGGCGTGGTCATAATGCTGCTCCAGGGTTAAGGGGATGGGGTTTTGTCCTCTACCGTCATTCCCGCGTAAGCGGGAATCCCGAACGGTAATGCCGTATAATACCACAGTCTTGGCAAGCCACCGCGGGATTCCCGCTTACGCGGGAATGACGGTGGGGGGGCGCGGGATTCCCGCTTACGCGGGAATGACGGTGGGGGGGCGCGGGATTCCCGCTTACGCGGGAATGACGGTAGGGGGCGCCGGATTCCCGCTTACGCGGGAATGACGGTAGGGGGCGCCGGATTCCCGCTTACGCGGGAATGACGGTAGGGAGGCGCCGGATTCCCGCTTACGCGGGAATGACGGTAGGGAGGGCGCCGGATTCCCGCTTACGCGGGAATGACGGTAGGGAGGGCGCCGGATTCCCGCTTACGCGGGAATGACGGTAGGGAGGGCGCCGGATTCCCGCTTACGCGGGAATGAAGGTAGGGGGCGCGGGATTCCCGCTTGCGCCGGATTCCCGCTTACGCGGGAATGACGGTAGGGGGGCGCGGGATTCCCGCTTACGCCGGATTCCCGCTTACGCCGGAAGGACGGTAGGGAGGACAGGACGGTGGCTATAGGCGCTGGCCCGGCCCGGGGATTTCCCCCGGGCCGGCTGACCCTTACACCGCCGTTTGGCGCTGGCCGGCCATTTGACGCTGATATTCCGCCATGTGAATGCGCCGGGCCTCGTTGTAAGCGTCCGGCAGTTTGACCAGCATTTCCGGCCGCATCCCCTCCGCCAGCTCGCCGTCGAAAATCAGCTGCTCGCGCAACTCCTGCAAGGTGATGTCCTTGTCGCTCTTAATCCGGTTGTGCCGGGGGCAAAGCGGCGCCCGGTTGAAAATTTCATCCTCGCCGCCCTTGCTTTTCGGCGTGATGTGATCCAGCTCGTAGTTGGTCAGAATCGGCAGCCCCTCCGTGCCGCGACTGCGATAACCGCAGCACCAAGCCCGGTCAATGCTGTAGCGCAGCAGGGCCGCTTTCATTTCCCGCTCGTTCAGCAAGGTGGTTTCCTTGCCGCCGCCGCGATACTTGCTGCCCGCCGGCCGCCGATTGTCCGTCCGCAGGCTCTTGACCTCTACCTCCCGGCTGGTCGTCCGCCGCGGCAGCTGCGCCGGGCCGTGAATCGTAACCTCCGGCTCGCTGCCCATTACCTGCTGGCCGGTCGTCCGGTCGTTGCACGCCAGCAAGGGCAAGTTGCCGCCCTTGTTGAACTGCCGTTTAAAGACCGTCCACGCCCGCAGGTTAATATCGCAAGCCGTCCATTTGCGGTCGAGCTTTTCCGCCGCCAAGGCAGAGTAGGCGCAGCCGGCAAAGCAGTCCAGCACTATGTCACCGGGATTAGTGGAGGCTTGGATAATCCGCTCGGCCAGGGCCACCGGCTTTTGCGTAGGATAGCCGGTACGCTCCGGTGTTTTAGGGTCGACGACTTTCACATACTGGACATCGCCGATCCTGGATCCCGTTATCTCAAGGACGACGTCGGTTTTGCCCGGCTCCCTACCGTGCTTTTTTACAAAAGCGTTCATATAAGGCGCAAACCGCTTGTCGTGGCTAGGCATATTCGCGCCTAGAATCTGATTGTCCGCCGTCAAAAACCGTTTCCACCGCTTGTAGTTCATTTGCAACTCAGCGTCGCTCTCGTACCCGGGGTGGAAAGTGTATTGCTTGGACTTGGTGTACCAGAAAATGGTATCGTGGCGGCGCGGAAAATGATCCTCCGGCTGGATCCAACTTCCCTGATGGCTCCAGATAACCTCATTCCGAAACCCCGGATTGTTACCCTCGCCATTTCCGAATACCCCATCCAGCAACTGCCGCAGGTAGCCGTTGGCGGTATGGTCGCAGTGCAGGTACAGGCTGCCGGTCGGCTTGAGGATCCGGTGGATCTCGAACAGCCGGATCGCCATAAAGGCCAGGTAAGCGGCGATGCTGTCGCCGTGGATTTGCCGGGTAGCCTCGATCAGCAGATTGACCGCCTCGTGGGTGGCTTTAATGCCCGTTACCCAATCCGGATGGACATCGTCGTCCCAGGACCAAGTATCCTCGTAGCCGCCCTTGGCCTTGGGGTCGTCGGGCCAAGCTACGCCGGCATCATCCGCTTGCGCCGCCGTGGCAATGCCCCACTCTTTCAGCAGGCGGAACTCGTTATCCCGCTCGTCCTTCCGCAGGGGCGGCTTGAGTTTGTCGCCGGTAAAGGTATCGTTTTTGGCAAAGGGCGGGTCAATGCAGACCAGGTCGACGGAGGCGGTGTTAATGGCCCGCAGAAAGTCGAGGTTGTCGGCGATATAGACGCCGCGATTGATGGCGTTGAAATCGTTGAAATCCGCCAATTTCCGGGTCGCCGTCTTGGGCCGCGCCATAAGAGCGCCTCCTAATAATTGGTTTTGCTGGTTTTCCCCCCGGCCTATGCCGTTACTGCCGGATTTCCTGAATTTGGCCGCCGTCCAGAAAGATGCTGGCCCCGGTGAGGTAGCCGGCCCGTTCCGAGGCGATAAAGGCGGCCAGGTCGCCCACTTCCTCCGGCTTGCCCAAGCGTCCCATAGGAACGCTGCGATAAGCCTGCTTTTTGCGGGCGGCCGGGTCCTCGTCCGCGGCCGCCGCGCTTTCCTTGAGGATTTGGCGCAATTCCTGGGTTTCCAGGGAGCCGGGCAGCAGGCTGTTGACGGTGATGTTAAAGGGGGCCAGTTCGTTAGCCAGGGTTTTGAAATAGCCGACCAGATACTGCTGCTGGGCCAGGGGCAGGGGCAGGCCGGCGGCGGTCTGGCCGGCGGCGGTGGGAATCAGGTTGATAATGCGCCCCCAATGTTCCTGTTTCATATAGGGAATGACTTCCCGGCTGAGCCGCAGGGCGCTGCGGAAACAGCGTTCCAGTTCCTCGCCGCGTTCATCCTCGAGGCCATCGGCCGGCGGGGCCGGCGGCAGGCGATCCGGTTGCAGCACCAGGATGTCCACCTGGCCGAAACGATTAAAGGTGTCGCGCACCACCCGGCGGACGCTGCGGGGTTCGGACAAATCGGCGGGCAAGGCCAGGACGCTGCGCTGGGAGGCGACCCGGGCCAGATCCAGCTCGGTGCGGCGCAGCCCCTCCTCGGCATAATCGCAGACCGACAGCCGGGCCCCCTCGGCGGCCAGGCTCAGGGCCACCTGGCGGCCCACCTCGCTGCTGGCCCCGCTGACAATCGCCACCCGCTCGTTTAAGCCCAAGTCCATAAATTTCGTTTCCTCTCTGCTGACTCGCCGCTCTGCCGCCTTACCGCTCTGCCGACTCACCGTCCTGCCGACTTACCGTCCTGCCGATTTACCGCCCTGTCGACTTACCGTCATTCCCGCGTAAGCGGGAATCCCGACGGCATTGAAAAGCCCCCCGTTGTCGCCCAGCCGCCGCCAGATTCCCGCTTACGCGGGAATGACGGTTTGGATAGGCCCTTGCCTTGCCTATTGTGGACGGATTGCCGCTGTTGGTCAACCGGCCGGGCGTCACTCCCGCGGAATTGGCAGGACGGTTTATACCGGCCTTTGCCCGGCCCATTGTGGGCGGATTGCATTACAAAAGTATTACGCTGATTTTCCCCTCGTCCTTCAACAAGTTCAGGATGAGCGGAAAACCAGCCCCCTTTCCGTCCATCCTTCAACAAGTTCAGGATGAGCGGAAAATCAACCCCCTTTCCGCATAAACCCGCCTTAACCCACCTCAGCGTAGCGGAAAACCAGCCCCCTTTCCGCTCATCCTGAACTTGTTGAAGGATGACAGAAAGGGATGGCTTATCCGGGTATTAACAATCCGCATAAACCCGCCCTAACCCACTGCATCATAGCGGAAACAGGAAAGCAGGTGGTCATTAACCAGGCCGGCCGACTGCATAAAGGCGTAGCAGATGGTGGGGCCGACAAAGCGGAAACCGCGCCGCCGCAAATCCCGGCTGAGGGCATCGGATTCCGGGGAAACGGCCGGAATATCGGCCGCCAATTCCCAGCGGTTTTTAATCGGACAATTCCCGACGAAAGACCAGAGATAGGCGGCGAAACTGCCCCATTCCTGTTGGATGGGCGGCAGGGCTTGGGCATTGCCGATGGCGGCGGCGATTTTCTGCCGATTGCGGACGATGCCGGGATTGTCCAGCAGTTGGTCCACTTTGCCGGCATCATATTGGGCAATCCTAGCGGCGTCAAAGCCGTCAAAGGCTTGGCGGTAGTTTTCCCGCTTATGCAGAATCGTCCGCCAGCTGAGGCCGGCCTGCGCCCCATCCAGCAGCAAAAACTCAAAAAGTTTGCCATCCTCCCGCAACGGCACGCCCCACTCGGTATCGTGGTAAGCCAGCATTAAGGGATCCGCGCCGGGCCAGGGGCAGCGGGTCGCCGTCCCCATATCAGATAACCCCCCGGGCGGCCAAATCCGCAATTTCCCCATCGGAATAGCCCAAATCCCGCAGGATGGGGGCATTGTGTTCGCCCAGCAGCGGCGGCGGCAAATCCAGGCCGCCGGGAGTTTGCCCGAACTTGATGGGCAGGCCGGTCTGCTTGACCGCGCCCAAAGTGGGATGGGGCATTTCCCGCAGCATTTCCCGGTGCAGCACCTGGGGATCGCTGAACACATCCGCCAGGTCGTTAATCGGGCCGGCCGGCACATTAAACTGCTGCAAGTCGGCGACCCATTCCTCCGCCGGCCGGGTCAAAAAGTGCTGCTGCAACAGGGGAACCAGCACCGCCCGGTTTTCCACCCGGACGCCGTTATTGGCGAACTCCGGCCGGTCTTGCAAATCCGGCCGCTGAATGCCCTGGCAGAACCGTTCCCACAGCCGTTCCGAGCCGACGGCCACATTCAGATATTTGCCGTCCTGGCCCATAAAAGCCTGGTACGGCACCAGGGTGGGATGGGCCGCGCCCAACCGCTGCGGCGGGCGGTCGTAGGCAAAATAGTAGCCGGCCTGATAGGTCAGCCAGGCCACCTGGGCGTCCAGCATAGAGATGTCAATATGCTGGCCCTGCCCGCCGGGCTGATTCCGATGGTAGAGGGCGGTCATTACGGCAAAGGCGGCCCACATTCCGGCGCCGATGTCGGTAACGGCCACGCCCACCTTTTGCGGCTCGCCGCCGGGTTCGCCGGTAATGCTCATCAGGCCGCTGATGCCCTGCATAATCTGGTCGTAAGCCGGGCGGCTCTGGTACGGCCCGTTCTGCCCGAAGCCGGAAATGGAGCAGTAGATGATGCGCGGATTGACCACTTGGACGGCGGTGTAGCCGAGGCCGAAGCGGGCCATTACGCCGGGAGTAAAGTTTTCCACGATGACATCGGCTTGGGCGGCCAGTTGCAGGAAAATATCCCGGGCCTGGTTCTCCTTGAAGTTGAGGGTCAGGCTGCGCTTGTTGCGGTTGATGGACAGGAAGTAGGCGCTTTCGTCGCCGATAAAGGGCGGCCCCCAGTGGCGGGTGTCGTCGCCGCTGCCCGGCAGTTCAATCTTAAGGATGTCGGCGCCATAGTCGCCCAGCATCAGGGTACAGAACGGGCCGGCCAAGGCCCGGGTCAAATCCAGCACGCGCACCCCCTCCAGCGCTTTCATTCCCGTCATCCCTCCTAATCGGTTATGGTTTCCGGTTGCGTTCCGGCTGGCGGATATATTAGCACAAGGGGATGGGTTTGGGGGGGATAGGCCGGGCAATTGCATATAATTGCCTATGGAAACCGTCATTCCCGCGTAAGCGGGAATCCCAAACGGTATGAACCAAGACCGGCCGGTTGCCGGCCGCCCCTACCGTCATTCCCGGCTGTCCCCCTACCGTCATTCCCGCGTAAGCGGGAATCCCGAACGGTACTGCCTTATGATGGTATTGTCGACAGGCAACCGCGGGATTCCCGCTTACGCGGGAATGACGGTAGAGAGGTCATTAGGAAAAGATTGATTAGGCCCGCTTTATCTGCTAACCTATAGCAAGGTTCCATTTTTATTGGCGGGAGGCGGGAAAGTGGTTGCAACGAAACGCAGCCGGATAACCATAGCGGAGTTCCTGGAGCGGATGCCCAATCCGCAAGTCCGGGAGGTCGCTTGGCAGTTAATGGAAGTGGCCCGCCAGAGCGGCGGCTTTGTGGAACGCGGCGTTGGCGGCGTCAGCCTCCGCTATCCCGACTGCCCGGCTTGGCCGCATCCCATTTCCGTGGCCTGGCTGTATCCCGGAGAACGGGGTTGGATGAAAACCCGGGAGTTTTCCTTTGGCCGGCAAACCCTCTGGAAAGGCCCGGAAAGCTTGCCGGCCGAAGTCCGACAGGTGCTGAAAGATTGGGCCAATTCCTTTGCCCAGACCCCTTATGCCTGGGATGTATCCTCGACCGGCGTGGAAGCCTGGGCGGTAAGCCACGCCGCCGCCGTCAAACACGGCGACGAACTGGCGGCCCGGCTGCAAGGCGTCATGGAGTCTTTGCAGATGCTTGATCCGGAGGCCCGGGAGGATTACCGCCGGGCCGTGGCGGTTCTGGAACGCATTCGCCGGGGCGAGGGAAAAGTCTATTCCTCGGCGGAAATGAGGGCGTATTTTGGCTTGGACGATTGAATACGCCCGCTTTATCTGCTAACCTGGGCCAGGTTCCATTTCTTATTGGCGGGAGGTCAACAATTGGCTGAAACGAATCAGGGGATAACCGCGGAGGAATTCTTTGCCCGGATGCCCGACCCGCAGACCAGTCAAGCCGTCCAGCGGCTGATGGAAGTTGCCGGGGAAAACGGTGGGGTCGTATCTTGGGGAAAGCAGGGCTTGAGCATCCGCAGCCGCCGTAGGAACTTTCCGGGCTGGTCGAACCAAGTTTCGGTGGCGTGGATTTACCCGCCCGGCGTGGAAACTTGGATTACGTGTAAAGACTTTTCCTTTGGCGCCGGGGCCGGGAAAAGGGGGCGCTTCGGGGGCGTACCACACTACTTGCGCGAGTTTCTGGAAAACTGGGCCAACTCCTTTGCCGGGTTGCCTTACGCCGATCGCGTCCCCAGCGAGAGTATAATCTCCTACACCGTACCTCACGCCGCCGCCATCCACCATATCGACGACTTGGCGGAGCGGCTGAAAAATGTCCTGGCAGCCCTGCAAACCTTGGCTCCGGCATAGGAGGTCAAGCCCTTGACCCAACAGCACATCTACCACCTGAACGAATCGGGCCGGCTGGAGCCTATGCAGGAATCGGACTTCGACATCGAGGGCACCCTGCAAGAGCTGGTGGCGAAACACCTGGTTTTGCTGTCCGGGGAGCAGATAACTCCCGGCGTACCCCGCCGCTGGATTCTCATTGACCGGGAACAGGGCATCCCCGATATTGAGGGCGGCAGCAATCGCTGGGCGTTGGATCACCTGCTTATTGACCAGGATGCCATCCCTACTTTGGTGGAGACCAAACTGGCCGGCAACCCGGAAATCCGCCGGGCCGTCGTCGGCCAAATGATGGAGTACGCCGCCCATGCCCGCCGCACCTGGAATGTGGAAAGAATCCGCCGGGTTTTCGAGGAGCGCGCTAGCGACGATGGTCTGAATCCCGAGGAAGTTCTTTCGGAACTGTTGCAACCCGAGGAGGATTTGGAGGTCGAAGGGTTTTGGCAGCAGGTGGAAACCAACTTGCGGGCGGCCAACTTGCGCCTGCTCTTTGTCGCCGATACTATCCCCGATCCTCTGGCCCGGGTAGTAGAGTTCCTAAACGAACAGATGCCCAACATCCAAGTGTTAGCCGTGGAAATCAAGCAGTTCCGGGGGGCTACCGGTCGGACGTTGGTGCCGCGGGTGATTGGGCGGACGGCGGATGCCGCCGTTGCGCCGGGGCGTCAATCCGGGGGTAGCGGCAAGGGACGCTCCCGCATAAGTCGAGAGGATTTCTTTGCCCAGATGCCCGACGACGCAGTGCGGCAGGCCGCACAGCGGCTTATGGACCTGACCGAAAAGGGCGGCGGCACTGTCACTTTTGGCGACTCCAGCGTCAGCCTGCGCTGCAACTGCCCGGCTTGGGCCAAGCCGCTCACCGTTGCTTGGATTTATCCGGTATCGGGACGCGGCGGCTGGCTGAGTACGCAGGATTTTACCTTTGGGATGACTAATTGGGATAAGGATAAGCAACCGCCCCAATTAGTTGAAATCCTTGAAGCCTGGGCCGCTCAATTTGAGAATGACCCGTTCTCAAACCGAATTCCCGTCAAACCCATATCAGCGCGGTGGGTGTCCCACCGGGACGCCGCTGCCAACATTGAGTTGCTGGCGGAACGGCTGGAGCGGGTGCTGGGGGAGTTGCGGGAATTGCCGGCCGGGGAGTGATTTGGCGGGCGGGCCGGTTCAGCGGGCGGGGCGTATCATATCCCGCCGGCTAATCCTTACAAAGCCACCGCCGGCCGGCGGGTTCGGCAAGGTCGTCATTTCCCCTCCTTAATACCCGGCAAAATGCTACAGAACCCTATGGGCAGTTCATCCCCGGCCGGCAGCGATTCGTAAGGGGCGGTCATTTCCCATAGCCGTGCCCTTGCTGCCCTCCGGCTGCCGACTCCGGTCGGTTGGGCGGCGGCGAGTGTGACAGTTATGAGGCGGCCGGGAAGGACGGTTTCCCTCTGCCATTGCCCTGAAACCAAAGGAATGGGAATGACGCCGGCTAAATCCGGGTGTATAATGGCCCGGCTTTAACCCGGCCCATCCCAAACCCTTGCCCACCCGCCGGCTATCATCCCGCCGGCCGAGAGGATTTTTTGCGATGCGATTGGAACCGCTGAACCTGTATGAACTGGAAGCCCACGCCGCCCGGTTTATCAGTCCCCACGCCTGGGCTTTTATTGACGGCGCGGCTCAGGATGAAATCACCGTGCGGCGCAATCGGGCCGCTTTGGAAGCTATCACCCTGCGCCCCCGCTTTCTGGCGGATATTGCCGACCGGGATTTGTCCACCACCGTGCTGGGCGACAAAATCAGTTTTCCGGTGATGGTGGCCCCGGCCGGCGGGCATCAGATGGCCCATCCGGACGGGGAATTGGCGACGGCCCGGGGCGCCGGAGCCGCCGCCACTTTAATGACCCTGGCGACCGGCTCTCACTACAGCATAGAACAGGTGGCGGCCGCCGCCAGCGGGCCGCTGTGGTTTCAGTTGTATCATCAAGACCATGAAACCAGCGCGATGCTGGTCAAGCGGGCCGAACAAGCCGGCTACAAAGCCATCGCCCTGACCGTGGATATGCCGGTCAACAGCCCTATCGAGCGCAGTATCCGGCACGGCTCGGAACGGCCGCGGGGCTTTAATCCGGGCAATTTCGTCGGCGAGGCGGCCGGTCTGGGCTTGGTGGCCGATACCCTGGACGCTTTGTATTATCAGCGCCCCTTTACCCAGCCGCTGACCTGGGGGGAGTTGGATTGGCTGCGGCAGCAGACGAACCTGCCGCTGGTGTTGAAAGGCATCCGCACCGCCGAGGACGCTTATCAGGCGGTAGAACGCGGCGTCGAAGGCATCTGGGTATCCAATCATGGGGCGCGGCAGTTGGACGGCACCTTGGCCGCCATTGAAATGCTGCCGGAAATTGTGGCGGCGGTTAAGGGCCGGGCCGAGGTCTATCTCGATTCCGGCATCCGGCGCGGCAGCGATGTGATCAAGGCGTTGTCGCTAGGGGCGCGGGCCGTGCTGGTCGGCCGCCCCCTGTTCTGGGGTTTGGCCTGGAACGGGGCCGACGGAGTACGGCTGATGCTGGAAATCCTGCGGCACGAAGTGGATTTGACCCTGGCCCACTGCGGGCATACTTCCGTCCACACCCTCAACCCCGGCGTGGTAAATGTGCCAGGGCCGAGTTGGGGGTGAGGGTGGTTGCGGGGTATTCATCCTTCAACAAGTTCAGGATGAGCGGATAGGAGGGATGCCCGGCGGCCGCCCCCATCCCCCACCCTCAGGGGCCGTAACATTCCACCAGTTTGGCGTCAAATTCCTCGGGGGTAAAGGCGTATTCCTGGGTGCCAATGCTTTGGATGGCGTAGTGGGCGCAGACCGCGCCCAGCATTACCCCCCGTTCCAACGGCAGCCCGTCCACCAAGCCCTTAATCAGGCCGCCGCGGAAAGCGTCGCCGGCCCCGGTGGGGTCGACCACATTAGCCGTTGGCACCGCCGGCACCGGCACCGCGCCGACTTTGGTAACTACTTCCGCGCCCTGTTCCCCCTTGGTGGTGATGATGGCGTCGGTCAGTTCCAGCAATTCCGCCAAATCCTTGCCGGTCTTGTCCCGAATCAGCGCCAGCTCGTAGTCGTTGGACACCAGCAGATTGGACTGGCTGATGCAGCGGGTCAGGCCCTCGGCGGGCCAGGCCGGCAGGGATTGGCCGGGGTCAAAGATGCTGTAGATGCCCAAGCGGCGGTGGGCGGCGGTGTATTCGGCCATATCCGGCAAGTTGCCGGGAGCCACGATGGCCAGGGTATGGGCCGGATCCACCTGGGCAAAGTCAAACTCGGTGGAAAACTGCATCGCTCCGGGATTGAAACCGGTAATCTGATTGTCGGCCTGGTCGGTGGTGATGTAGGCCGAGGCGGTCGCCGCCTCCGGGACGATGCGGATGTGGTCGGTGGTCAGGCCGCCCTGCGCCAGCCACTGAAAATAGCGGTGATAGTCGTGGCCGATGGCGGCGATAATGCGCGGCGGGCAGCCGAGGCGGGCCAGGGCGTAGGCGATGTTGCCGGCGGTGCCGCCAAAGTTTTCCTTCAGCCCGTTGACGGTGAAACTGACGTTAATCATGTGGATCTTGTCCGGCATGATGTGGTCGGCAAAGCGGCCGGGAAAGTCCATAATGCGGTCATAAGCCAGGGAGCCGGAAACGAGGATGTCCATAAGGGCAGCGTTCCTTTGTCGTAAAATAGCCGGGTTTGCCCTTACTTTAGCGCTGTTGGGCGGTGGGCGCAACCTATTTATACGGCCCCGGGAGATCGGTAATATCGTGGGGACTCGAAACCGTCATTCCCGCGTAAGCGGGAATCCCTACGGTACTGCCTTATGTGCTGTATTCTTGGAAAGCCACCGCCGGATTCCCGCTTACGCGGGAATGACGGTAGAGGGCGGCCGGGAATGACGGTAGGGGGTAGGTCAGGCATAATCCATTGCCTTGGGAATTAACCACTCAGCGGCTCCAGCCCCGCCTCTTGCCGGGCGTCGTTGATGTGTTCCAGCACCCGCACCGCCAGCGGGGCCATTTCGTAGCCAATATCAGCCAGCATCCGGCTGTTGTCCACCTGATAGACATGGGGGACGGCCCGGTCGCCGGTAGATATTTGCGCCGCCGGGATAAACCGCCGCACCAGGTCGGCCATATCGCCGATAGTAGCCAAGTGGCCGCCGGTCAGATAAATCGGATGATTCAGACTGGCGCTCAAGGCGGCCTGCACGAAAATCGCGGCGGCGTCCTCGGCGTGAATCATTGGCGACGCCTCCTCCGGACGGAAAGGCAGGGCTACCGGCTGGCCGATCGCCGGCAAGGAAATCATTAAGCCGCCAATCATTCCGGTCATTCCGGTGGTGCGGCCGTGGCCGAAAACCGTGCCAATGCGGATGCCGCGCAAATCCAATCCATAGCGTTCCCGATACTGGCCGGCGGCGAAATCGTTGGCCGCCTTGGTGAACCCGTACACATTGACCGGGGCGGTCAAATCGGCCTCGGTCAGCGGGCGCTCGCCAAAGGTTTCCTGCGCGCCATACACCGCAATGGAACTGGCATAGACCACCCGCGCCAGGCCGCGCCAACGGGCCGTCTCAAAGACATTATTCGTCCCCTGAATGTTGACCAACATCCCGAAATGCGGCCGTTCCTCGGTATCCGGGGGCAGCAGGGCCGCCATGTGGATGATGCGGTCGACCTGATGCTGCTGGCACGCCTCCAGCAGCTGCGGCAGCTGGGTAATATCGCCCCGGTAAAAGGGTACTTCCGCCAGATGGCGGTGCAAGGGCAGGTGCGTCCGCGGCGGCGTCAAGTCAAAGGAAACGACCGATTCGCCGCGTTCCAACAGCAGGCGGATAATGCGGGAGCCAATCAGCCCATTGCCCCCCGTAACCATCACAGTCATAGCCCTTCCTCCGGCTTTTGATTCAAACATGGATAGACGGGATAGACAGGATTTTGTTGTTTCCTTAGGACTGATTTTCCGGATCCGGAGAATCCGGCCCAACGGACAACAAAATCCTGTTCATCCTGTATATCCATGTAAGATTAGGGTACCAGCATGGCCCGGGTGATTTCGGTTTGCCGCTGATTCCATTCCGCCTGGGCAAAGGCATCGTTGACTTCGGCCAGGGGGAACTGGTGGGAGACCAGTTTGTGGAAGGGCAGCTTGTGCTGATTCCGCGCCAGGAAAGCCAGCAGGGTGGGCAGCAGGTCGGGGCGGTACATTCGGGAGCCCAGGATGTTTTTGCCGGAGAGGAGTTTCGAGGGGTCGATGGATACTTCCTGGCCCCGGACGATGTCGCCGATTTCGACGAAACTGCCGCCGTTGCTGAGCATATCGATGCCCTCGGCCAGCAGGTCGGCCCGGCCCACCAATTCCATCACCACATCGGCCCCGCGGCCGTTGGTCAGTTCCCACACCCGGCGGATCCGGGTTTCCGGGGTGTTGAACTCCTCGATGTTGATGGTGTAATCGGCCCCGAACTCCTCGGCCAGTTGCAGGCGGTTTTCCAGCCGATCCAGGACAATCACCCGGTCGGCGCCCATATCTTTAGCCATAGCGGTAGCGTTCAGGCCCAGGCCGCCGGCCCCCTGAATGACCACATACTGGCCTTCGTGGGCTTGCGCCCGCATCAGGCCGGTGGTAACGGTGCCCATCGCGCAGTTGACCGGCCCCAGCAGGTCGTCGGGCAGTTCATCCGGCACCCGGAAAAAGGGATGCCGCGGCGGCAGATAGAGAAAGTCGGCGTAGGTGCCGGTGAAGTAGGGCCAGACGCCGGCGGTGGGATAGGCCCGATTGGCGCACCAGTTGGTATCGCCGCGCAGGCACAGATGGCAGCGATGGCAGGGAAAGATGGCCGAATAGACCACCCGGTCGCCGGCAACTACCGGCGTTCCCAGGGTATCGGCGCTGATGCCGTCGCCCAGGATTTCCACCACGCCGGTACCCTCGTGGCCCATCACCCGGCCGGTCGGCGGGATGGGCATAAACTCCTGGCTCTGGTCGCCGCGCCAGGTATGCAGGTCGGAGCCGCAGATGCCGGCCTGGGTCATCCGCAGCAGGGTCGCCCCCGGCTCCGGTTCCGGCACCTCGTACTCCTCAATCTCAAAGGGCTTGCCATACTCCTTAACCACCACAATGCGGCCTTTCATAGCAGCGCCTCCTTTATGCTGGGAATGGGGAAAGCAAGACCACTATAGCGGTTGGCGGCGGGTTTGGCAAATATGGGGGGATTTGGGGGAATGGAAATGGCGCCGGATTTCCGTTCATCCTTCAACAAGTTCAGGATGAGCGGAAAAGGGGGGGTCAGGATTAGCGGAAATCGGGCGGGGACGAAGGGCAAAAAATAACCCCACCGGCAAACTGTCGGGGCCCACCGGCAGAGCTATCAGATTCAATATAGCGCCTTTAAAAAGGATTGTCAATACCTTTTTCGGACAATTTCCCCTTTCCCTGAAAATTGCCTAAACCCGGGCCGGCGGCCGGCCGGGCTAATCCGCCGCCCTTTTCCGTTACAATACTCTTGGACAGTGGGATATAATGCTGTCATTCCCGGCCCTTTCTACCGTCATTCCCGCGTAAGCGGGAACCCGGGGGACACGCAACCATCATTCCCGCGTAAGCGGGAACCTGGAAATGCCCGGCCGGCAACGGTCTTGTCTGACACATTACCGTGGGGATTCCCGCTTACGCGGGAATGACGGTTGGGGTGGCCGGGAAGGACGGTGGGGGGCCGCCAGTACCGTTCTATACAGACAAAAGAATCCTGTCTATCCTGTCTATCCATGTTTGAATCCGTTTCCCCCTTGGGCAGGAATCCAAGCAGGGAAACCCAAAACACCGCAAAACCGGAGGGCATCTTATGCCGGAATCGGCGGACATTGTAATTATCGGCGGCGGCGTGATGGGATGCAGTATGCTCTATCACTTGACCGCTTTGGGCGCGGCTAATCCCCTGCTGCTGGAGCGGGGCGTCCTGGGCGGCGGCTCCACCGGCCGCTCCCAGGCCATCTGCCGAATGCACTACTCCAACCCCATCACCGCGGCCCTGGCCTGGGCCAGCCTGCAAGTCTATGCCGACTTTGACCAGCAGGTCGGCGGCCGGGCCGGTTTCGTCAAAACCGGCTATCTGGTGGCCGTAGAGGAAGTTGACCGGCCCGGCTTGGAACTGAACATCGCCATGCAGCAGGAATTGGGCATCAACACCGCCCTGATAACCGCCGCCGACCTGCGCGAATTGGCGCCCATGCTGCAAGCCTACGCTGGCGAGGGCTTGGCTTGGGAGCCGGATTCCGGCTATGCCGACCCTTACCTGGTTACTACTTCCTACGCCGCCCGGGCGCAGGAAAGGGGGGCGCAAATCGCCCTGCGGACGGCGGCCCTCGGCCTGGAAATCGCCGGCGGCCGGTTGCAGGCGGTTTTGACCGCTAACGGCCGAATCGCGACAGAACGGGTCATTATCGCCGCCGGCCCCTGGGCCAATGGACTGCTGGCCGGAGCCGATATTGCCCTGCCGCTCAGCCCGGTGCGGCATCAGGTAGCCCTGGCGACCCGCCCTCCGGAATTGCTGCCTACCCATCCCATCGTCGGCGACATTGCCCAATCCTTTTCCTTCCGCCCGGAAAGCCCTACCCTGACCATGATTGGCTTTGGCGAGGATGATGTGGAACTGGATAACTATGACGAGGGCATTGACCCGGCTACGGCGGCCGACAATATGGCCCGGCTGGCCCGGCGGATGCCGCTAATGGCCGATTCTTACATTCGCGGCGGCTGGTCGGGATTGTTCACCGTTACCCCGGACTGGCATCCCATCCTGGATAAGATTCCGGGCATCGACGGATTGTTCTGCGCCGTGGGGTTCAGCGGTCACGGATTCAAGCTGGCCCCGGCTATCGGGCGGGCAATGGCGGAATTGGCGTTAGAGGGCCGGGCTGCGTCGACGGATTTGACGCCGCTGCGATTCAACCGCTTTGCCGAGGGGGATTTGCTTAATTCCCGCTACCGCTACCGGGTGCTGGCCTGATTTTTTGCCCTCTCCCCTGCTGTTATACCCGGCCGCCCCTACCGTCATTCCCGCGTAAGCGGGAATCCCGACGGTTGTCTGCTGACAATACCATCATAAGGCAGTACCGTTCGAGATTCCCGCTTACGCGGGAATGACGGTCGAGATAGGGCGGGAAGGACGGCAACGAAAGGGCGCGGAAATGACGGTAAGCCCGCCGCCGCCTTGCCCCGCCAAGTCGTTATATCCTACAATCAAGCTGCCTTGCCCCGGACTGACGGGCAATCCGACCCGAATCCGGTCAACGGAATCCCCAAGGGACGAAAAGCGGTTTGCCTTTCCCCAAGAAAATCCTCTACTACGCCTTGATGCTGTTCCTTACCTTGCTGGCTCTCGAGGGGATGGCCCGCCTGGCCTATTATGCGGCCTATGGGCAGGGGTATGGCGGCGGCGGGTCGGATACGCCGGGGGATGTTGCGCCTCTCCCGGCTCTGGATGCGGCTAATGCTTTCAAGCCGCGGGTGACTATGCGCCATCCCTTTTACGCCTACGGCCACCGGCCGGCCTTTGACGATATGAATGAAACGCCGCCCCGGCAGCGGCAGGCGGACACGATTGTGGTCGGTTTGCTGGGCGGCTCCGTAGCCGAGGATGTCGAACCCTATCTCCAGGATGCCCTGAGCCGCTGGTTTGCCGCCAACCATCCGCCGCGGCAGCCGATAGTCCGCCGCTTGGCGATTGGCACCGCCAAGCAGCCGCAGCAGACGATAATTGTCGCCAACACCCTGCTGCTGGGCGGCGAGTTTGACCTCCTGGTCAATCTGGATGGGTTCAACGAAATGACCCTCAGCGCCCAGAACTTCAGGGGCGGCGTTTTCCCGTTCTATCCTACCGCTTGGAATAAGCAGGTAGGGCTGACTACCGGAGAGATTTTACTGGCCGGCCGCATCGGGATTTTGCGCCGGGAACAGTCCCGGCTGAGCGCGCTGCAAGAAACCTCCCCCCTGCGCCGGTCGGCCCTGTTCGGGCTGCTGAACCGCTGGCGGCGGGAAAGGGCCACCGCCCAGATTATCCAACTAAATCAGGACCTGGCGGCCGCGGAAGTGGACTACAGCCTGGAGAAACACGGCCCCCGCAACTGGTTGCCCCAAGAGGCGGAAATGCTGCCGGCGGCGGCCCGGTTCTGGTATCGCGGCTCCCGGGCCCTGGCCCGGCTGGCGCAACTGGCCGGAGCCGACTATTACCACTTTCTGCATCCCAATCAGTATTTCCCGGATTCCAAACCGCTGAGCCGGCAGGAATTGGAATCGGCCTATTCCCATCGCTGGTTTCCCAAATTGCTGGTCGAATCGGGTTATCCGCTGCTGCGGCAGTTTAACCGGGATTTGTCCGGGGCCGGCGTCAACTACTTTGACCTGACCGCCATTTTCGCCGACCACCCGGAAACCTTGTATATTGACGACTGCTGCCACTTGAATCACCGGGGCAACGAACTGCTGGCGGCGGCGATGGTGCAGCGGATGGAGCCATCCCTGCTACGCTTGGGCCGGGCAAGCCCGGATCCGCCGGTTTCCGCCCTGGCCGCGGCCCGGCGGCCGGCGGCCGAGGCCAAACCGAACCTTGCCGAACATCCCGGATTCCAGGTTTCCCTGGCCGAGGATGGCAAGCAGCTGCGCTATGTATTGGCGGAATGTGTCTCGGAGTACGCTGAACCCCCGTTCTTTCTGCACTTGATCCCCCGGGATCCGGCCGCCTTGCCGCCGCTGCGCCGGGACCACGGCTTTAACAGCATGAGTTTCAGCTTTGCCGAGGCCGGCGGCCGCTTGACGCCGGGGCAATGCGCGGCCCAATATCCCCTGCCCGCCTATCCCCTCGCCGCCCTGCGTACCGGGCAGTATGTCCCCGCCACCGGCGCTCCCCTGTGGTCGGTAGAGCTAACTATCCCGGCGGATCCCGACCAACTGCGCGCCGATTATGCCGCCTTGTCCGACTTGCAGCCGGTCGTCCGGGATTTCTTTGACCTCTACACCTTGGATAACCGGCTGCTTTACTTGCGGGAATCCTGCGCGGCGGCGGATACGGCGGCCGCCTTTTTCCTGCATATCCTTCCGGAGGAAGTAACCGATTTGCCGGCGGAGCGGCGGCCGGCCGGCTTTGACCATTCCGGCTTTGATTTTGACCGGCAAGGCGGCCGCTTTGACGGCAAGTGTCTGGCAACGATTTCCCTGCCGGACTATCCCATCGCCGCAATCCGCACCGGCCAGCATATCCCCGGCCAGGGCGATTTGTGGTCGGTAGAACTAATCGCCGCGCCCAACTTGGATCAACTGCGGGCTGATTACGCCGTTTTGTCCGCTGAGCAACCGGCGGCCCGGAATTATTTTGACTTGTATCGGCGGGATAATCGGCTGCTTTACTTGCGGGAAACCTGCAATGCGGCGGATACGGCGGCCGCCTTTTTCCTGCATATCGTCCCGGCGGAGGTAGCCGATTTGCCGGCGGATCGGCAAGCGGCCGGCTTTGCCCACCGGGATTTTGCCTTTGCCCGCCGCGGCAGCCGCTTTGACGGCAAATGCCTGGCATCCGTTCCTTTGCCGAATTATCCCGGCGGCATTAAGGAAATGCGGACGGGGCAATTTGTCCCCGGGCAAGGGGATTTGTGGTCGGCGGCGATTGTTGTGCCGTGATATGCCGCTTTCCCCAGGCAATTGCCACGAGCAATGCCGGCAAAAAGGGCGGGCGCAATCCCCCATAAAGTGGTATGATGTATCCCAAGCCGGGCCGGATGAAAGCCGGCGGCTGAAAATCCAAAGCCACAGGAGTAAGCGTTATGTTCATACGGATGGTTTGGGGGAAGTTGCGGCCCGGCACCTGGGACGAGTACGAGCGGCACTACCACGAGCGGCTGGCCGGCTCCGCCGGCAACATTCCCGGTCTCCAGGAGCGGCAGCTGCTCCGCAGCACCGAGGACGCCGACGAGGGGGTCAGCGTTTCCATCTGGGATACCCTGGAAAATATGCGGGCCTACGAGGTGGGGGCGTTCCGCCAGGCCATGGCCAAGGAGATGGAACACCTGTACCGGGGGGAATACTGGGTCAAGCACTTCGAGGTCGTCAGCTCGACCGCGGAGTAGCCGGCCCGGCCCGGCAAAGCCGTTTCCGGCAAGCCGCCCCGGCCGCCAAGAGCGGCCGGGATGGCGCTGGGCCGGCGGTTGCTAATCATAGAGGGGGGCCGGCGGCGGCTCGTTAAAGGGCAGACCCTGTTTCGCCGCCGCATCCCGGCGGGCAATCCAACCCCGCCACTTCCGATCCTGCTCCGCAATGGCCGCGGCTTCGGATTTGGCCGCGGCCGCGGCGGCCGCGGCGGCCGCCTCCGCGGCCGCGGTTTCGACTTTGGCTACGGCCGCCGCGGCCGCCTCCGCCCGCAGCTGGTCGAACTTCGCCACCCGGTCGTAAAACAGCATGATTGCCTCCCAGTAGTTACCGAAAACCATCCCGGCCGCCCTTGGCGGCCGGGATGGCGCTGGGTTGCGGGCCGCTAATCAGCGAGGGGGGCCGGCGGCGGCTCGTTAAAGGGCAGCCCCTGTTTCGCCGCCGCATCCCGGCGGGTAATCCAACCCCGCCACTTCCGATCCTGCTCCGCAATGGCCGCGGCCTTGGCCGCATCCCGCAGCTGGTCGAACTTCGCCACCCGGTCGTAAAACAGCATGATTGCCTCCCAGGAGTTCCCGAAAACCGCCCCGGCCGCCAATAGCAGCCGAGGCGGCGCTGGGCCGGCGGGCGCTAATCATCGAGGGGCGCCGGCGGCGGCTCGTTAAAGGGCAGCCCCTGTTTCGCCGCCGCATCCCGGCGGGCAATCCAACCCCGCCACTTCCGATCCTGCTCCGCAATGGCTGCGGCTTCGGATTTGG
The DNA here is from genome assembly GCA_965203435.1 of Dehalococcoidia bacterium. Lineage (GTDB taxonomy): Bacteria > Chloroflexota > Dehalococcoidia > Lucifugimonadales > UBA3495 > CBDBCU01. The sequence goes on along the minus strand of CBDBCU010000002.1, from coordinate 91,049 downwards.
CCGCGGCCGCGGCGGCCGCGGCGGCCGCCTCCGCGGCCGCGGTTTCGACTTTGGCTACGGCCGCCGCGGCCGCCTCCGCCCGCAGCTGGTCGAACTTCGCCACCCGGTCGTAAAACAGCATGATTGCCTCCCAAATGAATCGGACGAAATTGCCGCCCACCAAGGACAGAAAGACCGACGCCAACGTGCCTTCCAGATTGTCGTGGGTGGCCGCCTGATACAGCCGCCAGTAAAAGTTGACGCCCTCCTCCCATCCGGCGGCCAAGGCCTGCCAGCCCTTGACGGTTTGCAGGGTAAAGACCGTCAAAGTTACCAGCATAGTGCCGACGAATACCGGCACCGGCACCAAGTCCTCCAATACCCGCCGCGCCCGCCCCGGCGCAGCCTTGTCCTCCTCCCTTTCGTCCATAATCCCTCCCGTTTAGCCCCATTATACACCAACCCAGCGTAATGGCAAAGGGCGTCCGGCGGCGATTCCGTTCCATCCCGCCGCTTGCGCCCCGGCCCGCCAAACTCTACAATAGCCCTCAAATCCCATACCAATCCCCCAAGACAAAGGCGGCGTTATGACGCAGACGGAATCCCCGGATAGCGGGGCGGCGCAAAGGATGTTCGGGGCGCAGGCCGCCCAATATGCAACCAGTCAAGTTCACATCAGCGATAACCGGCTGGACACGGTGCGGCGGTTCACGCCCTCCGCCGGCCAGCAATGGGCCATAGACCTGGGCGCCGGCGCCGGCTTTACCGCCTTTTCCATTGCCGACTGCGCCGACCGGGTGGTAGCCTCGGATTTGACCCGGGAAATGCTGACGGAAACCCGCCGCCTCGGCCGGGAACGGCAGTTGTCCAACCTGCTGCTGCTGCAAAACCAGGCCGAAGCCCTGCCCATCGCGTCCGAATCCATCGACCTGATTACCTGCCGCGCCGCCGGCCATCACTTTGCCGACCTGGGCGCGGCCCTGGATGAAGTGCGCCGGGTTCTCAAGCCCGGCGGCGCCCTGGTAATGGCCGACTCCGTTTCTCCGGAGGACGATAACCTCTATCGCTGGTTTAACGATGTGGAATTGCGGCGGGACTACAGCCACATTGAAAATCGCAAGGTGTCGGTATTGGAGGGGATGCTGGCCGCCCGGGGATTGCGTATTGCGGCGCGGGAATTGACGGCTACCTATATGACTTTCAACGCCTGGGTAGCCCGCACCGCCACGCCGGCGGCGGAAACGGCCGCCTTGCGCCGCGACTTTTTGACCGCCGACCAATCCATCAAAGACGCTTTCCTGATTGCGGAAACGGCCGACGGGCAAGACCTCAGCTTTGCCTGGCCCTGCCTTATTTTCCGGGCGGTTAAGGGGTAGGGTTGGTTACGCGCTCCGGCCTTTGAGGGCGGCAATATCCTCCCAAGACAGGATGTTGGCTTCCTTGAGCCAGCCTTGCTTGACCATAAACTTGACCTGAGCGGTGTTTTTCACGCTGGCAAGTTTCCCCGCATCCACTACGATGAAAGGGACTATCCGCTTGGCTTGGCCGAGGTGTTCAACCAACAGCTTTGCCGTTACATACTGGCGGATAAGCTGATGGACCAAAACGAGCTTCCCGGAATTTCCGAAAGAGCTTTCGTGCTTGGCTTCCCCGATAAAAAGGTGTTGCGGGGTTTCCAGCACGATGTCAATTTCGGTGTGCCAGAGGGTGTTAAAGAGTTTTTCCCGGTCATCATCGGCTGGCCGGTAGTTATACTCCTGCGGCAGCGAGAGAGCGGGGAACGCTTCGACTTCTTGGCGCAACCCCGGAAACCAGTGGTTATAAAGGTAGGCAAATCCGGCCATGACCTCAGCCTGTTCGCCCTTGCCCAGCTTTGTCCAGCGTTCCTTGTCCATCTGATCCCGCACGCCCTGCCAGAACAGCTCGATCTGAACTTCGCCGTTGCCCAACGGCTCCCCCAGCGGCTCCAGCAGCTTGCGGGCAAGGTTTTGGCAGGCAACCGAATTCTCAAAGAACGGCGCGAAAGAACTGGCGGTTTTCCAGTTCTCCGTCCGGTTCGTGATGTCCAGGATGCCCATTTACTTGCCTTCCCTGGTGGCAACTTGCCGGCGACTAGAAAAGCCTTCCGCCCGATTTTGCCCCCTAGCCTATCCCGTCAGCGCGATTTATCAAGTCTTTGCCGCCACTATTGACAAGGTAAAGTTCGCTGTTTTACAATATCCCCGCCAGAGCAGTTTCCTCTCAATCCCGGTTCCCGTTCCGGCAAAGAATGGGGGCTCTTTTGCCCCCTTGCCCGGTTACCGGAATTGAGACTGCTCTGGCAGGTAGTCAACATTCTTTGCCGCAAGGGGGTTCCTAATGGGCATCGCCGGTATGATCCTCGGCGTCATCGCCATCCTGTTCGCTTTTATCCCGGTATTCGGGGCCTTCGTCGCCTTCCCCTGCATCGCCGTCGGCCTCCCGCTCTCCGGGGTCGGGTTCTACATGAACAAAAAGAACAACCAGGGCAGCGGGATGTCCATCGCCGGGCTGGCCACCAATATCGTCGCCCTCGTCTTTGTTATCTTCTGGATAACCGTGATAGCCTCCTTGTGAGCGAACTCTAACACCGGCCACTCAGGGGGAAGGCCCGACTGTAAAGTCAGCCTTCCCTCTCACCGAGCCGCAACCTGACTTGGGGGAAACGGATGGGGGGATTAAGGATATAATCCCCCCTAAAACACCGGCATCCCCGCCACATTAGTCGCCAGGCTATACAGGCCCGTCCGCGCCGTGATATACAGGGTGCGGTAGTCGGGGCCGCCAAAGCACAGGTTGGCCGGTAGCTGCGGCCAAGGGGATGCTATTCACCAGGGCTTCCGCCGCTGGGTGAAAAGCGGGGTCTTGGCCCGGTTGCTTAACGCCCGGCACGAGGCCCTGGCCTTGCCAGGCGTGAGGGTGGCTGGCCCTTTCGGCAAAGTCCCTCAGCCCGGCGCCGGCCCGAAAAGGGGGGCGTCCCCCGCGGCAAGCCGGCAAGGCCAAGCCCTCGGCCGGAGCCGGGGCGGACTAACCACCAAACTGCTGATCCTGACCGACCGCCAGGGCCAAATGGTCCCGTTCTTGTCAAAGCCGGGGAAGGTCGCTGCAGGGAAAGAACGGCCCGGAATTCGAGAATGAGTGGGGTCTGGCCCGTGGGAATGTCGCTGCAGGGAAAGAACGGCCCGCGCTGTTGGCCGGCGTCCCCTGGAACGAAACCCGGGAACTTTTGGGAGATAAGGCGTAGGCCGGCGCGGCGCTCCGGGATTTGCTGGCTTCCCGGGATATTGCCGCCACCATTCCCGGCAAGGCCAATCGGAAAGAGCCGCGCTGGTTTGACGCCGGGAGTTGCCAAGGGCGGCATTTGGGGGAAAACGCTTTCCGCGCCCGGAAACCATTCCGGGGCCTTGCCTGCCGCTGCGCTAAACGGGCGGACAGCTACGCCGGAAGGGGCAACTTGGTATCGGGGTTTCTGAGCACGAAGCGCCGTCAGCGCCAGGCGGCGCATCAAAAGGCCCCGGCGGCGGCCTGACGCCGAATGTCCACACGCCCTAGGGCCGCAAAGTATTCCAGCAGTTTGGTGTCCACTTGGGATACTGAAACGAATGGGGACTTAGTATCCGCCTTTCCCATGATTTCGAAAAACTGGGTATTCGTGGTATGGGTTTCGGTCAGGACCTGGGTAAAAAAACCGAAGTGGAGGATTAACGCCAGAACTACGCGATGGTCGCGGTCATCATTAGACCGCGCGGACGGAGGTAATGGTCCATTGGCGGTCAGAGGGGTCAGAGAATATTAACTGCGCCGTTCCGCCAATGAGGCTCCCGTCTGTTTCTCCTAAGGATTGGGTATTGAAAAGGCGGTTTCCCAAGTAATTCAGAGTGGGTTGTCCCGAGTACTGGTTGAAAACCGCCTCAAGGTTGTATCCGAAGGTTACTGCTTGGTTGCTTTCCATGACAGTGCTGGCGATGGCGCAGGGGGCAACTTCGGCCAGACGGGCGAAGTCGGCCATCGGATCTTCCGGAGAGGGCTATTCCTTGTCAATTGACGACCTCGAAAGAGAAAGGGTCAGGGCGATCCGGTCCCGGTTTATGGCAACTGTCCGGGTGGGTTCCGGCAATCCGCCGACGCTGGCGGTGATTCCCATCTCCTCGCGCAGGTCGGCATCCAGCGCCATCTGGAACCGTTCGGTTTCGTCCGGCGCGTTCAGCAGGACTACTCCTAACCAGCACCAGGTTGGTTCGCATATTTCATGTGCTGTCGCGGGTATTTGGTCGCTAACATCGCTTTCTGCCTGAGTGTCAAGCTATATCATAATCCCAGGCGGCGTGTCTATAGCGCAGCAGTTTCAATTCTTATTCGGATTTCAAGCCGAGGTCTGTGCTGCTATTTCTGATAGGTCTTTCCCCGCATGGGCGGGGAATGGATCAGGAGAACGAGTTTCACGGTTTGGCTGCGGTCGTTCCCGCTTGCGGGGGAATCGTTGCCTGTTCTTTGCGCGGCAAGCAGGGTAAGCGGACATCTAGGCCGGTGCGGGGGAAACCCAGGGGTGGGTCCGGTGGCAGTCGTCGGCGGAGTCGGGACCGATCCAGCCCTGTCCCGTGTTTCTCCTCCGGCCCATGATGTGGTTAAACGGCCGTAACGGCGGACGCTCCGATACACCCTCCCGATTCCGGTAGTAATAGTTGAAACCGGTTCATCCTGCAACGGAGTTCGGGATGAACGGTTCTGTAACATTTGCTGGGTATTATAGCGTATAATAGGGGCTATGGGACACAACTGCGGAAAATCCTGTAAGCGGAAAACCGGCCAATCCTGCGACACTTGCCGGACGGCGGGAAAATCGCGGGTTGCCATCCTTGACGCCCTGGGCAAGCCGGGCAAGCCCGAGGGCAAGCGTCCCCACGCCACGCCCCACGAAAAAGGGGTGGCCGTGGATATGTATTTTGACGGCCTTTCCTATCGCCGGATAGCCGGCAATATGGAGCAGTATTTCGGCCGGGAAACTTCGCCGATGACCGTCTATCGCTGGGTCAGGGAATCGACCGGAACGGCAGATGAAATTCTGCGGCCGATGCAAGTCAACACCGGCCCAACCTGGGTGGCCGATGAAATGGTGGTCAATGTCGGCGGCGAAAAGATGTGGCTATTCAATATAATGGATAGCGACACCCGGTTTGTGCTGGCGGCCTATCTGACGCCGCATCGGACGACCCGGTCGGCGCAAACTACCCTGGCCTTGGCCCGGGAAAGGTCGGCAAACCCGCCGGAGGTTCTAAAGACGGACGGCCTGCGCTCTTACCGACAAGCCTTGCCCCGGGCCTTTCCTACCCATCCGGTCAAGCCCACGGTAAGCCAGGGCATAAAAGCGGAAATCAACAACAATATGTCGGAACGGCTGCAAGGCACATTCCGGGATAGGGACAAAACCTTGCGGGGGTTGGATAGCCGGGAAACCGGGCAAGCCTATATTGACGGCCTGGTCTTGCATTACAACTATTTCCGGCCCCACGAGGCATTAAAGGACAAGCGGCCGGCCGAGGCGGCCGGCGCGGAAATTCCTTTCCGCAGCTGGGCAGAGGTGGCGGCGGTAAAGGGGGGATGATGATTTACCATAGCAGTTGCGCGGAACTGGCGGCGGAAGTGCCGGCCGGGTCGGTTGCCTTTATCATCACTGACCTGCCCTATCCCAAAGAATTCGCGAATTGCTGGACGGAGTTGGCCGGATTCGCCGCCCACGCGCTCAAACCCGGCGGGTCGCTCCTGGCAATGGCCGGGCATAGCATTGTGCCTGAAGCCGTATCCCGGCTGGGTGCAGAACCGTCTTTGCGCTACCATTGGCTGCTCTCCTACGACATGATGAAAGGAACGGCCGCTCCGCTATTCCAGAAGCGGGTGTTTGCCACCTGGAAGCCGGTACTCTGGTACAAAAAGCCGGGCGGCGATAACCGGGGGACTTTTGTCATTGATACTGTCCGGTGCGGGAAATACAATTATTCAGACCGGCGGTTTCACAAATGGGCGCAGAATGCGGGCGGGGTGCTTGCCTTGTGCCAGCATTTCCATTTGGGGGGCGGGCAGTTAGTAGTTGACCCGTTCGTAGGCGGCGGGCAACGGCGATAGCGGCGTTGGCCTTGGGCTGCAATTTTATCGGGGCGGATATTGACGCTGACGCCGTGGCAACTACCCGCTACCGTATGCGGGAATATCAGCCGGTAATGCCGGGGGTGTAACTTCCCCCAGCAAAATGTTACAGAACCGGCTTGGGACATTTCCCAAACCGCCAGGCGTTCCGCCAGAACCGCGCCCGGCGCGGCCGCATAATCCGGCTGGAAATGGTAAGGGGTTTTAAGCATCCTTGCGGCTAAAGGGCGTTGAACCAGGCGGTTTCAACTTCCACATCCTCCACCGTGCGGGGAGTAACCTTGACGCCAAGACGGAGTTCTTTCAGCTTGTCAAGCAGCAACTCCCCGTCAATCAAGTCGATGGGAACGGCCCCCGGCCGGGTGGCGGCTTGCCGCGCGCTGCGGGTGAAATTCCCCGTAGTCAGAAACATTCCCCGGTCGGCTTGGCCTTGCACCGCCCCCTGAAAAGCCTGCACTTCGCCGGGGCCGACGCTGCCCGAGTAGCGCTTGCACTGAAACACTACCGAAAAGCTAATCAGCCCGGACAGCCGGATTAAGCCGCGTCCATCAATGCCGCCATCTCCGGGACGGCCGGTTACCTCTACTTCCTCAAAACCGGATTCCCGCAGCAGCCTTTGGCACAGCCGCTCAAAAGCATCCGGCGGCATATTCCGCAGCGTTTCTAACAGGGTGGCGCGCCAATTATCGGCATCGGGGGGCAAATCGTCGCCGTCCTCCGGGTCAAAGGCCGGTTTCGTTGCAGGTCCCTCCTGACGCCGCTGCTGATAATACTCGTTGACTACCCGGGCAACTTCCCGATGGTCAATATCCGCAACTTCCCGTCCGGCGGCGGTGAGATGCCATACGCCGCGTTGCGAGCTTTCGATGAAACCGGCAATCCGCAGCTCAACCCGCGCCCAGCTCAACCGATTATCCATGGAAGTGCGGCCGCTGGACAACAGATCGTCGACCAAGGACAGCGGCAGATCTAAATCCGAAATCACCCGGTTGGCGATTTCGGTATTGGATGCGCTGCCGCCCAAGGAGCGGATGGCTTGGACGGTGGGATAATATAATTCCCGCTTGGTGGGCAGGCGGTAGGCAAAGGAGTTGTCGGGCATAGCAAAGACTCCGGCAAAGCGGGAATAAGGGATTGGCCGCCATCCCCTAATCCGAGGACGGCAGTTCCCGGGGCTGCTGCAATTCCATCGGCGCGCCCTGGTAGCGCAAATCGCAGCGGCCGGCTTTCGTTACCAGGACCGATACCGCGCCATCGGACGCGGTGTAGCGTTTGCCCAGGGCCAAGTCGACCGCGTCGGGGGCGGCGGCCAGGCCGGCCAGGGCGGCCTCGGCGCCTTTCAGTTGCAGGGGGGTATCGCCGTCGGTAAAGTCGCCGTCGCCGCCCTTGGTAACTACCACTTCGGCGCCGCCGGGACTGACATAGCGTTGTCCGATTTTGACCATAGCTGCCTTGATTCCTTTCCTGATTCCGTTCCATTGCCGGGCTATTCATCCCTCAACCCGTTCAGGATGAGCGGAGGGATGCCCGGCAACCGGACGGAAACCCTTTCTTTGCGGTATGGATTTACTGCGGGGGATTATAGCCGGGGGGCGGGCCGGCGTCAAAGGGCGGCGGCTACTTCCGCCTGGTTCGTCCAGGCGGCCGTGGCCGCCAGGGCCTGTTTGACGCTTTCCAGCACCGCCTGATTGCTGGTAACTACCGGGCGGCGGGCCGTTTTCCGCAGTTCATCCAGAATTTCCACCGACCGCAGGTTGGCGCAGGATACAAAAAGGCAGTCGGCATCCACCCCATCCAACTGCTCCCGTACATAGGCCAGGATTTGCTCCGGAGTAACGGCGGCGATGTTAAAAGCCCCTTGAATGTCCATGCCGGCAATATGCGCCACCGGAAAGCCGGAGGTTTCCAGGGAGTCCTTGATGGTGTCGTTGATTTCCTGGGAGTAGGGGGTGAGGACGGCGACGCTTTGCGGCTGGATGCGGCGCAGTTCGGCGGCCACCGCGCCCATAATGGTAACGGTGGGGGCGCCGGTAATTTGGGCCAGTTGGTCGGCCAGTTCCTGCTCATAGACCGGGCCGCGCAGGGCGCCGGCGGAAGTGCAGCCGAACACCACTACATCCGGGCGCAGCGTGCCAATCTGCCGGGCGCATTCCGGCAAATAGACATCCAGCATCAGCTCCTCGGCGGCGATGGTAACGCTGCCCTCCAGCAGCATCCGGGCGGTGTGGACGGTGGCATACCGGGGCAGGTGGCGGTACAAGTCCGGCTCCATAACGGTGTTGGTGGAGGGGACAATCAGCCCCACCCGCTGGGCCACGCGGTAGTCGTCCGGGATAGGGATTTCCTTGCCCTCGGCCTGCATCCGGCTCCAATAGGCCACCCACTCCGGGTCAACTTCGCTGGCCGGCCGGGCGTTGGCAAAGAAGTTGTCGTCCAGAACCTCGGTGTCCGGATCCCGGGCAATGCCGGCATTGATGGCGATTTCCTCGCAATACATCGCCTCGATTTCGGCAAAGGTCAAGTCGCTGGCAATCAGCTTATCCCATTCCTTTTGGGACAGGCAGTTAGGCTTGAGCTCGGATTTGAGCATAGCGGGTCTCCTCCCGGGAGTTGGCTTTACGCAGGCTGATGATGCGGCGGTTGCGGCCGCGCCAGGTATAAACGACGGTATAGAGGCGGCCGTCAATGTAACCCCGCGCGATAAAACGCATTTCGCCGCCGCGGGGGTTGGGTTCGATGACGGCGGTACGCCACTGAAAACCGGCAACAATCGCAAAGTCGATGCGGTGTTTTGCCAGATTTTCCTGCCCCTTGGCGTAGTCCCATTCATAGCCGCGCAAAGGATTCGTCATAGGGTTATTGTAAGGGGCCGGATGGGAAAGGGCAAGGGGCTGGCCGGCGCTGTGGCTGATTTCCGTTCAGGAATTGCGGTTTTGCTCCCGCTGGCTGGCGGCGATGGCCGCCCCGTCCAGATGTTTGGCGGCGTGTTCCATTTCGATGCCGACCAGTTCCCCGTCCGGACCCAAGTCAACATTCAGCCCGTCGGCCACTTCCCGGGTTTCCACTCCCGGCTTGCTGCGGAACCGGACATAGGCGCTGTCCGTCTCCGGATAGTAATAAAGTTTCATTCCGTCCTACCTTGGAACCGGCTGTCGATGAAAGCGGTAAGAACGGTGTCCTCGTCGGACAAGGTTACCAGGGCAATTGCATTTTAATTCGTAAAGTTCGGTCTGCTCGACTTTCAAGGATTTTTCGCAGACTGAATTCTCCGCAAAGGGAACTCTCGGCTGGAAAACACGGCTCCTCCAGGGAAAAATTACGCTCAATCCGCCCGATTCCAGTCCATTCGAGGAATCGCTTGCAGAGTAATATCACAAAATGCAATGTAGATTATACCGAAAATTTAATATGCAATTGCCCTGTTTTGACCGGTTTCCGTTCAGTGGCGGGGTAGGCGGATGGCAACGGATTCCGGGTGGGTGTTCGACAAATTAAGGGCGACCCTGCAACCAGTTCAGGGTGAGCGGGGATTGTCAAGCCGGGCCGGTTCAGATTTCCAGGGGGGATTGCGCCGCCAAGCGGTGCATCCGCCGCCTAATCAGCTCGCAGTAATCGGCGCTGATTTCGTAGGCAATGCAATGGCGGCCATTCCGATAGCAGGCCGCCGCCGTAGTGCCGGAGCCGGCAAAGGGGTCAAGAACTATCCCCCGCTCCGGGCAGCCGGATTTGACCATCCGCTCAATGATTTCCAGCGGCTTCTGCGTGGGATGGGCTTCCCGCTCCCGATGCTGGCGGTGCAGCCGGGATACGCGCCACACATCCTTGGGGTTGTAGCCCACTTCCAGCCACTTCTTGCCGACAAACTGCGCCCGGGTGCGGGCCTTTTTAGTGGCGGCGTCATAGGGAATCCGCACCGCATCCAGGTCAAAATAGTAGTTTCCGGCCTTGGCAAAAAAGCCGATGGTGTCGTGAACCGAGGAAAAGCGGCGGGTCGCGCCGCCCATGCTGGGGACTTTCCGATCCCAGATGATTTCGTTGACCATCCGCATCCGGGTTTTCAGGAAAGCAAAGATTTCCGGGGAAAAGCGCCAGGTGGTGAAAATATAAAGGCTGCCGCTGTCTTTCAGCTTGGGCAGGACGGCGTCAATCCACGCCTGCGTCCATTCCAGAAAGGCCGCCGGCTGCATCTTGTCGGAATCATTGCCGTAATCCTTGCCCAGGCAATAGGGCGGGTCGGCGATAACCAAGTCCACCGAGCCGTCGGCCAGCCGGCCGGCCCCGGCCAGGAAATCCCCGTTGTAAAGGGTATAACTTCCGGCGTGGTTCATCCCAATACGCTGCTCCGCAAGGTGTTGCAATGGATTATCCCTTACCCGGGTTAAGTTCTGTCAAACCGCCCGGCGTCACTGATTTGGGGCAATCACATATAGAAACTATCCTTCCCGCGTAAGCGGAAATCAAACGGTTGCCTGTCGACAATGCCATCCTAAGGCAGTAGCGTTCTGGATTCCCGCTTACGCGGGAATGACGGTAGAGGATGGGAAGGACGGTTGCGGGCGGCGGGAAAGCCAGCCGGCATTTCCCCCTACAGCAACGCCCCCCATCCCGCCAAGCCGAACAGCCCGCCGACTAGCCCGGCGCCGAGGATGACCGCCGGGGCCGGCAGGCGGTAAAAGACTACCGCGCCAAAGGATAGCAGGGCGATAACCGCCCCGGCCGGGCCGGGTTCGGCTCGTTCCCACAGCAGAAACACTACGCCCACCACTAAGCCAATGGCCGTGGCGTTGACGCCGACCAGGGCAATCCGCAGCCAAGGATAGCGCCGCACCCGTTCCCAGAAGGGCAGGACGGCGTAGATAATCAGCGTTCCGGGCAGGAATAATCCGACCAGGGCCAGCAACATTCCGGGGACGCCGCCGGCTATCGCCCCCAGGTAGGCGCTGAAACTGAACATTGGCCCCGGCAAAGCCAGCATCAGGGCAAAGCCGTCCAGAAACTGCTGCTCGGTAACTAATCCGCCATCCACCACCTCGGTCAGCAGCATCGGCAACACCACTTGGCCGCCGCCGAAAATCAGGGAGCCGGTGCGGTAAAAGGACTCGAACAGCTGCAGGGCCGGCCAATCCAGGAACAGCCGGGCCGCGGTCAAGCCGGCCAGCAGGCCCAGGAACAGCAGCAGCAGGATAGCACCGGCCAGTCGGGATATGCTCAAATTGATCAAGGGCGCGCCGCCATCGTCCACCGCCCTCCGTTGGCCGCGCAAGGCGATGGCGCTGACCAGTCCGCCGGCGGCCAGGGCGGCCGGGAAAGCCCAGGGCTGCCGCAGCAGGATAGCCACGATTGCCCCCAGCAACATCAATCCCATTGTCAGGCGGGAGTTGACTACGGCTTGCCCCAACCGCCAGGCGGCTACGGCGACCAGGGCCACGGTGGCCGGCCGGATGCCCTCCAGCCAGGGCGGACGGGATCCGTCGGCAAAGAAAAAAGTTGCCCCCAAGCCGGCCAAGCCCATAATGGTGGCGGCCGGCAAAAGAAACAGGAACAGGGCCAACAGGCCGCCCCCGGGGCCGGCCCGGGCCGCGCCCACGGCAATGACCATCTGCGTGGAAGTGGGGCCGGGCAAACCCTGACTCAAGCCCAGCAGCTCCACAAAGCGGGGTTCATCCAGCCAGCGGCGGCGGGCGACAAACCGCTCTTGCAGCAAAGCGATGTGGGCTTGCGGCCCGCCAAAGGCAATCCAGCCCAGCGGCAGAAAGGCCCAGCCCACTTCCAACAATCGGCGGATTAAGGAGGGATTCGATTCGGTTGCAGCGGCCACAAAGTCTCCGGCTTGCCAATTTTCCGTAGGGCATTGTAGCCGGAGAGGGGGTTAAGGCGCAATCAGGACGGGTTCCCTCTATTTATTGCCGCCCCGGATAGTCAACCTCTTTTCCGCTCATCCTGAACTTGTTGAAGGATGGAAACGGCGGCGGGAAAGACCAGATGATCCGAAATGGCGGCGGGCCATCCTTCAACAAGTTCAGGATGAGCGGATAGGAAAGCACCAGTTCAGGATGAGCGGAAAAACTGCCCCCCCACTTGCCCGTCTGTGAAATTTTTCACCCTCTATAATCCATTGAATAGGGAAGTGCAAAACTCGGAATTATGGATTTAAGGGGAAATCACATCCCTAAGGGAAAGCCCCGCCGAGCAACCGGCGGGGCTTTTGCCTGCTTACACCGTTCCGGGCCCCCGGCCTAATCAAAGGCTTTACCTGAGCTTAATGTTGACGCTGGGGGATTGCGCGTCCTTGCTCCGCGACCGGCGCGGACGCCGACCCCTGGGCGGCGGCGTGGCGGCCGCCGCATTGGTCCCTTGCCTACCAAGCTTCAGGTGGACTTCCTTATCGCTCCCTTGACCAGACTTCGGTACGATCTTGGCCGGCCCTCCGGTCGGCGGAGGGCTGCCGGAAGGAGGGCGTGCCGCCGGGGGAGCCGCGCCGTTATCGTCATCCCCGGACGGCTCGCTTCGCCACTCCATAGGAACATTGAGGGGAAAAAGCTCATTCAAGTACCGCCCTTGGTCGGACAGGCTCTTGATTCCTTTCAATTCCTCGTTCAAGCCGTTCAGACGCGCCAGCCGCCGCTGGTCGCTCTGATTGATGGGGGTAAATTGACTGTACCCCTTTTCCCGAATCTCGGCCAACTCCGCCAGGAAAGCCGCCACCATTTCTTGGCCCTCCTCGATGGACGGCCAATCAAGGTGGTTATTTCGGAAGTTATGGTGCAACGCGAACGCCCGGTCATGCGCCTTGAAGAATTCTTTGAGGTAGGCTTTCCGGTGGTCTTCAATCGCCTTTTTCGACGCCTTCGTAGTGTCGAAAGGGCTGTTGGCGTCGGCAAGTTCAGAGCCAACTTGCCGGAGAATGTCGCTCTTTAAGGAAAAGGAATCATATTCCCAGTCCCGCTGTTTTCCCACCGCCGCGATGGAGTAACCCAACGAAGCCCAAACCTTTTCCGAGGCTTGCAGCCGGTTGCCCTTTTTAATCTCAATGGCGGTATGCTGCCGGAACCGTTCGCTTAATTGGGCCAAGCTTTCCCAGCTGTTGTCCCCCGGCTCGGGCAGGGGGATGTCGGGAACTCCTTTTTTCCTGCCCGGCAAGGAAGTTCCCGGAACTTCCTTTTTCCTGACCATCGCTCACCTCAACAAAGTCAATGCCCGGCAGTGAGAGCAGTCACACCTGTGCAGGGCAATGCTTTGCGGCTTCTAGGATTGTCTGATAGCTCCAGACAGCTCTAGATTATATCTTAGGCAAATCCTTGTCAACTTTTTGACAATCATGCTTTGCCAGTAGGGGGACATTGCTATTGACAAAGGCTATATCAATATCATCCCGGCGCGGTGAGTCGCCAAACCGCGCCGCGCCGGGATTGATAGACCCGTAATCGGCGGCGGCCCAGCCGTCACCGCCCTGCGGGTGTGATGCGGAGACGTGGCAGAGTCTGGGTGATTGCGCCCGGCTTCAAACCGGGTAGAGGTGCTAGTCCCACCCCATCGCGGGTTCGAATCCCGCCGTCTCCGCCATCCCTGTCCAGTGTACCGGCTGGGCCGTAGTTGTCAAGTCGCCAAACGATGCGAAAATTTATCGTCGGTTTTCGCAACGCTAGAAACCGGGAGGGAAACGATGAGCGACGAGGATGTTATTCGCAATTTGGAATCCAGGATGCGGGGCAAGGAGGAAGAGCGGCGGCGTCTGGATGAGGTCATCGCCGCGATGTCCCTTACTATCCGAGTGCTCAAGGCCGAACAGGACACCGCTGACCGCAACCCCGGCAGCCGTCCCGACAGCCACTCCACCGAGCTCACGGATGCCATCTGCACCGTCCTGCTGGCGGAGCGGCCGTTGCATCGGAAAATTATCTTGGAGAGGGTAACCCAAGCCGGCATTTATGTCGGCGGCAAGAACCCCCTGGCGGCCCTGGGTTCCTACCTCAGCTTGGACAAACGCTTCACGAACGTGGCGCGGGGGGTCTGGACTCTTGCCGAAGAGCCGGGCAATGGGAACGGCAATGCCGTGGACGACAGCCCTTTGCGTCCGCCCCCCGGCCTTGCGGAGCAAAAATTCCCAATTACCTGAATACTGACAGTTGCCCGTAGCGCGGGGCGGGCAACTGCGGTACAATGAATCCATCCCAAAGAGCGGAACCGCCGGGGTCTGACACACCCCGACGGTTCCTTAACCACTAGAAAGGACAAGTTTCCAATGGTCTTAAACGATTCTAGCGGAAAGAACGACTTTCCGCAAATTCCCGGCTGTTACCCCGACCTGCAAAAGGTCTGCGCCGTGATTGATGGCACGGCGCTTATGGCGCGACTACAGGCTTACCGCCCCACGGGACGCCCCGGCTACCCGTTGCTTTCCCTCTGGCGCGCCTATATCGCTCGATATGCTCTCAACCTGCGGGACACCAACGACTTGGTGCGGCGGTTGCAGGATGACCCCGGACTGCGGGCCATCTGCGGGTTCAGCGATACGCTCCCCCACCGCACCACCTTTAACCGGTTTATCCGGCGGCTGGCGGACCATACCGACTTGGTAGCAGCCTGCTTTGCCGGCGTGACGGACCGGATAAAAGAATTGCTGCCCGACCTCGGGCGGGCAGGGGCGATTGACGCTACGGCGGTGCCGGCCTACAGCAATCCGCGTCGCCCTAGCGACCCGGATGCGGCCTGGGGGATGGCCCACTCGGCCCAATCCGCGAATAAGGAGGGCAAAGAGTTCTTCTTCGGATTTAAGTCGCAAACGATGGCCGACGCCGAATACGCTTTGCCCCTTTTCCCGACCGTGACGCCGGGGAATCGCAACGATTCCCCGGAACTGCGCCCGTTGCTCGCAAAGGCTAAAGACCGCTACCCCTGGCTACAGCCCCGCGCCGCTATCGCCGACCGGGGTTACGACTCCGCCGCCAATCACCGCTTCCTCTATGACCAGCACGGCATAGACCCGGTTATCCATATCCGCAAGCCCTCCAACGCCCGGCTCTACCCCGGCCTTTATACTAATAACGGGATACCCCCCGGTTTGGGGCAGGTTCCGATGGAGTATGGGGAAACCAACGCGGACGGGCATCCTCGCTACCGCTGCCCGCCGGCGGTCTGCCCGCTTAAGGGCTCCTTCCGGGGCGGTATCCGCCATTGCGACACTGAATACTGGCAAGACCCCCAGGAGGATATACGGCTGTTCGGCGCGGCGGTACGCAGGGACAGCCCGGAATGGAAAACCCTGTATGCCAAGCGGTGGAGTGTCGAGCGGCTGTTCAGCGCATTGAAGGACAGCCGTAGTTTGGAAACCCACCACGTCCGGGGATTGCGGCGCATCACCCTGCATATCTTAATGGCGTTCCTGACTTACCAGGCCCAAGTTCTGGTTAATCTGCAAGCCGGCGATAAAAAAGGGATGCGCCGGATGCAGCGGCGCATCCCCTGACCCGGCTCCGGCGGGATTACTTCTGGTTGGAATAGACCAGGCTGTCAAAAACCCGCTCTGCGAAGGCATCGTCATACTGGCCGGTCCAATCCGCGCATACCTCCAGGTTGATAACGAACGTCCGCGCGGATTGCAGGATATACAACCCGTACCCTTCCAGGTCATCGCAAAGCAAGCCCTTGCCGTCCTGGGTATACCGATACCGGGCGCGGTAGGCAATGGGCGAAACCTCGTAAAAGGCATCCAGCTCAAAGCCGGTCTCTTCTTTCTGGATTCCCAGGAAAGAGTCGGCGAATTCCTCAACGGTCAGGTCCTTGGGGGTGCGCTCGGTGACGGTGAATGAAAAGACGCGTATTATTCCCCGATACCAAGGGGCATTGAAGGTGGAAAATACCAGGTCGTCTTCGGTGCCTACCGACCAATCCGCCGGCAAGTCAATGCTGTAATACGGGCGGGGGCTAAAACTTTTCCAAGAAACCACCGGCGTTGCAGTGGGGGTAGGTTCGGGCGTGGCCGTCGGTTGCGGTGTAGCGGTGGGCGCCGGCGTGGCGGTGGGGGTAGGTTCCGGCGCAGCCGTCGGCAGTGGCGTAGCGGTGGGCGTCGGTTGCGGGCGCAGGCCATGACGGTCAGGGCCAGGATGAGCAGGAATACACCGGAAACCAGGACTTTCATCGAATCGGAACCCCCTTGCAGTGTCAGGATAGGCCCTTGCTACGGATACCTGTCCCGGACGTTGGACTGACAAGGGGGCAAGCAAGCCTGCCCTTCAGCGTTAAGTCCAACGGCCCCAAGGGAAATTGTCCAATGACTTGGTATCCGTAGCGGGGCTAATATAGCCTTGCTGGCCCAGGTTGTCAATGGCGCATCTGCCCTTCTTTAATAGCAACGGCCCATTACAGACAAAAGCCCCGCCGGTTGCCCGGCGGGGCTTTCCTTTGGAGATGTGATTTCCCTTAAATCCATATTCCGAGTTTTGCACTTCCCTATGAATAATGTCCCTTGACACAACCCGATGCAAGGTTTATAATCGATGCATTGATAATTATAGCGGGCTGTAAGCGGTCCGGCCCGGCGCTGGATACAGCGGCCGGCGCAATTGGCAACCCGCAAGGAGGTGGTTTTATGGTAATGCTGGATACGCGTCCCCCGATGGAAAATCCCGAGCCGGCGTTGCTGAACGACCGGGTAAGCCGGGAAGTGGCCCGGATTATGGCGGCGGCGGAAAAGGCCAATCCGTCCCCGCCGGCCCGCCCGGAAACCGCGGCCTGGAGCTACCGGATTCCCTTTGCCGGTGTCCGCTACTACGGCTATCACCCGTAGCCGCTATGGATTCCCGCGCAAGAGGGAAGGACGATAGGAGTCCCTGGGAAGGACGGCAGTAGGCCGGGAATAACGGTAGCGGGGCAAACCGCGCCCAAGCGGCCGCCCTAAGCCCGTCCCCGCAGCACCCGGCGATTCCACCAGACAATCAGCGGGGTGATGATCAGGGTGGGCAAAATCCAGGGCAGCCAGGGGGCGGCGGCTAGCTGCACATTGACCACCAAGACGGCGGTCAGGGTGGCAATGGTGCCGGCCAGCATATTGGTCAAGTGCCGGGCAATGCGCCTTGCCCCCGGCGGCGGCCGCTGCCGATGAAACAAGCCGTCGGCCAAAGCCAAGCCCAGGGCAATGAACCCGAACAAGGCCATCGTTACCCAGTTGGCATCGCCCTGCGCCGCCAGGATAACGGCATAGCCGCCCATCCCCAGGCCGGTCAGGGCCATCAGGGTAACGGCGGCCCAATCGGCCGGCTGCGGACGGCCGCGGCGATTGCGGGCAAAGCGCCAGCCGGCAAAGACCATATAAAAGCTGAACACCGCAATGAACAGCAGAAAAAGATCCGCGCCCAACAGGGCCAGGGGAATGGCAGTCAGAAAAACCCCGGTCATCCCCAAGGCATAGACCCGGCCGGCTTGGATGTGCCGGACGCCGCCCTTGGCCGTAATCAGGGCCAGCAAGGCGGTCAGCAAGGCAATTGACCCGGCCCCGATATGGATGACCAGCAACGCCAGCCCCACAGTGTCCATAACTTTCCTCTTTTTTATTTACATGGATAGACAGGATAGACAGGATTCTTGTATCTGCCGGGAAAGATTCCTCAGGAAAGGCAAACGGCTCCATTATGTGGGGGCGTATCCGCTCCGCTCATCCTGAACTTGTTGAAGGACGAATCCGCCTCAACATAATGGAACTTTCCTTTGACCAACGACTCTACCCGGCAGATACAAAAATCCTGTCTATCCTGCCCATCCATGTTAATTCACCCGGCGCGGCGGTAGGACAATTGCACGGCGCCGCCGGGATAAGATTGGCAGTTGACCAGGGCCAGCCGCCGCTGGGGAGTGGCCGGCGGGAACAGGGGGATGCCCTCGCCCAAGATAACCGGCAGGATAAACAGCTCGATGCGGTCAATCAAATCCAACCGCAGAAACTCCCGTACCAGCTGCCCGCCGCCGACCAGCCAGATATTTTTGTCCTGGGCCGCTTTCAACCGGGATACCAGGCCGGGAATATCAGTGCCGTCCACAAACTGCACATATTCGTCCCTTTCCCCGGACCGGACGCGGGAAAAGACATAGCCCGCCGTGCCGGGATGGGGATAATCCCCGCCAAAAGACCGGATTTGTTCGTAAGTGGCGCGGCCCATCACTACCGCGCCCACGCCGGCGACAAAGTCGGCATAGCCGTAATCGGCGACCGGGCCGGGCCGCTCGCCGGCGTCAGCGTCCGGTTCCCAAATAGCGTCCAGCCAGTCCACCGCCCCGTCGTGCCGGGCAATGTAACCGTCCAGACTGGCGGCGATGTAGAGAATTACTTCCGGCATAGGGGTTAGACCTCCCGTCGGTCGCGCCGCACCACCACGGTATCGCAAATCAGGTCGTGCAGGCCGCGCTTGTCCGGGTGAAAAGCTACTACGAGGAAACCCAAGCCGAGGGTAAAGTTGAGGGTCAAGGCGGTCAACAGATGGCGGGCCAAGGCGCGGCCCCAGCCAATCCGGGAGCCGTCGGCGCGCACCACATACAGCCCGAAAAGCTGCTTGCCCGGAGTAGCCCCGCGCAAGGCAATAAAGGCGGTGTCGTAGAGCAGGATCAGGAAAGCGATGGTCATTTGCAGCCGCTGAAAAGCCGGCGGGGGATCAAGGGCCTCCGCCAGGTTGGAAAAATCCGGCGCCGGCAGCCCCAGCAGCATCCAGAGCAGGATAAGGGGTACCGGAATAATCAGCCGGTCGATGATGTAAGGCAATAGGCGGATCCAGAACCCGCCCGGCATCCCTAGGGCAAAGGCGGCCGGCCGATTGGCGGCGGCCGGGGCGGCGGCGTAGGGTCGGAAAGAGCCGGATTGACCGGCCGGAGGGTTAGCGGTAAAAGATGCCCCACAGGAAAAGCAGTAAGCCGCGCCGGCGGCATTATCCTGCCGGCAGCGGGGACAGGAAATAAACTGCGGCTCCGGGGCGGCGTCCCCCGGCCCGGCCGCCGGAGCATCGGCGGCGGCATTAGCGGGCAAAGCCAGGCCGCAACGGCCGCAAAAGCGGTTGCCGGGCTGATAAGGGTTGCCGCAGGATGGGCAGTGCATTGTTGCTCCTGGGAGGTTTTGCTGAAACGGGGGTTGCGGCGGCTCAACCATCATTCTCAACACCGCAACTATTCCCGTCATTCAATATATCATTCCCGCCACTCCCCACCGTCATTCCCGCGTAAGCGGGAATCCCGACGGTACTGCCGTATAATGCCGCAGTCTTGGCAAGCCACCGTGGGATTCCCGCTTACGCGGGAATGACGGTAGGGGGTAGGAATAACGGTAGGGGGCGGGATTGACGGTTGCCAGCGCCGGGATTGACTTTTGCCGGAACCGGAAACGCCGGCTAACCCGCCGGGCCGCCCACCCCCCCCTACCGCGTAACGGCCCCTTCCGCGGCCGAGGATACCAGTTTGGCGTATTTTGCCAGGACGCCGCTGGTGTATTTGGGCGGCAACGGCTGCCAGGCGGCGCGGCGGTCGGCCAGCTGTTCCGCCGTCAACTGCACATTCAAGCCCCGCTGGGGAATGTCCAGGGTAACGATGTCGCCCTCGTGCAGCAGGCCGATAGGGCCGCCGACCGCCGCCTCCGGAGCTACATGGCCGACCATCGGGCCGTGGGAGGCCCCGGAAAAGCGCCCGTCGGTAATCAGCGCCACGGAATCGCCCAAACCCTGCCCAATCAGGGCGCCGGTCACCGCCAGCATTTCCCGCATCCCGGGGCCGCCTTTCGGCCCCTCGTAGCGGATAATCACGATGTCGCCGGGATTGATGGCGCCCTCCTGAATGGCGTTAAAGGCCGGCTCCTCCTGATTAAAGACCCGGGCCGGGCCTTGATAGACCTTTTCCTGATGGCCGGCTACCTTGATGACCGCCCCGTCCGGGGCCAGATTGCCGCGCAGGATCGCCAAGCCGCCGGTAGGGCTGCGCGGATTTTCCGGCTGGCCGATGATGGGCTGGTCGTCAATGACCGGCATCTGCGCCACATTTTCGGCCAAAGTCTGGCCGGTAACGGTCATAGTATCGCCGTGGAGCAGGCCGGCCCGCAGCAACCGCTGAATCGGCAAAGCCATCCCCCCGTAGCGATGCAGGTCGGCCATCACATAGCGGCCGCCGGGTTTCATATCGGCAATGTAGGGGGTGCTGCGACTGATGCGGTCAAAATCCGCCAGAGTCAAATCCACTCCCGCCTCGTAGGCGATAGCCAGCAGATGCAGCACGGCGTTGGTGGAGCCGCCCAGGGCCAGCACTACGGTAATGGCATTCTCAAAGGCGCGGCGGGTCAGCAAATCCCGGGGCCGGATGTCCTCCTCGAGGAGCCGCAGAAGGGCCCGGCCGGCGTCCCGGGCCTCGTCCACCTTGCGGGGATCGACGGCCGGCAGGGAGGCATCGCCGGGCAGGGACAAGCCCAAGACCTCAATGGCGGTGGACATAGTGTTGGCGGTAAAAAGGCCGGCGCAGGAACCCTCGCCGGGACAGGCCACGCACTCCAGGGCGGTCAGTTCCTCCCGGCTGATATTGCCCTTGCCATAAGCCCCCACCGCCTCGAAAACATCCTGAATGTTGACATCCCGCCCTTGAAAGTGGCCGGGCAGAATGGAGCCGCCGTAGATGAACAGGGACGGCACATTAAGGCGGGCCATCGCCATCATGCAGCCGGGCATATTCTTGTCGCAGCCGGCAATGGCAATCAGCCCGTCCATCCGTTCCCCGAAAGTCACCACCTCGATGGAATCGGCGATAACCTCCCGGCTGACCAGGGAGGCTTTCATTCCCTCGGTACCCATAGAGATGCCGTCGCTGACGGTGATGGTGCCGAACTCAAAGGGGGTGCCGTCGGCTTCGCGGATGCCCGCTTTGGCGGCGGCGGCAAAGCGGGACAGGTGGACATTGCAGGGAGTAACATCGCTGGCCAGGTTGGCGATGGCGACAAAGGGCTTTTCCAGGTCGGCGTCGGTCAAATCCATAGCCCGCAGCATAGCCCGGGCCGGGGCCCGTTCCGGGCCTTGGGTAATTTCCCGGCTGCGGTGTTTCATCCGGGCCACGGTGGCGGCGTCCCGGGGGATAGTGGCAGTAGTCACGGCGGCAAGCCTCCTGCGGTGTAGTTCCCTTCCCTTGCGGCGCATCCGTCCGCTCATCCTGAACTGGTTGAAGGATAACCCTGAATTTGTTGCCGGATGGATCGGCCGCAACGGGAGGGAACCCGGCTAATTCTGCGTTTCAGTGGCGGCTATTATAATGGGGAATGGGGATGGGGGCAAGGGATGGGGCCGCCCGCCCCCTACACCACCAGCCGGGCATCCCGCGGCCGGGCCTTGCCGCCGTGGACCGACGGCTCGGCGCACCACTTTTCCGCCAAGCGCCGGACGCCCTGATACACCGCGGCGTCAAAGCCCAGCAAGTTGCAAATAACCCGCCGGTCGAGCAAGGCCCGGTTGGGGTCGGCATCGGCCAGGTACGCCGGCTGTAGTTCCTTATCCCGGAACTCCTCAAAAATTTCCTGGGCCAAGGTCAGTTGGTCGTCCGTCAAGGCGCGCAGGTCGAGGATGGGCAGGGATTCTGCGGAGTGGATGGTCATCCGTACTTTGCTGGACTGCTGGCGGCTGGAATGCCACCAGTGGAGCAGCAGACCCAGGGTATTATTGCTCCACAGCGTAAAGGCATAGTCAAAGCGTTGGTCGGCGAAACGCACATTAGGCCATACGCTGCCGCCCACGGTTTCCCGTTCGGTAAAGGCTACGGCCAGGGCTTGGGAGCCAAAAGTGAATTCGCAATTCAAGTGGGCGCGGCTGGCCGTGGCCCAAACCCCATCGGCTTTCTCGTCCATCCCGCGCCGCGCCCGGAGCTGGGAATCCGGCGCGCAAACAAGGCGGGTTTCATTGCGCGCTTGGTGATTCCAGAGGGACGGATAAGTGGCGGTGCGGCTGAGGGCCGCTTTGTAAAAAGGCCCCCGCGGGGCCGGGCCGGTGATGTCCCGGTGATGCAGGCCCATCGCGGCAATCTGGCCCAACTCCGTTGCCGGCAAAGTCAGGGATCGGGGGCCGCCGGGCAGCCACAGGCGCGACTGCGCCAGGGCATAAGCGGTTTGCGCCAAGGCATAGTCCCCAATGCGGACGCCGCTCCACTTGCCGCCGGCCAACTGCCCTACCGCCAGCATTTCCCCGCCCGTGTCCTCCCCCAGCGGCAGGGGCGTGCCGCCATAGGGGCCATCCTCCAGTTGCCGAATGTTCTCTTGGGCGGCGATGCTTTGGGCAATCGCTCGGGACTGGGCCAAGTCCCGGGGCCGCCGCCGCAAGGATACGAATTGATTGCGCGGTTCCCGGGCCTCTGCCGATTTCTTGCGGGCAATTACCAGACATTCCGCCATTCCGGTATCCGAGGAAAAGGACATATCCCGGCCGTTGGCGGCAATGCCCACGACGGTCAAGTCGTCGTAGTCCTCGGCCAGCAGCTGCCGAAAGCTCTGCCAGGACAAACCGGCCGCCGCTGACAAAGGCAATACCAAAGCCAATATGCCGCCGGGCTTGAGCTTGCGGTCGCCCAAAGCGGCAAAAGCCGAGGCAATGCCGGCGTTGCCGTGATAGCAGGTATCCCTTTTCAGGGAATCCATCCGGCGGCTCATAGCCCGTTGGTCGTTTTCGCTGGTGTCAAAGGCGGCGAAAGCCGCGTTGAACTGGCCGGAGTGCGCCCCTTCGTTGGTGGTGTTGCGGGTAAAGGGCGGGTTCATAATTACCAGGTCAAAACCCGGCGCGGGCAGCTCGGCGATGGTCTGATGGGCCGCCTCCGCCCCGTTGCCGTTGGCCCGCAAGACCGGATCGCTGAAATTGCTCAGGGTAAATTGGGTGTCGGAAGTCAAAAACTCCAGGGAGCCGATCGCCACGCTTTCATAATCCAAGCGGCCGTAGGGCATAGTGTAAAGGCGGGACTGGCCGAACCCCACATTGGGCTGCGCCCCGGACAGGGTGGCGCTGGTGATATGCACCGCCGAGGGCATTACATCGAAGCCGTACAGGGTTTCCTCCATCACGGCGGAATGGATGGCTTCCGGATCGCCGCCGGCCCGTTCGTGGCGGGCGGCGATTTGGTCATAGACCGCCGACAGCAGGGCGCCAGTGCCGCAGGCAAAATCGGCAATCCGCAACCGGCCGATAGCCGCCGGGTCGGCCCAATCCATCTTTTCCAGCTTGGCAATCGCCAGCCGGGCCAGCAGGGCGGCCGATTCCGGGCGGGTGTAGTAGGTCGCCAGATACTTGCGGTCGGCAATCAGCCGCTGAAAAATCCGCCCGGTCAAATCCCGGGCGTGGTCAATATCGATTTTGTTCACTTCGGAGACGATGTAATACAGGGCTTCCAGGATGCGGGTGGCCTCGTAGGTGGGGATTTCCCGGAGCAGCTGCCGGCCAATGGCAAAGATGGGCCAATAGTTGATCGCCAGGATTTCATCCCAGGCGACCAAGGTATCCTCTTGGGCGAGGCGGACGCCGGGGCCGCAAACCTGGCTCAGGGCTTTAATTTCCGGGTGGATGCCGGCGACCCGATGATGAAAAACCATAGCGTTGGCGATAATGGCCCCGGCCATGCGGCGGGTCTGCGGCACATTGTCCATTCCCAGCAGGCCGGCGATTCTCGGATTGACGGCCGGATTGCGTCTTTCCATTTCATTCAGAATATCCGCCGCCAGGCCGATGCCCTTTTCCAGCGCGTCGGCGGCTTCGTCCACCGCCAATTGGGGAACGGAGGCCAGGCGAATCAATTCGGCCAAGTCGGCCAGGGAGCCGTCCAGCCAGCCCGATTCCGGAAACCGGGCGATGCTTTTGATTTTCCGTTCCGGGGCCGGCCCGTAGCGGGCCACGGTGAACACGCAGTAGGAAAGGCGCGCCGCCCGCAGGGCCCTTTCCGGGTCGGCGGCGTCGGCCACTTCCTGGGGATAGCGCAAAGCGATGGCCGCCTCAATGCGCCGGGGGCCGCCGACCACTTCCAGCCCCAGGCGGCCCTCGGCTTCCTCCTCTACCTTGGCCGCCGGCAGATATTCGGCTTCCACCACGACCGGCGCCCGGCCCGGGGCGGTAATCAGCGCATCCGGCTGCAACAGGGGCTGCGCCACGATGACGCTGCTGTGCTGCGCCCGCACCACGGCCCGCCCCAGCATCGGCTGGAGCAGTTTGCCCAAGGCGGTGTTGGCGTTGGATTCAACCTGATGCGATGTCATTGCAGCTCCGGACAAAGTGATGTCTGCCTATAATATAGCAGATTTTGGAGCCGCCCGCCCCCCCTAATACTCCCCCATCATCCGCTGAATTTCGGCCGGGTCGGCGGTAAGGGTCAGGGCCAGCATCAGCAGGATGCGGGCTTTCTTGGGGGTCAGATTGTCGGCGGCGATGTAGCCATCCTCGGCAAAGCGGCGGGAGCGGACGACCCGCCCATTGCCGGCTTGAGTGGCAATCACTACCGGAATTCCCCGGCCGACCGCCCTTTTCAGAGCGGCCATAAAGCCCGGCGGGGAGCCGCCACTGCCCAGGCCGGCGGCGATAATGCCGGCGCAACCGCCGGCGGCCAAAGCGTCCACCACCAAGCCATCGGCCCCGGCGTAGGCATAGGCAATATCCACCCGCGGCAGTTCGGTAAGTTCCCCCACCGCAAACTCGGTGTCCGCCGTATGCCGTTTGGTCGGCGTCCGATAAAAGACCACCTGTTCATCGGAATCGGCGTAGCCCAGGCAGCCCAATTCGCCGGAACGGAAAGTTTCCAGGCGGTAGCTGTTGGTCTTGGTCACCTCCCGGGCCGCCTGAATTTCGTTGTTCAGCACGGTCAAAACGCCGCGGCCGGCCGATTGGGGAGCGGCGGCCACCCGCAGGCAGTCCAGCAGGTTCACATCGGCATCGGTGCCTAATCCGGTGGGCGGGCGCATCGCGCCGGTAATGACCACCGGGCGACGGTCTCTGACGGTCAGGTTCAGGAAATAAGCCGTTTCCTCGAGGGTAGCGGTGCCATGGGTGAGGGCAACGCCGGCGGCGTCTCCATCCCCCTGAAACAGGGCATTGATGCGGCGGGCCAAATCCAGCCAGTGGCCGGGGGCGACGCTGCCGCTGCCCACATTGCTATACTGCTCCGGGCGGACTTCGGCAAACGCGCCGGCCTCCGGAATCCGGGCCAGCAGCTCGTCAATGGTCAGATGGCGGTCGTGGTAGTTGTAGTTCACATAGTCGGTGCGGTAGTCGCCGATAAAGGAAATGCTGCCGCCGGTGCCAATCAGATAGACCCGGGGCAAAGAATTGCCAGCCATAAAGGTACGCTCCTTGCGGATGATGATTTGGGGGACGGAAGGGTTTGCCGGGATGACCGGGGATTAGTATAACCTATTCCGGGCGGCGGGGACGGATTCAAACATGGATAGACAGGATTAACAGGATTCTTTTGTCGGTATAGAACGGTAATGGCGGCCCCCCACCGTCCTTCCCGGCCGCCCCTCTTACCGTCCTTCCCGGCGGCCCCTCTTACCGTCCTTCCCGGCGGCCCCTCTTACCGTCCTTCCCGGCGGCCCCTCTTACCGTCCTTCCCGGCGGCCCCTCTTACCGTCCTTCCCGGCGGCCCCCCACCGTCATTCCCGCGTAAGCGGGAATCCCGACGGTACTGCCGTATAATGCCGCAACCCTGTCAAGCCGCCGCGGGATTCCCGCTTACGCGGGAATGACGGTTGCGAGGCCGCCGGATTCCCGCGTAAGCGGGAATCCCGACGGTACTGCCGTATAATGCCGCAGTCTTGGCAAGCCACTGCCGGATTCCCGCTTACGCGGGAAGGACGGTTGCGGGGCCGCCGGATTCCCGCTTACGCGGGAATGACGGTAGGGGCGGTCAATACCGTTCTACCGATACCCCAAAAATCCTGTCTATCCTGTCTATCCATGTTTGAATCCGTCCCCTACCACCCCCGCCGGTGCAACTCATAAGGCAGCTGGCAAAAGGTGATGTTCAGGTCGGTCAACATACGCTGCCCGATGTATTTGTCCGCGGCGAATACATAGGCCGCCTTGCCCGCCAAATGAATCCGCTTGGCCTGGTCCTCGGTCAAGACCGCCGCCGAACTCCGCAGCCAGTTGATTTCCGGCTGATAGAATAGATACCACGCCGTGGTTTCCGTTTCGTAAAACCGGCCATCGCCATCCTGCGGCGTCAGTTCCCCGGCTACCGACAGGCCGGCGGCCGTGTGCAGCAGGTAGGCGGCCAGGGACGACCAGGAGGGCAGGGCCTCGCCGGTCAGCATCTTTTCCGGGTCAATGGGCGCGCCCAAAGTGCAGTAGGCAAAGGAGCCGCCCAAGCCCGCTTGCAGGGTTTTGTCCCGCGCATTGGGAACGCCGTTAATCACCCGCCGCACCCGCTCGGCGGTAATGCTGTCGGCATAATCCTCGCACTCCACCAGAATGAACTGGCGGTTGCCGCCATCCGCCTTATTCAGGGCCAAAACGGCGTGGGCCGTAGTGCCACTGCCGGCAAAGGAGTCAAGGACAATGTCGTTGGGGCCGGTGCTGATGGCAAAAATATCCATCAGCAACTGAACCGGTTTGGGGTAATCGTACTTCTTTTCGCCGAATATGGCGCGCAGTTGGGCGGTACCGTTGCCGCTGCTGTATTCCGGCTTGTAAAACAAGGTCTTGGGTTTCCGAGAGGGCAAGTCACCGATGCTCGGCCGCTGCTTTTTGTAAAGGCTGACGCCGTTATCCGACCTCTCGACGATGACATCGTAAGGCATATCGGCGATCCTTGCCTTACTCCAGCGCCAACTCATTTCCTCTCCATTAGTGATCGGCAATATCGCCTCATAGCCCTCGGGGGCATAATCCGCTACAGAGACCTCACCGTTCGGCCCGACGAATACCGGAAAATACAAGTTGGGCCGGCGGCTCCGGGGGGCGTTGACGCCGGTGGCCTTTAAGCCAGCCCCTTTCTTGTAATAACCATGCTCGTCCTCTTGCCAATCCGCCAGTTCGTCCTCGTCCAGCATAAACTCGCCGATATGGACAATGCCCTTGTCCTTTGCCCAAGCAAGGGTATATTCGTGGGTTCCGGCGAATCCGAATTCGTCGTTGTTGCCTTTCAGATTCATAACGGTAGGCAGGCAGGCAATAAAGTTCTCCGCGCCAAAGATTTCGTCCATAAGCATCCGCAGGTGATGCTGTTCGTTGTCGTCGATGGATACGAAAATGACGCCATCATCGGTCAACAAATCCTTGAGGATATGCAGCCGCGGCCACAGCATACAGAGCCACTTGTCGTGGCGTTCCAAATCCTCGTTGTCCACCGGGCGGTTCTGGTTCAGCCACGCCTGCATCAGGGAGCTGTTGACCTTGTCGTTGTAAATCCAGCCCTCGTTGCCGGTGTTGTAGGGCGGGTCAATGTAAATGCACTTGACCCGGCCGGCGTAGCGCGGCAGCAGGGCTTTGAGGGCGTGGAGGTTGTCGCCGTGGATGATGAGGTTGCTGTCGGCCGTCGTGGGGTTGAGGGATTTGGCCGGATCCACCACCAGCGGCCGGTAAGGGACGGTAAGGTGATGGGCATAAATATGCTGCTTGCCCTTAAACTCCAGGCTAGGCATAAGGGGGAAACCTCCGGCGGTGGGGGGGATTGGGGATGGCTGCGGGGGGATTATGGCAAGGATTGGGGTGGGTGTCAAGCACCGCCTCGACCGTCATTCCCGCGTAAGCGGGAATCCCGACGGTATTGCCTTATGATGGTATTGTCGGCAGGCAACCGTGAGATTCCCGCTTACGCGGGAATGACGGTCGAGAGGCTGCCGGGTTCCCGCTTGCGCGGGAATGACGGTAGGGGGCGGCGGAAACGCCGCCCCTTTTACTCTTGGTCGGGGGAATCGGGCTGGCGGCCGGCGCCGTTCTGGTAGCCGTTGCTGAAAGGCGGCGGCGGCGCATTGGTCAGGTCGTGGCGGTGGGCTTCGTACCATTCCCGGATGCGGGCGGCCGCGGCGGCTTCGGCTTGGGCTTGGGCCTCAGCTTGGGCTTGGGCTTTGCCCTCGGCAATGCCCTCGGCTTTGGCCCGGACTTCGGCTTTGGCTACGGCCTGTTCCTTTTCGTACAGATTGCGCCGTTTGGTGAGGATCATATAAATCACCTCCAGGTTGAGTTGGATCAGGGCCAGGGCGGTGACCACATTGGCCATCGGATTGGCGTTGATAATGACATCCCCCACCGGGCTGGGGCTGCTGAAGGTGGATTCCCCCCGGATAAAGATGCCATAAAACCAGGTGCCGCCAATAATCAGGTCGACGGCCAAGGCTAGGACGATGATGGCCGGCTTGGGAAAGTTGGGCGCCCACGACCACCAAGGCCGGTCGGATTCAGGGTTCATACTGCTATTCTACTCCTTTCTTGGGGGATGCGGCAAGCGGCCGCGGCCGGTCGGTTAAGGCATTGGCCTATCTTTGACATCTTATCTTACCGCCCTTCCCGCCGTCCCCCCGCAACCGTCATTCCCGCGCAAGCGGGAATCTCACGGTTGCCTGCCGACAATACCATCATAAGGCAATACCGTTCGGGGTTCCCGCTTACGCGGGAATGACGGTAAGGGGGACGGGAATGACGGTCGAGGCGAGGGCAGCAAGAAACCCCTACCCCTCTACCGCATATTTCAGGTGTTCCAGCTGCGGCGACGGGGACGAGCCTTTCCCGGCGGCGGCAAAGCGGATGCTGATTAGGTCAATGCGCCAGGGGATTTCCGAGCGGCCCGGCTCCGGATGGCGCTTTTGCAGGTAGTCCAGGGCCGCCGCCCGCAGATGTTCCCGCTTGGCGGCGGTGATGGATTCCGGCGGCGTACCATAGTTGGCGCTGCGGCGGGTGCGCACCTCGACAAAGACCAGTTCCCTCCCATCCCGCGCCACCAGGTCAATCTCCCCCCAGGGGCAGCGATAGTTGGCGGCCACAATCCCATAGCCGGCCCCCTCCAGATACTGGCGGGCCAGCCGTTCCCCCTGCCGTCCCAAGCGGACGCGGCCCGCCGCCATCCTATTCCCCGCCCCAAGCCAAAACCGCCTGCCGCACCGGGGCAAAGGAACGGCGGTGCAAGGGGCAGGGGCCTAATTCGCGCAGTTTGGCCCGATGCTGGGCGGTGGGATAGCCCTTATTGCGGGCAAAGCCATAGCCGGGATAGCGGGTTTCGGCTTGCATCATAATCTGATCCCGGGCGACTTTGGCAACGATGGACGCGGCGGCGATGGAATAACTGCGCTGGTCGCCCTTAACCAGGGTGTCAAAGGGATAGGGACTTTCCTTGAGGGGAACATAGTCGATCAGCAGATGCTGCGGCCGGACGGCCAAGCCCTCCACCGCCCGCAGCATCGCCCGGATTGCCGCTGGTCCAATGCCCCAGCCGTCAATTTCCGCCGGCGATTCCATCGCCAGGGACACGGCGACGGCGTTCTGTTCAATCAGCGGCAAAGCCTTTTCCCGTTGCCGGGCTGACAGGCGCTTGCTGTCGTCCAGGGCGGCCAGCCAGGGTTCATTACCGGTCAAGTCGGCGGGCAGGATTACCGCCGCCGCCACGACCGGGCCGGCCAAGGGGCCGCGGCCGACTTCATCCACCCCGGCAACGGCGGTCAAACCCTGCCGGTACAACTGCCGTTCCAACGACCAGTCCGGCATTAGCGGCTAGACCTCGGCCGGCGGCGGGCCGGCGGCAATAAAGCCGCCGCCCAGCACGGTGTCCTCCTGATAAAAGACCGCCGCCTGGCCCGGGGCAATGGCCCGCTGCGGCCGCTCAAAGCAAACCCGGGCGCTATCGGGCCGGGGATGCAGGATGGCCGGCGCGGCGGCGAACTGATAGCGGATTTTCACCGTTACCGGCGTCGGCCCGGCCGGCGGCGTTCCGGCGATATAGTTGACCCGGGCCACGGACATCTTATCCTGATACAAATCCGCCTCCGGGCCGACCACCACCCGGTTGGTTTCCGGCTCCAGGCGCAGGGCATACAGGGGTTCCGGGCCGGTTACGCCCAAGCCGCGCCGCTGCCCCACGGTGAAAAACTCAATGCCTTGATGCGTCCCCAAGACCCGCCCGGCGGTATCCACCACTTCCCCGGCGGCCGGCGCCACCCGTTCCGCCAGAAAGGCTTTGTAATCGCCGAAAGGGATAAAGCAAATGTCCTGGCTGTCCGGCTTGGCGGCGTTGGGAAAATCGGCCTCCTGCGCCAGTTGGCGGATGGCCGCTTTGGCATAACCGCCCACCGGCAGCAGGGTGCGGCTCAGTTCCTCCTGCCCCATCCCGAACAGGACATAGGACTGGTCCTTGGCGGCGTCCACGCCGCGCTTGAGGTCCCAGCCGCCGGCCGGGGCCGGCTCGATGCGGGCGTAATGGCCGGTAGCGACATAGGCGGCGTCCAGGATGGCAGCCCGGTGCGCCAGAAAGTTGAACTTTATCTTGTCGTTGCAGGCAATGCAGGGATGGGGAGTGCGCCCCTGCTGATACTCCCGGCAGAAGTAGTCAATGACATACTCCTGAAACTCCCGCTGCACATTCAGCACATAGTGGGGAATTTCCAAGCGGCGGCAGACGGCCCGGGCATCCTCCACATCGTCCACCGTGCAGCAGCCCCGGTAATAATCGGGCAGGTCGGCGCTATCCAGGCTGTAGAGCTTCAGGGTAACGCCCACCAGGTCGTAGCCCTGCCGCCGCAGCAGCAGGGCCGCCACCGAGGAATCCACGCCGCCGCTCATCGCCACGACGACCTTGTTTCGGTTCAGCCCGTTCAGCGCGTTCATAATGGAATTAGTGTAGCACACTAGGGCCGGGTTTGCAATGGGGTACCAGCAATGGCGGGATTTGCATATACCTAAAGAACCGCATACCGTCCTTCCTGCCCCCTTTCTACCGTCCTTCCCGCCCCTCTTACCGTCATTCCCGCGTAAGCGGGAATCCCGCAGTGGCTTGCCAAGACTGCGGCATCCTAAGGCAGTACCGTTCGAGATTCCCGCTTACGCGGGAATGACGGTTGCTATGTGCGATTGTCTTGACCAGTAATCAGGGATTTGCAATTCCATCCCGGACGCAGTATAATGGCCCCCGTCAACAGTAAAACAAAGCCGGTCGGCCCGCCAAGCAACAATCGGAAAGCGATTGATCGAATAGGAGAACGCCGTTATGAGTAGCCCGCAAGCCGTCCCGGCCGCCGCCGATCCGTTGGTAGCGCCGGCCCCGAAAAAACGCTGCGATCGCCGCGCCCTGCCGGTGGCCCGGAGCGTTCTGGCTGTATCGGAGGCCGATCTGGTCATCCTGTTCGGCTCAAGAGCCCGCGGCGACTACGACCGGCGCTCCGACATCGACATTATGCTGCTCCAGGCCGAGCTGCCGGAGGACGATGACCAGGCCGTCCTCAAGGAAATTGCCCGGGCCGCGGCCCGGGCCAGCTACGGCTGGGAGGCGCCCACCCAGCTGGTCTGGCGCACCCGGGCCGAGTTCCGCCAGCAGCGCCGCTATGTCAACAGCGTCGAAACCAACGCCATTCGGGATGGAATAGTTATGCCGCGCGACCCGGAAAACTACCACGCCGAGGACTACGAGGACGGGGAAGTCGAATCCGACCACATCTGGACGCCCTACTCGGAAAGGCTGCGCCACGCCGAAATTCATCTGGACGGATTCGCAAGAATGGCCGAAAGCGGTTACAACGACCTCTTAATCGGCCAGCAGGCTCAGGGCGTGCTGGAACACGGCATGAAAGCCCTGTTGGAAGCCCATGGGGCCCGCTACCGCAGCACCCATAACATTGGCGAGCTACTGGGCAATATCCGCTATAATGACCCGGAACTGCGGGACTTTCGCCTGTCCATCCCGCCGTCGGTCTATAGCGCCTATGCCGGCGGCGAGGAGTATGAACGGCGCGTCCACCCCCTGCTGACCAGTTACACGGACTATGCCGCCCGGACCCTGGCCGACGCTCAGCGGATTATCGACCGGGCCAAGGAAGTCCGCGCCCAAAAATAAAGTAAGGAGCGACAAAACTATTATGCTTAAATCAGAACGGAGAGACCAGAAACGCGACCGCCGCCTTGCCAAACAGCGCCGGGCCAGCAATCGCAAGGCTTTGTTTGTCTTGCAGCAGGCCACCGCCAAACGGCTGGGGCTGAACCCCCATTGACTCCGCCCTTTCCGCTTATCTGAACTTGTTGCAGGATTGCCGGCCCGGCACTGCCATTGACTCCCCCGGCAAAACCGGCTAATCTTGTCCCCATAAAAAGCGCCGCGGTCCCGAGGAGAAACGATGACCAGCCTGCTGCCCCTCCTGGAAGCCTGCGCCCCCCGGCCGCCGGAGCAGACCAGCCAGGATTACGCCGCCGACCTGCACCGCGCCCTGGAGGGCGAAATCGGCTCCGCCGCCAACGCCGCCGACTTTTTCGCCAGCACCTACCCCACCGCCGCCATGCAGCGCATCACCGCCGGCATATTCCAACGCCTCCAAACCGGCCCGGCCGCCGACCGGCCCGCCGTCATCCGTTTCAACTCCCGATTCGGCGGCGGCAAAACCCATACCCTTATCGCCCTGGCCGCCGCCGCCAAATATCCCCAACTGATCCGCGCCGCCAGTACCGGCGGCCTGCTGAAACCGGAACGGGCTGTCGACAACATAAAACTGGTCTGCTACACCGGGGAAAATGCCGACCTGATCCGCGGCAGCGCTCTCGACGCCGCCGGCCGCCGCGCCAAATCCCTTACCGGTTTCCTCGCCTACCACTTGGGCGGCCCCGCCGCATACGATGACCTGAAAGAATACGATGAAAAATTCAGCGATCCCGGCGCGGATGCCTTGCAGCGACTTATCGGCGATCAGCCTACCCTGATCCTTATCGATGAACTGGTGCGCTGGGTAGCCGTCGCCGCCCAGCTCCGGGACGACCAGCAAGCAAACGAGGGCCTTCGCAACGCCCTTACCGCTATCGCCAAGGCCGTGGCCAACAGCCCCCGCGCCGTTATGGTTCTAACCACTCCGGAGGCCGGCCACGACGCCTATCAGGAGGAAACCCTGGCCGTGCAGGGGGTGATGAATGAAATCAACGCCATCCTGGGGCGCACCAGCCGGGACTTTACCCCGACCGATGACGCCGACCTTCCCGCCATCCTGCGCCAGCGCCTCTTTCGGAGTACCGGGCCGGAGGAGCGCCGCCGGGCCGTAGCCCAAGCCTACGCCGCCCTGGCCCGCCGGGAAAATCCGGCCGATACCGCTGCCGAAACCCGGTTCTACGACAGCTATCCCTTTCACCCGGAAACCCTCCGCATTATCACCGAGCGCCTGGCCAGCAACAACGACTTTCAGCGGGTGCGCGGCGCCCTGCGCGCCCTGGCCGCCGTCCTCCACCACGGCGGCTCCATCCCCGAACCCCTAATCCATCCCTATCATCTGGATGTAACCGTGGCCGCGGTGAGGGAGGAACTGGTCAACCGCACCGGCCACTCGGCCCTGGACGCCGCCATCGCCGCCGATGTGACCGGGCCGACGGCTACCGCCCAGCGCTATGGCGAAACGGCCCGCCAGGCCGCCAACACCATCCTGTTGGGCAGCCTCGCCGCCGCCGCCAACCGGGGACTGCAAGAAACCGAAATCGTCCACGCCCTGGCAAGCCCGGCCCGCCCGGACGCCTCGGTAGCCCGCCAAGCCATAGCCCAGATCCGGGAAAACGGCCTTTACATCGACGACGACCCCAGCGCCGGCGCCCTCCGTTTCAATCAGCAGGCCAATGTGCGCCGGGAAGTGGAACAGCGGGCCAATGCCGTCAGCAGCGCTGAAAAAGAGGATGGCTTGCGCGATGCCATCTACGAAGCCTTTGCCCGCCGCGACGATGCCCTCGGCGTGCGGCTCTTTCCCAGCCAGGCCAGCAATGTCCCGGACGATCCGAATCAGGTTCACCTCGGCATCATCAATCCCAACCTCATCACGATGTATAGCGCTGACCGCGACCGGCAGCTGGGCCTGCTCTACCGCCATTCCCCGGCCAGCAACGGGGAAGCCCCGCGGCAATACAAGAACAACATCCTCTTTCTGGTGGCCGACCATGCCGACCTCGAGGAAGTCAAGCAGCAAATGGCCCGCCACCGGGCCGCCGCCGAAATGCTGGCCGCCGATGCCAAGAACCCCCAACTGCAAGACCATCAGCGCAACACCCTGGAAACCCTCCGCCAGTCCAGCCACAAGATGGTCTATCAGGGCATTCAGCGCAACTGGGTCAACCTCTTTTATCCCCAGCCGCAGGCGCAGCCCCTGGGCTTGGCCCCCACCCGCCTGCAATTTCCCGACCAGGAAGGGCAAGGGCAGAAAACCATCATCGACCACTTGACCAGCGACACCGTGGGGCGGATGGCCCATCCCCGCAATCCGGCCCTCAGCCCGGCCGCCTGGGCCGCCGCCGGCCTGGCCCACGCCGCCGGCGATGGCTTGACCGTGCCGGAACTTCACGACCGTTTTGCCCGCGCCCCCGGCCGCCCTATGTTCCGTAACCGGGCCGATTTTGATAAAGCCCTGGATACGGCCAGCAAGGAGGGAACGGAACAAATCCTTATCGTCCGCAATCCCCTAGGCATGGAAGTCAAAAGCGGCAGCGGCGGGGGCTATAAGGAGGAGCTGCGGGTCTGGCTCAAGGATTATGCCCCTCGGCCGGCGCCCCCGGAGCCGGAACCGGAGCCGGTTATTGAATCCCGGCCGGCCGCCGCAATCGATGAGGAGCCGGCTCCTTATCGCATCCCCGATTTCCGGTCGGAAAGGGACACCGGCCAGGTGGCGGTCAATGGGCTGAAAACCCGGATGGCCGCCGAGGGCCTGGACTGGAGCCGCATTGCCCACGCCACCCTGTACGGCGCCGAGGCTCCCTTCCTGGCCGCAATGGCCTCCAAAGCCCAGAACTGCGCCGCCGCCGTAACGGTGGACTACCAGTTCGAGGCCAACGGTTTCGAGCTGCGCGTTACCGGCAAAACCGCCGCCGAATGGCAGCAGTGCCGCCGCGCCTGCGAACAAATGCAGCGCGCCGCCGCCGCCGACCTGATTAACGCCGCCATCCACATCGCCCCGGAGGGCGACTCCCTGCGTAATATGCTCGACGACCTGGACAACACCCATCAGGTAGAACTGGCCGTGCAATTCCAACAGCCCGACCCGCTGTCTGTTCCCGACCCGTAACCCGCCCGGCGTATATCAAACCGTCCTTCCCGCCGTCCCATTACCATCAACCTACCGCCCCGCCGAAAAGGAGGCCCGAATATGTCCCTCACCGCCGAAAAGTTTGCCCGGGGGATGACCACCCGGGAATACATTGACGGCTGCATCAAGGTCAACAAGCAGCCCTTCATTGACATCTACGAAAGCGTAGCCCTCCCGCCGGAAACCCTGGCTTGGTTTGACGCCCTGCCGGAGCCGCTGAACCTGGCGGTGTTCACTTCCGACTGGTGCGGCGACGCCCTCAGCACGACCCCGGCAATCCTGCGCCTGGCCGATAGCGCCGACCGGCTGCATTTGCAGGTGTTCAACCGGGACGACGAACTGGAGTTGACCAACAGCTTTCTGCCGGAAAACCGCGCCGGCACGGTGCCGGTGTTCGTGGCTCTGGATGGCGATATGGGGGAAGTGGCCCGGTTCATTGAAACGGCCCGCGCCCTGGTGCCGCCGATTGACGCCATGGACGCCGCCATAGCCCAGGAAGTAGCCGCCGCCGGCATTTCCGCAGCCGAAAGCCGCGCCGCCGGCCGCGGCCGCCGCACCGCCTATCGGGTCAATAAAGCCCGGGAATGGGGCGAAGTCATCCTCCGGGAGTTTCAGCAGACCGTAGCCGCCGGCTTGGCCTTGCCCCCGGAACAGCGCCCCGCCGAGGGCGGAACCCAGTGGCCCCCGGGGGAGTAGTGGGGGCTACTTTCCGCTACTGGGGACGGCCCCCGGATGGCAAAGGGACGGCCTTCCCCTAACCCCCATCCCGGGCGTTAAACGGCTAGAACGGAGGGCATCATCTTGGAATACTTGAATTTTGGCTGGGTGCTGGCGGGCTGCCTGGCCGGTGCTATGGGGCCGACCAGCCGCCGCGACCTGATTTTTTTCAGCCGCCAGGACATCCGGGCCGTGCTGCGGATGGAACAGAACACCATCTCCGCCGAGCTCTGGAATATGCACGACCTCTACGAGCCGGTGCCGGACTTTTCCGCCCCCACCCTGGCCCAGATTGACCGCATGACCCGCTGGATCGAGGATCAGATTGAGAACTGGGAGCGGCCGGTGGTCGTTACCTGCCACGCCGGCATCGGCCGCACCGGCACCGTCCTGGCCTGCTATCTGGTCTATACCGGCTACGCGCCGCAGACCGCTATCGATCTGGTGCGGGAACTGCGCCCCCGTTCCATTCAGACCCGGGAGCAGGAGCAGGCCGTCTTTGCCTACGCCGAACAGCGCCAACGCAGCGGCGGCCGCCGCATCACCGATGATTAGCCGCCGGTCTCCCGTCCCCCCGGCGGCCGGCGTAGGGATAACCCGAGCGAGCGCCTATAGCAACCGTCCTTCCCACCGCCCGCTATCGTCATTCCCGCTGCCCGCTACCGTCATTCCCGCGTAAGCGGGAATCCCGAAATGCCTGAGGGGTAATAAGCCGGTCTTTGGCAATACCGTTCGGGATTCCCGCTTGCGCTGGAATGACGGTAAAAAGGCGCCGGAATGACGATTAGCCGGCGGTTTCCCCTATTCGCTCATCCTGAAACCTGCTGAAGGACGCCCCCCTACCGCCGGGTGCGGCGGACGGTTTTCTTGCAGACAGCCATCCAGGTGCGGCTTTGCCGGGCGCGGGCGCGATACCTGTTCGTATCAGTAGAATGTTGCTCGTTATCATAAAACCAGCCCAAGTTGTCCCCGTGCCAGTTGTTGCCGCTGCCGCGATTCGCGTTGTGGCCGCGGCCGAAATCGGCGCTGCCGGCCACATACCGGGCGCCCCGGGAACGGCAAGCGCTGACCGCCGCCGTTTCCGCCTGCGTCATCCATTGGGCCGGCGTAATGGTCGTCGCCGTACCCGCGGCCGTTCTGGTCTGGCCGCTCCGGCGGGTCAGCGCACTCGTCCGCCAGTCCATTTCCCAGAGGATAGACGAGCCGCCAATACCGACCCGAATATGCCGGGCATTCCGGTATCTCGCAATGCCGTCGCTGTTATAGCCGCTCCAGCCGCCCCAATCGCTGCAAAGCAGGGTGCCGGGCGTCCGTCCCGCCGCCAAATCCGTGCTACAGGTATCGGCCTCCGCCGCGCCGCTGCCGACAGTGAACCGCTTGACCCGTTTAGTCCGCCGCCGTTCCTCCTTAGGAAACTCAAAGATGCGGTCAATGCTGACCCCGGTAATCCCGGATTCCCCCTCGGTCAGCCAGCCCTCCTGGGCGGCGATAAAGCCGCGGAAAATCCCGCGTTCCCCGGAATAGATGGTATCGTCCCGTTCATTGCGGTCTTTGCCGGCTTCCCAGGTTTCCGCCTTGCTGAAAGTGTCGGACTGGTCAACGCCGCAGTAGAGGGTCTTGCCGCGATTTTCGGCCAAGGATTCCAGGATGGCGGTCGTCCGATCAGAATGGGCAAAGGCTTGCCAGTCGGCGCAGTCCCAGGGGATGGAACGGGCCTGCGTCGCGGTTGCCCCCCCCCCCCATTAAGGCTATAATCAGCAACAAGGCAATAGCCCCGGCTACCTTGCGTAGGGACATAGCGATTCCCTCCCGGATGAAGTTATGGCTCTTGGCGTTGCCAATAGGATACTACGCCGGGCGGGGGGCGTCAATATACCAGGACGGCGATTTTCGGGCAATTTGGGGGATTGCCCGGGATCGGCCGGATTAACCGGAGGTTGGTTTGGGGGTGCCAGGGTTTTCGTTGCCGGAAAAATCCGTCTTTAACCGACCCCCAAATATCCGGCTAATCCGGCCTGGCCCGGGCCAGGCCGCCCCTCTAGGCCGCCAGCCGGTAGCCGCCGCCCCGGGCCGCCGGCCGGGGCGCGGCCGCCAACTCCACGATCCGCCCGCATTGCAGGCACTGGCGGAAAACGCCATAAGCGTCCCGCTCCAGGTACATATCCCCCCGGCACTTGGGGCAAGCCTTGAAATAAAACTTGGTCTTGAGGTTTGGCATAACGGGTCTCTATCCTCCTTGACGGGACGATTTCCCGTCCCGGGCTGTTAATCTATGCCGTTCAGGGTAAGGGGCAATTGTGCAGAAATTATTAAGAAACCCCGGCAATTCCAGCCGCTGCCGCCATACCGCCCATCCCTAAAGGCGGCAATCCC
Organism: Dehalococcoidia bacterium; assembly: GCA_965203435.1. Taxonomy (GTDB): domain Bacteria; phylum Chloroflexota; class Dehalococcoidia; order Lucifugimonadales; family UBA3495; genus CBDBCU01. Next base: position 52,615 of record CBDBCU010000002.1, on the reverse strand, counting down.
AACATTCCTTTGCCCTTTTGTGTTACCATACGCCGCCACTGGCAATTTGGATTTATGTAAAGTCCAAAATCCTGCCGCCCGGCGGCCTCAAAAATCCCGGAATCAGGAGTCAGATCCGATGCTCGAAACGGCCGCTAATCCGACCCCGGTAATCCTCCCCCGGCCGCTGCTGGAACAGGTTTATCAGGAGGCCCGCCGCGCCTTTCCCGCCGAATGTTGCGGTTGGCTGGCCGGCCCCCGGGATGGCAACGCGGCCGCCGCTATCCGCCCCTGCGTCAACATGCAGGATAGCGGCGGCCAACATCCCACTGCCGCCGACCGCACTGCCGAAACCGCCTATGTGCTGTCCGGCCCCGACCTGCTGGCCTTGAATCGGGAATTGGACACCGCCGCCCCGCCGCTGGTTATCTACCATTCCCATCCCAACGGCCGGGCCTACTTTTCCGACACCGACCGCGCCGTAGCCGCCAGTCCCTGGGGCGATGGCCCGGCCTATCCGGTGCAGCAGTTGGTCGTGGGCATTGACCGGCAGCGGGTAGTGGAATCCGCCCTGTTTGCCTGGTCGGATGCGGATGGCGGCTTTGTGGAACTAGCCCGCTATCCCGGGGCGGAAGTGTAGCGGCCGGCGTATGCTACAATAGAGGAAACCGGGCAAAAGGAGAGTTTCAAGGTCTATGACGCTGAACGATCAGGGCAACGCCGCGGACGGCAATCCGCCGGGGGGGAACACCACTACAAAACCAGCCGCCGGCTGATTCGGCAGGCCCGCTATGAACTGGACCAGCGCGGCGACCGGGTGCAAGCCTGCGACAAAGCATCCGGAGCCGTAGCCCACGCGGTCAAAGCGGCCGCCGAGGCCCGCCACTGGCGGCACGATTCCCATAACCTGCGGCGGCGGATTGTGTACCTGCTGTCCGCCGAGTACGGTGTGCCTGGTTTGACGGAAATGTATGATACCGCCGACCAGCTACGCAAGAACATTTGCGAGGATTGGATGTTTGAGGGAGAGGTGCGGGAACGGCTGGGACGGCTGACCGTCTTGCTGGCAACCTTTACCGATCTGCTGGAGCTGCCGCCGAATCCCGCCTTTGTGCCGGATCCGCAACAGGAGCGGATGATGGTCCGTCTGCGGCTGACCCCGGAGGAAATCGAGGAGCGGCTGGCGATTGAATATCCCCCGCCGCCGCTGGATTTTGAGCCGGAGGAGGGGGAGGACTGAGCGGCTATCCCCCGCTCGTCCTTCAACAAGTTCAGGATGAGCGGGGGGATATTTCAGCAGGTTCAGGCTACCCCTTCAGCAGGTTTCAGGGTGAGCGGAAAGAGTTGGCGCCGGATGAACCGGGCAATACCCGGCCCTTACCCCCGGGCAATCAAAACCGTTCCTACCGCTCCGGCCAGATAGACCGCCGCCATTAAAACCAGCCCGCCTACTATTACCGGCTGGGGGAAACGGCGGCGGCCCCACAGCAGCAATCCTCCGGCCAAAATCAGACCGATGGCTACGCCGCCGGCAACGAAATGCTCCGGCTCCGGGCAGTTGACGATGATGACCGAAAGGCAATCGTTCCCGCCCTGATTCGCGACCCGATAAAAGGGGTCGGCAAAGGACAGGATGGTTACATTAAAGACGCAGCTGCCATACAGACCGGCCACGCCCAAATCGGCCGCGCCCATCCTAGCCGCCGCGACCGTGGCCGACGCCTCCGGCATCGTAGTTACAATGGACACCGCCAGAATGCCCAGCACTCCGGAGGATATGCCGGTGGCATTGGCAATCCAGTCCGCGCTTTGCGCCAGAAATATCCCGGCGACAATCACTCCCGCCGACACCAGGCCGAACAGAATCCAGGCCCGCCGCAAGGATATTCCCGGCTCCTCCTCCGCTTCCCCCTCCGCGGCCGCCGGCCGCCGCTGATACACAATCCGCATCCCGATAACATAGACAATCAGCAGGAAAAGCGAGGGCAGGCCCACCCGCCATACATCAAACTCGATGCGGACGGCGGCGAACAGCACTGCCAAGCCGGTCAGGATGGCCGCCAGGGTTATCAGATAGCCCTGTTCCGGGGCTACCCGCTGCAAAAACCGCCGCCCGCCGAAAAGCAGGGCCACCACCGCCATGGTGAACATATTGATCATATTGGCCCCCACCACATTGCCCAGGGCCAACTGCGGATTGTCTATCCGCACCGCGGTGATGTTGTTGGAAAGTTCCGGCAGGGAGGTCGCCAGAGCCACCAGGATGCTGCCCACGAACAGGCGGCCCCAGCCGGTCAAAGTCGCCAGGGCGTCGCCGTATTTAGCCAGCTGGATGCCCAGCAGGATGACGGCGGCCGCGCTGGCCAGAAAAACGGGAATGGACACCGCCAATCCCACAGCATCGGGCAGTCCGGGCATATCACTCCCCCCACAAAGTTACGGGATTCAAACATGGATAGACCGGATTTACCGGATTTTTGTATCTTTCCTTGCGGCCATTCCCGGCCTCGCTACCGTCCTTCCCGCCGCCCCCTTACCGTCATTCCCGCGTAAGCGGGAATCCAGCAGTTGCTTGCTGAGGATGGATCGTCATAAGGCAGTACCGTTCTGGATTCCCGCTTGCGCGGGAATGACGGTAAGGGGGCCGCCGCCAATCTCCTATGTCATTCCGAGCGTAGCCGAGGAATCTGAAATGCCCGCCCTTGACTTCTTACTGGATTTTTAGATTCCTCGGCTACGCTCGGAAGGACATAGCAAAGGCAAATTACGCCGGGGCAATGCCGGCGACGATGCGGTCGCCCATTTCTCCGGTGCTGACCGGCGCGGCGTCGCCGGCAATGTCCGGAGTGCGCCAACCCTCAGTCAACGCCTGTTCCACCGACCGCTCTACGGCCGCCGCCGCCTCAGTCAAGCCCAGGGAATAGCGCAGCATCAGGGCCACGCTGAGAATCGAAGCCACCGGATTGGCAATGCCCTGGCCGGCAATATCCGGGGCCGTGCCATGGATGGGTTCATAAAAGCCGGGGATTTTCCGCCCGGCCACCGGCACCGCGGCCAGGCTGGCCGAGGGCAGCAATCCCATCGAGGCCGACAGCACCGCCGCCTCGTCGGTCAAAATATCGCCAAAGGTATTTTCCGCCACCAGCACATCAAAGCGGGCCGGCCGTTGGATTAGCTGCATCGCGCAGGCATCCACCAGGATATGCTCCAGTTCCACCTCCGGATATTCCGCCGCCAATCGGGTGGCAATCTGCCGCCACAGGCGGGAACATTCCAGCACATTGGCCTTGTCGATCGAGGCCAGCTTTTTGCGGCGGCCCCTGGCCAGCTCAAAGCCTACCCGCAAAGCCCGCTCAATTTCGGATTCGCTGTAGCGCATCGTATCCACGCCGGTCCAGCCCTGCGGGGTTTCGTGGCGGCCTTTGGGCTGGGCGTAGTAGAGGCCGCCGGTCAATTCCCGCACCACGACCATATCCACGCCGGCCAGGGTTTCCGGTTTCAGCACGCTGGCCGCCGCCAGTTCAGGATAGACCTTGACCGGGCGGATGTTGGCGAACACGCCCAGTTGCGCCCGCAGTTGCAGCAGTCCGTCCTCCGGGCGGGTGGCAGCCGCCGGGTCATCCCATTTCGGCCCGCCTACGGCGCCGAACAGCACCGCGTCGGCCTGGCCGGCCAAGGCGGCCACTTCCGGCCGCAGCGGCGTCCCGTGCTGGTCAATGGAAATGCCGCCCACCTCGGCGTATTCCAGGTTAAAGGTATGCCCAAAGGCGCGCCCCGCCGCTTGCAGGGCTTTGACGCCCTCGGCGGTAACTTCCGGCCCGATACCGTCGCCGCTGAGCACGGCAATGTTAAACTCCACCCGAAAATCCCTCCGGCAAACAAATAAAAGTCCCGCGGCCCACTGATACCCAAGCATACCACTAAACCGGCCGGATGGCAAAGGGGGGGCGGGATGGGAAATTCCGCCCCTCCGGAACGGGTTGCCGGTGGGGAAACAGCTTGCTATAATAGCCGCCGTGATGAAGTTATGCGCGAGGATTTCCTGTTCGACGTAGATACGCCCTTGGGATTCCGGGTTCACACCACCCGGAATTACTGGCATACCCGCGTATGCGTAAAGCACGGGGATATGCGGGATCGGCTGGACGAAGTAGTAGAGACTTGGGGCCATCCCGAGGAAGTTCGGCGCAGTACCAAAAGCGCGGACGTGTGTCTGTTCTATCGGCTGGAGTATCCGGGCCGCTATGTCTGCGTAGTAGTCAAGCGGCTCAACGGCGACGGATTTCTCATAACCACCTACCCCGCGGACTATATCAAAGGAGGGGAACTTCTATGGCTCAGGTAAAGGTGTTTTACGATGACATCGGCGGCACTTTGTGCGTGTGGTGGGGCAACCCGAAGGACGAGGAGGTCTGCGAAATCAACGAACACGATATTATCCTCATCAAAGACAAGGATGGGGAAGTTATCGGCTTGGAGAAGCTGCACTACCAAGGCGGCGACCCCAAGGATTTTGCGGTCGAGGCCAAAACCGCCGACGATTACCTGGCGGTCAACGCTGGCTAAGGCCGGGGTTCCTTTCGTTGCCGGGTACCTGTCCGGCAACAGGTTGCCGGAGGGGAAACGGCTTGCTATAATGGCCGCCGGATGAAGTTATGCGCGAGGATTTCCTGTTCGACGTAGATACGCCCTTGGGATTCCGGGTTCACACCACCCGGAATTACTGGCAGTTCCACGTATCCGAGAAGCACCCGGATATGCAGGATCGGCTGCATGATGTGACCGATACTTTGGGCAATCCCGACGAAGTTCGGCGCAGCGTCCAGGACGATGACGTGTACCTGTTTTACCAGTTGGAGTATCCGGGCCGCTATATCTGCGTAGTAGCCAAGCGGCTGAACGGCGAGGGGTTCCTGCTCACCGCCTATCCGCCCGACTATATCAAGGAGGGAGAAATCGTATGGCTCAAGTAAAGGTGTTGTACGACAACATCGGCGGCACTTTGTGCGTGTGGTGGGGCAACCCGCAGGACGAGGAGGTCTGCGAGGAGACCGGCCACGGGATTATCCTCATCAAAGACAAGCAGGGGAAAGTCATCGGCTTGGAGAATCTGCACTACCAAGGCGGCGACCCCAAGGATTTTGCGGTCGAGGCCAAAACCGCCGACGACTACTTGGCCGTCAACGCTGGCTGAGGCCGGCGGTGGCGTTCCGTTGCCGGGGAATCATCCTTCAACAAGTTCAGGATGAGCGGAAAACAACCGGTTCAGGATGAGCGGAAAACAACCGGTTCAGGATGGCATCCGGCATCAGAACGCCATCCGGCAATGGAACGGCGCACGGCAACAGAGCGACACCCGGTAAGGGAACGGCGTACGGCAATGAAAGGAAACTTAATTCAGCCGTTGCCCCGGCCCGCTGCCGGCGTACCAGTCAAAGCCCTGGGGTTCTACCCGGACGCAGACATACTTGGGCGCGGTGTATTCGTGGATGAAGTCGAAACTGCCCTCCCGCCCGTAGCCGCTGTCCTTGAACCCGCCCCAGGGAATGGCCGGGTGCAGGCGGTGATGGTCGTTAATCCAGATGATGCCGGCCACCACCTCCCGGGCGACCCGGTGCGCCCGGGCCACATCCCGGGTCCAGATGGAACAGCCCAGGCCGTAAGGAATATCGTTGGCAATGGCAATCGCCTCGTCCTCGGTGTCAAAGGGCAGCACGCAGACCACCGGGCCAAAGATTTCCTCTTGAGCCACGGTCATTTCCGGCCGCACTTCCGCCAGAATGGTGGGTTGGATAAAGTAGCCGTCCGCATATTCCGCCCCCGCCGGATGTTTCCCGCCATAGGCCAGCCGCGCCCCCTCCTCTTGCGCGATGGCAATATAGCGCATAATGCGGTCATAGGCCGGCTTGGATACCACCGGCCCCATCTGCGTATCAAAGTCCGTCGGGTCGCCCAAGCGGATGGCGGCCGCCTTTGCCGACAACTGGGCTACGAATTGATCGTAGATGGAGCGATGCACCACGGCCCGGGAGCCTTGAATACAGGTTTGCCCCGAGGCCACAAAGGCGGCAAAGGCGCAGCCGTTGACCGCATCCTCCAGGTTGGCATCGGCAAAGACGATGACCGGGGCCTTGCCGCCCAGTTCGGCTTGCAAGGGCGTCAAGTTGCGGCCGGCGACCTGCGCCACGGCCCGGCCGGTTTCGGTGCCGCCGGTCAAATCCAGCTTGCCCAGGCGCGGATCCCCGGCCAGGGCTTTGCCGGCCGTGGGGCCAAAGCCGTTGACGATATTCAATACCCCCGGCGGCAAACCGGCTTCCTGGGCGATGTTGCCGATTTCCGTGGGCGTCAGCGGCGCCCATTCCGACGGTTTCAAGACCACCGTACACCCGGCGGCCAGGGCCGGGGCTAGTTTCTTGGACGCAATCATCAGGGGGTGATTCCAGGGGGTAAGCTGCCCCACTACGCCCAGAGGCACCCGCACGGTGTAGTTGAAATGCCCCCGGTCGGTGGGGACGGTTGCGCCCTGGATTTTGTCGCAAAAGCCGGCAAAGTAGCGGAAATAGCTGGCTACCACCAGCATTTGCGCGGAAGTTTCGGCAATAGGCCGCCCGTTGGAAAGGGATTCCAGCCGGCCCAACTCCATTCGGCGTTCCTCGACCAGATCGGCCATCCGCCAGAGGATTTTGCCGCGATCGGCGTCGGGCATAGTGACCCAGGGGCCGTGGCGGAAAGCCTGTTCCGCCGCCGTGACGGCCGCCGCTACATCCGCCGGGCCGGCGTTAGCCATCCGCGCCACCGTCGCTCCGGTAGCCGGATTTTCCACGGCAAAATAATCGCCGCCGGCGGCCGGCCGCCACTGACCGTCCACCAGCAGGTCATACTGCCTGATTTCCGTTGCCGTTGGGGTCATCGGTTGATCCTAGAATTCCAGATAGACGACAAAGGCATCTACATTGACCCCGGCGTCCTCCAGGTCTTGAGCTACCGAAGGCCAGGGTATCGGGCCTTTGCTGAAGTCGAACAGCAGATACCCGACCGGGATTTCCGGGTGTTTGTAATAGACCAAGCCATCGTCGGCGGCGATGATGGCACTGTAGCCCAATTCCCGGAGAGCTCGGGTGATTTCCCCTTCGGAGAGGGTACTAGGCGGCACGGATTACCACCCCCAACTCAATCCTTACCGGGCGCGGGCTTTGGGCCGGCAGCCAGGGGGGATTGGGGCGTTCCGTGTAGGAATACTGAACTCCCCGGGAGTTCAAATACTCCTTGAACTGCTCGACGCCGGTTTTGCTGCCGGCAACGGCGTTGGTCGTCAGAAACTTGATGGCGGTATCCAGCCGCGCCAAAGCGGCCTGTTCCGTGTCCGCAAACACGGTTATGCCCAACCGCTGGGCCCGGGCGGCCCAATAATCCCCCAAGTCTTGGGTATCGACTTGGAGATTAACCTCGAAAGTGGCGGCGACTCCACCGTCAGCCATAACTGCCATAGCAGGCTGCCTCCTTGGGAAACTAACCGGGACAAGGATGGTAAATTGATTTTACCGGATTGTCAAGGGATTTGCAATTGGCGATTCCTTATCCGCGCCCCCCACCTCAATCACCTCATCCCGGACGAAGTGCAGGTTAATCAGCCGGGGGCGTTCCGCCGCCGGGAAGTGGCATTGGACGGCTTCCCGCAAATGCCGCTGCAACTGTTTCCCGTCGTCGGCTTCGGTGACTATGTTGTGGCCCAAAGCCCAGGCTTCGTAGCCGCCCTCCGGCGATTCTACTGCCTGAAAAGTGATTTCCGTTTCCGCCATTTTGCCCTCCCTATTTAACATGGATAGACAGGATAAACAGGATTTTTGTCTGCTAGGGAGAGTTGTCGCTTAAAGGAAACAACTTTCCCGGCAGATGCCAAATCCGGTATATCCTTGTCAATTCTAATCGTCCCCCGCCGCTACCGCTTCTTTTACGCCGTTCCGGGACGGGATAGCCGGCGGCGGCAGTTCCAGCAGGGGTTTCAGGTAGCGGCCGGTGTGGGATTCCGGGCGCTGAGCCAGCTGTTCCGGGGAGCCGCAGGCAATCAATTGGCCGCCCCGGTCGCCGGCTCCCGGCCCCAAATCCACAATCCAATCGGCGTTTTTAATCAAATCCAGGTTATGCTCGATCAGCACCACCGTATTGCGATTGTCCACCAGGCGGTGCAGTACCCGCAGCAGGGCGGCGCAATCCTCAAAGGACAAGCCGGTGGTGGGTTCGTCCATCAGATACAAGGTTTTGCCGGTGGCCCGTTTCGCCAGTTCCGTCGCCAGTTTGACCCGCTGGGCCTCGCCGCCGGACAGGGTAGTGGCCGGCTGCCCCAAACGGATGTAGCCCAGACCCACATCGCGCAGGGTTTCCAACTTGGGCCGGATCCGGGGAAAGTTCCAGAAAAAATCCAGGGCCTGCGCCACCGTCATATCCAGCACATCGGCGATGCTTTGGTCGCGCAGGGTTACTTCCAGGGCTTCCCGATTGTAGCGGCGGCCCAGGCAGATTTCGCAGGGGACGGTGACATCGGGCAGGAACTGCATTTCAATCTGATTGTAGCCCTCGCCCTGGCAGGCTTCGCAGCGGCCGCCCTTGACATTAAAGGAAAAGCGCCCCGGCTTGTAGCCGCGCACCCGGGCCTCGGGCAAAGAGGCAAACAATTCCCGGATGGGCGTAAAAGCCCCGGTATAAGTGGCCGGATTGCTGCGCGGCGTCCGGCCGATGGGGGACTGGTCAATGTTGACCACCTTGTCAATGTTCTCGATGCCGGTTACTTCGTCATGGTCGCCGGGATAGTCCCGGGCCCGGTTCAGCACCTGGGCCAGTTTCTTGTAAAGCACATCGTAAATCAGAGTGCTTTTGCCGGAGCCGGATACGCCGGTGATGCAGGTCAGCGTCCCCAAGGGCAGGGAAACGCCGATATTTTTCAGGTTGTTCTCCCGGGCTCCGGCGACGGCGATAAAGCCGCCGTTGCCCGGCCGCCGCTGGTCCGGCAGGGGGATCCGCTTCCGGCCGCTGAGGTATTGGCCGGTCAGGGAACCGGCATTATCCATCACCTGGTCCACATCCCCGGTGGCTACGATATGGCCGCCGTGTTCTCCGGCCCCCGGCCCCAGGTCGACGATATAATCGGCGGCCCGCATCATGGCTTCATCGTGTTCCACCACAATGACCGTGTTGCCCATATCCCGCAGCCGGGTCAGGGTGTTAATCAGGCGGTGGTCGTCGTGGGGATGCAAGCCCACCGTCGGCTCGTCGCAGACATAGAGAACGCCGGTCAAGCCGGAGCCGATTTGCGTCGCCAAGCGTACCCGCTGGGCTTCGCCGCCGGACAGGGTGCGGGCGGTGCGGTTCATGGTTACATAGTCCAGCCCGATGCCCTCGAGAAAGCGCAGGCGGCTGTCAATTTCCTTGAGAATCTGATTGGCGATGGCCTTGCTGCGAGGGGAAAGCACTTCGCCGGGATGGGGGCCGGGGGCGTCCGGGTCAATAGACCGCGCCCATTCCAGGCCCTGGCCGATATTCATCGCCGTCACTTCCATAATGCCCAGGCCGCAGACCTTGACGCCCAGGGCTTCCGGCTTCAGGCGCTGGCCTTGGCAGCTCTGGCAGGGGCGGGCGGTCATATAGCGTTCCACTTCCTGGCGGGTATGGTCGGAATCCGTCTCTCGATAGCGGCGTTCCAAGGTGGTTATGACGCCCTCAAACTTGGTTTCCCAGTTATAGACCCGGCCGTTGTGGGTGCGGTGGCGGATGTTGATTTTGCGGTTGCGGCTGCCGTACAGCACCATATCCAATTGCGCCGGCTCCAGGTCTTTGACCGGCGTTTGCGGCGAAAAGCCGCAGGATTCGGCTACCGATTCCAGCATACTCAGATACCAGCCCTGCGGCGACCCGGCCCGGGACCAGGCCGGCACCGCGCCATCTAGCAGGGACAGGTTCCTGTTGGGGATGACCAGGTTGGGGTCGACTTCCAGTTTGTAGCCCAGGCCGGTGCATTGGGGGCAGGCGCCATGGGGGCTGTTAAAGCTGAAAGTGCGCGGCTCGATTTCCGGCAGACTGCGGCCGCAGCGGACGCAGGCGAACTGTTCGGAAAAAACCAGTTCCTCCTCCTTGCCGCCGGCCGCCGGGTCTTGCCGCAGGGCTTGCAGCACGCCGTCGCCCTCCCGCAAGGCCGTTTCCACCGATTCGGCAATGCGGCTCTGTTCGGCATCGGGACGGGCAATCAGGCGGTCAATGACCAGTTCAATGTAATGCCACTTCTGCTTGTCCAGGGTCAGGTTGTCGGTTTCGTCCAGGAGCAGGGTTTCGCCGTTGACCCGGATGCGGACAAAGCCGGCTTTGCGGGCCGCCGCGAACACTTCCTTATGCTCGCCCTTTTTGCGGCGGACTTTGGGGGCCAGCAGGGTAAGGCGGCTGCCCTCCGGCTGAGCCAGCAGGGCATCGACGATTTGCTGCGCCGTTTGCCGTTCCACCGGCCGGCCGCACTTGGGGCAGTGGGGAACGCCCACCCGCGCAAAGAGGAGGCGCAGGTAGTCGTAGATTTCGGTAACGGTGCCGACGGTGGAGCGGGGATTGTGGGATACCCCTTTCTGGTCAATGGAAATGGCCGGGGACAGGCCCTCGATATAGTCCACATCCGGCTTGTCCATCCGCCCCAGGAACTGGCGGGCGTAGGAGGACAGGGACTCCACATAGCGGCGCTGCCCCTCGGCGTAGATGGTGTCAAAGGCCAGGGAGCTTTTGCCGGAGCCGGAGACCCCGGTGATGACCACCAGTTGGTCGCGGGGGATGGTCACTTCCACATTTTTAAGGTTATGCTCCCGCGCGCCCTTGACATAGATATAATCCTGCGGCATCTGCAACATCCTCTAGGGGGTAATGGGGTTCCGGGTTACTTTCCGCTCATCCTGAACTCCGTTGAAGGATGAACGCGCCGGCGGTTGCTTGTCCGCTCATCCTGAACTCCGTTGAAGGATGGGCCGGAGCCGGGTTTCCTGTTGTTGTCACCTACCGTCCACTCATCCTGCTGGCCCCGGCCATCCGCTCATCCTGAACTCCGTTGAAGGATGGGCGGACAAGCAACCGCCCCCTTGCGGGGTTCTGCGGCCGGGTTATTCCAGCTCAATCAGCGGGTCGTTGGCGCTGACCGAATCCATGGGCTGCACATAGATTTCCTTGATCGTGCCGTCCCGGGCGGCCCGGATGCTCTGCTCCATTTTCATCGCCTCGACCACGCAGACCTCATCGCCGGCGGCTACCCGGTCGCCGGGCCGCACCCGGATGGCGATAACCCGGCCCGGCATAGGGGAACGGAGGATCGTATCGGCCGGGTCAAAGGAGCTGACCGGAGCCACCGTGCGGGGAAAAGCCGGGGCGGTGATGCGGCTGGGGGGACGACGGCCGCGGCGCGGCCGCGGCGGCGGCTCCGGCTCCGGCGCGTCCACTTCCACAAAATAGGTCTGGCCGTCCACGCTGACTTCCAGCGGGGCGCGGCTCAAATCCCCCACCGTCACGGTGTACCACTGCTCGCCCACTTTTACCCGAAGGGTGGTCAAGGTCAATCAATCCTGTTCCCCGGCCGGGGAATCGTTCTGCTGAAACAGCGGCCCCAGATACCGGGACGCCCGGTGGAGTTCCAATCCTACCACGTCGAAACCGTCCTCCTCGCTGCCGAAATCGACAATCAGCGGCGCAACCACTTCCCCCGAGGTTTTGATTTTCCGGCCCGGAATCAGCATATAGAGGATGTCCCTCTCCTGGTCGTACTTGACTTCCAGGCAGGAGTCGCCGGTTACGGGAGGGTTCATAGCTCACCTGCTACCCGATTTATAATAGCACACCGCATAACCGACGAATCCCTGCCGTTATTCCCGGATTTACCGTCATTCCAGCGTAAGCGGTAATCCAGAACGGCCATTCCCCGGATCTACCGTCATTCCCGCGTAAGCGGGAATCCCGAAATGCCCGGCCGGCAACGGTCTTGTCTGACGCACTACCGTCCGGGATTCCCGCTTACGCGGGAATGACGGTAGGGAGGCCGCCGGACTGACGGTTTATATGCAATTGCCGCTGGATTCCCGCTTACGCGGGAATGACGGTAGGGAGGCCGCCGGACTGACGGTTTGACCGGATACCGCCGGCAATTATACACCCCTTTACCGCCCCCGCGCCAACTGTTCCAGGAAAGCCCGGCTGCGGATTTCCTTGTCCAGCCAGTATTGGACCGTGCCGGTCAGCAGGCTTTTCAGTTCCAGGGCCAGGGATTCCTCCAGGCGCAGGGGGGGCAGTTCCGGCAGGCGGCTGCGGGCCAGCAAGCGCAGCACTTTCAGGGCGCGGAGGGACAAGGGACGCAGGCCGCCCTCCACCGGGGCGCAATCCATACAGAACCCTCCACCTCCGGCGGCGCTGTAGCGATGGCGGCCCGGCTCCAACGGGCGGCGACACTCTACGCAGCAATGCAGTTCCGGCAGCAGGCCCGATACCGCCAACAAATGCAGCTGAAAGTAAAGCAACGGCAAATCAGACGCCGGGTCAACGCTGATCGCGGTCAAGGTATCCAGAGCCAGCTGCAACAAGGGTTCGTTGGGGCTGGCTTCCGAGCCGAAACCGTCCACCAGTTCGGCCACATACAGCCCCTTGCTCAGGGCGGTCAAGTCGGATTTCAGCGGAGTAAAGTTGACCAAGGTTTGGGCCTGGCTGATGACATCCAGATTGCGGCCGCGGCTCAGGGACAGGCGGGTCAAGGTCAGCGGCTCCAGGTGGCCCACCAGTTTGCTGGCGGCCTTGCGGGCGCCCTTGGCCGTAGCCCGCAGCTTGCCCTCCTCCCGGGAAAAGAGCGTCACCAGCAAATCGGCCTCGCCGAGGGGCGTATATTTGAGGGTCAAGGCTTCGGCCCGGTAAGTCTTGGGCGGCGCCATAGCCATTTTTCCTTTTTATTTACATGGATGGGCAGGATAGACAGGATTTTTGTATCTTTCCTTGCGTCCATTCCCGGCCTCGCTACCGTCATTCCCGCCGCCCCCTTATCGTCATTCCCGCGTAAGCGGGAATCCCGAACGGTACTGCCTTATGCCGCCGCAGTTTCAGCAAGCCGCCGCTGGATTCCCGCTTACGCGGGAATGACGGTAGGGAGGCCGGGAATGACGGTGCGACGCAGGAAGGACGGTGGGTAAAGATATAAAATCCTGTCTATCCTGTCTATCCATGTTTGAATCCTAAATTTCTTGGCGGCCTTGGAAGGCGCGGCTGAGGGTTACTTCGTCGGAATACTCCAGGGAGCCGCCGACCGGCAAGCCCCTAGCCAAGTGCGTAACCTTGACCTGGCCGCCGGCCAGTTGGCGGGAAATATACATTGCCGTAGCCTCGCCCTCTTGGGTGGGATTGGTGGCGATGATTATTTCCTTGACTTCGCCATCGGCCAGGCGCGGCAGCAGTTCCTTGAGTTTCAGCTGGTCGGGGCCGACACCGTTCAGGGGGGATAGGGCTCCGTGCAGGACATGGTACAAGCCCCGATAGCAATGGGTGCGTTCCAGGGCCAGCACATCGAGGGGGTCTTCGACAATGCAAATCTGTTCCCGATTGCGCTGGGGATTGGCGCAGACGGAGCAGGGGGTGGCGTCGGTCAGGTTCTGGCACTGGCGGCAGAAAATGATGCTTTCCTTGACGGCGTTGATGGCGGCGGCCAAGGCGGCCGCTTCCGCCGCCGGCTGGCGGATGATGTAGTAAGCCAGCCGCTGGGCGCTTTTAGGGCCGATGCCCGGCAGCTTGTTCAGTTCCTGGATCAGCCGCGCCAGCGAGGGGGCGGCCGAGGGCAGATGTTCCAGGGTCATACTAATGCCTCAATGGGATAAGGCTTTTGCCATCCTTGCCGTGCCACGGGCCGGCCTTGCCGTTTCCCCCACCGTACTTACCGTGTCACCTTACCGCCATTCCCGACGCTCCCCACCGTCATTTCTACGCCTCTTACCGTCATTCCCGCGTAAGCGGGAATCCCGAAACGCCCGGCCGGCAACGGTCTTGTCTGACGCAGTACCGTTCTGGATTCCCGCTTACGCGGGAATGACGGTAACAAGCCGGCCGGGAATGACGGTTTCTATAGGTGTCGGCAGCTGGGTTCCCGCTTACGCGGGAATGACGGTCGAGCGGCCGGGAAAGACGGTTTTATGGGTGAGCGGAAACCCGGCAAGCCGACCGGAAAACCGGCCTAGCCCAAGCCGGGGATGGCGCCCATTTTGCGGGCGGCCATTTCCTGGGCTTTGTTAAAGGCGTCGTTCACCGCCGCCGCCACCAGGTCTTGCAGCAGTTCCACATCCTCGGCGGCTTCCGGCGCAATCGTTACCGTCTCGACCAGCTGCTTGCCGGACATCACCACCTTGACCACGCCGCCGCCGGCGCTGCCCTCCACGGTCAGGGTTTCCAGTTCCTCCTGGACTTTCTGAATCTGGGCCTGCATCCGCTGGGCCTGGCGCATCATATTACGGTTCATCGACGGTATCCTCCAGGATTCGGGCGCCCATATTCAGGGCGGTGCGAACTAAGGGACTGTGCTGATTAGGCCGGGGGGCGGCGGCCCCCTCGTCCTTTTGCCCCGCCAGCCTAATCTCAAACTCATAGGGCGAGCCAAAGAACCGGGTTACGGCCTCGGTTATCATCCGGCGGGAATTGGGATCCTGCAACTCCTCCCGCATCCGATCCAGGTTGGCGGAATGGGCAAAGGGCAGGATCAGGGTATCGCTGTTCAGGACCACGGTGTCGGGCTTGCAGTCCCGCAGCAACGCGCCCAGGTTATACTTTTTGCCCTTGCAGCGGCCCAGGGCCTTGACCGTGGCCTGCCAGCGGGACGGCACATCCTCGGCGGCGGCCGGAGCACCGGCGGCCGGCGGCGGGTTGGCGCTGCCGCCGTTGGCCCGGGGTTGCCCTGGTCCCGCCGCCGGGTTATCAGCGGCGGGCCGGCGGCCGGGGCCGGATTGCCGGCCGCTGCCGGCCGTTTCCGGCGGCGCGGCGGCCGGCGGCGTAGGCGCGGCTTCCGGATTGCAAATTTCCACTACCGCCAACTCCAGCGGCAAAGTCGAGGGGGCATCATAGCGCATATTGACTTCCCCCCAAGTCCGCAGCGCCCGCACCACTCGCCACGCCGGCAGGCTGGCCGCCAGTTCTTTCAGCTGGGCCAAGGCGTGTTCCGGCATTTCCAGAGCCCCGGCGGCGTCCCATTCCAGCAGCATCGCCGCCCGCAGCAGTTCCAAAGACTGGCGATGCAGCTGCCGCAGGTCGGCCCCATCCCACGCCGCCTGATTGATTACGGCCAAAGCCCCGGCGGTGTTGCCGGTCAGCAGATACTGCACCAGTTCCAGCCAGCGCTCGCTGTGGCCCAAGCCCAGCAATTCCTCGACCTGATTCAAGGTAACGCCGTCGCCATAGGAAACCACCAATTGCTCGAGCAGGTTTTCGGCATCGCGCAGGCTGCCGGCGGCGTAGCGGGCCACCAGCCGCCGGGCCTCCGGGGCTACGGCGGCCCCTTCGCCCTCGGTAATTTCGGTCAAGCGCTGATAGATGCGCTCGGCCGGCAGGCGGCGGAAGTCAAAGCGCTGGCAGCGGGATACGATGGTCGGCAAAATGCGGTTGGCTTCGGTGGTGCAGAGGATAAAGATGACATGACCCGGCGGTTCCTCGAGGGTTTTGAGGAAAGCGTTGGACGCCTGGTCGGTCAGCATATGGGCTTCGTCGATGATATAGACCTTGCGGCGGCCCTCGGCCGGGGCAAAGTTGACCTTGTCGCGAATTTCCCGGATGTCCTCGATGCCGCGATTGCTGGCGGCGTCCATTTCGATGGTGTCCATAAAGCGCTCGGCGTTGATGGAGCGGCAGATGGCGCACTGATTGCAGGGGTCGCCGTCCTGGGGATCAAGGCAGTTGACCGCTTTGGCGACGATGCGGGCGGTGGTGGTTTTGCCGGTGCCGCGGGGGCCGCAAAAGAGGTAGGAATGGGAAACCCGCCCCTGTTTGATGGCCTGCCGCAGGGTGGAGGCCACGTGTTCCTGCCCGGCCAGGTCGCTGAAACAGCCGGGCCGCCATTTGCGGTAATAGACCTGGGAAGTCATTTGCTTAACCCCCTTGCGGCGGCGGGAAAATCCGGGCCAAGGCCGCCTGTTCCAATGCCTGCATCCGGGCCGTTTCCGCCGGCTCCTGATGGTCATAGCCGGCCAGATGCAGGACGCCGTGTACCACCAGCCAAGCCAATTCCCGCGCTACCGGCCGGCCGGCGGCGATCGCCTGCCGCCGGGCTTGGGGATAGGAAATTATCACTTCCCCCAGGGGCGGTGGCTCCTCCGGCGGCAGGACAAAGGCCGGCCAATCCGCCGGGCCGCCGGCCAATTCCGGCGGCGGTTCGTCGTCCCCCATCCAAGTCCCGGGATGGGATGGGGAAAAGGATAGCACATCGGTGGTTTCATCCAATCCCCGATAGACCCGGTTCAGTTCCCGCACCGCCGCATCATCGGTCAGCAGCAGGCTTACCTGCCCGGCCGTATCCGGGGGAAAAGCCGGCTCCAGGGCCAGCCGCAAAACCCGCTCCAGCCATTCCGGGGAAAAGCCGGCGGAAAATTCATCGGATACCGACACTGCAATATGCCGGGCGGCCAGGGCAGTCAAAGGCAGATTTACCCTCCGGCCGGCGGATAGGCCAAGCCCCCGGGAATTGGGATTATATTCCATACCCATAATAGCACAGGATTACCTGCGGGCGTCAAGTTATAGGGGCGGCTGGTTTCCGGGGGAATTGGCGGGGGGCGGGCCGTCCTTCCCGGCCTTATACCGTCCTTCCCGCGTAAGCGGGAATCCCGACGGTACTGCGACAGACAAGACCTCTACCCATCGGGCATTTCGGGATTCCCGCTTACGCGGGAATGACGGTTGCTATAGGCAATTTCCTTGCGGGAATAACGGTAGAAAAGGCGTAGTGGCGGTTGCTATCGGCAATCGCCCTATTCCGGGAAAGAAAACTCGCCGGCCCACAGCTCGCCGGCGCCCGGCGCATATTGGCCGGTGCGTAAGTAAGCGATGGGATAGTCGGGCAGCCGGAGCAGGGCTTGGCACTGCTCCGGCCAAAGATGGCCGCCTACTTCCGCAAAGCTGAAATCCCGGTTGTCGTAGCCGTGTTCCCGGCGGTGCGGCGGCAGGTCGGTCAAATTCCGCGGCGTCAGGTGCAGAAAAAACCGAAGTTCCCCATCCATAGCCGCGCAGTTTTCCCGGACATAGCGCAACCGTTTGTTGTCCTGTAGGTACACTTGGAAATAGGAAGCGACCAGCAGGGTGTCCGGCTGGGTCGGACGGCGGGCGGCGGCCAGGGCGGAAACCGGCGCGGCCGGGCTTTCCCTACTCAAACGCCGCAAAGCCGGCTCCATCCGCCGCACCATAGCCGCCGCCAGCAGTTCATAGCCCCGGTCGTTCAAGTGGCAGCAGGTATCCCGGTACAGGGTTTCCGGATGGTCGGCGAAAATCCCGGTCAAGTCAAAGTAGTTGACGCCCTGCCGCTGCAAATCCCGGCCCCATTCCCGCAGCTGCGGATAGCCCTTTTCCAGCAAGGGTTTCCGGGCCGAGCGGGGGGCATAGGCAAATTTCAGCTCCTCGGCGCTCAGCGGCTTGGCCCCCGGCAAATACTGGCTGGGCTGCAAAAAGTGGTAATACTCGGCCCCGGCCAATGCCGCCAACCGGGCCAGCATTGCCGAACTGCGCTGCCAGAACCGAGCCGCTGCCGGCAGGGATTCTCCTTCATCCTGCAACCAACTCCGGGGGCCGTACTTTTCCAGGGTATAGGCCGCTTCCGCCGCTGCCAGTTCATGATTCCGTTGGATAATCTGCCTTTCGGTTCTTTCCTGCCGATAGCGGTTCACCAGTCCGAAAAGGGCCGACCGGCGCAGGGGAGAAGTAGCCCCGGCCGCCGCCCGTCGGGCTTGTTCCCGGCGCAAGGCTTGGATATTTCCGGTCAGCAAAATATCCGCATTAGTCAGTCCCACCCGATTGCTCCACCGGGTGGGAAAGAAAGGAAATAAGCCCCGCGCAAAGCTCCGTCCCGTGCCGCCGGATACTTCATTGACCCCGTCCAAGTTGACGATCAGGTCAAACTCGCCGCCCAACAGCAAGATGTTGGCGACCAGCAAGGTCTGCTGCGGCTGTTTGGCCCCGCTGAGGGCCAAATTGAGGACTGCCGGCCGCAGCGGCCGGCGATTAGCGAAAAACCAGCGTTCCAATTCGGCCTCAAGAAAAGGTTGGAGCTGCTCCGCTACCGAGCCGCCCAACAAAGCGACCACCACCGTATCCGCCCGCCGCCGCGCCGGCGGCATTTCGTTCAGGGCGTGCTGGGGCCGGTTCCGGCCCGCGCCGTAAAAGGGATGGAGGATCCACCGCGGAGTTGCCGTTTCCCCAGTAATTAGGGGGGGGGGGGGGGGTAAGATTATCTGCATTGCCGTTGCCATACTCCGGCCCATAGGCCGCATAATAGGCAATCCGGGCCATCCCCTCCAGAGCCAGCAGGGTCAGGAACAGCATCAAGCCATAGTAGAGGACTTTTTTGCGGAAAGGCAAACCGATTTCGGCTCCCGGTCAGCTCTGCCGGACGGATTCGGGATGGGGCCGCTTGATTATCGGATATACGCCTTGGCGGCGCAAGGGGGAAGCGGCGCAAGTTCAGGGATGAAACCGCCAAAAGCGGCGAAACCGGCCGCCGCCGGTAATTGACTACGGAGATAATCTGTGGTTTAATTAGCCGGCTTTGAGAAATCCAAACGAGCAGGACGGGCAAAGACGGGGACGTTGGACGCCGCCGCGGTGGGTGGTCCACATCGCCTTGGCGTGGTTTATTGTCGGCAGCGTCATCGGCCTGCTGCTGGAAACCACTATCGGGCCTTGGTGGTGGGTGGCTTATCACGGGTTGGCCGGAGGCAACGCCTTGGGCCTGATCGTGTATGTCAACGGCGGCGCGTACCTGCTGGCGGAGGAATTGCACATGATTATTTCCCACCTGAACAACCTGAAAGACCGGGAGGAAGCCGAGGCCAAAGCCCAGCGGGATTTGCGGGCGGCCAAGGAGCAAGGCCGGCAGGAAACCATTTCCGCCGTGGCCGCCGCTCGGCAGCAGCTGACCCCTGAGGAACTGGAAAACCTGCCGGCGGCGATGCGGGAGTTGCTGAACCGCTATTCCGGCGACAACAGCAACGGCAGCGATAACGGGACCGCCGGCCGGTAGCCCGATGGCTGCCATATTTTCCGCTCATCCTGAACTTGTTGAAGGATTACCCTGAACCGGCTGAAAGAGAAACCACCAAAAGCAACGAAACCCGCCGCCGCCGGTAATTGACTGATGGGATAAGTAGGGGTTTAATTAAACGGCTTTGAGAAATCCAAACGAACAGGACGGGCAGAGACGCGGACGCTGGACGCCGCCGCGGTGGGTGGTCCACATCGCCTTGGCGTGGTTTATTGTCGGCAGCATCATCGGCCTGCTGCTGGAAACCACTATCGGGCCTTGGTGGTGGGTGGCCTATCACGGGTTGGCCGGGGGCAACGCCTTGGGCCTGATCGTGTATGTCAACGGCGGCGCGTACCTGCTGGCGGAGGAATTGCACATGATTATTTCCCACCTGAACAACCTGAAAGACCGGGAGGAAGCCGAGGCCAAAGCCCGGCGGGAAGCGGACGCCATCCGGGCGGCGGCCAAAGAGGAAGTGCGAAAAGCGCAGGAGACCGCCCGGGAGCAAGGCCGGCACGAAGCCCGGGAAGCCGCTTGGCAGGAAGCGCAGGAATTCGCCCGCCAGGAAACCATTTCCGCCGTGGCCGCCGCCCGGCAGCAGCTGACCGCCGAGGAACTGGAAAACCTGCCGGCGGCGATGCGGGAATTGCTGAACCGCTACTCCGGCGACAACAGCAACGGCAGCGACAACGGGGCCGCCGGTCGGTAGCCTGTTTGTTGCATACCTTTTCCCGCTTATCCTTCAACAAGTTCAGGATGAGCGGAACAGCTTAAACAATATAGCCCGCCCCCTCTTTTGCCGGGGGCGGGTTTCGTTTTGCCCTACATCCGCTCCGGAGCCGACATCCCCATCAGCTCCAGGGCGCGGCGGAACACGATTTGTGCCGATTCCACCAGTTTCAGGCGGGCCAAAGTCAGGGCATTGTCCGCGGCGTCGGCGGAAATGACCCGGCAGTTTTCATAGAACCAGTGAAAGGCGGTAGCCAATTCCATAGCGTAGTGCGGCAGGTGATGCGGCTCCAGAGTGCGGGCCATCTGCTCCACCAGCTCCGGCAGGCGCAGCATCGTGCGGATCAGGTTCAGCTCGTTGGGGTCGGCCAGCAGGGATACATCGCCGCCGTTCCAATCAATGCCCCGGCTACGGGCCAGGTTCAGGATGCCGGCATTGCGGGCGTGGGCGTACTGAATGTAATAAACCGGGTTTTCCGCGGATTCCTTTTTCGCCAATTCCAGGTCGAACTCCATTTGCGTCGAAGGAGCCCGGGCCAGGAAAAAATAGCGGCAGGCATCGACCCCCACTTCCTCGGCCAATTCCCGCAGGGTGATGAAATCGCCGGCCCGCTTGGAAGCCCGCACCACTTCCGTCCCCCGTTTCAGCGTAACCATCTGGGCAATCAGGATGGTCAGGTTGTCCGGGGACAGCCCCAGGGCGGCGATGGCGGCTTTCATCCGCGGCACATGACCCTGATGGTCGGCCCCCCAGATGTCAATAACCTGCTCAAACCCCCGCCCGACGAATTTGTTGTAATGATAGGCAATGTCCGCGGCAAAGTAGGTGGGCTCGCCGCTGGACCGCACCACCACATTATCCTTGTCATCGCCCAGCCGGGTGGAATTGAACCAGAGGGCATTGTCCCGTTCGGAAAGGTAGTTGTTTTCCCGCAGCCGGGCCATCGCCGCGTCATACTCCCGGGCGGCGTAGAGGGAACGCTCGCTGAACCAGTGGTCAAAGGCTACGCCGATGTGGGCCAGGTCGTCCCGGATCAGGGCTACCATCTTTTCCCGGCTGAGGTCGCCGATTTCCCGGATAGCCTGGCTTTCGTCCATTTCCAGAAAGCGGCGGCCTTCGGCGGCGGCGATTTCCCGGGCCAGGTCGCCGATATATTCCCCGGCATAGCCGTTGGCCGGCCAGGCCGCCGTCTCTCCCCAAGTTTCCCGATAGCGGGCATAAACCGAGCGGTAAAAGGCATCCATTTGAGCGCCGGCGTCGTTGACATAGTATTCCCGGGTTACGGCATAGCCGGCGGCGGCCAGGGTGTTAGCCAGGGCGCTGCCCAGCACCGCGCCGCGGGTGTGGCCCACATGAACCGGGCCGGTCGGATTGACGCTGACGAACTCCACCATCACCCGGCGGCCCTGGCCGGCATCCAGATTGCCGTAGTCTCCGGCGGCCTGCCGCACCGTTTCCACCTGCTGCTGCACCCAGCCATCGTTGAGGTAAAAGTTGATAAAACCGGGCGGCGCGGCGGCGACCCGGGCCACCGCCGGGTTGGGGGCGATGTATTCCACCAGGGTTTCGGCCAGTTTCAGGGGATTGATGCGGGTGGCCCGGGCCAGACGCAACGGCAGGCTGGTGGCAAAATCGCCGTTAACCGCATTGCCCGGCCGCTCCATCAGGATGTCGGGCATGGTTTCCAACTGGAAAACCTTTTCCTGCTGGGCGCGGGTCAAAGCCGCCGCCACCAGTTCCTGAATAGTGTCCCGGATCAGCGCCGTAGCCATGCCAGCCGCCCTTTCAATAGTGGGATGGGATTAGCGGTTTCCGCCTGCCCCTGGGGTATAAAGAAATATCCTAGCACAAATTCCCTGACGGGAAAATGCCGGCGGCGGCTAAATCCCGGGCAATTGCCTATAGAACCGTCCTTACCGCCCTTTTTACCGTCCTTCCTGCCCCCCCACCGTCCTTCCCGCGTAAGCGGGAATCCGGCGGCGGGACAGTAACGGGCTGGCCTTTTCAGTACCGTTCGGGATTCCCTCTTACGCGGGAATGACGGTAGAGAGGCGAGGGAAGGACGGTAAGGGTTGCGCGGGAAAGACGGTAAGGGGGTTGTCCGGTATGTGCGCCCGGCGGCCGGGTTTGCTAGAATAGCCGCCGGGCGGCTGAGAAAAAATGCGCGGGAGGTCAAAATGGCCGGAATAATGGCCCTGGTGGGCGGCGATGAATTCCGCCGCCATTGCCGGGAAATGGATGGAGAAATTATGCAAGCGACCGGCCGTTCTCCGGCCCGGGTCGTGGTAATTCCCACGGCGGCGGCCTACGCCGGCCCGGAAAAGGCGGCGCAGGATGGCGTAACCCATTTCAATGACTTGGGCGGCCGGGCCGAATCGCTGATGATTTTAGACCGGGAACAGGCCGAGGACGCCGGCTTGGTCGCGGGCGTGGCGGCGGCTGACCTGATCTATTTCACCGGCGGCAATCCCAACCATCTGCTGGATACCCTGCGCGATTCCCGGCTGCTGGCGGCGATTGAGGCGGCAGTAGAACAGGGAGCTATCTTGGCCGGCTCCAGCGCCGGGGCGATGGTTATGGGCTCCTGGATGCGGCGGCCCCGTTCCGCGGAATGGATTCTCGGATTGGGATTAGTCCCCGGAACGGCCATCCTGCCGCATCACGAAAACAGTAATCCCGCCGTGATTTTTGACCAACTGCAAAGCCGGCTGACCGATGGGCTAATCGTGCTGGGTATTGACGCCCAAACCGGCGTCTTGGGGCCGCCGGGCCGCTGGCGGGTAGTCGGGCATGGCAAGGTAACCGTGTACCAGGCCGGTGACTGGCAGGTTCATCAGGCCGGGGAAATTATCGGGGAAAGGTAAGGCGGCGGAATGGGGCCGGCCGGGGCTACCCTTTGATTTTAGCCTAGCCGCGCCGCTGCCGCAACTGGTCCCACACCGCCCCCGGCTTGACGCCGCTGGCCGCCAGCAGAACCAGGGTATGGTACAGCAGATCGGCGGCTTCCCCGGCCAGGGCCTCGGTATCCCCTTGCACGGCGGCGATGGCCGTTTCCCCGGCTTCCTCGATGACCTTTTGCCCGATACGGGGGACGCCCTCTTGCAGCAGTTGCACGGTGTAACTGCCGGCCGGCATTTCCCGCTGCCGGTCTTGAATCAGGGCAAAGAGTTCCTCGATAATGCCGGAGCCGGTTTCGGATTTGGCGTAGTCCGCCGGCAGTTCGTCCATCCGGTTATAGAAACAGGAAACTTCCCCGGTATGGCAGGCCGGGCCGTCCGGCTCCACTTTCAGCAGCAGGGTATCGGCGTCGCAGTCCAGCCAGGCTTCCCGCAGGTTCAGATAGTTGCCGGAAACCTCCCCCTTGTGCCACAAATCCTCCCGGCTGCGGCTGTAGAACCACACCTGCTCCCCCTCCATGGTGCGTTTCAGGGAACCGGGGTTCATATAGCCCAGCATCAGCACCTGGCCGGTGGCGCTGTCCTGGGCAATGGCGGGAATCAGACCCTGGTCGTTCAGTTTGGGTTGCATTGATTTCGTCCTTGTCGGTGGGATTTTTCATCCTTCAACAAGTTCAGGATGAGCGGAAAGTGAGTTCCGGTTTAGCCGGCAACAGGGTCATCCAGCAAAGCCGGCAGTTCCAGGAGGCTTGTTACCTGGTAGTCGGGGGGGCGCAGGGAGGGGTCGGGGGGCAGGCCGGCGCGGTTAATCCAGACGGTGGTTAAGCCGGCGTTGCCGCCGCCCTGCACATCCTCGTACTGACGATCGCCCACATAGACCGCCTGTCCGGCCGGGACATCCAAGTGTTGCAGCAGGGATTGGAAAAAGGCCGGGTTGGGCTTATAGGTTTGCGCCGCCTCGGAGGAAAAGGTTTCGGCAAAGGGAAAGTCCAGCCGGGCTAGCACCGGAGACAGAAAGGAATCGTCGGCGTTGGATAGCACCACCACCCGGCGAGTTGACGCTACGGCGCGCAGGGCCGGCCGGGTATCCGGATAGGCCGGGCGCTGGGCCATATCGGCAATCCACACCGCGGCGGCGGCGGCGGCGTCTCCGGCCAAATCCAAAGCGCGGAAAGCAACAGCAAAGCCCTCCTGCCAAGCCGTGGCGTAAGACTGAAAAGCCGTTCCCGGCTGGCTGCGGGTATGGCGGAAATCAGCGCAAGCCGCCAGCCATTCCTCGGTCAGGGTTGCCACGCTTACCGCCAAGCCCTGCTGATGGATGATGCGGGACATCGCGGCGTCCCAGTAATCCGGGCTATCCTCAAAGAGGGTGCCAAAGGCGTCAAAAATCACGGTGGTTATGCCGGTCATTGCGAGGGTTTATCCTTTCGGGAATGGGTGTATCAATCCGTTCATCCTGAACCTGTTGCAGGATGGGCGGTTATCCTTTCGGAAACGGGTTATCTTTTTCCGCTCATCCTGAACTTGTTGCAGGATGGGCGGTTATCCTTTCGGAAACGGGTTATCTTTTTCCGCTCATCCTGAACTTGTTGAAGGATGGGCGGTTAGACTGACCAGCCCTCCGGCGGGGGGCGGATGGGCATTCCCCGGCCTTGCAAATAGGCTTTGGCCTCGGCAATGCGGTAAGTTCCATAATGAAAGATGGAGGCGGCCAATACCGCGTCGGCCTGACCGACGGCCAAGGCGTCATAAAGATGTTCCAGATTGCCGGCTCCGCCGCTGGCAATGACCGGAGCCGGCACGGCGGCGGAAACGGCCCGGGTCAGTTCCAAATCATAGCCGGCCAATTGGCCGTCGGCGTCCATACTGGTCAGCAGCAATTCCCCAGCGCCGCGTTCCACCGCCTGCACCGCCCACTTGACGGCATCGATGCCGGCAGGAGTGCGCCCGCCCCGGGTATAGATTTCCCAACCGGAATAGTCGTCCAAGGCCAGAGAATCATCTACGCCATCCCCCGAGGCCGGCTTGGCGGCCGGATTAACCCGCTTGGCGTCAATGGCGACGACGATGCACTGGCTGCCGAATTGGGCGGCCCCGGCATCAATCAGAGCCGGGCGGTGAATGGCGGCGGTGTTGACCGATACCTTGTCCGCCCCGGCATTCAACATCCGCCGCATATCCTCAATAGTGCGGATGCCGCCGCCGACGGTCAAAGGGATGAACACCTGCTCGGAAACCCGCTCCACCACGGCCACCATCGTGCTGCGGGAGTCGGCGCTGGCGGTGATGTCCAGAAAGACCAGTTCATCGCCGCCCTCCTGGTCATAAAAGGCGGCCAATTCCGCCGGGTCGCCGGCGTCCCGCAGATTGACAAAACTGGCGCCTTTCACCACCCGCCCGGCATCCACATCCAGGCAGGGAATAATGCGTTTGGTCAGCATCAGATTGGCAGCTCCCCCGGGCCGGTCAAGGAATGTTGGCGTGGGCATTATAACACTATTTAGGGGGAAAGGGGAATCCGGAAAGGCCGCCAATACTGCCATTCCCGCGTAAGCGGGAATCCCGAAATGCCGCCCCTACCGTCATTCCCGCGCAAGCGGGAATCCCGAACGGTATTGCCAAAGACCGGCCCGTTGCCGCCCCGCCGCCGCCGGATTCCCGCTTACGCGGGAAGGACGGTTTCTATTGCGGCGTATTCACCCGGCAATCAGATATTCCTGACCGGGCTGCGGCGTGAAGTTGCTGATCAGCGTTTCCCGGTTCAGGGTGCGCCGCCGGCCCGTCCGCGCCTCGTCCGCCCCGGTTTTCATTCCGGAGGCCGATTTGACCGGGGTGATGACGCAATCCCCATACAACTGATATACTTCCGCCGTGTCGTACGAGGACAAGATCCAACGGCAGCGGGCCGCTTTCAGCCGGTCGGCCAATTCCTGATGGTCGGCGGCGGCGCGCATATTGTGGCGGTAGTTGGCCCCATTGCCGGGATAGGGCGGATCCAGATACATTACGGCATTGGGGCGGTCGTAACGCTCCAGACATTCTCGCCAGTCCAGGGCTTCGATAATCACCGTGCGGAGGCGCTGGTGGATGGGGCGCAAGCGTTGCTCCAGAGTTTTCAGGGCTCCGGTCAAGCGGTTGCCGTGGCCGGCGTCGGAGATAGCGGTCTGAAAGCGGGGATAGCCGGCCTCGCCGCCCCAGCCGGCCATAATCAGATAGTAAAAGCGATGGGCCCGCTGCACCGGGGACAGCTCGGCCAAATCCAGCCCGGCCAGCCGCGCAAACTCGGCCCGGGAAACCAGTTCCCACTCAAAGGCGGCGATTAACGCCTCCGGGCATTCCCGCACCACCCGGAAAAAGTTAATCAATTCCTGGTCAATATCGTTCAGCACTTCCACCGGGCTGGGCGGCTTGCCGAACAGCACCCAGGCGGCCCCGGCAAAGGGTTCCACATAGCAGGTATGCGGCGGCAACAACGGGATGATGGCCTTGCGGAGCCGCGACTTCCCGCCCACCCACCGAAAAGGGCTGTTCAGGGCCGGGTAAGGCGGGCCGTCTTTGGGGTGGACGAGCATAGGGCAAAACCTCGGGTTTCGGGAAAGATGGTGTCTCTACTGGAGACATAGTAGCACGGGAGAAAATCGGTGTCAAGGGCGGGCAACGGCGAAATAACCCGGTTCGGTGAAAAGCTGCGCCGCCTGCGGATGCAGCAAGGCTTGACGCTCAAGGCGTTAGCCGCGGCTCTGGGTTATAAAACCCACGCCTATCTCAGCGAGCTGGAAAGCGGCCGGAAGTTGCCTACCGCCGGATTGGTCCTGCGGGTTGCCCGTTTCTTTGATGTAAGCACCGATGAACTGCTCAAGGATGAATTGTAAAGGCCCTTGGCCTCGGCGGCAAGGGTCGAAAGGCGATGACAATGCCGGTAGCTCTGGCCGAAAGGCCGCCGACCCCGCAAGAGTTTGAGCGATTCCGCCTCATCCTGAGTACCTATCAGGATGGGACGGGTATGCTGGCCGCCGCCAACGGGAGGACTTTACCTGGCTGGCGCGACTTCGAGCGGGCCATTGCCTTGACCTTTAGCGGCTCCGCCGCGGAGAACAAGGATATTTTCGATGTTCGGCTGCCCGATTTGACCCGCCCGGGCGTCCACTTCGGGATTTCCTGCAAAATGCGCCGGGAGTTGAACCGCATCGCTCGTGACGGTCGGGTAACGATTGAGCTGTCCAATTCCGCCCGCAAGTTCTGGGATCGCTTGGAAACCCGGGGCATCGCCCCGGGCAACTACAAGGAATATCCGGCGACAGTCGGCCGCAGCCTGCTGGAGCAGGTCCGGGATTGGCATACCGAAGTCAGCATTGCTAATAATGGCGATGTGGACTTGGCCGGCAGTTGCTATTTGGTGCTATCCTGGAATGTCAACGGATGGTATCAACTGCACCGGTTTCCTTTGACGCTGCCGCCGCCGGAATCCTTGAACTGGTACTTCCCCCTTTACACGCGTAATGGAGTGGAACAGGTAGGCAATCATCTCAACGGCGATGACGCCGCCGGCCGGGTCTTTGAGTGGTATGGGCAATCCGGCGGCCAGCTGAAGTATTATCCCCTGGCTGACGCCGCTACCTGGGCCTCGGCCCGGTTCCGGCTGGAGCCTTTGCCGGATAACTTGCCGCACGGCATATTGGCCAAGGCGCAAGCCTATTTCCCCAATCTGTGGCCGCCAGCGGATGGTTAACCGGAAACTGAGGAAGTATTATGGCAAACCGCCCATTGACCAGCGCATCGACATCCGCTTGGCCCGGGAATGGGCGGCGCAATATCTGGCCGCCCGGCCGTAGCCGGGTCAATTGTCTTTGCCGGCCTACTAACCCCCTCAGGGCAATCGCACAATAGAAACCGTCTTTCCCGCCGCCCCCCACCGTCTTTCCCGTCCTTAATTAACATGGATAGACCGGATAGACAGGATTTTGTTGGCTGCTGAGGACGGTTTCTCCTGACCCGGAGAACCCTGCCCAACAGACAAGCAAATCCTGCCTATCCGGTCTATCCATGTTAATTATTTACCAGCCCGGGTCTTTGGGCGGCAGGCCCAGTAGGGCTTGGCCGCCGGATTCGTAGTTGGCCGGCAAGCCGGCGCCGTGCTGCATCACCACATGGGCATCCCGAAAGCGCCGTTCCAATCCATAGCGGCGGTGGATGGCATTGGTGCCGGCGGCGTGGAAAAGCAAATCCACCGCCCGGGCCGATTCGTGGATGGAGTGGGTGATGGCTAACCGGGCCTGGGCCAGTTCCGGGCAGGGCAGCGGCAAATCCGGGCGGAAATTATCCCAAGCCCGGCCCACGGCATCCAGCACATAGGCCCGCGCTCCGCTGATGATAGCCTCGGCTTCGCCCACTTTGGCCTGCGCCGCCGGCCGTTCCCGCAAGGGCGTGGCGGACAGGGTAGTGCCAGTGGCGGCCGCCAACTCAATGAAAGATTCCATCGCCCCCCGGGCAATGCCCAAAGCTACGGCGGAAACCAGCGTCCAGATGGCGATAAGCATCGTGCGGGGATGATACAGAAATCCCGGCTCCCGGGCCGGGGCATACAGGCGGAAAGTCCGTTCCGCCGGCACAAAGACCTCCTCGACCACAAAATCGTTGCTGCCGGTGCCGCACAAACCCACCACCTGCCAGGTATCGTACACCGTGGCATCGGTTATCGGCAGGAACAGCATCACCGTGGCGGCGCTGGCGGCCGGGCCGGTGCCGGCGTTGACGGCGGCCGATGGGATGGCGTCAGCGTCGGCCAATTTGCAGTTGATAAACAGCCAGTTGGCGTTGCTGATGCCGCTGGCATAATCCCACCGGCCGTTGACCCGATAGCCGCCATCCACCGGACGGGCTACCCCCTCGGGCCGGAAAGAGCCGGCGCAGCGGAAATCCGGGGGAAAGCCGAACATCTCCCGCCCGATTTCCGGGGCAAAGTGGCCGGTGAACAGGGCGCCGCCATTAGACAGCAGGGCGCACCAGCCCACGGAACCCTCAGCCCGGGCCAGCTCCTCTACCACCCGAAAGGCGGTGATCGGATCCGCCTGCGGCCCGCCCATACTGGCCGGCAGAAAGAGGCGGTGCGCCCCGGCGGCGGCGACCGCGGCGGCCAAGTCCGGCGGGATGCGGCGCAATTGCTCCATATCGGTCCGGGCGGCGCAAATCTGCGGCGACAGGGCGCGGGCGGCCGCCAGAAAATCCGGGGCGGCGGTAAGGTCCGGGGTAATCGTTTCTTTCAATTGCATTGGCCGGCGCTCGGTTGAGAATAGGTTTTTTTGACCGGTTTCAGGATACCGGGCGGGCTGCGTTTAGCGGTTGTAGTTGGTAAAGTCCGCTACGGCATCGTAGTCGGCTCGGTACAAATGATGACACCAGAGGTTGTAACCGGGTATGAGCAACCGATAGGTGTTGTTTTGACTACGCCAAGCCGCGACAGCCACGTTCCGCTCCCCGGAATAACGTTTAATCGTGAACTCTAAAGCCGGCAGCATATCGGTATCGGTGGACATTATTACACCCACGTCGTAATCACCATCTACCGCCATAGCAACAAAATCCACGGACAGGGCAACATCTATGCCTTTTTCCTGCGCCCTTTGCGCCGGCCAGTTTCGCGGGTATCGGAGCTGACGGGAAATTACCGTAGCCCCTTCAGTTTCCCACTGTTGGCACTGCTTAATGTGGGCGGCGTACGTCTCCGGATCCCGGCGCGGGTCGGGGCGGCCGGTATAAATCCGGACATCGGTTAAAACGCAAACAGCGCCGTTAGGCCCGCCGCGAGACTCGAGTAACAGTCCCAACTTCATTGGGCTAACTTGACCGTTAACCGAAGGACCGGAATTACGAAAAAAGCTGTCCCTCGCGCCCCGGTAAGTATTCTGGGCGTCAATGAATACCGCAAGTTTCAATGGATTGATCATAATCCGTCCCGCAGAGAGACAAAATAACCCCCGCCAGTCAGCCGGTCAATAGAACCGGCGGAGGGCGGGGAACATTGAGCTAACTTTACCACCCTCAATAAAGGTTGTCAACCCTTTTTTCGGGCTATTTTCCCCGTTGGGGAAATAGCCCCACCAGTCAATTTGTCGACAAGGACAAACCGAGGGTGGGGAACATTAAGGCAACTTTACCACCCTTAAAACAGGTTGTCAACCCCTTTTTAGGGCCTTTTCTCCAAACGGGAAAATCAGGGCCATTGCCCTCGGCAACCCATCCACCGCGCTGCCGGCGCGACGCCGCTACTTCCGCCCGGCGCAGCGCCACAAAAAGGACGCGGTGGACAGGCTCAGCAGGACGAATATGGGATGGATGTAGCCCCAGTAGCTGAGGTGGATGTGCAGCAGCACGGGAGAACCCTCAATCAGCCAAGGTTCGTTCATCGGCCAGAAGGAATGAAACCAGTTCCAGTAGAAATACATGGTCAGGACGATGGCTCCGGCCAGCGACAGGTTGGTCTCCAAGTAGTTCCGGGTGATGCCGGCCGCGCCGTTTTCAGCCCTTTCCTGGCGGCAGAGCATCACCTTGCGGACGATGCTGACCAGCAGCATCAGGGGAATGGCGGCAAAGCCCATAAACTTGTCCGCCAACTGCCACATAGGGTAATCCCCGGAACTGTTGTCAAAGACGGCGCTGGTAATCCAGAGGAATACCACTACCGCCGCCATCAGTAGCAGGTAAAGGGCCGCCAGCCGCTTCAGAATGTCCATTGCTGTCTCCTTTCTGCCGTGGTTTAGGACGGTCATCCGGCAACCGGTTGCCGGATGACCGGATGTATTATCCTACCGGCGCGGATGCCTTATCCGGTTGGTTTTGCCGCCCCTTATCCTACCAGTTTTTTTGCTTCCTGCCACAGGGTTTCCTTATCGTCCAGCGGCAGTTGGGCAAAATCCAAGCCGCGCTGTTCGGCCAGTTGTTCCATTTGCAAGTAGCGGCGGCGGAAACGGGCATTGGCCTGCCGCAAAGCATCCTCGGCTTGCACTTCCAGCCAGCGGCCCAAGTTGACGATGACCAGCAGCAAATCGCCCAATTCGTGCTGGCGGGCGGCGGCGGTATCGGCTTGCCGCAATTCCGCCACTTCCTCAGCCACTTTGTCCAGCACCCCGGCCAAATCCGGCCAGTCAAAACCGGCCTTGCCCGCCCGATCCTGCATCAGTTGGGCATAGCTCAACGCCGGCAAATCCGCCGGGATGCCCTCTACCGGCGATTGGCGGATACCCTGTTCCGCCCGCTCTTAGGCTTTCAGCTGTTCCCAATTCAATTCCACCGTCCGGGCGTCGGATGCGGTCGCAGCGCCGAAAATATGGGGATGGCGGCGGATCAGCTTGTCGTTGACGCCGGCAATGACTTCGGCCAGGGTAAAGTGGCCGGCTTCCCGGGCAATGTCGGCGTGAAAAGCCACCTGTACCAGCAAATCGCCCAACTCCTCGGCCAGCAACGCCGGCTCGCCGCGATCAATGGCCTCCAACGCCTCGTAACACTCCTCCAACAGATGGCGTTTCAGGGATTCGTGGGTCTGTTCCCGATCCCAGGGACAGCCGCCGGGGGCGCGCAGCCGGGCTACCAGCTCCGTCAAAGTGCGGAAATCGCCCCGGTCGCCGCCGGGAATCGGATTGGCAAAAGGTTCGCTGCTCATAGCGGGCATTATAACCCGGCGGCGGCGATTGTGCAACGGGCGGGGATGGCATTGCAACCATCCTCTATGTCATTCCGAGCGTAGCCGAGGAATCTAAAGGTCTTGAAATGGATCAAGGGCAGTCATTTCAGATTCCTCGGCTACGCTCGGAATGACATAGTAGAATGATTGCGGCTTTCCGATATACTGCTGAGCAACGGCGGCGGCGGATAAGGCCCGGAATTAGAAAGGAGGGGGAATGAACGGAGTCAAGGCGGTTTTGGCGGCGCTGTTTGTGGTGGCGGTGCCGCTGCTGCTGATTGCCGGCAGCGTGGCCTGGGCGGTGAATGACGGCGGGCTGTATCGGCGCGGCTTTGTCCGCTACGATATTGCCCTTTACACCGGGATAACCGCCGCCGACCTGGAGCGGGTAGGGGCGGATTTGCGCCGCTATTTTAATTCCGGCCAGGAGCCGTTGCAAGTCCGCGCCGCCGTTTTCGGGTTGGAACGGGATTTGTTCAATGCCCGGGAAGTGGCCCACATGAGGGATGTCAAGCGGCTGATTTGGGGAACTTACGCCGGGGCGGCGATAGCCGGGTTGTATCTGCTGGCGGCGATGGCGGCCGGCTTCATCTGCCGGGGCAAGGCTTTTGTC
Source organism: Dehalococcoidia bacterium (assembly GCA_965203435.1). GTDB lineage: Bacteria > Chloroflexota > Dehalococcoidia > Lucifugimonadales > UBA3495 > CBDBCU01. Next base: position 20,461 of record CBDBCU010000002.1, on the reverse strand, counting down.
CCCGCCTTGGCCCGGTGGCTGCTGGCCGGCGGTTTGACCACCCTGGGTTTGCTGGCGGCGATTGGCGGCTTTGCCCTGATTGGCTTTGACACCCTGTTTCTGCTCTTTCACCGCATCAGTTTCGCCAACGACCTGTGGCAGCTGAACCCCCGCACCGACTATCTGCTGCTAATGTTTCCCCTGGGTTTCTGGTTTGACGCCACCATGCGGGTAGCGTTGACGGCGGCGGCCGGCGCGGCGGCCCTGACGGCGGCCGGCGGCGGCTATGTGGTTTATCAGCGGCGGGCGGGGTAGGCACTGACAGTTGCCGCTTGACAATACCAATTCAGTAAGGTACATTCTTTCAAGTCAGCGTTCCCTTTTATCTGCGATCTCGGTCAAAGGCAGAGTAAGGCAAGTGAAAGCGTCTAATTCCCAAAATCAGTCCAGCCTTGCCTTGGACAAGGGCAGTGGTCTGCGAATAGTCAAGGCCCGCGCTTTGAGCGAGGAGGACGCTGACTGGGATTCCGTCTTTGCCGGGTACGAAAAGATCCGGATTCTCACCTACTCCGCCAGCGTTCCCGCCATCCACAAAATACTCACGAGCCACGACTTCACTGATGTGGAGTGCGTATTCGGCAGCGAGCGGGTCCTGCACCAACTCAAGGAGATCCTCAGCTTCCAGAAAATCGTCACTGAGGATGTCCGCGCCGCCATAATGGGCATGGAGGACGCCCGGCACGTGGAAATCCTGAAAAGGGTTAGCGCCGGGCAAGCGCGTTTCCGCATTATGCGCGAATACAGCTCCCACGCCAAGATATATTTGCTGTCCAACTTCAGCGACAGCAACACTCGCGTTATGGTGGGCTCGGCAAATCTCTCCGAGTTGGCCTTTTCCGGCAAACAGCCGGAAACCCTCCAGGTTTTTGACAACGACGCGACCGCTTGGCAAATCTATAATCGGATGTACGATAAGATTCGAGATGACGCATCCGATGAAATCCCTTTGCCCGAGGAGCGGATTATCGAGAAGGAGATTGACCTAGCCGAAACTCCGGTAGTGTCGGAGAACTCCGGCACTGTTCTTATCCTGCCGCCCCCGAGAGAAGCAATCCCTTCCGTTCAGCAAGCGGAAAGGATTGAAAAGCTGGCCGCGGTCATCGCGCCCCGCATTGACCCCATCGCCGCCTCAGCCAGGGTCAACGGCAACATAGCCATCACCCCGCAAATCCGGGAGACCATAAAACGCATCCACTTGGTCAAGTCCAGCGCAGAAGCGGATAACCGCTATTTCTCCATCAACCGGGAGGAGCGCACGGCCATACTCTCCGGCAATGCCTTTTCCTTGCAGTGGGATGCCGACTGCGTAGCGGCCGACGTCAAGTTGATGAACGAGTTCTTTGCGAACTACGCGAGCGCTTTTGAGGGCGATGTGCCGCGCCTTCAGCAAGACTACTTCATCCTGTCCTCCTGGCTGTATTTCAGCCCTTTTATGTGCGATGTCCGGGGTTTGGCGGCCTTGAGAGACGCCGACCTGATCCGTTATCCCCTGTTTGCCATAGTCTTTGGCAAATCCCACTGTGGGAAAACCAGTCTGGTTGACACCCTGCTGACCTCTATGTTCGGGCTGGTGAACATATCCCCCATCCCGAAACGGGAGTTTCAGACCAAGAAACTGGAAGCCCTGCAACACGGCTACCGGCGGTTTCCCGTGTTTTTCGATGACATCGGCCGCAGTGCCTTTACCCGGCACGGCAAAGATATGATTAAGGATGAACTTTTGCCGGGCGTACCCGAATACCCCGGGTTTATCCTCTCCATGAACGCCGACCCTCATTCCTTTCCCGACGAAGTGGTCAAGCGCAGCTTGATGATTTACACGACTACCGGCCTGGCCGCCTACAAGGAGAAGTTGCGCCAAGAGCTGGATGGCAGCGTCCGCGATATTCGACGCGGCTTAACCGGACATCTCTACCGGCGTTACGCTTCCGAAATTATCGAGCGTCTGGAAAATAATCCCTTGCCGGAGGACTGGCTGCGGCTTTCCACCGAAGTCCTTGCCGGTATAATGGCCGAGTTCACGGAAGGTCCGATTCCGGAGTGGCGGCGACCGGTCGGTTGGTACGAATATACCGACCGGCGTTATGACCGGGTACAAAGCATCCTGAGGGAAATCCTGAGCCCGGCCTTTTATCGGCGCAAAGGCAACGACCTGCCCATTTCCTGGATACCGGAAAAGGGAAACCGAATCGCCGTGCAAGAACAGAAGGACGCTTTTGGGCGAAAGGAAATTCCCTGGGCGGACTTTCCCTCGACGCTGATTGACGAAAATGCCAGTATCGGCGGCAAAACCGTCCTGCACCGGAAAGAGGTAGAGGAATTTATACACCAAGGAGTGCGGCCGCCCAAGCCCTGGTGGATGCCCAAGAGGTAATCCCGGTCTATCCAAATTCCGCACCGTGCCGAAATTAGAAAAAGGAGGCGCCCACCTATGCCCCTCTATGAATACCATTGCCCTATCTGTAACCACCGGTTTGACAAACTCCAGCCGATGAGCGCCGTCGGGGCCGACTGCCCCCGCTGCGAACTGCCGGCTAAGCGGGCTATATCGGTCTTTGCGGCTATTTCGGCCGGGGCGGGCTACGGCAGCGATAGCAGCCCGCTGAACCTGCCGCCGCTGCCCGGCGGGGGTTGCTGCGGTGGCGGCTGCGGTTGCGGTCACTAGACCCGGTTGTCCGTCAGCCCCTTGACACTCCCTTATCCCGGTGGCAAACTAGCCGTTGCTGGCGGGCCGGCCGCTGGCGGCCGGCGCGGATACCATTCGCTCCGGGGCACCGCCGGCCGCGATGCCAGTCCAGCAACATTTATCGGGGAGGATAAATCTTATGGCTGATGTCAAAATCGAAATCCGGGCCAATGGCCCGAACCGGGTCACCGGCCCCATCGAAATCGTGGATCAGGCCGGCAACAACTACGCTGTTCCCGAGGGGCAGTGGGTTTCCCTGTGCCGTTGCGGGGCTTCCGCCAACAAGCCCTTCTGCGATGGCGGCCACCGGGACGCCGGCTTTCAGGCGGAAAGCCAGGCCCGTTAGCCCCGTCCCGTCCGTCCATCCTTTGTAACCCGCCGACGCAGCGGATAGCCGCGGCCGCCTTTCCGGCCGGCCGCCCCTATCCGTTGCGTCTTAATGTGGGGCGGCTGCTGCCTGGGGAATCGTCCTTCCCGCGCCCCCCCTTACCGTCATTCCCGCGTAGGCGGGAATCCCGACGGTAATGTCCATGATGCCGCATCCCTGGCAAGCCACCGCTGGATTCCCGCTTACGCGGGAATGACGGTAGAGAGGGCGGCCGGAATGACGATTGTATCGGCAATTGTCCGGGATGGGAATAACGGTTTCCATAGGCAATAACTTCGGGAAAGGCAGTCCCCCAACCTTGACATACCCCCCATCCGGGTTATTATAGGGGCAGACTTGGCACTCTATCCATTCCCAACCTGACCGGAGGTTTCGGCTATGGCTTCCCATTCCCTGGGGCTTTCCCTGCACCAGGCGGCCCGGCAAAAAGGCGTCCCCTTTACCCAGGAAAATACGCCCGCCGACCGCAGTCAGGCGGTCCATGGGATGAATTTCCACTACTTGGAATGGGGGACGCCGGGCCAGCCGGTCATCCTGATGCTGCACGGCGGCGGGCAGCAGGCCCACAGCTGGGATTTTATCAGCCTGCCCCTGGCGGAACATTACCACATTCTGGCCCTGGATCAGCGCGGCCACGGCGACAGCGATTGGGCCGCCGATGGCGACTATTCCATCGAAGCCCATCAGGCGGACCTGGACGGCTTTATCGCGGCCCTGGACTTGCGCGATTTTCATCTTATCGGCCACTCTATGGGCGGGCGCAACAGCTATGTATGGGCCTCCCGCCATCCCGCAACTCTGCGCTCCCTGGTCATTGTGGACACCGGCCCGGTCGCCCAATCCCGGGGCCGCAATCGCATCCAGAACTTCCGGGAACTGCCGGATGAACTGGATAGTTTCGAGGAATTCGCCGCCCGGGTGCAGGAATATACCGGCCGTTCCCGGGAGCAGACCCTGGGCGCGCTGCAATACAGCATCCGCCAGCGGCCCGATGGCAAGTGGTCGTGGAAGTATGACAAACTGCTGCGGACGCCGGGCCGCCAAGGGCCGGCCTGGTCGGAATCGCAGCTTTGGGATGCCGTCAGCAAAATCGACTGTCCCACCCTGATAACCCGCGGCGGCGACAGCGATATTTTTGCTGAGGAAACCATGCAGCGGATGCAGCAGGTCATCCCGAATTGCGCCGCCGTTACCATCCCGGCGGCCGGCCATCTGGTCGCCGGCGACAACCCGGCCGCCTTTCTAGCCGCCGTCCAGAACTTTTACGCCAGCCTTTAATTTACATGGATAGACAGGATTAACAGGATTTTGGGTATCGGATTAGAACGGTTTTGACCGTCAACGAACTTTCTAATCCGATACAAAAAATCCGGTCTATTCGGTCTATCCATGTTTGAATCCGCCACCCCGTAAAAGCCAAAGGCCGGGGAAATTCATCCCCGGCCTCGGCTTAACCCCACCCCCACCCAACCCGGTCAAGGGGCAGGCGCGCTAACCCTCCGGATAGGCCAGAATGCCGTGTTCCGAAGCGTCAATGCCCATTTCCTCCTCCTCCGCCGACAGGCGCACGCCCATCGTTACCTTGAGGACAAAGAACATCAGGAAGCCGGTGCCCAAGGCCCAAGCCAGCACCACGCCCATACTGATTAGCTGCGGTATCAGCAGGGCAAAGGGATTAACCACCAGCCCGTCGTCGGTAACGCAGGGGCTGAACATAGAGGCAACCCCGCAGACATCGTTGTTGCCGTTGGCGAAAAGGCCCAGGGCCAGCAGTCCCCACAGGCCGCAGGTGCCGTGCACTGACACCGCGCCCACCGGGTCGTCAATCTTGAACACCTTTTCAATGACCGCCACCGACAGCATCATAATGGGCGCGGCCAGAGCGCCGATGACCACAGCGGCCCAGGGGTCGATAAAGGCGACCGGGGCGGTTACGCCCACCAGGCCGGCCAAAGCCCCGTTGCAGGCCATCAGGATGTCCGCCTTGCCGGAGGTAATCAGCCGGATGTAAAGGGCGGCCACGGCCCCGGTAGCCCCGGCCAGCAGGGTGTTGATGGCGTTCAGGCCGATGGAGTCGCCGCTGTTGATGTTGAAGCCGAACCAGCCAAAGAACAGGATGAAAGTGCCGATGATGACATAGGGGACATTGTGGCCGCGCAGGTCGTTGGCGCTGCCGTCGGCGTTAAACTTGCCGGTGCGCGCCCCCACGACCGCCGCGCCGGCCAGGGCAATGAACCCGCCCACGGCGTGGACGACCCCGGAGCCGGCATAGTCCTGAGCGCCCAAGACGCTCAGCCAGCCGCCGCCCCAGACCCAGTGGCCGTACAGGGGATAGATGACTGCGCCAATCAGGAAGCTGTAGGCAAAGTACGCTTGGGTCTTGGTGCGCTCGGCCACGGCCCCGGCCACGATCGTGGCGGCGGTGCCGGCAAAGACCATCTGGAACATCCAGTCCACATAGACCTGCCAATCGCCGCCGGCTCCCATCCCGCTGGACAGGAAAAAGTTATCGGTGCCGGCAATCCCGGCCGCTGAAGTTCCCATCATCAGGGCAAAGCCGAAAGCCCAGAAAGACAGGGAGGCAATGGCGAAGTCCATAAAGCTTTTGGTCATATAGTTGACCGTGCTTTTGGCCCGGATCAGGCCGGCCCCCAGGAAAGCGAACCCGGCCTGCATAAAAAAGACCAGGAAAGCGGCCGCCATGGTGGTCAGGTTGCCCACATCGGTCAGGGCCTGCTCGGCCTGCGCCTCGGCCGGGTGGCCGTCGGCAAAGGCGATATTCCAGCCGGCCATAATGGCCGCGGCCAGCATCCCGGCCAGGACGAAGGGCAGGAAGCGGCGCAGGTTCAGGCCGCCGGGGATGGAAGTTAAAGCTGGGGCTAACATAGAACCCTCCTTAAAAGCGTTTGACCGCAGTTTAAGGCGGGTTTATTGCCCTAATGTTGCCAGTCTGTTGCCGTCCGGTTAATACTTTTTTGCCCGGATGTAACAATTCCATTGCCTTTTTGTAAAACCGGGGGGCGGATTCAAACATGGATAGACAGGATAGACAGGATTTTGGGTCTGTATAGAAAGGTACTGGCGGCCCCTACCGTCATTCCCGCGTAAGCGGGAATCCGGCGGCGGTTGGGCGGCAATACTATCCTAAGGCAGTACCGTGGGGATTCCCGCTTACGCGGGAATGACGGTAGCTATATTTAATAGCCCCGCCGGGAAAATATCCGCCGCCGCCAGCCCTTGACCCGCCCCCTTTTATCCGTTACTATGGGCGGGAAACCTTGCCTAGGGGGTAGTTTATGGCCCAGGAACAGCTGAAACCCTTTAACTACGCCGATATTGAAATCGGCGAGGAATTGGGTTCCTACGAGTATGTGCTGACCCCGGAGATGCTGGACAGCTTCCGGGCGTCGGTGGACGACCCGGAGGCGCCCTTTCCGACTTTGGCGGTCAAGCACGACGCCACCGCCTTTGCTATGGTCTATGACGACCAGACCGGCGGAGTGAACGCCGGCAACGAGGTGGAGTTTTTCAATCCGCCGATTCCCGGCAAGAAAATCCGGGTCACCGGCCGCATCCACGACAAGTACCTGCGCCGGGACAAGCCCTATATGGTCATCGAGGCCACCGCCGAGGACGAGGACGGGCGGCTGCTGGAAAAGCTGCGGACCTACCAGATGAAAAAACCGGACGAGGTGGGCAAGAAATGGCATCCCAAGTAATCCCGGAGAACGCGACCCTTCCCACGCTGACCAAGGCCATCACCCAGGATAGCATCAACCGCTTCGAGTCCTGCGGCATCCTGGAACGGCAGAACATCCATAACGACCCGGAACTGGCGGCGAAACGGCTGGGCACTACCTATCCCATCGCCTCGGGGCGGATGTCCATCACCTTTGCCGCCGAGGCCCTGCGGAAGTTTTTCGGCCCGGAGGTCTTTAACCACACCGGCAGCGTCAACCTGAAGTTTCTGCGCCCGGTCAAGGGCGGCGACACCCTCACCATCTCCGGCGCGGTCATTGACCAGCAGCCGGTAGAACGGGGAACGCAGGTAACGGTGCAGGTGCAGTGCCACAATCAGAACGGCGACGCCACCGCCGTAGGGCAAGGCACGGCGATAGTGTAACGGCGGAAACCGACCCTTGCCTTGAGTCCGTTTCCGCTCATCCTGAACTTGTTGAAGGATGGGCGGAAAATAGCCGGCTGTGGCCGGGGCGGTTTTGCCATCCCGAGCAGCGGCCGCCCCGCAACCGTCATTCCCGCGTAAGCGGGAATCCCGAAAGGCCCGATTAGTGGCAGGCCGGTCTTTGGCAATACCGTTCGAGATTCCCGCTTACGCGGGAATGACGGTCGCTGGGTCGCAGTCCCTTTCCGATGTCATTCCGAGCGTAGCCGAGGAATCTAAAAATCCAGTAAGGAGTCAAGGGCAGGCATTTCAGATTCCTCGGCTACGCTCGGAATGACATAGTGGGGGAGTTGTCTTTCCGGATTCCCGCTTACGCGGGAAGGACGGTTGCGGGGAGCCGTAGTCCCTTTCCGATGTCATTCCGAGCGTAGCCGAGGAATCTAAAAATCCAGTAAGGAGTCAAGGGCGGGCATTTCAGATTCCTCGGCTACGCTCGGAATGACATAGTGGGGAAGTTGCCTTTCCGGATTCCCGTTTGCCCGGGAATGGCGGTGGGGTGTCGAGTCGGTATTGCAACCACCCCCTTGCCGCCACCATCCGACAGCGCTATACTATCCCCGGTTATCCCGGTTCCCATCAGCAGAGTCCCCATACCAAACAAAAGGAGAGCGGGTTATGGCCGGAGCAGAGTTCGGCAAGGTGGAAGTGGACATCGTCTATTGCGTCCCTTGAGGCTACCACGCAGTCGCCATGTGGCTGGCGGCCGAGTTTCTCAAGGGGGACAACCCCGGCGACATCGCCATCAAACTGACCCCGGCCGCCCAGGGCCGCCTGGAGGTCTATCTGGATGGCAGCAAAATCTTCGACCGCAAGGACGAGGATGGGGTCTATCCCAACCTGTCCCGGGCCAACGAGCTGAAAATGGAAATCGCCGAGAAAATCTTCGAGGTGGACGAGGCGACCGCCGCCGGCCGCTAAGGTCGGACAAATTCGTTCTGCTATGCCCTATCCGTCCTTCAACAAGTTCAGGATGAGCGGATAGGGACCAGTAGAACGGAACCCGGAATACCGGCCGCCCCCTTCTGTTGCGCCGTATCCGCTCATCCTGAACTTGTTGAAGGATGGATACGGCCCAGCAGAACGGAAACCCGGAATGTCGGCCGCCCCCTTCTGTTGCGCCGTATCCGCTCATCCTGAACTTGTTGAAGGATGGATACGGCCCAGTAGAACGGAAACCCGGAATACCGGCCGCCCTTTCCCTTTACCCGGGAAGGGCGGCAGCTTTGAGGTGAGGTTATCGTGGCTAATCCCGAACATCTGGCCGCCGCCCGGCAGGGCCAGGACGCCCTGGCCCAATGGGCGGCGGAACATCCCGACACTCCCCTGGATTTGGCCGGGGCCGATTTGGCCGGCCTTAACCTGGCCGGCGTCCGCCTGCGGCGGGCCAATCTGGCGGGAGCTGACCTGCGCGGCGCCCGGCTGATCCGGGCCAATCTGTCCGCATCCAACCTGGCCGGGGCTAACCTGGAGGGCGCCGACTTGGGCCGGGCCGGAATGACCGGGGCCAATCTGGAAGCGGCCAACCTGACCAATGTCAATATGTTCTGGGCCGACGCCAAGCAGTCCAACTCCCGGGGTCTAATCCTGCGCGCCGCCCACTTGATGCGGGCCTCCTTTATGGCCGCCGACCTGACCGGGGCCGATTTCAGCCAGGCCACGATGATCGAGGCCGACCTGCGGAGCGCCAATCTGACCGCCGCCCGCTTTCAGGGGGCTAATATGAATGGCGCCGATTTGAGCCGGGCCACGATGGACGGGGCCGATTTTACCCGGGCGATGATTCGGGATTCCCTGTGGATTATGGCGGATATGCGGGGGGCTGACTTTGACAAGGCCAGCCTGCACCGCTCCGACCTGAATATGGCTAAATACGACGCCACCACCCTTTTCCCCCCGCATTTCGACCCCAACGACACCGGCTATAAGGATGTGCTGGACTGATAGATTCAAACATGGATAGACAGGATAAACAGGATTTTGTTTGACTGCTGCGGAGCATTTTTACCGGCAGTCAGCTGAATCCTGTTTATCCTGTCTATCCATGTCAATTAAAGCTACCGCGCCGGCACCGGCCGTTCGGCTTGGTGGGCGGCGATGGTTTCCGTGTCCCAGAAACGGGCAAAGTGCAAGGCCCGGGGGCAGTGGCCGTAGGCTTCCTCCACTTCCACCAGGATGCCTTGCAGATGATAGCCCCGCTCGTCCGGCTCGTACAAAGCCACTTCCACCTCCAGCCGCTGCAACTCGGCCTGGTCGACGATAGTAACCCGCCCGTTGACCCGCACGGTGTCGTTGACCCCGGGAATCAGGAAAATCAGCCCCACATGGGGATTGGCGTCCATATTCAGGTAGGACTGAAAGAGGCGGTTGCCGGCCACATCCGGCAGCAGCAGATGGCGGTCGTCCAGCACCTTGACGAACCCGGGCTGGCCGCCCTTGGGGGAAGCGTCGCAGTTGCCGGCGGCGTCGCTGGTCGCCATCACCGCAAAGGGCGAATGGCGGATGAACTCCTGCACCAGGGGCGTCATCCGGTCAATGACTTTGGTAACGGCCCGGCCTTTGGGGTCGGGCGCGCCGAACACGGCGGTAAAGCGGTTGTCGTTGGTGAGGGGATAGGTAGCGGCCGGGGCGGCGGTCGGTTGGGCCGTAGTAGTCATAATCGGCTCCTTATGGGACAGGCCAGGATTGGGGATTGGCGCGGTTATCCGGGGATAGTTTAACGGATGGGGGATGGTTTGGCAACCGGCGGCGTATTGCGGTATTCTCAACACGGGTTGGCGCAGGTTAAAAGGGCGGAAATGCACCTTTATTATTCTTATGCTAATTTGGCAATAGTATTTCCCGATTTTCCCCGGGAAATGCTGATTAGCGGCGGGATTAGGGGATAGACTCTACCCCCTTACCCTAAGCCTCCAGCGGCGCGGCTACGGTGGCCCGCACCCGCGTTACCAGGATGACGCTGCGGATGCCCTCCAGCTTGGCGAACAGCTTGCCTAACTGATCCAGGCCGGTGGTGTGCAGGGTCAACTCCATGGTCACCGTGCCGTCAGACTTTTCCTCGGTTACTACGGCGGCAATGTTCACCCGTTCCTCGGACACCCGCACGGTCACATCCCGCAGCAGGCCCACCCGGTCATACGCCTCAATGCGGACGCGCACCGGATACATCTCCTTGGCCGCGCCCCAGGAAACGCTGACAATCCGCTCCGGCTCATCCTCGTTCCGCAGGCTGACGCAGTCTTTTTTGTGGACGGTGACGCCGCGGGCCCGGGTTACAAAGCCGGCGATGGCGTCGCCGGGGATGGGACTGCAACAGCCGGCAATGTGGATGAGCAGGTCGCCCACGCCCAGCACCGATATGCCGGAGCCGGGACTGGACAGGGGCAGCTTGACCTTGCTCTGCGGCAGTTCCGGCTCGGCGCGGACGGCTTGGGAAAGGCGATGCGCCAGCTGCCCTTCGGTAATGTTGCCGGAGCCCAGGCTGACCAGAAAATCCTCCATATTCTCCGCCTTGACCAGGGCCAGGATTTCCGGCTCCGGCAGGCGCAGATTGAGGCGGCGCAGTTCCTTGCGGAGTTTGTCCCGGCCGCGCTCGATGTTGCTGCCCCGGGCCTGATGATTGAACCACTGGCGGATTTTCTGGCGGGCGCTGGCCGATTTCACATAGCCCAGGTTGGAATTGAGCCAGTCCGGGCTGGGGCCGCGGCCGGAGCGGGCGGTCATTATCTCGACCGTATCCCCGTTTTGCAGGGCGCTGTCCAGGCTGACCAGGCGGCCGTTCACCTTGCCGCCGATGCAGCGATGGCCCAGTTCGGTATGAATTTTGTAGGCAAAATCAATGGGCGTGGAGCCGGCGGTCAATTCCACAATGTCGCCCTTGGGGGTATAGACGAATACCTGGTCGTGAAACAAATCCTGCTTGACCGACTCGATGAACTCGTCGGTGCCGGCCGCCTCCCGCTGCCATTCCAGCAGTTGGCGCATCCAGGTCATCTTTTCCTCAAAGCGCAGGTCTTTGTGGGCGCCGCCGCCCTCTTTGTAGCGCCAATGGGCGGCCACCCCATACTCCGCTACCTGATGCATTTGGTGGGTCTTTATCTGCACTTCCAACGGCTGCCCCCCCTGGCAGATAACCGTGGTGTGCAGGGCCTGGTACATATTTTCCTTGGGATTGGCAATGTAGTCGTCAAACTGGCCGGGAATGGGACTCCACAGCTGATGCAGAATGCCCAAAGCCCGGTAGCAGTCCCCTTCGGAATCGACCACTACCCGCAGGGCGTAGAGGTCGAAAATATCCCGCAGTTCATCCCCCTGGGCGGCGTATTTCTGCATTTTGTTGTGGATGCTGTAGATGCCTTTGGGCCGGCCGTTGACTTCGCCGGACAAGTCGGCTTGAGCCAGGAATTGGCGGAGGGTAGCGCAAATCTGCTCGATATATTCCTCCCGCTCGGCCCGGCGGACGGCCAGCATCCGGGAAATTTCCCGATAGCGTTCCTCGTCCAGATGACGAAAGGCCAAATCGTCCAGCTGCCACTTGATTTCCCAGATGCCCAGGCGGTGGGCCAGGGGGGAATAGATGTCCAGGGTTTCCTGGGCAATGGACTGGCGCTTGGCCGGCGGCAGGGCGTCCAGGGTTTTCATATTGTGCAGGCGGTCGGCCAACTTAATCAGCCACCCGGATGTCCTCGGCCATAGAGACCAGCATTTTGCGGAGGCTTTCAGCGTAGAGCTTATCCGGATCCTCCGGGGGATGGACGCCGTTCAGGTCAACCCCGGGCAGGCGGCCGTAGTCCATCCGGGTCAGCTTGGTAACGCCGTCCACCAGTTTGGCGACTTCCGGGCCGAACTGGCCGCGCAGGTCGGCCACGGTGACGCCGCAATCCTCGATGACATCGTGGAGCAGGGCGCCGCAAATGGTATGGCTGTCCAGGTTCAGGTCGGCCAGGAAAGCGGCGGCGGCCAGGGGATGGGCAATGTAGGGTTCTCCGGATTTGCGGTTTTGCCCGGCGTGGCAGCGGTGGGCATAGGCATACGCCTGCTCTACCAGCTGCACCGATTCGGCGGGCAGGTAGCGGGATACCTTAGCGATCAGGCCCTGGGCGTTGGGCGTTTCTACCCCATACTTCATAACTCTTACGGCGCGGGCTGCATTGAGGTGCGTTGCATCGTGGGCTGCTACTATGGTGGGCTGATTAAAGGATACTGCTGAATTGCCGGAATGTCTATAGCAACGGCCGGCGGCCTTGGGCGAAAAATGCTTATACCCGGCAACCATCCTAACCGTCCTTCCCGCCGCCCTTTCTACCGTCATTCCCGCGTAAGCGGGAATCCCGAACGGCGCTGCCTTATTATGCCACATCCTTGTCAAGCAACCACTGGATTCCCGCTTACGCGGGAATGACGGTAGAAAGGGCGGGAATCCGGCGGCGGCGGGACGGCAACGGGCTGGTCTTTTCAATACCGTTCGGGATTCCCGCTTACGCGGGAATGACGGTAGGGGCGCGGGAACGACGGTAAAAATGCAACGGCCCGGCATCTTTTATCCGCCACCCGCCACAGCCGGCCGGTCAAAGGCGGCGGCGTAGGGTTTGATGTCCAGGGCCGGGGAGCCGTCCTGAGCGTCCAGCCCGATAACCGTGATTACATTATCCGCGATGGCTTGGATTTCCGCTACCGTGGCGGCGATGCCGTTGGGCCGGTACTGGCTGCGGGTGGCGAATACGCCGCGCACCGGGTTTTGCGGATTGTGGCCGGGATGCAGCTGCAACTGATAGTCGGCGGCCCGGTGCAGATGAAACAGGACCAGGATGGCTTGGCCGGTTTCCAGACCCAGCAGTCCCGGCGTCAGTTCCGGGCGCAGGATAATGCGGGAGGGCCGCGCCCGCATTTCCTCCGACGAGGCATAGCCGTCAAAGGTGCTTTCCACATAGCCGATGGGCGTATAAGTTACCGGCGGGAGGGCGGCGGCGTTCATAGCGGATTTTGCTCCCGGTACCGGGCAAAGCCCGGGTTAAGGTTGGCCCCGGGAACGGATACCCCGCAGGCGGACATAGGGCATCCGTTTCAGGGTCTGGTTCACCGGATCCACCTCAACGCCGATCGATTCCATGGCCGTCAGGCCCAGCAGCGGCTCGGCATCATCATCGCCCATCGCCACGGCTACGCCGGTCAGGCCGCCCATAAACTCCACCCGGGCCACGGTGATGTCCACCGTGATTTCACTGCCATCGGCCAAGCCGTACACCCGCTGATCCTCCGGGCGCAGGCCGATAGCCTCCAGATGTTTCCGGGGGGCAAAGCAGTCGGTGGCTCCGGTGTCCACCAGAAAGATGCCCTCCCAGGCGCGGTGCGGTTCCGCCGGGTTGCGGACGGTGACCGATACGCGGGTTTCACCCATAACTATATCCTCCGGTCAGTTTCCGGTTTAGCGGTCGGCAGGGGGGCGATTGGCAACGGGGCGGAAACCCCGCAGGCGGACATAGGGCATCCGTTTCAGGGTCTGGTTCACCGGGTCAACGGCGATGCCTACCGATTCCAGCACCGTCAACCCCAGCACCGGCTCGGCATCATCCTCCCCCATTACAATGGTAGTACCGGCGAAGTCACCCATAAACTCCACTACCGCGGTAGTGATGTCCATGTGGGTTTCGCTGCCATCAGCCCGGCGGTAGCGGCGCTGGCCCTTGGCCGCCAGACCAATAGCTTCCAAATGTTTCCGGGGGGCCAAGCAATTGATGGCGCCCGGGTCGACCAGAAAGAGACCGTCCCAAGTGAGGTGCGGCTCCGCCGGGTTGCGGACGGTGACGGTTACATGAGTCGCGCCCATAGTTAATCCTCCTTATCCGGTTTTCAGGTGAAACCCTTTCGCGATTCAAAGAGTTTCCCCCAACCCGTATGACCTTGGCGTTAAGGCATCTTTTTCAAGGTCTGACTCACCGGGACAACCTCAAGTTTCAGATCTTCCAGAAAGGTTACTCCCAGCAGCGGCTCGGCGTCATCCTCGCCCATCACCACCGTCGCCCCGGCAACCTCTCCCATAAGTTCGAGGTCCGATTTCGTTATATCCATACTGATGTAACTGCCGTCGGCCAAGCCGTACACCCGCTGCCCTTCCGGGACCAGACCGATGGATTCCAAGTGTTTCCGGGGAACCAAGCAGTCGGTGGCCCCGGTGTCCACCAGAAAGACACCCTCCCAAGCGCGGTGGGGATCCTCCGGGTTGCGGACGGTGACGGTTACATAGGTTGCGCCCATATCCAGCCTCCCTTAGGTTCCGGGCAGATGCGGGTTTGCGGGGCATATCCCGGCCGCCGCCGATTCCCGCTTAACCTATTATACACCTTGGGCGGCGGCCGCGGCTCGAGCCGCCGCTAGTCCAGCAGGGGTATCCGGCCCCAGGTCAGGGCGTCCGGGTCGGGAGCCGCGCCCTGTTCCCGGGCCAATTCCCGGATTTGCCGCAGGGTGGCGTTCACCGCCGGCGTCAGGAAAACCCATTCCGGCTCCGGCGGCAGCCAGTAGGGCGAGGTAATGCGGACTACCCGGCTTTCCGCCGGGTTCAGGTAAATGCCGAACTTTGCGCTCTGCTGCATACTTTTTCCCTATTTACATGGATATACAGGATAGATAGGATTTTTGTATCTGCTGAGGACGATTATTGACCGCCAATACCGTTCTAAACAGATATAAAAATCCTGTTTATCCTGTCTATCCATGTTAATTAAACAGGTTAGGGGATTACCGGGGCTACCAAGATGGTTTCGTGGCGGCGGGGGCCGGTGGAAATCAGCTGGGCCGGGCAGCCGACCAGTTCCTCGAGCCGCTGCACATAGGCCCGGGCGTTGGCCGGCAGTTGGGACCATTCCGTAGCGCTGGCGGTGGGTTCGCTCCAGCCGGGCATTTCCGCATAGACCGGCTGGCACTGTTCCAGCAGCCGGGTATCCGAGGGGAACCGGGTTACTTCCCGTCCGCCGACCCGGTAGCCGGTGCAGATTTTGACCGACTCGAATCCGTCCAGGATGTCCAGGCGGGTCAGCACCATTCCGGTAAAGCCGTTGATTTGCTGGCTGTAGCGGCCGGCGACGGCGTCAAACCAGCCCACCCGCCGGGCGCGGCCGGTGGTTACGCCATATTCCTGGGCCTTTTCCCGCAGTTCATCGCCCACCGGGCCGATTAGTTCGGTCGGCATCGGCCCGCCGCCGACCCGGGTGGAATAGGCTTTATAGACGCCGACCACGCCGGCAATGGCCTGGGGATTCAGTCCCAGCCCGGTGCAGGCCCCGCCGATAGAGGGCGAGGAGGAAGTTACATAGGGATAGGAGCCGTGATCCAAGTCCAGCAGAGTGCCTTGCGCGCCCTCCAGCAGGACATTTTTGCCCTGTTCCAGCAAATCCTGCACCATCTGCTCGGTGGCCGCCACATAGGGGCGCAGCTGATTGCCCCAATCCAGGGCTTGGGCCAGCACCGTCTCCAGATCCAAGGGGTCGCCGCCGTAGATTTGGGTTATCAGCTTATTCTTGAACTCCAGGGTTTGCGCCAGCTGGGGGCGCAGGGATTCGGGACTGAGCAAATCGCCGACCCGGATGCCGGTGCGGGCGGCCTTGTCCACATAGGTGGGGCCGATGCCGCGGCCGGTAGTGCCAATGGCGGCGTCGCCTTTGGCCGCCTCCTCCAGCCCGTCCAGGAGGATGTGGTAGGGCATAATGACATGGGCGCGCTCGCTGATGCTGAGGCGGGCGGTGTCGATGCCCTGGGCGGCCAGGCCGGCCAGTTCGGCCAGCAGGGCCTCCGGATCCAGTACCACGCCGTTGCCGATAATGCCGTACACTTCGGGCCAGCAGACGCCGGAGGGCGCCAGATGGAGCTGAAACTCGCCTTTTTCGTTGACGACGGTATGGCCGGCGTTGTTGCCGCCGGCATAGCGGACGACAGCGTCCACCTGGCCGGCCAGGTAGTCAATCACCTTGCCCTTGCCCTCGTCGCCCCATTGTCCGCCAATCACGGCATAAGCCGGCATCGTTTCCCCCTTTATTGCTGCAAAACCTGGCCGGCCGCTGGTGGCCGGCCGCTGACACCGGCGGCTAGTATATCAAAAAACCGGCGGAAGGGGAAAGGGGGGCGGCGGCGATCTGGCAATTCCCTTACTGTCAATCCCGGCTCCCGCTTGCCGTCCTTCCCGCGCCCCACTACCGTCATCCCGGCTCCCCATCGTCATTCCCGCGTAAGCGGGAATCCTCACGGTACTGCCGTATAATGCCGCACTCTTGGCAAGCCACCGCGGGATTCCCGCTTACGCGGGAATGACGGTGGGGGGCGGCCGGTAAGTGCGGTAGAGGGGCGGCGGGAAGGACGGTAGAAAGGGCGGCGGGATTCCCGCTTACGCGGGAATGACGGTAGGGGCGGCGGGAAGGACGGTGTGGCGCCGGCTACGGCCCGGCCGCCGGGTTTTCCGCCGCCGGCCCGACGCCAAAAACCGGCGTCAGTTTCAAGAGGGGTCGATTCAGCGAAAGGGCGTACATTTCCCCGGCGGCGTCAGCGCCAAAGGATAGGAGGCGGCTGCTGAGGGTTGCCGCCAGCCGCCGCGACCAGCCGCCTTGCCCATCCGGCGTCAAAGCCCAGACCCAGCCGCTGCAATGATCGCCAAAGAGCTGGGCTCCGACCAGGGAGGGCACGGCCTTTCCCCGGTACTGGCCGCCCCAGATAAGGGCGCAACCCTCCTCCCGGCCATAGGTGGCTAGCGGCGGGGTTGCTGCGGTCAGGGCGGCGCACGGGACTTCCCCGGCAAAGCAGAAGTCGCCCTCGAATACCGGCCAGCCCAGATTGGCCCCGGCCGGGGCAATGGATACTTCCTCCCTGATGTATCCGCCTACATCGCCCACCCACAGCCGTCCGTCATCGTCAAAGGACATCCGCCAAGGATTCCGCAAGCCGTAAGCCCAGATTTCCGGCTGCGCCCCCGCCGTATCCTGAAAGGGATTGTCCGCCGGGATGCGGTAAGGCTGTTCCGGGGATGCGCCGCGCACATCAATGCGGATTATCTTGCCGTGCCAACTTTCCAGGTTTTGGGCCGCCTCGGGAAACTGGTTGTCGCCAATCCCCAGATACAGCATACCCTCCGGGCCGAAACGGACGGGCCCGCCAAAGTGAATCCTATTCGGCATCGGCAGTTCCAGGATAACCAGTTCCCCGGCGCGGTCGACTTGGCCGGCGGCGACCGGGAAACGGGAGAGGCGGACTTTCCGGGGGGGCCGCCGCAGTAGTGTAATACCCATAGAGAAAGGAGAAACGGTCAAAATCCGGATCCAGGGCCGCGCTGAGCATACCGCTTTCGGAAGTGGAAAGATCCGTGCGGTCGGTCAAATCCAGGAGCGGCCGGCTTTCGCCGGCGGCGCAAGAGGCAGCATCGCCCCGGCATAAGAGAATAAGCCCCTCCCGCTCCACCACGGCTAATCCGCCGCCGGGCCAGGGGAACAACTCTACCGGCTGCCGCCGCTCCGGCGTGGCGGCCGAGGCGGAAAATTCGGCTATTGGCTCCGCCGCCTGCGGTGAACCCGGCAGATAATGCCAGCACCGGGGATGCCCGGCCGGCGTCAGGGCGCAGAAAACATTCCCGCCGCCGCTGAGGGCCGTGTACGCCCCGGCCGGCGCGGCCAACTCCGCGCCAAAGCCGCCGCCCCAGCACTCCGGATTTCCGCCGGGACGGAGACCGCAGGCATACTCCCCTCCGGCGGCGATTTGAATGAAAGTACCCGGCGGCGGGTTGGACTGGCCGGCGGCATTATCCCCTTGACACCAGGCTGAGCCATCCAGCCGCAAGGCGCAGGTATGCCGCCGGCCCAAGGCCAGGGATTGAAAGGGGCCGCTGTGGAAATCGCCTTGCCCCAGGGTATTTTTCCCCCAGCAGTGCAGGGCGCCGGCGGCGGTCAGGCCGCAGCTGTGGGTGCCGCCGGCGGCGATGGCGGTAAAAGTCCGGCCGGCCGGCGGCGTAGTCCGTCCGTCCTTAGCCCAGCCCCAGCAGTGGGCATAGCCGGCGGTGTCCAGGGCGCAAGCGTGCTGATTCCCGGCGGCTACCGCGGTAAATTGTCCCGGCGGCGGCGCAGTTTTGGAATTTTGGGCATCGCCCCAGCAGGCAATAGTTCCGTCCCAGAGCCGGCCACAAGCGTAATAGTGTCCGAGGCTTACCTGCCGGAACCGAGCGTCAGTCAGGGCCGGCCCCCGCAAATAGTCCCATCCTGAGCAAAGCACTTGTCCATCCTCCCCCACGCCGCATTGACCGTGCAAACCTACCGATAGCTGGACGAAACGGGGGGAACCCGGCGGGGGCGAAGGCGTGGCGGTAGGCGCTGGTGGGGGCGTAGTGGTAGAAGATCGGGGCGGTATCGGCATAGCAGTAGCGGCCGGGATGGTTGTTGCCGCCGGCTCTTGCGGCAGAGCCGGGGCGGGCGGCCCGGGAGGCGCGGTAGTCGGCAGCGTCGCCGTAGGCGTTGCGGACAGCGGGACCGCGGCGGCCTCAAACGGCGCCGGGGTTGGCGTTGCCGGAATTGCCAAAGTTGCTTGAGTTACTTGGGGGGGGGGGGGGGGGGGGTAATATGTATTTCATTGGTACAGGCCGCGAGCAGGGCAATCAGCAGCGCCGCAACTATTCCCGGAACCTTGGCCGCCAAAGCAACGGGCCGGGCCAACGCGGCCGGGCCGCGGGTCGCGCCGGCGGTCGCAACGGGCCGTTTCAGGGGTTTCAGCAATTCGCAACCCTGCCTTTTTCCGATTACAGGGAAGCCTATCACACCCTTGGCCGGCGGACAAGGTGAATTTGTCGGAGTCCCAAGGCAAAGGCATATATCCTTTGCAACTACCCCTGCCGCCATTTCCGGCCGCCGCCTACCGTCCTTCCCGCGTCCCCCGCAACCGTCATCCCCACACCCCACAACCGTCATCCCTGCGCCCCACCGTCATTCCCGCGTAAGCGGGAATCCAGGACGGTACTGCCTTATAATGCCGCACTCTTGGCAAGCCACCGCGGGATTCCCGCTTACGCGGGAATGACGGTGGGGGGCGGCCGGTAAGTGCGGTAGAGGGGCGGCGGGAGGGACGGTAGAGAGAGCCGGGAGGGACGGTTAGAGGGATGGGCGGTAAGGCCGGTTGCTATAGGCCATTGCCTAGACGTGGCATATAGCAACCGCCCCCCGCCCGGCTAAACCCCGTATTGCCGCAGGGCCGCGGCGCTGAAAGTCAAGCCCAGGCCCGGTTTGTCCGGCACCACGATTTGCCCGTCCACGAGGGCCGGGGTTTCCTCAAAAAGTTGCAACGACCAGGGCATATATTCCACCGTCAGCCCGTTGGGGATGGCGGCCACATTATGCACCTGCACCTCCGGGGCAATGTGGCTGACCACCGGCAGGTTGAACGCCTCGGCCATTCCCGCCACTTTCTGGAACTGGGTAATGCCGCCCACCCGCATCAGGTCAATCATCACGATGTCCACGGAGCGGTTTTCAATCAGCTGCCGAAAGGGGGCAATGCCGAATACATATTCCCCGGCGGCCAACGGCGTGGTCAGGGCGTCGGCAATGCGGGCCAATCCCTGATAATCGTCATAGACGGTCAAATCCTCCAGCCAGAACAGGTTGTATTCCTCCACCCGCTGGCCGATGGCAATAGCCCGGTTCACATCCCACAGCTGATTGACATCGCACATCAGGTCAATGTCCGGCCCGATGGCCTCCCGGACAGTACGGATACGGGCCACTTCGGCATCCGCCGACGGCTCCGCGCCCATTTGGGTTTTCATCTGGCGGAAACCCTTGTCCACCAATTTGGCGCTGACTTCGGCCAGATATTCCAGGTTGCGCTCGCGCCCCAACTGGCCGCTGGCGTAGGTGGGTACCCGATCCCGATGGCCGCCCAGCAGGGTCGCCACCGGCAAGCCGGCCGCCTTGCCTTTAATATCCCACAGGGCCAGGTCCAGGCCGGCCAGGGCAAAGTTGAACAGGCCCGGCCCGATAGTGCCAGTGCGGCGTTTCAGCTTGTCCACCACCGCCGCCACCGGCAGGGGATCGTCGCCAATCAGCAGTTCGGCCATCGCGTCCACCGTGACTTTCAGGGCGGTGAACAGGGGATTGCCGACCATGCCGGGGATAAAGGAGTAGCCGAGGCCCTGGATCCCTTCGTCGGT
>CBDBCU010000001.1:0-547501 GCA_965203435.1 Dehalococcoidia bacterium | reverse complement strand
CGTTTGGCCGGCGCGGCCTTGGCCACCGCCGCCAGTTGCCGCATCAGATGGGCTTTCAAGGCCGCGGCCGCTTCCCGGGAATTGTGGTGGCCGCCGCCGGCCGGCTCCGGCACAATGGCGTCAATGATGCCCAACTCCAGGCAATCCCGGGCGGTGAGCATCAGGGCCTCCGCCGCTTCCCGATCTAACTCCGGATCGCCGTAAGGCCCGCCCAAAACGCGGTTCAGGGAAATGGGGGAATAGATGGCATACTGCTGCATTAGGCTGCGGTCGGCAATGCCCAGGGCCAGGGCGCCCTCGTTGCCGCCCTCGCCGATAATGGCCGACACGATCGGCACCGGCGCCGCCGCCATCATGGACAGGGTAGTGGCGATGGCATTGCCGATCCCCTGCTCCTCGGCGGCCAGTCCCGGATCCGCCCCTTGGGTGTCAATCAGGGTTAGCAAAGGCAGGCTGAACCGGGAGGCCAGCCGAATCAGCCGCTGGGCTTTCCGCAGCCCGTCCGGGTTCACATGATAGCGTTCCCCGTCCAAGGAATAAGGGCGCTGCTGCCCGACCACCGCCACCGGCCGGTCGCCCAGATAGCCCACCCCGGCCACGATGGAGCGGTCATCGCTGTTCAGCCGGTCGCCGTGCAGTTCAATAAAGGGCTCCAGGATAGTGCGGATGTAAAAGGTGGCCGAGGGCCGCTCGCCGTGCCGGGCGGCCGTTACCGCTTCCCCCACTTCCGGGTCGGGATTGGCCTTGGGCCGGGCCCGGCTGGCCGCCTTGAACTCCCCCTTGCCCAGCTTTTGCCCGGTCAAAGCCCGCAGCAGGGCGGTCAAGCGCGGTTTCAACGATTCCCGGTCGACTACATTGTCCAGCAATCCGTGATGCAGATGGGCCTCGGCGGTATGGGCATCCTGCGGCAGCGGCGTCTCCGAGGCTTCCCGCAGGGTCCGCAGCGGCGACAGGCCAATCAGGGAACCCGGCTCGGCCAGGATGACATCGGCCAGGTTGGCGAAACTGGCATAGGCCTGGCCGGTGGAGGGATTAGCCAGCACTACGATAAAGGGCGCGCCCTTTTCCTGGAACCGATTGGCGGCCGCCACCGTCTTGGCCATCTGCATCAGGGACAGCACGCCCTCCTGCACCCGGGCCCCGCCGCCGGTAACCACCGCAATCAAAGGCAATTCCCGCCGGGCCGCCGTTTCCAGGGCCAGGGCAATTTTTTCGCCCACCACGCTGCCCATACTGCCGCCCATAAAGCCGAAATCCAGCGCCACCAGCATGGCGCGGAGATCCCCGAGGCGGCAGATGCCGGTTACCGTGGCCTCGGTCAAGCCGGTGCGGTTCTGATTCTGGTTCAGCAGGTTGCGGTAGGAACCGCGCCGGGAGAAAGCGATGGGCGCCACGGAGCTGAGGTACTTGTGGGATTCCTTGAAACTGCGCCGGTCGGCCAGCAGTTCGATGCGCTGCCGGGCCGACAGGGTGTAGTGGAAACGGCAGTAGGGACAGACCCGGTAATTGCGGTAAGCGGCCGTTTCGCTGATTTCCGCCTCGCAGAACACGCAGCGGTCGCGCACCGAAGTCAAATAGATTCGGTCCAAATCGCCGTTGCGACTGAACAGATGCACCAGCAAATCAGCCAGGTTACGCAAAGGAAAGCCCCTTTAAGCCGCCGGATGGTTATTTGCGGACGATAATGGCTGCGGGCCAAGCTTCTACTCTAATGATACAACTTGGGCTAGGGGGTTGGAAAGGGATAAGGGGGCGAGGCTTTGTTTGTTTCTGGTTGTTTCGTCCTTCAACAAGTTCAGGATGAACGGGAAAACAACCAGCAACAAACGAAACTCGGTAAAGGCCCTGCACCGTCTTTTCTTTCGTGCGGTGGTTTAAGAAGCTGCCGCTACCGAGTTTTCGGGAAAGTAGTTGGTATCCAATCGCTTGACCACGTAGGTGATTTCCGTAACCACCCCGAGGTCGTGGTCAATCAGCAACTGGGCCAGTTCCGGGCCGTCAATCAGTCGGATGGACTTATTGTCGGTGATGACAACATTGACCGTGGCCCGGTTTTTCAGAGCCGTGGTAAACCTGGAGGTAGTGATGAACACACCTTTGTTCGCGCCGGCATTCCCGATGCTGCCGGCGAAAGCGGTTACTTCGGGATCACCGACGGTGTTGTTGCTCCAGCGTTTCGCCTGAACGCAGACTTTCTCCATCAACCCCAGCACATCCTGACTCAGGATGCCGTCAATGCCGCCGTCGTGGGTATGCCGAGTCACCAAGCCGTGACCGTAACCCATTCGTTCGAGCAACTCGATGACCACCTCCTCAAAGCGGTCAGACGCCACGCTTTTCAGGTTGTCCAGAATTTCCTCAGCCAGTTGATTCCGGAGTTGCTGATGGATGCTATCCATCATATCCTCCGGTAAAGTATTGGCAGGGTCGGGGAACATGATACTGGCTACTTCCGAACCTTCTTCGGAGTGCAGTATCAGCTGTTGAACGGCGGCGATCGGTATGTTGCCCTGGTGTTGCGCGAGGAACTCGCGACCCTTTGGCGAAATCCGGGTTTTTCCGTGCTCGGAGGAAAAAACCAGCTCGGATTTCTTAGCCGCATATACCACTTGGTGGACATGGCTTTCCACCCGGGGCTTGGTCTTGCCCCTGGTGAGCACTTGGAGGTCTTCTTCGGTCAAGCCGAGGTGTTCAGCTACCCGAGAAATGATCTCTTTGCGATTCAAGCCGCTTTCCGCCGCAGCGACGACTTCCAGCACTGGCCGGTAAAACTCATGCTGTGCCGGTATTGCCATTGCTTGACCTTCCTGACGGTTGGTATAGGGATTTGGAATCGTCCTGATTGTCTGGCTGGTATTATATTTTCTCTCGTTAGGCTTGTCAAGCACTAAGGCAGCTATGTCGTCAGCAATGGGAATTGCCGATTTTCCCTTTCAGCCCTACCCACCCGCCGTTATTCCTGGTATAATTAGGCCGCCTTCCCTGTATGGCGCGAAGTTCGAGGGGATTTTTAACGGCTGGGGCCAGGGCTGAACCGCTCTAGCCAATGGCAGCGGCCGTTGGAACAACTTTACTCAGGAGCGATTAGTATGCCGGAAGCGGCCAAGATTATTTACACCGAAACCGACGAGGCGCCGGCCCTGGCCACGCACTCCCTGTTGCCCATCCTTCAGGCTTTCACCAAAGGATCGGGCATCGCCCTGGAAACTTGGGACATTTCCCTGTCCGGGCGGGTGCTGGCTAACTTCCCCGACCAGCTGACCCCGGAACAGCAAATCCCCGACTATCTGCGGATGTGCGGCGATTTGTGCTTGGAGCCGTCGGCCAACCTGGTCAAGCTGCCCAACATCAGCGCCTCGATTCCCCAGCTGAAAGCGGCCATCGCCGAATTGCAGGCCAAGGGCTACGCCGTTCCCGACTACCCGGACGAGCCGGCCACGGACGCCGAGCGGCAAATCCAGGCGCGCTATTCCCGGGTGCTGGGCAGCGCGGTCAACCCGGTCATCCGGGAGGGAAACTCCGACCGCCGCTCCTCCACGGCCGTCAAGGAACACGGCAAACGGAATCCCCATCGGATGATGCGGGACTGGCCCCCGGTCTCTAAAACCCGGGTCAGCCACATGACCGGGCAGGATTTCTTTGGCAGCGAGCAGGCGGTCACTACCACGGCGGCCGGCTCCGCCGCCATCGAATTCGTAGCGGCCGATGGGACTGTCACCCCGCTTAAATCCGGCATCCCCCTGCAAGCCGGGGAAATTATCGACTGCGCCGTGATGAATGTCCGCGCCCTGCGCCAGTTCTACGCGGACCAGATGGCCCAGGCCAAAGCCGACGATGTGCTGCTTTCCCTCCACCTGAAAACCACCATGATGCGGGTGTCCGACCCGATTATTTTCGGCCATTGCGTTGCCGTCTATTATCAGGAAGTCTTTGCCAAGCACCGGGCCGAACTGGCGCAGCTGGCCGTGGATCCGGATAACGGCGTGGCCGAACTCCTGACCAAGATCCAGGCCCTGCCGGCGGAAAAACGGGCGGAAATCGCGGCGGATATCGATGCGGTGTACGCCCGCCGCCCGGCCCTGTCGATGGTGAACTCCGCCCGGGGCATCACCAACCTGCACGTGCCGAGCGATACCATTATTGACGCCTCGATGCCGGTAATTATCCGCGATGGCGGCCGCTCCTGGGGGCCGGACAACGAGCTGCACGACACCATCGCAATGATTCCCGACCGCTCTTACGCCACCCTCTACCAGGCGGTCATCGATGACTGCAAAGAGAATGGGGCTTTTGACCCGGCCACCATCGGCAGCGTTGCCAATGTGGGGCTGATGGCCCAGGCCGCCGAGGAGTACGGTTCCCACGACAAGACCTTTGCGGCCCCGGGCCCGGGGTCCATCCGGGTCGTTGACGCCGCCGGATCCACCCTGATGGAACAGGGAGTCGAGGAAGGCGACATCTTTCGGATGTGTCAGACCAAGGATGCGCCGATCCAGGACTGGGTGCGGCTGGGGGTATCCCGCTCCCGGCTCACCGGCCAGGCGGCGATTTTCTGGTTGGATCCGCACCGGGCGCACGACGCGGAGCTGCTCAAAAAGGTTGACCAGTATCTGCCCCGGCACGACACCGCCGGCTTGGACATCCGCGTAATGGCTCCGGTGGCGGCGGTGCAGGCTACTATGGCGCGCAGCCGGGCCGGCCAGGACACCATCGCCGTCACCGGCAATGTCCTGCGGGATTATTTGACCGACCTTTTCCCCATCCTGGAATTGGGCACCAGCGCCAAGATGCTTTCGGTGGTACCCCTGCTGAATGGCGGCGGGTTGTTCGAGACCGGCGCCGGCGGGTCGGCCCCCCGGCACGTCCAGCAATTCCTGGAGGAGGGACACCTGCGCTGGGATTCCCTGGGCGAGTTCTGCGCCCTCGTCGCCTCTTTCGAGCATTTCGGCGCGGCGTTCCACAGCGACCGGGCCAAGTTGCTGGCGGAAACCCTGGATCAGGCCATTGGCGAACACTTGGAACACCGCCGGGCCCCATCCCGGCGGGTGCATGAGCTGGACACCCGGGGCAGCCATTTCTACCTGGCCCTCTATTGGGCGCAAAAGCTGGCCCAGCAGGATAAGGATCCGGAACTGCAAGCCCGCTTTACGGAAGTGGCCCGCCAGTTGACCGAAAACGAGGCCCGGATTGTCCAGGAACTGAACGACGCCCAGGGGCAGCCCGTGGACATCGGCGGCTATTACCGCCCCGACAACGCCCGGGCCGCTCAGGCCATGCGGCCCAGCGCCACCCTGAACGCCATTGTGGACGCCATGTAGGAATCCGTATCATCTGCGCCGGTCTTGCCGGCCGCAATGGGGGATGACGGATACCTGCCCGGTATTGTCCCCCATTATCCGATCCGTCCGGCCGCCAAGGCCGGCAAATCAACAGAGGAGCGCTAACCCGATGCGAAGTAAAGTGACCGTGGTGGGAGCCGGCAATGTGGGCGCCACCACCGTGCAGCGGATTCACCAGCTGGGCTATGCCGACACGGTGCTGGTGGATGTGGTCGAAGACCTGCCCCAGGGCAAGGCTCTGGATATGCTGGAGTCCGGGCCGGTGATCGGCTCCGACGCCCAAGTCCGGGGCAGCAACGACTACGAAGCCACCGCCGGCTCCGATGTGGTGGTCATCACCGCCGGCATTGCCCGCCGCCCCGGGATGAGCCGGGACGACCTGCTCATTACCAATATGAACATCACCACGGCGGTAACGGAGCAGGTGGTCAAACATTCCCCGAACTGCATCATCCTGGCCGTTACCAACCCCCTGGACGCTATGTGCCAGAACATTTATGAAGCCAGCGGCTTTCCCCGCAACCGGGTATTGGGCATGGCCGGGGTGCTGGACACCGCCCGTTTCCGCACCTTTATCGCCCAGGAACTGGAAGTTTCCGTGGAGGATGTGCAGGCGTATGTGCTGGGCGGCCACGGAGATGATATGGTGCCGCTGGTGCGCTATACCACTGTGGGCGGCATCCCCATCAGCGAGCTGCTGTCGGAGGATAGGGTCGATGCCTTGGTACAGCGCACCCGGCAGGGCGGCGGCGAAATCGTGGCCCTGCTCAAGGCTGGCAGCGCCTACTATGCCCCCTCCGCCTCCATCACGCAAATGGTGGAAGCCATTTTGCTGGACAAAAAGCGCATCCTCCCCGGCTGCGCCTATCTGGAAGGAGAGTTCGGCATTAACGGCTTGTGCGTCGGCGTGCCGGTCAAGGTAGGGGCCGGCGGGATGGAGCAGGTCGTTGAGATAAAGCTCACCCCCCAGGAACAAGCCGCCTTGAACAGCTCGGCGGCCAGCGTCCAGGAACTGGTCGAGGTGATGCGGAAAGCCCGGGCGGAGGGGGCCGGGTAGAAAAATTGTCGGCGGCGCTGAAAGCCCTAGCCTGGAAACGGGCCATCGTCCTGTTCCCGATATGTTTGACGATTGCCCTGTTTCTGATAAGCGCAAGGTTGGACTTGCGGTCTGCCCCCTTGGGGTTGTCGCTGCAAGTCGTGGCCGGGGCTTTGGTATTCTCCGGGGCCGCCGCGGTGGTTATCAGCGTACTGATGACTGTCGTCACCCGGGTTACCCGGAAGTTGTGGCGTAAAAGCCTGGCCGGGATTACCCTATTCACGCTGGAAAGGGCGGTTGACGGCTATACCGGCGCTGTATCGGCAGAGGCTATCGGTGAACTGCGGGGCCACTCAGTAATCCGGCTGCCGCTAGGCGCGGATAGCGGCGTGGTCCTTGGCGAAAGGATTCTAGCGGTCAGCATCGCTACTGCGGAAGTCCTAGGCATTGTTGAAGTTCAGGATGTAGAAAAATCCTTTTGCCTGTGTTCCATTTCTGGCCGGATAAATATAGACTTTTGGGACGAACTGGAAAGCCGAAGTCGGCGCGGCTTGGCGCCGCCGGAGGGAGCGGTTTTCCAAAGGGAAGTCCCGGCCGGATTTTGGGACTTCGTAAAGAGGATTATTCAGCACTGGAGGGGATAGCGTAGTATGCGCGGCAAAGTTGCAGCTATTCTCAACGAGCGGGAACTGGTGATAAACCTGGGTTCCGCCAGTGGGGTCGAAGAGGGTATGAAGTTCAAGGTTATCGAGCCGGAACGGCGGATCCTTGACCCCGACACCCAAGAACTCTTGGGTACTTTCGACCGGGAAAAGGTCAGGGTCAAGGTGGTCGAGGTGAATCCCAAGTATTCGGTGGGCAGCACTTACGAGACCTACGCGGTTACTTTGGAAACCCCGGCCCTTCCCTCCTTTGGCCCGCGTACCGGTCAGACCACGCGGGAAGTAAGGCGGGTTCGCACTTTAAGGGCGGACGGCGGCCTTTATCTGGAGCCGATGGACGAAACCCAGAGTTTCGTTCATATCGGCGATTTGGCGGTGCTGGTAGAGGACGGCCTCTAATTTTCATTCAGGGCGGAGGGCTGACTGATGGCAGAGCGCAAGGCGCGGGAGCGGGAACTGCTGGACAAGGCGACCCGATTTATGCCGGCCGGCAGTTCCGGCAATACCAACTTTCCCGAGCCGCTAAAATTCCTGGCCCGGGAAGGGCGCGGCTCCCGGATCTGGGATGTGAGCGGCAACCAGTATGTGGACTGGCTGATGGGCTCCGGTCCGATGATCCTGGGCCATTCCCATCCGGCGGTGGTAGCGGCCGTTACCGAAGCCGTCGGCCAGGGCAGCACTTTCTTTACCACCAACGAAAGGGCCGTGCTGCTGGCCGAAAAACTGGTGGCGGCCGTCCCCTGCGCCGACCAGGTGCGTTTTACCACCAGCGGCACCGACGCCTGCTTTCAATGTATGCGGGCGGCCCGGGCCTATCGCCGGCGGGAAAAGGTGCTGAAGTTCGAGGGCGGCTATCACGGCACCAGCGACTACGCCCTGATGAGCGTCACTCCCGCCGTGGCTGAGGAGTTTCCCCAAGCCGTGGTCAACGGCGGCGGTATCCCCCGGGCCATCCAAGAGCTGATGCTGGTGGCCCCTTTCAACGACCTGGAAACTACGGCCGCCATCATCGCAGCCCATCACGACGAACTGGCGGCGGTCATCGTTGAGCCGTTGCAGCGCATTATCGCGCCCCGGCCCGGCTTTTTGGCCGGCTTGCGGGAGCTGACCCGCCGCTACGATGTGCCGCTGATTTTCGACGAAGTAGTCACCGGATTCCGGCTGGCCTATGGCGGCGCCCAGGAGTTTTACGGCGTAACTCCCGACCTGTGCGCTATGGGTAAGATAATGGGCGGCGGCTATCCCCTGGCCGCCATAATGGGCCGGGAGGACCTGATGTCCGTCTATGACCAGTCCGTAGCGGCCACTGACGACTATGTGAACCAGGTTGGCACCCTGAACGGCAATCCCGTAGCCTGCGCCGCCGGCCTGGCTACCCTGGAGGAATTGAGCAAGGAAGGGGCTTACGACCGCCTGCGGGAAACCGGCGGCCGGGTGCGCCGGGCTTTGGTGGACATCAGCGCGGAACACGGCATAGCGGCCCAGAGCAGCGGCGAGGACGCCATCTTTGACCTCTACTTTACCGATAATCCGGTGTATAACTATCGGGATGGCTTGGCCGCCGATACCGCCCTGCTGGCCCAGTTCAACAACGGTATGCTGGAGCGGGGTATCCTCAAAGGTTGGCCGCAGAAGTTTTACCCCTCCCTGGCCCACACGGATGCCGATGTGGAACAGACCATTAACGCCTTTCGGGAAGTGGCGGCCACTATCTCCGGCGGTTAGGGCGCAAGCCGGATATGATTGCCGGAAAATCCGGGCGGCGGGACACCATCCCGCCGCCCGGATTTTTATCCGCCGCCTTAACCCCGCGGCTCGTTAATCAGCACCAGCTCGGTTAGCAGGGCGTACCGGCAGCCGAAAATCTGCCCGGATTGGCGGGCATGGTCGGTGAGCCTTTGGAAAGTGTCAGCCCCGGCCGGGCCTAGATTATCCAAATAGGCTTTATGCTGCCGGAGGGAATCCATCCCGATTTCCCAGGAATCGCTTACATCGATGCCATGACTGGCGGCCGTTTCTCCTACCCCCAGCACGGCGGCAAAGCGGACGCCGCCCCACGGCGCCAATCCCTCAGCCGTCAGTTCCGGGAAAATCCAGCGATTGCCGGCATCCCGGGCGGCGTCCAGAACAGCCAAACCCACATTGCGGTGGTCGGCCATATTCAAGTGGCCCGAGGCAAACTTCAAGTGGTAATTCAGGGTAATCAGCACTTCGGGCCGATGGCGGCGAATGACGCGGCTCAAATCCCGGCGCAAGGGCAGCCCGTACTCGATGATCCCGTCCGGGTAGTCCAGAAACTCGACGCCGGTTACGCCCACCACTTGGGCGGCGTCGATTTCCTCCTGGGCGCGCAACGGCCCCACGACCGCGGGAGGCATAGCATCGATGCCTGCCTCGCCGCTGGACACCATCAGGTAAATAACCTCTTTGCCCTGGGCCGTCCATTTAGCCACCGCGCTGGCGCCCCCATATTCCAGGTCGTCCGGGTGGGCTACGATCGCTAAGGCTTTCTGCCAGTTTTCCGGCATTGCCGGCCGGGAATTAGCGGTTTCCGCCATTGGCCCTCCCTTTGCTAAACCGGTCAAAACCGGCGGCGTCAAATCTGCGCCGCCGGTTCTGACCGGTTATTTGCGGCTCCGGGTTTGCTTTACCGCCCGGCCCCCACTTTCACCGTCAAGGGCTGGGTGTTCATTATGTGCTTTTGCAAGCCCAATTCCTGAGGAGCGATGCCCATGGCCAAGCCAATCAGCTGCGGCAGATGCAGGATGGGCAAGTCCACCTTGCGGCGTAGCTGAGCGGCGGCCTTGGGCTGGTAGCCGTCCAGGTTCAGATGGCACAGGGGGCAGGGCGTTACCATAGCATCCGCGCCCAGGTCTTTGGCCTCGGCGGTATGCTTGCCCACCATAGCCATCGAGTTCTTTTCGTTGATGGTCAGGATGGGAAAGCCGCAGCAGCGGGTTTTGCCGGCAAAATCCACCACCGTGGCCCCCAAAGTGGCAATCAGCGTTTCCAGCGAGGTCTGCCGCTCCGGATGTTCCGCAATGTCCAGGGCTTCCGTGGGCCGGACAATGTAGCAGCCGTAGAAAGGCGCCATCCGTATCCCGTGCAGGGGCCGCGTAACCAGCTCCAGCAGCTTGTCCAGCCCTACATCCTCAATAAGGATCCAGAGCAGATGCTTGGGTTCGGCAGTGCCCTTATACTCCAGACCCTCCTCGGCCAGGTAGGAGTTGATCCGCGCCAGATACTCCGGGTCGCGTTTCATCCGCAGGTTGGCCTGGCCCATCACGCCCTGGCAGGTGCTGCAAATGGTCAGGATGGGCAAGCCCATCCCCTCGGCTTTGGCGAAGTTGCGGGCATTCAGCACATCGCCGAAAAGCTGGTTTTTCTCCTGCAAGACCCCAGCGCCGGTGCAGGTCCAGGCCGGAATCTCCGCCAGCTCAATGCCCAGCCGCTGGCAAATCAGCCGGGCCGCCGGATACAACTCCGGGGCCGCGCCCTGGGATACACAACCGGGAAAGAAAGCGTACTTCAACCTAATCCTCCAGGATGACCCGGCAACGGATTCCGGGTGAGCGGGATGAAGGCCCGGCAACCGAACCGGAAACGGGAAACGGCCCTAGCCCTCCAGTTGACGGAACAGGCGGCGGACGTTTTCCACATTTTCCACATTCTTATGAAAAATGGGCGGCATTTTGCCGTGGGTAAAAGCCCGCCAGCCCACCGGGGCATAGCTGAGCATTGCCCCGATGTTCGTGATGCCGCCGACGGATTTGATAGGCAGGCGCAGCTCGTCCAGCCGCCCGCTGTGGCCCACTGAATCGGTAAAGGCGGTGGTATGCCGCGCCCCGTTGTTGTTGGTGAAACCGGCATTCACCGCCTGCTCCCGCAGGGCCATAATCCGATCCATCGGCGCAACCCCTTTAGGGCAAACCTCGACGCATTCGTTGCAGCGGGTGCAGTCCCAAATGCCGGTGGCCGCGCTCAGCTGCCGCAGCCGTTCCCGGGATACGCCCTGGTCATCCCCATCCCGGGGGTCGGCGGTAAAGCGATAGGCTTTAGCCAAGGCCGCCGGGCCAAGAAAAGTGGGATCGACTTCCAGCACCGTGCAGTCGGAAACGCAGGCCCCGCACATAATGCAGGCGGTAACGCCGGACAGATGCAGCATTGCCTCGTTCGAGGCGATGTATTCCCCTTCCGGCTCCGGCCCCTGGGGTTGCAGATAAGGCTCCACCGCCCGAATCTTGTCCCAGAACGGGTCGAAGTTGACGGTCAAGTCTTTGACCACCGGCATTACCCCGGCCGGCTCCACCACCACCGCATTGTCGGCGTCCAGGGCCCGGCTCAGCGGCGTTTTGCAGGCCAGCCCGGCGTGGCCGTTAATCCGCATCGCGCAGGAGCCGCAAATGGCGCTGCGACAGGAACAGCGCAGGGTCAAAGTGCCGTCCTGTTCCTCCCGAACCTTAATCAGGGCGTCCAGCACCGTGGCATTGTCCGGCAGGGCTACGGCGTATTCCTGCCAGTAGGACTCCGGATGCGCCGCCTCCGGGTCGAATCGTTTGACTTTTACCGTGACATCCATAGGCTTAATACTTCCTCACTTCCGGCGTCCACTTGGTAATCGTAACCGGCAGATAGGAGATTTCCGGCCCCACTTCGCCCTTTTTGGCGACGATATGCTTGAGCCAGTTGGCATCATCCCGTTCCGGGTAGTCGGTGCGGGCCTGCGCCCCCCGGCTTTCCTTGCGCTCCAAAGCGCTGACCGCAATGGTCTCGGCCACATCCAGCATATAGCCCAGCTCCAGGGCAAAAACCAGGTCGGTGTTGAAAATCCGATTCTTGTTATGCACTGGCACCTGGGCATAGCGGTCGCGCATATCCTCCAAATCCCGGATGGCCTCGGCGATGGTCTGCGCGTCCCGATAGACGGCCACATTCCGCACCATAGACTCGCCCATCCCCAGGCGGATGCTGCCCCAGCGGTCGCCATTGTCCGGGCGGTCGAGGATTTCACGAATCCGCCGCTCCTCTTGGCGGACAGCGGCCGCGGCGTCAAAGGGAATGAAGTCGACATGGCGGCTGAACTCGGCGGCGTGATTGCCGGAACGCTCCCCGAATACGATGGTATCCAGCAGGGAATTGGCTCCCAGGCGGTTGCCGCCGTGGACGCTGACATTGGCGCATTCCCCGGCGGCATAGACGCCGGGAATGGTGGTCTGCCCGTCAATGTCGGTTTTGATGCCGCCCATAATGTAATGCATCCCCGGACGGATCGGCACCGGCTCCCGGGCCATATCCACGCCGGCCAGGTCAATGCCGATTTCCCGAATCTGGCTCAGTTTTTCGGTAATCAGCGCCTCCCCCAGGTGGGTGCAGTCCAGAAAGACGCAGCCGTTGACGCCGTTGCCGGCATTGATTTCGGTCTGCTCGGCCCGGGACACCACATCCCGGGAGGCCAGTTCCATCATATTTGGGGCATACTTTTCCATAAAGCGGTGGCCGTCCTTATCCCGCAGGTAAGCCCCTTCCCCCCGGGCCGCCTCGGACAGCAGTACCCCGCTGCCGGCCAGAGTAGTGGGATGGTACTGCACCATCTCCATATCCATCAGCCCGGCCCCGGCGTTGTAAGCTAGGGCCATGCCGTCCCCGGTAACAATCAGGGCATTGGTCGAGGGTTCAAAGAGCCGGCCGCAACCGCCGGTGCAGAGAATAATCGTCTTGGCCCGGATGGCATGGATTTGGCCGGTGCGGATTTCCAGAGCCGTTACCCCGGCCACCTGCCCGTCCGTCATTATCAGCCCGGTGACGAACCATTCCTCGTAGCTGCGGACGCCGGACTTGATCAGCTGCTCGAACATCACATGGAGCAGGGCCTGGCCGGTGAAATCGCCCACGAAAAAGGTGCGCGCCCGCCGCTGGCCGCCAAAAGCCCGGGTGCCTAGCTTGCCCTCGTCGTCCCGGTTAAAGGTAACGCCCATGTGTTCCATATCGATGAGGGCTTTGCCGGCCGAGCGGCACATCACCTCAATGGCATCCTGGTCGCCCAGGAAATCGCTGCCCTTGATGGTGTCGTAGGCGTGATCCTCCCAATCGTCGCCCCGGTCGAGGAGGGCGGCGTTGATGCCGCCCTGGGCGGCGTTGGAATGGCTGCGTACCGGATGAACCTTGCTGATAATGGCGGTGTTGGCCCCGTTGGCCCGGGCGGCGATGGCCGCGCGCATTCCGGCCAAGCCGGCGCCGATTACCAGAACATCATGCTCCAGCATACCCTTTCCTTTTCTCCTGCGCGGCCGGCTGTCGGGGGACGCCGGCCCAAGTTTTCCGAGGATATTATAGTTGCCCCGGCCCGTCTATGGCTACTCCCCGGCGGCCACTATCCGCATCGCCAGCAGCAGGGCGGCGATGCTCTTGGCATCCCGTATTTCCCCCCGCGCGATCAGTTCCAGGGTGGCGGCCAGGGGTACCCACCGGGTTTCGACAATTTCATCGTAATCCTGACTCCGCGGGTCGGGGCTCAGTTCCGTTGCCAGGTAAGCGTACATATACTCATCGCACCAGCCCGGGGCCAGATAGTAGCCGCCCAAGGGTTGCAGCCGGCCGGCGCTATGGCCGATTTCCTCTTGCAGTTCCCGCCGGGCCGCCGTTTCCGGATCCTCGCCGGCCTCAATGCCGCCGGCCGGCACTTCCAGCAAATCCCTTTCGACCGCCTTGCGGTACTGCCGCACCAGGGCCACCTTGCCCGCCGCATCCAAGGCTACCATACACACCGAATCGGAGTGTTCCACGATTTCCCGGGTGGTCAACCGGCCGTTGGGCAACCGCACCCGGTCTTTCCGCAGGATGAGAATCGTTCCCTGATAAAGGGAAGTGGATTCCAGCGTGGCCTCGGTCAAATCTGCCGGGGTTTGGGACGGCGCGTTATCGCTCACCATTAAAGTTCCTCAAAGACGGTATGGGTTGGGACTACTGGCCCCGGATACTGAACCCCAGCCGCCGGGTCAGGGTAGCGTAGAAATGGCTGGGCGGGTTGGCCCGTAAAAAGCGGGCTTTCAACGGACTCTGTTCCACTTCCACCCGGTCGCCCGGCTCCAACGGCAGATTATAATAGCCATCCACGCTCAACACCGCATCCTGGGCCCCTTCCAGATAGAAACAGACTTTAGCCGCGGGGGACAAGACCAGGGCGGCGGTCATTCCCACATGAGCCGCCACCGGTTTCAGCACCAGGCTGTCGGACAGGGGATCCAGGATGGGGCCGCCGGCGGCCAGGCTGTAGCCGGTGCTGCCGGTAGCCGTAGCCAGGATGACGCCGTCGGAGCGCAGGGAGGCCAGTTCCGCCCCGTCCACCGTGGTGCGGATGGTAACGACCCGGGATACATTGCTGCGGGACAGCACCACATCATTGAGGGCGTGAAAGGGGCCTTCCTCGCTTTCCCCGGCCGCCGCGCTGCTACCCCGGCCGCGGATTATCCGGGTTTGCAGCATATTATGGGCATCCACCCGCGCCGCGCCGGAATAGTAGCCGGGCAGTTTTTCCAGAGCGTCGTGAACCTGCAACTCGGTCATAAAGCCCAAGCGCCCCATATTGATGCCGACCAAGGGGACTTGACAGGGCGCGCTGACCCGCACCGCCCGCAGCATCGTCCCGTCGCCGCCGGCGGTTATCACCAGGTCCGTGGCCGCCACCTGTTCCCGCAGGCTTTCCGGATCCTCCGCCGGAGAAATCCAGCTGCGCTGCTCCAGAGACAAATCGTTGACGATAGCCGCGCTCAAATCCAAAGCCTCGGGAATGCTGGCATTGTAGATAATGCCCACGGTTTTAATCGGAGTGGTCAAGTCAGCGACCTTGCCGGACAAAGTTCGGAAATCCCCCGGAGCCGGGGAGAGCAGTCTAGCATTAGCGGCCGGGCGCTGTCAAATATATATTGACGCCGCCTTGCCTAATGCTTTATACTTATCCCATCATTGGTTGCTGATCGGCAACCGGAAATTAGGGGGGATAGCGCAATGCGGAAACCGGTAGATATGCGTAGTCCAATTTTTCCCTGCGACTTCCCGCGGACTTCCTTTGTCGACGGGCTGGCTTCCATCCTGGACTTGGGCGGTACGCTGGCCCGGGAGGATGCCGCCAAGGTCGCCGCAACCCAGTGGGCGGCCCGGTTGACGCAGCAGGGCCTCCTGAACCCCGACGCCTTTCAGAATGGCCGGCTCGTGGCCCCGCCGGTCGGCGTAAAGTCGGCCGCGGAAACGATCGCGGGTTACTGGCAGACGGTAGGCCAGTATATGCGGGAGGCTATGGGCGGCGAGCAAGAGGTTGCCCATCCGGATAGCCGCCCCTCCGCTGCCGAGGTCGAATGAACGAAAGCCAGGAAAATCCCCTGAATCCCATTGCCGAGGAATCCGGCCTAGAGGGCCGGCCCCCGGAAATTGTAAGTATCCAAGCGGTTGCTTGGTCTGCTCCCTTGCCGGCTCCGGGCGATTTGCAACGCTACGAGGAAATACTCCCTGGGGCGGCCAATCGTATCTTTGAGATACTGGAACGGGAGCAAAGCCATCAACACGGTCAGGAACGGATAATGCTGGAACAGTCGGGCATTATCCTTGACCTGGACCGGCAAGTTGCCGCCAGCGACGCGCGCCGGGCTTCCTTGGGCATTGCTTCCGGCTTGACCCTCTCCCTATTGACCATCGGCGGCAGCATTTACCTCATCGCCAACGGGCATGATTGGGCCGGCTTGACTTTGGCCGGCATCAACCTTACCGGTTTGGCCGGTGTGTTCGTTTATGGCGCGCGCAACCGCCGGGCGGCGCGGCAGCGCAGTGCTGATAATGCCTAGTTCCGGCCGTTGATTGTTGCCGCCGCCTTAAATCCCCACCCCCAGCAGTCCCGCCACCGCCCTTTCCGCCGCCGTCAGCAGCGGGCCGGGGGCCAGGCCCAAGGCTACCGTGGCCAGGGCGGCTATCCCCATCATTGCCTCGGTCAGCCGGGTAGCCCAGCCCGGGCTAGGCTCCGGTTCCCCATCCGCTCCGGTTTCAGTGGATTCCCCCTCAGCCCCGGTTTCCGCCGCTGCCGCCGGCTTTTCCGGCGGCGGCAGCAGGAACATTACCCGGATGATTTTGATGTAGTAGTAAGCGGAAATTACGCTGTTGATGACGCCCAATATCGCCAGCCAAGCCAAGCCGTTCTGCACCGCCGCCATAAAGACATAAATCTTGGCAAAAAATAGGCCGGTGGGCGGCGCCCCAATCAGCGCCAACAGCGCCAGCGCCAGGGCAATGGCCGGCAAAGGCGCGCGGCGCAGCATCCCGGCATAATCCTCAATCTGGTCGCTGCCAATGCGCCGCCCGATGGCCAGGATGGCGAAAAAAGCGGTCAGGTTGGCGGCGGTGTAGGCCGCCAGATAGAAAAGCACGCTGCTGGGGCCAAAAGTAGCCCCGCCGGCCGCGCCGCCCTCCCTTCCCATTGCCCCTACCGCCGCCACACCCACCAGAATATAGCCGGCGTGGGCAATGGTACTGTAGCCGAAAAGCCGCCGGATGTTGCTTTGGGTGATGGCGACCAGGTTGCCCAGGGTCATCGATATGGCCGCCAATCCCGCCAGGGCCAAAGCCCAATCGCCGGCTACCTCCGGGAAAGCGGTATAAATTACCCGCAGCAGCAGGGCAAAGGCCACGGCCTTGCTGGCTACCGACAGGAAAGCCACCAGCGGCGTGGGCGCCCCTTCGTACACATCCGGCGCCCACATATGCGACGGCGCCGCCGACAACTTGAAAGCGATGCCCACGGTCACCAGGGCCAAGCCCACCAGCAAAGCATAACTGCCAAAGGGAAATCCGGGATCGCCGCCGGCCTGCTGAATCCCGACCGCTATTCCCGCCAGAGTGGTACTGCCGGTGTAGCCGAAAATCAGCGCCATCCCGTACAAAGTCAAAGCGGAACTGATGGCCCCGATAATCAGGAACTTCATCCCGGCTTCCCCGGACGGGGTATTTCGCAAGAAAGCGGCTAACGCCACCAGCGGCAGGGTCGTCAACTCCAGGGCTACATAAATGGTTATCAGTTCCGCTGCCGAGGCCAGCAGCATCATCCCGCTGGCCGACAGCAGCAGCAGCCCGTAAAACTCCCCCGGCATCCGGGTCAGCCGATTTACATAATCCACGGCCGCCGGAATTACCAGCCCGGCGGCGGCGATAACCAGCAGGTTAAAGAACAGGCCGAACCGGTCCACGGCCAGGCTGCCCGCCAGGATGCTGTCCGCCGGCGTCAGATTGCCCATCCCCGCGCCGCCGGCCAAGCCGGCCGACAAGTCCCATGCCCCCAATTGATACAGTT
Source organism: Dehalococcoidia bacterium (assembly GCA_965203435.1). GTDB lineage: Bacteria > Chloroflexota > Dehalococcoidia > Lucifugimonadales > UBA3495 > CBDBCU01. The sequence continues at coordinate 530,134 of CBDBCU010000001.1, read as the reverse complement.
GGGACAGGGTCAAGGCCAGAGGCGCGGCCAATCCGATAAAGGCCACGACGGCGAGCCAACCCTTGCGGCCGGTCAGCAAGTCCAGCAGGATGACCAGGATACCCAGCCCGGCCATCGCCAACTGCGGCGATATGAGGTACAGGTCTTGCAGGGACATAAGTCAGGCCCGCCCTTACCGGGAAACGCCCGCCGGAGCGGCCGCTATCCCCTGGTTGATGGCTTCCACTATGGGCGCAATGCCGGCATTGAAAACATCGGTAAGGATTGCCGGATAGACGCCCACCACGATGATGCTGATTGCCAGCAGCGCCAGCGGCGTCGCTTCCAGCGGCGAGGCATCGGTCAAGTCAGCAAAGCGTTCCCGGGTCGGGCCGAACAGGGCCCGCTCCAGCATCCACAGGATATAGCCGGCCGCCAGAATGATGCCCAGCACCGCCAGGGCCGTCGGCCAGGGATAGGCCCGGAATCCGCCAAAAAATACCAGCACTTCCGCCGCAAACCCGCTCAACCCCGGCAGGCCCAAAGACGCGAACCCGGCAATCGCCAGGGCCAGGGCCGCCAATGGCATCCGCCCGGCCAAGCCGCCCAGATCCGGGATGTAGCGGGTATGCGCCTTGTCATAAATCAGGCCCACCCCCGCGAACAGCAGGCCGGTAATGGTACCGTGGGTGAACAATTGCAAAGCCGCCCCGTTCAGCCCCGCGGCGTTCAGTTCCCCGGCCGCCGTTCCCACCGAACCGATGCCTACCAGCACCAATCCCATGTGGCTGACGCTGGAATTGGCAATCAGCCGTTTCAAGTCGGTCTGCCGGATCGTAACCACCGCCCCGTACAGAACGCTGATTACCCCCAAAGCGATTATCGCCCAGGCAAAGGCCGTTACCTGCTCCGGAAACATTCCCGCGTTGACCCGCAGCAGGCCGTAGCCGCCCATTTTCAGCATTACCCCGGCCAGCATTACGCTGGCCGCCGTGGGCGCGTCGGTATGGGCATCCGGCAGCCAGGTATGCACCGGCCAAGTCGGCAGTTTGATGGCAAAAGCGGCAAAGAAAAGCCAGAACAGCAGCCCCAGCGGCAATACCGCCCCGGCGCTGGTCAACATCGAACCCGGTTCCACCAAGCGGGTCATATCAAAGGAACCGTCCGGCTGGCTCAGGAAAACGGCGACAATCGCCACCAGCATAAAGGCGCTGCCCAGGATGGTAAAGATGAGGAACTTCATCGCCGAGTATTCCTTGCGGCCAGTTCCCCAAGTGGCAATCAGCATATACATCGGCGCCAGTTCCAGCTCCCAGAACAGGAAAAACAGCAGAAAATCCAGCGCGGTAAAGACGCCCATTACCGCCGTTTGCAGCAGCAGCAGCCAGATGAAATACTCCCGCACCCGAAAGCTGATGCGCCAGGATACGATGATGGCGCAGAACCCCAGCAGGCCGGTTAGTAGCACCAGCGGCGCGCTCAGACCGTCCACCCCTAGGAAATAACTGGCGTTCAGGGTTTCGCCGCTGATCCAATGGAAACGATCCACCAGTTGGAAACGGGCCGCCGCGCCGCTGCGGTCAAAGAGCAGGAACACCCCCAGGGCCAGCAGCAGATCCAGCAACCCGACCCCAAAGGCAAAGCCCCGGATAACCCGCTTCTGCCGCAGCAGGGTCAAGATGACCAAGGCCCCGGCCGCCGGCAGGAACACGGTAAGGGTGAGCAGTCCCGGCCCCGCGTACATCCGCTAACCTCGCAGCCCGGCCCCGAAAATCAGGTAGCCCACCAGAATCAGCACGCCGCCCAGCACGATGACCGCCCCGTACAGCTGCACCTGCCCGGTCTGAAGTTGCGCCAGCGGCCGGCCGGCATTACGAAAGACGCCGGCAGTAAAGTCCACCAAGCGGTCCACGCCGTTGCGGTCCAGCCAGTCCACCGCCCCGGCCAGGCAACGGTAAAAGCCGCGCCGCACCAGCCAATCCTCATACAGCTCGTCGGCAAAATACTTGCGATAAAGGAGGGTATGCAGCTGCCGCCCCCGGGTCAGCGGCTCCTCCAGCCGCAAATCCTGCCGGCTGCGGTTCGGCCCGTAATGGTACAGCACCCAGGCCAAGCCAATGCCGACCCCGGCCACGACCGTGGACAGCAAGGCCAGGGCAAAGTTGAATGGCGGCGTTTCCGGGTGTCCGAACAGCACCGCGCTCTCGATATAGTGGCTGAACCAGTGGCCCGGAATCAGGATTAAGGTTTCGACCCACTGCGGGTTTGCCAGATAGCCGGCTACGACCGCCGCAATGCCGAGGGCCAGCATCGGCCCGACCATAGTCCAGGGAGATTCCCCCCGGTGGACTTCCGGGGATACCGATGGCGGCGGCGATTGCCGCCGCAGGGCGGCATCGGCTATTTCCTGCTCGCCGCCGCCGCGAAACCGGCCATGAAAAGTCAGGAAAATCATCCGGAAAGTGTAAAAAGCGGTCAGCAGCACCCCGGCCAGCAGCAGCCCGAAAACCAGCCGCCCGATTTCCCCGCTGACCGGCCCGCCGCTCAGCCAGACCCCGGTCAAAATTTCATCCTTGCTCCAGAACCCGGCCAAGGGGATGATGCCCACCAGACTGAGCCCGCCCACCAGCGTAAGGGCGTAAGTCCACGGCAGATCCCGGCGCAGCCCGCCCATATAGCGCATATTAAAGGTGCCGCTGGCATGATTGACGCTGCCCGCCCCCAGAAACAGCAGCGCCTTGAAAAAGGCATGGGTGAACAGGTGGAACAAAGCCGGGCCAAAAGCCCCCATCCCCAAGGCCGCCATCATATATCCCAACTGGCTGACCGTGGAATAAGCCATCACCCGCTTTATATCGTTCATCACCAGGCCCAAAGTGGCCGCCATAAAAGCGGTGAACCCGCCAATCAGCGCCACCACGGTCAAGGCTTCCCGGCTTTCCTGAAACAAAGGATAGAAACGGGCTACCAGAAAGACCCCGGCCGCCACCATCGTAGCGGCATGAATCAAGGCGCTCACCGGCGTTGGCCCTTCCATAGCGTCCGGCAGCCAGGTATGCAAAGGGAATTGTCCCGATTTGCCGGCGGCTCCGGCAAAGATGCCCAGGGATACCCAGGTCAAGGCGGCTCCCCCCAGAATGGCCCCGCCGGCCGCCAAGGGCTGCGCCGCCTGCCAAAGGTCCGGGATGTGCAGGGGATTCAGCCCGGCCGCCGCAAACCGGTCGGCTTGAAAAAACAGGTAGATGATTGCCAGCAGAAACCCCACATCCCCGATGCGGGTAACGATGAAAGCTTTCTTGGCCGCCGCGGCCGCCGCCGGCCGGTCATGCCAGAACCCGATTAGCAGATAAGAGGATACCCCCACCAGCTCCCAAAAGGCGTAAAGCTGGATGATGTTGACCGACATCACCAGCCCCAGCATGGCGGCGGTAAAGAGGGCCATATAGGCGTAATAGCGGGCCGCGCTGCGGTCATGCCGCATATAGCCCAGGGAATAAATCTGCACCAGCAGGCTGACCCCGCTGACCACCGCCAGCATAATGTGGGTCAGCGGATCCAGCAGCAGCCCCATCTCAATGGCCGCGCTGCCCAAATCCAGCCAGAGGTGCGGCGCAAAGGCCGGAACGCCGCCGATTTGGTCCTGCCAGAGCAGCCAAAGGGAAAGGATAAAGGCCAGGGCCAGGGCGGCAATCAGTATCCCGCCGCTCAGCTCCAGGGCATAGCGGTTCAGGAAAGGCCGAACCCCCAGGGCAATCAGCAGAAAGGCGGCCAGCGGCAGGAAAAAAACCGCCCAGACCAGCGGTTCGGTAACCATCTACAGCTTCCTCAGGATCTCCTCGGCGACGTGTTCCCGGCCCTTGGGAACATAGATACGGAAAGGAACCCGCTCCCCCCAATCCCGAATATCGCCCTCCGGCAGAATGCGGGTCGGCAGTCCCTCGGCCTCCAGGACTTCCTTCCACATTTCCGCCAGCATCAGGTTGGGCGCGCCCTTGAACTCAATCCACATACTTGCTTTCAGTGCCGTAGCCGGTTGGCGGCGCTCAAATCCACGGACTCGGTGTTGCGGTACATCGCCAGCACAATGCCCAGGCCCAGGGCAATCTCCGCCGCCGCCACGGTGATGATGAATATGGCAAAAACCTGGCCGGTCAGCACGCTGGCAATGTTTTCCCGCACCGCCAAAGGCGCGGCGTACCGGGCCAGAGCCACCACCGTAAGGTTGACGGCGTTGAACATTAACTCCAGCGACATCAACGCCGCGATGACATTGCTGCGGGCCAGCACGCCGTACAGCCCGATGGCAAAAATGACGGCGGCCACAATCAGCATACTTTCCAGGGACATCAGGATTGCCCTCCCCGGCTCCGCGCCAGGGCCAGCCCGCCAATCAGGGCGGCCAGCAGCAGCAGGGAAACCGCCTCAAAGGGCAGGACAAACCGGCCAATCAGCAGCTCGGCTAACCCCTCCGGTTGCGCCGCCCTCCCGTCCGTAGCGACCGGAAAGCCGGCCGCCGCCAGCGTGTCCCCCTCGGCCGCGCCTACCGCCTGGGTTTGCGTCAGAGCCGCCCTTTCCCGTTCCTCCGCCGGGATGGGCTGCCAATCGGTCGCCACCGCCGTTACTACCAGGGCCGCCAGCAGCAGAGCCGGAAACATCACCGCCGGCAGTTGCAGCCGGTTCGGTTGATTCCCCTCCGGCACATTGCGGGTCAGCATTACCGCAAAGATGAACAGGACCGAAATCGCCCCCACATAGATGAGTACCTGCACCACCGCCAGAAACTCGGCGCTGAGCAGGGCAAAAAACCCGGCTACAGCCACGAACACCACCGCCAGCAGCAGCGCGGAACGGAACAAATCCCGCACCAGCACCACCCCCAAAGCGGCGGCGATGGCAGCGATGGACAGAATCCAGAAAACTACATCCTGAAACCCCATTCAGGCTTGCTCCGCCCTAGTTTCGCCGCCGCCGGCGCCACTGTCGTCCCCCCGGTCGGCCGCCGGGCCGGATTCCGGTTCCAGCCGCATCCCGGCCTTTTCCCGCCGATGCCAACGCCAGCTTTCCCGGCCTACTTCCCGCCAGCCCAGCGGCGGGCCGCCGCGCGGGTCATAGCCGACCTGCGCCTCCCCCGGGCTGATTTGTCCGTCCCGGCTTTCCTGCCGCTCCGGAGCCAAGCCCTCCAGCTGCGGCCGAAACCAGGAACTGGGGCGCTTTTCCGCCTGCCGCAACTGGTCAATGGTGATGACCATATCCTTGCGGCTGTATTGCCCCTGCTCAAAGCCGCTGCCCATAAACAGGGCGTCATAGGGGCAGGCTTCCACGCACAGCCCGCAGAACATACACCGTTGCAGCTCGATGTCAAATACCTCCAGCCGGTACTTGTCCCCCTGCTGCGGGGCCGTGCCGCTGGGACTGGTGACGATTTTGATGATCCCCAGGGGGCAGTATTTGGCGCAGGAGGCGCAACCGGTACACCGCTCCTCGTACCAGGCAAACTCCTCCCCCCGGAACCGGGGATGCTGCTGCGCCCGCTCCTCGGGATATTGGATGGTAAAGGGTTTGCGGGTCAGGTTTTTCAGCGTTACCAGCAGACCCTTGGCCATAGCCAATCCGTACATTTTCGCTTACCCCTCAATGCCGGACAAAACCGGATTGGCCGGTTGCCCCTGGCGGTTGCCGCTGGCGGTAAAAGTTACCCGGCTGCTGATTAGCCGGCCGAACAAGGCAATGGCCGCCACCGTTACCCCGATGTTTATCCCGGCCATTATACCCAAATCCCCGGTCGACAACCGCCCGGCGGCGTCTCGCAGGAAAAATACTTCCAAGCTGACCGCCAGCAGGTTAATCAGGCTCAGCGGCAGCAGAAACTTCCAAGAAAAAGCCATTATCTGGTCAATCCGCAGCCGGGGATAGGTCGCCCGGATCCAGATGAACAGAAACACGACTACGCCGGTCTTGAGTAGAAACCACAGCCCGCCCAGATATTCCGACCAGGGGCCGTTCCAGCCGCCCAGAAACAGGGTAGCGATAATGGCGGATACTACCGCTACCCCGCCGAACTCGGCGGCCTGAATCAGCGCAAACTTGATGCCGCTGTATTCGGTATGATAGCCGGCAATGATTTCCGACTCGGCCTCGGCCACATCAAAGGGCGTCCGATTCAGCTCGGCGGACATTCCGGCTAGAAAGACGAAAAAGGCCAGCGGCTGCACCAACAGGAAAGGCAATCCCTGGGCCGCCACCACATCGCCCAACGACATTGACCCGGCTACCATCACCACCCCCAGCAGAGACAGCACTACCGGCACTTCGTAGCTGATTAGCACCGCCACCGCCCGGGCCGCCCCGAACATGGCATAGCGGTTGTTCGAGGCCCAGCCGGCCATAAAGATAGCCACGGTGGTCAGGGAACTGACCGCCAGCAGGTAGAGGACGCCCACATTCAGCCCGGCCAATGCCGTGTCCCGGGCAAAGGGTATCACTGCCGTCATCAGGATCAAGGGCGCGATCATCGCTACCGGGGCCAGGGCAAAGACGATGCGGTCGGCCCCGGCCGGAGTCAAATCCTCTTTGGTCAGCAGTTTCAGCAGGTCGGCGATGGGTTGCAGCAGCCCGAACGGCCCCCAGCGATTGGGGCCGACCCGGTTCTGAAACCGGCCCAGCAACCGCCGTTCCGTCCAAGTGACCGCCGCCGCCCCCAGCAAGGCGGCGTTGACCAGCATAAAGATGATGACCAGCCCGGCCACGGCATAAGCCAACCAGCAGGGCAGCAGCGTCCCGACCCCGTCATAAATCAGGCGGTAGAGGCCGTTGGCGTACAGAATGTTGTCCGGAGACAACTGGCAGTTCACCGGTCAACCTCCCCCATATTGATGTCCACGCTACCCAGGGAAACAATCATATCGGCCAGTTTCCAGCCCACCAGCAGCTGCTCGGTAATGGTCAGGTTAATCAGGGACGGCGAGCGGATTTTGCAGCGATAGGGCGCTACCCCGCCATCGCTGACCAGGTAAAAGCCCAATTCCCCCTTGGACGCCTCGACCCGCCCGTAGGCTTCCCGCCCGGCTTCCGGCCGCAATACCAACGGCAAATCCAAGCGTACCGGCCCCGGCTCAATCTGCTCAATGCACTGGCGGACGATGCGGAGACTCTGATGAATTTCCTGCATCCGCACCCAAAAGCGATCGTAGTTGTCCCCGTTGCCGCCTACCGGCACCTCGAACTCCATCCGGTCGTAGGCATCATAAGGTTCCTCTTTGCGCCAGTCCCAAGCCACGCCGCTGGCCCGCAATACCGGCCCGCTGACCGAACAGTTAATTGCCACATCCGCCGGCAGGGGACTGATCCCCCGGGTTCGCATCATCAGGATTTCGTTTTCCAGGAGCAGCTGCTCGATTTCGGCGAACTCTCCGGCAAAATCGGCCAGAAACCGCTCCAGGGCCGGCCAGAACTCCGGCGGCGCATCGGCAAAGACGCCGCCGGGCCGCATATAGCTGACCGTAATCCGCGCCCCGCACAGCATCTCGAAAAGCTCCAGGATCCGCTCCCGGCTGCGGAAACTATACATCAGCGGCGTTCCCAAGGCCCCCAATTCCTGCACGAAAAAGCCGACGGCAATCAGATGGCTGGCAATGCGCTGCAACTCGGCGGTCAAGGTCCGCAGATACTTGCCCCGCGGCGGCGGCTCCACGCCCAGCAGCTGCTCCACCGCCAGGCAGTAAGCCTGATTGTTAATCATCGAGGAAGTGTAGTCCAGGCGGTCGGTCAGGGTAACGACCTGGACATAGTTGCGCTCCTCGGCCAGCTTTTCGGTGCCCCGGTGCAGGTAGCCGAACACCGGCTCCACCTCGACGATTTCCTCGCCGTCAAAAGTAACCCGCACCCGGAACACTCCATGGGTGCTGGGATGCTGCGGCCCCACATTGACGGTCATCGGTTCAGTGCGTAGGGTCATGCTTTTTCCGCCCGCCCGGCCCGGCCGGCCTACAGGAAATCCTTCCGCAGGGGATGGCCGTCAAAGCCCTCCCACAGCATAATGCGCTTCATATTGGGATGGCCGTCAAAGCGCACCCCCATCAAATCCCAGATTTCCCGTTCCTGAAAGTCGGCCCCCCGCCAGACCCCATAAACCGACGGCGCGGCCAGTTCCTCCCGGCCGTACAGCCGGGCTTTCATCACGGCAGTGTGCCGGCGGCGCAGGGAAGTCAAATGATAGACCAGGTCGAAATGCTCCACGAAATCCACCGCGCTGACCGAATTCAGAAACTGCAAATCCAGTTCCGGATCCTCCTTGAGAACGGCGGCGGCGGCCGCCAGCCCGGCCGGGTGAACCCATACGGCGGTGTCCTCATACCCGGCTACCGCCGCGGGCAAGGCGGCGGTCAGCCGAGCGGCCAATTCCGCGCCGGTCAGCTCGTGCAGCGCCATCAGGATTGCCCCTCTCCGGCGGCCGGCGGCGCGGCCGTTTTGCGGAGGTGATGGTACTTCTTGATCTTTTCGTGAAGTTCCATAATGCCGTAAAGCAGGGCATCGGGCCGCGGCGGGCAGCCGGGAACATACACATCCACCGGGACGATATGATCCACTCCCGGCACCACGCTGTAGGAACCATAGTACGGGCCGCCGCTGGTGGCGCAGACCCCCATCGCGATAACCCACTTGGGGTCGGCCATCTGATCGTAGATGCGCTTGATCGGCGGCGCCATTTTCCAGGTAACGGTGCCGGCCACAATCATCAGGTCGGCCTGGCGGGGGGAAGCGCGAAAGGCTTCCATTCCGAAACGGGCAATGTCGAAACGGCCCATCGCCGTCGCCATCATCTCAAAGGCGCAGCAGGCCAGGCCAAAGGAAACCGGCCACAGGGCCGACTTGCGGCCCCAGTTGACCAGCGCGTCCACCGAAGTGACCAGCAGGTTCTGTTTCAGGTCCTCCGGGACGGCCAGGGACGGGGTTTCCAGGGGGGCCGCGGCTACCGCCCGCAGGTCGTTGACCGTCCTCCCCTCCTCCCGGTCAAGGTCCCAGGTGCGGTCTTGCAGCGGCCCCCCGGATTGCGGCAGTTCCACCATTTTCAACCTATCCTCTAACGAGCCCATTCCAGATCCCGCTTGCGCCAGGCATAGGCCCAGCCCACCAGCAGGATGGCGACGAATACGCCCATTTCAATCAGGGCGAACAGTTCCAAGCCGAGGAACTTGGCCGCCCAAGGGTACAGAAACACCACCTCGACATCGAAAATGACGAACAGGATGGCGTACAGGTAGTAGCGGAAATGGAAGCGATGCCACGCCCCGCCGATGGTCTGCACCCCGCACTCGTAAGTTTCCAGCTTGACCGGCGTCGGGTTCTGGGGCCGCAGTCCCAGCCGCGAAGCCAGCCCGGACAAAGCCAACATACTGACCGGCACGGCAATAGCCACCACCGCCAAGAGGGCGACCAGCCCATATTGCCGAAAATAATCCTCAAGCATTTTACCCCGGAACCTCGCTTTGGCGATTAGGCCCGCCCATTATAACACAAGCCTTTGCCGGCGGATTGGGGAAAAAGTCAAAAGTCGCCGCTTGCTCCCGGTTATTGTTTTCCCCTTATCCGGCGGTCGTTTTATCGCTCATCCTGCCATCCGGCGGTCGTTTTTCCGCTCACCCTGCCACCCGACGGTCGTTTTTCCGCTCATCCTGCCACCCGACGGTCGTTTTTCCGCTCATCCTGAACTTGTTGAAGGATGAATCGTCCGCAACCGAAGGGAATTTATGCAACCGGGCATTGGCTAACCGGGGCCATTGCTATTAGAATAGACGCCGCAGCCTTGCCATCAAAACTGGAAACAGGAATGAAACCGGCCAGCCGTTACATTGCCGTCAACGGCATCAAACATCATTATCTGGAATGGGGCCGCCCGGAAAATCCGCCGCTGCTGCTACTCCACGCCACCGGCCTGTGCGCCCGGCCCTGGCAGCCCATCGCCCAGGAATTGGCCGAGGACTATCGGGTACTGGCGTTTGACCAGCGGGGGCATGGGGATACCGAACCCTCCGACCATCGGGGCTACAGTTTCGCGTTGGCCGGGCAGGATTTGGCGGCGATCATCCAGGAAATGGGATTTGCCCGGTTGCGGGCGGTAGGCCATTCCTCCGGCGGCTTGGCAATCCTTATCGCCGCGTCCCTGCTGCCGGGACGCATCGAGCAGGCGGTTCTGGTCGAAACCCGGGTAGGAGAAAGCCCGGCCAACGCCCCGCCGGGGGAGTTGCAAGCCCGCGCCCGGAGCGCCCGGCAAAAACGCGCCATCTGGGAAAGCAAGGCGGCAATGTACGCCGGCTATCGCCACCGGGCGGCCTTTAAGGATTGGACCGAAACCGCCTTTCAAGCCTTCATCGACGGCGGCGTCCGTTGCTTGCCTGACGGCCGGGCCGAGTTGAAATGCCCTCCGGCCGTAGAAGCCGTCTTTTACGAGCAGCGGGATGAACTGTCGGTATCCCGTTACCTGCAAGGATTGACCGGGGATTTTCTGCTGCTGTTGGGAAACTATCCCGGCGCGCAGACCTGGCATGATGCCGGCGTCCGCCGCTTTCAGGAATTGGTCGCCGGGGCGCAGGTCAAGCCGATGGGCCTGGGCAGCCACTTTCTGCCTATGGAACATCCGGCGGCGGTATTAGCGGAAATCCGCGCATTTTTCAGCGACACTAGCGACAATAGTGAATTGGAAAGGGGCGGCTGATGACTGAATCGGACAATGGCAAAGCGGCCGGCTCTTTCGGCCCGCTGCAAGGCTTAAAGATTCTGGACTTGTCCATCATCGTGGCCGGCGGCACCGCCAGCAGCCTGTTAGCCGACTTTGGCGCGGAAGTGGTCAAGGTAGAGCGGCCCGGTAGCGGCGATCCCCTCCGCCAGTGGGGGCCTTTCGTCAACGGCGTATCCCTCTGGTGGAAAGTCCATTCCCGCAACAAGCAATCGGTCACCCTGGACCTGAGCCGGGCTGAAGGGCAGGAAATGCTGAAAGCCCTGGCCGGGCAAGCCGACCTGCTGATTGAGGGTTTCCGGCCCGGGGCTATGGAACGCTGGGGCTTGGGGCCGGCGGAACTGCATCAGGTTAATCCCGGCCTGATTATCCTGCGCTTTTCCGGTTTCGGGCAGACCGGCCCCTATAAAGACCGCCCCGGCTTTGGCACTATCGCCGAGTGTATGAGCGGCTACATTGGAATGACCGGCTTTCCCGACACCCCGCCGGTCTTGCCGCCCATTCCCCTGGCCGACGAAATCGCCGGGGTTTTCGGCGCTCTGGCCGGGATGATGGCCCTCTATCACCGGGACTCCCCGGCCGCCGGATACGGAAATGATGGCCCCTCCCGGCCCGGTCAAGTCATCGATGTCAGCCTCTTTGAGCCGCTGTTCCGCCTCTGCATTCCCCATATTCCGATGTTTGACCGGCTGGGCATTGTCCGGGAGCGGGTAGGCAACGATTTTCCCGACGCCGCCCCCCGCAGCCTGTACCGCACCGGCGATGACCATTGGCTGGGCTTGTCGGCCACTTCCCAAAGCACTTGGGAACGATTGGCCCAGGCTATGGAATTGCCGGAACTGCTGGCCGATGCCCGGTTCAAAGACAACGCTGCCCGTCTGGAAAACAAGGATGCCCTGAATGAAATCCTCCAATACTGGCTGGGGCAGCGTTCCTTGACCCAACTACTGGCGCAACTGGTGCCGGCCGGCGGCGTGGTCGGCCCGGTCTATAACAGCGCGCAGATTGTGCAAGACCCCCACTATCAGGCCCGGGAGGATGTGCTGAGGGTGGACGATCCGGAATTGGGGCCAACTCTGATGCCCGGCATCATCCCCAAGTTCAGCCATACCCCCGGCGCCGTGCAACACGCCGGCCCCCGGCTGGGCGAACATAACCGCCAGGTGTACGGCTCCTGGCTGGGCTGCGCCGAGGATACCCTGCAAGAACTGGCGGCTAAAGGCATTATCTGACCGCCGGGTTAGCCCGGCCCGATAAAGGGTTTTGTGCGATGGTAGGGTATCCCACCGCCTATCCTGAACCTGTTGAAGGGTCATCCTGAACTGGTTGCCGGATTCCTTGGAACGGCTTGAAAGACGAATCCCCGCAATTAAGGGGAAACTGAAAGGATACGCTTTGACCCAACCCCAACTGCTGATTGCCACCCATAACCCCGGCAAGGTGCGGGAGTACCGGGAACTGTTGCGGGATATTGCCTTGCCTTTGGTATCCCTTTCCGAGGTGGGCATTGCCCAGGAAGTGGCGGAAACCGGCCTTACCTTTGCCGAAAATGCTTGGCTGAAAGCCCGCGCTTACGCCGCCCTGTCCGGCTTGCTTACCCTGTCCGACGACTCCGGCTTGGAAGTCGACGCTTTGGGCGGCGCGCCGGGCATCCATTCGGCCCGTTACGGCGGCGCGGCTTGCACCACGGATGTTGACCGGGTCAACCTGCTATTGGCAAACCTGCAAGGGATACCCTGGGTTCAGCGCACCGCCCGTTTCCGCTGCGTTATCGCTATGCGCCATCCCCAAGGGGCCGAAGTTTCGGTAGTAGGTTCGGTGGCCGGGATGATACAATATAATCCCCAGGGCCAAGACGGTTTCGGCTATGACCCGGTTTTTTGTCTGCCGTCTTTGCGGCGGACGCTGGCGCAGCTGCCCCTGGCGGAAAAGAATCGGATCAGCCACCGGGCTGACGCCGCCGGCCGGGCCGTCCCAGCCTTGCAACGATTGCTGGCTGATACCCTTGGCCGCTAACCATGATGACCGACACGGCAAAAGCAGTGCTTACCGACAGCTTTAACCGCCCCTTGCGGGATTTGCGGATTTCCGTTACCGACCGGTGCAACTTTCGCTGCGCCTACTGTATGCCGGCCGAAATTTTCGGCGAAAGCTACCAGTTCCTGCCCAAAGGGGAAATCCTGACCTTTGAGGAAATCGCCCGCCTGTCCCGCCGGTTCGTTGCCTTGGGCGTCAACAAGCTGCGGATAACCGGCGGCGAACCGCTGCTGCGTACCAACCTGCACCGGCTTATCGCCATGCTGGCCGCCCTCGACCCGTCCCTGGATTTGACCTTGACCACCAACGGCTACCTACTGCCGCAGCAGGCCCGGCAACTCAAAGACGCCGGCTTGCAGCGCATAACCGTCAGCCTGGATACCCTGGATGATGACATTTTCCGGCGGATGAACGGCCGGGGCTTTCCGGTACAGCGGGTTCTAGAGGGAATAGACGCGGCGGCGACCGTGGGCTTGGCGCCGCTCAAAATCAACGCCGTGGTGCAGAAAGGGGTCAACGACCATACCATCGTTGCCCTGGCCCGCCATTTCCAGGGCAGCGGTCACATTGTGCGCTTTATTGAGTATATGGATGTGGGCAATCGCAACGGCTGGAAGTGGGACGAAGTGGTGCCGGCCGCCGAAATCATCCGCCGCATCGACGCCGAACTGCCCTTGGAGCCGCTGGCCGGCAACTACCGGGGCGAAGTTGCCAACCGCTATCGTTACCGGGATGGGACGGGCGAAATCGGCGTTATCGCTTCAGTAACCCAGCCCTTCTGCGGCGACTGCACCCGGGCCCGCCTGTCCACCGACGGCAAACTCTATACCTGCCTCTTTGCCGCCAATGGGCTGGATTTGCGGGAACCCCTGCGGGCCGGGGCTACCGATGATGAATTGACCGCCCGCATCGAAACCCTCTGGAGCCGCCGGGCCGACCGCTATTCCGAGGAACGGACGGAACTGGCCCCCTTGCAGAACCGCCGGCCCAAGGTGGAAATGTACCAGATTGGCGGCTAATATAAGCCGGGCCGCCCGGGAAAATCGGTTTTTGGAGGTCGGGAACTATGGATAACCGCGACCGGGCCTTGCAGGCTTTGCAGGAGGAAGTGGCCGAACTGCGCCGCCGCGTCTCCCTGCTGGAGCAGGGCGGCGAGCCGGTTGCCGCGCCCTTGCCGACTATGGAATCGGCGGTTGCGGCGGCGATAAAACCGGCGGCGGCCAAACCGGCCCCGGCGGCCGTGGCGGCAAGCGATTGCGGGGATTTTGTCGCCGCCCGCAACGGCAATAGCGCCAAAACTTACCACCGCCGCACTTGCTATTATGCCCAGCGAATCCACGCCGGCGCTTTCTATCCCACCCGGGAAGCGGCCGAAGCCGATGGCCGCAAATCCTGCCGCCGCTGCGCGGATGCGGCCGTCCCGGTAGGCTATGTCGCCACCGCCAAGGGCAGCAAAACCTATCACCAGCGTTCCTGCCGCTACGCCGCCACGATCCTGAACTCCGGCCGGCCCTACCGCGCGTTTGCCAATCAAAAGGAAGCGGAATCCTCCGGCTACCGGGTCTGTGAACGCTGCGTTGACCGGTCGGGATCCCTGCTCCATACCGGCAAGGGCGCATAAAACCGGGGTACCATCTCCCGATAAGAGTCACCCTGATTGCCGGAGGCCGCTGCTATGACTACTTTCAATCCCCCGGCGGAAACCGCCGCCGCGCCGCCATCCATTCCGTCCCTCACCCATCTGGATGAACAGGGCCGGGCGCGGATGGTGGATGTGGGCGGGAAACCGGTTACGGACCGGGAAGCGGTGGCCCGGGGTTCGTTGCTGATGCAGCGGGATACCCTAAAACTAATTCAAGAGGGCCTGGTCAAAAAGGGCGATGCCTTGACCATCGCGCAACTGGCCGGCATTATGGGGGCCAAGCGTACCGCCGAACTGATCCCCCTGTGCCATCCCCTGCCGCTGAACCGGGTGGATGTGGATTTGGAACTGGATGAAGCCCAAAGCCGGGTCAACATAACCGCCACCGCCAGCACTTCCGGCAAAACCGGGGTGGAAATGGAAGCCCTGACCGCCGTAACCATCGCCGCCCTGACGGTGTACGATATGTGCAAGGCCGTGGACCGGGGGATGCGGATTGACGCGGTGCGGCTGGTTCGCAAGCGCGGCGGGCAAAGCGGCGATGTTGACCTGGAATGACGCCCCTCGGATGGGCTAATCAGCCCGGTTTCTACTGCCCTCGCCGCCGCAGTTCCGCCGCCAGCAGTTCAATGGCCGTGGCGGCGTAGAGGATATATTCCGCCGCGCTCAACTCCGCCTCGGAAAACTCCTCTACCGCCTCCGTTTCGGTCAGGCCGGCTATCCCCGGCATGGCCCGCAAATCCAGTTGGCAGATGCGCCCCTCCGGCGTTACCACCATGCAACCCAAATCCCGGGCCGGAGTCCGTGGCGGCTCCAGCTCCACCGCTTGCACCGATGCCATCCCCAGAAAAGCGGGAAAGGGTCGCAGCCGGGCCGCCAATGCGGCCAGGATTTGCCCCAAGGCGGCCGCCGTTTCCGCCAACAGGGTTTGGGTATCGGCCGCCAAATCCGCGGCTGTCTTGTCTTGCCCATTCATAGGCTTATCTTAATAGCCGCGTCAAGGTAAGGCAAAGGGGGCGGGTGTGCTGCCCTTTGGATTCAGCAATCCCAATTTCCCATCCTTCAACAAGTTCAGGATGAGCGGATTGGCGGCGGCCGGGCCAAGGCTATCGCACATAGAACCGTCCTTCCCGTTGCCCCTACCGTCCTTCCCGCGTAAGCGGGAATCCAGAACGGTACTGCCCTATAATGCCGCATCCTCGGCAAGCAACCACTGGATTCCCGCTTGCGCGGGAAGGACGGTTTATATATACGATAGCCCTATTTTTTCCGCCTCCGCCCCATTGACTTTGCCGCCCTTCCGGTTTATTATGGATATTCCGGGATAGCGCAAGGCGGCTGGCCGGCGCATCCCTCTAGGTGGCGACGTAGCTCAGCGGCAGAGCGGGCGCTTCATAAGCGCTAGGTCGTTGGTTCGAATCCATCCGTCGCCACCATTCCCCGGCTTTCCCCCTAATCCCCTTTCCCCGACCATAATCCGAAACTACCGGACGAGCGCGCTATGCCATCCTTTCTTATTCCCGGCTTGACGGCGGAACAGGCCAGCCGTATCTGTATGGCCGAATGTCGGGCCGGGTGTTGCCGGGGGCCGTTGCTGCTGGAATTGACGGCGGCGGAAGTCGATGACTTTAAGCGGCGGGCCGTGGCCTTGGGCTTGACGGTGGCGGTTGCCCGGCGGCCGGACGGCAGTGGTTGGCTGCGCTTTGCCGACTATCCCGGAGAACGCTGCCCGATGCTGCACCCGGATACCTTTGCCTGCCGCATTTATGCCGACCGGCCCGGCCGCTGCCGCCGTTTCCCGGAAAGAAAAACCCCCGGCTGCGCCATATCCGGGGGGTAGAAGCGGGGGGCTGTTCCGTTAGTGGTGTATCCGTCCTTCAACAAGTTCAGGATGAACGGAGCGATACGCCATCACCGAACCGAACGGGATGTCAAAGGTTTAACCGCCCTTTACCTTTCCCCGTCGCTTTCCATCTGCTCGCCCAACTCGCTGAGGAAGCGCTCGATTTCCGGGGAAAGGTTGACCTCGGAGACGCCGGCCGCCTCCGCTTCCTCCTCCTCTTGCTGGGCGTCATAGTAGGCTTCCATCTGCTCAATCAGGGACTTCAGCTCGGAGTTGCGCTCCACCGCCGAACTCAATTCCCGGTACTGCCGCTGCCCCCGGCGGAGGGGCAACAGGTCCGCGGGAATGTTGGCATATACCGAGGAAATGCACTCAATCATCCGGCAAGCCCCGGTATAGTCCTCCTCCAGTTGCAGATACTGGGGCAGATGCACCATAAAGTTGATGGTCTCAATTTCCATCCGATCCACGCCCTCGGAAACCAGGTTCATAATGGTGGTCGGCCCCTGGTAGTTGCTGCGGCGCAGTTTCAGATTGGGCACGGCTTTCAGCTGCGGCACATTGCCCAAGGAACCGGTAACCAGCAGCGGGCGGGTATGGGGAACGGCGTCATACATCGCCCCAATCCGGCAATAGCGTTGGATACCGAAGTGCTTAATCACTTCCAGCACGGAATCGGTATATTCCTCGCTGGCGGCGTGGGGTTCCAGCAGATGGAGAAAGAGGTAGTCCGGCCCTTCCTCGGTTTTGGCGTAGCGCAGGTAACTGTTCGGCACCGTAACCTGCCGCTCCCCGTGCATCATCCGGATGTTGGGGCGGTAGCGGGTAAAGTCAAAGTAATTGCCGGGCCGGGCCAGTTTGCCCAGATCCCGGGCCTTGAGAAACCGCTCCAGACGGCTCAGCGTCAAAGTTCCCACGCTGCCCACATCCACCCAAGGGCGAATCATGGCAAAGGCGTGGGGATCCCGCAGTTCCGGCAAAGGCTCCGCTAGTTCGAAAGCTCCAATACGCATATTCCTATATTGCCAGAAATAAACCGGCAATGCAAGCTTTTGACGGCAAAGTTGAAAATCGGCGTTCAGACCGCTATCGTTGCCCTATGTCCGCCCTTTCCCCCACGCCCTTTCCCCGCCGCCGCCGTCCCTCTTATGTGACCCGGCGGCTGGCCGCCCTGCGCTACCCGGACTTTCGTACCCTCTGGCTGTCCACCGTAGCCAATCAACTGGGCTGGGGGATGCAGCAGGTGCTGTTGGGCTGGCTGATTCTGGATTTGACCGGTTCTGCCGGAATGGTCGGCGTCATCTACGCCGTCCGCTCCCTGCCCAACCTGGTCGTGGGCCTGGCCGCCGGCTCCCTTGCCGACCGCTTTGACCGGCGGCGGATAATGCGCTATGCCTGCGCCGCAATGCTGACCCTGTCCCTGCTGATGGCTTGGGCCTTGTTCGATAGCCGGCTGACCGCAGCCAACGGCGGCGCGCTGCTGGTCGGCCTGCTGCTGGCATCCACTTTTCTGATGGGAGTGGCCCAAGCCTTTTATATGACCGCCCGGCAGGTCTATGTCTATGACATTGTGGGGCCGCGGCGGGCGGTCAACGGTATTGCCCTGGTTTCCCTGGCCCAATGGACCGGCGGCATTTTCGGCTCCCTAATCACCGGCGGCCTGATTGCCTGGCAGGGGCCGGCCGCCGCCTTTCTGGTGATGGGCTTGACCTATCTGGCCGGCTTGGTCGTGATGCGCTGGTTGCGGCAGGCCGGCGCGGCCGCCCCCCGAGTGCGGGAGCCGCTGTTGGAAAACCTGCTCAACTATTTCCGTGCCCTGAAAAACAACCGGGTAATGCTCAGCCTGATAATTTCCACCGCCGGAGCGGAAATCCTGGGCTTTTCCCATCAGGTAATGCTGCCGTTGCTGGCGGTAGAGGTGCTGGGCGTGGGGGCGGCCGGCCTGGGATTGCTCACCGCCTTTCGTTTCCTGGGCAGCGCGCTGGGCGTCTTTGCGGTAGTGGGATTGGAACGGCTGCGCCGCCGCGGCCTGCTGCTGCTGACCATTATCGCCCTGTTCGGCTTGGGCCAGATTATGCTGTCCCAATCGCCGACTTTCTGGGTCGCCGTCCTCTTTGTAATCTTTATCAACCTGATGGCCTCGGCTACCGACATCCTGCATCACGCCCTGATGCAGTTCAGCGTATCCAATCAGGAACGCGGCCGGGCTATGGGCTCCTGGATTATCGGCATTGGCGCGGCCCCCTTGGGACAAATGGAAGGGGGCTATCTGGCCGAGGCGACCAACGCCCGGGTGGCCCTGCTGGTCAACGGAGCCGCCCTGATCGCCCTGGCGGTAATAATGGGCATAATCCTGCCGCGCTTGCGGCGGCTGTAGCCGGCGCATTGCCGTCATCCCGGCATCTTTCCGCTCACCCTGAACTGGTTGAAGGGTAATCCTGAACTGATTGAAAGACGAATGCCCGGCAAGCAAACCGAGCCGCTATAGCCGGCGCATTGCCGGCAAGCCGCCAATAAACTATAATTCCGGTCAACATAACCCTTCCCGCCGAAAGGAGGCCCGGAATGATTGCCAAGTTTGACAGCCTGTACGCCGGCCATGTGGATATGGACAATGTGGGCTACGGCGGCACGGCGGTGAACGAGCGTTCCTTTTCCGACGCGTATCTGACCACCGTCTTTGACAAGGCCCAGGCCATTGCCGAGGTTATGGACGCCGGCGGCTACGATACCCTGTGGATGGCCGAGCATCACTTTCAGCCGGAGGGCTACGAGTGCATCCCCAACCTGCTGCTGCTCAATGTCCATCTGGCCCACCTGACCCAAAACCTCAACTTCGGCTGCGGTTTCAACATTACCCCTATGTGGAATCCCCTGCGCCTAGCCGAGGATTTTGCCACCGCCGACATTCTGACCAACGGGCGGGTTATCTTTGGCGTGGGCCGCGGCTACCATACCCGGGAAGTGGAAACCTTTGGCGCGCCCCTACTGGATCAGGCGGCCAATCGGGACCTGTTCGAGGAACAGGTGGAGCTGATCCTCAAGTCCTTCAACCAGCGTTCCTTTGCCCATAAAGGCAAGTATTACACCGTGCCGCCGGCCGTACCCTATCGGGGCTATCAGCTGGAGGAGATAACCCTGGTGCCGCGGCCGCGTAATTTGCCGGTGGAAACCTGGCAGCCCATCCAGAGCGCCACGCCCCGGGCCTTGGACTTTATGGCGAAACACGGCATCAAGGGGATGATTGGCGGCGGCGTTTCCGAGGGCGGCGCCATCTACGATGTCATCTCCGCCTACCGGGACGCCCTGGTGCGCCACGGCCGGGCAGACGCGCAACTGGGCGAGGATTTGAGCATCGGTTTCCACTTCTACCTGGCGGATACCCAGGAACAGGCCATCAAGGAAGCCGCCAAATACTACGAGGAAAACCTCAAAATGTTCGGCCCCCTGCGCCTGGTGCGCTCGCTGAGCGACGATCAGATTGATGCGATGGGCGATCCCCGCCGCGCCCCCACGTCCGGCTTGCCCACCATTGAGCGGGCGGTCGAGCGGCAAGGCTTTCTCTGCGGGCCGCCGGAACGGATTATCGAGCAGCTCAAAGAACTGGAGGCTACCTATCCCGGCTTGGAACGGGTCGGGATGAGTCACCCGGTAGGCACTCCCCAGCGGGTCATCGTAGAGCAACTGGATTGGCTGGCTAAAGAGGTAATGCCGGCTTTCGCCAGCAAAGAAACCCGGATAGCGGAGCCGGTTCCGGCAGACTAGGCGCGGCCGGCGATTGGGGATACCCAATCCCGCCGGCATCCAATCCGCCATTCCCGGCGTAATCAACAGCAGGGCGGGTTAATTCGTTCTATTGGGGGGTATCCAATCCGCTCATCCTGAACTTGTTGAAGGATGAATACCCCATAACAGAACGGAATCGCCGGGATAACCCATCTTTCCATTCCCGCAACCACCCGAAAGGCGCTCCCTTAATGAACCGTCCCATCCTTTCCCCGGTCAAAAACTGGTTGCCCTTAACCGCCGCCGTACTTCTGCTGGCGGCGGTGGTTGCCAGCCTGTGGTTAATCCAACCGGCCGGCAGTTCTGATAGTGATGCGGCTCAATCCGTGGCGCGCCAAATCGCAGTCCCGGAGCCGCCCTCCCCCACGCCCACCCTGGTTACGCCGCCCGGTACCAAGCCGGCCCCGGAGTTTCGGGGCATTACTGCTTGGCTGAACAGCGAACCCCTGGCTATGGCCGACCTGCGCGGCCAGGTGGTATTGGTGGACATCTGGACCTACTCTTGAATTAACTGCCAGCGCACCCTGCCGTATGTAAGGGACTGGTATGACAAGTACGCCGGCCAGGGCTTGGTCGTGGTGGGCGTCCATTCCCCGGAGTTTGCCTTTGAGAAACGGGAGGACAATGTGCGGGAAGCCCTGCCCCGGCTTAAGGTAACTTGGCCGGTGGCGATGGACAACGATTTTCAGACTTGGCGGGCCTATAACAACCGCTACTGGCCGCACAAGTTCCTGATTGACGCCCAGGGCATTATCCGCTACCACCACATTGGCGAAGGGGCTTATCAGGAAACGGAATTGCACATTCGCAACCTGCTGGCTGAAACCGGCGCCGACTTGTCCGCCATCCCCATAGGCGGTGTGGACAGCTAGCCGCCAGGTGGGGATACCCATAAAAGGATTCCCTTTGCCGGCCGCAAATTTCCGCTCATCCTGAACTTGTTGAGAGGTTATCCTAAACTTGCCGGCCGCAAATTTCCGCTCATCCTGAACTTGTTGAAGGATGGAACCGCCGCCAGCAAAGGGAAACATATAAAGGAGCAACCACAGTTATGCCTTTACCCACTACCGGGGAAGTTACCCAGTTGATTCCCCGCCAACTGCTGTTCGGCAATCCGGACAAGGCGTCGGCCCAAATCAGCCCGGACGGGGCTAACATCAGCTGGCTGGCCCCCCTGGACGGCGTGCTGAATGTATGGGTCGCCCCGGCCGATAACCCGACGGCGGCCCGGCCGGTTACCCGGGACACCGGGCGCGGCATCCGCATCTACGGCTGGGCTTACACCGCGGCGCACATCATCTATTTGCAGGATGTGGGCGGCGATGAAAACTGGCGGCTTTACGCCGTCCAACTGGCCTCCGGGGAAATCCTCGACTTGACGCCGCTGGAGAACATCCACGCCCAGATTCAAGAAGCCAGCCCCCAACATCCCGGCCAGCTGCTGGTCGGATTGAATGACCGGGATCCTCAGTTCCACGATCTTTACCGCATTGACCTGACCACCGGAGAGCGGTCTCTGCTATTGCAGAACGACGGCTTTGCCGGGTTCGTTACCGATGACGATTTCCGGGTGCGCTTTGCGGTGCGGATGACTGCCGATGGCGGCGCGGAATATCTGGAAAGAGTCGATGGCGGCGATTGGATACCCTACATCGCCGTGGGGCCGGAGGACAGCCTGACCACGATGCCGGTGGGCTTTGACCGTTCCGGGGAAACCCTGTATTTGACCGACAGCCGCGGCCGGGATACGGCGGCTCTGAAATCGGTTCACTTGCCCAGCGGCGTTGCCACCACCCTGGCCGCCGCGGACCGGGCCGATGTCAGCGATACCCTGTCCCATCCCACGGAAAAGACGGTGCAGGCCGTGGCCTTTACCGCGGAACGCAAGGAATGGCAGGTGTTGGATGACGCCATCGCCGCCGACCTGGAATTTCTGGCCACGGTGGCCGACGGGGATCTGGAAGTGCTGAGCCGCACCCGGGACGACAGCTGCTGGATTGTAGCCTATCTGCTGGATGATGACCCGGTGCGTTATTACCGCTATCTGCGGGCAAGGCGGGAAGCTCAATTCCTGTTCACCAACCGGGCGGCTCTGGAAGGATTGCCGCTGGTCAAAAATCATCCGGCCACCATCCCGGCCCGGGATGGGCTGAACCTGGTTTGCTACTATTCCCTGCCCCGGGAAGCCGACCCGGATAATGCCGGCCGGCCCCGGCAGCCGCTGCCGATGGCCTTGCTGGTCCACGGCGGCCCCTGGGCGCGGGATGAATGGGGCTACAACCCGGTCTTTCAGCTACTGGCGAACCGGGGCTACGCCGTGCTGAGCGTCAACTTCCGCGGTTCCACTGGCTTTGGCAAGGGATTTATCAACGCCGGCAATCGGGAATGGGGCGGCAAGATGCATGATGACCTGCTGGACGCGGTGCAGTGGGCCGTGGCTCAGGGCATTGCCGACCCGGCCCGGGTTGCCATCCTGGGCGGCAGCTATGGCGGCTATGCGGCCCTGGTCGGAATGACTTTCACCCCGGAAGTCTTTGCCTGCGGCGTGGACATCGTCGGCCCGTCCAACCTGATAACCCTGATGAACACCATTCCCCCTTACTGGCAGCCGCAGATTGACCTGTTCACCAGCCGGGTCGGCGATTACCGCACCGAGGAGGGGCGGGCCTTTCTGCTGACCCGCTCGCCGCTGACCTATGCCGACCACATCCGCCGCCCGCTGCTGATTGGGCAGGGGGCCAACGATCCCCGGGTCAAGCAGTCGGAGTCGGATCAGATCGTGGCGGCCATGCAGGAAAAGAACATCCCGGTTTCTTATATTCTGTACCCGGACGAGGGCCACGGCTTTGCCCGCCCGGAAAACAACTTGTCCTTCTTTGCCGTGACCGAGGCATTTCTGGCGGAACATTTGGGCGGGCGGTATGAACCCTTGGGCGCGGATTTGACCGGCTCCTCTCTGACCGCCCCGGCCGGGGCCGAATATGTGCCGGGGTTGGCGGCGGCTTTGGCTGAGGAATAAGGATGATGGCCGGGCCGGTTGGGTATCCCGGCAAGGGGGATAGACGGGAAAAGGGCGGGCATTACCCCCGCCCTTGCCAATCCCGGGTTGCCTTGACCCTTTGCCCTTACAGGTTCAACGCGGCCTCGGCGTAGTCCTTTTCCTTGTTGTAAATCTGGATGCGATGCCGCACCGCCTCGGCCACAAACAGGCGGTCTTGGGCGTCAACCTTTACCGCAATGGGGCGGTTGAACCGCCATTCCCCCTCCATATTAGTGCGGCGGCGGGCTTTGGCGACATCCGGATTGGCGTCAATGTAATCCTGCGCCCAAGGCGACGGCTGTTCCGCATCGCCCACCAGGGCGGCGATAAACTTGCCGTTGGGCTCGTAGATTTTGACCTGATGCTGGCCCCAATCGGCCACATACACATCGCCATCGGAATCCACGGCCACGCCGGTGGGCCGGCGCAACGCGCCGACGCCCTCGGCAGTGCCGCCGAACTCCCCTAGAAACTCCCCCTCCGGAGCGAACTTTTGTACCCGGTCGTTTTTCCAGTCAGCCACATACACCGCCCCCTGCCCGTCCACACCAAGGCCCCAGGGCTGGTTAAACTGGCCGGGGCCGCGGCCATAGCTGCCCCAGGCGGCGATAAACTGCCCGTCTTTCGTGAACCGCTGCACCCGGTTGTTGCGGCTGTCCACCACATAAAGGCTGTCGTCCAGGGCAAAGGCCAAGCCGGAAGGGCCGTTCAATTGACCCGGTTCGCTGCCCGGGGCGCCCCACTTCTGCATAAACTGGCCGTCGGCATCCATAACGGTGATGCGGTGCAGGTTTTCATCGGCCACATACAGATTACCGGCCGCGTCCAGAGCCAAGGCAGTGGGCCAGACAAACTGCCCGTCGCCGGTACCATAGCGGCCGATGTCGGCGATGAATTCGTGGTTCAGCCGGCACTTGCTGATGCGGAGGGTCAGTTCATCGACCCCCCGGTTCAGCACATACAGGGTATCCCCGGCGCCCAGGGCGAAATCCTGCGGCACCAGAAAGCCGACGCCGGAAGTGGAATACATCCCCATACAATGGCTGAAGTCATACACTCGCCCGGCGGCGATAGTGGTCAGCATCGGGCAATCTCCTTTGACCGGTTTCCCTTAACCGGCCGGATTTTCCGTCTTGCAGCGAATTCAGGATGAACGGTAAACCCGGCCCGGAACCCCCTGTCGGATGGAATCGGGCCGGGTTAAAGCGGCCTACAGAAAGTCCAGCTGCTCGAACTGGCCGCCGACAATGGGCTTGGCATCCAGCCCCAGCCACCGCTCGGCAAAGGTGGCATAAAAGCCGCGGAAATCGTAATCGGGGGCCAAATCACCCTCAATCAAATCCCCGGCTTTCAGAGACGGATACTGGCCGTACATCCCGCCCTTGACCCGGTCGCCGATGGCAAAGGCTACGCCGCCGCGCCCATGATCGCAGCCGGTACCATTGTCCTGCACCCGGCGGCCGAACTCGGTAAAGACCAGCATCGTTACATTGTCGGCGGCATCGTGTTCCCGCAGGTCGGCAAAGAAATCGCTGACCGCCCCGGCCACATCGGTCCACAGCTTGGCATGGGTCGGCAGCTGGTTGAAATGGGTGTCAAAGCTGCCGTACTGGGTATAGAAAACCTGCGTTCCCAAGTTAGCCAGGTGAACCTGCGCCACGCTCCGCAGGCTTTTGGCAATGGGATTGTCGGCGTATTCCACGGTCGAGGAATACTTTTCCGGGGCGGTTTTGATGATGTCCGCCCCCTTGAGGGCGTCCCGGCCGGTCTGCCCCAGATAATCCATCACCGGGCCGCTGCCGATGGCCGGGGAATAGACCCGGGAAAAGAGTTCCAGTATCCGCTCCCGTTCCGCCGCGCCGCTGATCGCCGGCACATCGGTAAGGACGCCGTAGGAAGCCAGGTCGGATACCGAAGTAACTGGCACCCCGCGCAGGGCCATGGCCCGGGGCAATCCCTGGCCGAAGTTGACGCCCTTCAGCACATTCTCCCCGGCCGGATCCAAGTCCCGGATAACCCGGCCCAGCCAGCCCTCGGTGCCCACCTGTTCCGGCTCGCAGGTGTGCCAGATGTCCATCGAGCGGAAGTGGGAACGGGAGGAGTTTTCATAGCCGATGCCGTGGATAATCGCCAGGTTGCCCTGATTCCACAGGTCTTTGACCGGCCCCATCGTGGGATGAAAGCCCAAGGCGTCGGTGAACTTGAGAATATCCCCCTCCGGGATGCCCAGGTTGGGGCGGTAATCCCGATAAAGGGGTTCGGTGAACGGTATCACCGTGTTGAGATAGTCGTTGGCGCCGGACAGCTGCAAGACCACCAGCGCCGGGTCTTTTCCGGTAGCTACCATCAGGTTGCCTCCTGTATTGGTTTGGCAAGCCGGGGGCTAATCCCCTGGGGTCAGTCCCCGGCAGTGGTCAAGATAATCAGGCGAACTGATACTCCCGGGTGGCGGCAATCATAGCCAGCATGGCCCCGGCCCGCCGTTCCGATTCCTGGGCGGTTTCATCGGTATCCCAAGTCACATCGCCGCCGGGTTGCGCCTGAGCCAGCAGTTCGTCAAAAGTGCCGTCATCCACCTGTACCGGGCCGGCCAAATCCAGGCAGGCGCGGACAAACTCGGCCGGCGACAGGTTGCCCCGTTCTTTCAGCCCGGCCACAATGGCCTGGACGCCGGGCAGGGCCGTGTCCGACAACAACTTGGCGGCGAAGTTGACCCGCCGCACCAGGGCGCCGCCGTCAATCCACTCGGAGCCGGTATGCCAGCTTTCCACGCTGGGCGGGTTCATCAACTCTTGCCCCTGCCAGTTGCACTCAAAAGCCAGGGCGGGAAAGCCGGTGCGCGGCGCATTGTAATTCCCGGCCAGGCGCGCCGTGCCAATCACCAATTCCGCCGGGCTTTTGATATGGGCAAAGCGGGCCTGCTTAAAAAAGTCGGAGTTAAACAGTACCCGCAGGATGGCTTTAAGGTCGGCCCCGGAGTCCCTATACGCCTGCACCAGCTGGTCAATGGCCGCCGGGTCATTGGGCGGCGTGATGTTCCAGGCCGGCACCTGCGGCTCGTCGGCCACAAAGAAGTTGTAGAGATGGCGGGCCAGGAAACGGGCGGTATCCTCCTGCTTGACGATGATGGCGATGATGTCGCCGCCGTCGAAGTTGCCGGTGTGGCCCAGGAAATGCTTTTCCCCGTAGTCGTGGTCGTCGGGCCGGAACTGGAAACCCCAGTAGAAACGGCCCAGGGGCTGGCGCGGCGGCTTGGGCGCGATTGTCCAGCCGGTAAAGGCCCGGGAGGCTTCCTTGATGTCCTCCTCGGAATAATGCCCCACGCCCATCGAGAACAGTTCCAGCAGTTCCCGGCCCCAGTTTTCGTTGATGGAGCCGTAGTGATTGCCGTTGTTGTCCAGCCAGTAAATCATGGCCGGGCTTTGCGCCAGCTGCGTCAGCAGGTTGGGAAAGGTGGTCAGCCCCTCCCGGCGGAACATGGCAATTTGCTGGGACAGCTCCGGCGGATTGTCCACTTTGGAGTTGCCGGTGGCGAACAG
Source organism: Dehalococcoidia bacterium (assembly GCA_965203435.1). Classification (GTDB taxonomy): domain Bacteria; phylum Chloroflexota; class Dehalococcoidia; order Lucifugimonadales; family UBA3495; genus CBDBCU01. The sequence continues at coordinate 503,536 of CBDBCU010000001.1, read as the reverse complement.
CTGATGCCAGAACAGGGCCATCTTTTCCTGCAAGGGCCAACGGGTGTTGACCATCCGATAGACCCACTCGGTCTGGGCGGCCACCGGGGCCAGGGAACTCTCGAAGTGGGGAAAGTAGCGGATCAGGTCATCCTCGGTCGATGCCCGGCTCCGGCCCCGGATTAAGCAGTTCCTCGACGGTGGCGGCATAGCCTTTAGCGGCCCGTTCCTCCAATTCGGCCCGGGGCGCGCCAAAGCCGGCCCGCCGCATCAGGTGCGCCATCAAAGCAATGTCGGCTTGGTCGGGCATAATACCCCTCCTGCGTTCCGGATGTTTAAGTTGCCCCCTATTATAAAGGAAAAAGGGGCTGGCGGGCAAAGGGGTTTCCGGCAAAGTTTCCCATTGCTTTCCGGGCCGCCGCCTTTTGGTAATTATTCCCGCTTTTATCGTCCTTCCCGCGCAAGCGGGAATCCGGCAAGACCCAGAAAGCAAAGAGAAACGCCGGGATTTACCGGGCGACGGCCGCCGCCGGTTGAGCCGCCGGTTCGTTGTCCCAAGGGCCGGGAAACTGGCCGCTCAGCCGGCCCGCGCCCATAAAGAGGTTTTCCTGGCGCGGCCACTGGCTGCGCGGCAGTTCGTAGGAAACCTCAATGCCGTTGCCGTCCGGGTCATGGAAGTAGATGCCGATGGAAATGCCATGATCGGAAATGCGGTCGATGGGGATGTTCTTTTCCCGCATCCGCCCGTAGAACTCCTTCAGGTCGTCCAGGCTTTCCATCATCCAGGCCATGTGGTTCAGCCCCACCTGGCGATGCTGAATTCCGGGGGCCTCCGGCCCCACTTCAATCAAGGCGATTTCGTGGGACTGTTCCATGTCGGCGGACATAAAGGCGGCCCGGCCGGGCATAAAGTCGTAGGTATGCAGGCCCAGCACATCGGCATACCACTCCCGGGAGCGTTCCGCATTGCGGACAAACAGGTTGACATGGCCCAGGTACTTGGGTTTGTAGCTCACCGCGATACCTCCCAAGGCCGGTTAAGCAACCGGGGATTTGGGCATAAAGGTAACATAAAAGGGGATGGGATGGCAATGGGTGGAAAGCGGCGTCAAGCAGTATATAATAAGGGCAAGATTTGCTTTAAGGGGAAAGCAGTATGCTGGAATCGCCGCCGCCCGGCCCGGCCAACCGGCCCTAGGCAAAGCCGGAAGTTGCGGCGGAGCCATTGCCCTATCCTTGCCAGGAGTTGACCCTAATGACCCTTTCGCAGGATGTTACCGGGGAACCCCGGTGGCAGTTGGCCCGGGAAATCGTAGCCCAACTGCGGGAATTGCCGGCGGATATTGCCGAAGCCGAAGTAGAAAACCGGCTGCGGAATATCTTGGGCTATCTCTTTCCGGAGCTGAAATACCCGGAGATCGCGGCCCAATATCCCTCGGGCAACGGGCCGATTGATGTCTATTGCCGCAATGCGGTCTTTGAGACCAAGCGGCAAGGCCGGAAAGAGGATGCCCGGGTCAAGCGCGACGGCTTTACCGAAACCCCGGAGGAGCAGGCCGTCCGCTATCTGAACTCCTTGAGCGACCGCCCCAGCCTGTTTGACCGGGAGCAAATCGGCTGGCGGGCCGGCATCACCGACGGCAAGGCGTGGAGCTTTTACGATTACCAGCGGGATACCGAACCGCCCTTGACCCTGTTGCGGGAATTGCGCTTGCAGGAACCGGAGGATGACGACCGCCTGCTGGCTTACCTATACGATTTCGTCAATCGCACCGCCAAGATAGCCCCGCCTACCGACAATGTGCGATGGGCGGACGAAGTGGCCGCCCCGTTCATCAAGCTGGCGGCCGACTATGAAAATATCCCGGCTTATGCGGTCAAGCGCGCCCTTTGGCGGGATTTGCTGCGCGGCGCTTTCCTGACGCCGCCGGACGACACCGCCGCCGAGCGGGACTTGTTCGCCCGCCATACGATGCTGGTAGTAACCGCCCGGGCCGTGGCGGAAACCCTGCGGCGGGGCGAGCCGCCGCAGGCCGACCGGGACGCCTTGCGCCGCCAGTTGACGGAAGGCTTTGCCGCTTGGCTCCTGGCTGACGCCGTTGCCCCCGGAGAGCAGGTTCTGGACAACCTGATCGCCGAAGTGAACCGCTACGATTGGAGCGTGGCCGGCCGGGATACCTTGAAAGATTTGTACCACGCCGTCATCCCCCGCAGCATCCGCCACGATTTCGGAGAGTATTACACTCCGGACTGGCTGGCCCGGGCGGTGTGCGAGGAAGTGATGGATGCCGATTGGCGGCGGGAAACTATTGCAATGGCCGTCGCCGGTCAGCTTACCGGCCCGGCGGTACTGGATCCGTCCTGCGGCTCCGGCACTTTCCTGTACCACGCTGTCCAGCTGCTGCTGGCCGACGCCGCCCAACACCCGGAATTGGCCGACCGCCCGCAGACGCAGGTCGAAATCGTCAACGATTTGGTGGCCGGGATAGATTTGCACCCGGTAGCCGTCGAATTGGCGAAAACCACCAAAATCGCCGCCTTTTCCGAATGGGCCGCTTACGCCTATTCGGAAAACGCGCCGAGCGTGCACCTGGGCGATAGTCTCCAGTGGGAATCCCGCTACCTCACCGCCCCCATCGCCTTGGACGACAATATCGCCATCCAAACGGATACCCCGGACGCCCCCCTCATCCTCCCCCGCGCCTTTCTCCTGAATGACCGGTTTGACGCCCTGCTGAACCAGGTGTTTGACTACGCCGGGCGGCCGCCTTATCCCGGTCTGGAAGCGGACTTGACCGCCTTGCTGGGTATGTCTCAAGCGGCGGAGCAGGCTGCCATTCTGGAATTGTACCGCCGTTTGCGCGGCTATATTGAAAGCGGCCGCAACCATATCTGGCACTGGTACATCGCCAACTTGGCGCAGCCCATCCGCCTGATGGCTAATCCGCCCAGCCGCTTGGTCGGCAATCCCCCTTGGGTAGTTTATAACGCTATGGCGGCTGACCGGCAGGACAAGTTCCGGGAGCAGGCCCTTTTGCGCGGTGTCTGGGCCGGGGCGAACCTGGCGACCCAGAACGATTTGGCGGCGACCTTTGTCGCCACCTGCGTGGACTACTATTTGAAACCCGGCGGCAAGTTTGGTTTTGTGCTGCCCTACGCCGCCCTGCGGTCTCACCATTGGGGGCCGTTTCGTGCCGGCGACTGGAGCCTGCCGGAATCCGCCGGGCGGGGGCGCACTTATGCCGACCTGAGCCCGGAGGCCTGGAACTTCTTTGCCGGGGCGGTGCGTCCCTTTCCCTGGGCCAACTCCTCGGCGGTATTCGGGCGCAAGCTGGATACGGACGGCAATGGGGCAAAAGTCAAGCCGACGCCGCTGGCGGCGATGCAGCGGGTCGGCAATACCGAAGCAGTAAGGCCCCGAATGTCCTGGGAGGAGGCCAAGCCGCTGCTGACCTTTGCCGGGCAAAAGCAGTGGCCCACCGCGCCCAGCCCGGCTTATGCCGATACTTTCCGGCAGGGAGCGACCCTGGTGCCTCAGTCGTTGGTCTTGTTTGACGAGGCCAACGCGGAACGGGCTTTGGGGACGGTGCGATTCCGCACGGAAAGGGGCAAGGGCGACTGGCACGGTCTGGAACGGCAAGGGCGGATTGAGGAGCGGTTCGCCAAGCCGGCCTTATTCTCCAAGCACATTCTCCCCTTCGGCGTAACCGGCCGCCTCAACATAATCGCGCCCTTTTCCGAGGACGGTTCCGCGGTATTGCGGGAGTTGCCGCAAGGCGAGGGATCCCAGGAGTTCAACCTCTACTGGTCGCGGGCCAACGCCGACTATATCCAGACCAAGAAGCCCAAATCCCCAGCTACTTTGGCGATGCGGATTGACCACGTCGGTAATTTGTCGGCTCGGCTGAGGCAGATTGACCAGCCGGCGGTAGTTTATCTGCAAGCCGGTTCTTGGCTGGCGTCGGCGGTAATTCCGGCGGGAACGGCAATTGACTCTACCTTGTATTGGCTTTCCACTGGCCGGGGAGAGGAGTTGCATTACTTGGCCGCGGTGTTTAACGCCCGGGCCTTAGCCGATTTCTTTCACGAAGCGGGACGGGCCTCCGACCGGCATTTTCACACCGGCCCCATCAAAAGCCTGCCCATTCCTGCCTTTGACGCCGGCAATGAACAGCACGCCCACCTGGCAGCGCAGTCCCAGTTGGCCCACCAGCGGGTGGCGGCGTTAGTGGCGGAACAGATGGCCGGCCGGCGGAAAATCAACCGCAACGATGTGCTGCGGGATGGGGCCATGCAACCCCTCCTGACCAGCATTGACCAGTCGGTCCGGGCCATCCTGCCGGACTACTGTTCCTGATAGGGGGGCGGGGGAAATGACGGTTTAGGTATGCGACTGAACCTTGTCCCCAGCCCTGTTAGCCGGCTATGGTATAATGCGGGGAAACCATCCTAAAGGCTTGTCTATAAAACCCTTTCCGGGGTATCCTCTACTCCGCCGGGCAATGCTCTAGCCACCAGCGGGCCAGGTCAAGGCGCCGGGCAAACCATACCCCGGAAAAGCCTTGGGCGTACTCAATAAACCGGGCTACGGCTTGGGAACGGGCCGGGCGGCCGGCAATGCGGCAGTGCAGCCCCACCGACATCATCTTGGGATGGGTCGCGCCCTCGGCATACAGGCAGTCAAAGGAATCCTTCAGATACTCAAAGAAATCGTTGACGCTGACCAGGCCGCCGCGCCAGAACCGGGCATCATTGGTCTCAAAGCTGTAAGGCACTACCAGCCAGGGCCGGCCGTTGACGCGGACATAATAGGGCAGATCGTCATTGGCGGCGATGCTGTCATAAATAAATCCCCCCTCGGCCGCCACCAATTCCCGGGTGTTGACGCTGGGGCCGTAGCGGGTGAACCAGCCGCGCGGCCGCTCTCCGGTGGTTTCGGTCAAGGATTGGATAGTGCGGGCAATATCCGCCTGCTCCTCGGCCCGGGTCATCCGGTGCGCCTCCGTCCAGCGGTAGCCGTGGCCGCAGGGTTCGTGACCCCGGGCGGTAATTTCCCGGGCCAATTCCGGATTCCGTTCCAGCGCCAGGGCGCAGCAGTAGAAAGTGGCCTTAACCCCATAGCGGTCGAACAAATCCAACAGCCGCCAGACCCCCACCCGGCTGCCGTACTCGAAAAAGGATTCGTTCAGCAAATCCCGCTGTTCCGGCGGGATGGGCGATGGCACTTCGTTATTAGTTTCGTGGTGGCTGTCGCCGTCCAGCAGGGAATACTCCGCCCCCTCCTCGTAGTTGACCACCAGGGAAACGGCAATCCGGGCCCCGCCGGGCCACTCAATCCGGGGAACCTCACGGCCATAGCCAACCAAATCGCGCTGCTGCATCAGAAACTTGCCCTCCATCTGCGGAATGGGAAAAGGCTATTATAATGCCGGCGGCGCCAGGTTGAAAGTTGCAGCCGGGAGGGGCCAGTTCAGGATGAACCTATCGGTATCCCACCTTGCCCTGATCCCGGTTTAGCGGCGTAGCGGCTATGGCGCGGCTGTTGCGTCAATTCCGGCCGCCGGCTTGGTTAATCCGCTGGCGGTGGCACTGCTTGGGGCTGGCGTTCCTGGCAATGGAATTGGCTTTCCTGGCTTGGGTTTTGATGCGGCAACCATCGCCGCCGGAGCCGCCTTTGCCGCCGCCGACCGAATCTATAGGGATTATCCCGACGGCAATCGGGACGCCGCCTCCGTCGCCGGCCGGCCCTTTGCCGCGCCTTAACCCGGCTACGCCGCAACTTTTTATTCCTACCCTAGCCGGCCGCGCCACGCCGACCTGGCCAACCTTGCCGCCGCCGGCAACGATTGCCCCTATGCCCGTCCCGCCAACCATCACGGCAAATCCGGCAGTAGCGGAAACGCCGCCGGCCCCGCCTGCCGCTACGCCGCCACTGCCGCCTACGCCGACCGTCATGGCCGCGCCCACGCCGCCGGCCGCGCCTACACCTATTCCCACCGCAACCCTTACCTCGGCCCCGGCCGCAACGCCCACGCCGCCGCCGCCAACCCCTATACCGCAACTTACCGCCGGCATTGCCCTGCTACCCGATTCCGATACTGTTGCCGTGGGCCGGCAATTTCAGCTGCGGATTTGGGTGTATTGCGGGGAAAGCAATCCGGTGGACGCCGTGCAGGTTTATCTGATTTTTGACCCGGCCCGGTTCGCCGCCCTATCCTTGACCGCCGGCCCGGCCCTGGAAGTTCCCTTGCAATCCAATGTGGATAACGCCTTGGGCCGGGTTGACTACGCCGCCGGCACCTTGGGCGCTGCCGTCACCAATCCCTTTATCTTGGCCACGGTGACTTTCCGCGCCCTTGCCGCCACCGGCCCGCCGGGAACTTACATCACCTTCGCCGCCTTGCAAGCGCCCCGGCAGACCAAAGCCATTGCCGGCGGGGCCAACCTCACCGGCAACTTGACCAGTGCTTACCTGATAGTGGAATAACCGTTTGCCGCGGCCGCGGCCCTATCCGCCAAGCCCGGTCAAAGCCGGCATTTGCCGTTTAGCCCCCTTTGCCGTATATTAGGGAGGGAATCAGCCCGGCGGAGAGGGATGGCCCCATGCGGATTTTATTGATTGCCACGAACCGGCACCAACGGCTGATGAGCCGGATGGATGCCCGCCCCCTGCCCATCGGGATGGCTTACATTGCCGGCCACCTCGACCCGGAACGGCATACCCTGAAAACCCTGGACTTGATGTTTGCCGAGGACTATCTGGCCGCGGTGGAACAGGCGGTAAGGGATTTCCAGCCGGAACTGGTGGGCCTTTCCCTGCGTAACCTGAGCAATCACAGCTACCTCGACCCCCAGTGGGCCTTGCCGGTCACTAAGGCGGTTATTGACCGGGTGCGGGAATTGTCCGCCGCGCCCATCGTCTGCGGCGGCCCGGCGTTCAGCCTGCTGCCGGAGCAGTGCTACGCCTATCTGGAGCCGGATTTGGGATTGGCCGGCGATGCCGGGGAAACCTTTGCGGAATTGGCCGGGCGGCTGGAAATCGGCGAACCCGGCTATCTGGACCTGCCGGGCCTGGTCTATCGGGAACAAGGGCAAATCCGCTACAACGGAATGCGCTGCGCCTCGGAGTTTGCCAAACCGCCCCGCTTTGACGACCTGGATATGGACAAATATCAGCGGGCCGGCTTTGGCATCGGCATCCTGACCAAGCTGGGCGATTTCAGCTATCCCACCGCGCCCGGGGCCGAGCCGCCGCCCAACGCTTGGCGGGTTATCCGCCCGGTGGACGAAGTAGTGCGGGAAGTCCGGGAAATGCAGGAGCGTTACGGCCTGCGGAAAGTTTTCTTTATTGACAACGGCTTTAATGTTCCCCTGGCCCACGCCAAAGAACTCTGCCGCGCCCTCATCGCCGCCGACCTCAAAATCCACTGGAACACCCCCTTTGCCCCCTACAGCTGCGACGCCGAACTGGTGTCCCTGATGAAACAAGCCGGCTGCGCCCTGGTCTTGATGGGCAATCAGCAGGGCGACAGCCACGACGGTATTTCTCCGGGGGAACGGCTGGAGCCGCTGCGGGAAACCTGCCGCCTGTGCGAGGCCGGCGGCCTGCATTACACTATATCCCAGCGTTTCGGCGAGCCGGGGGAAACCTGCCAATCCGTCGCGGAAAAGCTGGATTTCCTGCGGCAAATCAAGCCGGCCCTGGCTAACCTGCGGGTCGGCGTCAGCCTGCTGCCCGGCACCAAAGAGGCGCAGTTGGCCTTGACTGAGGGTTTGATTGCCGATGAATCGGAATTGATTAAGCCCACCTTTTACCTGGCCCCGGCGGTTAAGGATTGGCTGGTCGCCTACTTGCGGGAGCAGGCCGCCGGGCAGCCCCGCTGGAACCTGCTCTAAAACCTCAGGAGGAACTTTATTGGAACCGGAAAGCAAGTTTGTCCCCACCAACGGGATTACCCTGCACGGCCTGGCTTGGGGCAGCCCGGATAATCCCCTGCTGCTGATGACCCATGGCATCGGCTTGTGCGCGGCGGTGTGGAATCCCCTGGCCCGGGATTTGGCCCAGGACTACTATGTGCTGTCCCTGGATTTGCGGGGGCATGGCGACAGCGACAAGGCGGGCAATTACACCTTTGACGCTATGGCTAAAGACCTGGTGGGCTTGGTGCAGACCCTGAACACGCCGCAGCCGCCCTACACTATCGGCCACTCCGCCGGCGGAATGACCCTGATGATTGCCAATGCTATGTCCCCCGGCATTGTCGGGCCGACGGCCCTGGTGGATACCCGGGTGGGGCCGGCCCTGGAAGTCTATAGCCCGGAAGTGCGGGCGGAACGGATGAACCGCACCCGCAACAAGCGGGCGGTGTGGGATAGCCGGGAAGCGATGTATGACGCTTATCGCAACCGCCGGGTTTTCCGCAGTTGGACCGATGACGCCGTGCGGGACTACATTTACGGCGGCACTCGCCTGCTGCCGGATGGCCGGGCCGAGCTGAAGTGTCCCACGGATGTGGAAGCCATCTACTACGAAGCCCGCCACGCCCTGGATCCGACGCCCTACCTGAAAAACCTGGCCGGCGATTACCTGCTGCTGCTCGGCGATACCGGCAATTACCCGGATGAAGCCGCCCGCAACAGCGATGAAATCCGGTATTTCCTGCGGGAAGTCCAAGGGGCGCAGGTCAAAACCCTGCCTAAAGGTTCCCACTTCGTAGCGATGGAATATCCCGACCTGGTGCTGCAAGAAGCCCGCCAGTTCCTGGACAGCCACCGGCTAGGGCAAGGTTAAGCGGGATAAAGATAAAGAGGGGTTGGTGCCGAAGGTCGGAGTCGAACCGACACGGGGTTGCCCCCACCGGTTTTTGAGACCGGCGCGTCTACCATTTCGCCACTTCGGCCCGGCGGTCAGGGAATAGACCGCTTTTATTATAGCACACTTTCCGGGCGTTGGCATATACTTGACAACCGCATTACCGTCATTCCCGCGTAAGCGGGAATCCAGAGTCCGCAACCTTTCTGAATTCCCGCCGGCATGGGAAGGACGGTAGGCTGGTTTCCTACTCCCCCGCCCCCTCGCTTCCCATTTCCTCCCAGATTTTCCCGACCCGGGGCTTGAAAACCTCCTCAAACTTGACTTTGGCATCCTCGATCCAGGCCCGGGTTTCGGCCAGCTTTTCCGGCGGGTCGTTTATGGAGGCCGGCTTGACCAGCCGGATCTGGGAGTAGTGCCGGCGGCCGCCGCGATGCCAGTTTAATTCGCCGTCAGAGAGTTCTTTCTCAATCGCGGCCTTGTCCGCTTCCAAGCCGTCGAAGATCCGATACTTGGTGGCTAGCTGATTCGGCAATGCCCGGTCCGGCGCTATCCAAAGCTCCACGTACGCCTGATGCTCCCCCAGCTCAGTATAGAGGAGACAGCCCCGCGTCTCTATCCGAAATCCCCCTCCGGACTCTTTCCTTGGCGCCGCCTTGACCGGTTGGTTAAGGCGCGGCCACCCGGCCGGAACCGCGACCGGCTCGAAAATGGGCGCCGGTTTAGAGTCGTCAATCCGTATGGCCCGGACGAGCACCGCATAGAACTCGGCCTTGTCGCCGGCCAACTGGTTAAGCCAGTCGATGGCTGCGCGGTGTCGCTCGTCGAAGTGGGGCGCTACCCAGATCGCAATCTGGGCTTCGTGTCCGGCGGCGTAGGTCAGCAGCTGCCCCAAGTGGATATGGTCCGTCCCCTCGAGTTGGTTCTCAATGGCGACTTTCCGGCCATTAGGTACAACTTCTTGGGCCAGAATGTCCAAGGAGAAGGGGCCAACCCGGGCCTCGGTACTCAGCAGCTCCAAGTCCAAGTGCAAGGCTTGGCCCAACCGGCCCAGGTTTTGGGCCAGCCAGGGGGTAAAGTTGTGCGCCTCGTGCGGCCAGACTTCCCGCACTCGCACGTTTTTGATGATACCCAAGGCATCGTCCTGATGGCCGGCATTGTCCGGCGGGTTGGCATTGGTATCCTGTTCCATAAGGCCCTGGCCTCCCGGGTTGGATTTGCGGATTTGCCGGTTACAGCATAACATAACGCCGCCGGCAATTTGTCCGCGGATATTGGCGATAGGCCGGAATAGCCCTTGACTATCTTTCCGGCCCGCCCTATAATTCCTGGCGTTGGAGGGGTGTGGAAACGATGCCTAAACGAACTTACCAACCGAAAAAGCGCCGTCGGGCTCGGGTGCATGGCTTTCGCGCCCGCTCCCGCACTTCCGACGGCCGGGCCGTCTTGCGCCGCCGCCGGTTCAAGGGGCGGCATCAGTTGACCGTTTAAGCCGGACGATTGCAATAATGCAACGGCAGTTCCGGCTTACCAGGAACAAGGATTTTTCCCGGATTCATCAGGAGGGCCGTACCCTGGTCAATCGGCTGCTGGTTATTCGGGTGTTAGCCAATGGGCGGGACTACAGCCGGTTCGGGTTTGTGGTCAGCAAGCGCATCGGGAATGCGGTGACCCGCAACTATGTCAAGCGCCGGCTGAAAGAGGCGGTGCGGCAAACCCCGGTGCAAGGCGGCTGGGACGCGGTTTTCATTGCCCGCCGCGGCGCGGAAAAGGCCGACTACCGCCAACTGAAACGGGCCGCCGACAACCTGTTGCGGCGCACCCATCTGTCCGCTGTCGCCGCCCGGCCGGAACAACAGTGATATGCAGCGCGCCGCCTTACGGGCCATCCGGTTTTATCAGGGGGCCATATCCCCTTACCTGCCGGCCACCTGCCGCTACACGCCCACCTGCTCAGCGTACTTTGCTGATGCCATTCGGCAGTACGGCTTGCGGAAAGGCGGCGGCTTGGGATTGAAACGGCTGTTCAGCTGCCGTCCCGGCGGCGGCCGGGGCTATGACCCGGTGCCGTAACCGGCGGACGCCAGCATCGTAGTTTTATGACTTTTCTTTCATCCGGTATCCCTTGGCAAAATATCCCCGGGATCGTATCCCTTGCCCCGCGGCCCGGGGAGAGTCAACTATACCCGGCGGCTTGGCTCCGGCGGTCTTTCCGCCGGGGGATTTTGCCGCTGGCCCTGCTTTCCCTGCTGTTGCTGCTGGCCTGCACCCCCAACCTGGGCGGCGAAAACCGGGGCTGGTCGCCGCTGGCCGTCCACTTTTCCGAGGCGCCGGGGGAGCCGGCTCGCATCTATGTGGCCGGCCCCTTGGATGGCAACCTGGGCGATTTGGCCGGGCAACTGGGCGGGATGAACCTGGATGGCGACGAAAATCGGGTTAAAATCCGCGCCCTGGAGGATTTCGGCTCCGGGATCCCCCGGGTGGCGTGGACTTTTCCGCCTTTGGGCAGCGGCCAGGGCTTGGGCGGCGTATTCGGGCCGCCGGCGGTCAGCCCGGCGTTGGGAATGGTCTTTGTGGGCGGCGTGAACGGAAAGCTTTACGGCCTCTATACCGAAACCGCCGCCGGCGCGGCCGGCACCCCGGCTTGGGAAAGAACCCTGCGCGCCGACCCCAGCCGGGCCCCGTTGCCGCTGATTGGCGGCCCGGTGCTGGCCGAAATTGCCCTGGCCGACCCGGATAATCCGGGCGGCGTTACTCCTATAGTGATTATCGGTTCCGAGGACGGCAACCTTTACGGCTATCGGGCCGCCGATGGCAGCGAACTGGACTGGTCGCCCTTTGCCGCCGGCGGCAAAATCTGGTCCACCCCCACCGTCCACAACGGCATTGCCTACTTCGGCTCCCAGGATCGCAAAGTGTACGCCGTGGATTTGCGGGATGGCCGCCTGCTCTGGCAGTACGAAACCGGCGGCGCGGTAATGGGCAAGCCGCTGGTCGCCAACGGCTTGGTTATCATCGGCTCCTTTGACAAGAAACTCTACGCCCTGGACGCCGATGATGGGGAAGTAGAGTGGACTTTTGAGGGCGGCAACTGGTTCTGGGGCGGCCCGGTGACTGACGGGGAAACCATCTTTGCCCCGGGGATGGACGGCAATCTGTACGCTTTAGATTTTGCCGCGCCGGCCCCGGGGGCGGTTAAGGAAGCCCGTTGGCAGCACAATATGGAAAGTCCGATGGTATCCCGCCCGGCCCTGGTGCCGCTGGGCTTGGCGATCGCGGCCAAGGATGGGCGGATGCGCCTGCTGAGCGTCCAGCCCACCAACCTGGAATCCGGCGAAGTTATCAGTAACCTGCCCAGCTTGGAGCGGTCGGAAATCAAGGCCCCCCTGGCCGCCGGAGCTCCGGCCACGGCCGGCCTGGGCGGCGATTTGGGCAATCTGTCGGTCATTGAGCGGCATTCGGTATTCGTCAGCGGCGACAACGGCATCGTGCGGCGCATTGCCGTAACCGAGGGTCAAGACAAGGAAGCCCTCTGGTGCTTCGACATTCGGAAACATCAGCCGTGCAGCTAGGCAGCCCGGCACAGCGGCCTGGCAAGGCCGGCTAGGAGTCCCCTTGGAGTTTCTCTTTCTCCTCTGGAACGAAGTAATCATCCGGCCCATGCTCAACACCTTGATGGTGTTGTATGTGCTGCTTTTCAACAATATGGGCCTGGCGATTATCGCCTTTACCATCCTGGTGCGGCTGGTAACGCTGCCGCTGACCCTGAAGCAGATCCGCCAGATGCGGCGGATGAGCGAGCTGCAACCCCGGATGCGGGAAATTCAGGAACGGTACAGCGGCGACCGGGCTCGGGTATCCCAGGAAACGATGCGGCTCTACCGGGAGGCCGGGATCAACCCGGTCGGTTGCCTGGGGCCGCTGATCGTGCAGATGCCCATCCTGATTGGCCTGTTCCGGGTCCTGGTGCAGACCCTTTACACCAAGCCGGAGGACTTGGTCGACCTGTCGGACAAGCTCTATTCCTGGGTCACCTTTGTACCCATTCATTCGGCGGCGCCTTTGAGCGACCAGTTCCTGTGGCTGCGGCTGGGGGAACCGGATCCGTCGCCGATAATTTTCCCCATTCTGGTGGCGGCGACGACCTGGGTTCAGCAAAAGATGACCATGATGCCGTCGCCGGATCCGCGGCAGCAGTCCAGCCAGAACATGATGCTGTGGATGATACCCATATTCCTGGGTTTCTTTTCCCTGCAATGGCCCAGCGGCTTGCCGCTCTATTGGATCGTGTCCAATGTCATCGGCGTCGGCATTCAGTATTTCATCACCGGTTGGGGGCCTTTGTTCCCCCTGTTCCCCCGGGCGGCGTCGGCGCCGGCCCCCGCCAGTCAATCCGCCGCTGAAAATAGCGCGGCCAAGGAGATAGAAGACGATGGAAGCAGTCGTGCGCACCGCCCGAACCGTCGAAGAGGCCGAAGAACTGGCGCTGAAAGAGCTCGGCGTCGACCGCAGCGCGGCCGAGGTCGAAGTGCTAAGTAGGGGCAAGGCCGGTTTCCTGGGCATCGGCGGCGAAGCCGCCCGGGTCCGGGTAACTCTCCGCAGCCCCGCCGGGGCCGCCCCGTCCGCCACTACCGCCGTTGCGGATACCGGGCCGGATACCGACGGGGATACCGTAGCGGACAGTATCGCGGCCGCCGTAGCCGCCGCCCCGGCTCCGGTCGCGGCGGCCGAAGCCGGCAGCGCGGCCGACCTGGCCCTGGTTGCCCTGAACAACATCCTGTCCACCGCCGGGGTCAATGTAACCGGCGTCATCCGCGCCGCCAATGACGCCGAGGCCGGCGGCCCCATCCTTGACATCACCGGCCCCGACTCCGGCCTGCTGATTGGCCGGCGGGGGCAGACCCTCCACTCCTTGCAGTTCATCGTCAGTATGATTGTGCGGCGGGAGTTCGGCGAGGGGGTGCGGGTGACCCTGGATGTGGAGCAGTACCGCCGCCGCCGGGAAACTTCCCTGCGGGATATGGCGAACAAGGTGGCGGAACGGGTGGCCCAGACCGGGCGTACCATTACCTTGGAGCCTATGTCGGCCGCCGACCGCCGCATCATCCACATTTCCCTGGCCGACAGCCCCAGCGTCAGCACCGAAAGCATCGGTTTCGGCGACGACCGCAAGGTAAGCGTCATCCCCAAGCGGTAGGGCCGGTTCGGTTCTGCCGGAATTGGTCATCCTTCAACAAGTTCAGGATGAGCGGAAAATAACCCGATTCCGGATAGGCGGGAAACCGCCGGTAGCAAAAGGAAGTCGGCCCGGGTTTCCGTTCTGTTGCGGGTTATTCATTCCCCTCGTCCTGAACTTATTCAATCCGCTCATCCTGAACTTGTTGAAGGATGAATAGCCCATAACCGCAGAACCCGGCCCGGAAACGCGTTGACCGCAAGGGCGCGGCAACTTAAAATAGTGATGTGGACAATGAATTGACCGGCGCCAAGTTCCGAGGGCCTTTTGACCACCCACGGGAAGCGTGCGGTGTAGTGGGCGTTTATCTGCCCGGAGCCGCCGCCAGCCGGGTCGCTTTCTTTGGCATCCTGGCCCTCCAGCACCGGGGGCAGGAAAGCGCCGGCATTGCCGCCGCCAACGGCCGGGACATCAATGTCCATGTGGATATGGGCCTCGTTACCCAGATTTTCCGGGAACGGGACTTTCTGCCCCTGGACGGCGAGTTTGCCATCGGCCATACCCGCTACTCCACCTCCGGGGCCAGCCAGCTTTGCAACGCCCAACCCCTGCTGGTCCACGGCCGGGCCGGGCGGCTGGCCCTGGCCCACAACGGCAACATCATCAACGCCCCCCAACTGCAACGGCAGCTGGAGGAACAGTGGGCTTGCCGCTTTGCCGCCACCACCGATTCCGAAGTGATTGCCTACCAACTGGTCAACGCCCCCGGCCCCTCTTGGGAGGAGCGGCTGTTCCATTGTATGCGTACCCTGTCCGGGGCCTTTTCCATAGTGGCCTTGACCGAGGATACCCTGCTGGCGGCCCGGGATCCTTTCGGCATCCGGCCCCTGTGCCTGGGCCGACTGGAATCCGGCTGGGTTATCGCCTCGGAAAGCTGCGCCCTGGATCACTTGGGCGCGGAATATGCCCGGGACATCCAACCCGGCGAGGCGGTGGTTATTGACCGCCACGGCCTCCGTTCCGCCGTTTATGACCGCACCCCCCAGCGGCGGGCGATGTGCGTTTTCGAGCATATATACTTTTCCCGCCCGGACAGCGTGCTGGACGGGATGCTGGTCTATGCGGCCCGCCGGGAAATGGGGGCGCGGTTGGCCCGGGAACATCCCGTCGCCGCCGACCTGGTAGTGGGTATCCCGGACTCCTCGACGGCGGCGGCCGTGGGCTACGCCCGGGAGTCGGGCATTCCCTACAGCGATGGGCTGATTAAGAACCGCTATGTAGGCCGCACTTTTATTGAGCCGGAGCAGCGGCTGCGCGACTTGGGCGTCCGCCAGAAGTTGAACCCGCTGACCGAAGTAATCCAGGGGCAGCGGCTGGTAGTGGTGGATGACAGCATCGTCCGCGGCACTACAATGCCCCATGTCATTCGGGTGCTGCGGAAAGCCGGGGCCAAAGAGATTCATGTCCGGGTTTGCGCCCCGCCCATCAAACATCCCTGCTATATGGGCGTGGATATGCCCACCCGGGAGGAACTGATTGCCGCCAGCAAGTCGGTAGCGGAAATCCGGGAATTGACCGAGGCCGATTCCCTGGGCTACCTGAGCGTCAAGGGCTTGATGTCGGTAGTCAACGGGGATGAAAGCGGTTTCTGCGACGCCTGCTTTACCGGCAACTACCCGGTGCCGGTGCAGCTGCATCTGGGCCGCCCGGCGGCCGGCTAACAGCCCCGTCAATAAAGGAAACCTGCCATCCCTCCCCCTTGCCGCCGGTTATTTCCTTGCCGCCGATTCTTTATCTATTTATCCCGCCGCCGCCCCTTTCCCCCTCATCCTGTCCCCGGCCCCTTTCCGCTTATCCTGCCGCCGGCCTTTTCCCGCTCATCCTGTCGCCGGCCCCTTTCCGCTCATCCTGAACTTGTTGAAGGATGAACCCGCCGCAAGCAAAGGGAATCCCCTATCCCGAATCCCATTGCCGCCGGCCCCTTTTCCGCTCATCCTGTCGCCGGCCCCTTTCCGCTCATCCTGAACTTGTTGAAGGATGAACCACAGCCGAAATCAGTTTGTGCTACAATAGTCCCCTATCACCGCCCGGAAACGGCGGCGGATTTTTCCCGGCCGGCATTGCCGGCCCAGGGGCAGTGGAAATTTCCCGGAGCGGCCATTTTGACCGGCGACACTTACCAGGCATCCGGCGTCCACCTGGACGGGATGGAACAGCTGAAAGCCCGCATCAAAGCCTTTGCGTCCATGACGCACGGGTCGGAAGTTATCGGCTCTGGCGGCGGTTTTGCCGGCTTGTTCGAGTTGACCGGCTATCAGCGGCCGGTGCTGGTCGCCAGCGCCGACGGAGTTGGCACCAAGCTGAAAATCGCCGCCCAGCTGGGCCACTACGAATCCCTCGGGCAGGATTTGGTCACCCTCAATGTCAACGACATCCTGACCAAGGGGGCCAAACCCCTCTTTTTCCTGGACTATGTGGCCTTCAGCGATTGGGACGAGCAGCGGATGGAAACCCTGCTGCGGGGGATGGTCTGGGGCTGCCGGGAAGTGGGCTGCGCTCTTATCGGCGGGGAAACGGCGCAATTGCCCGGCCTGTACGCCGCCGCCGATTTTGACTTGGCCGGCTTTCTGGTGGGCGTAGCAGAACGGGACGCCCTGCTGGAAAGCGGCGGCATCGCGCCGGGCGATTGCCTGGTGGGTATCCCCTCCAACGGCCTGCATACCAACGGATTTTCTCTGGCGCGGCGGGTCTTTAATACCGACGCCGATCCGGCGGCCTTGTTTCGGCGCTACGGCGACTTGCAGCACAGCCTGGGCGAGGAACTGCTGGCCCGCCATCGTTGCTATTATCCCCAATTGCAGCCGGCCCTGGGCGTTATCAAGGGACTGGCGCACATCACCGGCGGCGGTCTGCCGGGAAAAATGCCGGCCATTCTGCCGGATACGGTGGCCGCCCGCTTTCAGACCGGCTCCTGGGCTATACCGCCCATCTTTGCCCTGATTCAAGCTGAGGGGTCGGTGGCCCTGGCGGAAATGTACCGGGTGTTCAATATGGGCTTGGGAATGGTAGCCGTCTGTCGGGAGCCAGATGTCGACGCTATCCAAGCCGCCGTTCCGGATGCCGTCGTCGTGGGCCAGATCGTAGAACGCGCCGGAGGGGAGCAAGTTATTTTCCATTCCTGAATTCCGGCAAAGGAATCCGTTGACCGCGGCTTATTCGTCCTTTAACCGGTGCGCGGCGACCCTGCAACAAGTTCCGGGTGAGCGGGGGGTAGAACGAATCCCGGCAATAATCCTTGATCGAGGAATAGAGAGCTTGAAAGCGCTGCTCAGTGTTTATGACAAAACCGGCGTAGTGGACTTCGGCCGCCGCTTGGCCGCCGCCGGGGTCGAGCTAATCAGCACCGGCGGCACCCACCAAACCTTGACCCAGGAGGGCGGTTTGGCCGTGCGGCAGGTGTCGGATGTTACCGGGTCGCCGGAAATTCTGGACGGCCGGGTCAAGACTTTGCACCCGGTTATCTACGCCGGCCTGCTGGCCCGGCGGGACGACCCGGAACACCTGGCTGAGCTGGAAAGCCAGGGCATTGCCCCCATTGACCTGGTAGCGGTGAACCTCTATCCCTTTGTCGCCACCATCAGCCGCCCCGGGGTTGCCCTGGCCGACGCCCTGGAAAACATTGACATCGGCGGCCCCACAATGCTGCGGGCGGCGGCCAAAAACTTCGTCGCCGTTGCGGTGGTGGTTGACCCGTCCGACTACGAATGGGTAGCGGATAAAATCGCCGCCAACGCCTTGACCTTTGCAGAACGGCGGCAGCTGGCGGCCAAGGCTTTCCGTCATGTGGCGGAATATGACGCCGCCGTAACCGCGTACCTGTCCGCCGCCACGGCGGCCGCAGAACAGGATGAAACGGACCCTTTGCCGGAGCGGTTGAACCTTTCCCTGCAACGGGTCAGCTTGCTGCGCTATGGGGAAAACCCCCATCAAGCCGGCGCCCTGTATATCCCGGCCGGCGGGAAGGCGGCCGGCGGCTTGGCCCAGGCCCGCCAGCTGCACGGGCGGGAGCTGTCTTACAACAACCTGATGGACGCTGATGCCGCTTGGCGCGTAGTTAGTGACTTTTCCGAGCCGACGGTGGCGGTAATCAAACACGCCAACCCCTGCGGCCTGTCCAGCCACCCCGATTTGGCCCAGGCGTATTTGCAAGCCTATGGCGGGGATACCGTTTCTGCCTTTGGCGGCATTGTCGGCTATAACCGCCGCGTAACCGCCGCCGCCGCCCAAGCTATGAGTCCCGTCTTTTATGAGGTGGTCGTAGCCCCGGACTATGCGCCGGCGGCCCTGGAAATCCTGCGGAAAAAGCGCAATCTGCGGATTCTGGCGGTGGACGATTTGGGCGGCGGCGCGGCGGCTTTGGATTTGCGCCCCCTCAGCGGCGGCGTCCTGGTGCAGCAGCCGGATACCCTTGCCGAAAACCCGGCGGATTGGCAAACGATTACCGACCGGCTCCCCACGGCGGCCGAGCGCGAGGACTTGGCCTTTGCCTGGACGGCGGTGAAACATATCAAATCCAATGCCATCGTCTTTGCCAAAAATCGCACCTTGGTGGGTATGGGGGCCGGCCAGCCCAATCGGGTGGTCAGCGTTCATCTGGCCCAGCGTCTGGCCGGCGACAAAGCGGCCGGTTGCGCCCTGGCCTCGGACGCTTTCTTTCCCTTTCCGGACAACATTGAACTGGCGGCGGAAGCCGGCGTTACCGCCATCATTCAGCCCGGCGGCTCCCTTCGGGATGACGAAGTAATCGCCGCCGCCAACCGGCATGGGCTGGCGATGGTCTTTACCGGCGTCCGCCACTTCCGCCACTGAAAAGGTCGCCGCCCGATGAATCGAGCCTCCGTGGAAATCGTGGTGCCGGTCTATAACGAGGAAGCGGCCTTGCCGGACAGCATTCGCCGGCTGACCGCCTTTCTCGCGGCCCACCTGCCTAATCCCTGGCGGGTTACTATTGCCGACAATGCCTCGGTTGACGCGACCCGGGCGGTGGCGGAAAGCCTGGGCCGGGAAATTCCGGGAGTGGACTATTTTTACCTACCGCAGAAGGGCCGGGGCCTGGCCTTGCGGACGGCTTGGCTGAACAGCCAAGCGGACATAGTTAGCTATATGGATGTGGATTTGTCCACGGATTTGGCCCACTTTCCCCAACTGATTGCCGCCCTGGAAAGCGGCGCCCATATCGCCATCGGCAGCCGGTTGAGCCGGGAATCCCGGGTTACCCGGGGATTCAAGCGGGAGTTCACTTCCCGTTGCTACAACCTGCTGATTAAGGCAATGTTCTTTACCGCCTTTCCGGATGCCCAATGCGGGTTCAAGGCATTGACCCGGCCGGCGGCCCAAGCTATCCTGCCGCATATTGCCAACAACAACTGGTTCTTTGACACTGAGCTGCTGCTGATTGCCGCCAAGCGCGGCTATCGGATAGTCTCCATCCCGGTGCGCTGGCAGGATGACCCGACCAGCACGGTCAACATAACCGGCACGGCCCTCGAGGATATTAAGGGATTGCTGCGCCTGCGTTTCGGCGGCATCCCGAAAGCGCCGGGGCCGCAGAATTAGCCCGGCTTTTGCCCGGAAACCAGGTCAAGGATGGCAGCTATGGAATTGGGCTTGAAAGGGAAAAACATTATCGTAACCGGCGGCGGTTCCAACATTGGGCGGGCTATCGTCTATGCCTTTGCCGCCGAGGGCGCCAACATTGCCCTTGCCGAATTGGCCCCGGCCCAAGGCGAAGCGGTAGCCGCCGCCGTAACCCAAAAGCACCCCGGCTGCCGGGTCAAAGTTATCGCCGCGGATGTAACCGACCGGGCGCAGGCGGCGGCAATGGTCGAGCAGACCGTTGCCGAGTTCGGCAGCGTAGATGTGCTGGTCAACAATGTGGGCTGGACGATTGACCGCCTGTTTCTGGAAAAGCCCCGGGCCGAGCATGAGAAAGAGGTGCAGGTCAACCTGTGGAGCCCGATCAACTGCATCCACGCCGTCCTGCCCTATATGATTGAACGGCAAGCCGGGGCCATTGTCAGCATCAGTTCCGACGCCGGGCGGATGGGCGAGTATCGGGAAGCCGTTTATTCGGCCTGCAAGGGCGGCGTTATCGCACTGAGCAAGGCGATCGCCCGGGAAACCGGCCGCTACGGCCTGCGGCTGAATGTGGTTTGTCCCGGGCTGATTGTGCCGCCGGGGGACGAGGAGCTCAGCCCGGAAAGTATGTGGCATGAGATGCGGGACATCTTTACCGACGAGGTGCTGGAACGGGTACGGCGGGCCTATCCCCTGCGGCGGATGGGAACGGCTCAGGAAATTGCCAATGCAGTGGTTTTCCTGGCCTCCGACGCCGCCAGTTTCATCACCGGCCAGACTTTGAGCGTCAGCGGCGGTTATACGATGATTTAGCCGCCAGCCGGTCAAGGAATAGAGAATAGAAAGACAGCCCGGCATAAGCGCCGGGCCGTCCCTTTTTTGCCGCGATGGGCAACTGCCGGGATTAGAGGGCGGCGACCCGCTCCCGCAGGGACTCGATTTCCTTGAGCAGGGCGGCCTTGGGGTCGTTCTGCATCCGGTCGATCGCCCCCTCATTTTCCGCCACCAGGGCGAAAGCCCGCTTTTCGATGGCCGGCAGAGTGGCCTGGAGCAGGTTTTCGTCGATGTCGTTGGCGATCGTGGGATAGCCGGCCCGCTCCACCATCTTTTTCATATTGCCGGCGTAGAACTGGTCGATCGTCCAGCGCAGGGTTTCGCCGGAGGTGGTGGTGTCCCAGTAGATGCGGATGTCCTGATTGCGGGGGCCGTAGTGGTAGTGGGGGCCGTTGACAAAGCAGTCAAAGGCCAGCAGCTCCACATTCTGGTCGGCCACATCGGACAGGACATGAATCGCCAGTCCCTCGGTGTTGGCCTGGGGCAGGATGCGGTATTCCAAGCCGATGCGGAGGTTGCCCACGGTGAACACATCCTCCTCCAGCATCCGCTCGAACTTGTGGGTAACGGTGCGGCGCATCCCCACGGCCATCTGGCGGCCCTTGGCTTCCACTTCGTCCAGCACCGCCGCGGCCACCGGATTGGCTTCCACTTCGGCGGCCAGGTCCTCGTAGCCGGCCCGCTGGATCATCGCCGGGAGCTTGGTCCGCAGGTTGTCCAGCGTCCAGCCGAAGGGATTGCCGACGGTGGTCTTGTCCATATTCAGCCGGATGTTGTGGTTGGCCGGGCCGTAGTGGTAATGGGGCATCTGGTCGAAGCAGTCGAAGCGCAGGATTTCGGTGTCCTGGCCCTCCGCCTTGCCGAACACCTGGACGCACAGGCCCTGGTCGGGCATCAGTTCCCGGTATTCGAGGGTGATGTCCACGGCCCCGCCGTTAAAGACTACACTTCCCTTGTCCATAGGTCAGCCTCCTGTAAGATAGCTCTGGCTGCCGCGCGGCCGGCCCTACTACCCCACCGCCGGCGGGCCTCCCCTCCGGGGATTGTTGCCCGCTGCCCTGGCGCGCTTGGTTCCTTGATTAAAGGAAGTATAGCATAATCCCGGAGATTTGGCAAATCAATGCGGCGGAATGGCCCTTGCCCCAAAATCCAAGCGGCGTTACCTTCTAATCCGCTATGCCAACTGTAACCGGAAAGAGCCTTTGCCGGCGGTTTTTGCCGGCTTTCCTGCTGATAGCCGCCCTGATCGCCATCCTGCTGGCCGGTTGCGGCTCCGAGGCCCGGCCGACTCCGGCGCCAGCCGCCACGGCCGCGCCGCCGCCTACGCCGACCGTTACCCGGCCTCCGGACATTCCGGTTATTTCCTTGATGCCCTCCCCCGTCCCGACTTCGGTATATCAATTCCGGCCCTCGCCACTGTCGCCGCCATTATTCCCGGCCGCCCCGCCGCCGCCGACCGCGTCGACCAATCCGCCGCCGACGCCGGTCGTTACCCCAGCGCCGGCCGTAGCGCCATCTCCCTTGCCGATACCGACGCCTGCGCCTACGCCGGCCCCCACCGCCGCGCCGACACCCGTCCCCACGCCCGTAACCCCGCCGGCCCCTGCGCCGCCGCCAACTTTGCCGCCCACGCCTATGCCAACTCTGATGCCCACGACCACGGTTGCGCCCTTACCTACGCCCACGCCCTTGCCCAAGGGGATGATTATCGAGTGCCTTTTCTTTGACGGAGCAGTAGTTGGCTCTGAGGCCGACGAGTTCGTACAGCTGCTGAATAACACCGGCGCGGCCGTAGATTTGCAGGGCTGGCGAGTGCAGGATATAAGCGAGGGCAAGCCGGAGCTGACCTTTGCCGCGTCTTTTATCCTGGAACCGGGGCGGCGGGTAAGGATTTATACCAATCGGCGCCATCCGGAATGGGGCGGCTTTTCCTTTGCCGAGGACAGCCCGGTCTGGAACAACCAAAAGCCGGATGTAGCCGGCCTGTTCAACCCGGCCGGCCATCTGATTTCGGCCCGAACTTATCCGCCGGGGTGCGAGTAGTATGGATTTTCCCCCGGAACATAACAATCCCCCTGTGCTATACTCCCTCTAATCAGTCACCCTTGACCGGGCAAAGAGGACGGGCCGAGTTATGAACATTGGATTGAGTATCCCCCGCTTGCCGGATGCGGCCGGCATCCGCCGTTTCGCGCAGCGGGCCGAGGAACTGGGCTTCGAGGCGGTCCTGGCCGGCGACCATATCCTGCTGCCCACCGGCGGCACCAATCAGTATCCCTATACCGCCGACGGCTCCTTTTCCCGCCCCGTCGACGAGCCCTTTCTGGAAACCATGACCCTGCTGGGCTATATGGCGGCCTGCACCGAAACCATCAAACTCGGCAGCACCGTCCTGATTTTGCCCTACCGCAATCCCCTGGTGCAGGCCAAGATGTTCGCCTCCCTGGATGTGCTGACCGGGGGACGGATGATTTGCGGCGTGGGCGTGGGCTGGCTGGAAAAGGAGTTTGACACCCTGGGCGTCCCTTATGCGGAACGGGGGCCAATGAGCGACGAGTTTCTGGAAATTTTCCAGGTTCTCTGGACGGCGGCCGATCCGGAATATCACGGCCGCTACTATGATATTTCCGACATCCAGTTTTATCCCAAGCCGGTGCAGCAGCCGCATATCCCTATCTGGGTGGGCGGCCACAGCCGGCCGGCCCTGCGGCGGGTTGCCAAGTATGGGGACTGCTGGCATACCACCCGCCAGACGCCGGAGTTTGTCGCCGACCAGCTGCCTTACCTGCGGGAACAGACCGAACGGGCCGGCCGCGATCCGGCCGCCATATCCATTTCCCTGAAACGCAGCCTGCACTTTACCGACCTGGACGCCGCGCCCGGGGAATCGGTAATTTCCGGCGGCGCCATCATCGCCACCACCCGGGAAGTGCTGGACGATCTGCATTACTGCCGGGAATTGGGCATTGACCAGCTGACCTACGACTTCCGGGTCGATGGTCTGGATGCCTCCATCCGGGTAATGGAACATCTGGCGGCGGAAGTGCTGCCGGCGGCGCAGCGGCTGGGGTAGAGGGCGGGTATCACCGATAGAAACCGTCCTTCCCGCGCCCCTACCGTCCTTCCCGCGCCCCTACCGTCCTTCCCGCGTAAGCGGGAATCCGACGGTACTGCCTTATAATGCCGCAGTCTTGGCAAGCCCTCGCGGGATTCCCGCTTACGCGGGAAGGACGGTAACAGAGCCGCCAAACCCCTACCGCCGGGTGCGCCGCACGGTTTTCTGGCAGGTGGCGCTCCACCGGACAAACTGGTACGCCTTGCCGCGGTAGGTGTTAGGGCTGGGATTGCTGAAGTCGGCGTAGCCCCAGCCCTCCTGGGTCTGGTCGTTGGTGGCGCTCGCCAGGTAGTCGGCCGGCAGGGCGCCGAGGGCAAATTTGGTGACACGGGTGTAGCCCCGGGAGCGGCAGTAAGCCAAGGCTACCGGTTCTGCCAACTCCGTCCAGTAGGCCGTCTTTTCCGCCGTGTTCCCCTTGCGCGGATCGCTCGAATTTACCCCGTTCCAGTAGGCATCCCGTATGCGATCCCGGGCAAGACCTTCACTCCCGCCGGAGAGGGAATAATGGGAGCCATTGGGAGCCCGGGCGATGGGCGCGGCGGATTCGGGCACCTTGAGCCGCTTAACCCGCTTAGTGCGCCGCCGTTCCTCTTTAGGAAACTCAAAAATGCGGTCAATGCTGACCCCGGTAATGCCGGATTCTCCGTCGGTCAGCCAGCCCTCCTGGGCGGCGATAAAGCCGCGGAAAATGCCGCGTTCCCCGGAATAGATGGTGTCATCCCGCTCGTTGCGGTCTTTGCCGGCGGCCCAGGTTTCCGCCTTGCTGAAAGTGTCCGACTGGTCAATGCCGCAGTAGAGGGTTTTGCCCCGGTTTTCGGCCAAGGACTCGAGGATCGCGGTCGTGCGGTCCTCGTGGGCAAAGGCTTGCCAGTCGGAACAGTCCCAGGGGATCGACCGGGCCTGCGTCGCGGTTGCCCCCCCCCCCCCATTAAGGCTATAATCAGCAACAAGGCGATGGCCCCGGCTACCTTGCGTAGGGACATGGCAATGCCCTCCCGTATGAAGTTATGGCTCTTGGCGCGGCTAATAGGATACTACGCCGGGCGGGGGGCGTCAATATCCCGGGGCCGGGTTTCGGGGCAATTTCCCAATTCCGTTGGCGGCCGGCCCCACCCCTCCTGAACATCGTTGCCGGAGGAGCCTACGGCCGCTAAAGAGAATCGCCGGAATGTCGCCCCGCCCGGGCGCCGGATACCCTTATATAGGCAAATCGGCTACAACCCGCTGTCCCGGAACACCTTGGCCCGTTCTACCAGGGCTTTGGCGGTGCGCTGCATATTGGCAATCTGCCGCGCGTCCACTTCCCGTTTGACCGCGCCGGGGATGCCGGTGACAAAGGAACGATCGGGAATGTGCGCCCCGGACAGCACTACCGAATTGGCGGCGATAAGACACTCTTTCCCGATGGTGGCCCGGTGCAGGAAAGTGCAGTTGTTGCCCAGCAGGGAGCCGGCCCCGATGCGGTCGCCATGCACCACCACGCTGTGGCCCACGGTGACATAATCCTCAATGACCAGGCCGTTGCCGTGGATCACCGCCCCCTCCTGGACATTGACATAGTTGCCGATAACCACCTTTTCCCGGCCATCGGCCCGGATGGTAACGCCCGGCCAGATGCTGCAATACTCGCCAATCTCCACATCCCCCACCACATAGGCGAACTCGCTGATCCAAGCGGTTTCGGCTACTTTGGGGGTCTTGTCGCCCAAACTTCTAATCAAAAGCCCTCCTCCTCGGCGTCCTGGGTTGAATAGCCCGGCCGGGATGTCTAGGCCCGGCCGGCTACCGGATTATACCCTTTTCCTATGCCGGAAAACTAGCGGGCGGCGCGCATAGCCTGACGGGCCGCCAGATCCAGCTCCCGGTCGCGGATGGCCCGCCGTTTGTCATACTGCCGCTTGCCCCGGGCCAAGCCCACTTCCAGCTTGGCGACATGGTTTTTGATGTAGAGGCGCAGGGCTACCAGGGTCAAGCCCTTTTGCGCCACTTCATCGCTGAGCTTGCGGATTTCCTCCCGGTGCAGCAGCAGCTTGCGCGGCCGGCGCGGGTCGTGATTGTAGATGCTGCCGGCGTCATACTGGGCAATGTGGGCGTTCAGCAGCCACAGCTCGCCCTGCTGCGGCCGAGCGTAGGCTTCCCGCAAATCTACCCGGCCGGCCCGCACCGACTTGATTTCCGTGCCGGTCAAGGCCAGGCCGGCCTCGTACTGATCCAGGATTTCATAGTTAAAGCGCGCCTGCCGATTGACGGCGATGGTGCGGTTGTTGGCCGGCTGTTGCTTGACAGCCGCCGTTTTTTTCTTGCGGCTGGGCATAATTTAACCGCCTGAATTATAGGATGGCCGGGAGGCCGGGACTGCGCCGGCCCGCCGCTGTTGCAGATACTCGATCGCCCGCTCCAACTGCACATCGGTGGCGGAATCCGGCGGCGCTGCCACGGTAAAAGTGGGATTGATGCCGGCCCCCTCGATCAAAGTCCCCTTGGGAGTGTACCAGCGGGCAATGGTAAAGAAAATGCCGGAGCCGTCGGAAAGGCCGCGCATCGTGTTGACGCTGCCCTTGCCAAAGGATGTAACCCCGATAACCGGCGCCCGGTTGTGGTCAATAATAGCCCCGGCAAAAACCTCGCTGGCGCTGGCGCTGAATTGATTGACCAGCACTACCATCGGAATATCCCGGGCCGGGCCGTCCCCGGTGGCGTTCCAATCCCTACGCTCCCCCTGGCCGTTCAGTTCGTAGGCGACCAAGCCCTCCCCGAGGAACTGGCTGGTAACATCCACCACGGCGCGCAGCAGGCCGCCGGGATTGTTCCGCAGGTCGACAATCAGACCAACCCCGTTGGCGGCCCGGAACTCCTGCAAGGCGGCCGTTACCTGTTCATCGGTATTGTTGGCAAAGCTGGAGATTTGCAGGTGGCCGATGCCGTCGCGCCGCATCGCAAAGCGCACCGTTTCCAGGGGGATGACGCCCCGGGTGATGGCAAGGACCGCCGGCTCCGGCTGATTCAGATGCAGCACCAGCAGCTCCACGGTGGTGCCTTGCTCGCCGCGGATGCGGGAAACGGCTTCCAGCAGGGTCAGGCCGCTGGCGCTTTCCCCGTCAATTTCCAGAATGACATCCCCGGGCCGGATGCCGGCCTGTTCCGCCGGCGTATCGGGCAAGGGGGCAATGATGGTCAGGCGGCCCTCCCGCATCCCCACCTGCGCCCCGATGCCGCCGAAAAAGCCGCGCACTTCCTCAGATTCCAGCTCAAACTGCTGCGTATTGAGAAAGGAGGCGTAGGGATCCTCGAGAGCTTGCATCATCCCCCGAATCGCCCCGTCGCTCAACTGGGCGGCGTCGATCCCCTCCCGGTCGATATGTTCCTTTTGCAGGAAATCCCAGGCTTCCCCCAGGCGGTCAAACTCCGGGGGCAGGCTGCTGCCGGTCATGGTCGTCAGCGGCCCCCAGCTGACCCGGCCGGCCCAGCCCTGTTGCAGGGCATAAGCCACGGTCAGCCCCAATGCCGCCCCCACGGCCAGGGCCAGCAGATAAGTGGCGAAAATGCGGAACCTGATCATATTGCTATTGTAGCACAATGCGGATTAGGGACATGGGGGTTCTTTACACCGATTCGGCAAGGCATTAGAATGGGGTTGCCTTTTCCGGTTCAGCCTTGCCCGGTATTCCCGAAATCGAGGGTTTGCCCGCGTGTCCCGCCTGAATGTAGCCAACCGCACCTTGGCGATTACCGACAACCTGCCTTTCCTGCGCTCGTTGAATAACGAGTGCATTGACCTGATTGCCATCGACCCGCCCTTTGCCGCCAATGAAACTTTTACCGGCCGGCCGCGGCCGCCGATCAGCCCCGCCGAGTATGGGGAGGAGGCGGCTCTGGCCGCCCGGCATGGCGCGGCCCATAACGAGGGGATTGGCGAAACCCGGGTAAGGGATGTGTGGAGCTGGGACGCGAACATTCATCCGTCGTGGAAAGCCGGCATCGCGGACGATTACCCCCAAGTGTTTTCGGTAGTGCAAGCGGTGGAGGCTTGCGCTACGGAAAACGAGGCGGCCTACATCGCTTATATGGCGGTGCGGCTGATTGAGTGCTACCGGGTGCTGAAACCGACCGGCAGCATCTATGTCCACTGCGACAACCACGCCAACAGCTACCTGCGGATGCTGCTGGATGGGGTGTTCGGGGCGGGCAATTACCGCAATGCCATTGCTTGGCGGCGGGCGATAGCCCACAACGACGCCAAAGGTTACGGCAACATCGTCGACACTTTGCTTTATTATACCAAGGCCGACGCCTACACCTGGAACGGCCCGGCCATCGCCGAACCCAAAACCGCCGACCAGTTAAGGGCCGGGTATCCGGCCCAAGATGACCGGGGGCAATATCGCTCTGAGAATCTGACCGGAGCCAATGCCACGGCAGGGGAATCCGGGCGGCCGTGGCATGGATATGATGTTGCGTCCCGCGGCCGGCATTGGGCGCCGCCCCGGTCCTCCCCCTACGCCCACTGGATTGAGCAGCATTTCATCCCGGGCTATACCCGCATTGAGGGCGTCCACGCCCGGTTGGACGCCTTGGATGCCGCCGGGTTGATTACGCATCCGACCCGGGGGGTCTGGCCGGGATTGAAGCGTTACGCTGCGGCCGATCTGGGGAATATGCCGCAAAACCTCATCCTCAATCCTACCGGCTTTACTAACTATAACGCCGGGAGAGAGTATGTCGGCTATACCACCCAAAAGCCGCTGGCTTTATACGAGCGCATCATCCAAGTGAGCAGCAATCCCGGCGATGTGGTGCTGGATATTTTTGCCGGCTGCGCTACTACGGCGGTAGCGGCGGAGCGTTTGGGCCGGCAGTGGATTGCCTGCGATATGGCCTATCGTTCCTGGACGATGCTCAAGCGGCGATTCTATCTGAACAATATGCCGCTGACCGGCACCACCCAGGCCACCGTGGACGCCCTGAAAACCCTGGTTAGAGGGGACGGGCCGGCCCTGCAAGGCCGGTCGGCTCTGTACGAAAGCCACATTATCGGCCCCCAGGAGCTGCCGGCGCGGGAGGACACGGACCCGGAGCCATACTACCCTTTGCAACAATCCCGGCCGCGGGAGCGGCCGGCCGGGGTACAGACGGCCAGTTGGTCGGGGCGGATTTCCAAGGAAGCGGCCCGGGCGTTGTTGATTGAGAAGTTTGGCCCGCGCTGCTGGGGCTGCGGCTACGAGCCGCGGCGTCCCAGTGGTAGCTTGGACTTGGATCTGCTGGAAGTGGATCATATCCGGGCGCGGCGGGCGGCGGCGGGTACGCCGGGCAGCGACGAGCTGTATAACCTGGCGATGCTGCATCGCACCTGCAACCGCATCAAGGGCAATCGGCTGACTTTGGAGGAACTGCGTCAGCACAATGCCCTGCACGGGCTGTTGTATGTCGACAGTCTGAACGATCTGGTGGACTTGTACGAAGCCACCCGGTTTGCCGCCGAGCAGATAGCCGCCTACGATGTCCGGCACGGCCGGCCGGAAACTGCGGCTTTTTAGACCGGCTGAAAGGAAGTAGGGCATGGTCGGCATCATCGCCTGCGGGACTTATGTTCCCAAGTATCGGCTGGGGCCGGAAACCGCCGGCTGGGGGTTGCCTTACGCCCGGGCCATTGCCAACTTTGACGAGGACAGCGTAACGATGGCGGTCGCCGCCGCTCAGGACTGCCTGCGCGGGCGGGAACGGGCGGCGGTGGATGGGCTGATTTTTGCCAGCACCACCGCGCCCTACGCCGAAAAGCCGGGGTCGGCCATCATCGCCGCGGCCTTGGACTTGCGGCGGGAGCTTTACACCGCCGACTTTGCCGCCGGCTTGCGAGCCGGCACGGCGGCCCTGCAAGCGGCGATGGACGCCGTAGCCGCCGGTTCCGCTAATCAGGTTCTGGTCGCCGTGGCCGATTGCCGGCCGGGCGCGCCGCGCAGCGAAACGGAACGCAACGGCGGCGATGGCGCGGCCGCCTTTCTGGTCGGCAAAGAGGGCATTATCGCCGCCCGGGCCGGCGCCTATTCCCGGACCGACAACATCCTGGATAACTGGCGTTCCGCCGGGGATGATTTTGTCCGTTCCTGGGAGGATCGTTTCGGCGCGGAGCAAGGCTTGGAACGGCTGACCGCCGCCGGGTTGGCCGGCTTTCTGGAAAAATACGCCTTGACCCGGGATGATATTGCCAAAGTCGCTTGGTACGCCCCGGATGCCCGGCGGCACGGTCAACTGGCCCGGCGGCTGGGCTTGCAACCGGAACAGGTACAGGAATCTTTCTTTGGTCAGCTGGGCAACACCGGCGCGGCCTTTCCCCTGATGCTGCTGGCCGCGGCTCTGGAAACGGCGGAACCGGGGCAGCTGCTGTTGACTATTGCCTACGGGGACGGCAGCGATATACTGGCTTTCCGCCCTACGGCGGCCATTGCTCAAGCCCGGCGGGAGGATGGCGGCTTGACCGGCTGGCTTAACTCCGGCCGGACGCTGGACAGCTATGAAACCTATGCCCAATGGCGGGAAGGATGGACGACCGACGCGGCGGCCCGGCGGCCGCCGCCCTCCGCGCCCTCGGCGGCGGCTCTGTGGCGGGAACAGGACAAAAACCTGCGCCTGTACGGCGGCCGTTGCAATGCCTGCGGCTATGTGCAGTATCCGATGCAGCGGGTCTGCGTTAACTGCCGGACGCGGGATAAATCTGACCCCATCCGCTTGAGCGATCAGCCGGGCGAACTTTTTACCTACTCGATGGACTACATTGCCGGTTCAGTGGATACGCCGCTGGTAGTGGGCGCGGTGGATTTCCACGGCGGCGGGCGGATTATCTGTATGCTGACCGACCGGGAACCGGAGGAAGTGCGGGTCGGCTTGCCGGTAACGATGAGTTTCCGCAAACTGCGGGTAGTCAACGGCATCCATAACTACTACTGGAAAGCCGTACCCCGGCGGCGGGCCGCCGTTGTGCCGGGCCAGGAGCAGGAATAATGAACGGCATTAAAGACCGGGTAGCGATTATCGGCATGGGCTGCACCCAGTTCGGGGAACGGTGGGACGCCGGCCCGGCGGACTTGATGGTGGAAGCGGCCTATGAAGCCTACGCCGACGCCGGCATTGAGCCGGACGACATTCAAGCGGCCTGGCTGGGCACGGTCAGCAGCTTCCGCACCGGCCAGCCCCTGGCCGAAGCCCTGAAACTGGACTACATTCCCATCACCCGGGTGGAAAATGCCTGCGCCACGGCCACCGATGCTTTCCGCAACGCCGCCTATGCCGTCGCCGCCGGCATCTACGATATGGTGCTGGCGGTAGGGGTCGAGAAGCTGAAAGACTCCGGATTTTCCGGGTTGGCCGTTCCCGAAGCGCCCGGTTCGGAAGTGACGCCGCCGACGCCCCCGCCGGCCCAATTCGCTATGGCCGCCACCCGCTACTTCCACCAGTACGGGATACCCTACGCCGCGGGCAAGCGCACCCTGGCCGAAATCGCCGCCAAAAATCACCATAACGGCAGCCTGAATCCCCGGGCGCATTTCCAACGGGAAGTCAGTCCGGAACAGGTAGTCAACGCGCCGATGATTGCTTGGCCCCTGGGCTTGTTTGACTGTTGCGGGGTCAGCGACGGCGCGGCGGCGGCCATCATCACCACCCCGGAAATTGCCCGCAGCCTGCGCCGGGACTATGTCCTGGTCAAAGCCCTGGCCCTGTCGGTAGGGGCTTTCGGGGCAATCCGCAGCGATTGGGATTTTACCCACTTCCCGGAAAGCGTCCGGGCCGGTCAAGCGGCCTATCAGGAAGCCGGCATTGTCCATCCCCGGGCCGAGCTGGATCTGGCGATGGTGCATGACTGCTTTACCATCACCGAGCTGATTATTTACGAGGATTTGGGGTTCAGTCCCCGCGGCCAGGCCAGCGCGGATGTGGCCGCCGGGGCCTTTACCCTGGAGGGCGAGTTGCCGGTGAATACTGACGGCGGATTGAAATGTTTCGGCCATCCCATCGGGGCCAGCGGCATCCGAATGATTTACGAAGTCTATAAGCAGTTGCAGGGCAAGGCCGAGGCCCGGCAGCTGCAAAAAGCCGCCTTGGGCTTGACCCATAACCTGGGCGGCCGTCCCGGATCCTTTACCTGCTCCGTAGCCATTTTCGGGGCGGCGGAATAGGCCGGATTTTCCATCCAGATACCACCGCTCACCCTGAACTTGTTGAAGGGTCGCCCTGAACCTGTTGAAGGGTCGCTCTGAACTTGTTGAAGGGTCGCTCTGAACTTGTTGAAGGGTCATCCTGAACTGGTTGAGGGATGAAAAAGCAAAGGACAAGCGGCCGCCCTTCCGGCGTCAACCGGAAGGGCGGCCGCTGTTTTATTCTGCCGCAAAAGCGGTCAACATAAGCCTTGACGGGATTGCCAGGGCTTGGTTATAACTCTTTTGGAACTTGGGGCAAGAAGGGCGGCGGGGCGGCGTTCCCCCCTTATTCGCTTTTCCCCGCATGGGAATTGGCCGGTTTTCGGCTGGCGGCCGGCGGCTTTATTCCCGTCCCTTTTCCGGCTAGGCCGCCGGGCGCGGCGTCAAGATGCGGTTTTGCCCTTGCCCGGCTGGGCCGGCGGAAACGGCCCGAAGTTGCCTCCATCCCTTTGCTGAGTTAGGGAAAGTCCGATGTCGGAAACCGAAACCATCCAAGTAATGGGGCGCGGCGCCAATGTGGATTTTACCATTGACGACACCGTGCCTTATGAAGTGGCGGCCCAGGGTCTCCGCAGTTACCTGTCGGAATGTGACGGCCTCTATTCCCGCGGCACCGTTTCGGTCAATGTGGGCCGGCGCATTCTGGAAGCCGCCGAGCTTTCCGGGCTCAAGCGGATTCTGGATCAGGAGTCGGGATTGACCGTATCCCGCTACTGGTGCGCCCCGGAAATCATTGAGGAAGCCCTGCGGCAGCCGCCGGCGGCCACGGCCGCCATTGCCGTTGCCGACCCGGATCCGGACCCGGAGGAAACGGAAACCCTGGCCCCGGAGGACGGGTCACCGCCCGGCCGCCGGCAAAACGGCGCGGATAGTAATAACCCGGCGGCCGCAGAACCGGCTGAGCCGCCGGCCGCCGCCGTTGACCCGGAAACCGGCCAAGCCGAGCTGCTGCCGGATGATGCGGCTGAGGTCGCGGCCCCGGCGGAAATGCCGGAGGAAACGGCCGCCGTTCCGGATCCGTCCGCCCCGGCAGAAAAGGCAGTGGACGGGAAAGCGGTCGAGGAATCTATCGCAGCCATCCCGGAACCGGAGCCGCTGTCGGTCCCTTTGCCCACTGGGGAAGCGGCCTTAAATCCCCGCCGGCGGACGGAAGCCCTGGTTCTCAAAACCACCTGCCGCTCCGGGGAAGTGATTCGGTATCCCGGCGATGTGGTGGCCTTGGCCGATGTGAATCCGGGGGCGGAAATCATTGCCGACGGGGATATTATCGTCTTTGGGGCCTTGCGCGGCTTGGCCCACGCCGGGGCGGCCGGGGACTTGAAAGCCACCATCATCGCCCTGAACCTGGAATCCTCGCGGATCCAGATTGGGCCGCATATCGGCGAAGCCCCGCGGGCGGCGCGACAAAGCAAAACCCATCGCACCACGCCGCAGGTGGCCTATGTGCGCCGCCGCTCCATTTTCGTTGCGCCGTTCACCCGGCGGCAGGATGAGTACCAGGGAGGAATACTGTATGAAGGGTAAAACCATAGTCATCACCTCCGGCAAGGGGGGCGTGGGCAAGACCACTACCACGGCCAACATCGGCGCCGGCCTGGCCATGCGCGGCCACCGGGTAGTGGTCATTGACACCGACATCGGCCTGCGAAACCTGGATGTGGTGATGGGGCTGGAGAACCGCATCGTGTACGACCTGGTGGACGCCATCGAGGGCCGCTGCAAGCTGCCGCAGGCGTTGATTCGGGACAAGCACAGCCACGAGTTGTACCTGATCCCGGCGCCGCAGACCCGGGACAAGAACTGCATCAACCCGGAGCAGCTGCAGGGGCTGTGCCGCCAGTTGGAGCAGGAGTTCGACTATGTGATTATCGACTGCCCGGCCGGCATTGAGCAGGGGTTCAAGAACGCCATCGGCCCGGCCCGGGAGGCGATAGTGGTAACGACCCCGGAAGTGTCGGCCATCCGGGACGCCGACCGGGTCATCGGGCTGCTGGAAGCGGCCGAGCTGCACAATCCCCGGCTGATTATCAACCGGATCCGGCCGGGAATGGTCAAGCGCGGCGATATGCTGGACAAGGACGACATCGTGGAACTCCTGGCGGTGGACATCCTGGGAATGGTGCCGGCCGATGACCGCCTGATTACCGCCACCAATCAGGGAGTGCCGGTGATTCACGACAAGCGGGCCCCCTCGGGAATGGCCTTTGCCCGCATCGCCGCCCGCATTGACGGCGACGATGTGCCGTTGCAGGAGCCGGAGGACAAGAACGGGCTGATGGACAAGGTGCGGAACATTATGGGCATCAGCCGAAGCGAGTATTCCCATGCTTAAAGCGCTGCGCCGGCCCAGAGGCCGCAAGGAAATCCGGGACAACCCGGATTTCACCAAAAACATCGCCCGGGAACGCCTGCAATCGGCCATCGACCGGGATCGCTTCGACCTGGTGGCCCCGGAGCTGCTGGAAGCCCTGCGCCGGGATATGCTGCAAACCATCTCCCGGCATCTGGAGGTCGGCGAGGGCTTTCAGGAGTTCGAGATTCGCCGGTTCAACCAGTCCCTGTTTCTGGTGTCCAACATCCGCATCAAAAACCTGCCGCGCTGGGCTATGGCCCGGTAGGGCGGCCCCACTGTTGCCGCCGCCGGCGTTGACCTACTGCCGAGACCCGGGAATTCGCCAAGGAATGCCTTGCGGGTTTCCGGGTCTTTGCTGTCGAGTTGTTCCATCCTTCAACAAGTTCAGGATGAGCGGAAAAACCAACCGCAAGGATGCGCGGAAAGGTCAACTGCAAGCAGGAAATAAAATGGGGATTCCGTTCTACTTGCGGGGGTATTCAATCCGCTCATCCTGAACTTGTTGAAGGATGATTCCGCCGCCCGCCGGGAAACCTTTTCTTTACCGTCCTTCCCGTGCCATCCCTCCCGTCACTCCCGCGCCATCCCTACCGTCATTCCCGCGTAAGCGGGAATCCCGAACGGTAGTGCCTTATGCCGCCACAGCCTCGGCAAGCAATTTGGGGATTCCCGCTTGCGCGGGAATGACGGTTCGTAGGCTATTGCCCGGCTGAAAGCCCCGCCCCCACCCTTTCCCAAACCGCCTTTCCGGGCTATAATTCCCCAAAACTGAGCCGCAGCAAAGGGGACGGAGCCGCGGCAAAGGCAGCCGGCTGATTTGGGGAGGGCGCGTTATGGCTAACGGCATTGGCGGAATGGTCGCGGCCCCCTTTAACCGCTTTCTGGCGGCCCTGGAGCATAAGGACTATCTGACCCTGTGGACCGCCAATCTGTGCGCCGGGGCGGCGGCCTGGGCGCTGATTGTCGCCCGGGCCGTGCTGACCGACGAAGTTTCCCAGCTGTACCTCTGGGTGGGCGTGGTCACCTTTGCGGCGATGATCCCCCGGGTCTTTTCCACGGTCATCACCGGCTTTCTGGCCGACCGCTTTAACCGCCAGACCGTCCTGCAATGGACTTACACCCTGAACCTGGCCCACAACATCCTGCTGGCCCTGCTGGTAATGCTGGGCCTGGTCAATATCTGGTGGCTGGTGGGCTTGTCCCTGCTGAATGGCACTTTGCGCTCGGCCCAGATGACCACGACCCAATCCCTGGTGCCTAACCTGGTGCCGCGGGAAATGTTGCCCAACGCCGTGGCCCTGAACGAGGCTACCCAGCAGGGCTCCCGGTTCGTCGGCGGCGTAGTCGCCTTTCTGGTATCCCTCTACTTTGGCACGGAGCCGGTGTTCTGGGCTTGCGCCGCCCTGTACGGCATCGGCCTGGTGCAGGTAGCGCGCATTGCCACCCGCTCCACCGGCTCCATTGACCGCCGCCGCAGTTTCTGGGGCAACCTGGTCGCCGGCTTTGCCTATGTCTATTCCTATCCCCCGGTGCTGGCAATGATCCTGGTAGTGCTGGCCCACTGCGCTTTTACTATGTCCTACGAGGCCATGCTGCCGGCCATATCCCAGGAAAAACTGGGGGCTACCGTCCTGCCCTTGGCGGCCGGCTTTACCCTGAACATAACAGTGCAGGATTGGCCGGCGGGACTGCTGGCCGGCGTCGGTTTAGGGGCCATGGTCACCGCCATCTGGCTGGCCGGCATCCGCAGCGACAAGACCCGGGGCAAGCTGTTTTTATTCTTTGGCATCAGCAGCGGATTCGGGCCGATTATCCTGGCGGTGTCCTCGGATCCGCTGATTTCCCTGGCGGCGGCCTTTGCGATGGGAATGAATCAAGGCGGGTTTATGACCATCAGCCACACGGTGATTCAGACCCTGGTGGACGATTCGGTGCGCGGCCGGGTGTCCGGCGTCTATTCCTTTCATGTGGGCGGCAGTATGGCCCTGGCTAATGCGGTAAATGCCGGATTTGTGGATTTGCCCTTTGCCAACGCCTCCTGGGTGCTGGCCGTGGGCGGGGCCTTGTTCGTCGTGGCCGTAATTATCAGCCTGAGCAGTCGGCCGCTGCGGAGCATTTACTTCCCCCGGGTAGCCCTGCGCGGGGCGGCGGCCTAGGGCGTGTTCACGCTATTTATTGACCCCTCGGATAGCTTGTCCCCTTACTATGTCATTCCGAGCGTAGCCGAGGAATCTAAAATGCCCGCCCCGGACTCCATTTCAAGACTTTTAGATTCCTCGGCTACGCTCGGAATGACATAATAGACTGGTTGCTGCTTTCCAACATACTGCCAAGCGCCCAGCCTCCGGGGATAATGCTCGGCTTTAGGGTGAACACGCTCTAATCCGGGATAGTGCCGGGCAAAAGAAACGGGCCAGCCAACCATCGGTTGACTGGCCCGCATTGCTTCCCGGGAGCGGTTGGCCGCCCGGCGGCTAATCCACCGGGGGGCGCTTTTCCCACTTTTCCGGCGGCGGATAGACCGGGACGGCCACATTGCGAAGGATTTCGCCGTCAAACCAGTCGGCCACCTCGGCCCGCCACTTGGCATAGTGCGGCGCGGCCCGGTGCGCGTCCACGGCGGCCTCGTCCTGATAAACCTCGTAGAGATGGATGCGGTTTTCCACCTCGTTATCCTGCAAGACATCGAAGCGCAGGCAGCCCGGCTCGTCGTTGTTGGAACCCCGGGCATCCCCCTCCAGGGAAGCCATAAACTGCTCCTTGAAACCCGCCTTGATGTTGATGGTCACGATAAGGGCAATCATCTTTCCTCCTTGCGGCGGTTTGCCGTGTCGCCTTATTTTACCACACGGCGGCCGCCCCTTGCCGCCATTCCTGCCCATCCTTGCCGCCATCCCTGCCCATCCTTACCGTCATTCCCGCCCCTTTCTACCGTCATTCCCGCCCCTTTCTACCGTCATTCCCGCGTAAGCGGGAATCCCACGGCTGTTTGCCGGTGATGCGGCATTATAAGGCAGTGCCGTTCGGGATTCCCGCTTACGCGGGAATGACGGTAGAAAAGCCCTAGTGACAAGGCCAGCTATCCCTTGTAGAATAGGCG
Source organism: Dehalococcoidia bacterium (assembly GCA_965203435.1). Taxonomy (GTDB): domain Bacteria; phylum Chloroflexota; class Dehalococcoidia; order Lucifugimonadales; family UBA3495; genus CBDBCU01. Next base: position 466,341 of record CBDBCU010000001.1, on the reverse strand, counting down.
GCAAAGGAAACCCCATTCAACCGGGCGGGAGGCAGCGCTATGGCGGATATTCCGGTGGTTTATACCCTGACGATTTGACCGGCCTCCGACCGGTTGCGCGACGCGTGGCGTCGCCAGGGCATCGCCTACGAGGAGCGGCGGGTGGATCAAAGCCAGGATACCCTGGACGAAGCCCTGCTCTACGGGGATAACGTCCCCATCATCCTCTATCCCGACGGCCGGGTGGAAATCGGCTTTGAGGGCCATCAAGGTTGAGAAATCGGCTGACGGCCGGGCGGCCGTCCCCATTTTTTCCGGCGGTTCAACGCATCCGCTCACCCGGAACTGGATGCAGGGTCACCCTGAACTGGTTGCCGGGGCGGACACAGCAGCATTAAGGAGGTCAGTTATGGCTACCGATACCAGCGTGGTAACGCCGCAGCGCTTTGCCGCGGGCTTTACCTACGCCGACTATATGGCGCAGGTCAAGGTGAACAAGGCGCGCATGGAGGACTTTTACGCCAACTTTCAGGTGACGGCGGAAAACGCCGCCGCCCTGCAAGCCCTGGCCGCCCACCCGGCCGGGCCGGCCAAAATGCTGGTGCTGGGCGAGGACTGGTGCGGCGATGTGGTGCGCGGCCTCCCCGTCCTGGCCCGCATGACCGAAGCCGCCGGCTGGGAACTGCGGATTTTCCCCCGGGATCAGCACCACGACATTATGAACGAGTTCCTCAAAGAGGGACAGTGGATGTCCATCCCCACGGCGGTTTTCTACACCGCCGACCACCGCTATATCTGCCATTGGATTGAGCGGCCGCAGGTGGCGGAACGGGAAACGGCGGAAATCGAGGCCGCCATCCGCGCCGAAAACCCGGAAATCAGCGATCCGGACTTTGGCCGGGAACGCCGCGCCCGCACCGCCGCCCGGGCCGCCGACTGGCAGCAAGCCACGGTCACCGAACTGATTGCCCGCCTGCAAGAACGGGTCGGCGGGTAGGCCGGGCATTTCTGGGTTCCCGCTTACGCGGGAAAGACGGTAGAGAGATGCGCGGGAATGACGGTTTCTATAGGCAATTGGCCGGCCGAACTGCGGGCAACGCCCGAAAAGAAAGCCGGCCCCTCCCTGACCGTCCTTCCCGCCGCCTTTATACCGGCATACCCGCGCCCCCTACCGGCATACCCAAGCCCACTACCGGCATACCCGCGCCCCTACCGTCATTCCCGCGTAAGCGGGAATCCGGCGGCTCTTTGCCGGGGATGCGGCGTTATAAGGCATTACCGTTCGGGATTCCCGCGCCCCCTACCGTCATTCCCGCGTAAGCGGGAATCCGGTGGCCGTTTGCCGGGGATGCGGCAACATAAGGCATTACCGTTCGGGATTCCCGCCTCTCTTACCGTCATTCCCGCGTAAGCGGGAATCCCGAACGGTAATGCGTAAGACAAGCCGGATTATGGCAAGGCATTTCGGGATTCCCGCTTACGCGGGAATGACGGTATAAAGGCGTCGGGAAAGACGGTAAACAGGTTGCAAAGCAAACCGGGCCACCCCCCAGGAGGCCCGGCTTTCCTTTGCCGGTGGCGCGGCCGGAACCGGGATAGGTCAGCGGCGGACTTTCTTTTCGCAGGTGACCGTGTATTGCCGGAGTTGATAAGCCTCGAAAATCCAGGACAGGGGATTTGAGAGCTCCCGGTCGGGGGTATAGTCCCACATGATGTCGTTATTGGTGGCGGGGGCAATACTGGCGGCGTTGCGGGCGCGGGGATAGCCGCGAGAACGACATTCCCGCAAGGCTTCCGTCTGGGTCAGCTGTTCCCAGTCGGGCGTTTGGGTGTAAGCAACCCGCGCGCGTGATTGGGCAAAGGATCGGGTGCCGCCGCCGATGTTGACGGTGCCGCCATTGGGACCCCGGATCAAGCGGGAGCCGTCGGCGGCCAGTTTGAGGCGTTTAATGCGCGTCCGCCGTTTCTTTTTCTCCCGGGGAAACTCAAAGATGCGGTCGATAGACTGGCCGGTAACGCCGGATTCCCCGTCGGTCAGGTATCCCTCCTGGGCGGCGATAAAGCCGCGGAAAATGCCGCGTTCCCCGGAATAGATGGTATCGTCCCGCTCGTTGCGATCCTTGCCGGCTTCCCAGGTTTCGGCCTTGGCAAAGGTGTCGGACTGGTCGACGCCGCAGTAGAGGGCTTTGCCGCGATTGGCGGCCAGGGATTCCAGGATGGCGATGGTGCGATCCTCGTGGACAAAGGCTTGCCAGTCGGAACAGTCCCAGGGGATGGCCCGGGCCGCTTGGGCCAAGCCATACCCGGCCCCCAGCAGCAGGAAAAAAACGATACTGGCGGCCAAGATCCGGGGCATAAGGGGCCTCCAAAAGGCCCCAAAAAAATTTTCGTCGGGGCCGAAATCGCCCTGGCGATTTCGGCCCCGACGTGCCTTTCTTTCTACTCTAGGTCTAGGGGTATGACCATAGGGATCTGGGCGCAGACTGCCCCATCCCTTTAGTTGACTATATTAACAGGATATACCTAATCCTGTCTATCCTGTCTATCTATGTTAATCCCGAACCCTAGCCCACGGCCAGGCCCCGGATTTCCTTGGCCTTTTCCGGCAGGGGGTAGCTTTCCCAAGTGGCCCCGTTGTCATAAGAGCCGAAAACTTCCCCATCCCGGGCGGCGCAGAAAATCCGCTCCGGAGCCCGGGCGTCCACCCTAACCGCCATCATCGTACTGGCGGCGTTAGTGTCCGGTCCCACCCGCTCAAAGGTCTTGAACAAGTCCCGGCTGCGGTACAGGGCGCCCTGCTTACTGCGGGCCGCCGCGCCAATGGACACATACAGCATATTGGGGTCGTGGGGGGCGGCGTACAGGTCGCGGGTGTAGGTGATTTCCGAAAACTGGCCGAAGTTGACCGGCAGCCATTCGCTGCCGCCATCCGGCCCGATAAAGGGGCCAACCCGGGTGGTGATAAAGACGGTGCGCGGCGAGGCGGCGGCGCATTGGACGCCGTGCAAATCCAGGGTATCCTCGCCGGGAGCCAGGGAGCCGGTGATTTCCTGCCAGCTGTCGCCGCCGTCCCGGGAGCGCATCACCCCGGCCACTTCCAGGGCGGCGTACATTTCCTCGGGAAAGTTAGGGTCGGCGGTCAAGCCGATCACCCGGGTGGGAAAGGCCATGCTGACCTCGCTGCTACCGCGGGGAAAGTTCAGCTGCTGCCAGGAATCGCCGCCGTTGACGCTGCGATACACCTCTCCCGGGGCGGTGCCGGCGTACATCACTCCCGGATCCCGGGGCCGGAACAGGAAAGTCCACACCGGTGGAGCCAGGGCGGGATAGTCCAGCCGTTCCCAATGCTCGCCGCGATCGCTACTGCGATAGGGGCCGTCCTGAGTGCCGGCGTAGATAACTTCCGGGTGACGGGGATGAATCGCGATGCCGGGGACGATGGGATTTTCCGGCAGGCCGTTCGTCAATTCCTCCCAATGGTCAGCCCCGGGGGCGCGGCGATACAGGCCGCTACTTTCGGCCCCCACATAAACATAGGTCTGCTGCGGGCGGGCAGTCATAACATCCTCTCCTTGCCGGAAATCGGCCGGCCGGGGAATAGGGCTATTGCAACAAAAGAAACGGGAATTGTCAACTGCCGCTTTCCTGATGCCCATGCAATTGCCTATCCCGTACAACCCCCTCTCTTACCGTCATTCCCGCGCAAGCGGGAATCTATCCCTGCCCGATAATGGACGGCCCGACTTGAATCAGTCATTCCCGCGCAAGCGGGAATCTATCGTAACCGTCATTCCCGCGTAAGCGGGAATCCGGTGGCAGCGGCATTTGGGGATTCCCGCTTACGCGGGAATGACGGTTCTATATACGCCAGTCCCCTAATCCGCATCTAGTTCGATGCGGTAATCCTCGATAACCGGGTTAGCCAGCAGCTGCTGGCACATTTGGGACACCTGTTCCCGGGCCTGCTCCACTTCCGCGGCGTCAATCCGGATTTCGAGGTACTTGCCGACCCGCACCTCTTGAACGGCGGCAAAACCGAGGCTATGCAATCCGCCGCGGACAGCGCTGCCCTGGGGATCGTTGACGGCCGGTTTCAGGGTTACATAAACCTTGGCGCGGTACACTTTGCGTCCTTTGCCCGCCCTAGGGACTGTCCATAATGCCGGAGGTAGTGCAGGGCGCGCCAGTGGGAAATTCCGGCCCCAAAGTGCCGGCATATTCCCGGAAAAACCGCTCAATGCGCGCCTCGTCCACCCCTTGCATGGTATCCAGCACTCCCCAAGCGGAAAGGGCTACCGTACCCTCCGGGATTTTATCGTAGAACCGGGTTACAGCCCACGCCGGGGCCAGCTCGAAACCGTTCATAAAGTCCCGCAGCTGTTGCACCGCGGCCGCGTCGGGCAGGTTGTAGCTGACCACGATGTTGCCGTGTTCCAGGTTGTGGACGATGCGCTCGTCCGGCATACCCTCGGGATAGAAACCGCAGCGGGCCCACCAATCCCAATGGTCGCCGGAAGTGGGCGGGGTAGTGCTGTAGGCCACCTGGCGGCCATCCGGCACGTGGTTGACGGTGGGCATAATTTCCTGCCGCTCGCCGACTCCCTCGACATATTCGCTGCTGCCGCCGATGCCCTCGGTATTGCTGGGCAGCAAGCCAAAGATGGCCTCGGCGATAAAGCCGCCAATGACCAGAATGGCGATGATGATCGAGGCGGAAATGTACCACCAGTTAGGCCGCTGGCGGGTTTGCCGGATGGTCAAGTCCGCGGCGCGGTTTTGTTGCGCCGCCCGCCGGCGGCGGCGTTGGGACGGGGGCAATTCAGTTACCTCCTGAAAATAGGCCGCTTTCCCGCCGCCGGAAAGACCCTTACCGGCTTTCCGCCGCGGCGGGAGGACGGCAAAATCGGTTACAGCTCCAAGCCGGTAAGCCGGCGGTAGGCTTCGATATACCGCTCCGTAGTGCGAGCGGTTACTTCCGCCGGCAGTTCCGGGGCCGGCGGCTCCTGATTCCAGCCCTGCTCGGTCAGCCAGTCCCGGACAAACTGCTTGTCATAATTGGGCTGGGATTTGCCCGGGGCGTAGCCCTCCAAATCCCAGAACCGGCTGGAATCCGGGGTCAGCAGCTCGTCAATCAGGATTAACTCGTCGTCGAGCAAGCCGAACTCCATCTTGGTGTCGGCCAGCAGGATGCCGCGCGCTTTGGCGTAGTCGTGGGCAAAGCGGTACACCGCGATACTGGCCGCGGCCAGGCGTTGCGCCATTTCCCCGCCCACCATTGCCACCACCTCGGCATCGGTCATATTCTGGTCGTGGCCCTCCTCGGCTTTCGTGGTGGGGGTAAAAAGGGGTTCAGGAAAAGCATCCCCCTCCACCAGGCCGGCGGCCATAGGCTTGCCGGAGACGGTGCCTTGCCGCCGGTATTCCCCCCAGGCGGAACCGGTGATGTAGCCGCGCACAATGCACTCAATATCAATGCGCTGCGCCCGCTTGACCACCATCGCCTGCCGGGCCACGGCCGCCGGCAGGTCGGCCAGGTCGGGATTGTCCCCCAGCAGGGCCGGGGCTTCCGGGGCGTCGGCCAGGGCTACCAGGTGATTGGGAAGGAGGTGCGCCGTCTGGTGAAACCAGAAAGCGGAAATGCGGTTCAGCACCAGCCCCTTGTCGGGAATGCCGGTGGGCAGCACCACATCAAAGGCGGAAATGCGGTCCGTCGCCACCAGCAGCAGCCGGGCCTCGTTGATGGCATAGGTATCCCGCACCTTGCCGCGGTGCATCAGGTTGGGCAATCCGGATTCTACCAGCATAAGTTTTCCTGCGTTCCTTTCCGTTCAGCTAAGGTATGGGGATACCGATTCCCCATTAGGCGGGGCGGACGGCCGGGCGCAAGCCGGCCCGGGCCTCAGGATGATGCAGCGGCCGGCAGCAGGCCGATCCGCTGAAAGGTATCATCCACATAACGGGTATAGTAGCGGTAATCAAAGAGAGTTTCCAGTTCCGGGCCGGTCAGCCATTCCCCAGCTTCCGGATCGCCTTTCAGCAATTCCCGGAAATCCTGCCCCCCATCCCAACTCCGCATCGCATTGCGCTGCACCACTTGATAGGCCGTTTCCCGGGCCGCGCCCTTATCCACCAGGGCCAGCAGAACCCGTTGGCTGAAAATCAGGCCGCGGCTGCTTTCCACATTGGCCCACATCCGGTCAACATTAACCCGCAAATCCTGGATGATGCGGGTAAAAATGGACAGGATATAGTCCAGGGCCAGGCAGGAATCGGGCAGGATAATCCGTTCCGCCGAGGAATGGCTGATGTCCCGCTCCCCCCACAAAGCCACATTTTCCAGGGCGGTGACGCTGTGGCCGCGAATCAGCCGGGCCAAGCCGCAAATCCGCTCCGCCAGTTCCGGGTTGCGCTTGTGCGGCATCGAGGAGGAGCCGGTCTGCCCCGACCCAAAGGGTTCCTCGACTTCGTGCAGCTCGGTGCGTTGCAAGGCGCGGATTTCGGTGGCGAACTTTTCCAACGAGGCCGCAATCAAAGCCAGGGTAGTAAGGAAATGGGCGTACCGATCCCGCTGGATGACTTGGTTGGATACCGGAGCCACTGCCAACCCCAAGCGGCGGCAAACCCGTTCCTCCACGGCCGGCGGGATGGTGGCATGAGTGCCGACGGCCCCGGAAATTTTGCCGACCCGGATGGTTTCGCAAGCGGCCGCCAATCGGGCCTGCTGACGCTTCAGTTCCTCCCACCATAGCGCCATTTTAAGGCCAAAGGTCATCGGCTCGGCGTGGACGCCGTGGGTGCGGCCCATCATCAGGGTGTCTTTGTGGGCTACCGCCTGCTTTTCCAGAGCGGCGATGGCGGCCGCCAGTTCCTGCTGCAACAATTGGCCGGCCGCCACCATTTGCAGGCTTTGCGCCGTGTCCAGCATATCCGAGGAAGTCATCCCCCAGTGCAGCCAGCGCCCCTCCGGGCCGACGCCCTCGGTGATGGAAGTCAGAAAGGCGGTGACATCGTGGCGGGTGGTCTCGAAAATTTCCAGCATCCGGGCATGGTTATACTGCACCGGGCGGAGCAAAGCCATATCCGCCGGCGGGATGGCCCCCTCCTCCGTCCAGGCTTCGGCCACGGCCAGCTCGACCTCGAGCCACTTCCGGTACTTGTTCTCGTCCGACCAGACCTTTTGCATCGCCGGGCGGGAATAGCGGTCAATCAAGTTCTGTCCCTCCGGGGTGGTAGGTAACTTTCTAAATCGGCGGAATTAACGCTTTTTCCCCTCGCCGGTCAAAGACCAGATAAGAGCGATTATCCAACCGATTCCCGTTGCGCCAAAGATAAGGTTCACCAGAAATATGCCGCAACCATCATTCCGGCCCCGCGCTAAGACAATGATGGTCGGCAGGAAATAAATCGCCAACACCCCTACTGCCGCCGCCAGCCCAAGGATGATGTCCATCTTGCATCCTCCTCAGCTTATAAGAGATCCCGTACCGCCGCCAGTATATCGCTGAAGTCGTTAAAGGGGCGGTAGGCAATCCCTAGCCGGCCACATTCCTGGGCCAGATAGCTGCGGGCAAAAACGATGTCGGCCCTTTCCGCCGCCGGCAAATCGGAACGGCCATCGCCGGCATACAAAACCCGGTAGCCCAACTGCCGATAGCGGTCCACGACCAGGGCTTTGGGATTGTCCGCCGTCCCGGCTCCGGGCCGGGCGTGAGGGTAGTAATAGCGGATTTCCCCGGCGACAAAGCGGGTGTTGACGCAGTAAATCGGCGTTTCGGGAAAGCCGGCCTTTTCCAGCAGGGCTTGAATGTAGAAATCCAGCCCCATACTGACCACGACCAGCGGAAAATTATACTCCCGGGCCAAGGCGTGCAATTCCCCGAAATGGGGGCGCAGGGTAGCCTTTTCCTGCACATAAGCCCGCATCGTTTCCCGGTCGGCCCGGATGCCGTTGAAAGTGATTTCCTGATAGTCTTGCAGGGAAAGCTCTCCGGCCTGGAAACGGGCGCGGACTTCCATCCAGTCGGCGAGGCCGAACTGGCGCAGCAACATTTCCGCTACATTCTGAACGGCGGCGGTGTCGTCGAAATCGGTGAGGACGGCGGGCAACACCGGCTAACGCTCCCGCAGCTGGCGGCGATAGTTTTCGTAGGCTTCCCGAATTTCCGGGTGACTCAGGCCTAGGATTTCGGCGGCGAAAAAGGCGGCGTTGCGCGCCCCCCACCCGCCGACCGCCATACACGCCACCGGAATCCCCGGCGGCATCTGCGCCGTCGCCAGCAGGGAATCCCACCCGTTCAGCTCGCTGGAAGTCAGGGGGATGCCAATGACCGGCAGGGTAGTCCACGAGGCCAGCACCCCGCCCAGGGCCGCCGAACCGCCGGCGGCGGAAATCAGCACTTGCAGACCCCGCTCCCGGGCCGTGGTGGCATATTCCTGCACCCGTTCCGGGGTGCGATGGGCCGACATAACCCGGACTTCGTAGTCCACCTTCAGCATTTCCAGGGTATCCAAGGCTTCCTTGACCACCGCTTCATCCGAAGCGCTGCCCATTACTACTCCGACTAGTGGCACGGCTCGTTTCCTTTCCTCGTGAAATGATAATCCGGGCTAGAGTTCCAACTCCTCCCGGAAAGCTTCGACCAAAGACCGCTCCAGGGCCGCCCGTTCCTGACGGATGGCTACCCCGTTGACCATCAGGTAGAAAGTGTCCTCTTCTTCCACGCCCAGCTCGACCTCAATAGACCGTTCCCCATCCTCTTCCCAGGAAAGGGTAACGCAGATTTCCTCGAGGTCGTCCTCCTCTTCCGCGTCGAAGCTCACCAGATTGAACCCGGATTCGTCGTCCGCGTCCACCGTTTCCTCGTCCCAGGAATTAAAGCGGTGGATGACGCCCCGTCCGTCCAAAAGGATGGCGTTCAGCTCTTCCAGAAGTTGGGCAACCTGGAGGGATTCGGCCAAGGCCCGGAGGTTTTCCCGGGTGGCTTCCAGTTCGGCGTCTTCCGCGGCGGCTTCCTGGAGCCGCTGGGCGCGGGCCGCCGCCAGTTCATCCCGTAAGTTGGTTAGGGTATCCCGAAAAGCCATGCCCCTGCTCCCGTCTCAAAAATCCGGCCCGGTCCGTTCTGTTGTAGGGTATTCCGCTCACCCTGAACTTGTTGAAGGGTCACCCTGAACCTGTTGAAGGGCCATCCGAACTTGCTGCCGGACGAATACCCCATAACAGAACGAAACGATGCGGTCCCTTACCCCGGCCGCCAGTGCCGACTTATAAAATAACAGAACTGGTCAACTTCCGGGTAGTCCGCCAAGGCATATTCCCGGCGGATTTGCTCCAAGGCCGCCAGCAAGTCCAGATAGCGCAAGCCCCAATGCCCCTGGGCCATTGCCGGCGGATAGCGGCCCAGCCGCTTCAGGGCGCGCTCGGCGGACGAATTCCAAAGGGCCAGCAACTGAGGATTCCGCAGGCAGAGCGACCAGGAAATGAACTCCCGGCCGGCCCCGGCCAGTTTATAAGCCCCGTCCTCGGCGACGCATTCGTTGAAACGCGCTTCCAAGGTAATAGTATCATAAAGCAGGAAGTCGAGGGTGTCCCGGATCTCGGCGATGGGATTGACGGCGAAAACCTTGTAGGTGCGGCCGCCGGCGGCCCGGTAGAGGGTTAGAGCCCGGGCTGGAGTAAGCTCCGGCAAGCGGGTTTCGGCCAGCCAACCGGCCCACGCATCAGGAAAGCGCCAACGCCGGAAATAGTAGCTGTCCAGCCTCCCCTGCTCGTAGGCCGACTGGTACGCGGCGGCCAGGGCCGCGGGGTCGATGTTGACGGCGGCGGTCATTGCCAGCCCCGACGTTGCCCTACCGACAAATCGCCAATATCCCGGCGATAGTAGGCATTCGCAAAGTGGATTTCCTGCGCCCGGCGGTAAGCCCCCTCCCGGGCGGCATCTATAGAATCGCCGCGGCCGACCACGGTCAGCACCCGGCCGCCGGCGGTAACTACTTCCCGCCGGCCCTCCGCCCCATTCGCCCACTGCGCCCCGGCATGGAAAACCAGCGTGTCGGCATTATCGGCGCTAGCGGCCTCCAGCCCGGTTATGGGAAACCCGGTGGCATAAGGGCCGGGATAGCCGCCGGACACCATTACCACGCCCAAATGGCGCTGCTGTCCCCAATGCACCGGGGTTTGCGCCAGTTTGCCATCCAAGCAAGCCGACATTACTACCACCGGATCGCTTTCCAGCAAAGGCAGAATCACCTGGGCCTCCGGATCGCCAAAGCGGCAGTTGAACTCCAGAACTTTCGGCCCGGCGGCGGTGACCATCAGGCCGGCGTAAAGCATCCCCCGATAGGGAACGCCGCGGCGGGCCAATTCGGTGATGACCGGTTGCATAATTTCGGTTTTGACGGCGGCCGCCATTTCCGCCGTCCAGAAAGCCGGCGGGCTGAAACTGCCCATCCCGCCGGTATTAGGGCCGCGATCGCCATCCTCGACGGCCTTGTAATCGCAGGCGGCTACCGGCTCTGACAAGTTCTCCCCGTCGCTGAAAGCAAAAACGCTGACTTCCGGGCCGTGCAGCAATTCCTCAATGACTACCGTATCCCCGGCAGGGCCAAAGATACGGTCCTCCATACAGGCGCGGACGGCATCAGCGGCCGTTGCCGGGTCAGGGCAGAGAATAACCCCCTTGCCGGCCGCCAAGCCGTCGGCTTTGACCGCTACCGGCTGCTTATGGCGGGATAGAAAGTCCAGGGCGGCTTGGCGGTCGTTGAATACCTGAAACTCCGGGCCGGGTACGCCGGCTTGCCGCATAACTTCCCGGGCAAAGCTCTTGCTGACTTCCAATTGGGCGGCGGCTTGCGTCGGGCCAAAGGCCGGGATACCCATAGCCGTCAGCCGGTCAACGATACCCTCAGCCAAGGGTTGCTCCGGGCCGATTACTGCCAGGTCAATGTTAAGGGATTGGGCGGCGGCAACTACTTGGTCAACATCCTCCGGGTTGACCGGCAAGTTGACGGCGACCTGGGCGGTGCCGGAATTGCCGCCGGCCACCCAGATGCCCGAAACCTGAGGGCTGCGGCGGAGCCGCCAAGCCAGGGTGTGTTCCCGCCCGCCGGAGCCGACCAGTAGCAGTTTCAAGGATTAGCCCTCTCGGCCCGGGGTGGATTAGTCGCCGGGGATCTGTTGGGTATCCCGGTTGGCCGGAGCCGGGGAGAGTTCCGACTCCGTTTCCTCGGGGAAGTGCTGCGGCCAGGGGTATTGGCCCGGCAGATAAGCCCACGGCTCAATAAATACGCCCTCTTGCCTATAGTACCGGCCCGCCAAGCGAATCCCCCTTTTCAGCACGCTGGCCCGTTCCTTTTGCGAGGAGCAACGGGCCGTTACGCCGGAGTCCACATGGGGAATGGGGTTAAAACGCGTAGCTACGGCTACATCCGGGAAACGCTCCCGGATTTCCGCGATAAAGCGGGCCGTAGCGTCCCGAACCGCTTCAGGCGCTTCTTTGGATTTCATCCTTCATCCTCGCAACCAGATCCTCGATCCGGGTGATCAGGCGTTGCGCCGCCCTTGTCCTCAGCTCGTTAACCCGGTAATCGGCGGCGATCCGGGCCAGACGCGCTTCTTTCCAAGTATCGCCATCCCGGTTGCTGAACCGGAAGCCGCGGTTGGCAAACTCATCCAGAAACGCTTTCTCCAATTGGGTATGCTCCCACCGTTCCCGGGTACGGTTAGCTAATACTTCCAGCAGCACCGCCGTTACATGGAACAGGCCATAGTAAGCTCGGGATACCGCGCTTTCCGGATCGCCATCGGCAAAAGCCAAGCGCGCCGTTTGCATAAAACGGTCAGCCTTGACCAAGGCAGAGTTCAGCTCCGGCTTTAACACCATTCTAAAGCCGCCCCTACTCCCACTCAATAGTGCCGGGGGGTTTGCTGGTGATGTCATAGACTACCCGATTGACGCCGGGAACTTCGTTGACGATCCGGCCGGAAATGCGGGCCAGGACATCATAGGGCAGCCGCGCCCAGTCGGCGGTCATAGCGTCGCTGCTGGCTACGGCGCGAATGGCGCAAACATAGCCATAAGTGCGGTAATCGCCCATTACCCCCACGGTGCGGCTGTCGGTCAGCACGGCAAAACTCTGCCACAGCTCCTCGTATAACCCGGCCCGGGTTATTTCCTCGAGGACAATCCCGTCACATTCCCGCAGCAGGTTCAGCCTTTCCGGGGTAACTTCGCCGATGATGCGGATAGCCAGTCCGGGGCCGGGAAAGGGCTGCCGCAAGACTATTTCCCGGGGCAAGCCCAGCGCAATGCCCACTTCCCGCACTTCATCCTTATACAGGTAGCGCAGCGGCTCCACCAGTTTCAGCTGCATATAGTCGGGCAGGCCGCCCACATTGTGGTGGCTCTTGATCCGGGCCGAGGCTTGATTTTCCGGAGTCTCGCTTTCAATCACATCCGGATACAGGGTGCCTTGGGCCAGAAACGCGGCGTCCTGCAGTTCGGCGGCGGCTTCCTCAAAGACATCGATGAATTGAGCGCCAATCACCTTGCGCTTTTCCTCCGGGTCCGTAACCCCCTGCAAGCGGGACAGGAAACGCTCGGCGGCATCCATATAAAGCAGGTTCAGCCCCAAGCTGCGCCGATAGGTTTCCGGCACCTGCTCGGCCTCGCCTTTCCGCAGCAGGCCGTTATTGACAAAAATGCAAGTCAGCCGCTCGCCGATCGCCCGGTGCAGCAGCAGGGCGGCCACGGAGGAATCAACGCCGCCGGACAGGGCGCAGATAACCCGCCCAGCACCTACCTGCTCCCGGAGCCGCTGCACCGCATCGGCCACAAAGTTGGCCGGCGTCCAGTTGGCGGGACACTGGCAAATGCGGAAAAGAAAATTCTCGAGAATGTTGCGGCCTAAGGGAGTATGCTCCACTTCCGGGTGGAACTGGAGGCCGAATAGATGGCCGCCATTGCTGACCGCGGCATGGGGCGAGTTTTCCGTAGCCGCCAGGGCTGTAAAACCGGCCGGCAGCTGCGTCACCCGGTCGCCGTGGCTCATCCAGACCGGAAAGGAATCGGGCAGGCCCTGAAACAGCGGCGCGGCGGCTTGCTGATGCAGGATGGCGGAACCGTACTCCCGCTTGTCCCCCGGGGACACTTGCCCGCCCGACTGATGCGCCAAAGCCTGCATCCCGTAGCAGATGCCCAGCACCGGCAATTGCCGCGCAAAAACCCAGTCGGGAATTCGCGGCGCCCCCGGTTCGTACACGCTGGCCGGGCCGCCGGAAAGGATGACGCCCTGGGGAATAATGCGCTGGGTCACCTGTTCCCAATCGGCGCTGGCCGGGGCCACTTCCGAATAGACCTTCAACTCCCGGGCCCGCCGGGCGATCAGATGGCTGTATTGGGAACCGAAGTCGATGATGACCACGCCCTGCCCCACGGCCCGGCCCTCGGTTCGGGTATCCCCGGCATTGTCTTGCAGACTGCTGACCATAAGCTTTGCCTTTCCCCCTCCCGGCGCCGCTTGGCGGTTGCGCTGTAGGGGAAAATATACCATAGGGGCGGATGGGGCGGCTACGATAACTCGGATTTGAGGCCGGTCTATGCTATACTGCCCGAAATCATCCAACGAAAGGGCTTTGATGTCCACCCAACCCCAATCATCAGTATCACCCGCCCGTGTTGCTGCTATACAAGAGGCAGTTTCCCACTGGGAGCGGCAACTGGTGGATAATACCGCCGGCAGCCCCCTTCTGGTTTATCGGCATCTCAAGGCAGGAACCTTGGACTTGACGCCGGCGGATGACCGGGAAATCAGCCGCAGCGTTCTTAACACCTTGCTGGGCGGGCGCAGCATCCGTTTGTCCGGCTTGTTTCCCACTGACCCTGACGCTGATGAAACCGAGGAATTGGACGACGCCCGCAAACGGCTCACGCTGATTGCCCGCAAGGCTCAAACCTATCGGGAGGAAAAGGGAACGGATACCCTGTTCCTGGCGGCGGGACTGGCAACTTGGGAGCGGGAGGGCAGCGGCCGGCCGCCCAACGCTCCGGTTATTCTCTTGCCCTTGTCGGCAACGCCCGAAGGCGCCGCCCATCGGGAGTTCATGCTGGAACTTGCCGGGGACGCCAGCTTTAACCCAGTGCTGCGGCAGGAATTTCGCACTGCTTACGGAATGGAACTCTCGGACGATTCCCTGGAAAGCCTGCCTGCTTCTTATCCGGGCATTGACCAGTTCCTGCAAGAACTGGAAAAGTCGTGGGCAAAGGTTCCGGGTTTCCGCATCGAGCCGCGGTTGGTAGTTCGCGACTTCCACTATACTAATATGCCGCTGGTGGATGACCTGAAAAACAATGCTGAGGCTTTTGCCGCCAGCGATGTTGTCGCCGCCATTGCCGGAGTGGAGGAAGCGCGGAATTCTCTTAACCTCGGCATTGACGACCCGCCGCCGGATAAGCCCGATGCGGACCCGCCGGAAAGCGAGTTCCTTATTCTGGACGCCGATTCCAGCCAGCACCGAGCCATAAACCGGGCCCTGGCCGGCCAGTCGGTGGTCATTTGGGGGCCGCCGGGCACCGGAAAATCCCAAACTATTGCCAACTTGATCGCCGCCCTCATTGCCCAATCCAAGCGGGTGCTGTTCGTAGCCCAGAAGCAGGCGGCCGTCGAGGTGGTGGCTAACCGGCTCCACCGGGTAGAGCTGTCCGACTTGGTGATGGATTGCCACGGCGGCATCAAGTCAAAACGGGAGTTTGCCCGGAGCCTGGCCGATTCCATTCAGCGCATTGGGATGATCCCGGCTCAGGATTACTCCCGCTTTTATCAAGAGCTTTCCGACTGCAAGCAAAGTCTGCTGTCCTATGCGGACACCCTGCACCGGTTGCGGGAGCCGTGGCAAATCAGCGCCTTTGCGGCGCAAGTCGCCTTGATAGACCGCCCAGCGGCTGTTGCCGGCATCCGGTTGCAATCAGATAAGGCACTGGGATTGAGCCGGGCGGCCGTAACCCGCCTCAAAAGCGATGTGCAGAGGTGGATCGACCTGGAAGGCCCGCACCTGGCAACCCGTTACCCGGAATGGGCCAATGCCCCGGTGGTCAAAGCTCAAGATGCGCGGTCGGCCTTGGAATTGGCGCAGGGCTTGGCCGGTTCCCGGTTGCCCCGATGCCGTTCCCTGTGGGCCGAAGCGGCTAAAGAAACCGGGTTGACGATTCCGGAGGCCCCCGTTGACTGGCCCGCGCTGCTGAAATTGCTGGCCGAGGTCAAGGAACTTTCCGAGCGCTTTAAGCCCGGAATTTATGCTTTGGATCATCTGCCATTGGTTACGGCGTTACGGCCCCGGGAAAGCCTTTTGAGTCGCTGGGGGGCTAACCTTTCCGGCAGTTACCGCTCCGCTAAAAGCGCCGTAACCGCCGAACTGCGTTCTCCGGGCAAGTTGTCGGGCGATGCGGCCTATTACGCCGTAGAAAAGGCTGCCGAGCAAGTTCACCAGTGGCAAGGTTATCAGCCCGCCGCTACGCCTATTCCGGTAGCGCCGGAAAATCTGACCGACCTGCAAGCGGCGGTAGCCGCCTTGCTGGCGGACTTGGAAACCCTGGAAAGATTGACCGGCAACCGCGACTGGCGGCAGCGGCCGGCCGCGCAGCTGGCGGCTCTGGCGGAGCGGATGGGGAATCAGCAGGACTTGGCGGCGCGACTGCCGCAGATACGAGAACTGGAGCGGGAGTTCCAGGCCGCCGGCATCGCGCCGGTGATCGCCGCCATCGGCAACGGAATTAGCGTGGCGGCGGCCCCGGAGGCCGTTGAACACTGCTGGTTTAAGGCGGTATGGGACGAAATGGTCTTTGCGGATCGGCAGCTGGCCGGTTTTGTCGGGGATACCCATAATCGCAACCGGGAGGATTTCGCAACCTATGACCGCCAGCATCTGGAACATAGCCCGGAGCGGATTAAGCGGGTGGCCGCGGAGCGGGCTATCGATACGATGAATCAGTTCGGGCGGGAGCTTGACCTGGTTAAACGCGAAGGGGCTAAAAGAAGCCGTCACTTGTCGGTTCGGGAGCTTTTCCGGCAGACGCCCAACTTGCTCACGGCCCTGCGCCCTTGCTGGATGATGTCGCCCTTGCAGGTGGCTGAATTAGTCCCGGTCGGCGGCAACCTGTTTGACGTGGTGATTTTCGATGAAGCGTCCCAGATTCCGCCGGCCGAAGCTATCGGCAGTTTGGCCCGGGCGCCGCAGTTTATCGTTGCCGGGGACGAGCGGCAACTTCCGCCGACCAACTTCTTTGCCCGTACCGCGTACGACGGGGAAGAAATAGAAGAAGATGAGGATGGGACGAGGGTGGCGTTGACTGCGGACATAGAGTCCGTTCTTGATGCCGTCAAAGCCCTGCCGGTCCGAGAGCAAATGCTGCAATGGCACTATCGGAGCCGGGATGGGCGGTTGATCGCCTTTTCCAACACGCACATTTACGGCGATGCCCTGACCGCCTTTCCCGGGACGGCTTTGGAAACGCCCCTTGTCTTTCACCCAATGGACTTGTCAATCGTTGCCAGCCGTTCCACCGTTTCCCATCCTGAGGAAGTGGAAAAGGTGGTGGATCTGGTCATTGACCACGCCGGCAACAACCCGGAAGAGTCCCTGGGGGTGATTGCTTTCGGGATTCGCCATGCCAATAACATTGAAGAAGCCTTGCGCCGGCGGTTGAACGAAGTCAAAGATCCATCCTTGGATGCTTTCTTTGCCGAGGGCGCCGCCGAGAAGTTCTTTGTAAAGAACATTGAGCGAGTGCAGGGCGACGAGCGGGATGTGATTATTCTCAGCGTCGGCTACCACAAGGCAGACAACGGGAACTTGCCTTACCGCTTTGGCCCGTTGAATCAGGAGGGCGGGGAGCGGCGGCTGAATGTTGCCATCACCCGCGCCCGTTCCCGGATGCACCTGGTTTGCGCTTTCTCCCACCACGATATGGAGCCGGGACGGTCTAACGCCCGGGGCGTAGAACTGCTGCGTCAATACTTAGAGTTCGCCGCCTCCGGTGGCGCGGAGTTGGGCGGAGCCCTCAGCGGCGAAAGCCTCAACCCCTTTGAGCTGGATGTGCTGAATCGCTTGACCGCACGGGGAATACCGGCAACGCCCCAATACGGAGTCGCCGGGTATCGCATCGATTTTGCCTGCGCTCACCCTGAGCAACCGGGGCGGATGGTGCTGGCCATTGAGGCCGACGGGGCCAGTTACCACGCCACGCCCACCGCGCGGGAACGGGATCGGTTGCGTCAGGAAGTTCTCGAAAACCTGGGTTGGCGGTTTCACCGTATCTGGTCCACCGACTGGTTTCGGAACCGGGAGGAAGCGGCCGCCCGGGCTTACGCCGCGTGGCGGCAGGCGGTGGAGTTGGCGGATAAGGCAGATGCCGGGCAGCAAGCCGTTAAATCGTCAACTAAGGACTGTCCGCCCCCCGCAATGGCGGTTGCCTCCGTTCAACCGGGCCGCACCGGGCCTTGCCCTATCGCCGTTTCCCCAGGAGAATCCATCACCGAATACAGCCCGGCTGAACTAACGGCTTTGGCCCGTTGGATAATGTCGGACACCTTGCTTCGCACCGACGACGAGCTGATGGCGGAAATGCGCCAAGTTTTGGGTTTCAAGCGGGACGGTTCCCGGATAAAGGCCGCCCTCCAAGACGCCATTGCCGCGGCGCGCCGGCAGTAACAGCGGGAAATTTCAGAAATTCCCGATCCAAAACCTTGACAACCCCCGCCGATTTTAATATACTATTCCCGCTGGATATATCATCAGGGCCTTTATCCTGCTGTTGGTGGGGCGCATTCGTCTAGCGGCCCAGGACACCGCCCTCTCAAGGCGGAGATCAGGGGTTCGAATCCCCTATGCGCTACCAACCCCTTTCCCTTGTAATGCGTCTTTTCCCCCGCCCTTTTGCCGGGCGGGGTTTCTATTGCGCCAATGGCCCGGCCGCTTTAGGTTATACTTGGCCCTATGACCGCATTGGCTTTGGGTTTGATTTTGCTGTCGGCGGCAGTCCACGCCGGTTGGAACCTGCTGCTGAAACGCTCCGCGAACAAAGAAGTGTTCGTATGGTGGCTCCTGTTCAGCGGAGCCATAATGCTGGCCCCCCTGGGCGCTTTGCTGCTGTATCGGTATCCCCCGACGCCGCCGGGCTGGTGGCTGGCCCTGGCCTCGGCCGCCATGCACGTCCTCTATTTCACCCTGCTGGGCCGGGGTTATGCCCGCGGCGATTTGTCCCTGGTCTATCCCATTGCCCGCAGCATCGGGCCAATGCTGGTGCCAATTCTGGCCGTGCTGACTTTGGGCGAGCGGATGGCCCTGCCCGCCATTCTGGGCGTGGCGGCCATCATCCTGGGCATTGCCCTGGTGTCCTGGTGGGGCCGCTGGGGCGAACTGCTGCGGCAGCCGGCGGCTCTGCTGCGGGATGGCGGCATCCGCTACGCCGTGCTGACCGGCTTGACCATTACCATCTACACCCTGGTGGACAAGCGCGGCGTGGCCCATGTGCAGCCCTTTCTATTCGTTTATCTGCTGACCGCCGGGGCGGCTATCGGAATGTTGCCCTACATCCTGCGCCAGCACGGATTGGCCGGCCTGCGGCGGGAATGGCAGGCCAACGCCTGGCCCATCCTGGCGGCCGGACTGCTGGTCTTTATTGCCTACGGACTGGTATTGACCGCCTTTGCCCTGTCCCGGGTCAGCTACGCGGCCCCGGCCCGGGAAGTGGGCATCGTCGGCGGCGTATTGTTGGGGGTTTTCCTGCTGAAAGAACCCTTTGGCGCCGGCCGGCTGCTCGGCTCCGGATTTATCCTGCTGGGGCTGACGCTGATTGCCCTATCCCCCTAGCCGGGGATGTATAATGGGGGCGGAATTGAAAGGTCTTGCCCGGCCATCCTTTAGCAAGGTCGGGATGAACGGGGACAAAAACCAATCCCCATTCCGCTCATCCTGAACTGGTTGAAGGACGGCCGGAATCAATGACATAAAAACCCGCCGGCCCATCCCGGCGGTAGAGGTAGCGACTATGATCGATCAAGAACGACTCATCAACTCTTTCTGCGACCTGGTGCGGATTGACAGCCCCTCCGATGAGGAGGAGGAAGTCGCCCAGCACTTGACGGCGCGGCTGAGCAAGCTGGGACTGGTAGTGCAGCGGGATGCCCACGGCAATGTTATCGCCTCCGCGGCCGGCGACAATCCCCTGCTGCTGTCGGCCCACATGGACACGGTGGAGCCGGGCCGGGGCATTAAGCCGCAAATCCAGGGCGACCGCATCGTTTCCGATGGCACGACCATCCTGGGCGGCGACTGCAAAGCCGGCATCGCCGCCATTCTGGAAGGACTGGAATCGGTGGTCGCGGACGGTTTGCCGCATCGCCCGGTGCAGGCGGTCTTTACCCGCGGCGAGGAAATCGGCCTGGTCGGGGCCAGCAACCTGGACTTTTCCCTGATTCGGGCGATGGACGCCGTGGTCTTTGACGGCAACGGCCCGGTAAGCACCATCACCGGCTCCAGCCCCACTTATATGGGCTTTGATGTAACCGTCAAAGGGCGGGCGGCCCATGCCGGCGTGGAGCCGGAAAAGGGTTTGTCGGCCATCCGCATCGCCTCGGAAATTATCCAGGAACTGCCGCAGGGCCGGCTGGACGAGGAAACCACCTTTAATGTGGGCCTGATTTCCGGGGGAACGGTGCGAAACGCCGTGCCGGCCGAAGCCACCTTTGTCGGGGAGTTTCGCAGCCGCAACACCGAATCCTTCGACCTGCTGAAACTGCAAGTGACCACTACCCTGGACGCCGCCCGGCGCAAGTATCGGGAAGCCACCATCAAAGAGCAGCTGGAAGTAATGTTCCATACCTATCGGCTGGATCCGGACGAGCCGGTGGTGCGGATGACCCGGCGCATTATGGAGGGAATGGGCTTGACGCCGAACATTCAGCCCTCCGGCGGCGGCACCGATGGCAATGTGATGCGGCTGCACGGCATCCAAAGCGTAGTGGTCGGGATGTCCACCAATGCCATGCACACGGTGGACGAATATGTGGTAATTCCCGACCTGGTGGATACCGCGACTTTCTGCCGCAACCTGCTGCTGGACGGGCGTTAGGTATCCCGTTGACCGGCGGCCGCTTTGCCCGGCCGCCGGCTACCCGGGGGCGCGGCCGCCGGCCTCCGGCAACCGGTTCCGGGAGGGGAAACTATGGGAATACCCAACTTCGCTAACCGAACCTTGTTCCAAGGCGACAATCTGCCCTTTCTCCAGGGCCTTAACAGCGAAACCGTGGATTTGATTGCCACGGATCCGCCCTTCAACAAGAGCAAGGATTTCCACGCCACGCCGAACAGCCTGGCCGCCGGCTCCCGGTTCACCGACCGTTGGCGCTGGGACAGCGACGTCCAGCCGGAATGGATGGACGCCATCAAGGATGACTGGCCCAAGGCGGAAGCGGTCATTTCGACGGCGGCGCTAACCTACGGGGCGGATCTGGCGGCTTTCCTGTGTTGGCTGGGAGTGCGGCTAATGGAATGTCGGCGGATCCTCAAGCCCACCGGCAGTTTGTACCTGCACATTGACCACACCGCCCACGCCTGGGTCAAATGCCTGCTGGACGCCATCTTTGGCCGGCGCCATTTCCGGAATGAACTGGTGTGGTGGTACAAAAACGCCTCCCGCGGCAAAAAGCGCTTTGCCAATGCCCACGAAACCATCCTGTGGTACAGCAAGACGCCGGCCGCCTATGTGTTTAACCGGGAGGAGATCCTGGTACCCTTTGAGAGCGGGATGACCCAATGGCGCTATGCCAAAGGCGGCCAAGCCGGCAAAACCCTGCCGGCCGGGAAAACCCCGGACGATGTTATCCTGATGCCGGCCCTGAATACGATGGATAAGGAACGGACGGGCTATCCCACCCAGAAACCCCTGGCCTTGTACGAGCGGATAATCAAAGCCAGCAGCCATCCCGGCGATTGGGTGCTCGACCCGTTCTGCGGCTGCGCCACCACCCCGGTCGCGGCGGAACGCTTGGGCCGCCAATGGATTGGCATGGACTTGTGGAACGGCGCTTACCAAACGGTGCTGGATCGCCTTAATGCGGAAAAGCAAATCTGGCGGCCGGAGGATGTGCAACTGGCGACTACGCCGCCCCGGCGGACGGATGACGCGGATACGGCCGCGCCGTACCTGCAACAAATTGAGCGCCGGCGGGAACGGCGGCCGCGGTTCAGCCGGGACGAAATGAAAGCCATCCTGATCAAGCAGTGGGCGGCGGTATGCTGGGGTTGCGGTTTTGAGCCGCCTAAGGCCGACGACCGCCATTTTGACCTGGATCATAACTTGCCCAAATCCCAGGGCGGGCTTAACGACCTGGATAACCGGGCGATCCTGTGCCGGCCCTGCAACGGGCGGAAAGGCAACACCTTGACCCTTGCGGGCCTGCGCCGGGCCAATAAGCGGGATGGCTATTGGTACGGCAATCCGACCATTGACCAGCGCATACCCATAAAGTTGGCCGTGGAATGGTCCCGGGGCTACCTGGCGCGGGCGGTGCAACAAGCCGACCTGCCCCTGAGCGCGGATTAGCGACGGCCCGGGAAACCGGCTTTGCCGACCAGAGGATTAAGGATTAAGGCTAACCCGGCAACCAGTTCCGGGTGACCCTTCAACAAGTTCCGGGTGAGCGGTCGATAGGCCGCCGAGGTTATTCCGGGGTAGCGGCCGGCGGGTATTGGCGGGCGGCCTCCTGCAAAACGGCGGCCAGTTCCGGCGCAAACTGTTGCCGTTGCCAATGGCGGATTTCGGCGGCCCCGGTTTCCCCTAGTTCGGTATCCCACCGTTGCGGCTGTTGCGCCAGCCGCTCCAGACTGGCCGCCGGCCAGAGCAGGGCCGGATCCAAGCCCAGGGCCGCGCCTTTATCCCGCCGCCACTGTTTCAGCCGATTCAATCGTTCCTGATAATCCCGGCCGGGGAAACCGTTGCGGCGCGGCCGCGGCGGTCGGTGCAGCGGCTCCGCCTGCCGGCCGCGGCGCAAAGCGGCCCGCAAAGCCCCGCCGGCCCGACGCAGCAACTGCGGCGACAAATCCGGCACCAAATCCAGCGGCTCCTCCGGGGCGCGGGCCAAGTGGAGCATAGTTTCCTTCCGCATTACCCGGTAAACCGGCCAATCCAGCCGCCGCGCCTCCTCCTCCCGAAAGTCAAAAAGTTCCTTGAACACCGCCAACTCCGCCGGCTCCAGCCGGTCCACCCCCTTGACCCG
The DNA here is from genome assembly GCA_965203435.1 of Dehalococcoidia bacterium. GTDB lineage: Bacteria > Chloroflexota > Dehalococcoidia > Lucifugimonadales > UBA3495 > CBDBCU01. The sequence goes on along the minus strand of CBDBCU010000001.1, from coordinate 444,093 downwards.
CAGAAAAGGCGGCTCCGCCGGCTCCGGCAAATCGGCGCCGCCGGCCTGTTCCCCGCGGACACATTCCTCTTGCACCCAAGCCAAGCGGTCAACGGCGGCCAGCCGGCGGCGCAGTTCCCGGGCCAGGGGTATCAAATGCTGCACATCCGCGGCGGCGTATTCCAGCGCCGGGGCGGACAGCGGCCGCAAGCCCCAGTTAGACTTTTGCCAGCGGCGGCTTTTCGGTATCGCCACATCCAGATATTCCCGCAGCACGGCGGCCAGGTTGGGCGCGACCATCCCCAGAAACCGCGCCGCCGTTTCCGTGTCGAACAACCCGGCCACCGGAAACCCGTATTCCCGATAAAAGCAGCGCAGGTCATAGTCGGAACCGTGGAGGATTTTGCCCACGGCCGGGTTCGCCAGGATAGCCCCCAAAGCCGACAAATCGGCCACCGCCAAAGGATCCACCAGCAGGGAACGCTCCGCCGTGCCAATCTGAATCAGGCAGATGCGGCCGCGATAGGCGTACATACTGTTGGCCTCGGTGTCAATAGCCAGTTGCGGCTCCCGGGCCAGGGCGGGAGCGATGCGGTTCCAATCCTGCTGGCGGTCAATAAGCTGGGGCGGGTTCACATAAACTCCTGCGGCCGGGGGCAAAGGATTTGCCGTCAGTATAGCAGAGGGCGGGCCGGGGCGTATGCTATACTGGGCGGCGATGCCCGGGGATTGGCCGGGCCAGGAAATTTCCCGAGGGGCCGGCAAGGATGGGACAACCGGCAATTCAGGAGGGCGTATGAACGGAGCGGAATTGAAAGCCGCCTTGCAAGCCGGCGGCCGGGTCTATGGCACGATGATAACCCACGGACGCAATCCCCGGTGGGCGGCGGCCCTGGAAGGGATTGTGCTGGATTATATCGTTATTGACAGCGAACACGGCCCCCGCAGCCGGGCCGAACTGGCCGACTACCTGGCGGCCTGTAGCAGCTCCGGGCCCGCCCCCATCGTCCGTATCCCGATACCCGCGTCCCACTATGTAACGATGGCCCTGGACGCCGGCGCCCAGGGGATCCTGGCCCCCTACTGCGAAACGGCGGCGGAAGTCAAGGAAGTCATCGCGGCGGCCAAGTGGCGGCCGCTGAAAGGCGCGGCGGTGCGGCGGCTGATGGATACCGGAGAGCAGATCAGCGCCGCCACCCGGGATTATCTGGAGCAGCGCAATCGCAACACCGTCGCCATCATCGGCATTGAAAGCGTGGCGGCGGTGAACAACCTCGATGAAATCCTGCAAGTGCCGGGCATCGACGGCATTTTTGTCGGCCCCAACGACCTCAGCATTTCCCTCGGCTGGCCCGACCAGTACGACCGGCCCGAATATCAGGAAACGGTGCAGCGGATTATCAACACCGCCGAAGCCCATGGCATTGCCACCCTGGTGCATCACCAGACGGCGGAACTTTCGGCCCATTGGGTACGGCAGGGAGCGCGGTTTGTGCTGCACACCACCGACCGCCGGGCTTTGACCGAAGCCTACCGCCGGGACTTTGCCGCCCTGCGGGAAGTTGCCGCCGGGGGCTGACCTGCGGGCCGCCGCCGGCGGCTGACCGGCGGCCCTGTTCTACCCGGGCCTTTGCCAACGGCGGCGCAGGGATTCCACATAGACCCGGCCATAGTCGCCGTGATGCCCGGTGTGTTCCGCCTCGGCCAACTGTTCCGCCCACAGATATTCCACATCCTCCCAGCGGATGGGATAGGGCGGCTGGTCAAAGAAAGCGGTTACGGCGGCCTCCGGATCGGCCGCTTCCCCATAGCCCATCATCTGGAAGTTGTCATAATGATTGCCGTGTTCGGAAATGAACCGGCCTTTCATCGCCGCCAGAATAAGGAAAGCCGGCATAGCGTTCCTGCCTATTGCTGGTGTTCCGGGCCTCCCGTCGTTTCCGCCGTTTTCATCCTTCAACCAGTTCAGGATGATCGGAAACTGAGGAAAGCCGGCATAATTTTCCCTGCCTGTTGCTGTCGTTCCGGGCATCCCCGCCGTTTCCGCCGTTTTCATCCTGCAACCAGTTCAGGATGAGCGGAAACCTCGGAAAGCCGGCATAACATCCCTGCCTATCGCTAACGCCCCGCTTACCGGGTGAAAATCTGCACGGTGGTTACATCCCCGGCCCCGGAGCATTGGGCCAAGCCAACTTTAGCTGCCGCTACCTGCCGAGGGCCGGCCTCGCCGCGCAGCTGGGTAATCGTTTCGTGAACCATGCGGATGCCGGTAGCGCCAAAGGGATGCCCCATGGCCAGCAGGCCGCCATCGGTGTTGACCGGAATATCCCCGGTCAAAGCAGTGCGGCCGGCGACGGTAGCCTGCCACGCCGCGCCCCTTGGGGTCAGGCCCAAGGCTTCAATCTGCTGCAACTCGCCGATTGTAGCGGCATCGTGAACCTGCGCCAGGTTGACTTCCTCCGGCCCCAAGCCGCTCATTTCGTAAGCCGCCAAGGCCGCCGGCTCGGTGCGGTAGGGACTGAACGCGGAATGGTCGCTGCCCCGCCCGTTGTAGTTGCCGGAGGTCAAAGTAGCGGCCGCTACCCGGATGGCCCGGGACGCGTCCAATCCATAGCGGCCCAGGGCTTCCCGGGCGCAGAGAATGGCGGCGGCGGCCCCTTCGCTGGTCGGGCAGCACTGATACAGGGTCAAAGGGTCGGCAATGGGGCGGGAGGCCAGGGCCTCGGCCACGGTAAAGGTCTGTTTGCGGTGGGCGTAGGGATTGAGGGCGGCGTTCTGCCGGGCTTTGACCGCCACCTGGGCCAGAGCCCTGGCCGGCGCGCCGGTTTCCGCCATATAGCGGCGCATCCGCAGGGCATAGCCGGCCATCATGTGGTCGCCGCCGATAAACCGCTCCGGGCTGTCCGCGGCGGTAACCGTTACCGGGCCGCTCGGCACCTTTTCCGCGCCAAAGGCCAGGGCCAGGTCATAAACCCCGGCCGCAATGCCCCAATAGGCTTGCCAAAAGGCGGTCGAGCCGCTGGAACAGGCATTTTCCACATTGACAATGGGAATGCCGGTCAGCCCCAAGCCGCCGAGGGCCGTTTCCCCCACCGACATCCCTTGATAATAGACATGGCCGAAATAGGCTACCGGAATATCCCGCCAACGGACGCCGCCGTCGTGCAGGGCGGCCACGACCGCCGCCCGGGCCAGAGTCGCCAAGTCTTTCCCCGGAAAGCGGCCAAAGGGATGCAGGCCCACGCCGACGACGGCCACTTCCCGGCCGGGCTTGAACTGAGTCACGGCGCTGCTCCTTTCCCGCCGGCGGCCGGCCGCCACTTATAGACAATGCGGGTCGGGCCGGAATCGGCGGCTGTTACCGGCTGCATTGCCAACTCTACCGCCAGCCCGATCGCCAATTCCCCCTCCGGGCATTCAACCACTTCCGCCAGAATATGGGGGCCTTCGGGCAATTCCACTTCCCCCAGCGCATAAGGAACCGGGCCGGGCCAACCGGCTGGCGGCACCCGGACGATGGTATAGCTGTAAAGCGTCCCCTGGCGGCTTAACTCTACCGATTCCAGGTCGGCGGCGGTGCAGGCCGGGCAAAAGACCGCCGGGCCGAACAGATAGACGCCGCAATCCCGGCAGCGCATCCCCAGCAGCACCCCGGCGGCCCCGGCCGGGTCGGTAAGCCGCAGCCGCCCGGCATCCACCGAAACCGGCGCAATTTCAGTATTCTCGACTGCTGAAGTCACCGCATAACCCGCCCAGCATAGGATAGCGGAAAGGGCTTTCAGGTTAATGCAGCGGCCCGCCGCTGTCAACTAAAGGTTTTCCACCGGAACGGAAGGGCGGCATATATTCATCCGCGTTGCTTTAACTGACTGCAAGGGGGTATGATAGAGACAGCAAATCCGAGGACGACGCCATAAGAGGTTAGCCTTTTGCTGAGGAAAATCCGGGTAACTTTCTCCGAAGTGGCGATAGTAGCTCTGTGGTGCTTGATTCTGGCCGTGTTGCAGGTAATCCTTGCCCTGTGGATTCCCTTGGGGTTGCGGCAAGGCATCGTTAACCCCTTGGCCGTTATCTTTTGGCTGAGTATGGGGCTGGCGACCTTTGGCCTGTATGCCGGATTTCAGCAAGTGCATAAGCATTGGAGCCTGCTGGTGGCGTCTCTCAAGGAGTTTAAGCGATAGGATTCAGGAGGTTTCATTATGGTTCAAGGCGCGGTGGGCGTAGGGATTTTCCTTATTTTGCTGGTCGGCTTCCTGTTGCTGGTGCCTACTTGGAATGACGCCGCTTGCGCGTCGGTAGCCTCGGGTATCAGCGAACCCAAGTGGCTACTCCGGTTGCTTTACCTCTGCGGGTTGTAGCCGGTTTAACCGGCCAAGCCATCCTGAGCCTCTTGCCGGGATGAATACCCCGCACCCCATCAATTGCGGCGCAATGCGGACTGTCAACGGTGATAGTCTCGGACGGTTAGCTTGGCCGTCGTTTCCTGTTAGGGCCCAAGCTGCGGGAATGCGAGGGCTGGGGCAATAATCCGGTTAGCTAACCGGCTCTTGAAGTTGGTTGAGCAGGCCATTCTGGAGGTCCAGCACGCGGTTTTGCGCCGCGTAGTAAGACGCCACTGCTTCCTGCCATTCGTCGGCAAGGGCCTCCTGGACGGCCCGTGGCGGCAGCGCAAGGGGCAGTTCTAGGATGTCCTTCTTGTCATACTGCTCGCGCCCGGTGGTATCCACGCGGCTCATCTGCGCGGCTACGGCGTTCAGCGAAAGGACCAGGAATTGCGGATTGACTTGGGTGGTATCCACGGCCAAAGTCATAAAAGTTTCGGTGGCGTGGTATTCCCGGTCGGCAATGGCGAACATACCGTTTTGGGTGTGGAGGCGGCTGACGACCAAGTCGCCGGCAAGGATTTTACGCCGTTTTTTGCCGGCGGTGTTATAACCGGGCTTGGTCTCTTTCAGATGCAGGACCCGGAGGGGGCCGTCCATCCGGAATCCAGGTTCAAAGACCTCCATATCGTCGGTGACAGTGATAAATCGGAGGGTTTCTTTAGCCACCGCGCCTAAGGGTGCGGTGGGGTATTGGCCGGAGACAATGATATTGTCTTGGGGCGGCCGGAGGAGGAAACCATTGGCTTCCGCGGGATGCAACATCACGCAGTCGGCGTCCTCAAACCGATTTTCCAGCAAGCGATCCAGGTCGTTCCGGCCGGGCAAGGGCATCCGGCGCGTTGCCTTGGTGAGACCGTCGTTTTCTACTGCAAAGTAAGGCACCCGGGGATTGCCCTGGCCCTCGCCGCGGATGGCATAGATGAAACTCGTTTTGGCCGAGGTTATGCCGCGGAAAACTTCCCGGGGCAGCGATACCACCCGGCGGATATTCCACTGCTGCACCAGTTCCCGGCGCAACGCGACATATTGAGGGCTCGCGCTGTCCAGGAACCGCTCCGGAACAATGACGGCGAACCGCCCCGACCGCGCCGGTTTGACGGACTCCAGGCAATGCCGGATGTAACCCAACTCTTCGGTGGTGGAAAAGGGAATGTTGGTCAATACTACATCCCGCTGCCCGTGGTGTTCCCGGGCGGCCTCGGGAGACAGGGAGTCAATCCGGGCAATGCCGCTGTTGCCATCGCCGGCCAGGATCATATTCATCTTGGCCGTCTGCGCCGACGCGGAAATTTCCCCGCCAAAGCAGGTATGCTCGGACAAAGTATTGTCCAGCCCTTTTTCCGGGTTGGCCCGGCGGATGGATTGGAGAGCCTCGATCAACATACCCGCCGTTCCGCAGAACGGGTCATATATGGTCTCGCCATATTTGGGGTCCAGCAGGGCCACCATAGCGCGAATGATGTGGCGGGCGGTAAAGTGTTGCCCCAGGGGGCTTTTGCCTTTGTTGTATTCCCGCAGGAAGTATTCGTAGGCTTCGCCCTTAATGTCGGCCGGGGCATCCACGAAGGACCAGCGATCAACCAATTGCACCAGCTGATCCAAAGTGGCGGCGTCCTGGATTTTGGTCTCGCTGAAGGTTCCGGCATAATGTTGCCGCATAGTGTCGACTGCTTGCCGGTAGTCGGCAAGCAAGCTAACGCCGGCTTTGGAGGCCAGAGCCGCCCAACGCACTGGGGGAGCCGTTGCCCGTTGTCCCTCATCGTAGAGTTCAGTCAGGATTTTGATAAAGAGAAGATTAGAGAACTCAACGAGGGCATCCAAGTTGATTAGGCCCTCTTTGCGAAGGATGCGCGAGGCCCGCTTAAACAAGCCTACCATCGCTTGGCTGTTGCGCGGCGCCTCGCCCCGGACCAGATGCGGCGTCCCGGCTTCAAGGAATTGCCTTATCACCCGGGGCGCCAACAACCCCCGAATTTCCTCGCCGTTGATTTGCAAGGGGCTGCCGTCGTACCAGGCGGCTCGGGTCGCGATGCCATCAGTGGCGAAGGCCACGATGGTTGGACTGCTGACGGTGCGAAGGTCTTTGACATAGCCCAGCGCCTGCTCCAGGGCTTTGTCCAGGCTGATGTTTTTCTTTTTGGCCTCGACGATGCCTACGCATCCGGCTAGACCGTCGATGTAGAGGGCATAGTCGGGCTCTACTTTGGTGGACCGTTCTTTGGGCAGGTCAACCCGTTCAAGGGTTACCTTGTTTCCCTGTTCCCACCAACCCAAAGACTTCAGCCAAGGGTCTATCCGGTCGTGGCGGGCTTCCGCTTCGGTTTCCATTACTTCCCCGCTGCGTAGGATTGGATGATTTAAGAGGTTATAAACAAACCGCAATGCCTGTCAATAAGCGTAGCGTCATTTCTGAGAATTCATTAAACTTCGCTGTACGCCGCCATAGAACGGAGCTTGTCCCGCCCCCTCCCTATTGACCGCCCCTTAACCCCGTGATAGGTTTAACGGCGGAAAGCCGGGCGGGGCTTTATCCGACAGCGGAAAGCGGAATGCAGTTATGGCGGCAACTATTACCGGGCCGGCGGATGCCCGCCGCTTGATGTGGGAAATGTCCTTAGGGGAGTTTCTGGAACGGGCGGCCGAGCGCAATCCGGACCAAACCTTTGTGGAAATCGCCGGGACGGTTTTGACTTACCGGGAGTTCCACCGCCGGGCGCGGCAGGCCGCCGGGATGTTTCAGGAATTGGCTATCGGCCGCGGCGACCGGGTATGCCTCTTGCTGCCCAATGGCCCGGAGTTTCTTTACTGCTGGTTTGGCTTGGCCCTGCTGGGGGCGATCAGCGTTCCGGTCAACACCGCCTACAAGCGCGATGAAACCGCCTTTATCCTGCAAGACGCTGCCGCCAAAGCTATCGTAGCCCATCAATCCCTGTCTGCCGTAGCCGCCGCCGCGGCGGATTTAACGCCCGGCCTGACCCAGCGGCTGCTGGTGGTGGCCGATGACGATGATGCTGAACCGGCCCCGGCTGGCGGCTGGGTCAACTTTGCGGATGCCTTGGCCGGGGCTGCCGTCAGCGCCGGCGATCCGGAAGTTTCCCCGGAGGATACCGCCATGCTGGTCTATACCTCCGGCACTACCGGCCATCCCAAGGGCGTTCAGGTGACCCATAAAATGTATGTGGCCGCCGGCCAGGGCTTTGCATCCTGGACGGCGGCCACTCCGCAAGACCGCTTTTTTACTTGCCTGCCCTTCTTTCACGCCAACGCCCAATACTATTCCACGATGGGAACTCTGGCCGCCGGGGCTACTCTGATTGTGGCCGAGCGGTTCAGCGCCTCCCGGTTCTGGGCCCAGGCGCGGCAAGCCGGGGCCACGGTGGTCAACTTTATCGGAATGATGATGCCGGTATTGGCGAAACAGCCGCCCACGCCGGCCGACCGGGATAATCAGGTGCGCCTGTTTTACGGCTCTCCGGCCTTTCCCCCGGAGTTTCTGCAAGCCTTTCAGGAACGCTTTGGCCCCGCCATCATCGTCGGATTCGGGATGACCGAAACCTGCTACGGGACGATTGAGGGGATTGGCGAACCGCGGCGGGCCAATTCCTCGGGCCGGCCGCGACGGCATCCGGACGCCCGCTTTGTCAACGAAATCCGCATTGTGGATGATGCCGGGCAGCCGCTGGGCCTGGACTGCGTCGGGGAAATTGCCATCAAAAATCCGGCGGTGATGCCCGGCTACTGGCGCAATCCGGAACAGACCGCCCTGGCCCTGCGCGCTGGTTGGCTGCATACCGGGGATCTGGGCTGGCAGGATGGCGAGGGCTACCTTTACTTCGTGGACCGCAAAAAGGATGTTATCCGGCGGCGGGGCGAAAATATATCCTCCCAGGAAGTGGAGGAAGTAATCAAGCGGCATCCCTCGGCCCTGGACTGCGCGGTCATCGCCGTACCCTCGGAATTGGGGGAGGATGAAGTCAAGGCGTATGTGACGCCCCGGCCGGGCCAGGCTATTGACCCGGCGCAAATCCTCCATTGGTGCGCCGACCATTTGGCCTATTTCAAGGTGCCGCGCTATCTGGAAGTGCGGGAGGAACTGCCGCGGACGCCCAGCCTACGGGTGCGGAAAGACCTGCTGCGCCAGGAACGGGAAAACCTGCTAGAGGGTTGCTTTGACCGGGAAGCCGCCGGGATTCGGTTGCGCTAGGCTGGGGGGCGGCGCAGTTCCGGCTCTGGGGCAACCGCCTATGGAAACCGTCGTTCCCGCGAATAGAAACCGTCATTCCCGCGTAAGCGGGAATCCAGAAAAGCCGCGGCCGCCGGATTCCCGTTTTCCCGGGAATGACAGCGGCGGGTTCGTTAGGCTATAATCCAGTCAATCAGGGCGCGGTCGCAATGGGAAAGCAACCGGTTTCCCCAAGCGGCGCGCCGGGGGGAATTATGAACAACATCGAGGCAATCATCCGGCCGGAAAAACTGACCGTGGTCAAAGACGCCTTGGCCGACGCCGGGCTGCCGGCCATCAATGTAACCCAGGTCACCGGGCGGGGGATGCAGCGCGGCATTGAACTGCACGGCCCCCGCGGCGTGGCCGGCAACTATGTGGTGGATATGCTGCCCAAGGTCAAGCTGCAAACGGTGGTGCGGGACGAGGATACCCAGCGGGCGGTGGACATCATCATTGCCAACTCCCGCACCGGCAACATCGGGGACGGCAAGATTTTCATCACCCCGGTGGCTAACGCCATCCGCATCCGCACCGGCGAGGAAGGGGAAGGGGCTTTGTAAGCCCTCAGCCCGGTTGCCGTGCAACCGTCCGAGGTTTCATCAGGTAGTGGCCTATCCATTCCGCTCATCCTGAACTTGTTGAAGGATGAATAGACCGCAACCGGAATAGAACCGGGAAAGGTGAACTATGGCCGAACAACGCTACTGGCTGTTCAAGTCGGAACCCAGCGCTTATTCCTACGCCGACCTGCTGGGCGAGGCTGAGCAGACCGCCGAATGGGACGGCGTCCGCAACTACCAGGTTCGCAATATGATGCGGGACGAAATCCAGGCCGGCGACGGAGTGCTGTTTTACCACAGCAGCGCCAAGCCCACGGCGGTGGTCGGCACGGCCCGGGTAGTGCGCGAAGCCTACCCGGACTATTACGCTTGGGATACGACCCACAAGTATTACGACCCCAAGAGCGACCCGGCCAATCCCACCTGGCTGATGGTGGACATCCAGGCCGAGCAGGAGTTTGCCCGCCCGGTAACTTTGCAGGAAATCAAAGCCAACCCCAAGTTGCAGGATATGCTGCTGGTCAAACGGGGCGTCCGCCTGTCCATTCAGCCGGTCAGCCCGGAAGCCTGGGCGGAAATCGTAGCCCTGGGGATGGGAGGGTAGCGGTCTATGGCGGAAACCCGGTACTGGCTGCTCAAGTGCAATGTCAGGTACGACAACTTTGACAAGCTCTTGGCGGCGGAAAATCGCACTATGGCTTGGATGGGCGTCCGCAATGCCCAAGCCCGCAACCTTATGCGGGACAAAATCGAGGTTGGCGACGGGTTGCTGTTCTACCACAGCAGCCCCAAATGGCCGAAGCGGCCGGAGGTTGTAGGAACGGCCCGGGTAGTGTCGGCGGCCTATCCCGACCATTCCGCTTGGGATGAAAAGTCCCCGTTCCACGACCCCAGCAGCACCCCGGACAACCCGAAGTGGCTGATGGTGGACATCCAAGCCGACTTGGAATTTGCCCGCCCGGTAACGCTGCGGGAAATCAAAGCCAACCCCCACCCGGCCTTGCAACAGATGATGCTGGTGCAGCCGGCCAACCGCCTGTCCATTCAGCCGGTCAGCAAAGCGGCGTGGGATGTGATTGTGGCTTTGGGAATGGGCGGCTAGTCCATCCCGGCCAAGAGGTAAAGCCCTCCGCTCATCCTGAACTTGTTGAAGGATGGGTTAATCCGTTCCGGCCAAGGAGTAAAAGCCATCCGCTCATCCTGAACTTGTTGAAGGATGGTTTAATCCGTTCCGGCCGAGGAGTAAGGCCATCCGCTCATCCTGAACTTGTTGAAGGATGGAAGGATACCGATTAGCCCGTTATAAAGTTGCGCCCCGGTCAAGAATTTTCCTGTCCGGGGCGCAGCGTTTTGGGCCAGGACCGGCGGCGGATTTACAACGCCCCGTCAATGCTTACATTGAGAACCGCCGGTTTCCCGCTGGCCAGGGACTGGGCCAAAGCCGGCCCCAATTCCGCCGGGTCGTCCACATCCTGGCCGGCTACGCCCATCGCCCGGGCAATGTCGGCCAAAGGCAGCGGCGTGGCAAAATCCATCCCCACATACTCGCTGTTCCTTTCGGTATCCTCCAGCATCCGCCGCAGGTACACATCCATATTGACTTTCAGGATGCGGTAAGAGCGGTTGTTGCAGATGGCATAAGTTACCGGAATGTTGTAGCGGGCCGCCGTCCACAGGGCCTGCACCGTATACATCGAAGCGCCGTCGCCCACGACCGCCACCACCGGCCGGCCGGGATTAGCCAGTTGGATACCCAAGGCCCCGGGCATCGCCCAGCCCAGGGCGCCGCCGCGGATGCTGTAATAACAGCCCGGCGTATCCGGCTCCAGGGCTTGCAGCAGCGCGCCGCGGGAAGTGATGGCCTCGTCGGCAACGATGGCATTGTCGGGCAGGGCTTGGGCCAATTCGTGCATCATCCGCGCCACTGGCATCGGGCGGGTATCCGGCAGATTGGCGATGCGCTGCTGATAGGCGGCCCGGGCCTGGCGGCGAGCGGCGGCCAATTCGGCGGCGCGGATCGCGGCCGCTTCCCGGGCTGATGCCGACAAATCCTGCTCCAGAGCGTCCGACAGGTCGGTCAAGCCGGCTTGGGGGTCGCACAGGATACCCAAATCCGTGGGATAGATTTTCTCAATTTCCTGGCCGCTGCTGTCCATGTGGATCAGCTTGGTGCCGGGGGCAAGAAAGGGTTCGGGTACATAGAGGAAAGAGGAAAAGACATTAGTTCCCACGGCCAACACTACATCGGCCGCAGCCAGCTGCTGGCGGGTAGTGGAACTGTTCAGGTTCAACATCCCGGCGTACTGGTCATGGTTGGTCGGGAAGTTGACTTCGGAATAGGTGTAGGAAGTGGCATAGACCTGTGCCCCCAACTGCTCGGCCACCCGCGCCATTTGCGCCATAGCCCCGGATTGCCCCACCCGGTCGCCCAGGACGATAACCGGATTTTCCGCTTGGGCCAGCAGTTGGGACGCGGCCGCTACGGCGGCGGCGTCCGGGCGCAGCCGAAAGTAGCCGGGCGCCGAGGGGGCAAGGTCCACCTCCACCGTTTCGTCCATAGTGTCCCAGGGAAAGGAAAGAAACACCGGGCCGGTGGGCGGCGTTTTGGCCTCCTTGAACGCCCGGCGCACCGCCATGGGGATGTTGCTGGCGTGGGGAACTTCCGCGCTCCACTTGGTAAATTGGCGGGTCATTTCCACCAGATCCCCGGAAAGCACCGGCTCGCTGAGTAGCATCCGGGTGTCGGAATTGCCGGCGGTCAGCACCAGGGGCGTGCCGCCGCGATAGGCGTTGTAAAGGGCGCTGATGCCGTTAGCCAGGCCGCCGGCAATGTGGATGTTGGCAAAAGCCGGCCGGCCGGTAGCCCGGGCGTAACCGTCGGCCATGCCCACCGCCGTCCCTTCCTGCAAGGACTGCACATAGCGCAGGTCGGGAAAATCCTGTAGCACATCCAGGAAAGGGGTTTCGCTGGTGCCGGGATTGCCGAAAATATATTCCAGCCCCTCGGCGGCCAGCATCCGGGCCAGGGCTTCCTTGCCGGTCATCGTTGCCATCTGCGTCCGTCCTTTCAATGATTGGGATGGGCTGTTGGAAGGGGTTTTACAGGTAAATCATCCACTCCAGCAGGTTCTGATCCGGATCCCGGGCGTACAGGCTGACCGCCGGCAGGCCGCCGCCGGCCCGGGCTCCTTTGCGCGGCCCCGGCCCCCGGATGACCTCGACGCCGGCATCCGCCAGCATCTGCTGACATTCCTCCGCCGTGCCGTCCCAGACAAAGCAGAGGTCGGCGCAGCCCGGCGCCGCCGTCGGCCCCCGCAGGGTAGCGGTGTAGCCCTCCGGGTGGACATTGATCTTGGAATCGCCCACCTGAATGGAGAAAATGCCGACTTCCCCGGCCCGCCAGGCCGCCAGGTCGTTGATGGCAAAGCCCAGCCGCTGATAGAACGCAATCAGCCGTTCCGCGTCGGCGGTGGGCATTGCGATATGGTCAAAACCGATGGTGGACATAAGACTGCTCCTTGGCTCTGGTGAAACTGAAACCGGGCCGGATTCAGAATAGCTGACCGTGCAGGGCATATCCCTTTTGCAGGATGGCCTGGATTATAGCCGGCCAATCCCGGGTAGCGGCGTAGATGCTGCCGCCGATAACGAAAAGCTGCCACGGCGTCCAACCCCACAGCCGGATTTTGTAGTTGTAAGCCAAAATCCAGATGGGCAGGGCAAGGGCGTAGCAGGGTATAGTTTGCCAGATGTTAAAGGGCTGCTCAAACACATTCCGCAAATCCGCCGGACTGGGGACGGCGTGATAGAGGGCATTGGCGGCAATCCAGACCGCGCCCAGCAGGGCGGCCCCTTCCCAGCCGGTCACCGCGCCATCGGCCGCCAGCAGATACACCGCCAGAAAGCAGCCGGCCCCGACGCAGGCCCCCATAAGCAGCGGCGCTATCCCCACCAGCAAAAGCCGGGCCGTGTTGACCTTTGGCCCGGTCTCAAACCTTACATAACCGGCGCATTCCGGGTCGTTGAGGATAACATACTTAACCTCGACCACCCGGAAACCCACGGCGTAGCAAGCCAGCTGATGGGCCAATTCGTGGAAAGCCGACCCCAACACGGTCAGCCGCAGCATAAAGTTGGCGGTCAGTACCGACAGGTTCCGCAGGGTGGTCAAGCCCATTATTCCCCCCGCTCATCCTGAACTTGTTGAAGGACGAGCAAGCCGCAACAGAACGAACCCGGAGCGGCCGCTAAGCCGCAACCTGGGCCAGAAAGTCCATTATCACGCGCCGGGTTCGGGCCGCTTCATTGGTCAGCAAGCCGTGTTCCGCGCCGGGGAGGATGTGCAGGTTGGAACCGGCAATGCCGCGATGCAGCTGGCGGCCGCAGTCCACACTAATCCGGCTGTCGGCATCGCCGTGGACAATCAGCGTGGGCATTTTCAATTCCGCCAGGCGGGATTCCAGAGCATCGCCAATATCGAGGTAACTTTGGATGGTTTTGACGATGCCGTCATACTGCTCCAGGTTGATGGCGCGCAGCTTGTCAAACTGCTCCGGCTTGCTTTCTTTCAGGCCGGGCCAACGGGCGTTGAGGCCGGCTTCCACGGCCGCCTCCCGGCCGGCGGCGGCCTCGGCTTGCCGGATAAGGGTCAGTTCCCGCTGCCGCACCGCCCGCTCCGATTCCTGAACATAAGTCATCGTGTTAATCAGCAGCAGGGCGCGGGTTAGTTGCGGATATTCCAGGGCAAACTGGAGGGCAATGGGGCCGCCGGCCGAGGAACCCAGGATATAGGCCCGGTCAACCTGCAAATGCTCCAGCAGGGCGCGCAAATCGGCGGCGTAGTTGGCGATGGAATAGCCCTCGGCCGGGGTAGCGGAACGGCCGGCGGCCCGGCGGTCGTAGGCAATAACCTGAAACATCGGAGACAGGGCAAACCCATGAAAGGACAGCATTGGCGCGCAACCCTCGCCGCCGCCCAGGCCGCCGTGAATCAGCGCCAGGGCCGGCCCGGCAGTACCGCGCACCTCGTAATACATCTCAAAGCCGTTGATTTCCGCCGTCGGCATAGTGCCCTCCTGCCCGGTTAGGCTGGGTCTATATTATGCCTTGGGACGGGCGGTGGCAAGGGGGGCAATTGCATATACCTATTGCAGAGATCTGTTGACATTGTTGACATAGAGGTAAAGATGGTCCATAATCAAATCATCTAGCACAGGACGTTAGGAGCTGGTAAATATGCTTACCTCCGTGGAGAGGCGACTTCTGAGCTTGGAGGAAAGTGCGCCTCCCAACATCTGGATACCTGACCGCCATCGCCGTTCGACGGAAGCGTATATGCGCGATTTGGAGGATTTCCACCTGTCCGTACGCAAGGACGACCAAACCGGCCGCTACCGGGCCGAGGTCGTGGAGCGGCAGAAACCATCCGTCAAGGTGTGGTGGGGCAAAGACTTCGAGAGTCGCTTTGCCGCCTGTAACGCCGCTATCAGGAAAGCGCAGGAGCGCCTTGACCCCAGTTTGCCCCGGACCCCTCGCATCCTTACGCCAAACCAAAAAGCCGTTGACGAGACGGAACCGGCGTACGTAATCGGGCAGGTAGCCTTAGGCCAGGGCTTGGGCCAAGAGCTTAACGGCTGGATTTCCAAGTTGACCGCCGGCGCGCCCACCATTTACGACAAAGCGATGGATAGCGTGTATAACGCTACCGGGATTGGCGGCAGTTTGCACCGGCAGTTCGATGGCAGCCATACCATTCTAGGGGCCTTCCAAGCCGCCCGGAACGCCGCGCCCAACGACAGCATATTGCAGGAACTTAGCGGAACCGCTAAAGGCTTGCTCAAAGACAGCGTTACCCCTCGCGGTCTGCCATTCGTAACTTGGGATCAGGAAATCTACCACCGCGCTGCCCAAGCGGTAGAGCGGTATTTTTTGATTTCCAAGGATACCTTCTACAAGATGTCGTCTTGGGACGTTCCTAAAGTTCTCAGTGGGGGCTTGGCGTTGGCTGAATTGGCCGTTACTTGGAAAAGCGGTATTGTCAAACTGCTAAGTGAGACTGCCGGCCGGCTGATCGCCTCCGCGGCCATGTTCAAGAACGGAGTGTTGCTTTTAATAGCTTTGCCGGCTCTCGGCAAAGCCGTCTACGAAGCGGTGAAACAGAACAAGCTGAACGAGTTGGTGCCGGGTTTGCTAAAAGCCGGCCTGTCTGTAGTTCTGGCTTCCGCTATCTTGGCTTTGGCGTCGAGCGTCGCCGTTACGGTAATGGGGCCGGGCATAGCCGCTGATCTCTGCGAAATTGCCGCGACTTACGGTATTCCTAAAGCCGTTGAGATAGCGATGCGGCATCCCCTCGGACAGACCGCCATCAAAGCCGTCAAAACCGCAGCCCAAGGGACTGTCCACGTAGCATCTACTGCTTGGCAGCACACCAAGCAGGCCGCCATCTCGTTTTGGGAATGGCTGAAAGGCATCGCCAACTGGATATTCGGTAATCCCCAACCCCAACCTGTTTGGTAGTGCTAGCCGCCAGGGCAATTGCATTTTAATTCGTAAAATTCGGTCTGCTCGGCTTTCAAGGATTTTTCGCAGACTGAATTCTCCGCAAAGGGAACTCGCGGCTGGAAAACACGGCTTATCCAGGGAAAAATTGCGCTCAATCCGCCCGATTCCCGTCCATTCGAGGAATCCCTTGCCGGGTAATATCACAAAATGCAATGTAGATTATGCCCAAAGTTTAATATGCAATTGCCCTGTGCTAGCCGCCCAATTCCTTGACAACCCCGTCCCCAAACCCTTTCCGCCGTAGGCATAACGCCCTCCTGCCCGGTGTGGCTGCGATTATCTTATGCCCTGGAATGAATGGCGGCAAGGGGGAATAAGCCGGGGCGGCAACGAAGGAGCGGCAAAACTGGCGGCGATGGAACCGGAATAATCTGCTGACAGCCGCCCGTTGACGGCCTTATAGCGGACGGGTTATCATAGCGTAGCCCATCATCCCGCAAGGATACCGATATGCAGGCTCCGCTCCAGCCCGCCCTTGACCAGCATAACGAAGTCGCTGTCGAATACCTCGACAAGCTGCTGGTGCGCCATAACAGCGGCGAGCCGGAGGAAAACATCCGCTTGGCTTTCCGGGATTTTATCCTGCGTACCGGCATTATCGCCGACGAGAGCGAAAGCGAGGCCGAAACGCCGCCGGGCAGCGACAGCATCAGGCGCGTCGACCTCCGCGTCCGCAACACCTATGTCGAGTTCAAGGGCAACATCCTAATTAACGGCCGCATCGACCCGGCCTATACCGCCCAACTGGACAACTATCTGCTGGCGGCGGTGCAATCCGGCTGGGGCATCCAGAACGGCATCCTTACCGACGGCCGCCACTACCTCAAGCGCAATATCGGCGACCACATCCTGCCCCTGGCCCCCAATGCGATGCAGGTCTTTGACCGGGCGGGACAAGGCCCCCGGCTGCGGGAATATCTTAACGCCATCATCGACACCGCCGCCGAAAACATCCTCCCCACCACCGCTACCTTGACCCGGCACTTGGGCATTGCCAGCGACCTGTTCCGGCAGGCCACCGCTTTGCTCAAAGACGCCCACGACCGCCATCGGGAACAGCCCGCCGTGGCTGTCAAGCGGAAACTCTGGCAGGAACTGTTGCAGGTCGCCTTGGGCCAGAATTCCACCGGCGACCCGGAAACCGCCGACTGGCTCTATATCCGCCACACTTACTTGACCACCTTGGTGGCCCTGATCCTGCAAGCCCACTTCGGCATCGACACCGTCCACGAAGCGGAAAACGACCCGGCCGCCCTGCTCAATGGCGCTACCCTGAACCGCCATACCGGACTGAAAGGCGTCATCGAATCCGACCTCTTTCAGTGGCCGGCCGAAATCGGGGAAAGCGCCCACCTCCGGGCTATGGCCCGCAAAGTGGCCCAGTTTGACTGGACGCAGCGGGCCGATGAACTGGCCGCCACGCTATACCAGAACACCATCAGCCCCGAGGAGCGCCGCCGGATGGGGGAATACTACACCCCCCGCTGGCTGACCCAAGCCCTGGTGGACGAACTGATTGCCGACCCGGCCGCTACCGTGGCCCTGGATCCGGCTTGCGGCTCCGGCACTTTTATCGAAAGCCTGGCCCAGAACATCCTTGCCGCCCAAGCCGGCCAGCACCCCAGCGACACCTTGGCGAAATTGCAGCAGAACATCATCGGTATTGACCTGCACCCGGTCGCCGTCCAGTTAGCCAAAGCCACCTGGGTTCTGAACAGCCACCAGATTATCAGCGCCGCCCGGGCCTCCGACCGGCCGCCGGCGGACATTGCCCCGCCCATCTACCTGGGCGATTCCCTGCAACTGCGCTATGACCACAACAACCTGGACTGCCACGGCTACATAACCCTGCAAACCACCGAGCGTTTGCCGGGGGAAGCCGGCCCGGTGGAGTTTCAGATACCCATGTCCCTGGCCCGCCAGCCGGACAAGTTCGACCTGCTGATGCTGGACTTGGCCCAGGCCCTCGACCGCCAAGCCGACCCGGAACGGGTGTTCGACCGCCACCAGATAGCCGCCGGTTCGGAGCGGGATACCCTTCGGAAAACCGCCGCGCAGATGCGGAAACTGTACGCCGCCGACCGCAATCATATCTGGGCTTACTACCTGCGGAATATGGTGCGCCCGGCGGTTATCGCCGCTGAGAAAGTGGACGTCATCGTCAGCAACCCGCCCTGGCTGACCTACAGCAACAGCGCGGACATCATCCGCGAGGAGCTGCGGAAACTGAGCGAGGAGACCTACGGCATTTGGGCCGGCGGCAATCAAGCCCCCCATCAGGATGTGGCTACGCTGTTTTTCTGCCGTACCACCGACCTTTACCTGAAAGCCGAGGGCAAAATCGGGATGGTATTGCCGCACAGCGTCCTCCGCTCCGGGCAGCATTTGAAATGGCGCGGCGGCTATTGGGAAGCCAAAAACCGGGACAATAAGTGCGCCATCAGCGTGGACTTCCACGCCAAAACGCCTTGGGACTTGGACAACTTGTCACCCAACTCTTTCTTTCCAGTACCCAGTTCGGTTGTCTTTGCCCAATCCAAGGGGAAAAGCTCCGCCGCCAAGGAACAAGCGACTAAAGGCAAGGCGTTGGCCCCGGGGCAAGTGGAAATGTGGCGGGGACCTACCAACACGCCAAAAGTTACCCGTCAACTCGAAACCCTGCAACACGACGACGGTAGCTACCGCTCCGGTTATGCTGCTGTAGCGAATCAAGGTCCGACCATCGTTGACCGCCGTCTGTTCTTTGTTGCCACTCAGCCCAATGCCACGCTGATGGCTGTACCCAATACCGTGCTGACCTTTCCCCGGGTCACCCGAGGCGACAAGAAGCAGTATGATGTTCGTTCCTTGGCCGGGATGCCGGTTCACGAGAACAACCTCTTTGACATCTACTTGGGGGAAAGCCTGGCCCCCTATGTAGTCCTGGCCCCGCAGACCGCCGTCCTGCCGGTGGACAAGGCAACAATGACGCTGCCCTTGGCGCACAGTCTGTGCCCGGTCAACCCCAAGACCGGTAGGGTTCGCCATAATGCTTGCGAAGTGGCGGTAGAGGAACTGGAGGAGCGGATGCAAAACCGCTGGCTCAAGATGGCCGCTTTGTGGAACGCCAATAAAAAAGCCAACGATTCTAAATCCTTGTACCAGCGTCTGGACTACAACCGTCTCCTCACTAACCAGTTGGGGTACTTGCGCGACCCCGGCGACCGGCCGGTCAGGATTGCTTATACCACCAGCGGCCGGCCTAACGCGGCGATAATCACCGACGCCAAAGGAATCTTGGACACCAAGTTGCACCAGGTTACTTGCCGAGATCTGGAGGAGGCTTACTACCTGCTGGCAATCATCAACAGCATAACGCTGGAAAAGGCGGTAGCTCCTTTCCAGGCTAAAGGTCAACTGGGCGAAAGGGACCTGCACAAGCATCCGTGGAAACTTCCCATCCCGGCGTTTGACCCTGCGGAAGCCCAGCACGCTGCCTTGGCGTCCTTGGGGAAAAGGGCGGCGGAGGAAGCGGCGGCGGTTATTGAGGGATTGGCGGCTATGGAAAACAGGCCGCTGACTTCGGCTAAAGTCCGGGCTCAGCTCCGCAACGAATGGCAGCCGGCCAGCCCTACGGCCCAAGCCATTGAGGAAAGGGTGCGGGAACTGTTGAACGGCTAGCCCGGCGGGGTTATGGCGGCCGCCGCCCAATTCCTTGACAACCCCGTCCCCAAACCCTACAATCATCCCAATAGGCAACCCGTTGTCCCAACCCGGCCGGGCCGGACTTCCGCCCGGCCCGCTAACGATCCGACGCCCCGCAAGGGAGAGGAGGCAGCCGCGATGTATGAGTGGCCCCAGGTAATCTATAAAGAGGAAGGGATGCGCGAGGGGATGCAGATTGAGGACGCCAGCATCTCCGTGGACGACAAGGTGGAACTGCTGGACGCCCTGTCGGAAACCGGCCTGAAACAAATCGTGGTCGGTTCCTTCGTCAGCCCCAAGTGGACGCCGCAGATGGAGCGGATTGACGAAATCGTCACCCGCTTTACCCCCAACCCGGATGTAACCTACACCGCCTTGGCCCTGAACTCCCGGGGCGTAGAGCGCGCCCGGGCCTATTCCCCGCCCTTGACCATTGAGCGGGACACCTATCCCCGCCTGACCTGCCATCTGTGCGATGTCTTTGTGCGCCGCAACACCAACCGCTCCCAGATGCAGGAAATGGAGCGTTGGCCGCAGATTATCGCCCAGGCCCAGGAACTGAACATTAAGGAAGCCGGCATCGGCTGCAACGCCAGCTGGGGCTCCAACTTCCTCGGCGGTTTCCCGGTGGACAGCCTGATGACCCTCTTTGAGAAGCAGCACAGTATGTGGGACGAAGTGGGCATCCAGGTGGTCAGCTGCTCGATGGGCGACCCCATGAGCCACTGCACTCCGGCCAAGGTCGAGGAAAGCATCACCCGGGTCAAGGAACGCTGGCCGGAAATCCGCCACTTCCGCCTGCATCTGCACAACGGGCGCAATATGGCAATCGCCTCGGCCTACGCCGCCCTGCGCGCCCTGGGGCCGGAGGATACGGTGGAACTGGACGGCACTATCGGCGGCTATGGCGGCTGCCCCTACTGCGGCAACGGCCGGGCCACCGGCATGGCCCCCACGGAGGACCTGCTCCACATGATGGAGGATATGGGCGTGGAAACCGGCGTGGACATCGACAAGGTCATTGACTGCGTCTGGATGGCCGAGCGGATTATGGGCCGGGAGCTCTTCGGCCATGTTTCCAAAGCCGGCCCCCGCCCCAAGCGGGTGGAGCAGCTGTACGATATGAATATGCCCTTCGTGGAAACCCTGGCCCAGGCCCGCCACTTCAAGGAAGGCTCCAGCGTGTACGAGGGCGGCATCTATCCCTACTCCGAACCCATCAGCAGCCCCTACCGGGAACGGGTGGAACAAGGCCTGCCCGCCTTTGACGACGCCGACGGCGACTTCCCCTGGAAACAGGACTGGTTCCCGGCTAAGGGCAGCTAGGGCGGTATCCCGGCTAATTAACTTGCGCCAATACGCCGCCGGCTCCAGCCGGCGGCGTAGGTTCCGGGTTTGGGCTTGCCAATCTTGAAATACCCATCAAACATCCCTTTGCGCGATGGGGTATAATAGGGGCAGGCAACTACCCTGTATCCCCATCTGACAGGTGCAGCAATGCAACGCGGCAACGAAACCAAAGGAGCCCGGTCGCCCTTTATGGCCGGGTTGACGCAAATCCTGGATATTCGCGCCAACTTTGCCCCTCATCCCTACGCCAAGGCCGGTTGGGAATCGGACGCCGCGGCTTTCCGGGCCGATTGGGTTGCCCTTGGGCGGGATTTGCAAGCGGCCTTTGGGGAGTTGGCGCCGCCGGATATGGAAGGAAGGGCCGGGTAAGGCCAGCGCATGGAAACGGGCGCGCCGGAAATCCAGCAAAACCCGGAAATTCAGCCGGCTCCACGGCCGGCTGATGTCGTTCAAGCTGAGTTCAGCCTCACTGCTGAAGCCTGGAGCGGCCCGTTGCCGCATCCGGATACCTTGGAGCGGTATGAGAAACTTATCCCGGGCTCAGCCGACCGACTGCTGGCGGCCTTTGAGCGTCAGGTAGCCCACCGGCATAACATGGACCATCGCGAAGCCCGGCGGTTGGATTGGGGACTGGCCGCCGCTTTCCTGGTGGTAACGATGATTATTACCGCCGGCGCTGTTTTGATTTTCCTGGGCCACGATTGGGCCGGGGCGGGAGTGATTGGCGTGAACATCGTCGGTTTAGCCGCCGTGTTTATTTCCGGGGCATCGCGCCGGAACGGGCGGCGGCTGTCCCAAGATTCAGATCAGCGCGCCCCAAGGTAAGGGTAGTTGCCTTTACTTTGTAACGCCGCCGCTCCATCCATTCCGGTATAATAACCCCCACGCCGGCCCTGGGCCAAAACCGCCGGGCCAATCCGCCCCTTGAGGAATTGACGATGACCACCAGCAACCCTACCGACCCCAACCGGGTGCTTTTGACCGGGGAAAACTCCTTTATCCGCCTGGCCGCGGAAGCCGACAGCCCCTTGACCGAGCGTACCAGCCACTGGCGGGTGCTGCTGTCCCCGGCCGGGGCCGGCCATGTCCTCTTTGTCAAAAGCGCGGAGTTTGACGACGAAGTGCGGATTTACGCCGACAACATCGCCCTGGCCCGCTGGCTGCAAGTGGAAATCGAGACCGTCCTGTTCCCGGACTTTGCCGACCAGAGCATCCCGGTTACCGATGCCGAGTTCAGCAAGACCGGGGATGTGCGCTCTTTCTGGACCGAAAAGGTCATGAGCGACGAGGACGAACTGACGCTGACCTGGCACGATTTCCTGGAGCCGTATATGCTGCGGGTCGAAGCCGGCAGCGCGCCGGGCCGCCCCCACGGCGTCTATAGCTGCTTCATCCCGGCCCGCCAGGCCCAACTGACCATCAACGGCAATGTGGTGGCCGGCCAGCCCAAGCTGGAAATGCGCGGCGACAAGTCCAGCAGCAGCGCCTGCTTGGCTTGGTCGGAAACCTGGGTTAAACCCTGACGCCCGCCGGCTGCGGCCCATCCCTACCGCTCACCCTGAACTCGTTGAAGGGTCATCCTGAACTCGTTGCGGGATGAATACGCCCCAACCGAATGGAACCGCCCATCCGATTAAATCAAGGGGGCTACTGACACCCATGACCCAGCAGGAAATAGCCGGGGATGCCCCGGGAACGGCGCTCTTTCCCCAGTTTCAAGGGGAAATTTATGACCTGTACCTCCGGGAACTGGAGGGTTTGACCGACGAACAACTGGACTTCGAGTCGGAGCAGTGGGGCTGGAGTCAGTGGAGCATCCGCCGCAATGTCAGCCATGTGGCTTCCGGGGATTTCCGGTGGCTGCTGGAGCGTTGGGGCGCCCGTCTTTTCCCCCAAGGGCTGCCGGACATCGGCGACTGGGCGGGCATTATGGCCTCGCCCTACGACCGCCGGCTGGACGAAAGCAAGTATTGGGAACTGGATTCCATCCTGGCCGTGTTTCGGCAAGGCTTGGCCTTGGCCTGGTCGGTGCTGGAATCGGAAACCGTCGCCTCGTTGCGAACCCGGGAAATTGAGCAGCGGCTGACCGGCGGTATGCCCTGGCAGGAAGCCCATCCCCGCGGCGTCCGTCCCGACCCGGAACAGCCGGGCCAGGGTTACATCACCTTGGAAGCCACTTTCCGTCACCGCTACTACGAATATATCGCCCACCTCTACAACATCCAGCGGCTCAAGAAAGCCCAGAGATTGCCGGTTGCCGTTCCGCTACCCATCACCGGCTACTTGGCAACGGCCGGTTGGGACTTGAGCGAACCGTAGCCTTGCGCTGCTGCCGGACGAAACCGGCGGAAGGGCCGGGTTACGGTTCCGCCATCTCAACTTCCGCGCCCCCAGTCCATTGGCGGCGTTCCTCCCGGGCCAGGGTCAAAGCCCATACCGATGCGGCCCCGGCCTGTTTCAGAGCGGCGGCCGCCGCCGTCAAAGTGCTGCCGGTAGTGCTGACGTCATCAATCAAAATCAGGGCGCGGCCGGTCAAATTGCCGCGGACGGCAAAGGCGTCGGCAATGTTGTCCAGGCGCTGTTGCCGGTTGGCGGTGCGGGCTTGGGCCGGCGTGTTGCGGACGCGGTAAAGAAGTTTGGCATCCACCGGCAGGCCGGCGATTTTGCCCGCTTCCCGGGCCAGCAATTCCGCTTGATTGTAGCCCCGTTCCCGCAACTTGCGGGGATGCAGCGGCACCGGCGCCAGAACCTCCCCGGGCATTGGATTGTCCGCCAGATATTCGGCCAGCAGACGGCCCAGTAGCGGCGCGGCGGCCCGGGCATTTTCATACTTGAAACTGTGGATGGCATCCCGAATAGCCCCCTGAAAAAGATAGGGCGCGCGCAGCCCATCCAGCGGCCGCCCCTGCTGCCGGGCCTGCTCCCGACACTGGCGGCACTCCCCCACCACGCCCCGGTCGGCGCAGATGTCGCAGTAAGGCGGCAAAAGCCGCGGCAGGGCGGCGATACAGGATTCGCAAAGCAGCCCGCCCTCCCGCCGGCAGCCCAGGCAGCGCATTGGCAGCAGAAAATCCAGCGCAGAATGGGCTACCCGATCCAGGATATTTTTCAGAGCCAATGCCATAGCTTGCCTGTTGCTGCTAGTGGATTAGGGATTGCCGTTGCCCGGGATGTCCTCCGGATTATTCCGCCGCCGCCATTCCGTCCAAAGCTCCAACATTTGGATGTCCCGGGGAAAGGCCAGCGGCGGCAGATCGTCTTGGGGAAAGAAATCTACCGCTAGGGTTTCCGGGCCGGCCCGCAGTACGCCGCCGGTTTCCCTGCCGGCAAAGGCGGCGACGATGACCGGATTGCCGCCTTGGGAAAAGAGGCCCAGCAAACCCGCGATTTCCACTACAAGCCCGGTTTCCTCCTGAACTTCCCGGGCCGCCGCCCTTTCCACTACTTCCCCCCGATCCACATAACCGCCCGGCACGCTCCAGCGGCCGTAGCCCGGTTGGTTAGCCCGGCGCACCATCAAAATCCGATTCTCCCGGGCAACGACAACTACGGCGGCCACCTTGGGGTCGTAGTAAATTACCCGGCGGCAGTTGGCGCAGGCCGGGTGGATTTTCCCGGCGGTTTCCGTCTTTTCCAACGGAGAACCGCAGCCGGGACAGAACTTATCCTCTTGTAGCATCAGCCGCCGACCCGGGAGCGCAAAAAGTATTCCACTTCCTGACGGGTCGGCATAGCGTCCTGCGCCCCCACTTTAGTAACGGCCAGAGCCCC
Source organism: Dehalococcoidia bacterium (assembly GCA_965203435.1). Taxonomy (GTDB): domain Bacteria; phylum Chloroflexota; class Dehalococcoidia; order Lucifugimonadales; family UBA3495; genus CBDBCU01. The sequence goes on along the minus strand of CBDBCU010000001.1, from coordinate 419,578 downwards.
GGCGGCCGCGGCTAACCGCATCCCTTGCGACAAAGTTTGACCCTCGGCCAGAGCGGCGGCTAAAGCGCCGTTGAAAGCATCCCCGGCCCCCACGGAATCCACCGCCGCCACCGCAAAGGGCGGCGCATATTCCCCGCCGGCGGGAGTGGCGCAGTAAGCCCCCTGTTCCCCCAGGGTAACTATCGCCGCGCCGACGCCCCGGCCCAGCAGTATATCGGCCGCCCGGGCCGCGGTATCCAAGTCCGTCACCGCAAAACCGACCAGGGCGGCCGCATCGGTTTCGTTAGGGGTCATAAGGGAACAGCAAGGGTAAAAGGCATCCGGCAGCGGCCGGGCCGGGCTGGGATCCAGAATAATCGTTTTGCCGGCGGCCGCCGCCGCTTGGGCCGCTTGCAACGACAACGCTACCGACACTTCCAGTTGCAGCAGCAACACCGACCAGCGCTCCGGCAGATGGCTGACCCGTTCCGCCTCGGCCGCGCCGCAAGTGTCGTTGGCCCCCAGTACCTGAATGATTTGATTGCGGCCGGCGGCGTCAATGTTGATAACGGCAATGCCGGTGCTGACCCCGGGAGCCACGGCTACGCCGGAAATGTCCACTCCGGCGGCGGTCAGCGCCGCCATTACTTGCGGGCCGAAAAGGTCGTCGCCCACCCGGCCCACCATCGCCGTGGGCGCGCCCATCCGGGCGGCGGCGACGGCTTGATTGGCTCCCTTGCCGCCGGGATAAGTCAGAAAGCGGCGGCCGATTACCGTCTCCCCGGCCGCCGGGAAACGCTCGGTTACCGTCACCAGGTCGATGTTGATGCCGCCGAGGGATACTACCCGCGGCCCCCGTTCATCCTGCATTGCCTTGCCCGTTCCGGCCGGGATGGGATTGCTGAATCCACCGGTTAAAGCTAACACCGGTTTTGCCGCCGGTCAAATGGCGGCGATGCTGTCGACGATGTAGGGCCTCCGGCGGACAATCTGCTATAATTCAGCAACTTTCAGAAACAAGGAAAGGGACGCTGATGGCCGCCGCATTGGAAAATGTCCGGGTAGTGGACTTGACCCGCACCTTGGCCGGCCCCTTCTGCACTATGCTGCTGGGGGATATGGGGGCCGATGTAATCAAGATCGAGGAGCCGGAACGCGGCGACGAAATCCGTTCCTGGCTGCCCTTTTGGGCGGGCGGGGAAAGCACCCAGTTCACCACCTTTAACCGCAACAAGCGCAGCCTGAGCCTGAACCTGAGAGAGGCGGAAGGGCGCGACATTGTGCGGGCCCTGGTCAAAGACGCCGACCTGATGCTGGAAAGTTTCCGGGCCGGCGCTTTGGAGCGGATGGGCCTGGGCTATGCCGACCTCCAAGCCCTGAACCCCGGCCTGATCTATTGCGCCATTTCCGGCTACGGACGCACCGGGCCGCTGGCCGAAAAGCCGGGTTACGACCTGATTATCCAGGCGTACAGCGGGTTGATGGATTTGACCGGAGAACCCGAGGGCTTGCCGATGCGGGTCGGCTTTTCCCTGGTGGATTTGTTCACCGGAATGATGGCCTATGGCTCGGTATTGACCGCCCTGTACCACCAACGGCAGACCGGGCAGGGGCAGTATCTGGAGGCGGCTTTGCTGGACGGGCAGGTGGCGGCCCTCAGCTACCACGCCACCGCATATCTGGCTACCGGAGTAGTTCCGCAGCGCATGGGTTCCGGCCATCCCGGGTTGGTGCCGTACCAGAGTTTTCCGGCATCCGACGGCTATTTTATTGTGGGGGTAGCCAACGAAGGGCTGTGGCAGCGTTTCTGCGCCGCCATTGAACGGCCTGACTTGTTGGATGACCCGCGCTTTCGTACCAACGATGACCGGGTAGCCCACCGGGCCGAGTGCGTGGAATTGCTCAGCGCAATTTTCCGCACCCGCCCCGTAGCTGAATGGGTAGAAATCATTGAGCGGGCCGGCGTCCCCTGCGGCCCCATCAACAAAGTGGACGAGGTAATCAACAGCCCCCAGGTGGCGGCCCGCAATATGATTGCCTCGGTTGCCCATCCCACCGTCCCGGAGTTGCGGATACCCAACTCCCCGCTGAAACTGGCGGCCACCCCCGCGGAAATCCGCCGCCCCCCGCCGCTCCTGGGCCAGCACAACGCCGAAATCCTGACCGAATTGGGCTACACCCCGGAAAAAATCGCAGCCCTGCGGGAAAAGGGCGTCATTGGGCATTAGGGCAAGGGTTGGCCGGCGGCATACCGGATATTGTATAATCCGGGCAATCCCTTTGGTGCGGATAAGGGAAATTGTGTCGAGGAGCGCAGAAATGCCGGTGACAGTAAAAGTCAAATACTCCAACGGGGTGCTTACTCCCCTGGAGCCGCTGGATTTGGCGGATGCCGAATATCAGGTAATCCTCGCTGACGCGCCCGTTGCCGACCCGCCGGACGCGCCTGCTGTGGCCCCGGAAACCACCGCTGCCGAGGCTGCCTTTCAGAGCTCCTTGGGGGCGTGGCGCGGCACCCACGATCCGGAGGAACTAATCCGCCAGCTTTATGCCGACCGGCTGGTCAATTCCCGGCCGGAGCCGCGGTTGTAGCCGGATGAAGTACCTGTTGGATACCGATTGGTCGATTCACTGCCTGCACCGGGTCGAGCGGGTGGTGACACGTTTGGCGGAACTGCGGCCGGAAGGGGTAGGCATCAGCATCATATCCCTGGCCGAGTTGTACCAAGGCGTGTTTTACGCTACGGACCCGGTGGGCAACGAGAAGGCGTTGCGCGATTTCCTGGCTCCTTTTCCTGTCGTACCTTTGGAGGATGAAATCTGCCGGATATTCGCCCGGGAACGCGGACGTTTGAAAGCTATGGGCACCCCCATCGGCGATTTTGACCTGCTTATCGGATCCACCGCCTTGCGGCATAACCTTACCCTGCTGAGTAACAATCGCCGCCACTTTGAGCGGATTTCAGGCTTGAGTATCCTATCGGTTTAAGCCCCGGCGCAACATTCCGGCAAAGGGGCAAATCCCCGCGGAAATCCGCCGCCCTCCGCCGCTCTTGGGCCAGCACAACGCCGAAATCCTGACCGAATTGGGCTACACCCCGGAAAAAATCGCGGCCCTGCGGGACAGGGGAGTAATTGGGAAGTAGGGCAGTAGAGCAAATAGTTAGCCGGCGGCATACCGGATAGTTTATAATCCGGGCAATCCTTTCATCGAGGATAAGGGAAGTTGTGTCAAGGAGCGCAGAAATGCCAGTAACAGTAAAAGTCAAGTTTGCCAACGGGGTGCTGACTCCCCTGGAGCCGCTGGATTTGGCGGATGCCGAATATCAGGCAATCCTTGCTGACGCGGTCGGGGAGGAGCCGACAGCAGTGGATTGGGTATCCTTGCGCGCGGCCCAGGAAGTATGGTCGGCGTCCCCCAATGGGGAGTATTGGGAGGAGTTTGCCCGTCAGCTGCCCGAGGAGCGGGCGGCCGGGTCGCGGACTGATCAAGAAGCGGCCGCTCGGGAGGCTTAGCCGATGTTGCGCTATCTGGTGGATACGGATTGGGCTATCTACTACCTGCGCCGCCGGCCAAATGTGGTGCAGCGGTTGGACGCTCTTTTGCCGCAAGGCGTGGGAATCAGCATAATTTCCGTGACCGAGCTTTATGTCGGGGCCGCCGGAGCCGTTGACCCGGTTGCCGGGGCCAGCGAAGTCAGAAATTTCCTGGACGCCGATATTCCTCTGGTGGGAGTGGATGCTGAGACCGGCCAGATATTCGCCCAAGAGAAAGTGCGGTTGCGCCAATCCGGGAACCTTATTCCCGATTTTGACCTGCTCATCGGATCTACCGCCTTGCGGCATAACCTTACCCTGCTGAGCAACAACCGCCGCCATTTTGAGCGGATTTCAGGCTTGAGCATCCTGTCGGTTTAAGCCGGACGCAACATTCCGGCAGGGGGCAAATCCCCTTGGAACGCCGCCATCCCGTCGTTGCCGGGCCAGCATATAACGCCGAAATTCTTGCCGAATTGGGCTACCCCCCCGGAAAAATTGCGGCCCGGCGGGATTAAGGGCATCCTTGGGAAGTAGAGCAGATAATTGACCGGCAGCAGGAAAATACGACTAATCCACACCTCGGATACCCATTTGGGGGCCGACCGGCGGCCAGCCGGGGCGGCCTCCGCTTTCCGGGCCGTGGTGGACGCGGCCGCCGGGCTGCCCGCTGATGCCCTGCTAATCGTGGGCGATGTTTTCGACCACGCCCGGGTGCCGGATGATACCCTGGAGTTCTTTCTGCAACAGGTATCCCGCCTGCCTTGCCCGGTAGTGGTATTGCCGGGCAATCATGACCTGTACCATTCGGAATCCCTTTATCGCCGGGAACCCTTTGCTAACCTGCCGGCCAACTTTCATCTGTTCACTGAGCCGACCGGGCAGACTATTACTCTACCCGCCTTGAACCTGGATTTGTGGGGACGGGCTATGACCGAACATACGCCGCAGTTCCAGCCGCTGGCCGGAATGACGCCGGCCCGGCCGGGCCGTTGGCTGGCCGCCCTGGCGCACGGTCACTTTCATTTCCCGGAGGATACGGAACTGCGTTCCTCTCCCATCTACCTGGCGGAAGTGGCGGCCGCCTCCTGCCATTATCTGGCGTTGGGGCATTGGGAGCGGTTTATTGATGTGTCCCAAGGGGATACCCGGGCGGTCTATTCCGGGTCGCCGCAGGGTTCCGCCCCGGATGATAAAAGCGTGGCCGTGGCCGTGGTGGACTTTGACCCGGATTGCGGCGTCAAGGTCCGTCAGGAATCCTTTCCTCTCCGGGCCTGACCAAGCCCTTGCCCCGGCAACTTTATCCCCCAGCCCCCTGAGGTTAAGCAATGAAAGTCTTGAGTCGCAATCAGCGCATTTACTTCCTGGATCCGGCGGCGGAACCGGCCATCACCATTGACTCCGGCGAGGAGTTGATAGTGGAAACCTGGGACGATTTCGAGGGGCTGCGCGACCCGGCGGCCCTGGACGCCAAGGCGTTGAAAGGCCCGGCTACCGGCCCCATCTATGTCAACGGCGCGGAGCCGGGGGATGCCCTGAAAGTGGAGTTCATCAGCATCACGCCCAAGGATGGGGCGGCGCACATGGTAATGCCCGGCCGGGGCTTTCTGGAGGAGGAGTTCACCGCAGGGTATCCGACGGTGATGGATTTTGACGGACCGGATGTAGTCCTGCCCAGCGGGTTGAAACTGCCGATGCAGCCCTCCATGGGCTTGGTAGCGACCACGCCGACCTATGTGCAGAACACCGCCAGCGACAGCGGCCCCTACGGCGGCGACATTGATATGAAAGAACTGGTGGCCGGCAGCGTCATCTATATGCCGGTCTTTGTCCCCGGCGGGCTGCTGGCTCTGGGCGACTGCCACGCCGTGGTGGGCGATGGGGCCGTGGCCGGCACCGGCGCCGAATGTTCCGCCGACAGCCAGATCCGGGTAACGGTTATGAAAGGTATGGGATTAGACAGTCCCCAAGCCCTGACTCCGGAGCATTTTGTCGTCCTGGCCTACGGCGAGGAACTGGCCCCGGCCATGAAACAGGCGGTGCAGGCGATGGTGGACTTCCTGGTGCGGGAAAAGGGAATGTCCCCCTATGACGCCTATACCCTGTGCAGCCTGGCCGGGGATGTGCGGGTATCCCGCACTTTCCGCCCCATCAGCCCGGTAAAGATGATGCTTTCCCGCCAGGCGTTGGAACAGTTGTAGGGACTGCTACATCACCGAATAGCCGCCATCCACGGTAATGACCGCCCCGGTTACATAATCCGAGGCCGGGGCTGACAGAAAAATGACCGCCCCCTGCAATTCCTCAGCCTCGCCCCAGCGGCCGGTCGGAATACGGCGGCTGATCATTTCGTACCGCTCCGGCTGGTTGACCGGAATATCCGAGGTCAGGGTAGTCATAAACCAGCCGGGCAAGATGGCGTTGGATTGGATGTTGTCTTTGGCCCAGGCTACGGCCAGGCTTTTCGCCAACTGCACCATCCCGCCTTTGCTGGCCGAATAGGGCGCGCCGCTGCCCCCGCCGCCAAAAAGGGAATACATGGAGCCGATGCCGATGATTTTGCCGCCGCCCTGCTCTTTCATCCGGGGATAAACGGCCTTGGCCGCCAGAAAAGCGGCGCGCAGGTTCACCGCAAAAACCGTATCCCACTCCTCGATAGTAGTTTCCTCCGGAGACTTCCGCACCACCGTGCCGGCATTGTTGACCAGGATGTCCACCCGGCCCAGGGCGGCCACCGTATCGGCCGCCATCCGGCGGATTTGCGCTTCATCGGTAACATCCACGCTCAAGCCGACCGCGCGGACGCCCAGGGCTTCGATTTCCTGCACGGCTTGGGCCGTCTTGGCGGCGTCCCGGGCGGCGATGGCCAGATCCGCCCCGGCCCCGGCCAGACCTTTAGCCATCCCCAAGCCAATGCCGCCGTTGCCGCCAGTTACGATGGCTACCTTGCCGCTCAAGTCAAAAAGTTGCGCCGCCTTCATCCCTTGCCTGCCTGCCTTACAAACTTTCCGTTGGGGGTTACTTTAACACATTGGGGAAGGGCCGGCTCCATTCGACTACCGGGTATTCGTCCTTTGATAAGTTCAGGATAAGCGGAGTGGCGCCCTGTTACCGAATGGATCCGGCAAGTTGACACCCCCAAGCCTATATGATAAGTTGCCAACGCTTAATCCCAGCATCCGTAGAGGTATCTTGTATGGAAGCCAACCTGATTATCCTGCCCCTGGCGGCCGGGGTGATTGCCCTTGTATTTGCGGCCCTTATGGCCTATCGCGTGATTGGGGCCGACCGGGGCAATGCCCGAATGATCGAAATCGGCGACGCCATCCGCGCCGGGGCGTCGGCTTTTTTGCGCCGGGAATATCTGGCCCTGCTGCCCTTGGTCATCGCCGTCACCATCGTCCTGGCGGTGCTGGACTACACCCTCTTTACCCACCGCCTGGGCGCGCCGGCCACGGCCATATCCTATGTAGTAGGCACGATTTGCTCCGGGCTGGCCGGTTTCGTCGGGATGAATGTGGCGGTTCGGGCCAATGTCCGCACCGCCGCCGCCGCGATGCGGGGCTTGAACCCGGCCCTGCGCGTCGCCTTTTCCAGCGGCTCGGTGATGGGAATAACCGTAGTCGGCATCGGCCTGCTGGGGGTCAGCATCCTCTACCTGATTTTCCAGGACATCAGCGCGGTGGCCGGGTTCGGCTTTGGGGCCAGTTCCATTGCCCTCTTTGCCCGGGTCGGCGGCGGGATTTTCACCAAAGCCGCCGATGTGGGGTCAGACCTGGTAGGCAAGGTAGAGGCCGGCATTCCGGAGGATGACCCCCGCAATCCCGGCGTAATTGCCGACAATGTGGGCGACAATGTGGGCGATGTGGCCGGAATGGGCGCGGACCTGTTCGAGTCCTATGTAGGCAGCATCATCTCCGCCATTGCCCTGGTGGGCGCCGGGACGCTCTTTGCGATGCAGGGAACGGAGTTGACCCAAGCCTTGTTCCCCCTGCTGCTGGCCGGAGCCGGCATTATCGCCGCCATCCTGGGGACTTTCCTGGTGCGGAGCGGCGAGCAGGCCGACTTTGAGCGGCTGCTCTGGGCTTTGCGCTACGGCATATTCGCCGCCGGCGGCCTCCTGATAATTTTCGCCGCTATCCTGACCCTCACCATCACCAATAACTGGTACTGGTTCGGCTGCGTCGTGGCCGGCTTGGTGGCCGGAACGATTATCGGCCTGGCTACCGAATACTACACTTCCTACAGCTACAAGCCGACCCAGCGGGTATCGGAATCCTCCCAAACCGGGGCGGCCACGGTCATCATCAGCGGCATTGCCACCGGGATGCTCAGCACTTTGATTCCGGTCATCTGCGTATCCATTGCCATCCTGCTGGCTTACTGGCTGGCCGGGTTCTACGGCGTAGCCCTGGCCGGGGTGGGCCTGCTTTCCACTCTGGGCATTACCCTGGCAACCGATGCCTATGGGCCGGTGGCTGACAACGCCGGCGGCATTGCGGAACAGGCGCAATTGGAGCCGCAGGTACGGGAACGCACCGACGCCCTGGACGCCCTGGGCAACACCACCGCCGCCACCGGCAAGGGCTTTGCCATCGGGTCGGCGGCCTTGACCGCCTTGGCCCTGCTGGCGGCCTATTCGGTCAGCACCGGGTTGATTACCCTGGGGGCGGATGGCAAGTTGAACCCTAATGTCGAGGGCATCAACCTGCTGGAGCCGCAGATCCTGGTAGGCGTAGTCATCGGCGCGATGCTGCCTTTCATCTTTTCCGCCCTGACCATGCAGGCGGTAGGGCGGGCGGCCCAGGGCATCGTGGACGAAGTACGGCGGCAGTTCCGGGAAATTCCCGGCCTGCTGGAGGGCGCGGCCGACGCTAAACCCGACTCGGCCCGCTGCGTGGACATCAGCACCCGGGGCGCTCTGCGGGAGATGATCCTGCCCGGCTTAATGGCCGTCATTGCGCCGCTGGCTACCGGCTTTATCCTGGGGCAGGCGGCCCTGGGCGGGCTGCTGATTGGCGCTATCGCCGCCGGGTTTATGCTGGCGATAATGATGGCCAGCGCCGGCGGGGCTTGGGACAACGCCAAAAAGTATGTGGAGTTGGGCAACTTCGGCGGCAAGGGTTCCGAGGCCCACAAGGCGGCGGTCGAGGGCGATGTCGTCGGCGATCCCTTTAAGGACACTTCCGGCCCGTCCCTGAACATCCTGCTGAAACTGATGGCGATCGTGTCCCTGGTATTCGCCCCGGTATTCGGCTCCGGCCTGATTGCCCTGTAACCCCTTTCCCCGGCCGCCGGGGACGGATTCAGACATGGATTAGCAGGATATACAGGATTTAGTTGGCTGCTGGGAAAGGTCATTGACGTCCAGAACCGTTCTCAGCAGATACAAGAATCCTGTATATCCTGTTAATCCATGTTAATTCCCTCCAGGCTCACCATTTCCACGGCTACCGCCCGCCCGTCAATTTTCAGCCGGGCAATAGTTCCCAAACTACCCGGCTGATGCCGCCGGCCCGGATAAGTGGGACTGCCCGGGTTAATCAGCAGGATGCCATCCCACCAGCAGACCAGTTCCTCGTGGGTATCCCCAAAGACCACCACATCCACCCCTTGCCCGAACTTGCGGGTCAGCAGCTCGGCGGCCCGGCCCGGCGGGAAAACCAGCCCGGTGCCCTCCGGAGTAGTGGCAATCCGCGGCGTAGGCCACTGTATATCGTGAACCATTCCGATATTCACCTGCTCCACCGTTACCACCCGGGTGGTTGCCGCCAGCCGGCCGCCGGCCTCGACCGGATCTTCATAACCGCGCACCGCCAAGACCGGAGCCACCGTTTCCAGATAGTCCAACACGCCCAGGCACTCCAGGTCGCCGCAGTGCAGAATCAGGTCCACCCCGGTCAGGGCGTCCAATATGGCGGCCGGCAAATCCCGGCCGCTGCCGGCGCTGTGGGTGTCGGAAATCAGCCCTACATAACGCATAAATCAGTTGCGATTCTCCCAGAGGGTAAAGTAATCCGGAGAATCGTCCCGCATCGCCTCCGTCAATTCCTGCTGACTGAGCTTTTGCAGCTGGGCATTTTCCGCGGCGATCAGGCGGGACAACACCTTTTCCCATTCGTCCAGGTAAGGGTCGCCGGGGCTGGCTTGCAGCAGTTCCCGCAGGCTGTGCCGCAACCGCTCCGAGTGCATGGCCAGGGCGCCGCCGCTGACGACCAGCACCACTACCGTGGGCCAATCCTCCTCCCTTTCCGGGGGCGGCAGTTCCAGATGCTCCATTATGACCGACATCGCCACGCTGCGGGTAACTTCCTCCAGACGCAGCGGCAGGTTAATCAGATGGGCAAAGGGAAAGCCGCCGTCATCCCGCATAACCGCGGCGAACTCGGTTTCCAGAAAGTGGAAAAACCGTTCCTGAAAAACCGCGTCGGTATGCAGCAGAACCACTTTCGGGGAAAGGGCCGCCCGCAAATCCACGGCCAGAAACTCCGGCAAGTGGGGAAAGATGTAAAGCATCAAGTCCGGGCGTTCCCCCTCCGGCAACGGCCCGTAAAAGGGATCCTCAATCAACGATCTTCTCCTGACCTGAGCGATGGCTGGGTTAAAGCAGCTCGGCAATATCCGCCAACTGGCGGCAAATCCAGTGGTTAAGGTCCTCCCGGCATACCGCCGCCGCCAGGATAGCGGCCCGCCGTTTCCGTTCCTCCGGGGACATCATAAGAGCTTGGTACATGGCTTGCATTGTCCCCTCCACATCGGCGGGGGCTACCGGCAGAGCGCCCTCCCGCAACTGCGGGTAAGCGCCGCTGCTTTCGGAAAGGATTAGAACTCCGTCCCGGGCGTTGACTACCGGCCCTTCCTTGGCCACCAGGTTCATCCCTTCCAGCAGGGTATTGACCAGCAGGGCGTCATACAACTTCATCCCGGCCAGGGCCTGGGTGTAGTTGTTTTCCATATAGAGGGCAATGGGCTGCCAATCCACCGTGCCATAGGCCCGGTTTATCTGCTCGACGATTTGCTTGATTTCCTCCAGATAACGCTGGTACTGGCGGATGTGGGTTCGGGAGGGTACCAGAAAGGCCAGAAAGCTGACCCGCCCCACCAGTTCCGGATGGCGGGACAAAAGCAGTTCATAAGCGCGAAAACCCCGCACCACATTTTTGTTGGGTTCGGCCCGGTCAATCCGTACAATAAGGGCCCCGGGATGGGCGGCCCGCAGCCGTTCCGCATATTCCACCGCCCGGGGCGATGCGGCGATGCGGCGCACTTCCCCCGAATTGATCGATACCGGATAGACCCGGATCCGGGTAGTGCGGCCGCCGCAATGTACCAAGCCGGCCGCCCGGTCAATGCTGGCATCCGGCAGCAATTCCTCGACCGTGTCCAGAAAGCTCCGCCGGTCTTGCGGCGTCTGAAAGCCCACAATGTCGGCGCAGCACAGGGCGGCGCAGATTTGCCGGCCGATGTAGGACGGGATCAACTGCCAGTAACGCGGCGTGGGCCAGGGAATATGAATGTAATGCTGAATAATCGCGTCGGGCAATTCCTGCCGGGCGTATTCCGGCAGCAGATAGAGATGATAGTCGTGACCGATAACCACCGGCGGCCGGTCGTTCTGCCGGGCCTGTTCCGCCACCTGCCGGGCAAAGGCTTGATTAACCGGCCGATAGCCGTTTTCCCAAGCGTCGTGGACGGCGGCGTCCACATTGGGATTGTAGGGCGGATGCCACATATAGTGCTGCAAAAACCACAGCAGCGGATTGCACAGCACATTGTAATGCTTGTGATAGACCCGCCGCGGCGTAACGACATAACGCAGGTTTATGCGGTGGCCGGGCAGGGGCGAGGGGCAAGGATCGCCGCTATCGGCAATCCGGCGGTCGCCCTCGCCCATAGCGCTGGAAACCCAGGTAAAAGGGGCGGTCTGCGCCAGGCTGCTGAGGGCGGTTACAATGCCGGCATTGCCGCGGCGGGCCTCCAAGCGGCCGTCCGGGGTCAGATAATGTTCTACCGGGCCCCGGTTGCTGCCCAGGATCAGGGAGCGGCGGCTCAGCAGGTTGTCGCACAATTGGCGCAGGTCAGCCATAAAAGGTTCCCCGGGGACTTTCTAATTCCCGATTAAGGTAAGGCATGGGCCTGGTCAAGCAGCGGCCGCGCCGCCGGCCAGTTGCTCAACGGCCGCGGCCGTATCGCCCAAATCCGCTACCGACACATCCGGTTGGACCTCCGGGTCGGCAAAGGCGGCTCTTTCGTAAAAGCCCTCAATCCAGACGGTTTTAAGGCCGCAGCCTCGAGCGCCCATAACATCGGTAATCGGATGGTCGCCGATATGAATGGCTTGGGCCGGGACGGCGTCCAGGGCGCGCAAAGTCCGCAGAAAAATCTCCGGCGCGGGCTTGGCTACCTTTACCTCGTCGGAAAAGGTCAAGGCGTCAAAATAGTCCAGCAGCCCGTGCTGGGCCATAAAACGGCGGAAAGCCACCCCCGGCGTCATTCCGGTATTGGAAATCAGCCCCAGGCGGAAACCCCTAGCCTTGACCTGCCGCAAAGCCGTCACCGCCGCCGGATGCGGCCGCGGCGGATGCTCAAAAAAGGCGTCGCTGTAGGCCACGGTGATTTCCTGCAACGCCGCCGCCGGCAGCCGGGCCGCCAATCCGGGACGGATACCGTCGACAAACAGCGCCACCTGCTCCGGAAAGCTAATATCGGTCAGCCCCTCCCGGATTTCCTGGCAGCGGCGGGCGCAGTCCTGATAAGCCGTTTCAATAACTTCCCGGCGGTGTATTTCCCCGGCTTTCCCCAAGGCTTCCTGCGCGCCCTCCAACCGGGCCTGAGTGCGGACGCGCCCCACTTCCGGGCTATCCAGCAGCAGGGTTTGCCACAGGTCAAAGGTTACGGCGGTTATGGCGGGCAAGGGTTAAACTGCTCCGGGTCAAATAGGGCTGGAATGGGATTTGCCGCCGGTCATTATACGCTAAATCGGCGGGCGGCGGGTATGCCAATCGGTAGCCTGTTCGTAGGCATAGGCCGCTTGCAAAACCGCGGCCTCGGCAAAGGGTTTCCCGGCCAGCTGCAAGCCGATGGGCATTCCGCTGGCGGAAAAGCCGCAAGGCAAGGAAATAGCCGGGGAGCCGCTGATGTTGTAGGGCCGGGTGTATTGGGTCAGAGCCGCCGTAGTTCCTACCCTTTGCCCGTTAATATCCACTTCCGCCGCTAGGATAGGCGGGGCGGTGATGGGTTCCGCCGGGCCGGCCAGCAAATCCACTTCCCGGAACAAAGCGGCCATTTCCCGGTTGAACCGGGCCCGGGACTGCTGCGCCTTTAAGTAGTCTGCGGCGGTAACGAAAAGGCCGGCTTCCAAGCGCAGCCGCACCGCCGGATCCAGTTTATCCCCGTCTTTTGCCAGCAGTTCCCGATGATAGGCCGCCGCCTCGGCCATCAAAATAGTCCCGGAAATGGCCTGGGAATCCGGGAACATTGGCAGGGAAACCTCGGCAACTTCCGCCCCCAACTGCTCCAGCAAGGCAATCGCCGCCGTTACCGTTTGAGCCACTTCAGTGTCCAGGGGCGCGTCAAAGTATTCCCGGGGGACGCCAATGCGGATACCCTGAATCGAACCGGTCAGGCCGGCGGCATAGTCCGGGATCTTTACATCCGCCGATGCCGGGTCTTGCGGGTCATAGCCGGCAATAACTTGCAGCGTCAAGGCGGCGTCGGTCACCGTCCGCGTCATCGGGCCGGGATGGTCGAGACACCAGGACAAGGGCGTCAACCCGGCCCGGCTGACCAGGCCATAGGTAGGCTTGAGGCCGACAATGCCGCACAGGGCGGCCGGTATCCGCACCGAGCCGCCGGTGTCGCTGCCCATCGTAATGGCGCATTGCCCGGCGGCCGTCGCCGCCCCGGAGCCGCCGCTGGAGCCGCCGGTAATTCGTTCCGGATCCCAGGGATTGTGGGTATGCCCGTAGTCAAAGTTTTCCCCGGTGGGGCCGTAGGCGAACTGATGCATATTCAGCTTGCCCAGCAGGATGGCCCCGGCCTGCTGAAAGCGGGCGGCCACGGTGCAATCCCGCTCCGGGAGGAAGTTGTCAAAAAGCCGCGACCCGGAGGTGGTGCGAACTCCGGCCGTGTTGAACAGGTCTTTCAACCCCACCGGGATGCCGTGCAGCGGCCCCCGGTACTGGCCGGCCTGGATTTGCGCTTCGGCCCGCTGCGCCGCGGCCCGGGCGTGTTCCGGCAGCAGGGTAATAAAGGAGTTGAGAACCGGCTCGGTATCCGCAATGCGGGACAGATGGGCGTCAACGACTTCCACCGGGGAAACTTCCCGGCCGTCCAGTAGCCGGGCAAGCTCCCCGGCGCTCAAATAACATAACTCCAAGGCGTCCATGGCTTTCACCTACTCCTGAAAGGGTTGGGCCGGGCGGAAAGCCTGAGCCGGCTCGGCATCAGTTACCGGGATTTGCCGCAACCGTTCCATCCCGGCCAAAGCGTTCCGCGCATAGGGAAAGAGTTCGTCCAAATGGGGATCTGCCAAATCCAACCCGGCGGCTTGGGCCAGGTAGTCAAAGGCTTCGCGGGTCAAGGGATTAGGATTTTCCTCGGGCATAGCGGCCACCTCGCCAGGCAGATTGCGCCGCCTATTATCAACCTAAAGGGCAGTTCTGGCAAATGGCCGGGCAAGGGCAACAAACCGGCTTACCGTCATTCCCATATTACCGTCATGCCCCTCTACAACCGTCATTCCCGCCGCCTCTCTACCGTCATTCCCGCGCAAGCGGGAATCCAGGACGGTACTGCCAAAGACCAGCCCACTATCAATCAGGCATTTCTGGATTCCCGCTTGCGCGGGAATGACGGTGGGGGATGACGATTTCTATATGCAGACCGGCGGCAAAGGACGAAGGCTCGGCAATAGAACAGGGCCGGGCAAGGGCAACGCCAATCCCCGATACTGGTATAATTCTCCGGCAGCCGGCCATGCCCTAACCACACCGCCGCCCCCGGAGTTGCATCCTTGCCTTGCCCCCGCTGCAATGCCCCGGTCAACGCCGCCGATTGTTTCTGCGTAACCTGCGGCCGGCCGTTGCCCGAAACCGACGGCTTGGCCCCGGCGGAATCGGCGGCCGGCAATCTACTGCTGACAGAATCGGCGGCCGGCCATGGACTGCCGGCGGCGCATTGGCGCGGCGGGCAAGCGGCTATGTCCCTTCTGATCGTGGGCTTGGCTTTCCTGTCCATCAGCGGCTTGTCCCTGCTGCTGGAGCCGTTGGGCAACGGCTTGGCCTGGGCCGCATGGGTAGCGAGCCACGCCATCGGGATCGTCATTCTGGCAACCATCTGGCTGCTGGGCAACGACCGGCGCCGGGTATCCTTGACCGCCCTGGCCGCCGCCCTGGGCTTGACCCGCCCCCGCGTTTCCTGGCTTTATGCCCTGCTGCTGGCGGCCTTGTCCACCGGCCTCAGTCTTGCCTTTACCGCCCTTTACGCTTGGGCGATAACGCCGCTGGATATAGAACTGCTGTTGCCGCCGGATATTGGCCCGGAAATCCTTTTCCCCGGCCCGGCCGCCCTGCTGACCTTTGAGGCGTTGGCCGGATGGACGGCTTTTACTGAGGAACTTTTCTTTCGCGGCTTTGTCTTTGCCGGACTGCTTCCCCGTTGGGGGCTGAAAGGGGCGGCGGTAGGCAGCGCGCTGATTTTTTCCGTCTTTCATATCTATCCGGGCGTACTGCTGCCCATCTTTGTCACCGGGCTGTTGCTGGCCGGGCTGTACCGATTGACCGGCTCCCTGTGGCCGCCCGTCCTGGCCCACGCCGGCCAAAACGCCCTGGCCCTCCTGGCCGTGGGCTACGCCTAAGTTCCGCTATTCCCGCCGCCCCTCCTGAACTTGTTAAAAGATGGATCCAAGGCTAGACAACCGGCCTTTTCCCGCCGCTCATCCTGAACTTGACATTCCCCCCGCTCATCCTGAACTTGTTGAAGGATGGATCCAAGGCTAGACAACCGGCCCGGCCTGGGTTAAAGTTGCCGCAGTATTTTCCTGCCGCCGGATCAAATTCAATGGGAATGAGCCGCGACCGCATTAAAGAAAAGTTCGCCGCCCTCCGTCGGGAGGGCCGCCCCGGCCTGATTGTCTATCTGGCCACCGGCAGCCCCGACTTGGCGGCCACTAGGGAACTGATCCCGGACTTGGTCGATGCCGGCGCGGACGCCGTGGAAATTTCCATCCCGTTCAGCGACCCGGTAGCCGATGGCCCGGTCATTCAGGAAGCCAGCTTTCGCGCCCTGGAACAGGGCGTAACTCCGGATAATTGCCTGGATACGGTGGCGGCGGTGCGGGCGCAAATCCCGGATACGCCGCTGATTGTGATGACCTACTACAACCCGATCCTCAGCTACGGCTTGGAACGCTTTGCCGGCCGGGCCGCCGAATGCGGCGTCGACGGCATTATCGCCGTGGACTTGCCGCTGGCCGAGGCGGGGCCGCTGACCGAGCAATGCGCCGCCCGGGATATTCATATCATCCCACTGCTGGCCCCCACCAGCGCCGAGGCCAACATTCGGCAAGCCGCCCAGGCCGCCACCGGGTTTATCTACTGCGTCAGCCTGGCCGGCGTAACCGGCGCCCGGGAACAGGTGTCGGCCCGGGGCTTGGATTTGCCGGAACGGGTGCGGGCCTATACCGACTTGCCGCTGGCCCTCGGTTTCGGCATTTCCCGCCGGGAACACGTGATAGCCGTAGGGCAGCGGGCCGATGCGGCCGCCGTGGGTAGCGCTTTGGTGCGAACCGTGCTAGAATCCCCCCGCGACCAGGTGGTGGCCCAAGCCCGCCGTTTGGTGGCGGAACTGGCCGGGCGCGCCGCGGCCACGCCGGGAGGAATCCAGAAATGACCACCCTTTGCCGCGGATTGCGGGGGGCCACGGTAGCCGAGGCCAACACGCCGGAAGCCATCTACGCCGCCACCCGGGAAATGCTGACCCGGCTGATCGAAGCCAACGGCATTGTCGAGGGGGATTTGGCGATGGCTTACTTTACCGTTACTCCCGACCTGGATGCCGCCTTTCCCGCCGCCGCCGCCCGGCAGCTGGGCTGGAATCACACCGCCCTGATGTGCGCCACCGAAATCCCGGTTCCGGGCGCCTTGCCCCGCTGCATCCGCGTCCTTATACTGATTAACACCGCTAAGGAACCCCAGGATTTGACCAACATTTATCTGAACGGCGCGGAAGCCCTGCGGCTTTCAGGCGCCGGGAGCTTGTAATGTCCCCCCATCCGGCGCCGGTCGGCTTGGCCGGCAAAATCGCCGCCCTGGCCTATGCCCGCCGCATCTATTACGGCCCCCGGGCCGTATGCATTTTTCCGCCCGCCATTCCTGCCCGCGCCCGGATTTTTCCGGGTTATCCCGCCTTAACATAACGGCCATTCCAGAAACCGAAAGGTGGCAAACGATGATTGTAGTAATGTCCAAAGACAGCACCCCGGACCAGCTGGCCACGGTGGAGACCCGCATTGAGAACCGGCCCGGCCTGAAACCCCAGGTCTTTCAGGGCATCGAGCGGGTGGTGGTCGGTGTCCTCGGTTCCATTCCCCCGGATCTGCGGGACGAAATGGCCCTCCTGCCCGGCGTCTCCGAAGTCGTCCCCATTTCCAAGCCCTACAAGATGGCCAGCCGGGAGTTCCATCCGGACAACTCCGTGGTGATGGTCGGCGATGTAGCCGTCGGCGGCCCGGAGCCGGTAGTAATGGCCGGCCCCTGCTCCGTCGAGGACGAGGTGCAGATGGTCAGCACGGCCAAGGCGGTCCAGGCCGCCGGGGCCCGGGTGCTGCGCGGCGGCGCTTTCAAGCCGCGCACTTCCCCCTACAGTTTCCGGGGGATGGGCCTGGACGGCCTGAAACTGCTCAACACCGCCAAGCAGGAAACCGGCTTGCCCATCATCACCGAAGTGATGACCCCCGGCGATGTGGACACCGTAGCCCAGTATTCCGATGTCCTGCAGGTGGGCGCCCGCAATATGCAGAACTACAATCTGCTGGACGCCGTGGGCGAAACCCGGATGCCGGTGATGGTCAAGCGCGGCCTGGCCGCTTCCTACGAGGAGTGGCTGCTGGCCGCCGAGTATGTGATGGCCGGCGGCAACACCAATGTGATGCTCTGCGAGCGGGGCATCCGGGCCTTTGAGAGCTTTACCCGTTTTACGATGGATGTGGCGGCCATTCCGGTAATTCAGCGGCTCAGCCACCTGCCCATAGTCGGCGACCCCAGCCACAGCACCGGCCATTGGTATCTGGTGACGCCGGTCGCCCTGGCTACCATCGCCGCCGGGGCCCACGGCCTGCTGATCGAGGTTCACCCCAACCCGGATCTGGCGAAATGCGACGGCCCCCAGTCCCTGACCTTTGAGAACTTCGACAAGCTGATGGCCCAGGTACGGGCCGTCAACAACTCCCTGGCCGCCATCCCGGCCGGGGCCGCCTGACCGCCCGGCCGCCGCTGAAAGACGGGCGGAAAGGGGCAATAAAGAAAGGGCAACCCGGCCGGGTTGCCCTTTCTTTCCGGCGGGAAAATCCCTTTTCCGGTCAGCCAAAGAAATCCGGGAAAAGCCGCAGAATGGCCAGTACCAAGCCGACCGCCCCGAGAATCATCCCGCCCATACGGATAGTCAACCGGGTCTCTAGGGCGTGCAGGTCGGCCTTATCCGGTTTGGAGTCCATCTCCCGCCGGACGGAGGCAATATCCTCTTTGGTCGCCATATCCTGTCGCACGGCGGCCAAGTCCTCTTTGGTCGCCAGGTTCCCGCCCAAGACGTCGCAGATAGTAGTTACCATCGCCGCCGCCTGGGTTTCGTCAAACCCGGCTTCCCGCAGTTGACGGACCGCCTTGTAGGTGTCAAAGATTACCGTCGCCACCGATTGCCTCCGCAGTGCTGGGATGCAGTGATTATAGCCCTTAACCGCCTTGCGGTCAATCCGCGCCCGGCTACCGTCATTCCCGCGCAAGCGGGAATCCCGACGGTACTGCGTCAGACAATGCCACTACCCATCAGGCATTTCTGGATTCCCGCTTACGCGGGAATGACGGTAAAAGGGCCGGGGATGACCGCAAAAAGCCGCCACCCCCGTTCCCGGGGAAGGACAGCCAAAGGGTTTCCCGTAGGCAACGGCCGCCCTCCGCCCCTCCTGCAACAGAGTTCAGGAGGGGCAGGGGGAATTTCAGGATTTTCGAAAAATTCGAAAATCCCTTGCCAAACCCTGATCCATAGCGTATAGTGAAACGCGCTGGAGCCGAAATTTGCTGAAGCAAATTTCGGCTCCAGCGCGTTTCAGGCTTTGGAGCCTTTAGTAGGCTCCTTATGCCCAAACTCTTTATCACCGGCATCGTCCTGTTCCTGCTGCTGGGGGCCGGGTATGGCATTGCCACTATCCAAGCCGCCCGGGCTATCCCCTGGGACTGTTCCGATTGGCAAGCCTTTGCCCATTCCGACCGGACTACGGCCATCCTCGAATCCCTGGCTGAAAACCGGGGCAAGACCCTTTACTGCGGCATTGACCAGTCCGATACCTTTACCAAGTCCGAAACTTGGGCCGCCGGCAAAGACCGCAACGAGCGGGATGATACCATCTATTCCGGGGAACGCGGCATTTTCCGCGGCTTTATCGCCGCGCAAGAGGGCTGGCTGACCGAGGGGGAATCCGGCATCACCGGGGTCAGCATTGACCGCATTTTTGAGTTTCCGAGGGAGGAGCGGCGGGTTACGCGCATCAAACGCATCAAGATACCCGAATCCCCCGAGCGTATTGCCCCGTCGCCCATCGGAGACTTAGCCACCTCTGTCGGAACGGAAGGAGTAGTCCGGCGGCTTATCCGGAACACATACTGGTTCTCGATAAGTTCGAGCGATCCGCGCAAGGGGAACACGGCCGATAAGACGGCTTACTGCACGCAGCGGGCTAAAGACGCAGCCTTGGCTTACTGCCGTTCCCGGGGCTACCCCCGCGCCCTCCGCGTTGCCCCCGGCGCCCTGCCGGTAAACTTCATATTGAGTGCCACCAACACCCAGACCCACCAGGGCTGGGGCTATGCGGACTTCAGCAATCCCAGCCCTAACAACTATAGCGGTAGGGCTTACCAGTATGTCTTGTGGAGCGCCACCTGCGTAAAGAAAGTGCGCCGTAGCCGCAACTAGGGGGGCCGTTGTGGGGAGTGTCCGGCGGGAAACCCTTTAACGGTTATTTCCGCCGCCCCCTACCGTCCTTCCCGGCCATCCTACCGTCCGTCCTGCCGGTTTGCGCGGGAAGGACGGTAGGGTTGCAAGGGCTACGGCGTAGTCGCCGCCGCGGCCACCGGTCCGATGACAGCGGTCTTGCCCATAGTCTTAACGTTCTGGGCGTTGTTGTAGTAGCGGTAGGCATAGAGGTACTTGCCCTGGTCAGCGGCTACGGGGGTGTAGCTGGTGGCCGACTGGACAATCACCTCGCAGCCGTTGTCCGCCGTGTCATTGCAGCGGATCCACCGCACGGCGTCGCTGCCGCTGATGGCAATGGCATGCCCCACCCGGGGCGCAGTGTGGCCGCTGGCAAAAGTCAGCGTGGCGGTAGGCCCGCTCCAAGCCCTGGCCGGCGTGCTGACGATGCCACTGACCCAGACGCCCTCCCTACTCAGCCGGCCCACCCGAAACCGCTTGTTGGCCTCGTAGGGTTCAATCAGCAACCGGGAGGAGCCGTTGCCGAAGCGGTTGATTCCGATGCCATCCTGTCGGCTGCGGACAATCGTCCACCCGGTAACGCCGTCATCAGAACGCTCCCAGACATACCCCTGTCCCAGGACTTTGGTCAGCCCACTCTGGCTCTGGATGGGGAACCAGTGGGTGGGCGCGGTCTGGCCTACCGCCGGATCCCCGATGCGGAGCTGGACTTGGTCGCGCACCTGGTGGCCGCCGTACTTCAGCATTGGGTAGTGGCCGTTGCCAAAGTGCCAGGGGTCATCCTTGCCGGCCACGCCGTCCAGGTTCAGGTTCCAGTTGGCGAATAGGCCCGGGTAGATGTAGTTGGGATGCCAAGCCACAGCTAACCCGCGGACACCCGTCCCCAAGGCGCTGCTGCTCTGACCGCTGACCCCAATATCCCAGTAGCTGTCGACCGCCGTTCCCAAGGTGTTCGCGCGCACTTGGCCGTTCTCGTCCACATTGCCGTTCCTGCCTACCAAGCCGCCGACTAAGGGATTGGTTCCGGTAGCCACCACCGGCCCGATAGCGTAGCTGGCGGTGATGATTCCCGGCGTGGTGTAAGCACTATAAATCGACCGCGAGTTCCAGCCCACCAACCCGCCCACTTTCGCCCCATTCCCGGTAGCCTTGACCGGACTGCGGGAGTAAGTGGCGGTAATCGTACCATGGTTGCTACCCACCAACCCACCGACAGATGCCGTGTTGTCGGCAGCCTTGACCGGACTGAGGGAGTAAGCGGCGGTAATCGTTCTCGAGTTTTTCCCCGCCAGACCGCCTACTGACGCCCCATTGCCGGTAACCTCGACCGGACTGCGGGAGTAAGATGCGGTAATCGTACTATAGTTAGCTCCCACCAGCCCGCCCACGAGCACACCATTGCCGGTAGCCTTGACCTGACTGCGGGAGTAAGAAGCGGTAATCGGCCCAGAGCTGACTCCCACCAATCCACCCACGCGCGCAAAGCCGCCGCCGACGCTTCGGTTGACGGTGACGTCTGCTCCGCTGGTGTAACTGGCGACAATGCTTCCGCATATCGTATAGTCAGGCGAAAGGCAAGAGTTACGTCCTGCCAACCCGCCGACAGACACATCATCGGCCGAAATTTCGACTTTGGCGTAACTGCTGGCGATGCTGCCGTAGTTTTCGCCTACTAGTCCCCCGACGCTTTCACCCGCATGGCCCTCAGAGTTGATGCGACCAGTGGCCGAACTGTCCCGGATGGTTCCGTAGTTGGTTCCGGCCAAAGCCCCTACATAGCCGCCGAGCTGAATGCGGATGTTCACGTCCCGCAGATTTACGCCGTCGATAACCCCGGTACCTACCCACCCGAACAGGCCGAAATTATCGATGATCTCAGCCGATGGGGGCTGGTTGATATACAGATTGGATATGGTCTTGCCGTTGCCTTGGAAAGTCCCGGTCAAGTTCCCGATGTAGAGACCGTTGGTGGCGAATCCGATAGGACGCCAGCCCCAACCGCCGTTCCAGTAAAGGCCGCTGGAATCCGCGGCGTCCACATCGCCGTCCCCGTCGGTGTCAAAGTCCAGGTCAGACATCAGTTCGTAGCCCGCGCAGGCGGCGGCCGTGGTACCTAGCGCGCAGCCCATCCCGGCTACGGCTCCCGGAAAGGCGGCGGTGTAGCTGGCTTTATCGGCCGCCGCCACTACCCCGTCGGTATTCAAGTCCCAGCGGAGGGCGTTCAGCTGCGCCAGGCTGTTCACCTCGATTAGCTGGTCGTTGTCGGCGTCATAGTCCCACAGGGGGAAGTCGCGCATCGCCCCGTAAGCCAGGATGGGATACTGATTGGGGCCGCCGAAGTACCACGGGGAATCGCCGCCGGCCACGCCGTCCAGGTTCAGGTTCCAGCCAGCATAGATGCCGTTGTAGTTGTAACCGCTAGGAGCTTGCAGGGCGTTGGTGGTTTGCCCCGTCCCGCCGGCGCTGCCGCTCTGCCCCGAAGTGGTCGTGTCCCAGTAACTGGCGACTACCCGGCCGTTCCTGAGATTGCCGCCAACCAGGCCGCCGGCGGCTGCGCCGCTACCGGTAGCCGTTACTTGGCCCCGGGCGTAGCTGGCGTTTATCGTCCCTCCGTTATTGCCGGTCAAGCCCCCAACCTTGGTGAACCGCGTGTTCCCATGCCCCGACACCGCGCCGGCCGCATAGCTGGCCTGGATGCTGCCCCCGCTCTGCCCGGCCAACCCGCCAACGATGGCTGAGGCGCTGCTGTGCCGCACCGACACCGCTACCTCAGCAAAGCTGGCTTGTATAGTCCCGGCCAGGCCGTTATATCCCACCAGGCCCCCGGCCATGGCGTTGATGCGGGAAGCGCTACTGATGTTGACGGCAATGGCGCCGGTGGCGTAGCTGGTCGTGACGCGCCCAGTGCTGGATCCGACCAGGCTCCCGGCAGTCGTCGGGACGCTGCTGGCGATGCTGACTTCCGTCAATCCCACGCCGGCGACGCTGCCGCGATGCCCGATGGCCCCGAACAAGCCCAGATGGGGCGCGGTGGCGTTGTTGATAAACAAGTGAGAGATGGTATTGCCCCGGCCTTGAAACTGGCCGGTGAAAGGGTAGTTGCGGGCATCGCCCAGCGGCGTCCAGCCGGCGCCGCTGTTCCAGTAGAGGCCGCCGGAGTCGGCGGCGGTAACGCTGCCATCGCCGTTAGTGTCAAAAGTCAAGTCGGCTTTCAGCTCGTAGCCGAGGCAGGGGTCGGGAGTAGTATCGGCATCGCTGCCGTCGGGACAGCCCATGCCGGCGGCGGCGTTGGGAAAGGCGGCGGCGTAGTTGGTTTGATCCGCGGTTGCCACGGCCCCATTGCCATCCAAGTCCCAGCGGACGGCGTTCAGCTGGGCCAGGTTGCTGATTTCAATGAGCCGGTCATCGTTGCTGTCGTAGTCAACGGTGGTGGCAGTGGTGGGCGTAGTAGTCTGGGCTTGGGCCGCCGGCACCGACTGTCCACTGAGGAAAACCAGGGCCAAAGCC
The DNA here is from genome assembly GCA_965203435.1 of Dehalococcoidia bacterium. GTDB lineage: Bacteria > Chloroflexota > Dehalococcoidia > Lucifugimonadales > UBA3495 > CBDBCU01. The sequence continues at coordinate 396,352 of CBDBCU010000001.1, read as the reverse complement.
AGGCTCAGCAGGGTAAAGGTAGCGGCAAACAGGGGCAGCCGGGGTAGTAGGGACATCAGTGGCAACTCCTTAGGTTGGGGATTTGGCCTGTTGGGGCGGGACAGGAACGGCAGTTTAGGCATAGGTTTGGGGGATTGTCAAATTGACATAACCGATAATTAAACAAGCCGGAAACCCCACCGGCGCGGTTATTGATTTTCCCGCCGTTATGGTACATAATTATTATTATCAGGATACCATAGCCGTTCCCATAAATTGCCGCCTTGCTTTTTTGCCGACCGGAGGGCGTACAATGTTTCCCCAAGTAACTTTGACTTCCCTGACCCGGGCCGATGTGCAGCGGCTGGCCGAATGGCTCAGCGACAGCGAGGTCAATGCCTACTGGTACGGCGTCGGCGAGGACGGCTTGCCCCGGCATATCGGCTACTCCCCGGCCCAGCTGCTGGAAACCCCGGATGCCGAATGGGACTGGGAGGAGTCCTTTCACGAGGAGGATCGCAAGATTTACCCGGTCTATACCGACGCGGGGGAGCATATCGGCGAGGGCCAGCTGCTGATTGAGTGGCCCCTCCTCGAAGCCCAGCTGTTCCTGTTGATTGGGCGCAAAGACCTGTGGCATCATCACTACGGCACGGCGGCGATGCTGGCCCTGCTGGACGAAGCCTTTACCGCCTGCGAGCTGCACCGGGTCTGGGTGGATGTGCCGGAGTATAACGAACACGCTTTGCAAATGTGCCGGCATCTGGGCTTTGTGCTGGAGGGCCACTTCCGCAAAACCCACCGCAAGGAGGACAACTGGTACGACTCCTTTGCGATGGGGCTGCTGGCCGACGAATACGCCCGGCGGCGGGAAAGGCTGTTAAGTAGTGGCCTCTGACCCGGCCCGGCCGGGCCGCCAGCAACGGCGGGGCAAGGCTTTCGTCTGATTGCGGGGTATTCATCCTTCAACAAGTTCAGGATGAGCGGATACCCGGCAATAGAACGAATCGAGGCAAGGCCGGATCCGGGAAACGGCGCTATTCATTCCGCTCCCCCGGAACTTGTTGCCGGGTCACCCTATCCGGGAAACTGCCGAGGTGGAATATGCCGGTAATCACCATCAACGGGCCTATTGGCAGCGGCAACTTCGATGTCGGCCAGCTGGTCGCCCAGCGGCTGGGCATCAACTACGTCGACCGAATGGTGCTGGCCCAGGCCGCCCGGCGGGTGGGCGCGCCGGTGGGCAGCCTGGTGGAAAAGGAGCAGCGCGTCATCCGCTTTGGCGAGCGGCTCAGCCGTTTTATGCAGACTATGCTGGAGCGTTCCGCCATTTCCGGAGTGGGCAGCGAACCCTATTTCGGCCACGGCACCGAAATGCTGCCGGCCGAAACCTATACCGAACTGATTGGCGATTCCCCGACAGCGGCCCAGACGGTCAACGATAAGGCATTCATCGAAGCCACCAGCGCCGTCATCCGGGAACTGGCCGGCAATGGCGATGTGGTTATCATCGGCCGGGGGGCCAACCGCATTCTGGCCGATCTCCCCGGCGTCCTCCATGTGGGGATGTTGGCCCCTCTGGAAATGCGGATTGAGAACATTATGGCCCGGGAACACTACTCCCGGGCGGAAGCCGCCAAGTTCGTCGCCGAACTGGAAGAGGCGCGGATCGCCTTTTTCCGCAAGTTTTTCAAGGTGCATCCCAACGACCCGGAACTGTATCATCTGATCCTGAACGCCGGGAAAATCCGCTACGAAACGGCGGCCCAGATGATTGTCCACGCCGTCGAGGATTTGGCCTATGCCCCCCCGGAAACGGCGGCCGCCGGGGATGGCTAATCCGGTTAATGCCCGGCCGCCTTAATCTGTGCTACTATAGAGCGGATCCTTACGCAGTTTCCGCCAATTCTCGCGGTGGGAGGAGTATATGCTCGACTACAAGCCCAACATCGTCCTTTCCAATCAGGAATACAATGTAGTAGGCACCCGGCCGGTGCGGCCCGACGGGGCGGACAAAGTCACCGGCAAAGCCCACTACAGCGCGGACATCAGCCTGCCCGGCCTGCTCTACGGCAAGGTTCTCCGCAGTCCCCACGCCCACGCCCGCATCAAGGCCATTGACCTCAGCCGGGCCGCCGCCCATCCCGGCGTCCGGGCCGTAGTAACCGCCGCCGATATTCAGAAACCCTCGGGCCGGGCCTCCGAGTTGGCCGAGGGCGCCATGGTCAACTACCGTTTCCTCAGCAACAATGTGCTGGCCGAGGACAAGGCCCTGTATAAGGGCCACGCCATCGCCGCCGTCGCCGCTACCAGCGCCCACGCCGCCGAGGAAGCCCTGCAACTGATTGCCGTGGACTACGAAGTCCTGCCCCCGGTAATGGACGCCCGGGAAGCGATGCAGCCCGACGCCCCCCTGCTCCACGAGCGGCTGGCCGGAATGACCACCGCCTCCATCCGGGCCGGCGGCGTGCTGGACGATGACGACCTCCGCAACGGCACTAACATTGCCAATCATTTCGAGTTCAAGCTGGGGGATGTTGACCAGGGCTTTCAGGAAGCCGATGTGATCGTGGAAAAGGAAACGGCCACGGTAGCGGTCCATCAGGGCTACATTGAACCCCACTGCGGCACCGCCCAATGGCATGAGGATGGCAGCTTGACCATTTGGTCCAGCAGCCAGGGCCAGTTTATGGTGCGGGACTACACCGCCCGCCTGGTCGGAATTCCGGTATCCAAAGTCAAGGCCATTCCGATGGAAATCGGCGGCGGGTTCGGAGCCAAGCTGACCGTCTATATGGAGCCGCTGGCCGCCCTGCTGGCCCGCAAAGCCGGCGCGCCGGTCAAAATGGCGATGAACCGCACCGAAGTGTTCGAGGCCACCGGCCCCACTTCCGGCACCGTCATCAAGGTAAAAGTCGGGGCCACTAAAGAGGGACGCATTACGGCCGCCGCCGCTACCCTGATTTTCGAGGCCGGCGCTTTCCCCGGCTCCCCGGTGCCCGGCGGCGCCCAGTGCATGATGTCGGCCTACGACATCCCCAACGCCTACATCGAGGGCTACGATGTGGTGGTCAACCGGCCCAAGACCTCCGCTTACCGCGCCCCCGGCTCTCCGGCGGCCGCCTTTGCCCTGGAAACGGCTATTGACGAGGTTTGCGAGAAAATCGGGATGGATCCCCTGGACTTCCGTCTGCTGAACAGTTCCAAAGAGGGCGTCCGCCGGGCTACCGGGCCGCTGATGCCCCGGGTCGGTTTCATCGAGACCCTGGAGGCGGCCAAAGCCCATCCCCACTACACCGCTCCCCTGGCCGGGCCTTACCGCGGCCGCGGCGTCGCCAGCGGTTTCTGGGGCAACAACACCGGCCCCTCCAGCGCGGTGGCCCTGGTGCAGCCCGATGGCACCGTCAGCCTCACCGAAGGCTCTCCGGACATCGGCGGCACCCGCGCCTCGGTAGCCCAGCAGCTGGCCGAAGTGCTGGGCATCGCCGTGGAGGATGTGAACCCGCAGATTGCCGACACCGATTCCATCGGCTTCACTTCCAACACCGGCGGCAGCGGCGTTACTTTCAAGACCGGCTTTGCCGCCTACACCGCCGCCCAGGACATCAAGGAACAGATGATGGCCCGGGCCGCCCGGATTTGGGAAGTGTCTCCGGAGGATGTGGAGTATGTGGGCGGCGTTTTGCAGCACAAATCCGACCCGGAGCTGCGGCTGACTTTCCGCCAGATGGCGGCCCGGCAGAACCCCACCGGCGGCCCCATCGTCGGCCGGGCCGGGGTCAACCCGCCCGGGGCCGGCCCGGCTCTGGCGACCCATATCGTCGATGTGGAAGTGGATCCGGACACCGGCAAGGTTACGATCCTGCGCTACACCGCCTTGCAGGACGCCGGCAAAGCCATCCATCCCAGCTATGTCGAGGGGCAGATCCAGGGCGGCGTGGCCCAGGGCATCGGCTGGGCCTTGAACGAGGAGTATTTCGTCAACGACCAGGGCCACATGGTCAATTCCAGCTACCTGGACTATCGGATGCCCACCAGCCTGGACTTGCCGATGATTGACACGGTGGTGGTCGAGGTTGCCAATCCCAATCATCCCTATGGGGTGCGCGGCGTGGGCGAAGTCTGCATTGTCCCGCCGATGGCCGCCATTGCCAACGCGGTCTATCACGCCACCGGCGTCCGGATGAACACCCTGCCGATGAACCCCGGCAGCGTGCTGGAAGCCCTGTGGCAGCGGGAAAAGGCCGCGGAGTAAGGACGGGAGCGCGGGTTATGCCGGAAGTGTGGATCCCCACGACGATGCAAAGCCTGACCGGCGGCCGCCAACGGGTGACGGTCGCCGGCCGCACCGTCCGCCAGGTCATCAACAGCCTGGAGGAGCAGTACCCCGGGGTGAAAGCCGTCCTCTACGATGCCGAGGAGGATGACCTGCAAACCGGGGTAGCGGTCATCGTGGACGGCGAGGCCAGTCAAATCGGCCTGCTGGAGCGGGTCGGCGAAAGCAGCGAAGTCCACTTCCTGCCCGCCATTGGCGGCGGCTGAACCGGCCGGGCCGGCGGCGGCCTATTTATCGGGAAAACCAGGGGGCCGGGCGGAAAGCCTGGCCCCAATCCTGAACCCCCCATCCGCTCATCCCGAACTTCCTCCCTCCGCTCATCCTGAACTGGTTGCAGGATGAAACGGAGTTCAGGATGAACGGATAGGAAAGGCTAGACCGACGGATACTCCACCTTAACCGCCCGGCCGCTGCGGGCCGACTCGATAATTGCCAGAGTCGCCGCTACTACCTGCAACCCGTCCCGGCCGTTGGCCGCCGGTTCCCGGTTTTCCGCTACCGCCTGCTGAAAGTCGGCCAGCATAGCGCGGAAGTTGCCCAAGTAGTCGCCGGGACAAACCGCCGTGCGGTTCACCGTATCCGTGGCCACCTCCACCCGCCCCTGCTGCGCTTCCCAGATGGTAGCCCGCCCGGTGATGCGCCCATTGACCCCGTAGAGGGCAAAATCGTTGCGGGAATCCGGCAGCAGCCGCCCGCAAATCACCGTGGCCAGGGCGCCTCCGGCAAAGCGCAGGGCGATTGTTGCCATCTGCTCCAACGGCCGCGCCGCCGTCTGCCCGTCGGTCAGCGCCGTCACTTCCGTTATTTCCTGCCCCAGCATAAAGCGCAGCAGGTCAATCACATGGACGCCGGTGCCCATCAGGGTGGACGCGCCGCCAATCAGTTCCGGGTCGTCCCACCATCGCCGCAAGCCGGCCCGCGGCGGAAAAACCTCCTGCCCCCGGTTGCCGAACCCCCATTGCCCTTGAGCCAGCGTAACCCGCCCCAAGACCCCATCGGATACCAGATCCCGGGCCAGGATATGGCCGGGATTCTGCCGCAGCTCAAAGCCCACGCCCAACTTGACCCCGGCCGCCTGGCAAGCCCCTACCAGAGCCATCCCGTCCGCCCGGGTAGTGGTCATCGGCTTTTCGCAGAGGATAGGCTTGCCGGCCTGGGCCGCCCGGATGCCCTGTTCGGCGTGCAAAGCGTTGGGCGAGGCGATAAACACGGCGTCCACGCCGGGATCGGCCAGCAGGGCATCCAAATCGCGGTAAGCCGCCTTGACCCCGTGTTTGGCGGCAAAGGCGTCGGCCCGCGCCTGCTCCCGGCTATACACCGCCGCCAATTCCGCCCCTTCCAGAGCGTTAATCGCCGGCGCAATCTTGTTATCGGGATGAAACCCGGTGCTGACGATCCCCCAACCAAAAGCCATAACCCTGCTGCCCTCCCTTTAACGGCGATTAGTTTTGCCCAGAGAAAGATAGGGCAGAATGGGGCGGGGTGTCAAATGGGGATGGGTGGGAAACAAAATGCGAAATGCAATTATTCCAGCCAGTAGAAAACTGTTGACACTAGTGATAAACTAGTAATGAAGGACACGAACCGAGGAGAAAACCATGACTACCCAGCAAGTCGGAGTCAACGAAACCGAACTGTATGATGGAGTGTCCGAGGAGGATGAATCCAAACCCTCTACTGACTGGTCCATTCTGTGGGAAAACCAGTCGCCTAGCGTATTCGATCTTTATCGCCGCTATACCCGGGGCAGGTTGAACCTGCACCCGGAGTTTCAACGCCGCGACGCTTGGAACGACCAAAAGCGGAGTCGTTTCATCGAGTCCGTCCTCATGAACATCCCGCTCCCCTACGTCTATCTCGCCGAGGAAATTGACGGACGGCAGGTCGTGGTCGACGGGCAACAGCGTCTCTCCGCCCTTTTCCGGTATATGGAAAACCAGTACTCGCTCACGGGCGGTATCATGGAGGATTACAAAGGCAAGTGGTACCGGGATCTCCAGTACCAGGACCAGGAAAAAATTCAGAACCGGGCGATGAACTTGGTGCTGATCCGCAACAACTCGGATCCGGATACCAAGTATATCGTTTTCGAGAGGCTGAACTCTGGGGCGGCGCAGCTCAACGCTCAGGAGATCCGTAACTGCGTCAACCGCGGTCCCTATAACGACTTGGTTAACGAGCTCACTGAGCACAAGCCGTTCAAAGAACTTTATAGCATCACCAATAACCAGCGTGATCGTATGCGGGACGCTGAGTTGGTCCTCCGGTTTTTCGCCTTCTACCACTCCTTCCCCAGCTATAAAGGTGGTCTCAAGAAATTTCTGACTACCGATGCGGTCCAGCATCAGAAGGCCACCCCGGAACAAGTCCGTCAGATGCGGAACCTGTTTATCCAGACCATCGACCTCTGCAAACAGGTTTTTGGCAACAAAGCCTTTCGTCTCTATGAAATCCATGACGTGAACGGAGACCCTTGGCACCCCAATACCAACAACGCGTTGCAAGACGCTGTAATGTACGGGTTTGCAACTCGTATAGGCCAGCGACGGGCCATAATTCAGCGTAGCGACGCCATCCGCGAAGCCCTCATCAACCTGATGGCTGAAAAGGGCGACTTCTGGAACCAGTGCGCTAACCACACTGCGGATACCCGCAATGTCTTGGGCCGGTTCAACACTTGGATAAAAGAACTGGACGAAGTTCTCCAAGACGCCGGTCGGCCCCAGCCTCGGCTATTCTCCCGCAAGTTGAAGCAGGAACTCCTTGACCAGGATCCTACCTGCAAAATCTGCCAGCAGCATATCAACGATCCGGACACCGCGGAAATTGACCACATCAAACCGTACTGGAAAGGAGGTGAGACTATCCCGGAAAACGCCCGTTTGACCCACCGCTATTGCAACCGCAGCCGCCGGGAAAACCGCGGGGAATAACGGTAGGTTGTTCCCCACCCCGGATCTTTGAGAGGAACGGTCACTAAATGGTCATCACCGCAACCAAATCCGAACCCGCCTGGTTTCCCCCGTCCGTCGCCGCTGAGGAAACCCCGCCGGCTCTGGAACTCAACATAACCCTCACCTACAGCGACCCGGAGGATGAACGCCCCTGGTTCGCTGAGTGTGCGGAACTGCCGCTTACCGGGGAAGGGGATAGCCCTCGGGAAGCCGTCAGTATGCTCTTGGCAATGGCCGAGCTCTATTTCCCGAGCCTCCTGGAAACCGGCAGTTGGGAACGGGTGATGCAAGCCGCCGGCTTGTCTATTCCGCCGCCCGCCTTGGGAACCCGTACTGCCATCGCCTTTAACATCGTCCACAAAGGCTCTGTCCATTTCCTGATGGACAACCCCGACTGACTTATGCCCGGCGGCCGCCCTTGCAATCGCCGGGCCTTGGGTATGCTGTAGGGTTAAAAGCCCGATTTCCGAATGGGGCAATCTACCCCTTGACAACCCCCATTCATCCCGCTAAACTTTCCGCCAGACCTACCTTAACAACGCAAAAATCCCTCCGGGGCGCTGTAACAGCATTTATTGGGAAGGCGGTGCAAATCCGCCGCGGTTGCGCCACTGTGATCGGGCTATCCTTGCCGATTAGCCCGTAAGCCAGGAGACCGGCTCCGGAGGGTTGGACACCACCCTCTGCGCTCAACGGAGACGGTTCCCGCCGCGCCCGGCTTGCTTGCCGGCTGCGGTGAATTCCGAACCTCAGGGGTATATCCCCCGGCAGCAGCAGAGCCGGGGGATTTTCTTTTGCCGATGGATGCCATGAACCCCGATACCGCCAACATAACTATGACCGTCGTCGCCGTTGGCCCCGGCGATCCCCGTATGCTCACCCTGCGCGGCCGGGCCGCCCTGGAATCCGCCGATTTGGTGGTGGGTTTCAAGACGGTGCTGGATGTAGTGGCCGCCGCGTGCGGCCAGGCCGAAATGCGCCCTATGTCCTACCGGGATCAAGAGGAGGTGCTGGAATACGCCGCCGCCCAGGCCGCCCAGGGCCGCCGCTGCGTGGTCTGCTGCTGGGGCGACCTGAATGTCTCGGCCGGCGAACTCCTGGCCCGGGTCTATCGCCGGGCCGGCCAGGTGGAACTGATTCCCGGCGTCAGCTCGGTGCAGATTGCCTGCGCCCGGGCCGGCATTGCTTTAGAGGAATCCCTGTTCATCACCCTGCACCGGCGGGAGGGCGGCGGGCCGGCTTTGGCCGAACTGGAGCGGTATCTGCGCGAAGGCTTGCGCCATATCATCCTGTTGCCCCGGCCCTTTGACCTGATGCCCCCGGCCATTGCCCAGGGCTTGCGGGACGCCGGCCTCCCCTCGCAGCGGCCGGTCAGCGTCTATCAACGGCTGACCCTGCCGGGGGAAAAGGCGTGGCACGGCACCTTGCAGGAGTGCGCCGCCTTGACCGAGGAGTTCAGCGACTTGTCTATTATGGTCTTTCCCCGCCCCGCCGCCGAGGGCCATTAACCAAAAGGCAGGAGCCGTTTTGACCGCTGCGCCGCAAATCGGGCAAAAGTCGGTGGTACTGGTAACTACCGCCGACACCGACCTGCTTACCGCCGACCGGGCCTTGGCCGCCTTGCCCGGGGATTTTCCCCCGGTGTACGCCTGGAACCCGGTGGGACTGGATACCACCGATGCCCGCAACCAGCTGCTGGCTGCCGTGGCCGATGCCGGCGTGGTAGTGCTGCGGCTCCTCGGCGGCAAGCGGGCTATGCCCGAGGCCTTTGACCCTTTGGTATCCCTTTGCCGGGAACGCCGCATCCCCCTGATTGCCTGCCCCGGCCATCAGGAATGGGACGAGGATTTGATTGCCGCCTGCTCCGCGCCGGTTGCCGAACTGGAAACGGTGTTCGCCTACCTGATGCGCGGCGGGATACCCAACTTCCGCAACCTCTTTCTCTTTCTCAGCGATACCTACCTGGGCAGCGACTACGGCCACGAAGCCCCGGAACCCCTGCCTTGGGAGGGCCTTTATCATCCCGAAGCCACCGCCGCGGCAATGGCCGATGCGGATACCTATATCCGCCAGCATTTCCAACCCGGCCGCCCCGGCGTGGGCCTGCTCTTTTACCGCGCCCACTGGATGAGCGGCAATCTCCAGTTCATCGATGCCCTGATTCGCTGCCTCGAATCCCATCAGGTCAATGTGCTGCCGGTCTATTCCTACAGCCTCAAACATCACCCGGAGCAGGACGGGCAGCGCAGCCGCACCTTGACCAACTTTATGGCCGACGCCGCCGGCGTCCCCCGGGTGGACTGCATTATCAACACTATGGGCCTGGCCATGAGCGATTTGAGCCAGGAGGACGGGCCGACCATCGCCGCCGGTTGGTCGGTGGATTTGCTGGACGCTTTGGATGTGCCAATCCTGCAAGGCATCGTCAGCACCGGCTCCCGCCAGGAATGGGCCGATAATTCCCTGGGCCTCGGCCCCATCGACACCGCGATGAATGTAGCCCTGCCCGAGTTCGACGGCCGCATCATCACCGTTCCCATTTCCTTTAAGGAGGAAACGGCCGCCCGCCCGGAGCGCAACGGCCGCGACTCCGGCGGCAGTGCCTTGTCCATGCCCCGCTTGCAGCGCTATGTGGCCGCCCCCGATCGCATGGACGCCCTGGCCCGGCTGGCCGTCAAATGGGCCAACCTGCGCCGCAAGGCCAACTCCGACAAGCGCATTGCCATAATTATGAGCAACTACCCCACTAAAGACGCCCGCATCGGCAACGCCGTCGGCTTGGATACCCCGGCCTCGGTAATCGCGCTGCTCCACGCCCTGCGGGAGGCCGGCTACCAAGTTGCGGACCTTCCGGCTGATGGGGACGAACTGGTACACCGCATCATTGCCCGGTGCAGCAATGACCGGGATACCCTGACCGCCGAGCAGCTGAAACTGGCCGCCGGCCAGGTATCCCGCCGCCAGTATGCCCAGTGGTTTGCCGCCTTCGACCCGGCCGTACAACAGCAGTTGCAAGACGCATGGGGGGAACCGCCGGGCCAGGTCTATCGCGCCGGGGATACCCTGGCCATTGCCGGCCTGGAACTGGGCAACATTTTCGTCGGCTTGCAACCGCCCCGCGGCTTTGGCGAAAACCCCATCGCCGTCTATCACAGCCCGGACTTGACTCCGACCCACCATTACCTGGCCTATTACCGCTGGCTCCGGGAGGTTTTCCGGGCTGACGCTATGGTGCATATCGGCAAGCACGGGACTCTGGAATGGCTGCCGGGCAAGGGCATCGGCCTCTCCGCCGCCTGCTATCCGGAGGCGGCCCTGGACGATTTGCCGCTCTTTTACCCCTTTATCATCAACAATCCCGGCGAAGGCACTCAGGCCAAGCGCCGCGCCCACGCCACGATTATTGACCACCTTATCCCGCCCATGACCACTGCCGACAGCTATGGCGACATTGCCAAACTGGAGCAGTTGCTGGATGAACATTACCAGTGCCAGACCTTGGATCCGGCCAAGCTGCCGCTGCTGGAAAGCCAGATTTGGGAAATGGTGCAGCAGGCCGAACTGCACCGGGATTTGGGCGTGGACGCCCCGCCGGACGACTTCGGCGAGTTTATGCTGGAAATTGACGGCTATCTCTGCGAAATCAAGGATGTGCAGATTAAGGACGGCCTGCACACCCTGGGCCAACCGCCCACCGAGGCGCAGCTGACCGGGCTATTGGCGGCTTTGACCCGCTTGGACACCGGCGGGATCCCCAGCCTGCGCCGCGCCCTGGCCGCGGCTATGGGCCTGGACTACCCGGCTTTGCTGGATAATCCGGGGCAGCCGGTCAACGGCAACTTGCCGGCCCGGCTGACGGATTTAGATCCGGAAACTCCGCTCCGCAGCGCCGGGGATGTGCTGGAACGGCTGGAATTGCTCGGCCGCCAAGCCTATGACCAGCTGCGGGCCGGCGGTTTTCAATCGGACCAAGCCCCGGCCGTAGCGGCGCAGCTGCTCGGCCATCCCGACCCGGCGGTAGTGGCGGTTCTGCGCTATGTGGCCGATTTCCTCTACCCGGCTTTGCTGCGTACCGAGGACGAAATCGGCAACCTGCTGCGGGGCTTGGACGGCCGCTTTGTCCCGCCCGGCCCCAGCGGCGCCCCTACCCGGGGGATGGCTAATGTGCTGCCCACCGGCCGCAACTTCTACTCCGTCGACCCCAAAACCTTGCCCTCCCCGACGGCGTGGGCTGTAGGCCAGGATTTGGGCAATGCCCTGCTCGATAAGTATTTGCAGGAGGAGGGCGCTTATCCCGAAATGGTGGGCGTGGTGGTTTGGGGAACTTCGGCAATGCGTACCCACGGCGACGATATTGCCCAAATTATGTATCTGCTCGGCGTCCGCCCGGTGTGGCAGGCCGAAAGCCGCCGGGTCGCCGGCATCGAGGTCATCCCCCTGGACGAATTGGGCCGGCCGCGCATTGATGTAACCGTCCGCATCAGCGGCTTTTTCCGGGATGCCTTTCCCAACCTTATCTATCTGCTCGACCAGGCCGTGGCCCAGGTAGCCGCCCTCGACGAACCCCCGGAGCGCAACTATATCGTCAAGCACCTGCAAGCGGATTTGCAAAAATCCGGGGAAAGGGCGGAATCTGCTGACCGAGCCGCCGCCCTTTACCGCATCTTTGGCAGCAAGCCCGGCTCCTACGGGGCCGGCATCCTGGCCGCCATCGACGAGCGCAATTGGGAAACGGTTGAGGATTTGGCCGAGGTTTATACTGCCTGGGGCGGCTACGCCTACACCCGGCGGGATTTCGGCGTCCAGGCCCGCCCCCAGTTCCGCCAGCGGTTCAGCCAGATTGTCATTGCCGCCAAGAATCAGGACAATCGGGAACATGACCTGTTCGACAGCGATGACTATATGCAGTATCACGGCGGGATGATTGCTACAGTGCGCGCCCTGACCGGCCGCCAGCCCCGCCAGTTCTTTGGCGACAGTTCCGACCCGTCCCGTTCCCGGGTGCGGGATTTGCAGGATGAAGCCCGCCGGGTCTTTCGCAGTCGGGTGGTCAATCCCAAGTGGATGGAATCTATGCGGCGGCACGGCTACAAGGGCGCTTTCGAGCTGGCGGCTACCGTGGACTATATGTTCGGCTACGACGCCACCGCCCAGGTTGTCGAGGATTGGATGTATGCGGATGTCACTGCGGAGTATGTCCTGAATCCCGAAATGCAGCAGTTCTTTCGGCAAAGCAATCCCTGGGCCTTGCGCGGCATTGTCGAGCGGCTGCTGGAAGCCATCGCCCGGGGAATGTGGGAAAATCCGCCCCCGGAACTGCTGGAACAGCTGCGGGAGCTTTACTTGGAACTGGAAACGGATATCGAAGCCCGGCAGGAAAGCGGTTAAACATCTGGACAAGCGGCCGGGCAATGCCCATAATGGCAATGCGCTATCCGCTCATCCTGAACTGGTTGAAGGACGGGCGGGCCGCAACGGAATAAAACCGGCCAATGGAACGGCTTTCTTAACCTAACGGCGCGGCCGCTTGGGAGGCAGCTATGGAAATCCTTACGGAAATTATCCGGGAATTGACCGCCAATGACCGGATGATGTGGGTCGTCGGCGGCAGCGAAGTCGCCAGCGAAAACACTTCCAAAGGCATCAAAGAGCCGGACTTCAGCAACGGCTGGATTACCATCGAGGCCGACAACTGGCACTTTCACCTGGCCGAGGCGTCGGTCAACGGCATCCAGTTCGTCGAAGCCGACAGCCACGGCGGCCTGAAGTCCTTTTATGTCCGTTTCTCCAAGGATTGGGAGGAAACCCTGGTGCGCTGCTACTTCCCCAATCCCTATCTGGACGAGGCCCATAACCGCGTCGAGTTTCAGCCGGAACGGTATCAAGCCTTTCTGGAAATGCGCGACCGCTATGTGGGCCGGGAGGAGGGCGTGGTATATGTCCTACGGTAGCGGCCGCCGCCCGGCCGGGTTCTGCCCTTGATTCCCCCGGGCTAGGGGAATAGACTATCCCCGGCAGTCAGCAACGATTTAATCCGAGGATCCAGCCAACGAAAAACGACAGGAGGGAACTATGTTGACGGTATTGCGAAGCGTGTTCGGCGACCGGGCCACCCCGGTGTGGACGCCCTGGTTGCTGCTGGGCGCCGGCGTTCTCTACTTTGCGGGCTATGTGGATGCCAGCGTCCACGGCGCGGCCATCGGCTCCCCGGCCGTCCTGGGCGCCGTCCACGAGTTCTTTCACCACGCCCGCCACGTCGCCCTGATGTGCCACTAGGCGGAGCAACGCCGCCGGCCGGCAAGGCCGGCGGCGCCGCCCAACCGGGCCGTCTTTTCCCCGGGGTCCGTCTTGCCCCGGCAAGGCGGGCTAATCCCTTAGGCCAACGGCGGCGGCCAAATTCCACCGATGCGGGAGAGTTGCGATGCGTTCCGCTACCAACATACTGCCCTTGTCCCTGATTATGGGGGCCGTTGCCGGACTGCTGGCCGGCGGCTTTCTCAACATCTTTAATGTGCCGGTAATGGAATGGGCCATCAGTCTGGAGGAAGCGGCCGCGGAGGCCGGCGGCGAGGCCCTGGAAGTGGAAGTGGGCGGCATTTCCGTTTCCCTGGGGATGCAGCGCATCGGCTTGATGGCGGGAATGGTCGTGCTGGGCGTAGTCTATGCCGCCCTGTTCGCCGGCCTTTATCATCTGGTACGCCGGGCCGCGCCGGGCTGGAATGTCTGGGCTTGGGCCATTATCGCCGGCTTGCTGGGCTTTTGGGCCGTATCCCTCTTTACCCAGATTAAGTATCCCCTGAACCCGCCGGGCATTGGCGAGGATGCCTCCTTGCTGTCGCGGCAAGCCTTTCAATTCCTGTTCATCGCGCTTTCCCTGGCCGCCGCCGTTGCCGGGTGCTGGCTGGTGGGTCGCATTCACCAATCCGGCGTCCGGGGCGGGCAGCGTTTCCTGCGCTACGCCGGCGCGGGATTGGCCTATGCCATTATTGCCCTAATCCTGGCCTATGCCATCCCCGGCAATCCCGATCCCATCCCGGAATGGCTGCCGGAATCGTTGGTCATAATGTTCCGCGCCTTTTCCGCCCTGGGGCATTTGATCTTGTGGCTGACCATTGCCCTGGGCGTAGCCGGCTACATCCGCTATCAGGAACGGGAAATCCGGGCTTATCCCGCCGCGGAAACGGCGGCCGGTTAGCAGAGGCCGGCCGCCGGCCATTTCAGTCCCTGGGGAGGCAGCAGCTTGACCCAACAACCCACGCCGGAACCCTCCTTTCCCTTTACCGCCATCGTCGGCCAGACCGCGATGAAGCGGGCTTTGTTGCTGAACACCGTCAATCCCAAAATCGGCGGCGTGCTTATTCGCGGCCGCAAAGGCACGGCCAAATCCACCGCCGTCCGCTCCCTGGCCGCCCTGCTGCCCGAAGTAGCCGTACTGCAAGGCTGCCCCTACAGCTGCCCCCCGCAAAGCCGTCAAGGATTGTGCCAGTGGTGCGAACCGGGCAGCGGCGATATTCCCCCAGTCAATCGCCAAGTGCGGATCGTCGACCTGCCGGTAGGGGCCAGCGAGGATCGCCTGGTAGGTTCCCTGGATATTGAGCAGGCCATCAAAAGCGGCAGCAAGAGCTTTGAGCCGGGACTGATTGCCGCCGCCCATCGCGGCATCCTTTACATTGACGAAGTGAACCTGCTCAACGACCATCTGGTCGATGTGCTGCTGGACGCCGCGGCAATGGGCCGCAACTATGTGGAACGGGAGGGCATTTCGGTCAGCCACGCCGCCGAATTCATCCTGGTTGGCACGATGAACCCGGAGGAGGGGGATTTGCGTCCCCAGCTGTTGGATCGTTTCGGCTTGGCGGTGGAAGTGGAGGGCCTAATGCCCCCGGCGGAACGGCGGGAAGTGGTGCGCCGCCGCATCGCCTACGAAACCGACCCTTTCCGCTTTATGCGCGAATGGATCGCCGCCGAGGCCCAGGAGCGGGAAAGGATTGCCCGCAGTCAACGGCTGTTGCCCCAAGTGCAAGTGGGGGATGAATACCTCGGCTTGATTACCGACATCTGCGCCGAATATCAGGTCGACGGGTTGCGCGGCGATATTGTGATGTATAAAACCGCCAGCGCTATCGCCGCCTACGCCGGCCGGGAACAGGTGCAGGTCGAGGATGTGCGGGAAGCGGCGCAGCTGGCCCTGCTGCACCGCCAGCGCCGCCAGCCCTTTCAGCAGCCGCATCTGGTTACGGAACAGCTGGATCAGATGTTGGAGGACTTTCAGAGCCAATCCCGCCCCCGGGAACCTCAAGACGCCGATTCCTCTGCTGCCGATGAACGCGGCGATGACGCCGATTCCTCCGGTTTAGAAAGCCCGGATACGCCCCCAGCGGAAAACTCCGACCCGGAATCCGGCCCCGCCGCCGGGCCATCCGACCAGCAATTTGAGACCGGCAATCCTTACTCCGTCCAATCCCTGCTGTTGCCGCCGCCCGACCGCCGGGAACGGCCGGCCGCCGGCCGCCGGGCCGTCACCGTCAGCAGCAACGCCGCCGGCCGCTATGTCCGCGCCCGCATCCCCCAGGACGGCGTTACCGACCTGGCTTTAGACGCTACCCTGCGCGCCGCCGCGCCGCCGCAGATTGACCGCCGCCAAGCCCGGGCCGCCGCCGGCGCCATTGCCGATACCCCGGCGGTGTTGATTGAACCCTGGGATCTGCGGGAAAAGGTGCGGGAAACCCGTACCGGCAGCCTGATTATCTTTATCGTCGACGCCAGCGGCTCCATGGGCGCCCAGCGGCGGATGGTGGCGGTCAAGGGCGCGGTATTGTCCCTGCTGCTCGATGCCTACCAGCGGCGGGATCGGGTAGCCCTGATCAGTTTCCGGGGAACCCAAGCCCAGCTGCTGCTCCCGCCCACCAACAGCGTCGACCTGGCCCAAGTCTATCTGGAGGAAATGCCCACCGGCGGCCGCACTCCCTTATCCCGGGGTCTCTATCTGGCTCTGGAATTGCTGGAGCGGGAACGGCTGAAAGACCGGGATACTCTGCCGCTGATTGCCCTCCTTTCCGACGGCCGGGCCAATGTGGCCCTGGACGGCAGCCCCGGTCAGCCCACGGAGGAAGTCCGGGAACTGGCCGCCCGGTTCCAGGAAAAGGCCATTCCCGCCGTAGTCATCGACACCGAGTTGGATTTCATCCAGCTGGAACTGGCCCGCCCCCTGGCCGCGGCTATGGGCGCCCGCTACCTGAAACTGGAGGAATTGCGGGCCGAGGCCCTGGCCGCCGCGGTGCAAGGGGAGCGGTAGCAAGGCCGGGCCGCGGAAAGTTGGTTTCCGATACATTACATAATTCCTCAAAACCCTTTCCCCAAGTTATTTACAATTCCGCTTTTCTGTTGTTACCCTTTTCCTTGCCTTGACCTAATCCGCCGGCCGCCGGCCGGCAATCTCGGTTGTCGGGGCGGGGTTGTCCTATGGCCCGCGTTCTCCCTTACGCCGATATGGACAAAATAATGTCCCTGTCCAAGCGCCGCGGCTTTGTCTTTCAGAGCAGCGAAATCTACGGCGGCCTGGGTTCTACTTGGGACTACGGCCCCTTGGGCGTGGAACTGAAACGCCAGGTCAAGGAAGCCTGGTGGCGGTCGGTTATCGTGGAACGGGAGGATATGGTGGGGCTGGACGCCGCCATCCTGATGGCCCCCCAAGTGTGGGTAGCCAGCGGCCATGTGGAAAACTTTTCCGATCCCCTGGTGGAATGTCGTAGTTGCCACCTGCGCTTTCGGGCCGACCAGTTGGCGGGGGAAAACTGCCCGGAGTGTGGCGGCGATTTTACCGAACCCCGCCGTTTCAACCTGATGTTCCGCACCTTTATGGGCCCGGTAGAGGATACCGGCCACGAGGTTTTTCTCCGCCCGGAAACGGCCCAGGGCATCTTTGTCAACTTCAAGAATGTCCTGAACTCCACCCGCAAAAAGCTGCCTTTCGGCATTGGGCAGATTGGCAAAGCCTTCCGCAATGAAATCACTCCCGGCAACTTCACTTTCCGCACCCGGGAGTTCGAGCAGATGGAAGTGGAGTTCTTTGTCCGGCCCGGCACTGAGGAGCAGTGGCTCCAGGAATGGGTTGATACCCGCTTTGACTGGTATCTGCGCTATGGCATCCGGCGGGAAAACCTGCGCCTGCGCCGCCACGACCCGGACGAATTGGCCCACTACGCCCGGGATACCTATGACATTGAGTATCGCTTTCCCTGGGGTTGGGGGGAACTGGAGGGCATTGCCTCCCGCACCGATTTTGACCTGGGCCGCCACGCCGCCGCCAGCGGCGAGGATTTGACCTACTTTGACCAGGATACCCGGGAGCATTTCCTCCCCTATGTCATCGAGCCCTCCGGCGGCGTTGACCGGGCGGCCCTGGCTTTCTGGCTGGACGCTTATGATGAGGAGCCGGACGGCGACGCCGTGCGGGTGGTGTCCCACTTGCATCCTAAACTGGCCCCCATCGCCGTGGCCGTGCTGCCGCTGAGCCGCAATGAGCGGCTGGCCCCCACCGCCCGCGGCATCTATGACCGCCTGCGCCGCCATTTCAGCGTCCAGTACGATGATGCCCAAAGCGTTGGCCGCCGTTACCGCCGCCAGGATGAAATCGGCACCCCCTGGTGCGTTACCGTGGATTTTGACACCCTGGAGGATCAGCAAGTTACCATCCGCGACCGGGATACGATGCAGCAGGTACGGATTCCCGTAGCCGATTTGGTAGCCGTCCTTCAGGATAAACTGGAACATAACTGGTAGCCGGCACGGCGGGGGATACCCAAGGCCGTTGCCGCTGGCCTTAACTTAGCTAATCGTCAATCCGGTTTTCCCGGGAATCCTATCCGGGAAAACCCCGAGGACTAGGCTATGACCGCAAATCTGGTAGCCGAAACCCTGCGCGGGGGGCTGTTCACCCGCTTGGTCGGGAAGCGCCTCCTCTACTTTCAGGAAGTTTCCTCGACGATGGATGAAGCGGTGCATCGTGCCGAGCGCGGCGCTGAGGAAGGCACCGTTATAGTGGCGGAGACCCAGACCGCCAGCCGCGGCCGCCACGGCCGCGCTTGGGTATCCCGCTCCGGCAACCTCTACCTGTCCCTGATCCTGTATCCGACCCTGGAAACCCTGCCGCACCTGAACAGCCTTTGCGGCGTAGCCGTAGCCCGGGCCATTGCCCACAGCAGCGGCCTCAAACCCCGCATCAAGTGGCCCAACGACATCCTGCTGGATGGCAAAAAAGTGGCCGGCATCCTGGTGGAAAGCGCCATTGCCGGCAATGCCGTGCGCTATGCCATCGTCGGCATCGGCGTCAACATAGCCCTGGATCCGGAGGAAATTACCGAATTGACCGGCTCTGCCGTCGGCTTGAATCAAGTATCCGCCGGCGACATCCCCCGGGATGAACTGCTGCGGGAAATCCTGCAACAGCTGGACAGCCTTTACAGCCGGTTGAACCGGGGCGAAACGCCGGTCGAGGAATGGGAGGAATTGCTGGATACCCTGGGGCAGCGGGTCAAAGTATCCTGGAACGGAGAGAAATACCTGGGCCACGCCGAGGGCATTGACGAATTGGGCAGCCTGCTGCTGCGCCAGGATGACGGCCAACTGGCAACCTTTGCCGCCGGGGATGTAACTTCCCTGCGGGCCACCGGCCGGTAGCCGCAATGATGCTGGAAAAGCTCAATCTGGAGGGGCGGGTCGTCGTCATCACCGGCGGCGGCACCGGCTTAGGCTTGGAAATGACCCGGCATCTGGCCCGGGCCGGCGCGGATCTGGTCATCGCCGGCCGCCGTCCCGGCCCCATCGAAGCCGCTGCCGCCGAAGTTATCGCCTTGGGCCGCCGCGCCCTGGCCGTCCCTACCGATGTCAGCGACTCGGCCCAAGCCGACCGTCTGATCGCCGCCGCCCTCGACCACTTCGGCCAGGTTGATGCGCTGATTAACAACGCCGCCCTGGTTGCCGACACCACGCCCACGCCGCTGTGGGAGGTCAGCGATGGGGAATGGCAGGCCGCCCTGAATGTCAACCTCAGCGGCGCTTTCTACTGCGCCCGGGCCGCGGCCAAGCCGATGGTCGACCGCGGCAGCGGCAAAATCATCAATGTATCCTCCGGCTTTGGCTTGCGCGGCGGGCGGGATATTTATACCTACTGCTGCACCAAAGGCGGCATCCTTCAGTTGACCCGGGCCTTGTCTTTCAGCCTGGCCCGCTACGGCGTAACCGCCAATAGCATCGTCCCCGGTTTCATTCCCACCGCCGGCACCGATTCGGACCTCCGGGACGCTTTGCCGCCCTCCGGGGCTTTTCTGCCTACCGGTCAGCTGGGCCGCCCGGAGGACATTGGCCCGGTGGCGGTCTTTCTGGCCGCGCCGGCCTCCGACTATATGACCGGCGAAACCTTTACCCTGGACGGCGGCGGTTTGGCGGCCGGCTTGGCTCCGGCCGGCTATGGGCCGCTGATGCCGCTGGAGCCGTAACTGCCGCTATGCCTATTCTGGAACAATACAGCCTGGCCGGAAAAACGGCCATCCTGTGGACGGCCGGCGGCCCGGACGCCCCCTTTCTGGCCCAGGCCCTGGCCCAAGCCGGGGCCGAAGTTTTTGTCCTGGCCCGCCGCCAAGACCGGCTAACCGCCGTGCTGACCGCCTTGGACAACGACCCTAGCGGCGCCGTGTCGGAACTGGATACCCCGGCGGCGGTGGCGGCGGCTATGGCCGCTTTCGACCGGCGGCATAGCCGGGTGGACATCCTGGTCAATGCCGGCCGCGCCGAGTTTTATCAACCCCTGCTGGCAATCAGCCCGGAGGAATGGGATGCGGTGCAATCCCGCAACCTGCGCGCCGCCTTTCTGCTCAGCCAGGAAGTGGGCCGGCGGATGCTGGCCCAGCAGTATGGGCGGGTGGTCAACATGATTTCCGGCTTGGCCGAGCGGGGATTGGTCAACGGTTCCGCCTATGCCGTCAGCCAGGCCGGTCTGCTGGCCCTGACCCGTTCCCTGGCGGTCGAGTGGGGGCCGCATAACATCCGGGTCAACGCTATTGGCACGGGCTGGACTACCGCCGAGGACATCCCTTTGGCAGTGCAACGGCAGGAACGGTTAGTACGCTACATTCCCCTGCGCCGCCAGGGACACCCCGCCGAACTTGGCCCATTGCTGGTGTACCTCTGCTCCGCCGCCTGCGATTACACCACCGGCCAGCCGGTCTATGTGGATGGCGGCCTGAACGCCCATCCCTAGTTGCCCCCCCAAGCCGGCAGGAGTAAAATATCCCCGATGGCAATGCAACCGGTTACGCGGCTTAGGGGAATGTACGACCTCTCCCGGGAATCCTGGCTCCGGCAGCGGGAATTGCAGGATGCCCTGACGGGGTTAATCAGTCGTTACGGCTACCAACGGCGGGAAACGCCCATCCTGGAAGCCACCGAACTTTTTCTCCGCAAATCCGGCGGCGATTTGGCTTCCCGGATGTATAGTTTTGTGGATGGCGGCGGCAACGCGGTCAGCCTGCGCCCCGAGTTCACCTCGCCCCTGATGCGCTGCTATCTGGAGCAGGCCGGAGCCTTGGCCTGGCCCGTCCGTTGGCAGTATGCCGGCCCGGTTTTCCGCTGCGAAGCCCACCGCCCGGAAAGCAGCGGCCAGTTCACCCAAGTGGGCGCGGAACTATTGGGCTCCGGCAGTGTAATGGCCGATGCCGAACTGCTGACCTTGGCCGCCCAAGTCCCCCAGCATATCGGTATCAGCGGCTGCCGTATCGCCCTGGCCGACCTGGATGTGCTGCAAAGCGTCCTGGACACTACCGGGGTTTCCGACCGGGCCCGCACCTTTATTATCGGCAATGTGCCGCAGCTGCGCCGGGGCCGAGCCGCCCTGCCGGAAATTGCGGCCCGGGCCGCCCAACTGAACCTGGGCGACCGCAGCCCGGAAAATCGGGAACTCAGCGCCGCCCTGGTCGGCCTAGCCGATGACCAGGCCCGGCAGGTAATTCAGGGTTTCCTGCAATGGAACGGGGCCGACCGCCGCCGTTTCGGACAGCGCGATCCGGAGCAGATTGTCGACCGGTTTCTCCGCAAGCTGCGCGGCAGCGATGAACCGGCCCGATTGGAGCGGGGCTTGGCTTTGGCCGCCGATTTAGCCGCCTTGCGCGGCCCGCCGGCCCAGGTCTTGCCGGCGGCCCGGCAGGTAGGGGAAAAAGCCGGCGCCGACCCCTCCGCCCTGAACCGGTTAGCCGAATTGCTGGCAATCCTGGCCGCCGCCCCGGAGGTGGCGGATACGCTGACCCTGGACTTCAGCTTGGCCCGGGGCTTGGCTTATTACAACGGCATCGTCTTTGAAGTCAATCATCCCGAGGGGACTGAACCCCTGGGTGGTGGTGGCCGCTATGATGGCTTGGCCCGGGCCTTGGGCAGCCCCCAGGAAGTTCCGGCCCTGGGCTTTGCCTATACCCTGGAAAATCTGTTAGCATTAACCCAGCCCGCTACGGCCGGCCGCCGGGAAAGCCCGGATCCCACCCTAGTGGTAGCGGCGGACTCAGAGAGCCGGCTCCCGGCCTTTCAAGCCGCCCGGGAATTGCGGCAGGCCGGCGTCCCGGTAGAACTGGAAGTTTGCGGCCGGGATTTGGCCGCTAGCTTATCCTACGCCGCCGGCCGCGGCCTCAAATCGGTATTGTTAATCCACTCTGACGGAGCGCAGACCCCTTACGATGTTGCCTAATTCCGGGCTGCAAAATGGCCGGCTGTTGGAACCGGGAAAGGATATTCCCGGAGACGCCCCTTTGCGCCTGGTTTTGCCCAGCGATGGGGAACTTTACGAACCGACGCTGAATTACCTGCGCTCCTGCGGTTTGCCGGTCAGCCGGCCCAGCGCCCGCCGCTACACCGCCGCCTTGCCCGCCCTGCCCGGAGCCGAAGTCTTGTTTCAGCGCAGCGCCGATGTAACCGGCAAGGTCGAAGAGGGCAGCGCCGAACTGGGCATTACCGGCTTGGATCGTTATCTGGAATACCGCAATGACCCTGCCAAAGTGGTCAGCCTGATGGACGACTTGGGCTACGGCAACTGCGATTTTGTCCTGGCCGTTCCCGATTCCTGGCTGGATGTTTCCTCCTGCGACGACTTGGCCGACTTGGCCCTGGAGTTTCGGCAAGAGGGCCGGCCGTTGCGGATTGCCACCAAGTATCCCCGATTGCTGCGGGAATATCTGTTCCGCCGCGGCATCAACTACTTTTCCCTGGTGGCGGTCAGCGGCGCTTTGGAAGCGGCCCCGGTCGCCGGTTACGCCGATTTGATTGCCGACTTGACCGCCACCGGCGCCACTTTGCGCGAAAACCGCCTTAAAACCCTGGAGGGCGGCACTATCCTCAGTTCCCAATCCTGTCTTATCGGCAACACTACTACCCTGCTGCAATCCCGCCGCGCTTTGCAGCAGGCCCGGGAACTGGTCGATCTCTTGGAAGCCGCGATGCGGGCCGAGCCTTACTACCGCCTGACCGTCAATGTGCGCGGCCGTTCCCCGGAGGAAGTCAGCGCCACCGTGCTGGCCCGCCCCGAAGTGGCCGGCCTGCGCGGCCCCACGATCGCCCCGGTCTATGCCCCGGAGGAACAGGACTGGTACAATGTCAGCCTGGTCGTGCCTAAAGAGCGGTTGATGGAAGCCGTGGATCACCTGCGGGACTGCGGCGGGGTGGACTTGTCCGCCGCCCAGGTCAGTTACCTGTTCAAGGGACAGTCGGCGGCCCTGAACCGCCTTTTTGCCGCCGCCGGCCATCCTGCGGAAAGGGAGGAGCCGAACCGTGCCTAACCTGCCGATGCACCTCTACATTGCCCGGCAAGTAGCCGACGAACTGGATTGGGGCTATGTCCACGATTTTATGGGCAGCTGTTTCCTCGGCTCCACCGCCCCGGATATTCGGGCCATGACCAAGGGCCGCCGGGAGGATACCCATTTCGCCCCCCTGTGCCTGGAAACCGTCGGCGTCGGCGTCCGGCGGATGTTCGAATTGCACCCGGAACTGGCCGACCGCCGGGCTAATTCCCCGGCCACCCGCGCCTTTGTCCTGGGCTATATCAGCCACTTGACCGCCGACGAAGTCTGGATTACTACAATGTACCGGCCGCATTTCTCCCGGGAAAGCAACCGGGCCGGTAACGAAGTGACCGCCCAAATCTGGGATCGGGCCTTGCAACTGGATCTGGATCGGCAGGCCCTCCCGGAACTCAACGGGTTTGCCGCCAACGATGGCAGCCTTGCCGCCGCCGAGCAGGATGTAACCGTGCCCTTTCTGGCCGCCGAAGCCTTAGCCGAATGGCGGCAGTGGGTAACGCGCTTTATGGGCTGGGATTTTGACTGGGAACGGCTGAAACGCGCTATGAACCGGATGTACCGGGACGATGCCGCAGTGCAGCAGACCGTGGATCGTTTCCTGGCCGGGATGCCATCTAGTCTCGAGGAAATCTACGCCCAAATCCCCCGGGCAAAGCTGGCCGCCTACCAGGAGCAGGCGGTACAGCAAAGTTTGCTACAGGTGAAAGAGTATCTTGGTGAAACTTAAGCTGGTACAGGGCTTGGCCGCCGCCGCGGGCGTGCTGACCCGTCTTGACCCTCTCGATCTGGATTCCCTGCCGGAATCGGTAGCGGCAAGGACGCGGCAGGTCTTTGGCCCGGAAGTAACCCCGGAGCAGTCGGTAGCCCTGATGCTGCGGGAAGTACGCCGGGAGGGCGACGCCGCCCTCCGCCGCTACGCCCAACTCCTCGACGGCGCTGATTTAACCGAGTTTCGGGTGCCGGCGGCGGAACTGGCCCAAGCCCGGGCTGCTATATCCCCGGAACTGGAATCCGCCTTGCAACAGGCGGCCCGGCGCATTGCCGACTTTCATCAGGCTACTTTGCCTCGCCATTGGGTGGACTTAGCCCAGGGCTTGGGGGAAATGGTACGCCCCCTGGAACGGGTTGGCTTGTACGCCCCTGGCGGCACCGCCGCCTATCCCTCCACCGTGCTGATGACGGCTATTCCGGCCCGGGTGGCCGGAGTCCAGGAAATCATCCTGACCACGCCCCGGCGCGGCCAGGAACCCCTGAACCCGGCGGTCTTGGCCGCCGCCCAGATTGCCGGCGTGGATGCCGTCTATCAAATCGGCGGCGCGCCGGCCATCGCCGCGATGGCCTATGGCACGGAATCCCTTGCCAAGGTGGACAAGATTTGCGGGCCGGGCAACATTTTCGTATCCTATGCCAAAAAGTTGGTGCAGGGCCAGGTGGACATTGACGGCATCTTTGGCCCCACCGAAACCATTGTTATCGCTGACGAAACCGCATCGCCCGACTTTTGCGCCGCCGATTTAATTGCCCAAGCCGAGCATGACCCCCTGGCCACGGCCATCCTGGTAACTAATTCCCGGGAATTGGTGACGCAGGTCGAGGTAGAACTGGAGCGGCGTTTGTCCGCTCTGGAACGCGGCGATTTGGCCCGCAGCGCCCTGGAACGCCAGGGCCGTATTGTGCTGGTCGACACTATCGCCGAAGCCGTAGAGTTAGCCAACCGCATCGCCCCGGAGCATCTGTGTATGCTGGTAGCCGATCCTTGGGCCTGGGCTGGGCAGGTCAAAAACGCCGGCGGCCTGTTCTTGGGGGAGTTTTCCCCGGAAGTGATGGGCGACTACATTGCCGGCCCCAGCCATGTAATGCCCACCGGCGGCACCGCCCGGTTCAATTCCGCCCTCAGCGTCCACCACTTTATGCGGACGATGCCGGTAGTGGGCTTGAGTCCCGAAACTTTCCGGGATTTGGGCGCGGCCGCCATTCAGATTGCCCGGGCTGAAGGATTGACCGGCCACGCCGACGCCATTGCCACCCGTCTGGCAGCCCTGAATCAGACGGAATAACCCGATAGCCGGAGCCGTTTCCCTTATCCGCCCTAGCCCGGCCCCGGCCGGTTTGAGTTAGGAAAATGACCGAAGTTAAAGACCTGTTGCTGCCCCACATCCGCCGGATGAAAACCTATGACGGCGTCGACCCAATGGAAGTGCTGGCCCAGCGGGCCGGCATTCCCCCGGAAAAGGTTATCCGCCTTAACGGGAATGAAAATCCCTACGGGCCGTCGCCCCGGGTCGCCGCCGCCCTGGGCAGCTTTCAGCATTACAACCACTATCCCGACCCGGATCAGCGGCAACTGCGGGCCGCCCTGGCTGACTATCTGGGCGTGGCCCCGGAGGGCATTGTCGCCGGCAACGGCAGCGATGAGCTGATTGATATGATTTTGCGGATGTTCCTGGGGCCGGGGGAAAATATCCTTATCCCCACGCCCACCTTTGGAATGTACGCCTTTTCCGCCGAAGTTTGCGGCGGGGAAGTCCGCGCCATCCCCCGCAACGCCCGCTTTGCCATCGATGTGGAGGGCGTATTGGCGGCGGCGGACAGCCGTACTAAAGCCATCTTTCTGGCCTCCCCCAACAATCCCACCGGCAACGCGGCATCCGAGGACGAAATCCGCGCCCTGCTGGATACCGGCAAGGTGGTGGTAGTGGATGAAACCTACTACGAGTTCTGCGGCCAAACCGCCCTGCCCCTGCTGGAACGGTATCCCAACCTGGTGGTGCTGCGGACTTTCAGCAAATGGGCCGGCCTGGCCGGGCTGCGGATTGGCTTGGGGGTAATGCACCCGGATATTGCCCGGACCATGATGGGAATGAAATCTCCCTACAATGTCAACCTGGCCGCCGAAATTGCGCTGCTGGCCTCCCTGCAAGACCGGGCTACCCTGCTGGAACGGGTGCAGGCTATCGTCGTCGAGCGGGAGCGGATGTTCGGCTTGCTGCAAGGCATCCCCGGCATTGAACCTTGGCCCTCTCAAGCCAACTTTATCCTGTGCCGCTTGCCGGTCGGCCGGGGGGCGCAGATTTTCGAGGGATTGGGGCAGCGCGGCATTTTCCTGCGCTACTTTGACACGCCGCAGCTGCAAGACTATGTGCGGGCCAGTGTAGGGCTGCCGGCGGAAACCGACGCGGTAGCAGCCGCCCTGGCCGAACTGGTAGCGGAGTAAGGGCTATGACCCAGCAAGACAATACGGCCCGGCCCCGGCAGGCATCTTTGCAGCGGGAAACCGCCGAAACCGCCATCCAAGTGTCGGTCAACCTCGACGGGCAAGGGCAATATCAAGTAGATACCGGCAACGGCTTTCTGGATCACATGGTCAGCCAGATTGCCCGTCACGGCTTGTTTGACCTGACCCTCGCGGCCCGGGGGGATACCCATGTCGGCTGGCATCACCTGGTCGAGGATGTAGCCATCCTGCTGGGCCGGGCCTTTCATCAGGCCCTGGGCGAAGTGCGCGGCATCCGCCGGATGGGCCACGCCATCGTTCCCTTGGACGAAACCCTAGCTATGGTGGCCCTGGATTGGAGCGGCCGCGGCTATGCCGTAGTGGAAACCACCCTGGACGATACCATGGTGGAAACCCTGTCCGGCGACTTGGTACGCCACTTTCTGGAATCCTTTGCCTTGGAAGCCAAAATCAACCTGCACGCCAAAATCCTGGCCGGCAGCAGCCCCCACCACAAAGCCGAGGCCCTGTGCAAAGCCCTGGCCCGCGCCCTCCGCGACGCCGTTGAACCCGACCCCCGCGCCCCGGAACAAGTCCCCAGCACCAAAGGCACTTTGGACGGGTGATGCGGATACCCATGCCGCGGCCAGGCCCTTCCGGGCCAAGAAAAGCGGATCCCTTCCGTTATAGGGTATCGCTCCGCTCATCCTGAACTTGTTGAAGGACGAATACCCCATCCCCGGCCTTAAACCAGTTTATTAACATAAGACCAGCCGCCGCCTCGGGTGCGGTTATCCGCCAAGGGGTTGCCGTCGTTAGTCTTTATCAGCCGGCTGACGCTGAACGGCGGATCATACTGGAACAGCCGCCGGATATGGATAAGGTTAATGCTGGGCTTGCCCGGCGTCCCGGATTCGTTGTAAAGGCCGGCTTCCTCCATGTTGTAACCGGTTTCCCCCGGCTGGTACTTCCTGAGAGCCTGAATAACCTCCTCCTGCCGCCGTTGGGTCATCCGCGTCTTGTCCTCCCAACCGACCACTTGGGCCGTGTAGGCGACTTTGTTCAAGTCGCCGGTTACCGAGGCGTACAGGGTTAGGGGCGCCGCCGGGCTGGGGGTCTTATCCCGGAGCATTTTGATGGCGGTGCCGGTGAACGGTTGCAGGTAAAAGGTTTCCTCCGGCGCCGTCAACTGGGATTCCAGTATGGTCTCCAAGACCCCGCTATAGATGCCGTTCATAAACAAGGCAACTTCGGGCATATCGCTGCACCTCGGATAAATGTAACGGCGGGAGGCTTGCTGAGTTGAACGACTCCCGCCGGCCGGAAACCGCTACCGCCCTTTCCGGGCAATAAACTCCGGGAATGCCTGTTCCGCGTTGTAGCCGCGAACCCGGTGGGTGGTGAAATCCCGTTCGTTGGCCCACTGCTGTTCCAGGTTGCAGCCCTGGTGCAGTAGCAGCAGTTCCTTAATGCCCATCACCGACTCCCGGCGGTTGCCGGCGATGGCCCGGCCCACTTCCATAGTTTTCGCCCGCAGTTCCGCCGCCGGCACTAGGTGGTTCAGCAGGCCGATGCGATGGGCTTCCTCGGCCTCCACCACCCGGCCGGTGAACAGCAGTTCCTTGGCGATGGGCCAGCCCACTTGATTAGGCAGCGTCCAGGTCGAGTTAATCCGCCCGTAGGCCGCCGCCAGAAAGCGGAAACTGCTGCGCTCGCAGCCGATGCGGATGTCCAGAGACGAGGACAGCACGGCCGCGCCGCCATAAGCCAAGCCGTTCATCATCCCGATAACCGGCTTCAGGGAGGCGCTGATTTCGTAAGTCCCCCGGGAGCGGCGTTCATCCTGTTCCCGCCGGGCCTCCTGGTCGGTTTCCTGATCCCGTTCCCGCTGCTCGTGGATGTCCCCGCCGGCGGAAAAGGCCCGTTCCCCGGCCCCGGTAATCACGATGCAGCCCACTTCCTCGTCGGCATTCATCGCCCGCACCGCATCCTGCAACTCCCGATTCAGTTGGCGGTTCATCGCATTCAGCTTCTCCGGGCGGTTCAGCGTCAAAATCGCCACCCCGTCCTCTTTTTCCGTCAGGATAAAATCGTAGGCCATTACGCCCTCCTCCGAAAGCTGCCGCTTTGCCGCCGGCAACCCCATATCTTGCCCCTATTGTAGGTTGCGCCCCTTGCCGCCGTCAAACCGGGCATTGTTAAGGATGACCGCGCAACCGGCTCCGGGTAAGTAGAAAGTCTTGCCACCCAACGGCAGGGCAATTGCATATACCGGACAGCTGCCTTACCGTCATTCCCGCGCAAGCGGGAATCCCAAGATGCCCGATTGATAGTGTGCGGGTTTTGGCATTACCGTTCTGGATTCCCGCTTGCGCGGGAATGACGGTTTCTATATGCGGCAGCCTTAAAACTAACAGCGCCGGCGTTTGACATAATGCCGGCAACAAAGGATGATAATTGTATGATGGCGGCAATAGCAGGCAAAAAAGAATTGCATTCCCTTGGCCTTTGCCGGGTCTTGCGGCTGGGAATGGCGGCGGTATTCGCCGCGATGCTGCTGCTGGGCTTGGCCGGCGCGGCACTGGCCCAGGGCAGCAAACCGGCGGCCTTGACTATCCAAGTGGACGGGGTTATCAATCCGGTCAAGGAACGGTATATCAGCCGCGCCTTGCAGCAGGCCGCCGCCCGGGATGCCCCCTTGGTCATTATCCAACTGGATACCCCCGGCGGGTTAGGCAGTTCTACCCGGGAGATTGTGGCTTTGCTGCTGGCGGCCGATAGGCCGGTAGCGGTCTATGTAACGCCGCCGGGAGCGCAGGCCGGGTCGGCCGGAACCTTTATTACCGCCGCCGCCCACTTCGCCGTGATGGCTCCCGGCACCAACATCGGCGCGGCCAGCCCGGTGGGGGCCGGCGGGCAGGATTTGGACGAAACCCTGGCCGACAAAGTTACCAATGACCTGGCCGCCCTGATGCGGAGCATCGCCGCGGAGCGCGGCCGCAATGCCGACCCACTGGAAGCCACCGTGCGGCAAGCCACTTCCTACACCGCTGCCGAAGCCGTAGAACTGAACATTGCCGACTTTATCGCCGCCGATCTGGACGACCTGCTGATGCAGCTGCACGGCCGGGAAGCAACCGCCGGCGGCCGCCCTTGGACTCTGGACACCGCCGGCTTGACCACGCAAAACCTGGATCAGAACCTGCTGGAGTATTTTCTCGAGTTTCTGTCCAACCCGGATATTGCCTTTCTGCTGCTGACCATCGGCGGCTTGGGGATTGTCATCGAGCTGTTTAACCCCGGAATGATTGTGCCGGGGGTAGTTGGCGGTATCTTGCTGATTCTGGCTTTCGTAGCTCTGGGCAATCTGCCGGCCAACTGGGCTGGCGTGGCCCTGATTATTCTGGCTATCGCCCTGGCGGTAGTGGAAACGCAGGTTGCCGGTTTCGGTATCCTGGGCGCCGGCTCCATTATCAGCCTGATATTGGGTGGCTTTCTGCTCTTTGCCCAATTCGGCGCTCCCTCGCCCACCCTGCCGGCTATAGGCGTCAATCCCTGGCTGGTCGGCGGCGCGGCGACGGCGCTGGGCTTGGCCCTGGGCTATCTGGTCTGGGACATCCGCAAATCCCGCCGGGAGGAACGCCGCCACGCCGATGATATAGTGGCCGTGGGGCAAGTGGGAACGGCCCTAACCGAACTGGCCCCCCGCGGCGTAGTGCGGCTGGAGGACGGCAACTGGACAGCCGTAACCGATGATGATACCGTAATAGCCGCCGGGGCCCGGGTAGTGGTTATCGAAGCCGATGACCTGACCCTGACGGTCATCCCCTTGCAAGAGCCGGACTGACCGGCGGCAAATTACCCAATTCAAGCGCGCCCGGGAGGTGCTATGGCTGCGGGAATCGTCGTAGTTCAACAGCAGGAACGGATGGTAATTCAGCGTTTCGGCCGCTTTGTCCGCGTCGTGGGGCCGGGGCTGCGTTTCCTCATCCCCTTTATCTATCGCGGCGTCCGGGTGCCGGTGTGGGAATACACCCAACGGGTGCCGACCCAGAAATACATCACCACGGACAACGTGGTGGTGGATCTGGACTTTGTCATCTACTACCAGGTGCTGCCGGAGGGCGACAATCCCCGCAAGGCGGTGCTGGATGTGCAGAACTTCGAGGCGGCCGTGGTCAACTTGGCCGTAGCCGAACTGCGCTCCATCATCGGCAACATCACCCTGGCCGAGGCTCTGGCGGAACGGGAGCGGATTCAGGGGCAGTTGCAAATGGCCCTGGATGAAAACACCGGGCGCTGGGGCATCAAGGTGCGGAATGTAGCCATCAACGAAATTGACCCGCCGCCGGGCGTCAAGCAGGCGATGGAGCGGGAAAAGTCCGCCGCCGCCATCAAAACCGCCGAAATTACCGAGTCCGAGGGCCAGCGGCAAGCCCAGATCAACCGGGCCGAGGGGGAAAAGCAGTCCGCCATCCTGCAAGCCGAGGGTGACCGCCAGGCGGAAATTCTCAAGGCCGAGGGCGACCAGCAGGCCGCCATCCTGCGCGCCCAGGGTTTCAGTACCGCCCTGGAGCGGATTTACAATGTGGCGAACACCGTGGACACCAAGACCATGAGCCTCCAGTATTTTGACACCCTGAAAGCCCTGGGCTCCAGCCCCTCCACCAAGTTCATCTTTCCGATGGAGTTCACCTCGATGCTGTCGCCTTTCCTGGGAATGGGCGGCAACCCGCCGAACAACGGCGGCAACCGGGATTAGCCGCCAACACCGACGGGGCCGCTGTTGCCGGCATATTCGTACCGCAACCAATTCCGAGTGTGCGGACACCGCAAGCAAAGGAAACCGGGGCTACCCCAAGGGGCAGCCCCGGTTTCCTGTCGGGAAATGGCCGGTCGCCGGCCAAGACTATCGCATATAGCAACCGTCATTCCCGCGTAAGCGGGAATCCCGAAGTTGCTTGTCAAGGTTGCGGCGGCATAAGGCAGTATCGTTCTGGATTCCCGCTTACGCGGGAATGACGGTGATGCAGGTTGTCCAGTATAGGCAATGGCCTTGGGCCGCCGGCCTAATCCGATGGAATCAGCTTGGGCAGGGCGACCAGGCTTTCCTCAGGAATCCCCAGCAGGTCGGTATCATTTCGGGCGTGGAGCCGGGCAGTATGGGCGTTAATCAGGGCATCGCAGGCATAGCGATCCAGCTTGTCCCGGCAATCATCCAAGCCGTCCATCAGGGTGGGCAGCCGCTCTTTCATAAAGGCCAGGCTGCGGGGGCTGTTCTTGGGGGGGACGCTGTCCCCGAACAGAACCACTTTAGTGGCGTGGGGATAGACTTCAATCATAGCGTAGCCGGCGGCAGCCAACTGCGCCTTGAGACTGATGGCCCGGTAAATCAGCCGGCGAATGATGGAACCCTTATTGGTAAAAAAGCAGCTGATGCCCATGCGGGCCATTTCCAGCTCCGACTGCCGCCCCTTTTGCTGCGGCCGGGCCAGGGCGCAGGCGCAGGATGCCTCTAAACAGCACAGCCCGGCCGGCAATCCCAAGGGCGTACCCATGGCAATAAGGCTTGGCTGATACTGGTCAACCAGGGCCAAGAGTTCGGTATCCGACCGAAAGGAACCGATAAAGCTCACCTGGGCGGTGGCGTCAATCAGGGACACCGCGCTGGGATGCTTGGTCGAGGTTCGCAGGTCAATGCCTAAATACGCCATATCCCGTCCCTTGGCCTGAGTTGGATTTGTTCGGTTTGGCGGCGCGGCCGGGTTAATCGGCGCGGCCCTCCGGATTAGCGGCGGCGGGCAGCCAAGGCGAACCTTGCAGAAACTCTAGAGCCGCCGAAAAGGGTTCCTGTTCCCGGGCGGCGATGGCCGCCATAGTCCGGGCCAAAACCGGGTCTTGCTCCAGCAAAACATTGAGCCGCCGGTTCAGTTCCTCTTGCACCGCTTCCAGAAACTCCTGGCGGCGGCGATGACCCCGGCGTCTTTCCAGTTCCGTTAGGGCGGCCCCGTCGGATGGCGGGCTTTCCATAAAGCGGCGATGTTCCTCAATGGCTGCCCATAGTTCCGCAATGCCCTGCCCGCCCTCGGCTTGGGTCAGCAAAACCGGCGGAATCCGCTGCGCCGGTTCGGCCGCCGTTTGCAGCATCGCCGTTACCGCCGCCGCCATTCGGCTGGCCCCTTCCCGGTCGGCTTTGTTGACCAGGAAAATATCGGCAATTTCCATTACCCCGGCTTTGAGAGTTTGAATGGCATCTCCGGATTCGGGCACCAAGGCCACCAGCACCGTATCGGCCACGCCCATAATGCCCAACTCGGTCTGGCCCACGCCCACCGTTTCCACCAGGATAATATCCTTGCCGGCGGCGTCCAGCAGCCGTACCAGCCCTTTCACGGTGCGGGGCAAGCCCCCGGCCTGGCCCCGGGTGGAGACGCTGCGGATGAAAACGCCGGGATCGAGATAATGCCGCTGCATCCGAATCCGGTCGCCCAGGAGGGCGCCGCCGCTGAAAGGGCTGTTGGGATCCACGGCGATGATGCCGACGCTGAAACCCTGCCCGCGCAGCAGTGCGGTAAGGCGGTCCACGATGGTGCTTTTGCCGACCCCCGGCGGCCCGGTGAGGCCCACGGTGTAGGCCCGGCCGGTGTAGGGATCGAGGCGCTGCATTGCCGCGGCCGCCGCCGGGTCTCCTCCCTCCAGCAAAGTCATTATGCGGGAAAGAGTTCGCTGGTTCCCCCCCAACAACCGCTCCACATCATCCATTGGTTAGAGACTCCGGCAGTGGCCTGGCTGGGGAAAATCTAGCGCCCCCGCCGGGCAGCGTCAAGGTAACCCAATCCTGGGTAACCGCGCGGCCGGATGGCTGAAATAAGCCAGGTTTTGCGCCCGGGCGCAACTTTTCCGCCACTCTAGGGGGCGGAATAAATCAGATTTTCCCCTCCGATAGTAAAAATCGGAAATTGAAAATTGGTCAAAATTGGTGAAAATCTAAAACTGCGGCCAAAAGGGTAACACCGCCGGGGTTAGGTATCCGGGGAATATCGCTAGGGAAAAGCGGCTTGCCCAGGGCTATTGGCCGGTTCATCGGCAACCGGATTGAGGTGACTTGGCAACCACTCCGGGTGACCCTTACACCGCTTCCGGGCAACTTTTCAACCGCTTCCGGGTGACCCTTCGACTAGTTCCGGGGGCGCGGAGGATTGCGCCCAAGGCAAAGGGAACCCGGAGGGGGAAAGGAGGTTCTTGGTGCCGGGGATGGGGCCGGGACAAGGCCGGGTAGGTCAGTGGCGAAAGCCAGTGGCAAAGCCTCGGGCCCCGGCGGAAATCAGCAGGTCGGGACGGTTTCCCCAGCGGCGCAGGAAACGGCCAAAGTTCTTGCGGCTCAATTCGTCCCGCTGCCCCTCATCCAACTCCGTCCACTGGCGGTGTTCGTGCCGCGTCATCGCCAGGCTGCTGTCGGCAACGATCCGATAGCCCTTTTCCTTGAACTGAAAGCAATAGTCGATATCCAGGTTGCGGTAGAACCGATAACCCTCGTGCATCAGCCCGACTTGGCGGACAGCTTCCCGCCGAAAGGCCATACAGTACGCCTGCATCGCATCGGCTTCCCCTTGCTCCACTTCCTCATGGAAATGCTGCATATCGTCAGTGGTCAACCCGTAGGGGCCGAAAATGCCGACGGTTTCATCGGCAAGCTGCCGGGCAATGGGACGCAACACATCCCCGGTAATTTCGGTAGAGGCGTCGAGGATGACGATATGCTTGCCCCGGCTGAGTTTCAGGCCGATATTCTTGCCGGCGGCATCGCCGATAATGTGGTCGCAATGGACGACCCGGAAATCGGCCCGGCCGGCTTGATGTGCCTCCAGCCAGTCGGCGGTGTCATCGGTGGATCCGTTGTTGATGACGATAATTTCCGCCGAATAGCCCTGGGCAAAGGTTTCAATGGCGGTTACGCAGCGGCGGATGTCGTCGGCGTAGTTGTAGGCATTGAGAATAAAGGTAAAGTCCCAGGCATCCGGGGCCTCCAGGGCGGACTCTACTTCCCGGGAGGAGGAAACCCAATTCCAGCGTTCCTCCAATCGTTCCAGCGGCGTCTTGGGCCGGATGCGGGTAGCCCCCGGCACATCCTGCACTACATAACCGCCGGTCAGCAGTTCCGCCCGCAGGGCATCGGCGGTCGGATAGTCCACCACGGCCCGCCGTTCCTGGCGGCGGCCGGCGGCGGCGGCTACGCCGGCCGGCAAGGGATAGGCCGCCGGCACTTGGCCCAAATCCAGCCCGAACACCCGGTCAAAATCCAGCAGCAGGGATAGCTTGGCCGGCCCCGGCAAGGCGGAACGGACCATAGCCCAAGTCAAAGCCAAGCCGGTCGGCAAATCCAGGTCATTCTCCACCGCTTTCCAGAACTTTTGCCGCCACTCCTCCGTTTCCGGCGGCCAGGCGGCCAATGCCGGCAGATTTTTCCATTCCCACACCCGGTCGCGCAGATGGCACAAAGCTTTTTCCGCGGCTTTCAGGGAATTAAAGGTAAAGTTCATCCGGTGGCGGTAGCGCACCGTCATACAGAGATAGCGGAAAGACAGCGGGTCAATGCCCCGGCTGACCAGGTCGTCCAGCAGGAAAACATTGCCCGAGGATTTAGCCATTTTGGCCCCATCGGCCAACAGATGCTGGCCGTGGACCCAGTAATTGACATGGACGCCGTCAAAAGCCCCCTCGCTCTGGGCAATTTCATCCTCATGGTGGGGGAAAATGTTATCCACGCCGCCGGTGTGCAGGTCAAACCGCTCCCCCAGATACTTGCTGGCCATGGCGGAACATTCGATATGCCAACCGGGAAAGCCGTCCCCCCAGGGACTGGCCCACTTTACATCCCGGCCTGGCTCCGCGGCTTTCCACAGGGTAAAGTCCCGGGGATCGCGTTTCAAGGGGTCGGCTTCGGCCCGCACCCCTTCCAGCAGATTGCCGCCAAAGTTGCGGGACAGGCCGCCGTACTTGGGAAACTGCGGCACCGCAAAATAGACATTGCCGCCGGCCTGGTAAGCGTAGCCCTTGGCCAGCAGCCGCCCCACCATATCAATCATCTCCGGGATGTGCTGCGTAGCCCAAGGATAGATATGGGCCGGCAGGATGTTGACCCGGGCCTCGTCCCGATGAAAGCTGTCGGCGTAGAACTGGGCGATTTCTTGAATGGTCTTGCCTTCGGCCAGAGCCGCCAGAATCATCTTGTCGCCGCCGGCTTCGACCAGTTCCTGGCGCATATGCCCCACGTCGGTGATGTTCTTGACCTGATAGACGGCCACGCCGCCGGCTTCCAGGGCCCGCCGAATCCAGTCGGCCATCATATAGGTGCGGAGATTGCCGATATGGGCGTAGCGATAGACGGTGGGGCCGCAGGTATACATCCGGGCTTGCCCCGGCTCCAGGGTGCGGATTTCCTCAATCTGCTTACTGAGGGTATTGTAAAGGGACAGCAAAGTTCTTTAACCTCCCGCCCAAGTCCCCGGCGGCCGCAAAGGGCGGCGATTGCTGGCTACCAGTTTATCACGCAAAGGGCCGGTTTGCATCCGGTTAGCGGGACGATTAGGGAAACTCAAGACTAATCCAGGTTCTGCGGCCGGGGGCTTTCCGGCCGGTTGGCTAACCGGCAGCCTTGTGGTATCGTTGTCCCCGTCACAGTTACCTCTAAAATCCGCTATCCGTTTCGGGTGGCGGAAGGTATCCCCCGGCATGAGTGGCCGCAGGCCATTCATGCCCCCTTGATGGGTGTACCGTTGGGTAGAGGTAACTGTGACGGCTGCCGCCATCCAATGCCACAAGGGGGTTCTCAGTGAACAAGCCGATCCCGACCTTTGCCATTTTTGCCCTGTTCCCCATCCTTGCCTTGCTGACGCTGGCCGTTGCTTGCGGCGCGCCGGCGGCTACCGCGCCGCGCCCGACTCTTGTCCCGCAAGTCAGCCCCTTGCCGCAAGGTGACCGTTTGGCTACCCGGGAAGCCCTGCGCGCTGCCGGTGCAGCATCCGCCACGGCGATGGCTAGGAGACCAGTGCCTACGCCCACTCTTACGACTGAGCCCGTTGCTACGCCTACCGCTACCCCGCAACCCGGAATCGGAGTAACCAGAGAAAAAATAGAAAACCGGTTCCGCCGGGCGGGACTAGAGTTTGAGGGCCGCCGACTGGCAAACGGGCAGTATCGCACTGTGTCAAAATTAGAGAGCATCCCCATAGTGGTAGATTTTGTCGGCCCATCGAATAATCTGGCACGAGCCACAATCCTGTTCGCTATCACAGGTGCGGTTGAGGTAGATGTCCACACGATAGCCGCTTACTTGGCGTTCCTCGAGGAAATTTTTCCTGAGTGGCCAGAGGCAGATGATTGGGTTCTAGTAGCCCTAGGAGAAACCAATGGTGATGGTGAGCGGTCAATAGTACGAGGCAACAAGATCCTGAAAGTAGCAGACTATCGCGGATCTGTAGGACTTATACTTCTCACAGTAGATGCAAAGTAGCATTCAGTGGCCTACTTTGCCTCGTTGCCGCGGCGGGGCTATATCCGGCGCCGACCCATTACCCCGCCGCCGTCCCCACCACGCCGCTATTCTGCAAAGCCGCCACTTCCGCCGGGGAATAGCCGGCTGCGGCAAGGATTTCGTCGGCGTCGGCCCCCAATACCGGCGTGGGGCGGCCCAGACGCATCGGCGTTGCCGACAGGCGGGCGGTGTTGCCCAAGTGGTCGGCTTGGCCCCGGCCGGGATGGTCGCGGGTTACGATTAGGCCGGCATCCCGAACTTGCGGCTGATGGCGGAAATCGCCGATGCCCTGGTTTGCCATGGCGCTGACCCCGGCGGCGCGCAGCCGCTCCCGCCACCAGGCGCAGGAATTTTGGCGGAAAATCGCCGCCAGTTCGCCGGCCAACGCGCCATCCTGAGCCGGCGGCGCATTAGCCGGATCCGCCAACTCCGGGTGGGCGGCCAAATGCTGAAACTCCGGCAACTGAAACAGGCTTTGCCGAGCGGCCGCCGCCGGGCCGTGGACATAAAGCCAGCCGTCAGCGGTTTCGTACAGGCGGGACAGAGCGGAAAAGCCGCGCAAATCCCGTCCCTCCGGGTCCGCCCGCCGATAGCCCGGATAGTCCAGAAAGTAGGGGGATTGCAGCAGGCCGGCGGTCAAGGCCAAGCCGCTGTCCACCGCTTGCCCCTGGCCGGTGCGGTTGCGGTGATGCAGGGCCAAAGCTACCGCAAAAGCCCCCATCATTCCGGTGCCATAGTCGTTGACCGGATAGGGCATCAGCAGAGGAGCATCCTCCCGACCGCCGCGCCTGACCTGAATGCCGCTGGTGGCTTGGGCCAATTGTTCCCAGCCGGGCCGCCCGCTCCACGGCCCATCGTAGCCGTAAGCGTTCAGGGAGGCGTAAATCAAATCCGGCTTGCGCCGCCGCAGGGATTCGTAATCCAAGCCCAACTTTGCCAGGCTGCCTTTGCGGTAGTTTTCCACCACCACATCGGCGCTATCCAGCAGCTTTAGAAAGATGGCGCGGCCGGCGGCGGTTTTCAAGTTCAGCAGAAGGCTGCGCTTGCCCCGGTTCACATCCAGAGAGCCGGCCGGGTCATAAGGGCGGGCCGGGTCGTCAATTTTGATAACCTCCGCGCCATATTCGGCCAGGGTGCGGCCGCAGGTAGGGCCGGCCAGTACGATGCACAAATCCAGCACGCGGACGCCGTACAGCGCGCCCATTACCTCGTCAATGCCGGGTGCCGGGGCCGGTTGCGCCGCCGCTTGGGCCGGAATTGCCGGTTTCCCTTGCAATCCCGCCATTATTTCCCCGGTATGCTCGCCCAACGCCGGGGCGCGGCCCTGGATAGCCCCCGGCGTTCCCCGCAGCCGCACTTGGACGCCGGGCTGTTTCATCCGCCC
This sequence comes from Dehalococcoidia bacterium, assembly GCA_965203435.1. Classification (GTDB taxonomy): domain Bacteria; phylum Chloroflexota; class Dehalococcoidia; order Lucifugimonadales; family UBA3495; genus CBDBCU01. Next base: position 358,112 of record CBDBCU010000001.1, on the reverse strand, counting down.
ATACCGCCCATCATCGACCTCGACCACCATCTGGGCCGCCAGGGGATGGGGATGGTTCAGCCATTCATCCACGGTTTTGCAAACGGTGCAAGCGCCGCCGGCGGCGCTGATGGCCGTCTCCCATTCCAAGGCCGGGCGCTGCTGAAAGGTTTCCGCAAACCGCTGCACCCACAACGCCGCCGTTTCCGGGTCGAGCGGTTTGCCAAAATCGGCTACGGCCGCCGGCCCCCACTCCGGATTGCCGGCCGCCGCCAGGAACTGGTGGACAAACCGCTCATAGTTGCCGTGATTCTGCACCCAGCGGCCATCGGCGCACTGGTACTGCCGCTGCATTGGCAACCGCGGCTGGGAACGGGTATCGGGCAAATCCAGATCGTGGAACTGAACCAGATGGCGGCCCATCGCGGTGAACATCGCATCGTACAAGGGAACTTCAATGCGCTGCCCGCCGCGCCCGCCATTCCGGGCGCTCAAAGCCATCGCCACCGCCACCGCGCCGACAATGGCGGCAAAAGCGCTGGCAAGGGGCAAGGGAGTAAAGAGGGGTTCTGCCGCCCCCTCTACTTTGGGATAAAGGCCGGTGGCCGCCCCCACAATGGCATCCCAACCGGGCTGCTGCCGGTCGGGATGTTCCGGGCCAAAGCCGGGCAGGGAACAGTAGATAAGCCGGGGGGTCAGCGCGGAAAGTTCCGGCCAGCCGAGGCCCAAGCGTTCCGCCACGCCGGGCCGGAAGTTTTCAATCAGGATGTCGGCGTCCCGGGCCAGTTGCCGGGCGGTATCCTGCCCGGCGGCGGTTTTCAAGTCCAGGACAATGGAACGCTTGCCCCGATTCCAAGTGGCAAAGGCCGGTTCCGCCCGGGCCGGGTCGCCGCCGGGCCGCTCCACCTTAATCACCGGCGCCCCCTGGTCGGCCAGCAGCATCCCCAGCAGCGGGCCGGGAATATAGTGGCCGCAATCCAGCACCCGGATACCCGACAGAGCGCCGCCCCGGTTCGTTTCGGCATCAGCCCAAGGGGACCTAATCATTCCTCGATCCTTTCGATAGTTACCGTCGTACCCGCCCGCACTTGCCGGAAAAGGGTAGCGTCGCCGGTTATCCGGCCAATAATCGTTACCGCGCTGGCCGGGCGGATTTCGTCCCCCCGGCTGGCCGGGGTCGGCCCAAAGAAAATACAGAAAGCCCGGCCCGGCGGCCAGTAGCCCAAATCCCCCAGCTCCACCACTTCCTGGCCCTGCTCCAAGGCGGCGTTGACCGGGATACCGAAGTAGATTTCCTCTCCCCAGGTATTGGCGGCGGCGGCAAGCGGCAGGGCATCCCAAACCGATTGGGCGGTTTGGGTATCATTCAGCGCGGCGTCCAACTGCACCGGGCCGGCGGTGATGCGGATGTTTCGGGACATTCCTTGCTCCTGTTTCCCTAGGGGGAAAGAAAGTCAGCCCGGGGCAAAGCGGCTCGGCGCGCAGTTGGCAATGGACAGGTCCGTTTTGCCGACGGTCAGCAGGTCGGCGGTGGCTTTCCCGATGGCCGGGCAAAGCAGGATACCCTTTTTGCCGGCCCCGGTCGCCAGATAGACATTATCCCAACCCGGGGCCGGGCCGATAATGGGCAGCCAATCCGGCGTTACCGGGCGCAGGCAGGCGGTATGCAAGGCCAGCCGGGCCTGGGCCAACGAGGGCAGCAGACGGGCCGCGGCCGCCCACAAAGATTTGCGGGCGGTGTCGCTGGTTTCCCGGTTGAAACCCTGCCATTCCTCAGTAGATCCGCACCAGACCAGGCCATCCGGTTTGGCGTACAGAGAGGAACCGCCGCCGCTGAAATCCGAGGCCAGCGGCGGCCCATCAGTTTCCAGCCGCAGAATTTCCCCTTTGAGGGGATCCACCGGCAGGGCAATATCGAGCCACGGTTCGGCTTCCCGAGACCAGGGGCCGGCGGCCAATACCAGCTGCCCGCAAGGGATTTCTCCGTCCTCCAAGAGGACGCTTTGTACCCGCCCGTTGCCCAGGCGGACGCCCCGGGCCTGGGCCGAGCGGATTTTAACGCCGCGGCGCTGGGCGGCCGCGGCTAAGGCCAAGGTAAATTGCTGGCTGTCCAGAGCGGCGTTGCCGCGCAGCTGGGCGGCGGCGATTGCTTCCCGGGAAAGGCGAGGTTCCAATTCCCGCAGCTGCGGCAAATCCAGCCATTGGCCGGAAAACCCGGCGCCGGCCTTTGCAAAGGTATCCAGCGAACCCTGCAAAGCCGGAATTTCCCCCTCATCAAAAGCGACTTTGGTCAAGGCGGTAATGCGGGGCTGAAAGTCCCCATCGGTATCCCCGCGCAGGCTTTCCCAAAGCCCGGGATGCAAGCGAAAGGACTCCATTGCCAAAGCCGCCAGGGGGCCGGGGATGTTCGTCCCATCCAAGGGGTTAAGGCCGCCGGCGGAATAGCCCGAGGCTTGGGAGGCCACGCCCGCCCGCTCAATGATAGTGGCCTTGACCCCGGCTTGGGCCAGGTAATAAGCCACGGCGCAGCCGGCCGCGCCGCCGCCGACAATCACCACCTCGCCGGTTTCCGCCATAGCGATTCGCTCCTTTACTGAGTTAGGGTGCCGGGTTTCCTTTGCGGGCGGCGTATTCGTCCCGCAACGAATTCAGGATGACCCGAATTAGCCAACGAAACCGGGGGTTGGGCTACTTGTCCGCTCTGGTATAAAATAGGGTCTGCCATACCGCCTGGAGGTGTCCGCCATGCCCATTTATGAATACTATTGCGCCGACTGCAACTTGGAGTACGAAGCCCTCCGCCCGGCGTCCCAAGCCGACGCCCCCGCGCCCTGCAAAACCTGCCAGCAGCCGGGCCAGCGGCAGTTGTCCACCTTTTCTTTCAAGTCCAACACCTTTACCGCGCCCAAGCTGAAGCCGGCCGCCAAGCCCAAGCGTTCCTACGCGGCGGAAAACCCGGAAGGCTAATTCCGCTCGGCCCCCTCCCGGGCCCGGGCCGCGTTGCAGGGAATGCAGGCGCAGAGGGCCCGCAGGAAACGATAGGTGTAAATGCCGGTGTAATGGGCATCGCTCCACAGGAATTGCAGGGCGTAGTTGCCCACCGGCATCTGATCCACCGCCCGCACCTCGGCCGGCACCGTGTCCGGGTTCAACCGGGGCCGGCCGGTCATTTCATCGACGCAGCTGGCGCACGGGCAACGCAGCCGCAGCATCCGATGGGGGAAAACCCCGCGATGGCCGTCATCCCACAGGATGGCAATGGCCGCCCCGGCGATATCGACTTCTACCGGCTTGACTACTTCGTCCTGCATACTGCCTTTCCCTTACCGGGCCGCCGGAGCCTGCACTTCGGCCAACCGGGCCGGCCGCGGCATTTCCTCCGGGTCTATAGGGATTTCAATGATGCTGGGGCCGTCAACCTGCAAGGCGGCCAGCAGCGCGTCTCCCACTTCCCCGGCCCGTTCCACATAAAAGCCCGTCCCGCCGAACAACTCGGCATAGCGGTCAAAACGGGGATTGTTAGTGTCAGCCCCCACATAGCGCTGGTCAAAGGCATAACGCTGGTACGCCTTTTCCGACCCCCAGCAGCCGTTGTTCATAATCACCGTAACCACCCGCAGATTGTAGCGCACCGCCGTGGAAAACTCCTGCGCGTTAAAGAGAAAGCCGCCATCCCCGTTAAAGTTGACCACCGGCCGCTCCGGGGCGGCGAACTTGGCCCCCAAGGCGGCCGGAAAGCTGAACCCCAATCCGCCCAGATCCAGGGAAGTCAGCAGACTGCGCGGCTGATAGAAGTTCAGGCGGTCTTGCCCGAAGTTGGGGGCCAAGCCGGCGTCCAGGGCAAGGATGGCATCCCGGGGCATTGCTTTACGCAGCTCGGCATAAACCCGCTGCGGCTTGAGCGGCAAGTCGGACAGCCGCCCCTCGGCTTCCAAGCGGTCGTGGCGGCGGGCGGCCCATTCGTGGATTTCGGCAATCCACCGGGCATTAGGCCGGGGTTCCCGTTCCCGCAACTGCTCCCGCAAATCCTGCAGCACAGCCCGGGCGTCGCCCTCAATCCCTACCGCCACCGGGTAGTTGCGCCCGATTTCCTGCGGGTCAATTTCAATCTGAATAATCCGGGCGTCAGCCGGGATAAAGCGGTGGTCGTAAAAGGTGGTGGACTGACCCAAGCGGGTGCCGGCGGCCAGAATCACATCAGCCTGACGGATGGCCTCAATGCCCTCCTCCGCACCCAGCCGCCCCAAGTGACCCAGAAAAAGGGGATGGTCGCTGGGTACGGCATCAGCCCGCCCGTAGGAAGTAACGATTGCCGCCCCCAGCAGGTCGGCCAGAGCGGTTACTTCCTCTCCGGCGGCGCTCCATTGGATCCCGCCGCCGGCTACGATAACCGGCCGTTCCGCCGCCAGCAGGATCCGGGCCGCCTTGTCCACCAAGTTGCGGTCGCCGCGAGCCCGGGTCTGGCCGCTGCGGTAACTTTCCGGCGGCAGCAGTTCCAAATCCAACTCCGCGCCGGGCAGCAAATCCCGGGGGATGTCCACCAGTACCGGCCCCATCTTGCCGGAAGTAGCCACCCGGAACGCCTGGCGCAGGGCATCGGGCAGCCGTTCAATCTTGTTGATGGGAAAACTGGCCTTGGTGATGGGCTTGAACAGGGCTACCTGGTCGAATTCCTGGGTGGAATCCCGGTACTGATGATCCCGAGACGCTGAGGGAGCCAGCACCACTACCGGCGAATGGGCCACATAAGCCGAGGCGATGCCATAGGTCAGGTTCAGGACGCCGGGGCCGTTAGTTGCCAGGCAGACCGCCGGCGCGCCGGAGATGCGGCTGAACCCGTCAGCCATCAGCGCGGCCCCCTGCTCGTGGCGCACCCCGACAAACTGCATCGCGGCATCGTCGTACAGGGGGTCGAGAATGTCCAGAAAGGAGGATCCCACAATGCCGAATATATGGGAAACGCCCTCTTGCCGCAGCAATTCAATAACGGCGGCCCCGGCTTTCTGGCGTGGCGACACTTTGGCTGCCTCCCGGGATGGGATAAAGGATGATGACGCCGTCTTGCCCGGCATCACCGCCAGTTTAACATAAATGCCGGCGCTGCGGCCGGTTCATTGTCCGACCCGGTTAATGTTGGCCGTCATCCGGGAAAAATCCTGCCCATCCACTACGCCATCTCCGTTAAAATCGGCCGCCGGGTCAAAATTGGCAGTCCTTTCCCCCCTGCCGAAAGCGGCTTGCAGGGCGGCCACATCAAAGTTATCCACCCGGTTATCGCCATTCAAGTCGCCATCCCGCAAGGGACGGAAATCCACCGCCAGCAGCGGCCGCAGCGCGCCGGGCCGGGTTTCCGGGATAGTTACGCCGGCGGTCAAAGCCGACAAAGCACCCAAGCCCTTAACCCGCAAATCGTAGGCTTGGCCGGGCTGCACATTAGGCGGCAAGGATGGTGCCGTAAATTGCCCGGAGGAATTGGCCGTCAACCCGGCCAGGATGGCTAAGGGCCGGGCCGTTCCGCCGCGCCAGGGGGGAATAGCGCCGGTTTGCCAAAAGGTCAGGGTCAGCAGCCGGTTAAAGGGCCGCGGCCGCTCTTGCCCCCGGATGGATTGCGACCAAACCCGCCCTTGCAGCGCCGGCGGCGTGGGCAAAGCCGGCGTTGCCGCCGGAATTGGCTCCGCCGCCTCAGGAATTTCCGCGGCTACCCTCACCGTCAAGGCGACCGGGCGGCCGGCGTCTAACCGGGCCAAATCCCCCTCGGGAGTCAGTATGATGCCTTGAAAAGCCGGGATAGCGGTAATCCGCGGCCGCAATTCCGCTACTCCGGGCGCGGCGGCGCGCAATAACAGGCGGCCCAAAAGCAGCCCATTATCCTGGCTCAGCGGTTTGCCCCCGGCCAAGGGCGGCTGCCGCCCATAGCCGGCCAGAACTACGCTGTAATCCAGCCGCCGGGTAGCCGGGTCATAGCGATTCTGGATCCGATAGTAGCGGCGATTGGCGGTGCGGGCATTGGAACGCAGATGCAGCCAATCCTGCAAAAACAGCCGGTCATCGCCCCGTTCCTGCACCGGGCGGTCGTCCTCCCCGGCCGGCATAACTTCCACCGCCGCCGCCCCGGCCAACTCCAGATGCAGCTCCCAGCCTACCAGCCACCGGGATTCCCCCGCCGGCAATCCCTCCCCGGCCAGCAGCAGCAAATCCAACTCTACTTGCCCGCCCACATTCAGCGCAACGGTATCCGGGCAGGGCGGCATTGTATCCGCCGGGCAGATCTGCAACACGGCTTCGGGATTGGCGGAACGGGCCGGCAGCGGGGCCTCCCCCGCCAGCAAAACCGCCAGCAGCAATAGCAGGGCTACCCGGAGCCATTTCCCGGCGGCCAGTTCAATCGGCAAAAAACGGCGCAGGCGCAAGGGATACTCCCTTAATCCATCCGGCCGGAATTGCTGGATTCCCGGTCTAGCGGTCAATTTAACATAAACCGGGAATCCGGGATGGGCTGATATAATTGCTTTTACCGCATATTGGGGGCGGAATTATGCCTTTGCCCGATTACTCGCCGGAATTTTATCGGGAATACGCGCAGCGGTATGCCCAAGTTGCCGCCGCGTTCCGCCAATCGGTGTACCTCAAAAGTTCCCATCCCCAACTGCGCCACGACTGGGATCTGTGGGAAAGGCTGCTCCAACTGGCCCCGGGCAAGCGCGGTTTGGATGCCGGCTGCGGGGCCGGAGCGCGGGATGTATTCCACGCCTGGACTCAGGGCTACGCGGTAACCGGCATTGACGCCGTAGCGGAAAATATCCAGGCGGCCCGCGACCGCCACCCGGAAATTGCCGACCGGGTATTCGTCGCCAACCTGGAACAGCCCCTGCCCTTTGCCGCCGCCACTTTCGACTTTGTAGCCTGCAATGCCGTTATCCAGCACATTGCCCCGGCCTTGGTGCGCCGGGTAGTTCTGCCGGAATTGGCCCGGGTGCTGCGGCCCGGCGGCGTGCTGCAACTGATGTTCAAGAACGGCGCCGGCATCCTTACCGTATTCGACCGGGATTATGGAACGGAACGCAGCTTTCAACTCTACGATGAAAGGGAATTGCTCGGCATATTGCAGGGGTGCGGCATGGAATTGATTGCCGCCGATCCTCCCGAGGAATTGGGCGGCCTGCTCTACTTCACCGACCCCAAGCCGGTAGAACACTGCGTATTTTTTGCCCGGAAAGGGGGATAGCGGCGGGGGGATTAGCGACTGGCTACTGGTAAGTAAAGGACGAAAGCAGGCGATCGATGAAATCCACATCATAAAATTCGTGGAGTCCGTCGCAAACCGTAACCCAGATAGTATAGTAATCCGTCGGCGTCAGGATATGGCGGCCGTACATCAAACCGGCGCAATACTCGTCAGTACCGGGGAAAGAAACTTCGGTGCGCCGTTCTCCGGAGGGCAAGGCCAGCACGGACAAAACTCGCAACCCGGGGTAACCCTCGCGGTTCGCCTCAATATCGATATCGGCTATGGTCTCGGGAGTAATGTCCGAAGCCCAGCCGGACGAGCTGTAGCTGGAATAAATGCAAACATCAGCGCCGTACGTCGTGTAGCACACCGCGCTACTGAGATCCAAGGTTTGAGCCTCGTCGGTTTCCAGGTACCAGTCCGCCGGTATCTCCAGGCGGTAATAGGGCCGGGGCGAAACGGACTTCCAGCGAATAGTCCCTGCCGCTATGGTCGGCAAAGGCGTAGCCGTCGGGATTGGCTCCGGCGTAGGAATCGGATAAGGCGTGTAGGTAGGCAAAGCAGTGGGCGTGGGATAGGGCGTATAGGTCGGGCGCGGCGTGGCCGTGGGATAAGGCGTAGCCGTCGACGCCAAGGTAGGAGTCGGGTAAGGCGTGTAGGTCGGCGCCGGGGTTGCCACCGGATCGGCCGCTACCGTCGGGATAGCCGCCATCCTTTCCGCAACCTGAGCCGCCACCGTAGCCGGAATGTCCGGGGTAGCCAGGGGAGCCGGTTGAGCGCAGGAAAGAACGGCCAGGGATAGCATCAGCCAAGCGGTCAGGGTAATAAGGGCTTTCACCAAGAGAACCCCCTTGCAGCGCAGGATGTAGGCACTTGCTACAGCCACCTAGTCCCCAGCGTTGAACCGGCAAGGGGGCAAAGAAATGCCCACCCTTTAGCGATAGTTCAACGGCTGCCGGGACTTTTGATAAACCAGATGGCTGTAGCCGGGCTACAATACCCTTTGCCGGGCAATCGTGTCAATATCCCTTGACAACCCGCCCGCCCCTAGTATAATTACCTTTAACCTTAATTGGTCTGACCACTTCCTTTTGACCGGGGGGTTATGGCAGCTGCGGGACGGATGGTGCGCCAGGTTAAACGGCGGCGGTTGTACGAGGACATCGTGCAGCAGTTTCATGCCCTTATCCGCCAGGGCGCGCTACGGCACGGCGACCGCCTGCCGGCGGAACGGGAGTTGGCCGAGCAGTTCCAGGTCAGCCGCAGTTCGGTGCGGGAGGCCCTGCAAGCCCTGGAAGTGCAAGGCTTGGTGGTCAGCCGGCGGGGTTCCGGCACCTTTATCAACACCGAAAATCTGGAGGCGGCCCTGGACTTGGTAGCGGCCAACCTGAACGGCGGAGCCGGCGCCCTCCAGGAGGTTTTTGAGTTGCGCCACCTGATGGAACCCCAGATCGCCGCCCTGGCCGCCCAGCGGGCTACCGGGGCCGAAGTGGCCCGGCTGCGGGAAATCCTGACGGAACAACAGCGGCAGGTCAGCCAAGGGGAGACCGGCGTGGCGGCCGACACCGCCTTTCACTTTACCCTGGCGGCGGCGACCCATAACTCGGCCCTGGTCAAGGTGGTCCGCGCCGTAGAGGACATCCTGCAAATGTCCCGGGATCGCTCTTTACAGGAACCGGGGCGGCCGCAGCGTTCTCTGGCCTCCCACAGCCGGATTTTGCAGATGGTCGAGCAGGGCGACGCCGCCGGAGCCCGGGCCGCGATGAATCATCACCTGACGGCGGTGGAACCGGCGGCCAGCGTTGCGCCGCCGCCAATCCTGCCGGAATATCTGGCCCTGCCGGCCGATGATTAGGCCGGCAACAAAAGTCCCCCGGCGTTCCGGCTGGCCCCCCTGATGAGCCGGGCGTCCGACCGAACATAAGAGGAGGAATTATTATGAGCACGGTAGCTGTGGAGGTGGTGTACCGGGGCATTTTCCAGAAAACCCTGGCCCGGAACATTGTGCGCTCCATAGTATTCGCCGCCCGCAAAGAGGGCAAGTACGGCACCGCCTTTGGCCGCTACGGCGACTCCCCGGAGCGCAACGGCATCCCGGCCAAGCAGTTCGCCATCGTCGCCGACGACCCGGAGGAACTGGAGGAGAACCTGGCGGTGTACGAGGCCCAGGAGGTGGATGTCACCATCAACGTGGATGACACCATGTGCAAGGGCATCGAGTCCTGGGCCTGGTACGGCTTGCAGCCGATTAACGCCCTGACCAAGCCCGGCGGCACCCTGATTGTCACTTCCCGCCAGGACACCGAGGCCCTGATTCAGGACATCCACCAGAAAGACCAGCCCTATAACCTGTCGGTGGTGACTTCCATCCCCAGCTTTTCCGGCCTGTGGGTCTATAAGGACGACCATACCGATGTGCGGATTCTCGGCGCTCTGGCCAAGGTCTGCCCCCAACTGGTCAGCCTGGAATCGATGGTCGAAGCCATCCAGGATCAAGGCTGGGACGACCTGAAAGTCCGCTCGGCGGAACGGACTTTTGAGCGCACCGGCTCCCGCCCGGTGGAGCCCGGGGAGGGCAATGACGAAACGCCCTTCAGCTTTGACCTGCCCGGCTGGACGACCATGGAGGAGGGCATCGTCATCCGCGGCATTGAGCAGGGCGGCGGTTTCCGCGGCGGGGCCGAGGGCTACGAGCCGGTCCGCAGCGCGGTGTTCAAGAAATACAGCACCCGCTCGATGCGGCCGGTGGTGAACTTCGAGACCTGCATCAAGTGTACCCTGTGCTGGCTGCAATGCCCGGACACCTGCTTTGATGTCACCCCGGACGGCCTGTACGACGCCAATATGGAATCCTGCTGCGGCTGCGGCGTCTGCGAAGCGGTCTGCCCGGTGGCCGACTGCGTGACTATGGTCAACGAGGCCGAGTTCAACGACAACGCCAGCCAGTACGAAGCCTGGCAGCGGGACAAGGAAGGCTATCAGCAGTGGATGGCCGCCCTGATTGGCAAGCAGAAGCAGACCGACCGCACCCACGGTTTCCATCATGTCGGCGGCTATGCGGCGGAAGTGGCCGCGGCCGGGGAGGAGGACTAGATGACCACCGCCACCGAAGTTCAGATGTTCCAGACCGAAAAGGAGGAGCTAATCAGCGGCAGCGAGGCCGTCGCCATCGCCTGCGCCCTGGCCGATGTGGATGTCATCACCGCCTATCCCATCCGGCCCTACGACACGGTGATGCAGTACGTGTCCAAGCTCAAGGCTGACGGCGCTTTTGACTGCGACTTTATCGTGGCCGAAAGCGAACATTCCCAGTTTGAGATTGTCAAACACGCCTCCTCCGTAGGGGCGCGGACTTTCTGCGGCTCCAGCGGCGTGGGCTGGTTCTACGCCTTCGAAGCCATTGCCGTTACCGCCGGCCTGCGCCTGCCGGTCGTGGCGATGGTGGGCAACCGCGCCCTGGACGACCCCGGGGCTTTCGGCGTGGAACATAACGACGCCATGGCGGTGCGGGATCTGGGCTGGATGCTCTACTGGGTCGCCACGGCCCAGGAAGCCCTGGACATTGCGCTGATGGCCTGGCGCATCGCTGAGGATTCCCGGGCTTTTCTGCCCTTTGCCCTCAGCTGCGACGGCTCCTTTCTGACCCATTCCCAGGCCATCGTCAATGTGCCGACCCAGGATCAGGTGCGGCGTTTCCTGCCCGACTATGATCGTGGCCGGATGCAGCTGCACCCGGACAATCCCATCACCGTGGCCCCCCAGGTCAACGAGGACTGGCTGATGGAAATTCGCCGCCAGTCCGACGCGGCCATGCACCGGACGCCGGCGGTTATCCAAGAAGTGTACCAGGAGTTCAAGGAAGTCTTTGGCCGCGGCGACCCCAGCCCCTTCCTCGAGGAATACCGGACCGACGACGACCCGGACATCATCCTGGTCGGGATGGGTACCCTGGCCCTGCCGGTGCGGGTCGCCATCCGCCGGATGCGGGAGCAGGGCAAAAAGGTCGGCTTTGTGCGGATGAAGTTTTTCCGCCCCTTTGCCACCGCGGAAGTGCAGGCCGCCCTGGGCCGCTGCAAGGCGGTAGCCGTCGTGGACCGGGATTATTCCTTTGGCTCCCCCTCCTTTGGCGGGGTGCTGTTCAACGAAGTGCGGTCGGCCCTCTATCCCCTGGAAAAGCGGCCGCACGTGGTCAACTTCATCGCCGGCCTCGGCGGACGGGAAGTGCGGGTGCGGGATGTCGAGGAAATGGTGGAAATCACCCAAAAGGCCATCGACACCGGTAAAATCGAGCGGGAATGCAACTGGATCGGAGTGAGGGAGTAACGATGACGACGCTGGCACAAGACCTCCCCCAGGTTCGGGGAGTCAAGAACATTCCCCTGCAAGAGGGGTTCACTTCCGGCCACCGCACCTGCCAGGGTTGCGAGTCGGCCCTGACCATGCGGCTGATGATTAAGGCCGCCGGCCCCCGCACCATTGTCGTGGGCAGCACCGGCTGTATGTATGTGGCGAACACCACCTACTACAGCACCCCCTGGGTGGTGCCGTGGATGCACACCCAGCTGGGTTCCTCCGGGGCCGCCGCCACCGGCACCGCCGCCGGCTTGGCCGCCATGATGCGGAAAGGCAAAATGCAGGACGAGCCCATCAATGTCATCGCTTTCTGCGGCGACGGCGGCGGCGTGGATATGGGCCTCTCCGGCATTTCCGCCGCCCTCCAGCACGATGAGTATAACCTGCTCATCCTCTGCTACGACAACGAATCCTACGCCAACACCGACATTCAGGTGTCGGGCAGTTCCCCTTGGGGGGCCAATTCCACTTTCAGCCCGCCGGGCAAGGTTCACCGCATTATGAACCGGCGCTGGAAAAAGAACACCGCCCCCATGCTGGCCGCCGGCCATCCCAGCTGCCGCTATGTGGCGACGGCCTGCGCTTCCTACGGCCTGGACTTCACCAACAAAATCCGCCGGGCCTTGACCATCGGCGGGCCGACTTTCATCCATGTCATCGATCCCTGCCCCAAGGGCTGGGACTATGACCCCAAGTATTCCCACGAATTGGGGATGCTGGCCGTGGAAACCGGCCTGTGGGTACAGTACGAAATCGCCGATGGGGAGCTGCTGCTCAGCGGCCCCTCCCGGGCCATCGCCGGCGGCGTGCGGCAGCGCAAGCCGGTCAAGGACTACCTGCAACGCCAAGGCCGCTTCGCCCACCTGACGGAGGAGGACTTGGAGTTTTTCCAGAGCCGGGTGGACGACAGCTGGGAAAAGTGGTGGATTCCGGGCATCGTGCCGTTCAACCCGCCGGAAGGGGAGTAAGCCGGAAAATCGGGCCAATCAGGAAAGGGACGCCGCAACCACGGCGTCCCTTTTCGTTGCGTTGGCGGCCGGTATCCTATCCCGAACGGCCGAGATAGTTCTGAAACGCAACCCGGTGCTGCTCCAGGGCCGTCGTCGATTGCCCGGAACTCTGTTGGATAAGCCTCTCTACCCAACTGAGCAGAGCCGCGGCGTTGTGGCGGTGGTTGGCTCTCGACCAATTATTGGTCACGCGGTAACGGCGGGCATATACCTTTGCCCAATACCTGGGATGGCCGCTAATTTCTGCCCCCTCCCACTCGTGGCGCAACAGAGGGAGACCGCCAATTTTCAAGCCCAGCTCGTCCCGGCAGTAATCCTTATCCGTCAGGCTCCTGCGCTCCCTTTCCGTCAACAGGCTCGGGGAGTCGTCCAAGAGGGTCTGCATCAGGTTACGGACGAGCGGCTGGATCAGGTCGGTCTCGCTTTCCGGATCTTGCCGTGCCGACAGGGTTTCCTGATGGGGGCTGGATACCACGTCCCCGAGCCTGAACACCCCCCCGAGTTCCAGCAGCTTGACCGACCGCATAAACAGCTCGGAAGTGTCGGCTACACCCTTTGCCTTGTTCAAGGTGGGGACAAGCAGGTCGCTGACAAATTTGTCGTCGGTCAGCAACTGCCAATCTACACCCTCCGGGTACTCCTTCTTAAGCCAGGCAAAGACCTCATCCAAGCCGGGCTTTACCCCTTGATGCACCTTAGGGGAGACAAAGTAGATGTGTTGCTTACCGTCGGTCAGCTGGTAGGCATCCAACAGGAACTTGGCACGCAGCATTTTCTTTAGCACCCGCTTCTGGGTTTCCTGCTTGGGGCCATACTGCAAGCCGTTTTCGTGAAAGGCAACTTCGACAGCGTAGATGTCGCCGCCGAACCCTACGCCTACGACGTCGATCTCCGACTGCTTCAGCAACTGACTGGCGCTCGTGGTTTTCCCGAATACGCTGCCGTCCGGATCGAACTTTCGGCGCATATCCGAAAACTCCTGCTCCAAATCGCCATCCTCTAGATGCTTGGGCCAATCATCCGAGGCTTTCCAGTTGGTTTGCACCAACCAGCACTTTTTGACGTGGCGCAGGAAAGAGTAGCCGAGGGACTCGCCAATTTCTACTTTCATCGTTCCGTACCTCCTGATTGAGGATTATACCATATCAATCCCCACTTGCCTAAAGCCCTGCCAGCCGTTAAAGTAGGGTATCCTTATCTTACCTACCCGTTCAGCGAAAGGAGCCGCCGTCAATGGAACCGATTAACCTGTATGACTACGAGGCCCGGGCCCAGGGCAGCCTGCCCCATAACCATTGGGAGTTTATCGAGGCCGGGGCGATGGACGAGTTCACTACCCGGCGCAACCGCACCGCCTTTGAGGATTTGACCCTGCGGCCGCGGTTCCTGCGGGATATTACCGGGCGGGACTTGTCCACCCGTATGCTGGGGACGGAAATCAGTATGCCGGTCTTTGTCTGCCCGGCCGGCGGCCACAAGCTGGCCCATCCCGAGGGGGAATTGGCGACGGCCCGGGGCGCGGGCCGGGCTAATACCCTGATGATGCTAAGCACTTCCTCCCACTACAGCATGGAGGAAGTGGCCGCGGCGGCCGGCGGCCCCCTGTGGTTTCAGCTTTACCACCGCGGCTATGACCTGTCGGAGATGCTGATTCACCGGGCCGAGGAAGCCGGCTACAAGGCCATCGTGCTGACGGTGGACACCCCGGTGCCGGCCCCCAAAGAGCGGGACATCCGCAATCAGTATGTCAACCCGGCGGAACTGGCTAACTTCCGGGCTACTCCGGATCGGCTGGCCGAGGTCAGCGGCACCGACGAGGCCCCCAACTGGCAGCCCTCCTATGTGCCGCCGCTGACCTGGCAGGAATTGGACTGGCTGCGGGGGCTGACTTCCCTGCCCCTGGTATTGAAAGGCATCCGCACCGCCGAGGATGCCCATATTGCGGCGGAAAGCGGCGTCAACGGCATCTTGGTATCCACCCACGGCGGCCGGCAGATTGACTCGACGCTGAGCTCGGTGGAAATGCTGCCGGAAATTGTGGATGCGGTGAACGACCATTGCGAGGTCTATCTGGACTCCGGCATCCGGCGCGGCAGCGATGTGCTGAAAGCCCTGGCCCTGGGCGCGCGGGCCGTGGGCATTGGCCGCCCCCTGTATTGGGGCTTGGCGCACAACGGCGCGGATGGGGTACATAATGTTCTGGAAATCCTGCGCTCCGAACTGGACCGGGCCTTGGCCGTCTGCGGGCAAACTTCGGTGCAGAACCTGGAGGGCAGCCTGGTCAACATTCCCCATAACTGGGGGCCGGCCCGGACGGCGCCGTAACGCTGTTGCCGGGAATTGCGGCGTACTCGTCCTTCAACAAGTTCAGGATGAGCGGGGGAGTACGCCGCAACAAGTTCAGGATGAGCGGGGGAGTACGCCGCAACAAGTTCCGGGTGCGCGGAACGGGCGCGCCGCAACGGGAATAAAACCCCGGCGGCCCGGCTAAACCGGCCAACTTTCCCGCCGATAGGCCATATCCCAGAACATATACTCGTAGCGGCTGCTGGTCAGAAAGGCATCGCGCATCGCGGCCAATTCCGGCGGGCCGGCTTGGGCGGCGGCCGCATCCACGAAACCCCGCCAGGCATTTACGCTGTCTTGCAGGAAACCGGCCACATAAAACCCCGTCCACTGGCTATAAAGGGGATGTGCCGACGGGCCGACTTCCTCTTTCAATTCGTGGTAAGTCCAGGGACAGGGCAGCAGGGCGGCGGCGGTAGGGCCGAGGCCGTAGCGGGCCGCCGTAACCATCATGTGGTTGACATAAGCGGTGTTGGTGGGCGACCGGCCAACCCGATGGATGTCGTCCAGGGATACGCCGGCGGCGGCCAGCAGTTGGTGATGCAGCGGCCGCTCCACCGGGGTCATCACCCGGCGGGAAAGTTCCTCCAGCGTCCCGGCGTCCGGCGCCTTGGCCAGGGCCAGCGCCACCGTGCGGGCAAAACCCTCCAGATACAAATAGTCCTGGGTCAGGTAGTAACGAAACTTCTCTACCGGCAGGGTTCCCTCCCGGATTTCCCGTAGAAAGGGATGGCGGAAAATCTGCCGCCAAATCGGTTGGGCTTCCGATTTCAGTTGCTCGCTGAAACTTTCCGGCATAACTTACCCTCCGGCAAGACAAGGGCGCTTAACTTCCCCTTGCGGTTAAGGCTTGGGTATCCGGCAACCAGTTCCGGGTGACCCTTCAGCCGGCTCCGGGTCACCCGGCAACCTGCTTCGGGTGACCTTTCGACTAGTTCCGGGTGAGCGGATAGGGCTGAAAGCCAAGGCCGGGATATTCAGGTCAAAGGACTGGGTACAGTAACCCAAGCATCGCCGTCAATGGCCCGCTCGCCCCTTTGATTGGCCAGCCATACTTGCAGCTGCCAAGGAACCCGTCCCACGGTATCCCTTTCCGACCGCACTGCTACGCCTTGGGCGGTCAAGGTATCCCCGGCATAGATGGGCCGCCGGTAGTGGACGGCCAACCGCCCGCCCTGCCGGAAATCCCGGCCAAACTGCCGGTCTAGCAATTCGTGCAGGTAAGCCAATCCCAACTCGGCCGGGGCTACGGCGGCGGCCAAGCCCATCCCTTGCGCCAAGGTTGCGCCGCTGTGGATATTGGCCGGCCCGGCGGCGATCCCATACCCCTCCGCCGGCAGCATAAGCCGGCCGGCCGCCGCAAATCGGTCAATGACTTCCTCAGTAACCCGCTTTTCCAGGGTCGGCAGGGTTTCCATCCCGGCGGCGGGTTGGCCGGCGCGGCCGGGTCGCCGCCCCTGGCGTTCCGGATCCCGACTAGGGCCGAATTGGAAAGTGTGTTCACTGCGGACAATTTCGGTCCCGATTTCATCCACCGCCAGGGTTTCTACCGTCAACCGCTCAATGCCCCGCGCCCAGCTATGCTCGCGTACCCAGCCGGTGGCCTGCACCCGCCGCCCCGGTTCCGGGGGACGAAAATAGCGGTCGACGCGGCGGACGGACACCGCCCCGGCCGTTACCGCCGCCCCATATTTGCCGGCCAAGACCGCCAGTCCCTCTGGCAAGGCCAAGTTAGGATAAGCGGCCGCCGGATAGGCCACCGCTTCCCGGAAAAGCTGCAAACCGGCGGCCGTGGCCGTATATTCCAGATGCCCCAGTTGCGCGCCAACGGGTATCCGGTCGCGGCGGCCGATTTCCCCGGCCATTACTCCTCTCTGGGGTCAGGGCCGAAAGGGAAATCCGGGTCGTAATCGCAATCCTGGGACACATCCCGGCCGGTAATCCGCCGGTACTCCTGCAAATCGGCTTCGGCGGCCATGGGATTGCCCATTTCCCAGTGGACGGTGGCCCGGATGCGGTAGGCCGTGGCTAAGCCGTCCTCCATTTCCAGGGCCAAGTTCAAGTCGGCCAAGGCTTCGGGATATTCCTTGGCGTAGTTGTGGGCCATGCCGCGATTCAGGTAGAGCTGAGCCGAGGCTTCCCGGCCAAAGCGCAGGGCGCGGTTGAAACAATCCAGGGCCTCCGCCGAGAGGCGCGGGAGATGCTTCTGCAAGCCAATCTCAATCACATCGGCGCACTGCCCGTTCATGGCAATGCCCCGGCGATACCAGATGTCGGCGGATTCGGGCGCGGCAATCAGGGCTTTGTCGTACTCCAGCTGGGCCAGAGTAGGCATCCCGTCATCCAACTCAATGTTGCCCAGGGTGTAGCGGGTGTTGGGGTGATTGGGTTCAATGTCCAGGGCGGCGTCAAAACTTTTCAGGGCTTCCTTCCACTGCTGGGTTTCCCAATAGGCCCGGCCCAGCTCGTAGCAGGCATCCGGATTTTCCGGCTCCAGGATCAGGGATTCCTTGAAATCCTCGATGGCCAGGGTGTGCCGCTTCAGGAGGGCGTAGGCCAGGCCCCGGGCGTAGTAAAAGTCGGCGTCATCCGGTTCCAGGTCGATCGCCCGGTCATAATCCCGGATGGCTTCGGCGTAGTCCTCCAGCCGGCGATAGACCCCGCCCCGGGCGTAAAAGGCCGCCGGATAATTCGGATCCGCATTGACGGCGGCGGTGTAATCGGCAATAGCCTGGGAAAGGTTGCCGGCGTCGCGGTTAGCCATGCCCCGGTAGTACCAGGCTTCGGCAAAACTGGCGTTGCGGTCCAAAGCCAGGTCAAAGTTGGCCAGGGCGGCCGCCCAATTGCCTTGCTGCCGGGCAAACTGGCCCCGGGCCAGATAGTCGAATTCGTCGGGCGCAGCGGTCATAATTCCCCTCGAAAAACCCGGCCTAGGCAACGACGGTATCCGGGTTAAGCTGAAACCGATAGTTCTGTCCCATTGTAGCAGTTTTCCGCCCGGCAAGGAACGGGGGCGAAAGCCCGCCGATTCAGGGCGTCAACCGGGGATGGCGGCGGCTAATCCCCAAACTCTACTTCATAAAGGTCATAGTGGGAAAGGGACATTCCCAAGTTGACATAAACCTGCTGGGCGGCCCGGTTGTCCCGAGCCACATAGAGCCGCAAGCCGCAGATATTGCCGGCGGCCAAAGCCCGTTGCCGCACTTCCGCTTCCAAAGCCCGGTACACGCCGCGGCGGCGGAACTCCGGAGCCGCATAGACGCTTTGAATCCACCAGAACCAGGCATTGCGCCAGTCGCTCCATTCGGCGGTAATCAGCAGCTGCCCGGCCGGGCGGCCGCCAATTTCCGCCAGCAGGTAAAAGCCCAAGGCGGCGTTGTCCAGCACGGCCCGGACGCCCGCCCGCAGGGTATCCGCAACCAGGGCCTTGCCCTCGGTTTCCACCGCCATAGCCGCATTAAACCGGGCCAGGGTATCCAAGTCGGCGGCAACGGCGCGGCGTACCAGTATCGTTGAGTTCAAGATAGGGGCTACTTCCTTACAGAGATTGGCCGGGGATACCGGTCAGATCGCCGTCCAGCCGCCATCCACGATCAGCAGATGGCCGGTAGTGGCGGCGGCCGAGGGGCTGGCCAGATAGACGGCCGCGCCCACCAGTTCCTCCGGGGCCATACGGCGGCCCAAGGGCATATTCCCGCGCAAATCGGCTTCCACGGCGGCGGCGCTGCGCGGATCGGCGGCCCGCAGGCCGGGCGTTTCCGTCGGGCCGGGGCCGATGGCGTTGACCGTAATGCCGTATTTAATCCATTCTAAAGCCAGCACACGGGTCAGGTTAGCCAAGCCGGCTTTGCTGGCGCAGTAGGCGGCCCGATTTTCCCCGGCCACTATCGCCAGTTGGGAGGAGATGTTGATAATGCGCCCGCCGCCTTGCTCGATCATCGGGCCGGCGGCGGCTTGGGCGCAGAAAAATGCCCCTTTCAGGTTGGTATCCAGCACCGCATCCCAATCGGCTTCGGTAACTTCCAGGGCCGGAGCGCGGCGGCGGATGCCCGCATTATTCACCAGAATGTCCAGCCGGCCAAAATCCCGGACTACGGCCGCCACCGTTTCGCGAATGTTGGGCAAGTCCAGCACATCCAGGGTATAGACCCGGCTGTCCACCCCCTCAGCCCGGATACGCTGCGCCGTTTCCTCCGCGCCGGGCATCTGTTCCGCCAGGTCGGATATGGCTACCTTGGCCCCGGCTTGGGCCAAGCCATAAGCCAATGCGCTACCAATGCCCCGCCCGGAGCCGGTAACTAAGGCGGTCCTCCCCTCCAGGCTCAATCCTGCGTAAGGCAATGCCTCTCTCCTACCGGTATATCCCCTTGACCTGCCTATTATAGCAGAGGATCGGCCGGGTTCCCTTGGCCGTCCCTAGGCCGGCAGGGCAATTGCATATTAAACTTTTGGCATAATCTACATTGGATTTTGTGATACTACTCTGCAAGCGATTCCTTGAATGGACTGGAATCGGGCGGATTGAGCGTAATTTTTCCCTGGATAAGCCGTGTTTTCCAGCCGGGAGTTCCCTTTGCGGAGAATTCAGTCTGCGAAAAATCCTTGAAAGTAGAGCAGACCGAATTTTACGAATTAAAATGCAATTGCCCTGCCTAGGCCGGCCTTGCCAACCGGCCCAGCTATGCCTATTATGCCCTCAATCCCGGCGCGGATTTTATCCCCATCCTCCCGGCTGACAGGTGAACCGCTATGCCCGCCGTCACACTGAAAATTGAAAACGCCCGGTTCATCCTTACCCTGGATCCGGAACGGCGCATTATCCGGGACGGTTCTATCCTGGTGGCCGGGCCGCGGATTTTGCAGGTGGGCAAGGCGGCGGAACTGTCCGACATCGCCGCCGAGCGGACTATCGACGCCCGGGAAATGGTAATCACGCCGGGATTTGTCAACGGGCATCTGCATATCAGCTACGCCCACGCCGTCCGGGGGATTTTTCCCGACGACCTGGGGCCGGCCTACCTGCCTAATGTTTTCCGACTGCAAGCGGCGATGACTGAGGAGGAGGAATACTATACCTCGCTGCTGGCGATTACCGAACTGCTGAAATATGGCACCACCACTTTCCTGGATCCGGGCAGCAGCAAGGGGCTGGACGCTTGTATGCAGGCTTATCAGGAATCGGGTTGCCGCATCATCCTGGGCTGGCAGGTTGCCGATATAGCCAATCCCCTCAACCTGCCGGTATCCGCCACCGCCGAGGCCATTGCCCAAATGGAGCGGGTTATTCGGGAGTACGACCATCGTCTGGCGGATCGGGTGCGGGCCTGGGCTATGCCCTTTTCCCCGGCCCTGGCTACGGCGGAATTGCTGACCGCGGCCAAGGGCTTGGCCGATGAATATGGAACGGGAATGACCCTGCATTTCAACAACAGCCCCGGGTATATCCAACAGGGTTTGCGGGATTATGGGCTGCGCCCGGCTCAATACCTAGAATCCCTGGGCGCGCTGGGGCCAAATGTGGCTTTGGCCCATTGCACCGCTATTGACCTATCGGAAGTAGAGTGTATCGCCCGCACTGGCGCCGGGGTGGTTATGTGTCCCCCGGCCGCGGTCAAGGGCGGCGCCGGATTAGCCCATAATGGTATGTTGCCGGAACTGCTGCAAGCCGGCGCGGCGGTAGGGTTAGGCACCGATGCCGGCAACAATTCCAACCTGCTGGAAACCCTGCGGGCTATGTACCTGGCGGCCGTGCTTTACAAGGATGCCCGGCAGGATGTG
This sequence comes from Dehalococcoidia bacterium, assembly GCA_965203435.1. GTDB lineage: Bacteria > Chloroflexota > Dehalococcoidia > Lucifugimonadales > UBA3495 > CBDBCU01. The sequence continues at coordinate 337,418 of CBDBCU010000001.1, read as the reverse complement.
GGAATGATTCCGGCGGAGACGGCCTTGGAACTGGCAACCCGGGGCGGGGCTAAAGCCCTGGGACTGGATGCCGACATCGGTTCCATTGAGGCCGGGAAAAAGGCGGATTTGGCACTGTTTGACACCCGCCGCCCGGAATGGCGCGCCCTGTTTAATCCGGTCAACAATCTGGTCTATAACGCCGATGGCCGCAGCGTCCACACCGTCATCGTGGATGGGCAGGTGCGGGTGGAAAACCACCGGCCGCTTTTCGTGGACGAGGGGCGGCTAATCGACCAGGTACAGAGTTTGGGCGCGGATTTGCTGGCCCGGACCGGCGTATCTTTTCCCTCCCGGTGGCCGGTGGTGTAACCGGGGATACTGTCCGCTACAGCAACCAGCCAATACCCTAGTTCTGTTGCGGCCTATCCCCCGCTCATCCTGAACTTGTTGAAGGATGATCCCCCCAACGGAATGGAGCGCAGCCGGCTCCGGATACGGGAATAATCATTCCCCCTCGACCTCGACCGCCTCCTCCCGCATTACCCGGCGCAGCACCTTGCCGGCGGCGCTGACCGGCAGCTCCTCCCGGAAGTCCACAATGCGGGGGACTTTGTAGTTAGCCAGATGGCTATGGCAGAAGTTCAGAATGTCCTGGCGGGCGGCGGCAAAGTCAGCAAAATTATGCCCCTCTTTCAGGGCGATAACCGCCTTGACCGTTTCGCCCCGGTAGGCATCCGGCGCGCCCAGCACGGCGGCCACCCGGACGGCGGGATGCCGGTACAAGGTTTCCTCGACTTCCCGGGGCCATACCTTGAACCCGGCGGCGTTAATCACATCCTTTTTGCGGTCAACGATATAAAAGTAGCCCCGCCCATCCATATAAGCCAGGTCGCCGGTATAAAACCAGCCCTCCCGGATGGCGGCGGCAGTGGCTTCCGGCTGCTGCCAGTAGCCGCGCATCACCTGGGGGCCGCGCAGTATCAGCTCGCCGATTTCCCCTACCGGCATAACTTGAGTTCCGGTATCAGCGTCGACGATGCGGGCCTCGGTATCCGGCAGCGGCAGCCCGATGGAGCCGGGTTCGGCGGCGTTGACCGGGTTGGCGTGGGTCAGCGGCGAGGTTTCGGTCAAGCCGTAACCCTCAATCAGCACGGAACGGCCCACTAAGGCGTCAAAGGATTCCTTGACCGCCCGCGGCAACGGCGCGGCGCTGGTACGGCTGGGCCGCAAAGAGGACAGGTCATAAAAACTGCCATCCTCGTAGTTCAGCAGGGCAATATACATCGTCGGGACGCCAAGAAACCGGGTAGCCCGGTAGTCCTGAATAGCTTGCAGTACCCGGGCGGCGCTGAAACGGCGGAACAGCACAATCGTAGCCCCCACGGCCAAGGGGACGGACATCACCCCGGCAATGCCGCCAATGTGGAACAGCGGCAGGGCGGCGATAAAGACTTCCCGCCCCGGTTCGTAGCCGAACCAGTCCCGGAATTGGATGGCATTGGCGACCAGGTTGGCATGGGTCAGCATACTGCCTTTGGGTATCCCGGTCGTGCCGCCGGTATAGGGCAGCAGGGCTAAATCCTGAGCCGGGTCAATTGCCGGCAGTACGGCCGGCGGCTTAGTGGCCGCCAGCAAATCATCCCAACGGTGAACCGAGGCGGCGGCAAGGGTATCCCCGGCAACAGCGCCGGTCACTAGGACTTGGGACACCCCGGTTTGCGGCCGGACTTCCTCGACTGTGGGATACAAGTCGGCTTCGCATAAGAGGATTTTGGCCCCGGAGTCGTTGAAGTGATAGGCCAGTTCCTCGGCCCGGTACATCACATTGCAAGGCACCGGCACGGCCCCGGCTTTGAGGATACCGTAAAAACCGGCCACCAGTTCCGGGGAGTTTTGCAGATAGTAGGCTACCCGGTCGCCTTTGCGGATACCCAAGTCCCGCAGGGCGGCGGCAAAGCGGGAGGATTGGTCATCCAACTGCCGGTAAGTAGTAACCGCCGGTTGCTCCTCCGCCGCATCCTGGTAAATCAGGGCCGACCGTTCCGGGTAGGCGGCGGCCGATTCCTGCAAAAAGTGGTACAGGGGAATCCGGGGATAGTCCAAGCGGGGGGACATCCCGGGCGGATAGGATTGCAACCAGGGCCGGCGGTCATAGGCAGTCATCGGAAACCGCCTAACCGGAGAAACCGGTTTCCAACTTGCCCATCATATCGTTCAAGTCGGCCACATACTCCTCCATCTGGCCGATGCCGGCGTCATCCAGGTGGGCGTAGCGGCGCTGGGAGCCGACATAATCCCGGACCGTGGCCTTTTTCATGATGTTCTGCCGCCGGAAAATGCCATCCTTCCATTCGTACAGCGGCCAGATGCCGCTTTCCACCGCCAGGCGGGGACACCTCAATGCCCTTGTTGTCATCGTAGCCCCAAGAGGGGTTGCAGGGCGTCAAAATCTGGATAAAAGCCGGCAGGCGGGTAGCCGCCGCCTTGATTTTCCGCTCCAAATCCTGGGGATGGGAGGTCGAGGCGGTGGCTACATATTCGGCCCCGCTGAACATCAGCATCAGGGTAAAGTGCTTGGGATGGCGCAGCTTGCCGGCCGGGCGGACGCTGGTGCGGGCCATGGGCGGAGTGCTGCCGGTGGCGTGGCTGCCGCTGGCGGCGTGGGCCTGATTGTCGCAGACCACATGGAGATACTTATAGCCCTGCTGAAAGCTGGTCGCCAAATCCTCCAACCCCAAATCCACCTGCCCATCGCCGTCGATGACCACGATGGGGCGGTCAATGCCGCGGACCTTCATGGCGGTCAACATCCCGGCAATGCCGCTGTCGTGGGTGCCGAGGCCGCTGCGCTGCAAAAAATCCCGCCCAATGCCGCAGCCCTGGCCGAAAATGATCGGGTTCTCCTCTTTGAGATGGTCAAAGACGATGTGCATTACCAGCCGGGTCGCCAGGTTTTCCGGGCAGCCGGGACACTGGTTGGCGGTAACATTCATAAAGACCCGCTGCTGCGGGGTCTCCTGAATCATCTTGATGGGCATAATTCCCTCTCCCCTATGGATGAATGGCCGGTTGTCAGCGGCGGGCTGGGCTAAAACCAATCCCGGTGTTGGCGAATGTAAAGCTCCTCAAACTCCTCATTGGACCTGGTCAGATAAATGATACCCTCGATCAAGGCGATGAGTCCCAGAAAGAGCCAGATGAGGATGCCGATGGCGGGAGCGCCGAAACCCAGCCAGAAATATCCCGCGATGAATATCATGCTGAATCCCAGCGTCCAAAGTGCCAGTATAAACAACCCCGGCCCGATGTAACCGAGGTAAAACTTGTGAATCCCCAATCCGCCCAAGAAAATAGCCAGCAGGCCGGTAGCAACCTTGCTCCGGGAACTCAATCCGGCCGCGCCGCTATCTAACCAATAAATGGAAAGAGCGGCGTTGTTGCGAACCTCAAAGTCCACCCACATCCCGCGCTCGGGCAAAGCGCTTTCTTTCCATTCGCCGCCCGTAAAGGTGTAGTGGTTGCCATCGTCGCCGGAGATGACCCCTTCACCGATCTGAACGGAGTAGTCCAGTATCTCGCCTTGCACTTGACTGGCGGCCTCCGTTGAAAGATTTTACCGGTTCAAGGCTCGAGCCAGCATTTCCGCGTCCTCGATCACCTCGAAATGCCAGTCGTGGGGTTTGACGGCATAGCCGGCGCGGATCGCGGCCAGGGCTTCCTCGGCGGCGTACACAATGTTGTAATGGGTAACATCCCGGCCGCCCAGGCCAATGGTGCGCCCCAAAACAATCGGCGGGTGGATTTGGCCGAACAGGGCGCTCCGCAAGTCCTGATAGACGGCGGCCACCGTGTTGCGATCCAGCACTACCGCCGCCTTAACCCCTTGCAGGACGGTCATCAAATCCTCGCTGGGAAAGGGGCGGTAAGTGCGAATTTTGACCAGGCCCACCGCCTTGCCCTGTTCCCGCAGCAGGTTCACCGCCAGCCGGGAAGTGGAGGACAAGGAACCCATCGCCACGATAGCGACTTCGGCATCCTCCATCCGGTAGGTTTCAATCAAGCCGCCGTAACCCCGGCCGGTCAGCTTGACATAATCCTGATGGGCTTGTTTCAGCCGAGCTTTGGCGGTAACATTCAGCGCCTCGTCCAGCTGATAACGCCGCTCCATATACTCCCGTTCCACGTCAATGTAGCCGTAGCCGCTCATCCGCTGGCCGCCGTAGTAGGCCGCAAAATCCAGGTTCTTGACGAAATCCACTTCCGGGGGCAGGACAAAGGGCGGCAGAAAGGCATCCACGGCTTCCTGGGACGGGGCGGCCACCGGATAGCTGTTGTGAGACACTTCCCAGCCGTCATAGGTAACAAAGGCCGGCAGCAACACCTCCGGATCCTCGCTGACCTTGTACGCCTGAATCACGGTGTCCAGCACATCCTGGGCGTTTTCGCAGTGGTAGTGCAGCCAGTGGATGTCCCGGTACATAATGGTGTCCTGGTCGTCAGAACGGACAATGGCCGGCGGCTCCAGGGCGCGGTGAGCCACCACCACCACAATGGGGATGCGGGCGTAGGAGGCAAAAATCAGCTGCTGGGCGGCGATCAGCAGGCCCTCGGAGTTGGTGGCAAAGGAGCAGCGCGCCCCGGACTGAGTGGCGGTAATCTGGGCGTTCATCACGCTGCGCTCGTGTTCCAGCTCAATGACCTCGGCCGGCAGCTCGCCGCGCTGAATCATCCGGGAAAGTTCCTCGCCCACTTCATCGGAGGGGCCGATGGGAAAGTAGCACAGAACCTGGGTGCGGGCCAGTTTCAGGGCGTGGGCCGCCGCCTTGTTGCCGGTCAGGGCTTGGCGGCGGGTTGGCGCGGGGGTAGTCATCAATCGGCTCCTCAGGGCGCTCCGCGGCGGCTACAGGTTCAGCTGAATAGGCTGGCGGCCGTCAAGCTCCGGACGATGCGGAGCCGCCGTGATGTCGGTATAGTCCGGGTTGTCCTTGCGTACCTGATCCTCGTCCACCATGGTCAAGGCGCTGCCCACGCAGACCTCGGCGCAGATGCCGCAGCCCCGGCAGAAATCCACATCAATGCGATAGCCCTGATGCGGCAAATCCTGGCGGATGATAAAGCCGGTGCCATCGGGACACAGCACCTCGCTGATGCAGACCCCGGGGCAGATGCACTTGTCATCGGCGCAGACCGGCACCTTGTCCGCCAGACAAAGGGGCTGCCCTGGCTGAACCCGGGCAACTTGTCATAACGGTCGAACTGGTAGTATTGGGGCAGGTCGGCTACGGCGGCGTGGGTCAGCCGGGCCGGCTGCCGTTCCACTTGGAACTTGACGCCGCCCAAAGCCTGCACGGTTTCGTAAGCCTCGGCCGTGGCGGCCACATTGCGCTCCCCCACGGTGCCGGGAAAGGTTTCCCGGATGGTATCCAGCAGGGCGTCCATCGGGATGGATTGGGTGATGCGGGCATAGGCCCCCAGCAGGGTCAAGCCCACCGGCGGCGGATTGCGCCGCAGCAGCCGGCCGGCAATGCCGGTAGCGTCCACCGTGGCGACTACCCCCTCCAAGTCAAAGGGCAAATCCAAGTCTCCGGGATGCTTGGGGGAGTTGACCAGCAGGACGCCCCGTTTCATCCGCCCGATGGCATCGGCAATCAGTTCGTGGGTGTTCTGCTGGGCGGTAAGCAGCAGTTCCTCTTGAAAGACGATAACCTCGGCGGGATGGTAGTTGGCGCAGCTGGCCATCACCTGGGAATCGGAGATTTTCACATAGTTAATCACCGGGCCGCTGCGGGCGCGGGTGCCGGGATAGACATTCACCGACACGAACCAGCCCTGGTCGGCATAAATCTTGGCCAAGGCTTCCCCGGCCTGGACCGATCCCTGGCCGGACATACAGAGCAGGTTCAACTCCGTGGTCTGCGGCATCAGCTTCCTCCTCAAGGCCCGGGCCTCCGCAAAGACCGGGCAACGGTGGCTGTCCGCTATTCTACGCTACCGCCGCCGGCAAAGCAACCGGGAAAGAGCCGGGCTATTCGCAACCGGCGTTGGCCTGAACCGGCAATACCCGGGAATAATCCGGGCGCCGGAGCCCTTTACATAACGGCAACGGCTAGGTTCCCGGGGTCTGGTTAGCCAGGGGGATGGCAATGGTTACCCGGGGAACGCTGCCGGAGGACCGGGTGGTGTGGCCCTGGCCGGTCAAATCCTCGACCAGCATCACCCGGCCGGGGCCGATTTTATGAGTTGAGCCGTCGCCCAATCCGATTTCCCCCTCTCCGGCCAGGGTGATGATGTAGTTGCGGCGGGATTCCGTGTGCCAGTCGCTGAACTGGCCCGGCGGCTGCACCCGAAAGCGGATGCTCTCGACTTCGGTCAAGGACGCCGGGTTGGGAAAGGCATCGGTATCCATTTCCTCAATATGGGACTGGCCGTCGGCGCCGGTGTAAATGCGGGTGATGAGCATAATTCAGCCCCCGGTTTGCGATTGTGCCGGCCGGTTTGCAAGGGATGGCAACCTAATGATAGCATAGCTTGGCATTGCCGGAGTATTTACATAACGGAAAGGAGGCAGCAATGCCGGAGTTCAGCCAAGCCGCAAGGGAGAACTTGGGGAGCTACGTCTATTTCCTGCAAGACCCCCGCACGGAGGAAGTCTTTTATGTGGGGAAAGGCGTCGGCGACCGGATTTTCAGTCATCTGGCGGAATCCGTAGAAACGGATGCTGAAACGGAGAAAATAGACCGCATCCGGGAGATTCACAACGCGGGTTGCGAAGTGCGGCATTTCATCCTGCGGCACGGGCTTAAGGAAAAGGAGGCTTTCGAGGTCGAGGCGGCCATGATTGACTTCCTGGGACGGGATAACTTGTCCAATGTTATGGGCGGCCGTTATTCCCGGGATTTCGGGCTTAAAACGGCGGCAGAGATTTCGGCGATGTATGACGCCGAACCTTTGGATACCCAACAGCCGGTAATCTTGATAAACCTTAACAAGCGTTACCAGTGGGGTATCACCGAGGCGGAGTTATACGAGGCTACGCGGAGTTCTGGGTGCTGGGCCGCCGTAAGAACGGGGCCAAATACGCGGTACCCACCTACCGGGGCTTAACCCGCGAGGTTTATGAAATCGAGGAATGGCATCCCTCTAACGACGGGAGGGATCGCTGGGCTTTTAACGGCAACCGGGTTATGGACGAGAGCATTCGCAAAGAGCTCATTTACAAGTCCATAAAAGACCTTTTCCAACCGGGGGCCGCCAATCCGATCAAGTACCTGAACTGCTAATGGGGGCAAAATGGTGGGCGGTACTGGACTCGAACCAGTGACTTCCTGCGTGTAAAGCAGGCGCTCTGACCAACTGAGCTAACCACCCGCAGCTAGGGGACGGCCAATCCTTTTCCTGCCAACGCCAGCCGGCGAGGTTGACATAAGGAAAACCTGCCGTCGGTTGGCAAAGAAATGGCGCGCTTGGCGGGATTCGAACCCACGACCTCTGCCTCCGCAGGGCAGCGCTCTCTCCACTGAGCTACAAGCGCACTTAATCCGGGGTAATTTCCCTTGCTCCTGAAATCCGCCGGCCTAGCAAAGATGGGGCCGCGGCCGGTTTCCTTTCGGAAAGGGCTGGTGCCGAGGGAGGGATTTGAACCCACACGTCCATAAAGGACACTGCGCCCTGAACGCAGCGCGTCTGCCGTTTCGCCACCTCGGCCCGGTGGTCTGCCCAAGACTGGGGGCGAGGGCATTATAAGCCTGACCCCAATGGTGGGCGATGGAGGATTTGAACCTCCGGCCTCCTCGGTGTGAACGAGGCGCTCTAACCGCTGAGCTAACCGCCCGCCGATTGCCTTGGATTTTCCATTATATAACAAAAGGACAAGGTTTGCAACCCTGAAATCGTCATTATTCCGATTTGATTTTTGGCGATGGCCCGGCCGCCATTTCCTACCGGGCGGTCATCCCGCCGTCAATGACCAGTTCGCTGCCGGTTACGAAAGCGGATTCGTCTGAGGCCAGGTACAGGATGCCGGCGGCGATGTCCTCGGGCGTTCCCATCCGGCCCAGGGGCGTGCGGCGGATTCGCAGGTTATGGACTTCCGGGAGGGCGTGGCTGGCGGCGGTCATAGGACTGTCCACAAAGCCGGGATGCACCGAATTGACCCGGATGCCCTCGGCGGCGTACTGGATGGCCGCCGCTTTGGTAAAGATCCGCACCGCCCCCTTGGAAGCGTGGTAGGCGGCCGAGGTTTCGCTGCCCACAATGCCATAAATGGAGGAAATGTTGATGATGGAGCCGCCGCCGGCTTTCCGCAGTTCCGGTATCGCCCGTTTCGTACCCAGGAACACCCCTTTGCCGTTAATTTCCATAACGCGCTCCCAGGTTTCCACATCGGTCTCCCCGATGGCGGCCCGGCCGCTGATGCCGGCATTGTTGACCAGCACATCCAGCTTGCCGTAGGCGGCTACGGTGGCGGCGATAACCTGCTGCCAATTGGCCGCGCGGGTCACATCCAGCGGCATAAAAGTCGCCCGGCCGCCGGCGGCGACAATCCCGGCCGCCGTTTGCCGTCCTTCGGTTTCCAGGACATCGCCCAAGACGACGGCCGCGCCCTCTTGGGCCAGGAGTTTGGCGGTGGCGGCGCCAATGCCCCGGGCGGCGCCGCTGACCAGGGCCACTTTTCCGGCAACGCGCATATCCGACCTCCTTTTAGTTTATTTATGCCGGGCAATTCCGGCTATTGTTATGTAAAGGGGATAAGGGAAACCTGATACCCCATTTTACATAACCCCCCTTGTGCGAACCAGAGGGTCGGGAAGTTGAAAACCCCATCCCGACCCTTTTTGTCTATCCCCATTCCCCGATTTTGCCGGCGCGGCCGGCGGCCGGCTAACCGGCGGCCGGGAACAAGGCTACGGTGCGGGGGCCGCCGGTTGCCACCAGCTGCGCCTCTACCGCTGCCAGCAGCAAATCCAGATTCCAGCCCTGAGCCGCCGAAATCAGTACGCTCGGCTCGGCGGCCCCTCCCGCCGGGATAGCCGCCATCCCGCCGTTGGGTTCATCGGCGAGCAAATCCATTTTGTTGACGGCCAGGATGCGCGGCTTGTCCGCCAAGCCCAGGTCTTGCAGGGTTTCCTCTACCACTTCCGCCTGTTCCGGGGCTTTGGGGTGCGTTATGTCCAGTACGTGGATCAGCACATCGGACTCGGCCAGTTCCTCCAGGGTGGCCCGGAAAGCCGCTACCACCATAGGCGAAAGTTTCTGAATAAAGCCGACGGTATCGGTCAACAGCAGTTCATCCCCGGCCGGCAGGCGAATGCGGCGGGTAACCGGGTCTAAAGTGGAAAACAGCTGGTCTTGCGCCGCAACCCGGGCATCGCTCAGGGCGTTAAACAGGGTGCTTTTGCCGGCGTTGGTGTAGCCCACCAGGGTAGCCATGGGGACGCTGGCTTTCTTGCGGCGGTCAATGTAAAGGGTGCGCCGCTGCCGTACCTTATCCAGTTCCTGCTCGATTTTCTGGATGTGGCGGCGGATCAGCCGGCGGTCGGTTTCCAACTGGGTTTCCCCCGGGCCGCGGGTGCCGATGCCGCCGCCCAGCCGCTCCAGATGCGACCACTGGCCGATCAAGCGGGGCAGCAGGTACTGGTGCTGGGCCAATTCCACTTGCAGCTTGCCCTCATGGGTGCGGGCGTGGCGGCCGAATACATCCAGAATCAAGGCGGTGCGGTCAATGACCTTGACCGGCAAAGCCGCCTCCAGATTGCGCTGCTGGGTGGGCGTCAGTTCATCGTCAAAGATGATGGTAGCGGCGTCCCGTTCCGCCGCCAGGTCCTGAATTTCCTGCAACTTGCCCTTGCCCACATAGGTAGGCGTCAACCGGTCGGCCCGTTGGGTTACTTGGCCGGCCACTTCCGCGCCGGCGGCCCGGGCCAGGTAAGCCAGTTCCGCCAAGGTATTGTCCAACGCCCAGCGGTGGGCGCGGTTCTTTAACTCTACGGCGACCAGAATGGCCTTTTCCGGCTCCGGGGCGGTGGCAACAGTCTTTCGGGCGATGGCGTCATCCCTCCCGGGGCGCGGGTATGGTCCAGGATTCCAGCCGTTGGCAGCCCTTTTCCACCTGCTCGTCCGGGGTGGTCAAGGAAAGGCGGATGTAGCCCTCGCCATACTGCCCATAGCTGGAGCCGGGGGTAACGACGATGTCAATGTCCGCCAAGAGTCGGGCGGCGAAATCGGCGGAAGTAAAGCCGGCCGGTACCCGGGCCCAGATATAAAGGCTGGCCGCCGGCACCGCCACCGTCAAGCCCAGCTTTCGCAAGGCAGTGACTACCCGGCCGCGCCGCCGCTGGTAGATGACTCGGTTGTCCTCAATGCAATCCTGCGGCCCGGTCAAGGCGGCGATGGACATTTCCTGAATGGCCTGGGGAATGCCGGAGTCCAGGTTGGCCTTAATCTGGAAAAGGGCTTTAATCATATCGGCATTGCCCACGGCCATGCCCATCCGCCAGCCGGTCATATTGTAGCTTTTGGACAGGGAATGAAACTCCAGGCCCACTTCCTTGGCCCCGGCCGCCTGGAGCAGGCTGCCCGCCCGATAGCCGTCATAGCCCACTTCGCTGTAGGCGGCGTCGTGGAGCAGGGCAATGCCATTATCCCGGCAAAAGGCAATGTAAGCGTCAAAATCCTCCAAGCTGGCTACGGCGCTGGTCGGATTGTTGGGGTAGTTCAGCCACATTACCTTGGCCGCTTGGGCTGTTTCCCGGGGGATGGCCGCCAGATCGGGCTGCCAACCGTTTTCCTCCTGCAACGGCATCAGGCAACTTTCGGCCCCGGCAAACATCGTCCCCACGGCGTACACCGGATAGGCCGGGTCGGGAATCAGGGCCAGGTCGCCCGGATCCAGAAAGCACAGGGCCGCGTGGCCGATGCCCTCTTTGGCCCCAATCAGGGGCAGGGTTTCCGTATCCGGGTCGAGGGACACGCCGAAACGCTGCTCGTACCAGTAGGCAATGGCCCGGCGCATTTCCGGCAGCCCGTCGGTTTCCGGGTAGCGATGATTGGGCGGATGCTGGGCGGCCGACAGGAGCCGGTCGATGATCGGCGGCGGCGTCGGCAGATCCGGATCGCCGATGCCAAAGGTAACGACATCCGCCCCGGCCGCCCGCTTCTCAGCGATAATGCGGGAGATTTCCACAAAGGGATAGGGGGCCAACTTGCCCAGGCGGGCCGAAAAATTCATTTTGCTTGCTCCCGAGAGGATTGATAATAAACCAGAGCCGGTTCCTCTTTGGTAAAGGTCAGCCAGAGGTAGTAGTTGATGAAGTTGCTTAACGGGAAAGAAAAGCCGTACTTCGCCAGAACATACTCCCCCGGGCTGGCTGCGCCGGAAGTTTCCCTTACCCGGCCCGCCGCGGCCCGCATCCGGGTCAGAAATTGGGCATAGGAGGGCCGGGAAGCGCAACCATACGCCTTGCGGATGGGCGCATCCCACATTATGAACAAGCCGGGGTTCAGCGCGCCCAGCACCTTTGACGCCCCGGTAGGCCCCAACCGATAGATGCCGCACAATTCCTCAAAGATGCCCTGGACGATTTCCAACCGGGCTTGATCCACGGCCGGAGATTCCAAAAGGACATTGGACACCGCCGCAATTTCCGCCGGGTTAGCTTGGAACACCCGGAGAATTTCCGGGCAAACCATCTCCGGGGCGCGGGTACTCCACCGGTTGAGAAAGGTTCTGACCTGCTCAATGGCCGCCGCATCCGGGCAGTTAACCAGCCGGCGGCGGAAGGCCGGGGAATCCACTTCCGCAAAAGCCCGCCAATACTTTTGGTATTCGGGCTTGGTGAAGTATAAATCCGCCGCCAGTATAACCTTGTCAAAGGTTATGTCAAATCGTTCGTCCGTCATCAGAATGCCTACCGGAAAACCGCCGACAGGTTCAGCTCAAAGCCGGGCAGCCGGGCCGAGCGAAAGGTTTGACTCTGGTCAAAGGTTGCTACCGTTTCCGGCTCCCGGCCGGTCAAGTCGATGATTTCGGCGGTTTTGGCTAGTTGACTGAACAGCCAGCCCTCCGGGACGCCAATGCGCTGATAATCCCGGAGTTTGTCCGCCAAAATCCGCCGGGTTTCGCTGGGGGAAAGCACTTCCACCACCAAGTCCGGGGCTATTTCGAGGAACTTTACCTCGATGGCTTCCGCGGCTCCCTGGGCGGGCAGCCGGCCGCTCCGCAAAAAGAGCAGATCCGGCTGGCGGGTACGCAGCGGCTCCCGCTGAATCAGCACATCCAAAGGCGGGTGCAAGACCTCGCCCAACCCGTTAGCCGCCACAAAAGCGGCCAAGGGCAAGTTAATGCGCTGAGAAATCTGCTGGTGATAATAGGTCGCGCTGGGGGCCATATACATCACCCCGTCCACAATTTCGTAGTGCAGACTGCTTTCGGGGAGCTTGGCCCACTCCTCAAAGGTCAGGATTTTAGCCGCCGTGCTGGTCATTCCGGCCACTCTCCGCTGAAAACTTCCGCCGCCGGGCCTTCCAGGAAAACCTCGCCCACGCCGTCCCACTCAATGGTCAAAGCGCCGCCGGGCAACTTTATGTTCACCCGATCGTCAATCAATCCCTGCAAACGGGAGGCTACGGCAATGGCGCAGGCCCCGGTGCCGCAGGCCATCGTTTCCCCGGAACCGCGTTCCCAAACCCGGGCTTCCAGATGGCCGGCGTCAATCCGGTTGACAATCTCAAAGTTCACCCGGCGGGGGAAAATGGGATGACCCTCTACCAAGGGGCCGATATTGTGCAGGGGAAACTCCCCAACCGGCTGGTCAAGGTAGGTTACGGCGTGGGGATTGCCCATCGACACAAAGGACAGAAACAGGCGGAAGTCCCCGGGCCGGATGGGATACTTCAGCACCGGGCCGCCGGCGGCGGTCATAGCCGGATCCAGATTAACCGGCACTTCCGCCGGGTTCAACCGCGGCAAGCCCATCGACACCCGAGCGCCGGTTACCGTCCGTCCGTCATAGATAGGATAAACGGCGCGAATCCCGGCCAGGGTATCCACGGTTAGGGCGGCGCGGGGCGGCGGCACGATTTCCCGTTCAATGGCATACTTGGCAAAGCAGCGGATGCCATTGCCGCACATTTCCCCCTCGGAACCGTCGGCGTTGAACATCCGCATCCGCAGGTCGGCCCGTTCCGATTCCATAATCAGGATGATGCCATCGCCGCCGATGCCAAAGTGCCGGTCGCTCATAGCGCGGGACAGAGCCGGCCAGTCCGCCGCGTCCTTATCCCTCTGGCGGGCATCAATATAGATATAGTCGTTGCCCGCGCCCTGCATCTTGGTAAAGTTCATCCGCCCCCCGGCTTGCCTGGTTGCCCCTATTATAGCACACCGCCGCCGTTAAATCCGACCGCCCCGGCCGGTTTCGGTTAAACCGACCGCCAATGCCGCCGCCCTTTCCGTCAAATCCGGCGCGGCGGCGTCCAACCAGTGGATCCGGGAATCCGTTGGCTTGAACCAGGTATATTGCCGGCGGGCCAGGCGGTGGGTCTGAAACTTGGCGCGCTGCACCGCTTCCTCAAAAGTTATGTAACCCTCCAGATACTGCCCCAGTTCCCGGTAGCCGGGACAGGCCAATGCCCCCTGCCCCAAGGGGTAGCCCATGGCGGCCAGACTCCGGGCCTCCGCCAGAAAGCCGGCGGCCAGCATTTGATCCAACCGGGCGTCAATGCGCCGGTACAGGGCGGCCCGTTCCATAGTCAGCCCGATAATCCGGGCGTAGGGCAGCGGTTCGGCCGGCCGGCGGTAGGTCGAGGGTAGTTGGCCGGTAATATGATAAATCTCCAGGGCGCGGATGATGCGGCGCAAGTTGCGGGAATCCAGGGCGGCGGCCCGGGCCGGGTCGATTTCCTGCAATCGGCGGTACAGGGCGGCGCCGCCCTCCCGTTCCGCCGTTTCCTCCCATTCCCGGCGGAAATCGGCATCCGGGGGCGCGGCCGGCCCTTGCCAGCCCTCATGCAAAGCCCACATATATTGGCCGCTGCCGCCGGCTACGATGGGCAAGCGGCCGCGCCCGGCAATATCGCCGATGGCTTGACGGGCCAAAGCGAGAAAGCTGCTGAGGTCAAAGTTATTGTCCGGCGTCAACAAATCCAGCAGGTGGTGGACGGCTTGGCGGCGTTCCGCCGGGGTGGGTTTGGCCGCGCCAATATCCATATAGCGATAGACCTGGCGGCTGTCGGCATTGATGATTTCGCCGTTCAATCGTTGCGCCAAGGCAATGGCGAGGCGGGTTTTGCCCACCGCCGTCGGGCCGACGATAAAGAGAATCGGGGCATCAATGGGCGGCATTGCGACCCCTTGCGGCGGGATTGCCCGGGGCTAGGCCGGAGCGGCCGCGGCGGCCCCGGCCAACCGGGCAATTTCGAGGAAGGAATCGGCTTGCAGGCTGGCCCCGCCGACCAGCGCGCCGTGAATGGCGGATTGGGCCGCAAAATCGGCAATGTTGCCGGCGTTGACGCTGCCGCCGTAAAGCAACGGCAGCTCTCCGGCCGCCGGCCCGAACTGGGCAATCAGGGTTTGCCGGATAACCCCGCCCATTACTTCGCCGGCGATTTCCGGGGTAGCCGCTTGGCCGGTGCCAATGGCCCAAACCGGTTCGTAAGCCACCACCAGGTTGCTCAAATCCGCAGCCGCTACTTCAGCCAAGCCGGCGCTTACCTGCTGCCGGATAACGGCGGCGGCTTGCCCGGCTTCCCGCTGCTGCAAAGTTTCCCCGACGCACAGGATGGGGCGCAAGCCGTGGCGCAAGGCCGCCAATACCTTGCGGTGGACCAGTTCATCGGTTTCCCCGAACAGCTGCCGCCGTTCCGAATGGCCCAGAATTACATAGCGGGCCAAATCCCGCAGCATCGGCGGGGCGATTTCTCCGGTAAAGGCGCCGGAGTCCGCATAGTGCATATTCTGCGCGCCTACGGCTACCGGAGAGCCGTTGACAGCCGCCCGCACGGCGGCCAGGGAAATGGCCGGCGGGCAGAGGATCAGCTCTACGCCCGGGGCTTGGCCCGCGCCTTGCGCCACGGCCGCGGCCAGTTCTACCGCCTCAGCCAGGGTAGTGTTCATTTTCCAGTTGCCGGCAACTATCGTTCGGGGCATAGCCGTCCGTGTCCTTGCAGGAATATAGGGGTTTCCGGGCCGGGAATAGGGCTAGGGTCCGAACTTGGTCAGCTTGCCGGCGTGGGACAGAGCCAGCAGCATAATGTTGTCGGCGGGAATACGGCCAATAGAGCCGCGGCCGCAATCCTTTTCGTTGAACGCCGGAATGCCCTCGCCCCGGGTAAGCCGGGAGTGCAGCATAAAGGGAACGGGATGCCAGCTGTGGGCTGCCATTATGGCCGGGGTAGCGTGGTCGCCGGCCACCATAAAAACCTCCGGCTCCAATTCCCGGATGCGGGGAATCAAGGGGTCAAGATCTTCCAGGGTCTGGACTTTGGCGGCAAAATCGCCGTCCTCGCCGGCGGCGTCAGCCGGCTTGTAATGGATGAAAAAGAAATCGTGGTCGGCGTAGCGCTGATGCAGGGTATCCACTTCCGCGGCAAAGGTTTTGCCGGTGGGGATGATGGTCATACTGGCTACCGTGGCCAGCCCCCGATACATCGGATAGGCGGCGATGGCGGCCGGGTTCAGCCGGTACACTTCTCCCATCGATGGGAGGGAGGGCAGCTGCGCCCAACCCCGCAGCAACACCATATTGCCCCGTTCCTCCTCCGCCAGCAATCGGGCCGCTTGACCGACAAAGTCGTTCACCAATGCGGCGGTCCTTTCCGCCGCCGGTTCTATCGGTTTGACCGGCAAGGCGGGAACTCCGGCAATCTGCGGATCGGTTTCGGTAATGGCGGCCGACAGCCCCTCGCCGCGCAGGCGCAGCACAAAGCGGTAATCCTGCACCGGAAAGACATCGACCTGGACGCCGGGCAGTTCGATTTGATCCAGCCGGGCGCAGAGGGGCGCGCTCAACTCCGTGGGGATACGCCCGGCCCGGCGGTCGCTCAATTTGCCGTTGCCGTCAACGGTGCAGAAATTCCCCCGGGCCGCCACATCCCCCGGACGCAGTTCCACCTCGATGCCCAGGGCTTCCAAGGCCCCCCGGCCAATCTGATACTTCAGGGGATTGTAGCCGAACAGGGCCAGGTGGCCGGGGCCGCTGCCGGGGGCTACGCCGGGCAGTACCGGCGTGGTCAGGCCGCAGGCGCTTTCCCGGGCCATAGCGTCCAGGTGGGGCAGATGGGCCGTTTCCAGTTCGGAGCGGCCGGTGTCCGGATGCGGCAGGCCGCCCAAGCCGTCCACCACCAGCAGGACGATTTTCGAGGCGGTGGATACATAGCAGTCATGCAGCTGTTCCAAGTCAATCATAGTTCTTTCACCGTTGCTGAGGGCTGGGTAAAGTCCCGGTTTCCGGGTTGGTATCGGGTTTCGTACTGAATTAAGGATTGGCCGCCATTCCGACCCTCAGGCCTCGGGCAGGGCGGCGATGCCGGGCAGTTCCCGCCCCTCCAGAAACTCCAGGGAGGCGCCGCCGCCGGTGGAAACATGGCTCATCTTTTCCATCAACCCCAACGCCTCGACCGCTTCCGCCGTAGAACCGCCGCCGACCACGCTGGCCGCCTTTTCCAATCCGGCAATGGCTTCGGCTACCGTACGAGTGCCTTGACGGAACCGGGGCATTTCGAACACCCCCATCGGCCCGTTCCAGATGATGGTTTGGCAGGATTGCAGGGCGGCGGCAAAGGCGGCGGCGGTAGCCGGCCCGAGGTCCATAATATACCAGCCCTCGGGAACCTGGTCGACGGCTACTATGCCGGTTTCCGCCGGCTCGGAGTCAAAGCTGCTGGCCACGACCACATCCGCCGGCAGGTGGATGGCAAGGCCGCCGGCGGCGGCCCGGGCTAGAACTTCCCGGGCAAAATCCAACCGGTCAGCTTCGACCGGAGAATCCCCGGTAGCATAGCCTTGCGCCCTAAGGAAAGTAACCGCCATTCCCCCGCCGATAAACAGATGATTCAGCTTAGCCAGCAGGTTCTCCAGCACCAGAATCTTGTCGCTGACCTTGGCCCCGCCCATCAGGGCCGCCAAGGGAGGGGCCGGGGATTCCAGGGCCGCGCCCATCGCGGCCACTTCCCGCTCTACCAGCAAGCCCATAGCCGCCGGCAGACAAGCGGCAATGCCGACAGTCGAGGCGTGAGCCCGGTGAGTAACCGCAAAGGCATCCATCACAAAGCAATCGGCCAAAGCCGCCAACGCTTGGGCAAAGTCCGGGGCGTTTTGCTCCTCGCCGGGATGAAAGCGCAGGTTTTCCAGTAGGACAATATCCCGCGGCCGCATTGCGTCGACTTCCGCAGCCACGGCCGGCCCGATGCAGTCGGAAAGGCTTTTTACCGGGTGATTCAACAAAGCCGCCAAGCGGTCGCCCACCGGGGCCAGGCGCAGGGTATCATCCGCCTGCCCCCGGGGGCGGCCCAAGTGGGAACAGAGGATAAGGCGGCAGTCCCGTTCCAGCAGGTAGCGGAGCGTCGGCAGGGTAGCCCGCAACCGCTGGTCGTAGGCGGCAATGGCCTCTATTCCCTGCTCAATGGGAATGTTGAAGTCAACCCGCACCAGGACGCGGCGGTTGGCGACATCCAGGGCGGAAAGGGTGCGCTTGCCCATAGGCCGATCAGACTCCTCAATTTCAAGTAAGGCAATGGCGGCGAGCCGGGCCTTAAAGCTCGGCGGTCAAAGCCTGCTGCTCCAGCAGTTTCAACCCGGCTTGCCGCTCGGGCGGGAGGCCGATGGCGGAAACGGCCGCCCCTGCCTGGGCCGCCAATTCTTGGGCGGCGGTTTCCGCATAGGCGCGGGCGTCCCCTTCCTCCATCAGGACAACAATGCGGGCAATATCGGCGGGTTCCAATACCCGTTTCAGATAGATAGAACCCAATTCCCGCTTGACCGCCGAGCTGCCTTTTTCCAGAGTATATAACAGCGGCAGGCTCTTTTTCTTGCTCAGGGCATTGCTGGCGGTCATTCCGTCACCGCTTTCCCCCCAGAAGTCGGCAATATCCTGAGCGATTTGCCAAGCCATCCCCAACAGGCGGCCCCATTCGCGAAAGCAGTCAACGGCGGCGGCGTCCGCGGCGGCGGCCAAGGCCCCGGCGGCGGCGGCGCAGCCGGTCAAAGCCCCGGTCTTGCGCCCAATCATATCCCGATATTCGGGAATAGTAACCAGCAACCGCTCCTGAAACTGCAAATCCATATACTGGCCCTCGCACAGAGCCAGGCAAGCCTGATCCAGCCTGGCTACGGCGTCCAGAACCCGGTCGGCCGCCAAGCCCCGGTCACTCAAGCTCAGCATCGCCGCCCGGCCCATAGCGTGGAAACCGTCGCCGGCGTTGATGGCTTGGGCCGGCCCCCAAACCCACCACAGGCTGGGGCGGTCGCCGGCATTCACCCGGCCGGCTTGCACTTCGTTATGCACCAGTACGAAATTATAGACCAACTCGACCGCGGCGGCGGCCGGCAGGGCCGGGGCATAATCGCCGCCGGCCGCTTCCCCGGCGGCCAGAGTCAGCAGGGCCGGGAAACTAGGCCGGGCGGCTACCGTTTCCGGCTGTCCTTCCCGGTCCACCCAGCCCAGGTGATAGCGGAGCAGGTTGTAGAGAAAGCCCTGCCGTTCCGCAAAACATTCCCGCAGTTCCCCCTCCAGGGCGGACTGCCAAGTTTCCAGGATGGCTGACGCGGGGCGGTTCATAGGAAATCAGATAATCCGAGGTTCAAGATTGGCCTCAGCCGGCATTGCAAACTTGCAGCGCATCGGCAAAGGGAATAACGCCCTCCCGAATCAGGGCCGGGCTATCCCCGGTCAGGTCAATTATAGTCGAGGGCGCGCCTTGCGGCGGCGGCCCCTGGGAAATTATGTAATCTACTGCATCGCCCAAAGTTGCCTGCAATGCCGCCAGGGTAGGCAAGTCCGGTGCGCCGCTGCGGTTGGCGCTGGTGCCGGTGATGGGCCGCCCCAAGCCGGCGGCCAAGGCCAACGGCGCCCAATGATGGGGCATCCGCACCGCCACCGTATCCCGCCCGCCAGTTACCAGCGGCGACAAATCCGGCGTCTTGGGCAGCACCAGAGTCAAAGAGCCGGGCCAAAAGGCTTGGGCCAGCCGGCGGGCCGCCGGGGGGAAATCCCGGGCGACCCTTTCCGCCTGCTTTACATCGCTCACCAGCACCGGCAAGGCCAGTTCCGCCGGCCGCCCCTTTATGTCAAACACCCGCCGCAGGGCCGCCGCATTGAATACATCGGCCGCCAAGCCGTACAGGGTATCGGTAGGCAAAGCCACCACGCCGCCCTGTTTCAGATGGCGGAGGGCGATAGCGGTTTCCTGTTCCCGGCCAGCGGCCGGCGGTTGGGACAAATCGGACATCAGCAGTTTCCCGGTTTGGCCGGATGGGGATAGTTTAGCACGGATGCGGCCGGTTTTCATCCCGGCCGCGCCGGGCTGCGTCAAAAGCGATTTCCGGGCTTTTCGGGTATTCAGAGACCTGAAAGGGCGGAAAAGGGCTATTTTCGCCGCCCTAGTTATGTCAAGGATGCCGCGTTTGGATTCATTGGCCGGCCGCCGGCAACCTTTCATCCTGCAACCAGTTCAGGATGATTGGAACGAAACTCCGGCCCGCAAAGAAAGTTAATTCTCTTTCCCGCCGCCCTTTTCTGTTACACTATTGCCCAACCGGACTTATCCGATTTGTGGAGGAGTGTAACAGTGGAAGTTGGCAAGTTTCCGCCGCAACTGCTGGCCCGGCTGCTGGAACAGACCGGCGGCAAGGATCCGCGGGTGCTGGTGGGGCCAAAGGTGGGCGAGGATGCGGCGGTTATTGATTGGGGCGACCGGCTCCTGGTAGCCACCAGCGACCCTATTACCTTTGCCACCGACGCTATCGGCTGGTACGCCGTGCAGGTCAACGCCAACGATATTGCCTGCACCGGCGGCATCCCCCGATGGTTCCTGGCTACCCTGCTCGTCCCGGAAAGTTACACTGAGGCCGCGGCCGCCGCCATTTTTGACCAGGTAATGCAGGCGTGTAACGCCCTGAATGTGGCCCTGATTGGCGGCCACAGCGAAGTTACTTATGGCATCGACCGCCCCCTCCTGCTGGGCAGTATGCTGGGGGAAGTGGCAAGGAATCAGTTGATTACCACCGGCGGCGCGCAGGAGAGGGACAGCATCGTCCTTACCAAAGGCATTGCCATTGAGGGTACGGCCTTGCTGGCCCGGGAACGGCGGCCGGAATTGCTGGCCGCCGGCGTAGCCTTGGAAACTATCGAAACCGCCGCCAACCTGCTGTCCACTCCGGGAATAAGTGTAGTAGCAGATGCCCGCATTGCCGCCGATACCGTCAAGGTACATTCCCTCCACGACGCTACCGAGGGCGGGCTGATAACCGGCCTGCGGGAAGTGGCGGCGGCTTCCGGTCTGGGTCTGGCGGTAGAGGAAACCAGCATTCCCATCCTGCCCGAATGTAACGCGATTTGCCAGGCTCTGAATCTGAATCCTCTGGGATTACTGGCTTCGGGCTGCCTGATAATCACCCTGCCGGCTGGGGAAGTGCCGGCTTTGCTGCGGGCTTTGACGCAAGCCGGCATTGCCGGTTGGGAAATCGGGCAAATCCTGGCCCCGGAGGAGGGGTTGCTGCTGCTGGGCTATGCCGGGGAAACGCCTTTGCCGGAGTTTCCCCGGGACGAACTGGCCCGCTACTTTGCGGAAAGCGCAGTGCCTTAAAAGGCATTACATTTTCCGCCAGCCGCTACCCTTATTGCCGGCAGCCGTTACACTTTTCTTTGCCGGCCGGCTATCGGAAAGGGCTACATTTCAGCTTTCCAGATACACCTGCAAGGCTTCCCGCAACTGCTCGGCCGTGGTATTGGCCCCGCTGACGGTGATGGAAACCTTTTTGCCGGCCAGACTTTCCCGCTGCTTTACCGCCCCGGCCGTAGCCGCCGCCCCGGCCCCTTCGGCCATAGTGTGCGCCTTTTCAATCAGCAAGCCCATAGCTTGCCGTATTTCCCGGTCGCTGACCAGCACAAAGTCGTCCAGCAGCTGGCGGATTATCCGCTGCGGCAGGTCGTAGCCGGATTGGGTGGCAATGCCCTCGGCAAAGGTGTTCATCGGGGCCTGGGCCAGTTCCCCCTGCTGCCAGGATAGATAGCCGGCCGGAGCCGCCGCGGACTGCACGGCCCGCACCTGGATGGCCGGGTCGATGCCCTTGGCGGCGATACAGGCCCCGGCAACGCCGCTGCCGCCGCCCAATGGCAGGTACATCACTTCCACCTCCGGCAGGTCTTCGATGATTTCCAGGGCTTGGGTAGCTACGCCGGCGACAAGCAGCGGCTCGTCGCAGGGATGAACATAGCGGTAGCCTTCCTCGGCGGCCAGCCGCTCGCAGTGGGCTTTGGCTTCGTCAAAGTTTTCCCCGTAGTAGATCAGCTGCGCGCCCAGGGCGGCCATCGCCGCCGCTTTCAGCGGATTGGGGTTTTGGGCCGGCATAGCAATGTAGGCCCGCGCGCCGAACAGCTGGGCGGCCCGGGCAATGGATTGGCCGTGATTGCCGGTGGAGGCGGTGATGACGCCGCGGCTCCGTTCCTCGGGGCTCAAATGGGCCAGCAGGTTGATGCCGCCGCGGGCCTTGAAAGCCCCCAGGGGCAGGTAATCCTCATGCTTGAGATAGACTTCGGCGGCCAGCAGTTGGCTCAGCCCGGCCGAGTAGTGCAAGGGGGTGCGGGACAGATAGGGCGCGATGGTCTTTCGGGCCGCATAAACATCCCGCAGGGTAGGTAGTTGCATGGTAAATCCCTTTCGTTTCGGTTTAATCGGCGGCGTTGCCGCCTGGGAAAGGGCCTTCCGCCGGTTCCCGCTATCAGCCTAACAAAGGGATGGGCCAGGGTCAAATCGGCCCGGGCAAAGAAAATCATTCCGGCCAGCCAAGTGTAGCCGCCGGGCAATCCTCTGGCTGTTACACTCCGCCATCAACTCAATGCGGAAAAGAGTAATGCCGCTGGTGTAATTACACTCCCCATCCCCGTCCGCCTGGCGATTACATTATTGCTACACCGCTCCTCTTGTCCCGTAGGAGGGTCAGCCGGCGGGAAAATCCCAGGACGCCACCCGGCGTCAGCCTTACCCGGCCGGCCGGTGTAACGCTTGGCAGCCGGGCGAAACCGCCCGTTGCGGGGGAAATCGGCTTTATCCTAGCCAAATTTGCCGATTTTCCTGTTCTGAAAGATTATCAAAATTGTTTAAGAAATAGTCCGTACAAGTCTTGACAAATATCGGAACGGGTGTTACCATTCAATACATCTTACCGATAGGCCGTTACATTCGGTTGCACAACACGCCGGCGCAAGAGAAGGAGGTACTACATTGGCACGCAAGACTAAACTGATGCAGCGGGTAGAAAAGGAACACCAGCGCCCCCTGGAGCGGCTGCTCCCGGAGATGGTCAACGAAAAGGGCCTCTCCATGACCGCCGACGACCTGGGCGTCAGCAAGGCCACCCTGGGTTACTGGCTGCTCAAGCTGGGCATCAACGTCCGCCGGGTAGCCCTGGCCCCGGGGGAAACCCTGGAGGTCAAGCGGGCCAGCTAGTCCCGCCAACCGGCAGGAAAGCCAACCCCAACGCCGGCCGGGCCACCGGCCGGGGAAAGGCCAAAGGCATCCGGAGACAAAAGCAGGCTCAAGGGATGTGGGGTGGGACCGGCCGCGCTGCGGCGACGGCCGAAACCAAGGGAAAAAGCGCAAGCCGCCCGTCTTGGAACGGGCGGCTGCTTATTTTCGCAAAATCCCGCTGCCGGGAGGGGATTGGCCGTTTCCTGGAAAGCGATTTCCGGGCTTTTCAGGGGTCTGGATACCCCTAAAGCCCGGAAATCGCTTTCTGGCGCGACGGCGGGTGGTTTCGTTCTGTTGCAGGTTATTCATCCTGCAACAAGTTCAGGCTGAGCGGCGTTAAGTTCAGGATGAGCGGTGTTGATGAGTCGCAAGGAAACCGGCCGGCCGGCTTTTTATGTTGACCCGTTGCCCGGCTATCCCGGCCATCCTGCCCTAGCCTTGAAAAATATCCTCCGGCAGGAAAGCCGACACGGTTATGTTGGGCAGGTCAACGATGTTGCTGATCCGCAAATCCACGGCCACGCTGCAAATGATGTACGCCTGCTCCCGGCTCCAGCCCCGTTCTTGCAGTAGGGCAATCATATTGACCAGGGCATTGCGGGCCGCCAGGGTCAGGCTGTCCTCGCCCTCCTGCGTCCCGTCGGCCCGGATCGGCATCCCGGTAGTGGCGATAAAGTTGCGCGGGGCGGCCCATTCCGGCGGCAGGAAGTAGCCGGGATGGGCGTAGCGGGGAAAGGTTATGTTATGCCGGGCCGCTTCCCCCGGCAAAATCCGAAAGCGCACCACCGCCGTGGCTCCCATTTCAATGGCGGTAATGCAGCACTCGGAATCGCCCTGGGCAAAGTGGCCGTCGCCGACCGAATACAGAGCGCCCGGCACATTGACCGGGATCAGCAGTTTGGAGCCTTTGGTCAGCTGCTTGGCGTCCACATTGCCGCAATTTTCCCGCGGCGGCAGCGTCCGCAGCCCTTGGCGGGCAATGTCGCCGCCGGCTGGTACGGCATCCTCCGGGTCGGGGGGAAAGGCAATGCCGCCGCGCCGTACCAAGTCCGCCTCTCTTTCCGTCCAAGCGGCCAATTGCTGATGGGACGGGGCGATGCCGGCCGTGCCCATAAAGGAGCCGTCAATAATGCGGACGCCGGGGATTTGCGGAGAAGTGGCCCAACCATCCCGGATTTCCCAATGGGCCAGATAGGGCTCCGGGAACAAGTCGCGCAGAAAGCCGGCCCCGGGCCGGCTGCGCGTCCACCCGTAGGGCTGGGGCAGAATGTCCAAGTATTCTATTTCCAGCAGGTCGCCGGGAGCCGTCCCCTGGATGTAGATGGGGCCGGTCAAAGGATGGGCTACCTTGGCGT
This sequence comes from Dehalococcoidia bacterium, assembly GCA_965203435.1. GTDB lineage: Bacteria > Chloroflexota > Dehalococcoidia > Lucifugimonadales > UBA3495 > CBDBCU01. The sequence continues at coordinate 313,398 of CBDBCU010000001.1, read as the reverse complement.
CAAGATTTGCCAAGGCCGCCGGGGTCATTCCGGGCTGGATTTGGTTATCGGAAGCGTCCCGGGTTTCCAGCAGAACCTCCTCGCCCGGGGCCACTTCCAGGATGGGCGGCAGGTCCGGATGCCAGCGGTTATGGCCCTTTGCCGGTTCCTCTTTCAGCCGCTTGGCGCGGTCGATAGTAACGCTTTTCATTTCCCTCACCTCCGGCGCTGGCCGGCGCCTTATGTAGCGTTAGGAATAGGGCGCGCCGGGCTATTCTAGGCCGGCGGCGGCCCTTGGTCAATAATAGCCGGCCTTGCTCCGGTAGGGGAAAACTTTCATCCGGCAACAAGTTAGGGATGGGCGGAAACCAACTATCTGCAAAGATAACGAACAGCAAAGATGACGAACTCCGACCGGCGGCTCCCCATAATCAACCGCAACCAGACCAATGCGCCCATCCCGGCCGCCGCAACTTGACCCGCCTATCCCGGCAAGGTATCATCCTTTCATTCCCAGAACATTCCCGCCCCAGACCCTGGCCCATCCGGGAGGTTTTATGCCCCAGGCCCATGAGTTAATCGTCCAGTCCCTCGTCGAGGCCGGCATTGAGTATGTTTTCGGGATTCCCGGCGGCGGCACCGGCCAGATTTACAACCTGCTGGTGGGGAAAGAGGATCGGATCAAAGCCATCCTCTGCCGCCACGAGCAGACGGCGGCGATAATGGCCGATGTCTATGGCCGGGCTACCGGCAAGCCGGCCGTGGTGATGGGCCAGGGGCTGTTTATCGGCTCCAATGCCAGTTTCGGCATTATGGAGGCCATGCTCAGCAGTTCGCCGATGCTGGTGTTGACCGACACCTCCGACGGCGGCTCGGCTCAACATCCGGCCAACCAGTCCGGGGCCGGGGAATATGGCAGTATTGACCTGCCGGCCATCCTCAAGGGAATGACCAAATATACCAGCGTAGCGGCCAGTCCCAAAGAGGCGGTGCTGGGGACGCAGTTGGCGATCAAGCACGCCACCAGCGGCCGCCCCGGCCCGGCGGCTGTGGTAATGCGCTCGGCGGCGATCGGCGGCGAGGTGGATGTGGAAACGCCGCCCTTTATCCACGATACCGCCGGCTACCTGAACACCGCCAAGCCGCAAAGCGCGCCGCAGGATATTGGCCGGGCCGTGGAAATTCTGGCCGCTTCCCGCCGGCCGGTGATTGTCGCCGGCAACGGCGTCCACCAAGCCCAGGCCCACGCCCAGCTGCAGCAGTTGGCCGAACTGTGGGGGGCGCCGGTGGCGACCAGTTACAAGGGCAAAAGCGCCCTGGCCGAAACCCATCCCCTGGCTTTGGGCATGGCCGGCGTCTATGGGCAGGAGGCGGCCAACCGGGCCGTGGGCGATGCCGATACCGTTATCGTCGTGGGGGCCAAGCTCAGTCCCCAGGATACGGTGCGGGAACGGCCCAATGTTTTCGATCCCCGCCGCCAGCGCATCATCCAGATTGATATTGACGACCGCAACGCCGGCTGGACTTTCCCCATCGAGTTGGGGCTGATTGGCGATGCTGGCAGCATTCTGGCGCAACTGGCGGACGCTTCCCGGGAGGCCGCTCCAGCTACCGCCGCCGGCCGCCAGGATTGGGTCAACGGGTTGCCCGGCCGCAAGGCCAACACCGGCTTTTTCAATGACCCGGCCATGCGCCTGGACTGTTCTCCGGTGACGCCGCAGCGGCTGGTGGCCCTGCTGCGGGAAAACCTCGACCCGTCAACCGTCTTTGCCCTCGACGCCGGCAACAACCGCACCTGGATGGCCCACTTCTACCAGTCGACCCAGGCCCACACTTTCTTTGCCCCCGGCGGCACCGCGGGAATGGGCTGGGGCCTGCCGGCGGCCGTAGCCTTGAAACTGGTCTATCCCGACCGCCCGGTAGTGGGGGTTACCGGCGATGGCGGCTATATGATGACCGTCAACGCCCTGTCCACCGCCATGCAGTACGACCTGCCGATTATCTGCATTGTCTTTAACGACAACGCCCTGGGGATGGTGCGGCATCATCAGCCGGAGGGGCGCCGCATCGCTTCGGAGTTTGTGGAAACGGATAACGCCGCCGTGGCCCGGGGCTTTGGCTGCTACGGCGTCCAGGTCAACGACTCCCGGGACTTGCCGGCCGCCCTGCGCGATGCCCAGGATTCCGGCCGGCCGGCGGTGATTGATGTCCTCATCGACAAAGGCCCTTCCCCGGATGACTGGCGCGCCGATTTGCGGACCGCTGGGGAAACCTAGAAATCCCTTTGCCCCGCCAATCCAACAGCGGGTTATTTGCCGGATATTCATTCCGCTCACCCTGAACTCGTTGAAGGGTCACCCGGAAATTGTTGCCGGGCTGTCCTGAACCCGTTGCCGGACGAATAGCCGGCAGCAGCGGCACTCTACAGCGCGAGGTATCAAATGGCTATCTGGACCGACCAGCAGTTGGCGTCCATTGACCGGATGCTCAACCCCAAATCCATTGCCGTGGTGGGGGCCACGCCGCGGATGCAGTACGGCGGCCGTTTCCTCAACGCCGCCTTGAAAGCCAAAGACCGGGTGGCGGTCTATCCGGTGAACCCGCGCTATGATGAAATTATGGGGGTAAAATCCTACCCCAGTATCACCGCTTTGCCGGAAACCCCGGATCTGGTGGGCGTAGTGGTGCCGTATCACCAGGTATTGGACATTCTCAAGGAAAGCCACGCCAAGGGTACCCGGGCCGCGATCGTCATTTCCGCCGGCTTTTCCGAGCGGGATGTGGACGACCGGCGGGATTTGCAAGGGGAAGTGGGCGCCTTTGCCCGGGAGTCCGGCCTCCGCATCTGCGGCCCCAACTGCCTGGGCGTGGCTAATGTGCAGGCCGACATTTGGCCTACCGCCTCCTCCCGGGGGTCTGACGGATTGAGCGGCCCCATTGGCCTTATCTGCCAGAGCGGGGCCTCGGCCTTTGGTCCCTTTCTGACCCGGGCCGTGGAGGAGGGCATTGGCCTCAGCCACATCATTTCCACCGGCAACGAGGCCGACCTGGACTTTTGCGATTTTGCCCGCTACCTGCTGGATCAGGATTCGGTCAAGGTCATTGCCGGCTTTGTCGAGGGTTTCAAGGATGCCCGCAAACTGGTGGCCGTGGCGGAACTGGCGGCGGAACGCGGCAAACCCATCGTGCTGATTAAGATTGGCCGCTCCGATTTGGGCTCCCGGGCCGCCCGTTCCCATACCGCCGCCTTGACCGGCGCCGACGCCCTGTATGATGAAGTCTTTGCCCAATACGGCATTACCCGGGTGCAGGATTATGACGAGCTGCTGGAAGTGTCCCAGCTGCTGGCCCATACCGCCAAGCCGGTGCAGCCGGGCGTAGCGGTAGTTTCCCACTCCGGCGGCATCAGTTCCCTGACCGCTGATATGTGCGGACAGGCCGGGCTGGACTTGCCGCCACTGACCGCTACTGCCCGGGACGGCATTAACGGCGTCCTCAAAGGTTTCGGCTGGGCCGCCAATCCCTCGGATGTTACCGGGTTCGCCAACAGCGACTCCTTCCCGGAAATTATGGCTTATATGAGCGAACAGCCCCATATCGGCACCCTGGTGGTCGCCAGCGCCGGGGCGGATCCGCAAGCCGAACAGGTTATCGCCCAACGGGACAAAAGCGACCGGGGCTTGGCCTTTCTCTGGACGGGAACCCGGTCGGCTACCGCCGGCTTGCCGAAGCTGAAAGCGGCGCAGATCCCGGTTTTTTATGTGCCGGACAAACTGGCTTTCGGGGTGCGCGCCCTGCTGAACTATCATCAATGGCGCGACCGGCGGCAGGCCGCCGGCTTTGGCCGGGCGGCGGCGATGACTCCGCAACAGGAACAGGTGACGGCCGCCTTATCCGTCCAGGGCCGGGTGGCCTTTTCCGAACACGAAAGCAAGGAACTGATTGCCGCCTGGGGGATACCCATAACCCGGGAGGCTGTGGCGGATTCGGCGGCGGCCGCCGTGGCGGCGGCCGAAACCATCGGCTACCCGGTAGCCCTGAAAGCGGATTCCCCGGATATTCTGCACAAAACCGAGGCCGGCGTAATTCGGCTGGGTTTGACTGACGCGGCGCAGGTTAAGGCGGCTTACGCCGACATTATGTCCAATGCCGCCGCGGCCGCGCCGGCCGGGGCCGCCATCAACGGCGCGCTGGTGCAGGAAATGGTGTCCGGCGGCGTCGAGGTTATCATTGGCGTTTCCTATGATGCCCAACTGGGGCCGACCCTGCTCTTTGGCGTCGGCGGCGTGATGGTGGAAGTCTATAACGATGTAGCCCTGCGCCTTTGCCCCATCACCCGGTCGGAAGCTCTGGAAATGATAAATCAGGTCAAGGGTTCTCGGTTGCTCCACGGATTCCGGGGAACGCCGCCGGCGGATATTGACGCCCTGGCCGCCGCTCTGGTCAGCGTTTCCCAACTGGCGGTGAACCTGGAGGGGACTCTGGCCGAGCTGGACATCAACCCGCTGATGGTGTTGCCGGCCGGTCAGGGCATCAAGGCCGCCGACGCTTTGGCGGTGTTTCGGGGCTAATCCTGCGCTAAGGGAATCCTCAGACGCGGCCAAGTAAAGCAATCCGACCGCATAGGGTATAATGGGGGCAATATAAGCCGGCATAGCAGCCGGCAACCCGTATCTATTGCCCGCCCCGGGGGAGCCGATAGTGGTCAAATTACTGGAAATTCTGGATTTGCCCGATAGCGGCCAGGTGCAGCTTTCCCGCCTTGACGGGGCGGCGCGGCAGTCCGTCCCCCCGGTTGACTTCCAAAATCCCCTGGATGCCGCTGACCGGGCGGAAATTGCCTGGTACTTTCAGGAATCCTTGGATCATCCCTTTGGCCCGGCCCGGGAGCGGGCGGCAGCCGTGGAAACCGGCTTGCGGAACTTGGGGCGGCTCCTTTTTGCGGCGGTGTTCGACGGCAGCGAAACGGCCCGGCAGCTATTTGACGCCGCCGCCGCTGAGGGTCTTTCCGACTATCAACTGGCCGTAGTTTCCCCCCGTCCCGATTGGCTGGCTCTGCCCTGGGAATTGCTGAACTCCCCGGAGGCCGGCTATTTGACCTCTAGCGCGGCATCCCTGGTACGCCGGATTGACGCCGCGCCCCTGCCGGCCTACGCGGGAAACCTGGCTACGGAACAGCTGAATATCCTGCTGGCCGCGCCGAGGCCGGAAACCGGAGACGCTACGCCGCCAGCCGGGTTGGGCGCGGAAACTTTGTCGGCCCTGGAATCCTTGGAAGTTCAGGTGGAGCTGGACTATCTGCGGCCGCCGACTTTAGCCGCTTTGTCCCGCCAATTAGCCGACAAACCCGGCCACTACCATCTGGTACAACTGGACGGCTTGCGGCTCAGCCCCGATGACGGCAGTTTGCTTTTCGAGGGAGAGGATGGCAGTTCCAGCCCGGCAATCGTCCAAGAGTTAGCCGATATTTTGACCGCCGCCCAGGTTCCGTTAGCTCTGTTGACCGCCGGCGGCCGGGGGCTGGCTAATCCGGCAACGGCAACGGCTTGGGCGGAATTGGCCCAAGGGCTATGCCGCAGTGGTATGCCGGCCGTGGCGTTGTTGCCCTGGAGATTGACGGCGGCCGCCGGCGCCGGTTTCCTGCGCTCTTTTTATCGGGCTTTGGCCGATGGCGCGGAAGTTGCCGCCGCCGTGGCCCAGGGGCGGGCCGGGTTGATGGCGGAGCCGCGCCGCCCTACCCTCAACGGGCCGCAAGTTTTCTGGGACTGGACGACGCCGCTGGTTTATCAAGCCCGGCAGTTCACCCCGCCGCGCATTGAACGGGAACAGGTCAATCCCCTGGCCGCGCCGGTAATTCAGCCCCAGCCGGACAGCCCTACCGAAAGCCAATTTCCCGCCGCCGGGCCGTACGGTTTAATCGGGCGGCAAACCGAACTGCGCCGCTTGGAACGGCTGATTCAATCCCACCGGGTAACGCTGCTTACCGGCAACACGGGCGTCGGCAAGACCGAACTGGCTTTAGGCTTGGCCCGCTGGTTGCAAAAAACCGGGCGCAAAGAATTGCCCGGCGGCGTCTTTTACACCGTCTTTGAGGCGGCCCATCCCGCCGGCCTAGAGCGGGTAGTGCATGAAATCGGCGCCGCCATCGCCGGCTTGCCCTTTGCCGATCTGAACGGCGCGCAGCAGCGGCAATGGGTGGTGGAATACTTGCAGGAAAATCCCGCCCTGCTTATCTGGGACGGGGTGGAAAACCTGGCCGGATTCCCGCCCGGTTCGCCGGGTCTGCTGACCGCCGGGGAACAGGCCGAACTGGATGATTTCCTGGCGGCGGCCACGGCAACCGGAGCCAGCCACGCTTTGCTGGCAACCCGCAATCCGGCGGAAAGTTGGGTATCCCTCCCCCACGGCCCGCTACCCGTTAACCGGGTTGAATCAATTTGACCGCCGGGATTTGGCCCAAGCCGTCCTGGAAAAATCAGAAGTGGCCCCCGGCCGGATCGGGTCGGAAGTTATTGACCTGATCGATGCCGTTGCCGGCCATCCCCTGGCCTGCCGGATCGCCCTGCCTTTGCTCAAGGAAGTTCCCGGCTCGGTCATCTGCTCCGAATTGCAGCGGGGTCTAACCGCGTTTCCCGAAACGGCGGCGGAAGTCGGGCGGGATAATTTCCTGACCGCGCTGATGGAATACGCCTGGACGAAAATGTCCCACCGCAGCCGCACCCATCTGCCTTTCCTGGCCCTGTTTCAGCGGCGGGTGATGCTGGACATTCTGACCCACATCACCCAGGAACCGCCTTACCGGGCGGCTATGGGCGAGGAATTGGGCTGGGGGGCCTGTCGCACCCTGCTCCGTTCCGGCTTGGCCGCCGGCTTTCTGGAACCGGTTTCGCCCAGCGTCTATCAGATTCACCCGGCTTTGCCCTGGTTCTACGGCCGCAAGCTGGGCCGGCAAGTGGCGGCGGCCAACATCGGCCGCTTGGAAGCCGAGTTCGTGCGGGTCTATGCCGACACCGCCGACTACTTTATGGAATCCCTGTACGAAAATCAGGATGCCGGAGCTACGGCGGTGCTGGCCGAGGAGGGCAATCTGAATCAAGCCTTGGCTCTGGCTTTGGAAGCCCGGCAGTGGGACAATGCCCAACTGCTGGTGCAGCCCCTGGCCCAAGTCTATCGGATGCAGAAGCGCATCCCGGAACTGCGCCGCCTGCGGGAGCAGCTGCTGGCCGCGGCCGGCCCCACGGCGGAAGCCGCCGCGGCCGCCGGGTCTATTGACCTATGGCTCTACCTGCTCGGCACCGATGTCAGCGAGGCGGTGGAAGTCGGCGATTTGCCGCGGGCTGAGGAATGGAATCAGCAGTTGGCCGACTACCTTGCCGCCCAGCCGGACGCCGCTACCGACCCGCGGCTCGCCGCCGTGTATCATCAGTTCGGGGCCGTTGCCCTGGCCCGCCGCCAATTAGAGACCGCCGCCGACTGGTTGCAGCGTTCCCTGTCCATCATTGAGAACGGAGACGACCGGGCTGCGGTAGCCGACGATTATTTTGCCCTGGGGCAGGCGCGGCAGTATCAGCGGCTTTATACCGAAGCCAAGGAGTGGTACGGCAAAGCCCTGGAAATCCACCAGCGGCTGCCCGACGCCGAGGAGATGGTCAAGGATTACCGGGCTTTGGGCCTGGTCAGCCAGTTGAAGTTTGAGCATAAGGAAGCGGAAAGCTGGTATCACCGCGCCCGCAGCATCGTCGAGGAAAATCGGGACGAGGAAACCGCCGCGCTGATTTTTCACGAGCTGGGGACGGTCTGCCATGCTCAATACCTCTTTGACGAGGCCATAAACTGGTATCAGCAGGCGTTGAGCTTGAGCGACCGGCTGGGCAATTCGGCGCAAATGGCGGTGGAACTGCACCACTTGGGACTGCTGGCCCAAGACCGGGGCATTGTGTACGAGGAAGCGGAGGAGTGGTATCTGGCCGCCCTGGAACGCAAGGAAAACTTGGGCGACCGCCGCGGCGTTGGCGACGAGTGCCGGCAGTTGGGCGTCCTCTTTCATGAACAGCGGCAGTATGACACCGCCGAAAACTGGTATCACCAAGCCCGGGAAATCTTTGAGCAGTTGGGCGATGTGCAGCGGCTGGCCCGCACCTATGGGCAGCTGGGAATGGTGGCCGAGGAACGGGGCAATATCCCCGCCGCCCTGGAATGGGTAGCCCGCACCTGGCAACTGACCAGCGACTACCATTTGCCGGTAGTGGTGCAGGTCAAGGCGCATCTGGCCCGGCTGCGGGACAAGCACGGCGGGGCCGCCGCTTTCAATCAGTGGTGGCGGGATTTTACCGGCGAGGAGCCGCCGGAGGATTTGGATGTGGACGCCAGCGGCCTTTTGTAGGGCAAGGATACCCTCCGTTCCCGCCGGCTCCTCTTGCCGACCGCGATAACTTTTCCCATTCCCCAAGGGTGAATTCTATGGCAATAACCTTGGCCGAGGCCGCCAAAGAGCCGCCGGTATCGGAAGTCAACCCCTTTAACGGCGTCCCCCGGGGCGTCTATATTGCGGACAACCTGGATTTCCTGCTGCGGATTAACACCGGGTCGGTGGACTTGGTGAACATTGACCCGCCCTTTGGGAAAAATGAAACTTGGCCGGCCCATCGCTTGAATCCTCCTTTGCGGGAGGACGAGCGGGAAGCCGAAAGGAATTTGCTGGCCGGATGGGGCATCGCCAATGCGGCGCAAGCGCAGGATTGCCATATCACTTGGCCGGATCCGGAACCGCCGGCCCGCAAGCGGGACGACTTGGCCGGCGGCTATAGCGACATCTGGTCCTGGCAAGAGGACATCCATGAGGATTGGATGCAACACATCGCGGATACCCACCCGGCGGTGTCCCGGCTGATTGACAATACCCGCTACCTGCACAGCGAGGACATTGCGGCGTATCTGTGCTTTATGGCCCGGCGGCTTATCGAAATTCACCGGATCCTCAAGCCCAGCGGCAGCCTGTATCTGCACTGCGACCACACCGCCAACGGCTACCTCCGGCAACTGCTGGACGGCATATTTGGCCGCGACCAGCTCAGGAATGAAATTGTCTGGCATTACGGCGGCCCTTCGCAGATAGCCCGGGCCTACGCCCGCAAACACGATACCCTGTTCTTTTATTCCAAAGGGGAAAATTACTTCTTTGCCCCCCAATGGGAAAACCTCCCGGAACGGGTAATTAAGCGGGCTCGGCAAGACCCCGACGGCCGGTTGTGGCTGGATCAGAACTTGGGGAATTTGACCCCGGAACGGATCGCTCAGATGCAGGCCGAGGGGCGGGTTTTTACTACCCGTACAGGAAAGCTGCGCCGGAAACAGTATCTGGATGAAATGGCCGGGCAGCAGATTGACACGGTTTGGGATATTCCCATCATCAACAGCCAAGCAGGGGAACGCACCGGCTATCCCACGCAAAAGCCCTGGCAACTGGCCGCGCGGATAATCCGGGCCAGCTGCCCGCCCGGCGGCGTGGTAGTGGATTGCTTTGCCGGCTGCGCCTATACTGCCCTGGCTTGCGAGCTGATTCGGCAGTATGATGATAAAAATGGGGTGGCCGGCCCGGAACGGCAGTGGGTGGCCTGCGACGCCAATCCCCGCGCCTGGACGGTGTTCAAGCGGCAGTTCAACAAGCCGACTTTGGCCCTGCTGACCTGCGTCAAGGCCAACGGCGCGCCCGACCATACCGCCGGCCAGCAGGTTCATCCCGGCGCGCCCCAAGTTACGGTGTTCGGCCCCGGGGAGCTGCCCGTCTTGCAGACCCCGCTGGAATATGCCTTCAAGCCGCTGCGCCCGGCAGTGCGGACTTACCGGCAACCGGCTACCCAAGCCCTGCTGAGCGATGACGAAATGCGGGAGGAACTTTTGCAGATTTCCGGGTTTCGCGCTTGGTGCTGCGGCCATCGGGTAATGCAGGGCAACGGCTTGCCAGCTTGGGGGGAATATCAGCTGGACCATATCCTTCCGAAATCCCGGGGCGGCGATGATGATATTCTGAACCGCGCGCCGCTGTGCGGCTCCCACAACCGCCTGAAGTCCACTAAAAACTGGACGCTGGAGGAGCTGCGGAACTGGGTAGCCTACAAACAGGAATTGAAAGACGGTCTGGATCCCGACGGTCTAATTCGGCTGGATGTGGCTTACCGGCGCGCCCAGGAAATTTGGGAACGGTATCGTCAGCGCAAGTATGGCGGGCGGTAATCTTTCCTTGTCCGCAATCCGCTCAATCGGTATCCCAGCGCGAGGTGTGCAATGGCCGTTACTCAACTGGAAATAACCTCCCGGCAGCCCTTTGCCCAAGGCGAATCCTTTGGCGAAGTTGGCCCTTACGAGCAGCTGGACGGCTTGGTCCGCTTTGCCGTGGATCCGGAACATCCGGCCAACGCCACGGTAACCGACTTGAAATTGGCGCCGCGCAACGCCGCCGGCTTGGTGGAGTTCGCCGCCGATTTCCGCATCCTGCAACCGGTCAACCCGGAAAAGGGCCGGCGCCGCCTCTTTTTCGACATCCTGAACCGGGGCCGCGGCCCGGCCCTCCGCAATTTCAACAATGCCCCCGATTTGGCCCCGGAGGAACCGCTGCAAGCCGGCAACGGCTTTCTGATGCGGCACGGTTTCACCGTGGCCTGGTGCGGCTGGCAGCACGATGCCCCGGAGGCGCCGGGTACCCTGCGCCTCTACGCCCCGGAAGCGCAAAATCCCGACGGCTCCCCCCTCAGCGGCCAACTGGTCGTTACCTTTGTTCCTAATGCGCCCATCCAAGAGCAGTTTATTTCCGACCGCAATCACCGCCCCTATCCCGCCAATAATCTGGAGGATTGGTCGTCAGTAATGACGGTGCAGGACAGCGAGGATGGGCCGGAACAGGTCATTCCCCGGCAAGAATGGGCCTTTGCCCGGGTACAAGAAGGCCGGGTAGTGCCGGATGCCCGTTATGTCTATCGGGCCGCCGGCTTTGAACCGGGCAAGGTTTATCAGGTCATCTATACCACCACCGGGGCGCCGGTAGTCGGGGCGGGACTGCTGGCAACCCGGGAATTGGCTGCCTTTTTGCGCTACGCTGACACTGCCGCCGGCAATCCCTGCGCCGGGCAGTTGGAACGGGCTTACAGTTTCGGTTCCTCCCAAAGCGGCCGTTTCCTGCGGGATATGGTCTATTACGGGCTGAATTGGGATGAAAGCGGCCGCCCGGCCTTTGACGGGCTGATGCCCCATGTAGCCGGGGCCAAGCATGGCGAGTTCAATCAACGCTTTGCCCAGCCCTCCAGCCAGGCCAGCCGCAGCCCCAACAACCTCTTTCCCTTCAGCGATTTGCCGCAGACCGATCCGGAAACCGGCAAAACCGACGGCATCCTGGCCCGGGCGATGAACCAGGGGCCGCTGCCGCGCATTATGTATACCTACACTTCCTCGGAATACTGGGGCGGCGGCGGCGCAATGGTGCATATTGACCTCAGCGGCCAGCGGGATCTGGAAATTCCCGAGGCGGTGCGGATATACCACTTCGGCGGCGCGCAACATCCCTTGGGGACGCCTTACCTGCGGGATACCGATCCGGCCAACGGCAGCCGGGGCCAGCAGCCCTTTAACTGCCTGGATTACCGCCCGTTACTGCGGGCGGCCTTGCTGAACCTGGATCGCTGGGTTACGGATAATCAAAGTCCGCCGCCCAGCGCCTACCCGCGCTTGGACAACGGCACGGCCGTAAGCCCGGAGGCTACCGCCGCCACATTCCGGGCGATTCCCGGCGTCAACTTCCCGGAACCCCTGCGCCGTTTTTACCGGCTGGACTTCGGCCCGGAACCGGGGGTAGCCGCCCAAGGGCCGGTCGTGCTGGGAAAACCCTATCCCGTGCTGGTGCCGGCCGTGGATGCCGATGGCAATGAACTGGCCGGCATCCGCCTGCCGATGGTTGCCGTTCCTCTGGCTACCCATACCGGCTGGAATCTGCGGCATCGGGAAATCGGCGGCGAGGGGCAAATCCTTTCCTCCGGCGGGGCTACCGGCGGCACCCTGGCCGGCGCCACCATCCCTTTCCCGGCTACTAAAGAGGAACGGTTGGCTGCCGGAGATCCGCGTCTGTCCATTGCGGAACGGTATCCCACTCAAGAGGATTATCGGGCGCAAATCCAGGCCGCCGCTATGGAATTGGTTGACCAGGGATACCTATTGTCCGAGGACTTGGACGAGCTGCTGACCCAGGCCACGGAGCATTATCAGGAACTGACCGGCCGGGCGCGGGAACAGCAGGCCGCCGACAATTAGACACCCGGCCCGGGCCAATCTATGGAGAGGGAAATGGATCAGACCAGCCAACTGCTCAGCGATTACGCCGTTGGGCTGACCTATGCGGATTTGGACGCTGCCACGGTGCATCAGGTCAAGCGCACGGTGGTGGATACCCTGGGTTGCGCCCTGGGCGGGTATTTGTCGGAACCGGCGAAAATCGCCCGCCAGCTGGCCGGCTCCGTCGCCGGCCAGGAGCCGGCCCGCCTTATCGGCGCGGCGGACTACAGTTCTCCGGATTGGGCCGCCTTTGCCAACGGCGTGATGATCCGCTATCTGGATTGCAACGATTCCTACTTTTCGCCCGGCGGCGGCCATCCCAGCGATATGATTGCGGCGGTATTGGCTATGGCTGATGCCCGGAATCGGGACGGGCAGGATATTATCACCGCCATCACCCTGGCCTACGAAATCTTTTGCCGCCTGTCGGATCAGGTGGTCAGCGGCGATTTGGGTTGGGATCAAGGGATGTTCAGCGTGGTCGGCGCGGCCGCGGCCGCCGGCAAATTGCTGGGACTGAACCGGGAACAAATGGGCCATGCCATTTCTTTGGCTCTGGCCCCCAACTTGCCCCTGGGCGTTACCCGTACCGGAGAACTTTCTATGTGGAAAGGTTGCGCCACGGCCGCCGCCACCCGGGCCGGGGTCTTTGCCGCCCAACTGGCCGCCGCCGGAATGACCGGCCCCGGAGAACCCTTTGCCGGCCAGCGCGGCCTGTGGGAACAAGCCGGCGTAACCCCACCGGTAACCCTCGATCCCTTTGGCGGCCGCGGCCAGCCTTTCCGGATTAACGATACTACTTTCAAGTTTTACCCGTCCCAGATTCATACCCAAGCCCCCATCGGATTAGCCCTCGAACTGCGGCCGCAGGTGCAGCTGTCGGAAATCGCGGCCATTGCCGTGCAGACCTACCGCTCCGGGGTCAGCAGCCCGGAAACCGAGCCGGAAAAGTGGGCGCCGCAAACCCGGGAAACCGCCGACCACAGCATCCCCTTTCTGGTGGCCCTGGCCTTGCAGGAGGGCGCGGTTACGCCGGCCAGTTTTACCCCGGAAAAAATTTCCGACCCTGCTCTGCGGACTTTGATGGGCCAGATGACTTTGACCGAGGGGCCGGGTTTTACCGAAAAATACCCCGGCCAATACAACTGCCGCATTGAAATTGCCACTTATGCCGGGGATACCTTTGCCGCCGCCACGGCCTATCCCAAAGGCCACCGCCAAAATCCCCTGGACGACCGGGAAGTCAGCGGCAAGTTTTGCCGCCTGGCTGCGCCCACTATCACCGATCAGCAGTGCCGGGCCGCCCTGGAATTGTTGTGGAACCTGGAAAACCTGCCGGATTTGCGGGAAGTCTATGACGCCTTGGTGGTCTGATTTATCCCGCCGGCCCCGTGCTATAATTCCCCCCAAAGGCCGGGATCCGGGCAATCCATAAGCCCAGGCCCGGCGTAGTAATAAACGGCGGCTCTCCTACCCTTGGGCCCGGGAGAACTGAGGTGGTCGACTACCAGAGTCTGGAGGATCGGGAGCTGATTCAGCGCACCGCTGCCGGGGAAAAGGAGGCGTTGGCAACTATCTATACCCGCTACGCCACGGCGGTTTATTCCCTGGCCCGCTATATGCTGCGCCACGAAGCGATGGCGGAGGAAGCGGCCCAGGAAGTTTTTCTCAACCTCTGGTTAAAAGCCGGCAGCTACAACAGCGCCCGCGGCGAACCCCGGGCCTGGATTATGAGCGTAGCCCATCACAAGATTATCGACCTCATCCGTTCCCGGCGCCGGGCCGCCGCTGCGGCCGATCCCAAGGAGTACGAAACCCTGGATTTGCTGCCCTCCGGCCAGTTGCCCACGGACGAGGCGGCCGCGCGCAACATCGAGGGGGAAAGAGTCCGCCGGGCTTTGGCTAAACTGCCGCCGGCCCAGCAGGAAGTCATCCGGCTTTCCTATTACAACGGCTGGTCCCAATCGGAAATCGCAACCCGCTTGAATCAGCCCCTCGGCACCGTCAAAACCCGGACGCGGTTGGCAATGCAAAAACTGCGGGTCGAGCTGGAACAAGATGACGCCGAATAGTCCGCAAAACTTTTACCACCCGGAGGACGACCTGGAGGCTTATGCCCTGGGCGCGTTGGACGGGGCCGCCGCCCTGGAAGTGGAAAGCCATTTGAGCCACTGCTTCCATTGCAGCCGCGCCCTGGCCGTCCTGGAAACGGCCGCCGCGGCCCTGGCTCTGGCTGTCCCACAGCAGCGGCCGCCGGCCGGCCTGCAAGCCGGGTTGATGGCCCAACTGCCGCCCTCCGACCAGCCGGCAATGGAAAGGCGGCCGGCTCCGGCTCCGGCTCCGGCCGGCCGTTCCAATATCAGCAACTATCTGATGCCTTTGGCCGCCGTTCTGGTGATTGGCCTTTTTGCCGCCGCTTTGCTGCTGAACTTCCTGAACGCCAACCGCCTGAACGATTTGCAGCAGGAAAGCGCAGCGGCCGCCGCCCGGCTGAATCAACTGGAATCCGGGCAAGCGGCGGCGGATACCCGGTTGGAGCAGTTGGCCGCCGGCACGGCCCACGCCGACACAGCCCTCAAGCATTTGATGGCGGCCGACTATCTGATGGCGCAGCAGGCCACCCAGCCGCTGCCTTTGCAGCCCACCAGCGGCGACAGCCAATCCGAGGGCTTGCTGCTGGTTACTCAAGACGGCCGCCGGGCGGTGCTGATGCTGGCGAACACGGCCCCGGAATCCCCGGCCCGCTCTTACCGGGTCTGGCTGGCCCGCAATGGGCAGCAAGTGCCGATGGGTACCATCAATGTGGACGCCGCCGGCTGGGGGACGATGCCGCTGAATCCGCCGGAATCCCTCTACGGCTTCGACTGGGTCAATTTGACGGTCGATGAGCCGACGGTCGACGCTAACCTGGCCGGGGAACTGGCCTTGCAAACCCGGATTGTATCCCCCTACTCCCGCTGACCGGAACCGCGGTAAGGAAAACCGGATTATGACTCTGATTAACCGGAAACCGGTCAACTACCCCCGCCCGGCCGGTCAGAGCCGGGATGATGGGCTGACTTGCGAAATCTGCGGTTTCCGTATGGTTTCCCGCCAGTGCAAAATCCGCTGCCCCAACTGCGGCTACACCCGGGACTGTTCCGACCCCTGAATCGCGCCCGGCGGCCTTGCCGGAGTCGGCCGGCTGTAACTTGCCCCAACCCCGTCCTCTGCTAAGGCAAGTCAATAAGTAGCGTTAATTCGTTTGCATTAGCAGGATAGCCGACTACACTGGCTAATACGGTAGGAAAACCTGCCGTTCCATTGGTTGAGCCGGCGGTCTAATGGAAAAGTCGCCGGCAATACTTTGTGCTGGCTTGGCTGGGTGAGGCCAAGGATGCACTGAATTGCGCGGAGAGCCTGCGGTAGGTAACGGGAAAGCCTGGCCGGGCAACCGGCCGGGCTAATTCACAAACAAAGGAGGCTGGACCATGCGGGACCTAATTATCCTGCTGGCGTCAGTATTGGCGCTGGCACTGACGGCGGCCTGTAGCGCAAAAACTGGCGTGCCGGGCATTACGATGGTCGATCCGTCCGACCACGATTTCACCAGCCGCACGGAAATGGTGACGGCTTGCGCCGACGACAAAATCCGTTTGTACGAGTGGATTTGGCAAGCCCCCACCGAACAGGAGGATATGCGGCGGCGTGACATTGCCTACGCGCACATGGACGCGTGCAAGGCCGCCTCTGAAGCAATACCCCAAACCGCCGCCGAGATTCACGACGCAATTAGGGCGTGTAAATCCGGAGTTATTCGAGCGCAAGTAAAATACGTCCGAACCAGGGATGCCGCAGATAAACAGAAAGCGTTAGATGCGGCGCAACGCTGCGATGAGAAGCGCGAACAGTTGCTGAAGGAAATGCCCCCCATAAGCATGGAGGAGTACGAGCGGCTTCAGCAACAATTGGAGGCACAACCATAAGCAAGCCCGGCCACCATTGCTGGCGGCCGGACTTTTCCTTTGCCTGCTTGCCCTTTACAAGGGATAAATGGCATTGATATAACCCCAGCTCAAGGCGGCGAACAATCCCCACTGCCAGCAGTCGGCGCATACCAGAATAGCCGGGCATTCCCACAGCGGCGGCGTTTTCACAAAGCAAGTTGCCAAACGGAACTGATGGCCGGCGCGGCTGTCTTTCCCCATAGCGCAAGCCCGGCAGGAAAAGCCGCTGTCCCAAGGTTCGTGATAGGCCGCGTACCATCGGGCAAAGGCATCCGCCAGTTCCGCCTGCGATTTATCGTACCAGCCCATAACCTTGCCTTGCCGCTTTACCCCTTGGAAACTTGCCCTTTACGGCATTCCACGACGTACCGCAGAAATTCGGGCAGGTACGGCAAAATCGCTTTTGGGTTGCCCCAATACGACGGAGGGCCAGGTATCGGCCTCTCCATTTGATACCGAGTTTCCGTTAGCGGGTTGCGGTAATGTAGAATAAACCCTTCCGTACCGCCCAGTTTTTCTTTCCCCGCAATAATGCGGTAAGGAACCAGTTCGTCCTCCAAGGCTTTGACGGTGTCAGGACTCAATTTATCCAAAATCTTGGATATTTGATGCCCGTTTTCCCCAGCAACTTTCCGAACCTCCCGCTGGGTAGCATCGGGATGGTCGATATAGTATAGGGTCTTGAAAAATACCTCCAATCCCTCGGCTACGCGGGCGAAGGCACGCTTTTCTTCCCACTCCAACCACTCTTTAGAGTGGAAAGGCTCGGGTCCCATTCCCAGCCTATTCAGAAAGCCATCGCGCCTGTCCTCGTGCATCAGAGTCTCTTCGCGAGCCAGGACAAGCAAATGAGCTATGCTTCCCGCAACGTCCCAATGCAGGGGCTCTTGAAAAGGCGGTAGAGTCGGCTCGGACACAATAAATTGCCTTCCATGGTGGTCTGGGACATCACTATGTCTTATCATTCATTATAGTGAGTATTTTCAGATTGCCAAGCATTAACGGATTTCAATATAGTAGCGGCCCATACCGGCAAAAGCCCCGACGGGCAACCGTCGGGGCTTTTGCTTGTGGTTTTGATTCCCCCTAAATCCATAATTCCGCAACTTGCCCCAACCTTGTCCTCTGCTATACTGATTCCAACAGGCAACTTTACGCAGGGAGGTACCGGTATGGGTATCCAGATTAAGGGTATCGGACACATTGGCATCCTGGTGTCCGACTTTGAGCGGTCTTTCCGCTTTTACACCGAGACGCTGGGCTGCAAAGTCACCAATCATCGCCAGCGGCCCAACGGCAGCGAAACCGCCTTTCTCCGCTTCGACGAAACCCACCACGACATCGTAATCGCCTCGGCTCCGGCCGGGGTGGATGTGTCCGAGGCAGTGCCGGCCGGGGCGCGGCTGGTGCAGCAAATCGCCTTTGAGGTGGCAAACCGGGACGAGTTTATGCGCGCCCTGGCCCATCTGCATACCCAAGGCGTCAAGATTATCCACGGCCCCACCACCCACGGCATTGAAAGCGACGACAACATCTACGGCAGCGGCAGCCGTTCCTTTTACTTCAACGACCCGGATGGCAACCGGCTGGAGATTTTCACCGACGGGATGAAAGTGTATAACGGCGAGCGTTTCCCCAGCCCGGACTATCAGGAGGCGTTGGCGGACTTTATGCGAACCCAGCGCGGCGTGGAAGTTTAGGTATCCCCGGCCGCGGAAGGGAAAGGAAAGGGGCCGCCCGGTTTAACCGGGGCGGCCCCTTTCTTACTACGCCCTACCAGGCAAAAGGCCACCATTCCGGATATTCCCGCAGCCGCAAATGGCGGAACAGCATAGGGTGTTTTTGTACCGCCAACCGCATCGCCTCGAGGATGGGTTCCCGCACCGCTTCATGGGCTTGCCGCGCCGACCGCAGCTTGAACAGGTGGTAACATTCCCGCAGGTTCAGCTTGGACAAAATCCGCCGGTAATGGCCGTGGGTTGCCAAGTATTGGGCCGCCGGGGGCGAGAACACGGCAATCCTTCGGTATCCCGCCGCGGCTTGGCCCATCGCTTCCTCAAACTCTCCGGCCAAGCCGGCCGCCGCAATCAACTCCGGCATACGATAGCCCAAGTCCACCGTCAAGGGCTGGGGAAAGTAGGACTGCATCCGATGCCGCTTGAACTCCCGATAGGCCCCATAGTCCATTACCAGCTCAAAGGTGTAATCCACTAACTCCAATTCCCGCAGGGGAGTGTCGTGGTCGCCCAAGTCTTTCAGGCCGTCCTCAATCAGCCGGTAGCGGGTTCCGGTATCCATTTCCTTGGCCTGCCGCCACGCGCTGGCGTAGTCCGTAGCCAACTGGCGGAACAGGAGGGCGGCCGCCAGTTTTTCCTCGGCTTCGGTATCCCAATGGACTAACTGAACCTTTACCGACGTTGGCGCGGCCGCCGTGTCCAACGGAAAGCCCAACTGCCAATCCCGTTGCCGGTCGGCGGCCAGATAGGGATTATGGTCGGCGTATTTAATCAGGGTAGGGGTAATGCGGCGGCCCTGTTCCCGCAGTTCCGCGCCCAACTGCCGCTCCTCGATCAGGCCCGCCGACAGCAGCTTGGAAATGGCGTGTTCCAGCGTCCGGGCGTTGGCCGTAACCCCCACATTGGTCAAGGTAGCCGCCGGCAGCACGGCGCGGCAGCTGTCAGTAGCCTGCCGCCGCAAGCGCAAGTCATAGGCCGTATCCCGCTCTCCTTCCCGTTGCGGTTCGACGCCGCGCAGATATTCCATACAGCCGGCCAGCAACCGGGAATAGGCTTGGAACAGACGATCCACCGTGGCGACATAGACTTGCCGCAGGTCCGGCCGGCTATCCAGTTCCTCCGGGCAGTGAAAGCCATCGGCGGGCATTACCTGGTAGCGGGAGGACTTTTCGGTGTAGGAAGCCAGCCGATTGTCCTCCAGGGTGTCGCAAGCCAGCCGGGAGATGTTTTCCACTGCCAGATGGACGACGGCGTGTTCGGCTACCGAGGCGTGGCCGTAGCCCAATACCCACCGCTCGTGAAAATCGGCGGCCTTTTCCTGGCTGACCTGCTCGGCAATTTCGTCAAAGGGCTCCGGCCGCCGGGAAGTCATGGCAAAGGCAACTGCAATTTGCTCCTCAGTCAGGGAGCGGGCGTCCAGGGGATAGACCCGGCGGGGATACTTGGCGGCGGGAGTTTCGTTCATCGCAATAAAAACCTCCCGGATAGCCTATCGCCAGCCGGGAGATTTTTTCCTATGGATCCGGCCAACCGGCTTTGAC
Organism: Dehalococcoidia bacterium; assembly: GCA_965203435.1. Taxonomy (GTDB): domain Bacteria; phylum Chloroflexota; class Dehalococcoidia; order Lucifugimonadales; family UBA3495; genus CBDBCU01. The sequence continues at coordinate 293,838 of CBDBCU010000001.1, read as the reverse complement.
CACTTTGCCGCCGCAACCGGGGCGGTCAAAGCCGGTTGCCGGTTACAGCAGCAAAGTTACCGGGTTCTCCAGCAAGTCTTTTATTGCCACCAGAAACTGCGCCGCCGCGGCCCCGTCGGCGACCCGGTGGTCGGTGGACAGGGTGGCTTTCATTACCTGCCCCACGGCCAGCTGGCCGTCCCGCACTACCGGCTGCTCTTTGACCGCGCCGACGGCCAAGACCGCCGCATGGGGCGGGAAAATGATGGCGGCGAAACTATCCACCGCAAACATCCCCAGGTTGCTGACGCTGAAAGTAGTATCCCCGTACTCCTCCTGCCGCAGGGCGCCGCTATGGGCCCGGGCAATCAGGTCTTTGCTGGCGGCGGCGATTTGCGTCAGGCTTTTGCTTTCGCAGTGGCTGATGCCGGGGACAATCAGGCCGCTTTCCAGGGTGATGGCAATGCCGATGTTGACGGCGGCGTGGTATTGCAGATGATCGCCCCGGAAAAAGGCGTTGAACTGGGGATACTTGCCCAGGGCGATGGCGGATGCCCGGACAACCAGGTCATTGACGCTGACCCGCTGCGCGGCGGGCAAAGCCTCGTTAATGTCCCGGCGCAGGGCCATAGCCTTGCCCATATCCACTTCGGCGGTGACATAGAAATGGGGGGCGTCCCGCTTGCTGTCGCCGGTAACCCGGGCGATGGCCTGCCGCATCCGGGACAGGGGAATCAATTCCCCCAGCGGTTCGGCCGCCGGAGATACCGATTCCTCCGTTTCCACCGCCGCCCTTTCCGCCACGGCGGCCGCCGGTTCCGCCGGCTCCGGGACCGTTTCAACGGTTGCCGGGATGATTTCCTCGACAACATCCGCCGCCGGCTCTATAGCTACCGGGATGGTTTCCTCAGCAACTTCCACAGTCGGCTCTATGACCGCCGGAGTGGTTTCCTCGGTAACATCTACCGCCGTCTCAACGACTGCCGGGATGGTTTCCTCGGCAACATCCACAACCGGTTCTACGGCCGCCGGAATGGTTTCCGCCGCGACAGCCGCCGCCCGTTCTACTTCTGCCGGGATGATTTCCTCAGTAACCTCAGGAGTAACCGGGGCCGCATATTCCGGCACATCCCGCGCCACTACGCGCCCGCCCGGCCCGCTGCCGGCTACTTGCGCCAGGGCAATGCCCCGTTCCCGGGCCAAGCTCCGGGCCAGGGGCGAGGCCAATACCCACTCCGCCGGCGCGGCGGCCGGGGTAGCGACGGCGGCCGCCGGATCGGGATCTGCCGCCGTACCGGGAGCCGCCGTTGGCGTATAGCCCAGGATGTCCTTTTCCACAATCCGCCCGGCCGGCCCGGTGCCGGTTACTAGCGCCAAGTCAATATCCCGCTCCCGGGCCAGCCGCCGGGCAATGGGCGAGGCGCGGACTTCCCCCTCAGCCGCGGCCGGTACCGGATCCGGGCTTGCCGGGGATACCGAATCCGCAACGATCGCCGGGGCCGCAACGGTTGCGGCGGCCGCCATTGGGGTTGGCACGGCGGCGATTTCCTCGGCCGGGTCGCCGATAACGGCAATGGCTTCTCCGACCGGCACGGGGATGCCCTCTTGCGCCACCAGCCGCTGCATTACGCCGCCGGTGTACGCCTCGAACTCCACGGTAGCCTTGTCCGTTTCAATGTCGGCAATCACTTCGCCGCGGGCCACCGTTTCCCCTTCCCGTTTGTGCCAGCGGACGACGGTGCCTTCCCGCATATCGTAGCCCATCTTGGGCATTACAATGGTCGTTGCCAAACCCGCCTCTCCCTAGCCGTGGATGGCCCGTCCCTGGGCATCCAGAGCCGCTTCCTTGATAATTTCCGATATGGTGGGGTGGGCGTGAACCAGCCAACCCAGTTCCAAAGCCGTCCCTTCCAGCAGCCGGGTCAGGGACAGTTCCCCCAGCAGTTCGGTAACTTCCGGGCCAATCAGATGCGCGCCCAGGATTTCCCCATAGCGGGAATCCACTACCAGCTTGACCATCCCGTCCCTTTCGCCCATCCCCAGCGCCTTGCCGTTGGCCTGAACATTAAACCGGCCAATCCGCACGGCGTAGCCCTGCTCCCGGGCCTGGGCTTCGGTCAGACCGAAACTGGCAATTTGCGGCTGGCAGTAGGTAGCCCGGGGCATCAGGGCATAGTCCAGCGGCGGCGTTTCCAAGCCGGCAAGGCCCTCCACCGCCGCCGTGGCCTGGGCTGAGGCGACATGAGCCAGGGCCAATTTGCCGGTAATATCGCCCACGGCGTAAATCCCCGGCACATTGGTCGCCAGCTTATCATCCACTTGGATATAGCCGCCCTCGGTAGCTACGCCCAACTGTTCCAAACCCAGGTTTTCGCTGTTGGGCTGCACTCCGATGGCTACCAGAACCTTGTCGCAAGCAAGGGTTTCCTCAGTCCCATCTTTAGCCACGGTAACGGACGACCCGTCCCCGGTCTGCTGAACCCCGGTAACGGCGGCCCCGGGGATGGCTTTAATTCCGTGCCGGCGGCGGAAAGAACGCTCAATCTGCTGGCTGATTTCCTCATCCTCATTAGGGGCCAGCCGCGGCAGCAATTCCACTACGGTAACATCCACCCCGTACATCCGATAAAGATAGGCAAACTCCAGCCCGATGGCGCCGCCGCCTACGATAACGATGGATTGGGGCAATTCCTCGAGGACGATAGCCTCTTTGCTGGTAATTACCCTTTCGCCATCCACCGGCAGGGCGGGAATACTGCGCGGCCGGGCCCCGGCGGCGATAAGGATGTTTTTGGCGTGCAGCCGTTGCCCCTCCGGAGCCACGGCAATGATTCCGTTGCCTTGCAGCGTGGCCGCGCCGTTCAGATAGTCGACGCCGTTCTTGCGGAACAGGTAGTTGACGCCGCGGACATTGCGGGCCACCACCTGCCGGCTGCGTGCAATGGCGGCGGAAAAGTCGGCGGAAAAGTTGTCAAACTTCAGCCCGAACTCGGCGGCCCGGTGGAAATAGGAGACCACTTCGGCGTTTTTCAGCAGGGCCTTGCTGGGAATGCAACCCCAGTTGAGGCAGACGCCGCCGGGGGCGTCCCGCTCCACTACGGCGGTTTTCAGGCCCAACTGCGCCGCCCGGATGGCCGCCACATACCCGCCGGGGCCGGCCCCGATTACCGCCAGGTCATACTCCGCTGCCATACAACCCCTTTCCGCCAAAGGTCATCCCTTTCCGTCCGCTGGCAATGATTATACAGAGGGATGTAACCGGCAACAAGGTTGACCGGGGTTTTAAGGGGGACATTTCGGAAAGAGACGGGCAATCCCGGCCATTGTATTGACCGGGATTGTTTGGTATCATTGACTAAACATTGCGCGGTAAGAAGGAGGCGAAATGCCTGGTTTCGGGCCGATTGGGCTGCCCCAGATCCTGGTAATCCTGCTGATAATCCTGTTGATTTTCGGGGCCAAGCGGCTGCCGGAAATCGGCGCCTCTTTGGGCAAGGGCATCCGCACCTTTAAGAGTTCGGTCACCGGCGAGGACGAGGCCAATTCGGCCGGCTCCTCTAACCAGGCCGGCGGCGGCAAGACGGAAACCGCCAAGCGGTATGACGATGACGCCGGCTAGGCCGGCAAAAGTCCGCCCTACCGATGCGGCAAGGATATTCATCCTGCAACAAATTCAGGATGGGCGGAGGGGATACCCGGCAACCGAATAGAACCCGGCCGAGGGACGGCTAATCAGCCGTCCCTTATTTTTGCCCTTTACCGGCCATCGGAAAGGGGGACTATTTCCGGCGTAGCCCGCCGCCGGGCGCGGCCCGCCAGCCATGCCAGGGCAATGCCAATTTCATACAAAGCCAGCAGCGGCAGGGCTACCAGGGTCTGGTTCAACGGGTCAAAGGTGGGGGTGATGATGGCGCCCAGGGCAAAGGATACTACCACCCAATACTTGCGGAATCGGCTGAACATTCGGGCCGTGACGATGCCTAACTGCGCCAGCAGATACATCACCACCGGCGTCTCAAAGGACACCCCCATCCAGAACAGCAGGCGCAGCATTACATCCACCAGGCTGCTGATGCGTACTTGGGATTCCGCTACATCGCCGCCAAAGGTCAGCAGGAAAGGCAAGGCCCGGGGGGTGAGGATGAAGTAGGCAAAGGCCACGCCGGCAGCGAAAGCCAGCAAGGCCCCCGGCAGCAGCAGAAACAGATATTTGCGCTCTCCGGCGTTCAATCCCGGGGCGACAAAGCGGATAATCTGGTACAAAATCACCGGCAAAGCCAGGGCCAAGCCGCTGACCATGGAAATTTTGACCGCCGTGGACAGCCGTTCCGTAACCTGGGTGGCGATGGGGGTAACGATGCCCAGGGCAATCAGTTCCCGGGCCGGCCATTTCAGCAGTTCCAGCAGGTCGGTCCAGAAGTAAAAGGCCACGGCGGCCCCGACCAGCAGGGCGGCCAGGCAGATGAAAACCCGGCGGCGCAACTCGCTGAGATGCTCCAGCAGCGTCAGTTCACGATTGCTGCTCATTCCCGTCTCCGGGGCCGGTAGTGGGAACGGCGCCGGGGGGCGGCGGCGGTTCCGGGGATGGCTGCGGCGTAGCCGGCGGGCGGGCCGGCGGCGGATTTTCCGGATTCAGGTTGGCGGCGGCGGTCATTTCGTTCAGGGTCCGCCGCAGGTCGCCCAGCAGCTTGCCGGCGGTCCGGGCCATTTCAATCGACTTGCCCGGCCCCATAACCAGAAAGGCGACCAGGAAAATAACGGTCAACTCCAGAAAGCCGACGCCAAAAAAGTTCACGGCTAACCCCCCGGCCCGGCCGCAAAAGGACAGTCGGTTTGGCACTCGGCCGCCACGGAGGGCGGCCGGTCAATGGGCGCGGGAAAGCCCAGTTCTTGCAACATTGCCGCCAAGCGGCACAAGGGCAAGCCCACCACATTGCTATAGCAGCCGGCCAGCAGCCGGGCCGGTTGGAACTCCTTATCCTGAATGGCATAGGCCCCGGCTTTGTCCATGGGTACGCCGGAGGCAAGGGAAGTTTCCATTTCGGCGTCGGAAAAGTCCCGCATCAGCACTTCTGCGGTCAAACAGTCGGTCAAGGAATGGCCGGTAGCGGCGTCAATAAGGGTCAAGCCGGTGCTGACCTGATGGTGGGAGCCGCGCAAATCCCGCAGCATTTGTCGAGCCTCAGTTACATCGGCCGGCTTGCCGATAGCCCGCCCCGCCAAAACCACCGTGCTGTCCGCGCCGATTACATAGCCGGCGGTTAGCCCGGCGGCAATCGTCCGCGCCTTGTCCTGGGAAAGCCGCTGTACCATAGCCGCCGGGCTTTCGTCCGGCAACGGTTCCTCCGGGGCGTCCGAGGGCAGCACGCGAAATTCCCAGCCCAATTCTTGCAGTAGTTCCCGCCGCCGAGGGGAGGAGGACGCCAGGATCAGCGGGGCGGCGGCCGGGTTGGCCGGGTTTCGGGTCAGCACGGCCACGCATTCCACATGGTGGGTTTGGGGAAACATATCCAGGGGCCGGATTTGGTCGATGGCATAGCCGCCCTGGCAAAGGATTTTCAAGTCCCGGGCCATAGTTTCCGGGTCGCAGGATACATAGACCAGCCGGGGCGGGGCCAGATTGATGATGCCGGCCAGGGCGGACGGTTGACAGCCGGCCCGGGGCGGATCCAGGATTACCGCATCCGGCGGCTCCGGCAAATCGGCCAGGATGTCCTCGGTTTTGCCCAGGAGAAAGGCGACATTGTCCAGCCCGTCGGCGTTCTCCCGGGCGTCGGCCACGGCGGCTGAGGATTCCTCTACGGCGTACACCTTTTTGGCGTAGGGGGACAGCAGGATGGCAAAAGCGCCGACGCCGGTATAGGCATCGAGCAGCGTTTCCGTCCCTTGCAGGTTCAGCACTGTCCGCACCGTGTCAATCAATTGGGCGGCTTGCTCGGTGTTGACCTGAAAGAAAGAGGGCGAGGCGACCTGAAATTGGCGGCCGGATACCGATTCCCGATAGCGTTTCTGGCCGGTGGCGATGGACACGGCCGGGTTTTTCAGCGGCGGCTGCACCAGATAATCGCCGGTTTCCCGGCCGGCCCGGATGGCCAGCTGCGTCGTTTCGCCGCAATGATCCTGGAGTTGGGCCAGCAGGCCGTTGATGCCGTCGTGCATCAGCATACAGCGGTCAATGCGGACAAAGCGGCGGGTTTCCCGGTGGACAAAGCCCAAATCCCCGGCTTTCCCCACGGTAAAGCGGGCGTGATTGCGGTAGCCGTACTGCCGAGGGGAGGGCAGGATGGGCAGAACCGGGGCATTGTAAAACCCGCCCACCCGTTCCAGGGCATCCGTCACCTTATCCTGCTTGGCGGTCAGCTGGGCGGCATAATCCAAGTGCTGCCACTGACAGCCGGTACACTGCCCATAGTAGGGGCAGGGCGGCGATACCCGGTCGGCGGCGGATTCCAGCAGTTCCACGACCCGGGCGGCCACATACTGGCGGCGGACGCGCACCACTTCGGCCACCACCCGCTCGCCGGGGATGCCGCCGAATACGAAAATATCGTTTCCCTTATGTTGCGCCATCGCCTCGCCCAAGCGTCCCCAGGATAGCAGGGACAGGGTGAGGCGCTGGCCGGGGGCAAGTTTATGTTCGTTCAAGGGGGACTCTCCTGTCCCATACTATAATGCAAGGGCGGGTTTTAGCCAAGCCAATTCCCGGTTGACGAGAAAGGAAATAGAGTATAAAATGAAAGCGCAACAAAACGGGAAAACGCTTTCCCCTGGAGGATTAAATGCCCGAACCTGTCGAGGTCAACGAAAGTACCTGGGAAACCCAAGTGGAGGGATCCGATCTGCCGGTGCTGGTCGACTTCTGGGCCGAATGGTGCGGCCCCTGCAAGATGATTGCCCCCGCCGTTCACGACCTGGCCTTGGAGTATGACGGCAAGCTCAATGTCGCCAAGGTGGATGTGGACGACAACCCCAACATCGCGATGAAGTACGGCATCCGCAGCATCCCGGCCCTGATTTTCTTTAAGGGGGGGCAGCCGGTGGATCAGGTGGTCGGCGCGCTGCCCAAGGGCGCCCTGAAGCGCAAGATTGACGCGGTGCTGGGGAGCTAACGCCTATTCCCTGGCCCCGGCGTCAGCAATGGGGGAGTGGAAGGGGCCCGGTGGCTCTTGCGGACTTCAAATCCGTTATGCCTCGTGAAGAGCGGGGTAGGTGGGTTCGACTCCCTCGCACTCCCGCCAGCAGCCGGAGGATAGCCGAGAGCCCGGGGCTAGCAGTCCACCGGGCTCTCTCCTTTTTGCCTTAACTTACCGCCAGGGCGGCCCTGATTGCTGATTCAACGATTCCGCTCGATAATAGGGATTCATCCTTCAACAAGTTCAGGATGAGCGGAACGATACCCCTTTCAGACTCCCGGTTGCCGCCATTGTCCCCATCTGTTACCCTTAACCCGCTTACTCCCATTCTCAACTAGCCTTAAGGCAGTAGAGGCGGCTTTGTATCCATCCGCGGAAATCCGGGCCTCCCTGTTCGTTACCTGCATCATTGACCAGCTTTATCCCCAAGTGGGGGTCAGCGTGGTGCGGGTTTTGCGGAGGTGCGGCGTGGCGGTGGATTTCCCGGAAAATCAGACCTGCTGCGGCCAGCCCCTTTACAACTCCGGTTTTACCCGGCAAGCCCGCCGCTTGGCCCGTCAGACCCTGCGGGATTTTGCCGACAGCCGGTATGTCGTCGTCCCCTCCGGTTCCTGCGCCGCGATGCTCCGGGTCTTTTATGTCGACTTGTTTGCCGACGACCCGGAATTGTCCGCGCAAGCCGAGCTGCTGGCTGGCCGGGTTTATGAATTTTCCGAGTTTCTGGTAAAAGTCCTGGGCGTAACCGACTGCGGCGCAACCTATTCGGCTACGGCCGCTTACCATCCTAGTTGCCATCTGCTGCGGGAGTTGGGCGTCCGGGAGGAGCCGGTGCAGCTGCTGGAATCGGTAGCCGGCTTGAACCTGGCCCCCCTGCCGCAAGCCGAAAGTTGCTGCGGTTTCGGGGGAACCTTTGCCGTCAAGTATCCGCATATTTCCGCGGCGATGCTGGCGGACAAACTGGACAACTTGCGGGCCAGCGGCGCGGATACCCTGGTATCCTGCGATATGGGCTGCCTGCTGCACCTCGGCGGCGGCCTTTCCCGCCAGGGTAGCCCGGTAGCGGTTCGCCACATTGCCCAAGTGCTGGAAGGAGCGTCGGCCGGTGGCTGAAGTAAAGACCCGGGATTTTGTCGCCGCCGCCGGGGCCGCTATGGAGAACCCGGCCCTGCGCCGCGCCCTGCGGCAAGTGGGCAGCGGTTTCAACGGGGCGCGACTGGAGGCCATCGAGGAAGTTACCCCCCAAGCTTGGGAACAGTGGCGCGCCGAAGCCCGCCGCATCAAAGCCCATACCCTCGACCATCTGGACTATTACCTGGAACTGCTGGCCGATAAGGTGGCCGGCAACGGCGGTTATGTCCACTTCGCCCGGGACGCGGCCCAGGCCAATGCCATCGTTGCCGAAATTGCCGGCTCCCGCCAAGTCAAACTGGCGACCAAAAGCAAGTCCATGGTTTCCGAGGAACTGGACTTGAACCGCGCTCTGGAAAGCATCGGGGTTGAGGTTTTTGAGACGGATTTGGGGGAATACATCATTCAGCTGGCCGAGGAAACCCCTTCCCATCTGGTAGCGCCGGCCCTGCACAAAACCAAGGAACAGGTGTCGGAACTGTTCCACCGCAAACTGGGCGTTCCGCTAACCGATGATATCGAGGAAATGGCCCGGGTGGCTAGGGAAACCTTGCGGCAAAAGTTCCTGCAAGCCGATTTGGGGATCAGCGGGGCCAATTTTCTGGTAGCCGAAACCGGATCCTTGGTCATCATTACCAACGAGGGCAACGGGCGGCTCTGCACTTCGGCTCCCCGGATCCATATTGGCATCACCGGAATGGAAAAGGTGATTCCCTCCGTGGCGGATTTGGCGGTTTTTCTGCGGCTGCTGCCCCGGGCGGCTACCGGGCAGCGGCTGACCAGTTATGTCAGTATGGTCAGCGGCCCCCGCCAGTCGGACGATGAGGATGGCCCGGAGGAGTTTCATCTGGTCGTGGTGGACAATGGGCGTTCCCGGCTGCTGGCCGACCCGGATTTGCGGGAAGCCCTTTACTGCATCCGCTGCGGGGCCTGTCTTAACATCTGTCCGGTATATCAGAAAATCGGCGGCCATGCCTACGGCTGGGTTTATCCCGGGCCGATTGGCGCGATAGTTTCCCCTACGCTGGTGGGGTTGAAGCAGGCTAAAGACCTGCCGCAAGCCTCCAGCCTGTGCGGGGCCTGCCGGGAAGCCTGCCCGGTGCAAATCAACATTCCCCGGATGCTGCTGCACTTGCGGCACAAATTGGCGGAAAGCCCGGACGCCGCCGAAAAATCGGTATCCCCGGCGGCCAAATTAGCGGCCAACGGCTACGCCTGGCTGATGCAGCATCCCGCCGCCCGGGCGGCCGCCGGCAAAGTAGGAAAGGCGTCGCAGCTACCCTTGGCCCGCCAGGGGCGCATCGCCAAGCTGCCGCTGCCCGGGGTATCCCGATGGAGCGCTGCCCGGGACTTGCCGCCGCTGCCCCAGCAGACTTTCCGGGAACTCTGGAAACGGGAACTGCAAGGGGAATCAGCTGCTGAGGGCAACCCGGCGGCCGGGGATACCCAATCCGGGAATCGGGCGGATTAGGCTATGATGGATTCTCAACCGCCAACCGTGGGTATGCCCCGGGAGGAGTTTCTGGCCCAAGTGCGCCGCAGTTTGGGCCGGCCCGGCCCGGCCGCCCCGGAACCGCCCTATCATCGCTTGACCGAAAGCCTGGCCGCTTTGGAAAGGCAGGCGGCGGAAAGGGAGGAGCAGTTGCGGCAGGAACGGCCGGCTCTCTTGGAACGGTTCGCCGCAACGGCCCAACTCCGCGGCTGGCAGTTGTGCCGTACTGCTGATCCGGAGGAAGCCATTGGCTACATCACCACCCTGGCCGCTGAGCGGAATGTTACCCAAGCCGCCCGTTCCGCTGAGGAAGTTTTTGACCTGCTGCCGTTGGATGCCGCCCTGGAAAATCAGGGCATAAGTACGGCGATCATAGCTTGGGAGGAAACTAAATCCCGCGCCGGTCTGCGGGAGCAAATCATCCAATCCGGGATGGGGATTACCGGGGCCGATTACGCCGTAGCGGAAACCGGTTCGGTGGTAATAATTCCCCGCCGGGGCTTGAGCCGCCTGGTGTCCCTGGTGCCGCCCATTCATATCGCCCTGGTACGGCCGCCGGATTTGGTTGCCACTTTGGATGATGTGTTTCTGTTCCGCCGTTTGGAATACTACCGCAATGGCGGCGATCCGGATCGTTACCTGAACTTTATCACCGGCCCCAGCCGCACCGCCGACATTGAGCAGCGGCTGGTGGTGGGCGTTCACGGGCCTAAGGAAGTTCATTTGATACTATTGGGCGGCCCGGCTTAACGGTCGGACTTTGCCCATGGGAGGGATACCTAATGCCGGTACGCATCGGCTTTTGCCAGTTCCGCAAGCAGATCCTGGAGCGGGAACTGGACAACATTACCCAGCTGCTGCCGCAATTGGGCGTGGAACGGGTCATTCTGACCGGGGATGTAGTCAGCGGCGACATTGCCCCGGACAGCCGTCTGGACCTGATTGTGGTGCAGGATACCCAACAGACCTTTGGCCGGCGCGCCGACTTTTTCTCTTACCACCTGAGCAGTATGGTGGCCGTGGACTGCCAGGTTTATACGCCGGCCGAGTTCGCGGAACTGGCCGATACCCTGCCCGCCTTGCGCGCGGCAATTCAGAACGGACGGGTGATTTACGATGCCCAATAACCATCGGGCCGAAGGGGCGCGCTGGCTGCGCCAAGCCGAGCAGGATGGGCGGGATGCCCAGTTCAACCGGGAGGGCGGCCGCTACAACCTGGCCTGTTTCCTTTGCCAGCAGGCGGCGGAAAAGGCTATCAAAGCCTACCTCTACCACCGGGGCGCCGAGGATGTCTGGGGCCATTCCCTGATTGACCTGTGCGAGGACGCCAAGATTTTCGAGATGTTCTTTGACACCGTCAAGAGCGAGGCCCGCCAGCTGGACAAGTATTACGAAATCACCCGCTATCCCGGCTACCTGCCCGGCGGCATTTCCTCGGAAGCCTTTGACGACAACGACGCGGAACGGGCCTTGTTCCTCAGCGGCGTGGTGGTGGATTTCGTTAAGGAGCGGTTGGGCTGACCGGCCCGGCGCCCCAGCCGCCGGCCAACAGTAGCCGTAGTGCCCGTTCCGCCGCCGTTTCCAGTAGCTCCTCGGTGCGGGCCAGGCTCTGCTCCAAGGTCATCGGCCCGTCGGCAATGCACGCCACGGCGGCGATGCCATGCCGGTACAATTCCGCGTAACCCTCGCCCAAACTGCCGGCCAGGAGGATGGTCGGCACGCCATAGGCGGCCGCCTTGCGCGCCACGCCCACCGGCGATTTGTCATAGATGGAGGACAAATCGGCCCGGCCCTCGCCGGTTATCACCAGGTCGGCGTCTTTAACCTGTTCCTCAAAGTTCAGGGCTTGGCAGACCAGGTCAATCCCGGAGTAGAGGGTAGCCCCGGCAAAGGCCAGCAGCCCGGCGCCCAACCCGCCGGCCGCTCCGGCTCCGGGATATTGCCCCTCCAGAAAATCCATTCCCCCATCCCGGCGGACAATGCGGGCAAAGTTAGACAGGGCCGCATCCAATTCCGCCACCACTGCCGGCGATGCCCCTTTCTGCGGCCCGTACACCGCCGACGCCCCCTCCGGGCCGCACAGGGGATTGGTGACATCCGTGGCCCCGATAATTTCCACTTGAGCCAATCCCGGATGCCGGCCGGTCAAGTCAATGGAATCCAGGCGGGCCAGGGCCGCCCCGCCGGGGGGCAGCTCTTGGCCTTGAGCATCCCGAAAGCGCACCCCCAGGGCGGTTGCCATTCCGGTGCCGGCGTCGTTAGTGGCGCTGCCGCCCAAGCCGACAATAATCCGGGTAAAACCCTGTTCCAGGGCCGCGCGGATAATTTCCCCGGTGCCTTGGGTGGTAGCGGTGCGCGGATTGCGGCGCTCCGGCGGTAGCAGGGCCAATCCGGAGGCTTGGGCCATTTCCACTACTGCCGTTTGACCGTCGCCCATTACCCCCCAGGCCGCGGCGACTGCATCGCCCAACGGCCCGGTGACACTGCTGTGAAAAATCTGCCCTCCGGTATTGCCTACCAGGGCGTCCAAGGTCCCGTCGCCGCCATCCGCTACCGGGGCCAAAATCGTCTGCGCCGCCGGGGCCGCCTTGCGGACGCCCCGGGCTATGGCCTGCGCCGCCGCCAGGGCCGCCACGCTTCCCTTAAAACTCTGGGGGGCAATTACTACTTTCATAAGGCGCTCCCGCTTTCTACCTGAGGATTTCCCGTCTGTTGCGACCGTCCGCTCATCCTGAACTTGTTGAAGGATTAACCGGAACTTGTTGCCAGGGGAATAGACCGCAACGGAACGAGATTCCTAAATATATCCCTTTTAACCCCTATCTGCTACAATCGGAACTTGCCGGAGCTGTTCTGGCGTATCCGGGATAAAGGAGGCGCCGCTATGCCGTCCCGCGAGGAATTGAAAAGCCGGGTGTTTACTGCCATTGACGCCCGGGCCGACGAAATTATCGCCCTGTCCCAAACCATCCTGCAAAACCCGGAGCCGGGCTATCGGGAAGTCAAGACCGCCCAACTGGTAGCCGGCAAACTGGCGGAAATGGGCTTGCCTTTCCGCTCCGGCTTGGGCTTGACCGGGGTGCGGGCCGATTTGCGGGGCGGCAGCGCCGGCCCTACGATGGCCCTGCTGGGCGAATTGGATTCCCTGATTGTCAACGAACATCCCCACGCCGACCCGAAAACCGGAGCCGCCCACGCCTGCGGCCATCACTGCCAGATTGGGATGCTGCTGGGCGCGGCCATCGGCTTGAATCAGCCGGAAGTGCTGTCCCACCTCAGCGGCCGCATTGCCCTGATTGCCGTTCCCGCCGAGGAGTATATTGAAATTGAATACCGGGACGAATTGCGGCGGCAGGGCAAGATTGAGTTCCTGGGCGGCAAGCCGGAACTGGTCAAGCTGGGCGAGTTTGACGATGTGAACCTGGCAATGATGATTCACACCACCAGTACCACCGAGGAAGGGCAGCTCTGCATCAGCGGCACCAATAACGGCACCGTGGCCAAGAAAATCCGCTTTATCGGCCGGGGCGCTCATGCCGGCGGGTCGCCGCACTTGGGCATTAACGCCCTGAACGCCGCCAGCCTGGCCATCAGCGCCATCCATTACAACCGGGAAACCTTTAAGGATGCCGACACCGTGCGGGTTCATCCCATCATCACCAAAGGCGGCGAGGCGGTCAGCGCCGTTCCCGCCGATGTGCGGATGGAAACTTTTGTCCGGGGGCGCACTGTCGAGGCTATAATGGACGCCAATGCCAAGGTTGACCGGGCTTTGCGGGCCGGGGCTATGGCGGTTGGCGCGCAGGTTCAGATCCAGACCATCCCGGGATACCTGCCTTTGACCCAGAACCGGCGGATGAACGAAATTTTTGAGCCTAACGCCGCCGTTCAGGTGGGCGCGGCCAATGTGGGCCGGGTCAGCCACCGCACCGGCTCCACGGATATGGGCGATCTGAGCCAACTGATGCCGGCTATTCATCCCTATGTGGGCGGCGCCGTCGGCCTGGGCCACGGAGCCGATTATGTAGTGCAGGATTATCAACTGGCGGTAATCAAGGCGGCCAAGGCCATGGCCGCCACGACGGTGGATTTGCTGGCCGAGGGCGCTAATTTGGGCGGCCAGGTAGTAGCCGAACACCGCCCGGAAATGACCCGCCCCGAATATCTGAAGTTTCTGCGCTCCCTGGCCCGGGAGGAGACCTTTGCGGCGGAGGAGTAGGCTATGCTGTCCCGGCCGGAACTGAAACAACGGGCCTGCGCCGTCATCGACCAGCGCAAAGCCGACCTCATCGGCGTGGCCCGGCAAGTCCTCCATAACCCGGAACCCGGGTTCAGCGAAGTCAAAACCGCCCGCCTGGTCGCCGCCAAGTTCGCCGAATTGGGTATCCCCTACCGGGAGGGCTTGGCCCTTACCGGGGTTAAAGGGCGCATTGCCGGCGGCGGCGGGCCGGGCCCCTGCCTGGCTCTGATCGGGGAACTGGATTCCCTGATTGTCAACGAACATCCTAATGCTGACCCGGAAACCGGGGCCGCCCACGCCTGCGGCCATCACTGCCAGCTGGGGATGATGCTGGGGGCTACTATGGCCCTGACCCAGCCCGAAATCCTGGCCCAGCTGTCCGGGGAACTGGCTCCTTTCGCCGTCCCCGCCGAGGAGTTTATCGAAGTGGCCCGCCGGATGCAGCTGCGGGCCGACCAAAAGCTCGAGTTTATGGGCGGCAAGCAGGAATTGATCCGGCTGGGGGAGTTTGACGATGTGGATTTGGCGATGATGTGCCATACCGCCAGCGATATGGGCGATCATAAGTTTGCCGTGGGCGGCACCAGCAACGGCCATGTGGTCAAGTATGTGCAGTTTATCGGGCGCGGCGCCCATGCCGGCAGCGCGCCCCATCTGGGCGTCAACGCCCTCAACGCCGCCGCCTTTGCCCTGCAAGCCATCCACAACAACCGGGAAGCCTTTCGCGGCGAGGATACCGTCCGCATCCACGGCATAATGACCAAAGGCGGCGAAGCGGTCAACGCCGTTCCGGCCGATGTGCGGCTGGAGTGGCGCGTCCGTTCCGCGACGCCCCAAGCCGTGGTCAAGAACTCGGCTATTGTTGACCGCTGCTTTAAGGCCGGCGCCCTGGCGGTAGGGGCGGCGGTCAAAATAACCAACATCCCCGGCTACCTGCCGATGAAGCATGATACCCATTTGCAGGAGCTGTTTCGGCAGAATGCGGTAGCCCTGCTGGGGGAAAACCGCACCCTGGTCATTCCCGGCCGCCGCAATCGGGGCGGCTCCACCGATATGGGCGACCTCAGCCATCTGATGCCGGTCTGCCATCCCTACGCCGCCGGGGCTGTCGGTTCCGGCCACAGCAAGGATTATTTGATTACCGACTACGAAGCGGCGGTAGTCAATCCGGCCAAAATTATGGCTATGGTCGCCATTGACCTGCTGGCCGATGGGGCCGTCAAAGCCAAAGAGGTTATGGAATCCCACCGCCCGGCAATGAAAAAAGCCGCCTACCTGCGTTTCCAACGGGAACGGGCCTCGGTGGTGGAATATGATGGGACCGCCGCCTAGGCCGGGCCGGCGGATTTATCCGCAGCCCTTGCCGCCATCCCCGATTTCCCGGGATGGCGGCGGCCAGCTGCCGTTGCCCGCAAAGCAAACAAGCCCTTGACAACGGCCGTGAATAACCGCATATTAGGACTGTAGTTCTATCCACAGCCGCCCGACTTCCAACGGCAAAGCGAGGGCTTATGACTACTGCCCATCCCGTCAGCCTGGCACACCCGCCGCGCTTGGATACGCCGGAAATGCGGGAGACACCTGGCCTCGTCCCGCCCCGGCAATGGATTGTGGCTGCGGACTGCCGCCCGGCTTTGGCCGCCCTGGCGGAAAAACAGCCCCGGTCGGTATCCTTGACCGTTATGGATCCCCCTTACTTTATCGACGGGATGGGCGCGGATTGGGATAAGGACAAGCTGAAAAAGCGGGTCCGCAAAGGCGTGGTGGGCGGAATTCCCGCCGGCCAGAAGTTTGACCCGGCCCAAGGCCGCAAACTTCAGGAGTACCTGACGCCCATTGCCGAGCAGTTGCTGGCGGTGATGAAACCCGGCGCCTTTGCCCTCTGTTTCAGCCAAGCGCGGCTGGCCCACCGCGCCGCCGTAGCTTTTGAGGATGCCGGGTTCGAAATTCGGGATTTGCTGGCCTGGCAGTACGAAGGACAGGCCAAAGCCGCCAAAATGCACTACCACGTCCGCCGCAAAGGATTGGCTCCGGCTGAGGAAGCCCGGTGGTTGGCCGCCGTTGGCGAGCGCAAAACCCCGCAAGTCAAGCCGCAGATGGAGACCATTATCCTGGCGCAAACCCCCAAGGAGGGCGACTGCACCGAGAATTGGGTTCGCCATCGCACTGGATTGATTGATGTATCCAATCCATTGGTCAACCCGGAACGGTCTCCCGGTCAGCTCATCCCGGTGCCTAAACCCCGGCAACGGCATAACCACATGACGCCCAAGCCGGTGGATTTGCTGCGGCACCTAATCCGGCTGTTCAGCGATGACACTCCCGGCACCTTAGTTATCGACCCCTTTGCCGGTACCGGCAGTACCGGCGTGGCCGCCCGTCTGGAGGGGCGGGATTTTCTCGGATTTGAGCTGGACACGGCCACCGCCCGGGCCGCCAACCAACGGGTAGAGGAAATGCGGGTATGACTGCGCCAGAATCACCCACCCGAACCCAAATCCGCGCCGCCTGGCAGGACTTGCAGCGCATTCACCGAACCCATCTGGCTCAGCACAAGGTCAAGCTGCCGGAGGAGGGCACGGCCAAAGCCTTGTGGCTGGGCGTCCTTTGGGCTTGCCGCGATCGTCCGGTACACAAGGCAGAAATGTCGGCCATCGCCCAAAGGGAACTGGGCGGCCCCCCGGTGGATCAGCAGGTGAGACACCTCAAAAGGGACGGTTGGAACATTGTCCCCGGCAAGCGGGGCGAGCATCAGCTGGCCGACCCTTACCAGCCCAGCCCGGAGTACGCCAATGCCCAAGCCCGCCGGCAGGGGCAATTGAACGCCGCGACCTTTGACGACCTGAAACGGGCTTTTGGTCATCGCTGCGCCACCTGCGGGGCCGTGGAGGGCGAACCTGACCCTCGCTATGGCCGCGATCGAGTCCAGTTGCAACAAGGCCACCGCGACCCCAGCAAGCCGGCCGCCGACCGCCTGAACATCATTCCCCAATGCCAGTTCTGCAACCGCCAATACCGGGACGATTTCGTCTTTGACGAAAAGGGACGCGCTCACGCCATTGCCGGATTAGGCCCCGTGCGGCGGGCCAGCCGGGAAGTGCAGCGCAAGGCGTGGGAGTTTCTGAAAAGAAAGTTCGGCAGCTGAAACGGGTTAAAGGGAAATATACTTTCCCTTCAGCCGATCCCCCCAACCAGCGCCTGCATCGCCGCCCCGGCCGCCAGGGGAACCCACAGGTTGTCATCTCCGGGCAGTGGCAGCAATTCCACCAACCCGGCTACGATGGCCCCTACCGCAAAGCCCCAGTGCCAGGGCATAAAGCCGGCCCCGACCAATACGGCGGCCGCCAGCAGGGATACCGTTATAAAGGCTAAAGTTCCGGCCGGGGATTTGCCAAAGAGGCGCGGCCCTGGCATTGGCCGCCCGACCAGGGCCGCCGCCGGGTCGCCCAGGGATAGATAGAAAAAGGCGGCTACCGCTATTTCCCGGTCAAAGACCGGAAAGGCCAGGGCCGCCGCCAGCAGCAGCCAAGTCGCTCCGGTAACCCGGCCGCTTTCATTGCTTTTCAACAGCGGCCGCAGCCAATGCAGAAACAGCCGATTCAGCCGGGATACCCTAAATCGGGCCAGATCCAAGGCCAGACTGCCCACCGCCAAGACCGCCAGCACCGCCGCCAACTCCGGCCTTGGCGCAAAGATGCCGGCCAAGGGAATGGTCGACCCGGCCAGGATATGAAAAATCCGCCGGGGCAGCGGCGGCCCAGCGGCGGAGGTCGGTTGGGCGGGCAAGGGCATACCTTTCGCTAATCTTAAACTGGCCGCCGGCCCCTCCTGAACCGGTTGCCGGAGGGCAAAATCCCGGCGCAACGGGAATCCGACCGGCGGCGGCCTTCCTAAAACTCGATGCTCAAAGAATCTCCGGCCCGCCAACGCAGTTCCCGGATTTGGGTATCCTTTGGCGCCTCGAAAATCAGCCACCCGTCAATCCCATAGCCCTTTTGCAGGTCAAAAGCCTGCTCCGTGCCATCGGTAAAAGTGGCGTTCCACAGGAAACACAGGTCGTTGGGCTGCTGAATGGGACAGCGGGCGGCCCGCAGCTGATCCACCCGTTCCGGGGCCGCCGTTGCCTCGGCCCGGGCGTTCACATTCACCGGGAAATACTTGCCTTGAAAGAAATCCCGCAGTTCCGCCGCCTTGCCGTCAATGCTGACGATGGCGCTGGTAGCCCGGTGGTTCTGCACCTGGATCCGCAGCAGCAGAAATTCCTGCTCCGGTTCGGTGGGGGTCAGGCGGTAATACTGCGGCGCCGCGCCCGCAGCCGCCGGGATGGAATACAGCAGTTCATCGGCCCGTTCCATCGCCGCCACGCTGACGTGCAGCGTCCGGCCCACATAATACTTGCCAATGGCCGGGGAAATATCGGCGCAGGCCGCCGCCAGCAAAGCCAGGGCCAAGGCCGCCACCGCCGGAATAAGACGCCCGGAGCGCAGGAAAGCGAGGATTCTGTTCATACCGTCTTTAAGAACCTGCCGTAGTAAGGGTGGGCATTGCCCGCAGCCGCGGCACCAGGTCGGCCAAAGCCGCCAGCAGCCAATCCACTTCAGCGTCGGTATTTTCCTTGCCCAGGGTAATCCGCAGGCTGCTGCGGGCCAATTCCGCCGTCTGCCCCAGGGCCAGCAGCACATGGGACGGCTCCAGAGACCCGGAGCTGCACGCGCTGCCGCTGGAGGCCGCAATGCCTTTCATATCCAGCCCCAGCAGGATGGATTCGCCCTCTACTCCGGGAAAGGAAAAGTTGACATTATTGGGCAGCCGCCGGGTGGGATGGCCGTTCAGGGCGGTATCCGGCAAGTGGGCGGCGGCCCACTGAATAATCCGATCCCGCAGGGCGGCGCAGCGGGCGGCTGCCCCTTCCCGTTCCCCATCCGCCAGTTCCAGGGCCCGGGCCAAGCCGACGATGCCGGCAATGTTTTCCGTCCCGGAACGCCGTTCCCGTTCCTGCCCGCCGCCCAGGAGCAGCGGCAGGTAGGGCGTCCCCCGCCGCAGGTAAAGCACCCCGGTGCCCTTGGGGCCGTAAAACTTATGCCCGGACAAGCTGAGCATATCCACGCCCAATCGCCGCACATTCAGGTCGAGAAAGCCGGCCGCCTGCACCGCGTCGGTGTGCAGCACAATGGTACGATCCAATTCCTCAGCCCGCCGCCGCACCGCGGCCGCAATTTCGGCTATGGGGTTAATCGTGCCAATTTCGTTGTTGGCGTACATTATGGAAACCAGGGTAGTGCGGGGGCCGATGGCGTTATACACCGCTTCCGGGCTAATCATCCCGAACTCGTCCACCGGCAGATAGGTAACTTCGTAACCCCGGTTTTCCAGGTACTGGCAGGTGTGCAGGACGGCGTGGTGTTCGACGCCGGAGGTGATGAGGTGATTGCCGGTTTCGTGCAGGGCAGTGGCTACGCCGTGCAGGGCCGCGTTGTCCGCCTCGGTGCCGCCGCTGGTGAACACCACTTCGCTGCTGCGACAGCCCAACACTTCTGCCACCCGCTCCCGGGCGTTGTCCAAGGCATACTTGGCCTCCTGCCCGATAGTGTGGACGCTGGAGGGATTGCCATACAACTCGGTGAAGTAAGGCCGCATCGCCTCAAAGACCCGCGGGTCCATGGGCGTAGTGCCGGCGTGATCCAAGTAGATAAGCCCGGACGCGGACATAGGCAACCTCAGTTAATTCCTGGGTGCATTGTAGCACAGCCGGCGGCGGGGCGGATATTTGCCCTTTGCGGCGATTCCGTTCGGTTGTGGGGCATTTTCTCCGCTCATCCTGAACTTGTTGCAGGACGGATACCCTACAACCGAACGGAACCCTTGCTACCAGGGCCGCCACCGCCGGCGGGATGGGGTATAAACCTCGACAAAGCGCGCCAAATCGCCCCGGCTGACCATTCCCACCGGCCGGCCCTGCCGCATTACCGGCGCCCAATCCTGTTCGGCGGATTCCAACTGTTCCAGAGCGTCAAACACGCTGTCCTCGGCTTGCAACGGCGGCCGGGCGGCCCAGGGCGTCATCAGTTGCGCCAGGGTAGCAAACTGCCAGTTTTCCCGGGGTTGCCGGGCCAACTGCTGGGCCGTAACTACGCCTTGCACTTTTCCCTCCGCCAGCACTCCGACCAGGCCGCCGTTGCGGGCCAGGGCTTGCAAAACCGTCGGCGCGGCGGCCGGCAGTTCTCCCGGCAGGGCCGCCGTCCCCGGCGTCATTGCATCCTCCACCCGGTAGGCTTTCAGGGATTCCCGTAGGGCCTCCTGGCGGTAGCCGCTGGTGGCGACATAGAACAGAAAGCCGCCGACCAATCCGAACCAGATGCCTTGAAAATCGCCCAGCCAGAGCCACCATAGGATACCCACGCCCATCATCAGCAATCCCAAGCCCTGGCCGGCCCGGGATGCTATCTGCGTGGCCCGCCAGTAGCTGCCGCTGATGCCCCAGACTACCGCCCGCAATACCCGCCCGCCGTCCAGGGGAAAGCCGGGCAGCAGGTTGAAAATCCCCAGGGACAGGTTGACTACGGCCAAGACAGACAGAACTTCCCGCAGATAGGAACTGGCCCCGTCGCTCCAGTACCACAGCCCGCCCAGCACAGCCGCCAGCAACAGGCTGGTCAAGGGGCCAACGATCGCTACCAGAAACTCCGTCCACGGTCGCTGGGCTTCGTGGGCCAATTGGGAAACGCCGCCAAAGATGAACAGGGTTATGCCCCGCACCGGTATGCCCCTACTCACCGCCACCAGGCTGTGGGAAAGTTCGTGGGCCAATACCGACAGAAAGAACAGCAGGGCGGCCAGGGCGGCGGTAGCCCACCGCTGCGGCAGCGGCCAATCGGGATACACTTCGGCAAAGCGGGCGGAAAGCAGGAAAATAACCAGCCCGAAAATGACCAGCCAGCTATAGTTGATGCCGACCGGTATCCCCAGCACCTTGCCCAAGCGGATGGAAGTTCCCATAGCGGTCACCGCGTTTTTCCCGGAAAGTGGCCCGTTGCTTAGATAATCATACCATCCGGCCTTTATTCCTACGCCGGGCTGGTAAATGGGGATTGGCAAACCTGGCAACCGTCATTCCCGGGAAAGGGGGAATCCATCAAGGGCGGGAAAGCATAGGGTATCCGGGGATACCGATTACCCGGCGGCAAGCGGCGAGTGCGGCGATAGGGCGGTGTAGCCAATCAGCCGATAGACCAGCTTGGCGGCGGTGTAGGCGCAGGCCGCCGGCCCTTCCCGGGGGGCCAGTTCGCTCACATCAAAGCCGACGATGCGGCAGGATTGGGATACCCTTTCCAGCAAAGCCATTACATCGGCCCAGCCCATTCCCCCCGGTTCTGGCGTCCCCACCGCCGCCATCAATCCCGGATCCAGGGCATCCAGGTCAATGCTGATATAAACCTCTTGATTCAGCCCGGCGACGATTTCCGAGCGCCAGTCGTCCCGGGATTTTCCGGCCGGCGGCGGCCAAGCAAAGGTCGGGATGTTGTGCTGCCGCTGATAGTCCCGTTCCTCGGGACACATACTGCGGATGCCGGCGAGGGTAACGGGACAATGCTCGTGCAGTCGCCGCGCCCCGGAGGAATGGCCCCAAGCCGTCCCCAAGTATTCGTCCCGCAGGTCGGCGTGGGCATCCAGATACAAGACGGACAGGTTGGGCCATACCGCCAAATGCGCCAAAGCCGCGCCAATGCAGAGGGAATGTTCGCCGCCCACTACGCCCACCAGTCGGTCGGGGGCAATGTGCTGCCTTACCGCCGCCTGCACCCGCGCTGCCATTTGCGCCGGATCCCCGGTATGCGGCTCCAAGGCCGGCGCGGTGTAAATGCCGATTTGGGATACATCCAAGTCCAGCTCCCAATCGTAATCCTCGAGGCCATAGGAGGCGGCGATAAGGGCCGCCGGCCCTTCCCGGGCCCCACTGCGAAAGGAAGTGGTGCTATCGTAGGGTATGGGTATCAGCCGGACGCCGGCCCCTTCCGGGTCGCTCTGCTCCGGGGGCAGGGCCAGAAAGTTGCCCGGAATCCAGGGTAGGCTCCGGTCAACCGGCGGTTCAGGCATTAGGGCGGCTGGGGCGGCCGACATTCAGGACGGCCCGCTGCTCGGCGGTTTCGGTCAAGCCCTGGGCGCCGTCCAGCCATTCCAGTCCCCGGTCGAGGAGCCAGTGCTTGATTTCCTGAAAGTCGAAGAGGGCGCGCATCTCCCGCAAAGCCCGCTCGCCGTCGAAGGACTTGCAGGAAAAGATGTCAATGTTGACATAGTTGCGGTAGGGAAAGGTATGGATACTGATGTGGCTTTCGGCGATGATGACGAACCCGGAGACGCCGCCATCCTCCACCGTGGGGCCGTTGTATTCCAGGACCTGGGGCTCGGTGATCCGCGTCATCCCCAGTTGGTCGGGATAGCGGGTCAGGAAGTCCCGCACCAGTTCCTGATCCCACATCTTGTCCACATCCCCGTCGTAGCCGTCAATCACCAAGTGCATCTTGGGTTGTCTTTGACCTCCCGCAAGGTAAAATGGAGCCGCCATGCAACCCGCTTACCGTCCTTCCCGGGAAAACGGGAATCCAGAGTCCGCAGCGTTCTGGTACATTTCTGGATTCCCGTTTTCCCGGGAAGGACGGTTGTATATGGAATTGCCGGGGGCTTTCCCGCCGCCAACTATTGGCAAAAGGGAAAGGATAGAATATCATTCCTTGCAGGGCATTTCAACTTGAGGAGGGCAGACTGCGATTTTCCGGCCCGGCGGCCGCGCCCGGCCCCGGCTTTTCCCGGAAAATCGCCCATTAGGGCCATGGACAACCGCAAAACCGACAACCTGATGATTCAGGCCAGCGAGCTGACCCACTACTACGGCCCCCAGCCGGCCATCGAGGATGTGAACTTCGGGGTCAAAAAGGGGGAAATCCTGGGTTTCCTGGGCCTTAACGGCGCCGGCAAAACCACCACGATGCGGATTCTCACCGGCTATATGCCGCCCACCCAGGGCAAAGTAACCCTGGGCGACTGCGATGTGGTGGAGCAGTCCCTGGAAGCCCGCCGGCGCATCGGCTACCTGCCGGAAACCGTGCCGCTGCACACCGAAATGCCGGTCGCCAACTACCTGAAGTATATGGGGACTTTGCGGGGGATGTCCGGCCGGCGGATGAAGCAGCGGATGGGCGAGGTCATTGACCTGTGCGGCTTGGGCGATTACCCCAAGACCATTATCGGCAAACTTTCCAAGGGCTACCGGCAGCGGGTCGGCATTGCCCAGGCCATTATGCACGAGCCGGAAGTGCTGGTGTTGGATGAACCCACCAACGGCATTGACCCCCATCAGATCGTGGAAACCCGGGACTTGATTCAAGACCTGGGGCGGGAACGGACGGTAGTTCTGAGCAGTCACATCCTGCATCATGTGGAGCTGATTTGCCAACGGGTGCTGATTATCCACCAGGGGCGCATCGTGGCCGAGGATACCCCGGAAAACCTTTCCCAGCGGCTGCAAGGCAATGACCGCTTGCAGGTCGAAGTGGGCGGGCCGGCGCCGGAAGTGCAGGCCGCCCTGCGCCGGGTGCAAGGGGTGTCCGCCGTAGCCCACCGCCAGCAGCAGGGCCGCCAGATTTTTACCGTGGAAGTGCGGCGCGGCCAGGATGTGCGGGACGAAATCTCCCGGGCCGTCATCAGCAACGGCTGGAGCCTGCTCAGTATGCAGCAGGACGATATGAGCCTGGAGGATATTTTCCTGCATCTGACCACTCAGGAGGGGTTGTAAAATGCGAACCATCCGGGCCGTGGCCGGGAAGGAGATTCAGGTTTATTTCGGCAGCCCTATGGCGTACATCGTCGGGCTGATTTTCCTGGCTTTGACCGGTTTCTTTTTCGTCATTGACTTGGGCAATCCCTTCCCGGAAGCCTCCCTCAGTAACTTTTTCCAGTGGAGTACCATTATCCTGATTCTGCTGGCCCCGGCCCTGACCATGCGGCTGCTGGCCGAGGAGCAGAAACTGGGTACCATTGAGCTGCTGCTCACTTCCCCGGTGCGGGATTGGGAAGTCATCATCGGCAAGTATCTGGCCAGCCTGACCTTTCTGCTGGCCCTGCTGGTTTTGACCCTCTACTATCCCCTGCTGCTCTTTGTCTTTGCCGACCCGGATCCGGGGCCGATTTATTCCGGCTACCTGGGGCTGATTCTCTATGGCGCGGCCGCCCTGTCCATCGGAATGCTGACTTCCACTCTGACCAGCAATCAGATTGTGGCCGGCTTTGTCGCTATGGGAGTTATCGCCGCCCTGTCCTTTGTCCACATCGGTTCGGAAGTGGTGGGCGGTTTCCTGTCCACCATCCTCAGCGAAATCGGGTTGAAGTCTCATTTTGACGACTTTGACCGGGGCGTCATCGACACCAAGCACATCGGCTATTTTCTGAGCGTTACCGCCGTCTTTCTGTTCCTGGCAATCCGCGCGCTCGAGTTCCGGAGATGGAAGTAGTATGGCCCAACCACCTGACGACACCTCCCGCGACTGGCGGCGGCATCGCCGCCGCGGCCGTTCCGGCCGCCAAGCGGCCGACGCTGTCCCGGAAACCGCCGAAGCCAACGCCGCCGACGGGGAAGTTGCGGAAACGGAAGTAGCCTCCCGCACCCTGTTCAGTTTCCTGGAGCCGGCCCTGAACACCATCGGCATTTACGGCGCGCCGCTGGTCATTGCCGGCATCGTGGCCCTGATTGCCGGAGGCGCGCTGGCGGCCTTTGTCGGCTCGATGCGCCTTTACGGGTTCATTGCCCTGGGTTTCGGCGCGGCTCTTATCCTGCTGGTGGGGCTGATTTTCCTCAGTTCGGTAATGGCCGCCTTTATCAGCCGCACCGGCCGCTACGGCGTCAATTCCCTGGTTATGCTGGCCGCCTTTCTGGGCATCATTATCGCCATCAACTTCGTATCCTTCGGCAACAATCAGCGCATCGATGTTACCGCCACCAATCAGTTCAGCCTGGCCGAGCGCACCGAGCAGCTGCTGGACAACCTGGAGCAGGACATCGAGGTTATCGCCTTTTACAAGTTGGAAAACGCCGCGCCCGACCTGTCCAGCCTGAACCGCCAAATCAAGGTACGGGAGACCTTTCGGGAATTCGAGGCGGCCCGGGGCAGCCGTTTTAGTTCGGAGTTTGTTGACCCGGATGTCAGTCCGCAGCGGGTCAGCCAGTATTTCGGGACTACGCCCATCGCCTTTGTCAACGAGTCCCTTGTGGTCAAGGTAAAAGACCAAGACCGGCTGGATGTGATTCAGCCGCAAGACCCGGAATACAGCCATTTGGAGCAGGATTTGGTATCCAGTATCCTGCTGGTTACCGGCCGGGAACAGAAAGCCGTCTATTTCCTGTCGGGCCATGGCGAGCGCAACATCAGCAGCCGGCCCGACGCCGCGGAGGGCTACAGCTCGGTACGGGCCGGCTTGGAACAGGACAACTACCGGGTCGAGTCCCTGAACTGGCCGCCGGCCGCCGAAAATGTCGCTGTGCCGGAGGATGCCGCCCTGCTGGTCATTGCCCGCCCTACCGAGGAACTGCCGGAAGCCCATGCCCAGGTGCTGAACCGCTATCTGCAAGGCAAAGACGCCGATGGCGCTGACCGCCAGGAGGCCGGCCGCTTGATTTTCCTGGGGGAGCCGGATACGCCGGAATCTTTCCGGGCTTTTCTGGCCGCGTGGGGCGTCATCCTGAACAACGGCTACATCCGGGATTTGGACGGATCCCTGCCCGGGGCCGGCAACGAGCAAATCCTACAAGTGGATACCATCAATCCTCTGGAACTGCCGGGGGAAATCATTGCCAACATTCCCCGGTCGGTGCTGGAGACTTTGCTGGAAATTACCACGCCCCAGGGCAATTCCCTCGACCTGGTGCTGATGCCGCAGGCCGCGCCCTTGCAACTGATTGACGACCGCAGCGGCCTGCGGCAGCCCATCCCCTTGGCCTACACTTCCCAGCCGGATTGCTCGGTAACGGACGAGGGCAGCCTGGGCAGCTGCTCCGGCGGCAGCTATGCCATTGCCGATCCGGAACGCATCGACCCCATAACCGATCAAGGGCAGGCCAATGCCGACATTCCGGGGCCTTTTACTCCGGTGGCTTATGTCCGCGCCTTGGGGCCGATTGGCGCGCCGCCGCCCTCAGACCCGGCCCAAGTCACCGAAAATCAGGTAGTGGGCATGGTGGTGATGGGCGATTCCGACTTTATCGCCAACAGCTTTTATAACCGGGGCAGCGGGGCCGATTTGTTCCTCAATTCGGTCAACTATCTGGTGGGGGACTTTTCCCTGGTATCCCTGCGCCCCAAGGCCATTACCACCCGGGAGTTCAACCTGGATCGCAACGAGTTCAACTTTGTCCGCTTTTCCTCGTGGCTGTTCCTGCCCGGCCTGATGGCCCTGCTGGCCGGCTTGGTCTGGTGGGTGCGCCGTTAGCCGGGGATACCCTTGCCGCCGGAACCGGAATTCCCGCGGCAAAGGGCTATCCGACTCTTTTCAGTTGAATCAACAGGTAACTGACCGATGAACATACGGCTAACCTTTCTGCTCCTGGCCATCCTGCTGCTTTTCGGCGGGACGATTCTGGTGGTCACGATGACCCGGGAGGCCCCGCCGGAGCCGGATCAGCCCTGGCTGTTCAAGGTGGATGACAACACCATCACCCACATTGAGGTGGCCTATCAGGGCGCTACGGCGGTTTATGACAAGAAAGCCGGCGGTACCAAGTGGTTCATCCTCGAGGAGGGCCGGGAAATTCCGGTGTTTCAAGAGAAGTGGAGCGGCACGCCGCTGCTACTCAGCGGGCCGCGGGTCAACCGCAAGCTGTCGGATGAAATCGGCAATGCCGCCGCCTACGGCTTGGATCCGCCGGAAACGGTGGTACGGGTAACCGAGCGCACCGGGCGCACCTACGAGTTCCACATGGGCATCGTTACTCCGGACGGAGAAAATCAGTACGCCCGGCTGGTGGGTTCCGAGGAATTGTTCACCGTGCCGCAGATTTGGGCGATGGTCATCAATCGCCTGGTTTTTCAGCCGCCCTATCCCCGCCTTTACGATATGGATGGGGAAAACGACCGGCGGGATAAGACCGTCTATTTCGAGGTTACCCAAGGGTCGAATCAGTCCATCTTTCAGTATCGCGGCCGGGAATTGGATTCCTGGCTCCGGCTGGAGCCGTTGGATGCCAGCGGCCCTGTGACCTCGGTCTGCGCGCCCGGCTTTGCCCTGAGCGAGGAAACGGAATATGCGGAATGGGCCATTGCGCCGGCCGATTGGCCTAATGCCGACTTGCTGCTGGACAATCCCCGAGCTGACAATGTAGTCGCTGACGAATTCGATGACCCGGAAAATTACGGGTTGGAGCCGCCGCGGGCGGTAGTCTGCGTTGGCACATTGGGCGACCAGTTGCCTGAGTTTTACCTGGGCAATCCGACCCCGGACGGCCAATCCCGCTATGCTACCACCGTGGGCAATCCGGCCCTGTTCACCGTGCCGGCAGCTTGGGCTGATTCTTTGGAACGATTAGCCACGGATCCACCGGCCGGGGAATTGGTGCCGGCGGTGGAAGCGGCGGCCGGTTCTTAACGGCGATTCCGCTCTATTGCCGGGCATTCATCCTTCAACAAGTTCAGGATGAGCGGAGGGATACCCGGCAACGAGTTCCGGGCCATCCTTCAACAAGTTCAGGATGAGCGGGGGGATACCCGGCGACAAGTTCCGGGTCATCCTTCAACAAGTTCAGGATGAGCGGGAGGATACCCGGCAATCAGTTCCGGGTCATCCTTCAACAAGTTCAGGATGAGCGGGGGGATACCAAGCAACCGAACCCGAGGAGGGATACCCTTGAAAGCCGAAATCCTTTCCATTGGCACCGAGCTGCTGATGGGAGAGCTGACCGACACCAACGCGGCGTGGATTGCCGCCCAACTGCCGGCCCTGGGTATCCGCCTGCAATGGGTATCCATTATCGGCGATGACCTGGCAATGCTGACCGAGGCTTTTCAGCGCGGTTTGCAGCGTTCCGAGGTCATCTTTACCACCGGCGGCCTCGGCCCGACCCAGGATGATTTGACCCGGGAAGCCATTGCCGCCGCCCTGGGGGAAAGGCCCGCCGTGCAGCCGGAAGTGGTAGCGGAATTGGAACGCTACTTTGCCGGGCGGAATATGGCTATGCCGGCCCATAACATCAAGCAAGCCCATCTTATCCCCTCGGCCCGCTTTGTCCGCAATCGCAATGGCACCGCCCCGGGCTGGTGGGTGGAAAATAACGGCCGGATTATTGTGGCGATGCCGGGCCCGCCGGGGGAAATGCAGCCGATCTGGAACGAGGAAGTAGCCCCCCCGTTGCGGGAACTAGTGGATGATGAAGTGACCATCACCCGCAACATTAAAACCCTGGGAATGTCCGAGGCCGCCATTGACGAGGCCATAGCCGAATACTTCGGCCAGGAAAACCCTTACCTGGGCATCTATTCCAAAGCCGACGGCATTCACCTGCGGATTATCGCCCGGGCCGGGGATGAAGCGGCCGCCCGCCAGCTGATTACCCCGGTGGAGCAGGGCATAACGGAACGCCTGGGGGCTTACATCTGGGGTTATGACGAGGAAACCCCGGAGCAGGCGGCCGGGCAGGCTTTGGCCGCCCGGGGCTTGACCCTGGCGACGATGGAATCCTGCACCGGCGGTTTTCTGGCGAACAGCATTACCGACACGCCGGGCAGCGGCGGTTTCTACCGGGGCGGCATTGTGGCGGCCTCTCGGGAATTGCTGATTGCCAACGGCGTCCCCATTGAGACTCTGCGCCAGCATGGGGAAGTCAGCCCGCGGACGGCGTTGGAAATGGCTTATTCGGCTAGGGATTGGCTGGGCGCGGATTACGGGATAGGCATTGCCGGGGTAATCGGCCCGGAAAGCAAAGAGGGACAGCAGCCGGGCCAGGTCTATGCCGCCATTGCCGGGGTCGAGGGCAATCGGGAATTGGCTTTCCGCACGCCGCCGCGCCGCATCGTCATCAAACGCCGCGCCGCCAACACCGCCCTGACCGAACTGCGGAAGCTGGTGGTGGCGGAGGGCGGGGAATAGCAGTAGTGCCGGCCGCAGAATCCGCTCATCCTGAACTGGTCGCAGGATGGGAGGGGGGAATTGATTTGCCCGATACCAGGTCGGCAAATCCTCCCGGCGGGCGGCCCGGAAACATTGCAGAGAAAAGAGGGGCGCAGCTATGGGGATACCCAACTTTGAGAACCGCACCCTGTTCCACGGGGACAACCTGGAGTTCCTGCGCGGCCTGAACAGCGAAAGCGTGGATTTGATTGCCACGGATCCGCCCTTTAACAAGAGCAAGGATTTTCATGCTACGCCGGACAGCCTGGCGGCCGGGGCCAGCTTTCCCGACCGCTGGCGCTGGGAGCAAGATGTCCAGCAGGAATGGGTGGACAGTCTGGAGGATGACTGGCCGGAGGTCTGGCGGTTTATCAATGGGGTCAAGGAAAGCGGGCAACGGGATATGGCCGCTTTCCTGTGCTGGCTGGGAGTGCGCTTGCTGGAATGTCGGCGGATATTGAAACCGACCGGCAGCCTGTATCTGCACATTGACCATACGGCCCACGCCTACGCCAAGGCGCTGCTGGACGGCATCTTTGGGCGGGAAAATTTCAGGAATGAAATCGTGTGGAACTATGGAGGGCGCGGGGGAAAGGCGGTGGGCCGGCAGTTTCCGCGCAATCACGATTCCATTCTGGCCTACAGCAAGGATGAGCATCGCCATACCTACAGCCCGGATTATTTGCCGGTTAAGCATCCGGTAAAGGCTTTGCCCCGTCATATCCGCATCGGCAGCGATGGCCGCCCTTACAAGACGGCGCCGCGCGGCAATTACACCGACCAGAGTGTAGCGCAGCTGCGCGCCGAAGGGCGGATCCACGAAACCCGCAATGGAAATATCCGCATAAAGTATTTCCTGAAACGGGAGGGGGATTTCGTTCTGGAGCCGGCATTGGTAGGGGATGTTTGGGATACGATCCCGGATATGATGCACGCCCCGAAAATCGAGCGGCTGGGCTATCCCACGCAAAAGCCCTTGGCTCTTTACGAGCGGATAATCCGGGCCGCCAGCAATCGCGGCGATTGGGTGCTGGATCCCCATTGCGGTTGCGCCACCACCCCGGTGGCGGCGGAACGGCTGGGCCGGCAGTGGATTGGGATGGACATCTGGCCGGGGGCGTACCAGATGGTTCTCGACCGCCTTAATGCGGAAAAGCAAATCTGGCGGCCGGAGGATGTGCGGCTGATCACCCGGCCGCCGACGCGGACCGATGACGGCGTGACGGCCTCGGCCTATCTGGCGCAAATCGAGGGCCGGCCGGCGCAGCGGCCCCGGTTCAGCAAGGAGGAAATGAAAGCCATCCTGATAAGGCAATGGTCGGCAGTATGCTGGGGTTGCGGTTTTGAGCCGCCTAATGGGGATGACCGGCACTTTGACCTGGATCATAACTGGCCCAAGGCGGCCGGCGGGCATAACGAGCTGGACAACCGGGCCATTCTTTGCCGGCCCTGCAACGGGCGGAAAAGCAACAAGTTGACCCTGGACGGGTTGCGGACGGCTAATAAGAGGGACGGCTACTGGTACGGCAGCCCGACCATCGACCAGCGTATTCCGCTGCAACTGGCGGTGGCGTGGGCCCGGGAATATCTGGAGAAAGCCGGCAAGTAAGCGGCCTTTGCCGACCGCGCCGATTAGCGAAAAGTCCCGGCCGGCGGCAATAGCGGCTAGGGCTTGCTCCGGCTCAGCGCAAGGCGTGGCAAATAAAAAGTCCCGCCAACGGAATCGGGGCCGGCGGCAAGCCGGCCCCAATTTTTATGTAAATCCCGGATGGCCCACACTGCTAGGCGGTAAGCTGGCGGTAGAGCATGGGCAGGCGTTCCGGCAAGGCCCAGATTTCGCTGAGCACTTCGTAGCCCATATCGCCGCACATCTCTTTCAGGTAATCGTGGCCCGCCTTGTCCACCGTCAGGCAGAAGGGGGTAATATCCTTGCGCTTGGCCTCCAGCAGGGCCATGTGGGTGTCGTGGACGGCATACTCCTTTTCCACGCCCTCCCGGCTGTAGCCGCGATCCTGCGGCCGGCCGTCGCTAATCAGGAACATTATCTTGGTGGGCGAGTCCTGATTTTCCAGCTTGGTGATGGCGTGGCGGATGGCACTGCCCATCCGGGTGGCGTGAAGCGGCGTTATCTTGTCGATGCGCCGCTTAATCCGCTCGCTGAAAGTTTCCTCGATATCCTTGATGACATAGAACTCCACATTTTCCCGGCCGTAGCCGGAAAAGCCGTAGATGCCATAGGTATCCCCGATGGATTCCAGGGCCTGGATCAGCAGGGCGGTGCTTTCCTTTTCCAGGTCGATAATCCGCTTGTAATGGCGGCGCACCAGCCCCTCCCGGCGGCGGCGCAGCCAGACCATATACTCTACCGGGTCATCCGGAGCATCCCGGTCGTCGATGGTATGGCGGCCCTCGTCGATGGCCTCGGCGGTGGAGGCGCTCATATCCAGCAGGAACACCACGGCCACATCCCGCTCGATCTTGTTGCGCCGCCAGTAGATTTTCTCGTCCGGCGGCACTTTCATCCGGATGTCGGCGGCGGCTTCGAGGGCGGCGTTCAGGTCGATGTCCTCGCCGTCCACCATCCGGTAAATCTTGCGGAAGGTTTCCGGCATAATCAGCTCGAACTGCCGTTTGATGTGGTTCAGCAGGGGGGAATAGTTTTTCAGGGCGTCGTTGTAAAAGACCGGATCGCCCTCGTCCAGGGTCTTTTCCTTGACCACGCACCAGCGCGGCTTGTAATCGTTGGCCCGGAAGTCCCACTCGTCATAGACATAGGCCCGCGGCTCCCGGGCTTCCAGTTCCCCGCCCTGGTCATCATCGTGGAGCAGCGGCCCATAGCCCTGGCCCGGCTGGGAATTGGGCGGCGGCACCCCGGCCTCCTTCATAATGTTCTGGGCAAAGGTACTCATGCTGTTGTTGATGTCGCCCTGCTCGGCGTCCAGTTCCAACTCGGCGCTGTCCTGGAGCAGCTGTTCCAGCATTTCCTGGGACAGGGGTTCGCCCTCGCCCTGCTGATTCTGGTCCATCTGGAGCTTGGTCAGCAGCTGCACCATTTCCGGCTTGAAATCGCCCCGGTAATCCACCGGCTCCGGGGATTCGTAGGGTTCGCTTTCCCCGCCCTGGCCGGCAGCGTCTTGGGACGCTTGCAGCTTGTCCAGCAGGGACTGAAACTCCTCCTCGGAAAAGTCTCCGGGATTGTCCATATCCTCCGGGGCCCACTCATCCTCCGGCTGGGTTTCGTTTTCCAGCCGGGAGATGATTTCGTAGGCGCGCAGGGTAGCCTCGGCGGTATCCTCTACCTGAGCTTGGGCATCCCGCAGTTGGTACAGGATCCGGGCCAGCATCGTGGCCTCCTCCTGATACTCTATCGGGATGGGCAGGGCATTGAACTGCTCCAGGCTCATCTTAATCAGCAGTTCGACCAGGGCTTCCTGCAAGGGCAGGTCTTCGACCTGCGGCCGGCGGGCCAGGGTTTCGGCCTGCACTCCGGCGGCGGCCCGGCGGATGCCCGGATATTCCACTTTGATGCGGTAGTCCAGCCGGCAATCCTCCAGCACCGTGAACAGGTCAAAGGCCAGTTTGCGGTCGTCAAAGAGGTTGAGAAAGCGGCCGATGTCGGTAAAGGCCCGGGTCTGGCCGTCGGCTTCCTCTCCCACCAGCACATCGTCGCTGATCAGGGCTGCGGCCCGTTCCCGCTCCATGGCAAAGCGGCGTTCCTCGGCAAACCGGGACGCCGGGCGGCCGAAGTCAAAGCCGAAACTGCCAAACTCCAGGTGGGCTACCTGATGGGTGGCGACCACCTTGAACCAGGAAAAGTTTTCGCTCTTGTCCGGATAGTGATCCACTACCGGCGGCAGGAAAACCTTGGTGCCATCGGTGGAGGCGGAATCCTCGTCCACCCAGCCGATGTTTTTCCGCACTAGTTCTTGGGTGTTCAGCACATCAATGGGGGAGCCGGACAAGGCCCGGCAGTAGAGCCGCACTACCCCCTTGACCCGATCCAGTTCCAGGCTGGAGGACAGGGTTTCCAGCAAAGCCTCGGAAGTGTTGGATTCCACCTTGAAAAAGGCGATGCCGCTTTCCGGGTTTTCCTGCAACAGGCGGACGCCCTGCTGAAACCAGGTATCCAGCTGCGGAAGGGTGACGCGGCGCAGCACGCCGTCCATGCTTTTCAGGAAAGCCGGGGCCGCTTCCGGGGATACGGCCAGCAAACCCTCGCACAAGTCCAGGATATGGCCTTGGGAACCCTGGGGAACCTGCCCCAAAGCCTGGCTGCCATCAGACAGAAACCGGGCCGTGTCGCGCAGGCCCACTTTGGTCAGCCGTTCCCCCAGCTTGAGAAAACGGCTGGTCTGGCTCTCCTCAATCTGCTGCAAGGCTTTGGGGGCCATACTCAGGCAGCTTTTGACTTCCCGCCAGTTGCCATCGGACAGGGCCCGGGCCATCGACAAAAAGGCTTCCCGTTCCCGCCCCATTCCCGGCAGCACATCCCGGCCCAAGGTCAGACACTCCAGGGCCACATCATAGGATTTGTAGGAAAGGGCCTCGATCAGCGAGGCGAAAACTTCCACATCCCAGAAAGGCAGGCTGCGGATCAGGTCGGGGCTGACCTCGAAAAAGCGGGCCGACAGGGTGCTGGATTTCCAGGTGCCTTTGTAAAGGCTGCGGCCCAGGCCGGCCCAGCGGGGAATATACTGCGGCCGCAGGTTGGAAACGATGGACGGGCTGGCCTTGAAAAAAGAGACGGCCAAGGCCGGGGAATCCTGGGACAGGTAAGTCCCGCAGCGCGCCCACTGCATAAAGGAGGGAAAGGCCAGGGAACGGGCTACCGGCGGCCCGGCCCGATAGTATTCCACCGCCGCTTCCCAAGAGCGGACGGTTTGGGCGGCGATGGCGACCCCTTCCTTGGCCCACAGGGTCAGTTCCTCGGCGGAAAAGGCCGCGGCCATCGGGTCGGCGGCTTCCCGGTAAGTGTCCAGCAGGGCCGGCGGCAGTTTAGCCAGTTCCGCTTCTACCTGGTCAAAGGGAGCGTTGCTCAAGGTGATGACCCCTCCTTACTTGCGACCGTCGTCCATAAGTTCGAGGAATTGCTGGAGGATTTTCGCCGTGGCCCCGAAAATCAGATGTTCCTGGTAGGCGTAAGAATAGACGGTAGCCAGTTCCCCCGCCGGCGTCCGCCGGGTTTCCCAGCGGATATTGGCCGGGTCGTACAGGCTGGACAGCGGCACTTCCAACACTTCGGCAATTTCCAAATCGCTGGGCCGGAACGGGTAGGGATAGGGAATAGCGCCGATAAAGACCCGAACCCCGAACCGACTGCGGGTAACTACATCGTCCAATTCCCCCAGGATGGTTACATCCTTGGGGTTTATGCCCATTTCCTCCTGAGCTTCCCGCAGGGCCGTATCCCGAAAATCCCGATCCTCCGGATCCCGAGCGCCGCCGGGGAAAGAAATTTCCCCCTTGTGATGTTCCACCTGCTCCGAGCGCTTGTTGAGCAGGATGCAGTCCGTGCCCTCCTTGTTATACAGCAGGAGCAGCACGGCGGCCGGCATCAGGCTGTCGTCCTCGGCAACGCTCCATTTCGTCCGGCCGGCCAGCCGCGCCTTAATGCGCTCCGGAGTAGTCACTGCGGTCCGCCCCTCTACTCAAAGATGGAGGATACCACTTCCTCGACGCTGCGCTGCAACTCCGGCTCGTCGGTCAGAGTCCAGACGATAGCCACCTGGCAGGCCCGGCGGGCCGGAATGCCCTCGGTCATCAGGCGGCCGGCGTAAATCAGCAGGCGGGTGCTGGCCCCTTCCTGCAAGCCGTGATCCCGCAGATTGCGGACCTTTTCGCCCAGCTTGGACAAGGCCGCCGCCTGTTCCGCCGTGCAGCCGCTTTCCCGTTGCACAATTTCCGCCTCAATATCCGCCGGGGGATAGTCAAACTCCACGGAAATAAAGCGCTGGCGGGTGCTGTGCTTCAGGTCTTTCAGCGCGCTCTGGTAGTGGGGATTGTAGGAAATGCACAGCAGGAAACGATCATCGGCCTCGATAATCTGCCCGGTCTTTTCCACCGGCAGGATGCGCCGGTGGTCGGTCAAGGGGTGAATCAGCACGGTGGTATCCTTGCGCGCTTCCACCACTTCGTCCAGATAGAGGATGGCCCCGGCTTTGACCGCCCGGGTCATCGGCCCGTCAATCCAGCGGGTGCCTTCGGAATCCAGCAGATAGCGGCCGACCAGGTCGCTGGCGGTCAAATCCTCGTGGCAGGCGATCGTAACCAGGGGAACGCGGACTTCGCCCTCCCGCAGTTCCTGAGCCGGCCGGCTGCCGCCTTGCGGCCGCACCACCGTCATGGGGCGGCCCAGTTTCCAGGCCATATACTCCACAAAGCGGGTCTTGCCGCAGCCGGTCGGGCCTTTCAGCAGCACCGGAATGTGCTGATTGTAGGCGGCGGAAAAGAGTTCCAGTTCGTCGCCGACGGGCCGGTAATACGGCTCGCTGCGGACCAGAAACTCCTCGATGGCGTACTCTTTGTATTCGGGTTCAGCGGTGTCGCGAGCAGCTACCATTATGTTCCTTCAATCCTTCCTTTAACTCGGCTGGCCCACAGTTCTTTAACCGCGGCGGCCAGGGTTTCCCGGGAGCCGGCATTGCGGATAACCGCCGCGGCGCGGGCGGCCCGTTCCGCCGCCGGCATTTGGGCGGCGATGCGCTGGCGGATTTCCGCCGGTTCCAGCCCGTTGCGGGCCTGCAACCGGGCGACGACTTCCTCCTCCGGGGCATCCACCGTCCAGACTTCATCCACCAAGGCATCCCAGCCGGCCTCGAACAGCACGGCGGCTTCCACGACCGCCGCCGGGCAGCCCTTGGCCCGCAGTTCGTCCAGTTGGTCGGACACCATCCGGGCCATTCGGGGATGCATAATGGCGTTCAGGCGGGCCCGTTGGGCCGGATCGGCAAAGACGATGCCGCCCAGTTGGCGACGGTCGATTTCCCCGTTTTCCTGAAGCACCTGATCGCCGAAAGCGCGGACAATTTCCTGCCAGGTTTCCGAGTGCGGCGCGTAGGCTTGATGTCCCACCTGGTCGGCGTTAATCACAGCGGCGCCCAATTCCCGCAACCGGCGGGAAACCTCGCTTTTGCCGCTGCCAATTCCTCCGGTCAGGCCAATGACAATCATCCCGGCTGCCCTCCGCCCCGGCTACCCTAAGGCTGGCCTATTTTAACAAGGGGATGGGGGTTGGTCAACCTTAATCCGGCTAAGTTCAGGATATGGGCGGCAAAAGGCAGGATACCTAACAAGCCGGCACATAATCATACTCGTCATCCCTAGCCGGCGGCGCAGAGCCATCCTTGTCCTCGTCATCCTGAAAAGGCGGCGCAAAGCCATCCTTGCCGCGACCCAAGGGCGGCAAGCCCTTGTCTGCCAGCTTATTGCTGAGTACCTGAAAAAACTCCTCGTAGCGTTCCAGGTACTCAATCGGGAAGTTGTCCCGGCTACAGCCCAACTTTTCCGCCATCAGATCCAAGGCTTTATCCCGGGTATTGGCCGTGAACTTCCCTTTCTTAAAGTGAAAGGGCTGGGCGATAAACTTTTTGACCCCGGTGCCAATCAATTCGTCCGCGAAATCCCGGTTGTCATTGACCAGCAGCAAGGGCGTCATCGTGATGCAGGTGGCAATGCCGGCCGCCTGCACTTCGCCAATGGCCCGCAAGCGCGCCGGGTTGCCGGGACAGGATGGCTCGAAAGTGCGCCGGATGTCCTCGTCGTCGGTGGTAACGGTCATATTGACCTGGACGCGGCCGCCGTTGGCTTCGATCTGCCGAAAAAGGTCGCAATCCCGCGTTACCAAGGGACTGCGGGTCTGCACCACCAACTTGGGTTTATGCCGTTCCGCCATTATTGCCAGCAGGCGGTGGGTCAGTTCCAGTTCCCGCTCAATGGGCTGATAGGGATCGGTGACGCTGCTCATATAGATGAGCTGGCCGTCCAGTTTGCCGGAACGAACCTTCTGCAACGCCGTCAAAGCGTTATCCTTAACGCTTACCCACTGCCCCCAGCTGTCCCGTTGCTCGACGCCCCGGCTGAAAAAGGCGGCGTAGCAATAGTTGCAGCCAAAGGAGCAGCCGCTGTACGGGTTCAGGGTAAAGTTATAGGCGTCCATAAACCCGGTGGGCTTGGTCAGCAACTGGCTGGTCGGCCCATAGGACACGCTTACCAGGCCGATATGGTCGGGGCCGGAAACGATTTCCGCCCTTTCCGGTTCGCCGAACATATCCGTTTGGCTGGCTCCGGACATATTGGGCATCCCTCAGAGTTACCCCTAAGGCTGGCCTATTTTAACAAGGGGATGGGGGTTGGTCAACCTCTATTCCGCCAGATACCATTTTATGTTTCCTGACGGACTTTCCGCCGCCCGGCTTAATCGGCCATTACCGCCAAGTTGCCTTGCTACGCCCGGACGGCCAGATATTGGGCCGCCCATTCCCGGGCCAAGCGGATGTCAATCCGCCGGTCTATGGGCGGTTTGCCGTACCATTTGCCCAGCCGCCGGTTGAGTTGGCGCAGGGCGACCAGGGTCAGGCGGTTGGATTTCCGCTTGTTGCAGGGGCCGCACAAAGGGCAGCGATTATCCAGTTCATTGCTGCCGCCTTGCGAGGCCGGGTCAATATGATCCAGCTCAAAATGTTCCGAATCCGGCGGCTCAAAACCGCAGCCCCAGCAGACCACGCCCCATTGCTCCACAAGAATATCCATCATCTGCTGCCGGGTCATACTGGCCGGCTTGCGGCGGGCGGGATAGACGGCGGCCAAATGGGGGGCGGTATCCCCATCATCGGTGCGAATGGGCGGCGTGTCCAGGATTTGACAATGGGCCTGCAATTCCCGCAACAGGGATTGCTGCTGCGCCTGAAACGCGTCGACATTGATGCCCAGGCTCAGCAGTCGGTTGGCGATATGAAAGGCGGCGTCGGCCCGGCGGTCAATGCCGACCCAACGGCGGCCCAGGTTGTGGGCCGCGATCAGGGTCGTGGCGCAACCGCAAAAGGGGTCTAATACCAAGTCGCCGGGATTGCTGGACGCCTTGATAATGCGCTCGTAAAGGACAATCGGTTTCTGATCCGGGCTGCCCGTCCTTTCGCCAGAGCCGGGCGGGCTTATATCGGTGATGATGTCCTCCAGGAGCGTGCCTTTCAGCGTGGAAAGGTATTTTTTGTAATAGGGCTTTCCGGTGGACGACCAGTAAATCAGGCCGGCTTGATCCAGGGCTTGGCATTTCTCCAGTTGATTCAATTCCTCGTAGTTG
Organism: Dehalococcoidia bacterium; assembly: GCA_965203435.1. Lineage (GTDB taxonomy): Bacteria > Chloroflexota > Dehalococcoidia > Lucifugimonadales > UBA3495 > CBDBCU01. Next base: position 255,421 of record CBDBCU010000001.1, on the reverse strand, counting down.
GCCGGAATCCGGGCCATCGCCGCCGCCGGGAATCGATCGCGGGTCGGCGGCGCCCAAGCCCGGCCTGGCGGCGGCGGCTGTCCATGGAACGGCAGATAGGATTCCCGGCCGCCGGCCTTGCCCCCGGACAAATCCGCCGGAGTAAAAGCGCCGAACTCGTCGTTATGATTAAACGACTTGGCGTATTCCTCGGTATGGGGTTGGTATTGGGGATTCCAAGTGTAACTCCGGCCCTTGTTGTAGAAAAAGATGGTGTCGTGGGTGCGGGGAAACTGCTTGGCACTGAGGGCTTTGGGGGTAGTACGCCAAGAAATTTCGTTGCGGAAATTCCTGGCCCCAAAGATGGCGTCTAACGCCATACGCAGGTAGCCATTGGCGGCGTGGTCGCAGTGCAGGTACAGGGATCCAGTAGGTTTCAGGATGCGGTGCATTTCCAGCAGGCGCACCGACAGGAAACAGAGAAAGGCGGCGATGTCCTCGCCGTGACACTGGCCGGCGGCCTCAATGACTTCGTGCAAAGCCCGGTTTTCATCCCGCACCTGTTCCAGCCAGATGGGATGAACTTCGTTCCACTTCCACTGGTCGGGCAAGATGCCGGTATCGCCCCACTTCCACTTGTCCACATAAAAGCCGGCGGTGCCGGCCCGATTGCGGGAAGTGTTAAAGGGCGGATCGGTGGCAATCAAATCCACCGTTTCGCTGTTCATCCCCCGCAGGGCGGCCAGGTTGTCGAGGGTGTAAAGGGCGCGGTCGGGAAAGTTCTGCCGGTCATCCGCATTAGCCACCATACCTTACCTCTTTAAGGTTAAGTAACCGGATTTTAGCAGAATTTGGAGCGACTGTATCGGCCGCAGCGTCATCCTTTTCAGCAATCCCTCCCCTACCCCTCAATCCGAATCTCCCCCCACCGTTCCAGAAACTTCCCTTGCAGCTGGTGGAACAGTTCCCGGTATTCGTTGCTGTGGATGGGGCGGGTGGTCATTATTACCGCGTCCTCCCGATTGTCCGAGTAGTAGGCTTTGCGGAGGCCGGCCTGGTGGAATCCGTACTTTTCGTAGAGCCGCTGGGCGATAAAGTTGGATACCCGGGCTTCCAAGGTCAGCAAGGCGGAGCCGTTTTCCAAGGCCGCCCGCACCGAGCCAATCAGCAGCAGCTCGCCGATGCCGTTGCCGCGCAGGCGTTCCTGCACCGCGATTTCGGTGATGTGGGCTTCGTTGCCCTGAAACCAGATGCCTACATAGCCGGCAATGTCTCCGGGCGGCGCAGCGTCCGGCGGCTCCCGGCGCACCATTTCCTTGACGCCGCGCACCATCCGACCCCACAGGTTAGCATCGGCCGCCCCGTTCCTTTCCGCCGCCGCCAGGGCATCGGTTTCGATATCGGCTATTTCCGCCGCCGCCGTTTCCTCCTCCGGTGGCTGCACGGCCACCAGATAGCAGGCATAGCGGTTGCTCAACTCCCGCTTAAAGGAAGTTCCCAACCGCAGGGGCAGAAAGGCTTCCCGCTCAATGGCGATAACCTGCTCAATGTCCTCGGCGCGCATCCGCCGGAGCGACACTTCCATAAACGACCTTTGCAACGGATCCGGAATGCCGGTTTAACCGATTTAAGGGCCAACCCGGCGGGAATTGTAACATATCGGCGCTCGGGCCCGGGCCGCCGCCCTCAGGGTCAAACCAGGTCAAAAGCCGCCTGCGCCGGGCCGGCGGCCGGCAGCGACACTTTGCCGTACACCCCATCATAGCCCGGTTCCACATAGAGGTCGCCGGCCCGGGCTTGCAGCACGGCCGCCGCCAGTTCCGGCCCGGCCGCCGCCGTCAAATCGGCTCTGCCGGCATACAGCAGAACCGCCAACTCACTGCCCAATTCGGCGATTGCCTGCCGGTACTTATCCTGTACGCCCTTGGTATTGACGCCCTGCCCCAGCACGGCGGCGATAATTTCCGCCAGGGGTATCAGCCGGGCAAAGGGCGGCCGGCCCTCGGGAGAGGTTATAAACCCATCGGACTGGCGGATTCCGGCCCTTAAACCGCCGGCCCCGGCCAAGCGCAGCGTCCGATGCAGGACGCCCAGGGTCAAGGGCCGGCCGCACACCGGGCAATCCGCGCCTACCCCGAGCGTGGTTTCGGGATGTTGCGCCACGCCGCATTTGCGGTGGCCGTCATAGTGGTACTTGCCCTCCTCCGGGTAAAACTCCACGGTGTAAGCCACTTGGTTATTCCGCAAAGCGGCGGCCAAGCCAGGGTAGCTCATTTCCCCCTCAAAAGCCGTTACTTCCCGCCCCAGCCGCGGCAAGGAATGGGCATCGGAAAAGGAAACGATGGTTTTATCCCGCAATTCCGGGATGGCCCAGTTCATTGCCGGGTCGCTGGACAAGCCGGTTTCGATGGCAGGGATGTGGGGGTACAAATCGCCAAAGGCGGCGGCCAGAGTATCAAATCCGGATTTGGAGCCATAGACCCCATACCAGGGCGTCCAGGCGTGGGCCGGCATTACGATGCAATCCGGGTGGGTTTCCAGAGCCAGGGCGGTCAAATCCCGCGCCGACAGGGACAGGGTAGGCCGCCCGTCGGATTCCAGATTGCCATAGGCCGCCAAAGCCTGGTTAAGCCGGGCCGCCGTAGCCAGATCCGGCGCAAAGAGGAGCAGATGAATCCGCCGCCCTTGACCCTCCTGCCGGTAAACGCAGCTGACTTCCGTCCCCAAAACGAAATGAACGCCGCCATAGCGATACAAGCCGGCGGCAGCCGCGGCGGTCAAATTATCCCGCAACTCGCGAAACCAGATCGGATGGGTAAAGTCGGCGGTAGCCAGCAGGTCAATGCCTTTGCACTGCGCCCAGGAGGCCAGGTTGGGCAAAGTCAACGCGCTACTGGTGGCGTAGGCATAAGCCGAATGGAGATGCAGGTCGGCCAGGTAAGGCATATCAGGCCAATCCCAGCAGCAGATCCGCCAATTCCCGGGGCCGGTGCAGCGGCGCCTGGTGGCAGGAATCGAGGGGGATCAACTCAACCCCGGGAATCCGCCGGGCCATCCGCAGCTGCGTCTCCCGGGGCAGCAGCAAATCCTGTTCCAAGACGATATAGCTGACCGGGCAAGGCATTTCCAAGCGGGGCAAAGTCACTTTGCGTTCCAAGGCCCGGGTCGGCAAGGGGCCGAAAAAGCCCAAGGCAGCGGCGATTTCCCCCGCCGCCATCCCGTTGCACATATAGCGGGCAATCAGGCGGGGCGGCAGCCTGGGATCCCGGCCCAAGAGTTTGCTCAGGTTCAAGTTCCGGGAAAGCCGCCGCCGGATTTTCGGGGGATACAGAGATAGAGGAGCGCGGCCATTCTCCGGGATCATTCCGGCCACCAGCGCAATCCTTTGCGGCGGCGGCGTTAGCAGGGGAGCCGCCAGTAGGGTCAACAGCCCGCCCCAGCCGTGGCCCACCAGCACCGGAGCCGCCATATTCCGCCGCGCCGCCGCCTGAAGGATGGCTTGGACGCATTCATCCAGCCGCATCTCCCCAGTATCGCCCACGGCGTCGGGGCCATGGCCGGGCAGGTTCAGGGCCAAGGCTTGACGGGAACTCCGCGCCTGATAGAGGCGGGGCGGATGTTCCACCGGAGCCGTCATATAGCCCCAGACCCGGCTCCAGAACCACGCCCCTTGCCCGGCATCCGGGATTATCAGAAAGTCGGTCATTTCCGCTGCCCAGGCTAACCGGAATTACCGAGGGACAAGGCCGCTTGCAGGCATTTCAGCAGAGCGGTTTCCTCCTCGGGCAGTACCGTCCGGGGATCCAGCAATACCCGGTCGTCCTCAATGCGGGCGATTACCGGGGGATTGCCGCGGCGCAGCCGTTCCATTACTCCGGCCGCGCCGCCGGGCCAGGATGCGCCGGGCAGGGACAAAACCTTGGTCGGCAAAGTTTCTCCGGGCAAACTGCCGCCGCCAATAGCCGACCGGGCCGTTTCTATTTTTGCCGGCGCTGATTCCGGCGGGTTTAAGGCAGCCCGCCAGGCCCGGGCCCGATCCTCAATCATGGTCAGCGGCATCCCCAACATCCGCCAGATGGGGATTTCCCGTTCCGCCTCCCGCCGCCGGTAGTGGGTTAAAGTGGCAATCAAGGCGGCCAGGCTTTGCTTGTCGATGCGGACAGCCCGGGCCAAAGGATGCCGCTCCAACCGCCCAATCAGTTCTTTAGTACCGACTACGATGCCGGCCTGCGGCCCGCCCAGCAGTTTATCCCCGGAGAAAAAGGTCAATCCGACTCCGGCGGCCACGCTTTCCTGCGGCGTGGGTTCGTGGGCCAGGCCGTAGCGTTCCGTAGGCAGCAAGCAGCCGCTGCCGATGTCGTGCAGTACCGGGATATTATGTTCCGCGCCCAAAGCCGCCAATTCCGCCGGCTCTACGGCGGCGGTAAAACCCTCTACCCGGAAGTTGCTGGCGTGGGCTTTGAGCAGGGCGGCGGTGTTTGCGGTGATGGCATTGGCGTAATCCCGGGCATAGGTGCGGTTAGTGGTGCCTACATCTACCAGTTGCGCCCCGCTTTGGGCCAGCACATCCGGGATGCGGAATCCTCCGCCGATTTCCACGGCCTCGCCCCGGGATACGATTACCGCTTTGCCGGCGGCCAGGGCCGACAAGCCGAGCAGCACCGCCGCGGCATTGTTGTTGACCACCAGGCCGGCATCAGCCCCGGTCAATTCTTGCAGCAGGGTTTGCAGATGGGCCTGCCGGGAACCCCGCCGCCCATTTTCCAAATCCAACTCGAGGTTGGAATAGCCTTGAGCCGCTTGGGCGGCCGCCGCCGTGGCCGCCAGACTCAGCGGCGCCCGGCCCAGGTTGGTGTGCAGGATGACCCCGGTGGCATTGATGACCGGCCGGGGGGCCGGCCGGGTCAATTCCGCCGCCGCCCGGCAAACCGCCGCCGCGATTTCCGCTACCGACGGCGCAACCTGGCCCTGCCGCGCCCGCTGCCGGGCGGCGGCCAATTCCCGCCGTACCAGGTCAACCACCCACTCCCGGCTGTGGGCCGCGGTCAAGGCGGCCACTGGATCGGCCGCCATTACCCGCTCTACGCTGGGAATGTTGCGAAATTGCGCGGTCAAAATCCCTTTCCTGCTGACTGTATTACTCAACGGCCGCCGGATTGACGGCGGCGGGTTGAATCGCCCTATTCTACCACGAAAGCCCGGTTTAACCCCATAACCGGGGATAGCATTTTCCGGCGGCACGGTATAAAATAGATTTGTCATCGAAGGACAATCATCGGTATCCTTGCCGCCGGTTTGGGAGGGGGGCAATGAAAGGGAAAATCGTTGGCCTCGCTGTAATTCTGCTGCTGGTTATGTCCATCATTGCCACCGGCCTGGGCGTAGTGGCCCAGGGCGGCAATATGGCTTTGCCCAATGGCGGCAACGGGCCGGCCTTGGCCCAAGTCCAAGCGGCGGATGGTGCGGCGGCTGAGGGGTCGGAAAATGCCCTTTACACCGCCTTTACCTATGTCTGTCCCCTTCATTAGCCGGCGGGGATCCGTTCTATTTACCGGGCATTCATCCTTCAACAAGTTCAGGATGAGCGGATGATACCCGGCAACCGAATAGCGCCGGCGGCGGCTTAACCTGTACCTTTGCGCCGCCCCGGATTTATCCGGCTAACCTTGCTTGGGAGTAGTTTGATGCAGCCAGGGCTTTCCCCGGAAATCGACGGCCTGAAAAATATGATCCGCCAGATTGTGCGGGATGAATGCATCCCCTTGGAAGCCGAGTATCTGGCTAATCCCCCTCAGGAGGGAGTGGATGACGGCGGCCCCAAGGGGATCGCCGAGACGGTTATGGGCGTGGTCGGCACCCTGTCTCCGGAAAAGTGGGGGCGGCTGAACCAGGTTTCCAAGGAGACCGGCATTTTCACCTCCTTTGTCCCGGAGGAATATGGCGGCGGTGGGATGGGCGCTCTGGGCCATGTGGTGCTGGACGAGGAAATCCACAAAAGCATCGTCCAGTTGCCCACTTCTCCGGTGCCAATGATGATGATTGGCTCCTGCACTCCGGAGCAGGAACAGAAATACCTTTACCCCTCCATCCAGGGCAACCTCAACTACGCTTTCGGCCAGACCGAGCCGCAAGCCGGTTCCGACCCCGGCGGAATGATGCAGACCCGGGCCGTCCGGGATGGGGATGATTGGGTCATCAGCGGCACCAAGATGTTCATTTCCGGGGCCGCCACCGCCGACTTTCTGCTGGTGCAGGCCGTTACCGACCCGGAAAAGCGGCAGCGCGGCGGCATCACTATGTTCATCATCGACAATCCTACCCCCGGCCTCAGCTTTGAACCCATCCGGGTCTGGATTGTGCCTACCCGCGCCCAGCAGTATATGGTGCATCTGGATGCAGTGCGGGTGCCGCAAACCCAGGTGCTGGGCGAAGTGGGCCGGGGTTTTACCCTGGGCCAGCAGTGGCTGGTGCATCACGACCGCCTGCTGCGGGGTTCGATGGCCTTGGGTATCCTCAGCCGCGCCCTGGAAATGGCTATTGCCTGGGCCAAGCAGCGGGTTACTTATGGCCGCCCCATCAGCGACCGCCAGGCCATCCAATGGATGCTGACCGATGTCTATATTGACATCATGAACCTGCGGGCGGTTACTCGGGAAACGGCGGCCCGGGCCGACCAGGGCGAGGATGTGCGGGTGGAAGCCTCGATGATTAAATACTGCGCCGGCGAGTGGGGCTGCCGCAGCATCGACAAAATTATGCAGGTCTTTGGCGGGATGGGCGAAACCCTGGATATGCCCATTCCCCATTGGTATCACCTGCTGCGCCACGCCCGCATCGGCGGCGGCACTTCCGAAATTCACAAGTTCGTTATGGCCCGGGGCCTGCTGGATGGCCGGGTATCCTTTCAGGGTTAGCCTGTACCGCCGCCGGGACCGGGTCCTTCAACAAGTTCAGGATGAGCGGAATAATGGTAGCCCCTCCCGCCGCCGGGACCGGGTCCTTCAACAAGTTCAGGATGAGCGGAATGATGGTTAGTCCCTCCCGCCGCCGGGCCCGGCCGGAAAGCGGCGGCTGATGGCGTCGGCCAATCCCTTTGCTCCCGGCAATCCGGATTGCGCCGGCCATATCCCTTTGCCGGCGCTAGACCGGGCCGGCGCGGCCTACTGTTTCAACTGCATCATTGAGCATTTCCAGTCCCCAGCCTATAACCTGGCCCGGCGGATGCTGAACGACGGGGCGTTGGCTGAGGATGTGGTGCAGGACAGCTTTGTGTCCGGCTATCGCGCCTTTCAGCAGTTCCGCGGCGACAACCTGCCGGCTTGGATAATGCGGATTGTCGCCAATGCCTGCCGGGATACCCTGCGCGCCCGCCGCGCCCGTCCCACGGTCCCTTTAGACCCCCGGCCCGCCGGCAGCGCCGATCCGGATCATCCGACTTTCGCCGCGGCCGATTTGCCGGCCACGACGGAAAGCCCGGAGGAATATGCCGAGCGCCGGGAATTGCGCCAGACTATCGCGGCGGGATTGGCCGCCCTGCCTCCGGAGCGGCGGCTGGCCGTGCTGCTGGTCGATGTCCAGGGTTTCAGTTACGAGGAAACGGCCGCCGCCCTCCACTGCTCTTTAGGCACGGTCAAGTCCCGGCTCAGCCGCGGCCGCCGGGAATTGCGGGACTATCTGCGGGCCGCCGGGGAACTTCTGCCCGCCCGGTTTCGTCAGGACGATTAGGCTATGGGTATCTTTGGCAAACACCGACATATCAAATCCGACACCCTCTCCCAGTACCTGGACGGCCGGCTGTCCCGGTGGGAAAAGGAGCGGGTGGATCGGGCGGTAGCGGTCTGCGCCCATTGCCGGGAGGAATTGGCAAGCCGGCGGGATACCCTTTCCTTGCTGCGGGAACTGCCGGAAATTCCGCCGCCGCGTTCTTTTACCTTGACCGCTCCGCCGGCGGCCGCGCCGGCCGGCCGCCGCCCGGCAACTGCCGGCTGGGCCGCTTTGCCGGCGTGGGCTTACGCCGGGGCCGCCGCTTTGGCCGGACTGTCCCTGGCTTTACTGGCCCTGGCCGATGCCGGCGTATTGTCCGTACCGCCAAGCAATTCCGGCGACGGGGTAACGGTAGCCGCTCGGCCCCAACCGGCCGCGTCATCCAGTCCGGCTACGCTATCCGAGCCGGCATCCCCATCGGAATCTATGGCGGCCGCCCCGGCCGCCGCGTCGGCTCCACAAGCAGAACAACCTCGGCCGCAATCGCTAGAACCTACGCCGGCCCCCCAAGCGGCAACGGCTATGTCGGAACCGGAATCCGCAACAGCGGCCGTACAGGAGGTCGTGGTCGAAAAGGAAGTAATCCGGGAAGTTCCGGTAGAGGTGGAAGTAGTTGAGGAAGCAATCCGGGAATCGGCCGGGGCGGCGACGGGGCCGGAAAGATTTGCGGCGGCGGATTCGGTATCCGCCGCCACGCCAACGCCAATGGCGGCCAGTGTAGCGGACAGCGGCCCGCCCGGCCCGGCGGGGCCGGCCGCCACGGCTAGCCCGCAAGCGGCGACAGCGGCCGTGGCGGCCGGGTTGTCCGAGCCGCCAAGTCCCGCCGCCCCTTCCGGCTATGCCAATGGCGGCGGCGTCCCATCAGAGCCGCCAGAAAGTCAAGGCTCCACCGGGGCGCAAGGCCCGGCCGGCCCCTCGGGATACGCCAACGGCGCAAGCGGCCCCAAAGGGGATAAAGGAGACTCGGTCGCAACGCCAGTACCCACGCCCACGGCCACGCCGCCGCCGACTTTGCCGCCCTCACCCACAGCCGCGCCGCCGCCAACCGCCGCACCGGCCGCAGCGTCAACGCCGCCGGCCGGCCCCACCGCGCCCACTATGGCCTCCGGCGGCCGGGCAATGCCGCCGCCTACGGAAAGGGTATCCCCGGCCAAGCCGGAATCATCCCTTGCAGCAACAGAAAGTCCGGCCGGGCCGGAAACCGGGCCGCCGGCCGCCGGCAGTAAAATCCCCCTGCGGATATTGCAGGGCATAGCCGCCGCCTTGACCCTGGCCTTGCTGCTGGCTTTAGTCTTGAAACTGCGCCGCCATCGGCGGAGGTCTTTTTAATCCTTTTCCCGGCCGCCGGGAACTTTTGCGGCGGGCCGGCCGTCTTAACTTCCATAGAATTGACCCGTCAAAACAAAACCGGGAGGAATTGAACAATGCGGATACCCAAGTTGGGCCGGAAATTGCTGCCCTTGGCGGCCTTGAGCCTGGCCGCCCTGCTTTTGCTGGCCTGCACCGCCCCGCAAACGCCGCCGACTCCGATGCCGGATACGATGCCGGCGGCCGCAGCGGCAGCCGAAAAAATGGCGGAGGACCGCATCCCGGCGGCGATGGCCGCCAACATCAGTCAACCGGCCGCTCCGGCCGGCATTTCCGCCGCCGGCCGCGGCAGCGCCAGCGCGCCGCCGGACTTGGCCGACCTGAGCCTGGGCGTGGAAGCCTTTGCCGGCTCGGTCAAAGATGCGCGCACCGCCGCCGCCGAAGCGATGACCGCTATGCTGGCCGCCCTGCAAGCCAATGGCATTGCCGAAAAGGACCTCCGCACCGACTACTTTGACATCCGCCCCCAATACACCGGCCGGGAAATTACCCGCTGCCCGGCCGGGGATACCGATAGCGCGGCGGCCGCGGCCGTTCCTAGCATAGAGGGCGGCGGCCCGGAGCTGGCGGCGGGCTGCTATCAGGAATGGCAGCAAGTCCTCACCGGCTATCTGGTCAGCAACACCGTCAATGTTAAGGTGCGCGACCTGGAATCCCTCAGCCCGGTCATTGACGCCGCTACCGCCGCCGGGGGCGATTTGACCCGGTTCAACCGCCTTTCCTTTGCTATTGCGGATCCGGCCGCCTTGCGGGAACAGGCCCGGGCCGCCGCCGTCGCCGACTTGCAGGATCGGGCCGGCCAACTGGCGGAGTTCGGCGGCGTGGCCTTGGGGGAACTGATTTCCATCGCTGAAACCGGCTTTGCCCCGCCGGCCCGGGCCGATTTGAGCAAAGCCGCCCTGGCGATGGAATCCGCCGACGCTACGGCCGGCCGCAGCACCCCCATCGCCGCCGGCCAGCTGTCGGTAGAGGTAACGGTTCAGGGAACCTTTGCCATCCGCTAGGCCGGCTGTTGGTACCGGGTTTCTGTTCGGTTATAGGGTATTCGTCCGGCAGCAGGTTCCGGGTCATCCTGCAACAAGTTCAGGATGAGCGGATTGACAACCTATAACCGAACGCGAAACCCGGAAAGTTGCCGCCCTTTGCCCGGCATTATAAAATCCCCTTTAACCCGGACAACTTTTCCGGGTATCCCGGTCAAACCGGCTTTTGGTCAAGGTGATGATGGTACTCAGCGATAGGTCAATCCGGGAAGCTTTGGATGCCGGGCGCATTGTCATCCGCCCGTTGGCGGCGGCGGACATTCAGCCGGCCAGCGTGGATTTGCACCTGGCCGGCAAGGTGCGGGTGTTCAGCAATTCCCGCCAGCCCTATATCGATGTGCGGGAAAGCATGGAACGGCTGACCGAACTGGTGGAAATCCCGGATGAAAACCAGCCTTTCATCCTGCATCCGGGGGAGTTTGTCCTGGGCAGCACCGTGGAGCATATTGAGCTGGCCGAGGACCTGGTAGCCCGGCTGGAGGGCAAAAGTTCCCTGGGCCGGATCGGGCTGGTCATTCACTCTACCGCCGGGTTTGTGGATCCGGGGTGGAAAGGCAACCTGACCCTGGAACTGAGCAACCTGGCCCGCCTGCCCATCACCCTTTACTACGGAATGAAAATCGGGCAGATTTCCTTTCTGCGGCTGACCACCCCGGCGGAACGGCTCTACGGCTCCCCGGAATTGGGCAGCAAATACCAGGGCCAGAACGAACCCACCGCCAGCCGTTCCCACCGGGACTTTCCGGGGCCGGGGCGGTGAGCGGGGGCAATAATTGTAGGCTTACGCCCCGGGTAAATCCGTTCGTGGTGGGCTTGCCGCACCGCTAGTCAAACCAGCGACAAGCTCAGGCTGAACGGGACGATAAGCATCTTGGCGGAAAATTAAAAGGCCCTGAATTGTGACGCCGGGCCTGTTGACAAGGTGGGATTAAGTCGCGCAACATAGGGGGTAGGAGGTGTAGCAATGAATGACCAAGTCAAGGAGCGGCTGGAAAAACTAGCCGATTTCATCGAAGCCACGGAATACACCCATCCTCTATCGAGCGGTTATCCCTTGTGGTGGTGTAGCCATAGCCCGCCTGGGTACGGATTTAGTGTGCTTGGCTTGATTTGCCAGGCTCATAAAACGATGACCCGGAATGGCCGCTGGACGATCTCAGCCCCACAATCCCCCGAGTTGCCCGATTATCTGACCGACGGGGAAATGGACGACACCTATCTGCCCAAACCCGTGGTGGACTATTTCGGGTTCCGGGATAATGAGGGCGGTTTTTCCCCAGCGGAGTTGCCCAAAGACGTTAAACGTCTGTTGCACCGCACCGGGAAAAGCGGTCGCTTTTCTCTGCGCGATATTGGGGTGAATTACCGCAAGCGGGGACGGGAAATCGCGGTCAAAGTGATCCGGGCAATGCCGCCCAGCTTGCTCAAATCTGACGAACCGCCCCCGCCTCAGGTTGAAACGCGGCCAAAGGTTGACTTGACCGACCGACCCCAGATTGAACTGCGGCAAAATCCCGGCTTGGCCGACCCGCCCCAGGTTAAACTGCGGCAAAATCCCGACAACTAGCCAGAGAGTTTCGGGATGCAAAGGATAGAGTGGGGCTTTTCCTAGGAAAAGCCCCACTCCAGGTCCGGTTGTTGAAAGCGGAATTCCCAGTCCCAAAGGGTATCGCCGCCCAAGCAATCAATGGCTCCGGTGGAAATCATTCCTTTCCCACCTCCCTTAATCCGCCCGCCGCATCAAGCGGTCGTTCTCCTCTGGGGACAGGCGCACTTCCACCGGCCGGGGCGGGCTATCCTTCCTGACCCAGCGCGGCGATTTACACGCGATAACCGCGGTCAAGGCGGCCGTGCCGACGGCTCCCACCACGAACAGCAACAGGCCGAGCCGGGCCATCTCTATCAACCTGTTCCACTGATCCCGATGCCAAGCATAGTCTGCCCCCCAGTACAGGGCGGCTCCAGCACCCAGCAGGAACAGAGACACCATCAGCCCGACCAACCACGGCCATTTGCAGTGGATCATACCTCTCCTTTTGGTATCCCTTATCCTGGGTGATTAGCGCAGGGCGGCCAATAGCCATCCCCCTGTCGGGTCGTCTTTCCCCAAAAGTTGCAAGCAATGGCAACCCCCATAATCCAATGCGAAGTTGCTCGCGCTTGCAGCATCCCTATTTAACACCGCCCGCCGCATCATGTCAAGATACCGGGGGCGGGACAGCAAGGCAATTGCATATACCTTGCGACCATCGGGAAAATAAGGATACCGGAAAGGCATTGTAGCGGCGTCGACTCTCAGTTTTACTTTGTAGATCAAATACGGCCGCTAACTTCCGGCTCGTAATTCCCGGCGCGACAGTCGCTCGGTAGCCCGAATTTATACCATTTCCTCCATACGGCCGCAAGGTATCCATTGCCCTGCTATAATCACCCTTGCCGGGAGGGTTTATCAACTTTATGTCCGCTTGCCATCCTATGCGCCGCGACCGGGACCGGATGTACGCCTGACGCCGCGCCTTGACCACCGCCTAATCCGGCGCTACCATTGCCAACCGATGAACCTTTACCGCGAAATCCTGCCGGCGGATTGCCCGCCGGCAGCCGCCGAGGAAATTGTCCGCCCCCGCATTGTCTTTCGGTTGGTGAAAAATGACCCGCCGGCGGACGCTGACTTCGCTTCGTGGCGGGTCAAAAACCCTGAGGCGCAGCCGCGTACCGCATCGGAGTGCGAAGCCCGGGGGCTGTCGGTCTTTTCCCGGAGCCGGGATGTACGAAATTTGATTGAGCTTAGCGGAGCAAAGGAAGCTCGGATCTGTCAAGTCGCTTTGGACCGGGGCGCCGGCCGGATCCAGAAAACCGGCGGCCGCTCCCATTATACTTGGTGGCCTTGGGCCGATTTTGACATCTTGCCCCGCTGTCAGGTGATGCCGTGAAAGCCATCAACCTTACCGCTGTTCTGCTCTATTACGACGGGGTTCAGGTCTTTGAGGGCCGGGACGCCATCGGTGGTCACTATGTGGGCGCGGCCATCGGCCCGGGCATCGTTACGAACCGCTATATGGTAACTGGCGCTGACCCGGAACGCCTGCGCCAATTCCGCGGCGGCCGCCTCGACCTGCGTACGCTGCTCCTCGAAGCCCCCGAGGGCGAGTGGTTCATCACTGTGGACCAAGAGGGCGGCGATTCTCCCCTTTATCTCGAGCCGCAGCCGGTTCCGGTAGCCGAATGTGACTGCCTCCCCGGCCCCAATTTCATCTTGGAGGACGGGCCGGAAGGGCTGGTCGATGACTTGGCCTTGCCCACGCCCGGGAGCGCGGCAAGGTAATTTTCGAGTTCAGCGTCGAACCGATCGAGGCCGTGGCCCATCGCTATCGGCAAGCTCGAGCAGGTAAAGCGCAGCGCGGGAGATTGGGGCCTGCGGTTGCCGGGAGGTCTTATAAACTTTATGTCCGCTTGCCATCCTATGCGCCGCGCCTTGGCCCTGGCCCGCCAAGCGGTGGGTAGCGTCAGCCCCAATCCGGCGGTGGGGGCGGTGGTGGTGACGCCGGAGGGGGGCATTGTCGGCGCGGGCTATACCCGGCCGCCCGGCCAGGGCCACGCGGAAATCGGCGCGCTGGCGCAGGCCGGCCGCCGGGCCCAAGGCGCTACCCTCTACACGACCCTGGAACCCTGCTGCCATTACGGGCGCACTCCCCCCTGCACTGACGCCATAATCGCCGCCGGCATCCGCCAGGTCATCGCCGCCGCTATTGACCCCAATCCCCAAGTAGCCGGCCGGGGAATGGCCGCCCTGCAAGCCGCCGGCATTGCGACCGCTTTTGAGGAAACCGACGGCGTCCGCGAGCTTTATGAGGCCTTTGCCAAGCACATTGCCAGCGGGCAGCCCTTTGTAACCGCCAAGTTCGCCATGAGCCTGGACGGGAAAATAGCCACCTATTCCGGGGATTCCCAATGGATAACCGGCCTCCCAGCCCGGGCGCGGGTGCAGCAGTTGCGCCGGGAAAGCGATGCCATTATGGTGGGCATCAATACTCTGTTGGCCGATGACCCTTTGCTGACCGCCCGGGATGCGGATGGGTCGCCGCGGCCGATTCAACCCCTGCGGGTAGTCCTGGACAGCCATTGCCGCACGCCGCCGGATGCCCGGATGCTGCGGGAACCCGGCGCTACTCTGATTGCCACGATTCCCGCGGCTCCGCCGGAAGCCGCCGCCCGGCTGGAGGCGGCCGGGGCCGAAGTGTTGACCGTTCCGGCTGATGCGGCCGGCATGGTTGCCCTCCCGGAAGTTCTGGCGGAATTGGGCCGGCGCGGCATTGTCAGCCTGCTGGTGGAGGGCGGCGGCATTACTTTAGGCACCCTGTTTGACAGGGGATTGGTGGATAAGGTATATGTTTTTATTGCGCCGGTGATTATCGGCGGCCGGCAAGCCGCCTCGCCTATCGAGGGTCACGGCGCCGCCCGAATGGCCGAAGCCTGGCCGGTAACGCAAACCCGGCTGGAGCAAATCGGCCCGGACTGGCTGATTACCGGCTACCCGGCCCGGGATAATTCGTAGAGAGACGCTTATGTTCACCGGCATCATCGAGGAAACCGGCACGGTCCTGGACCGCCAGGAATCTGCCTTGACTATCCGGGCCGATACTGTGATGCCCGGGATGCAGCTGGGCGACAGTATGGCGGTGAATGGCACCTGCTTGACCGTCGTGGCCTTTGAGGATGACCATTTCCGGGTGGATTTGGCTCCGGAAACTTTGCGCCGCACCGCCCTGGGGCAGCTGGAAAAAGGCGGCAGCGTCAACCTGGAGCGGCCGGTAGCCGTGGGCGGCCGCTTGGGCGGCCATATCGTCCAGGGCCATATCGATGCCACCGGCCGCATTGCATCCATCCGGCCGGAGGGCGACTGCTTTATTTTCCGCATCCGCGCCCCCAAACGCCTTATGCCCTATATCGTGGAAAAGGGCTTTATCGCCGTGGACGGCATCAGCCTGACCGTGGTGGACAAAAGGGATACCGCTTTCACCCTGTCTGTGATACCATACACTTTGCAGAACACCAATCTACGGACGAAATCGGCCAACGACCGGGTCAACCTGGAAGTGGACATTCTGGCTAAGTATGTCGAAAGTCTGCTTTCTAGGTAGCCCGTCCGTCCCCCCTAGTCGGCCCGCCGATTTCCGGGAGAAAAGACAGGATTATGTCTCTGTCCAGCATGGAAGAGGCCATCGCTGACCTCAAAGCCGGGAAGTTCCTGATTATCGTGGACGATGAACGGCGGGAGAACGAGGGCGACCTGGTGATGCCCGCCGAGATGGTTACGGCGGAGAGCGTCAACTTTATGGTTACCCATGCCCGGGGTCTGCTGTGTATGCCCATGCTGGCCCCGCGGCTGCGGGAACTGGAAATACCGATGCTGGGCAGCCAACATTCGGTTGGCGAAATGCCCACGGCCTTTACGATGCCGGTGGACTACAAACCCGGCACTACTACCGGCATTTCCGCCGGCGACCGGGCGGCCACCGTCCAGGCTTTGATTGCTCCGGAGGCCCAGGCGGCGGACTTTTCCCGCCCCGGCCATCTTTTCCCCCTGCGCTATCAGCCCGGCGGCGTGCTGGTGCGGGCCGGGCATACCGAGGCCATTGTGGACCTGTGCCGCATCGGGGGAATGTATCCGGCCGGCGTGGTCTGCGAAATAATGAAGGACGACGGTTCCATGTCCCGCCTGCCGGATTTGGAACGATTCGCCCAGCGCCACGACCTGAAAATCCTCAGCATCGCCCAGATTATCGCCTATCGCCGCCGCCACGAATCCTACATCGAGCGGGTAGCCGAGGCCCGCCTGCCCACCCGGTACGGGGAGTTCCGCATCTTTGCCTACCGCAGCCCCTTTGACCCGGGAGAACACATTGCCCTGACCATCGGCGACTGGACGCCGGAGCAGCCGGTGCTGACCCGGATCCACAGCGAATGCATGACCGGAGATGTGTTCGGCTCGATGCGTTGCGACTGCGGGGAACAGATGGACTTGGCCCTGCAAATCCTGGGGCAAGAGGGCACCGGCGCGCTGCTCTATATGCGGCAGGAGGGCCGGGGCATTGGCTTGCACAACAAAATCAAAGCCTATTCCCTGCAAGACGGCGGGCTGAACACCATCGAGGCCAATCGGGAATTGGGCTTTGATGTGGATTTGCGCCATTACGGGATCGGGGCGCAAATCCTGGCGGACCTGGGCATCAAAAAAGTCCGCTTGCTGACCAACAATCCCAAGAAACTGGCCGGCTTGGCCGGTTTTGAGGTGGAAGTGGTGGAGCGGGTGCAGGTGGAAGTGCCGCCCAACGATGAAAACCGCGCCTATCTGGAAACCAAGCGGGAGCGGATGGGCCACATCCTCGGCTCCTGTTCCTGACCGAAAACCGCCGTTGCCAACTCCGCAAGTATGCGCCGCCGGGTTTGCGTTTCTGCCCGGCGGCGCATAATTTGGGGGTGGGCCAGGACGGCCCCAAGGGTTTCCTTGCGGACAACCTTTCCGCTCATCCTGAACTCCGTTGAAGGATGAGCGGACAAGGGCCGCCGCCCCCCTTTACCGCCGGGTGCGCCGGATAGTTTTCTTGCAGGTGGCCGTCCAAGTCCGGCTTTGCCGGGCCCGGGCTCTATGATCGGATCCCGGATTAGGGTCATAGTAAAACCAGCCCAAATACACCCCGCTATAGTTCGCATGATTGGTGTTGGTCTCACCGCGATCCTGGTTGTGGCCGCGGCTGAAAGCAACATTGGTCACCGACTGCCCGCCCCGGGCACGGCAAGCGTTTTTGGCCGCGGTTTCCGCTATCTCCTGCCATTCGGCGGTGTTGGGACGCCCGGTTCCGATGACGGTGCCGCTGCCACTCGTCAAAACCTGCGTTTCCCAGTCAAGTACCCAATTATTGAAATTGCTGCCGCGGGCCTGCAGGCCCCGGGCCCAGCGCTTAGCCGTGCCAAGGCTGCTGTCAACGCCGCTGACATCGCCCCAATCCGAGCAAGCCAGGGTGCCGGGCGGATGGTTGCCTTGATTCGGATGCGGATCCGGGCAATTGCCCTCGGACGCGATGGCGAACCGCTTGACCCGCTTAACCCGCCGCCGTTCCTCCCTCGGAAACTCAAAAATCCGATCCCGGCTCACTCCGGTAATGCCGGATTCCCCCTCGGTCAGCCAGCCCTCCTGGGCGGCGATAAAGCCGCGGAAAATGCCGCGTTCCCCGAAATAGACGGTGTCATCCCGCTCGTTGCGGTCTTTGCCGGCCGCCCAGGTTTCGGCTTTGGTAAAGGTGTCGGACTGGTCGATGCCGCAGTAGAGGGTTTTGCCCCGGTTTTCGGCCAGGGATTCCAGGATGGCGGTCGTGCGGTCGGAATGGGCAAAGGCTTGCCAGTCGGTGCAGTCCCAGGGGATGGAACGGGCGGCTTGGATAAGGCCATACCCCGCGCCCAACAGCAGGAACAGGACGATACTGGCGGCCAAGAGCTTGGGCATAAGGGCCTCCCCAAAGGCCCCTAGCCCAATAAAGAAGGGCTCGAGGCCGAAATTTGCCTCAGCAAATTTCGGCCTCGAGCGAAAAAATTTTACCCTATGGTTTGGGAGATGTAAAGGGGTTTATTCGGGGATTAACAAGGAACGGAAAAACCGGCAACCTTTCCCTACAAGCGGGAAATCAGGTACGCCGCAATAAAATCGTTCAGGTCGCCGTCCAGCACCGCCGCCGGGTTGGTACTCTGGTAGTTGGTGCGGTGGTCTTTGACCGATTGGTAGGGATGCAGCACATAGCTGCGGATTTGATTGCCCCATTCGGCCGCTACCCTTTCGCCGCGCAGTTGGGCCCGTTCCTTGGCCCGCTGTTCGTTCTGCCGGGCCAGCAGCCGGGCCAGCAAAATCCGCATAGCGTATTCCCGGTTCTGGCGCTGGGAGCGCTCGGTCTGGCAGGAAACCACCAAGCCGCTGGGCAGGTGGGTCAAGCGCACGGCGGAAGCCACTTTCTGGACATTCTGCCCGCCGGGGCCGCTGGAACGAAAGGTATCCAGCTTTACATCCTCCGGGCGTACCACTATTTCCTCCTCCTCGGCGGCGGCCGGCAACACCTCGACCTGGGCAAAGGAGGTGTGGCGCAGGTGGTTGGGGTCAAAGGGGGAAAGGCGCACCAGGCGATGCACCCCCCGCTCGGCGCTCAAATAGCCGTAGGCATAGGGGCCGCCCACTTCCAGGGTGGCGCTCCGCAGGCCGGCCTCATCGCCATAGGCCAAGTCCATCACCTGCACCGGCCGTTTCTGCGTCTCGCCCCAGCGGCCGTACATTTTCAGCAACATCTCGGCCCAATCCTGGGAATCGGTGCCGCCGGCCCCGGATAGGATCGAAACGATCGCCGGCCGGTCGTCGTAGGGGCCGGCCAGGGTAAGGGCGATTTCCTCCCGGGCCAAGTCTTGGGCTAACTGGTTGATGGCGGCGGTCAATTCCTCAGTCAAGGCGGCGTCGGCATCCGCGATGGCCAGGTCGGTGAGTTCCAGCAGGGTGGCCGCCTGGCTTTCCAAGCCGCGCCACAGGGCCACGATTTCCTTGAGCCGACCCAACTGCTGCATCTGCCGCTGGGCCGTCCGGGGATCGTCCCAATAACCCGGGGCGGCGGCTTCCCGCTCCAGCCGGGCTATGTCGGCTTCCTTGCCGGCCAGGTCAAAGGCGCTCCACGACCGCCGCGATTTTCTGCGTCAGCGTCGCCAGGTCTTGCCGCAGCTCCTCCATAATCCTAACCCTCAACGGCCGTAGCCGGTTTGCTTTGCTCTCCATTATACGCTGGGCAAGGGGGTTTTGCCAGGGGGTATGCGGCTCCGGAGCCGCTGGTTTTCCCATTGCGGCCGCCGGGTATTGGGCGCTAGAATCGGTGTCCACCGGCCCCGACTTTCCGCAGGAGTTCATCCTTTGGAGCTGCTAAGCGTCGCCATCCTGGGCCTCCTGGCCTATCTCCTGGGCTCGATTCCGCCGGCTTACTGGCTGACCCGGGCGGTCAAGGGGGTTGACCTGCGGGAAGTGGGCAGCCGGAATGTGGGAACCCTGAACACTTACCATCAGATTGGCCCCTGGGGCGCGGCCCTGGTACTGCTGATTGACGGGGGCAAGGGGGCGGTGGCGGTACTGCTGCCGGGCTGGGCCAATGCCCTCGGTTGGGCCGCCGCGCCGCCTTGGGCCGTCTATGTAACCGCCCTGCTGGTGGTGGCCGGGCATAACTGGACTTTCCTGCTGGGCTTTCGGGGCGGCAAGGGCGCGGCGGCCATCATTGGCATTTGCCTGGCTTTTGTCCCCCTGCCGGCGCTATTGGCTATCGTTCCCGGCATCCTGGCCGTAATCCTTTCCCGCAATGCCATCGTCGGGCTGACCGTGGGCTACATTCTGCTTAACCTGCTGGTTATTGCCGCCGCCCTCTTTAACCTGGACTGGCTGGTGCCGGAGCCGGGGCTGTACCAAGTCGGCTTGTGCCTGCTGTTGACCGTCGTGGTATTCGTTTCCTATGTTATCTCCATCCGGGTACAACTGCTCAACGCCCTGCGCCATCGCAGCCTGCGGGAAGTTTTCTACGGCGGCAATCCCGCCGAAAATTCGCGGGACTGACGATCTCTATCGGCGATTGCCCCGGAAACGGCATCCTTCCGCAATATCCTTATCCCCAAGTCTTGGTTATAATGGAGGGCGGGCGGCGGTTTCAACCGGCCGGCCAATTCATCGCAGGAAGTCTTTATGCTGGATCACGGAGCGTTAGACCCGGCTAACCGGGATTCCACTTTGGCCTTGCGGCATCGGATGCGCCATTCGGCGGCCCATGTGATGGCCGATGCGGTGCTGCGCCTTTTTCCCGAGGCCAAGATGGGCATTGGCCCGCCCACGCAGGACGGGTTTTATTACGATTTTGAGGTTTCCCGCCCCTTTACGCCGGAGGATTTGACCCGCATCGAAGGGCTGATGCGGGAGACCATCGCCGCCGGGCAAGCCTTCCAACGGGAGGAAGTCGACCGGGAGGCGGCCTGGCAGCTTTTTGCCGACCAGCCCTATAAGCTGGAAATTATTGCCGACCTGCCGGTGGACACTACCCTCAGCATCTATCGGCATGGCCGCTTTATTGACCTGTGCCAGGGGCCGCACGTGGATGGCACTGCCGACATTGCCGCCGTGAAACTGCTGACCATTGCCGGAGCCTACTGGCGCGGCGACGAACACCGTCCCATGCTCCAGCGCATCTACGGCACCGCCTGGGAATCCCCGGAGGCTCTGGAGGATTACCTGCACCGCTTGGCGGAAGCGGAACGCCGCGATCACCGCACTTTGGGCCGGCAGTTGGGCCTCTTTTCCGTCCATGAGGAAATCGGCCCCGGGCTGATTGTCTGGCATCCCAAGGGCGGCCTGGTCCGCAGCCTGGTCGAGGATTATTGGCGGGATTTGCACTACCGCCACGATTACAACATCGTCTATTCGCCGCACATCGGCCGCGCCCGGCTGTGGCAGACCAGCGGCCACCTGGCCCATTACCGGGAAAGTATGTACGCCCCCCTGGAAGTGGACGAGCAGGAATACTACCTGAAACCGATGAACTGCCCCTTCCACATTATGGTATACCGTTCCGCTCTCCGCAGCTACCGGGAATTGCCATTGCGGATTGCCGAGTTGGGGACGGTGTATCGCTACGAGCGTAGCGGGGTGCTGCACGGGCTGATGCGGGTGCGGGGTTTTACCCAGGATGACGCCCATATTTTCTGCCTGCCGGAACAGGTGGAGGCGGAAGTGGGCGGGGTGCTGGATTTGACCTTTGAGCTGCTGGACGCCTTTGGCTTTAACGACTTTTCCATATCCCTGTCCACCCGCCCCGATAATTACGCCGGGGAATTGGCGCTGTGGGAACACGCTACCGATTCCCTGCGCCGGGCCTTGCAGCAGCGCAACCTGACCTTTGATATTGACGCGGGCGGCGGCGCTTTTTACGGCCCTAAAATCGACATCAAAATCAAGGATGCTTTGGGCCGGGATTGGCAATGCACTACGGTGCAGTTCGACTTTAACCTGCCGGAACGCTTTGACTTGACCTTTATGGACGCCGGCGGCGGGCGCAGTCGGCCCTATATGGTGCATCGGGCCATCCTGGGGTCGTTGGAGCGATTCTTGGGGGTGCTGATTGAACACTACGCCGGGGCTTTTCCCCTGTGGCTGGCCCCCACGCAGGCGGTGGTCATTCCCATCGCCGACCGCCATCAGGAATACGCCTCTACCGTCAAAAGCCAGCTGGAAAAGCAGGGTTTCCGGGCGGAAGTGGACGGCCGCGGCGAGCGGATGAACCACAAAATCCGCGATGCCCAACTCCAGAAAATCCCTTATATGCTGGTGGTAGGCGACCGGGAACGGGAGGCCGAGGCGGTAGCCGTCCGCACCCGGGAAGGGGGCAATCTGGGGGCCATGCCGGTGGCGGAACTGCTGGCGCGGCTGGCCGGGGAAAGGGGCAAGGGTTAGGGGCGGCCGCCCTACAAAACCGTGGAGGCAAGCCAATGAAAACCTACATTTTCGAGGTGGATCTCGAACAAGAGGAGGATGGGCGCTGGAGCGCCTTGGTGCCGGCCCTGCCCGGCTGCAACGCTTGGGGCTACACCAAAGAGGAGACTTTGCAGGCCATCCGGGACAACGCCGAAATGTACCTGGAAGTCCTGATCGAGTTCGGCGAGCCGATGCCTTAGTTACTCAAAAAACCTCGAGGGCAAACCAATGAAAACCTACACTTTCCGGGTAGAGGTAGAGCAGGACGATGATGGGCTTTGGGACGCTGAAATTCCCGTTCTGCCCGGTTGCGCCGTTTGGGGTTATACTCGAGCGGAAGCCTTGGCCGCCTTGCAGGAAGCGGCCCAAGCCTATCTTGAGGTCAAGCTGGAATTCAACGATCCGCTTCCCGAAGCGGCGGTAGCGGAGTCCTATCTGCTTTCCGCAAAAGAAGTGGTAACCGTTACCCTATGAGGGAACGCGGGAACTTAGTTCATCGGCTCCGCAACATCGAGGACACGAACCTTATGCCCAACCGCCTGATTAACGAAACCAGCCCCTACCTCCTGCAGCACGCCCATAACCCGGTGGACTGGTATCCCTGGGGGTCGGAAGCCCTGGCCCGGTCTAAAGAGGAGGACAAGCCCATCCTGCTGAGCATCGGCTATTCGGCCTGCCACTGGTGTCATGTGATGGAGCGGGAATCCTTTGAGGATGACGCTATCGCCGCCTTGATGAATGACCGCTTTGTCAACATCAAGGTGGATCGGGAGGAACGGCCCGACCTGGACGCCGTCTATATGGAAGCAGTGCAGATGCTTACCGGCAGCGGCGGCTGGCCGATGACCGTCTTTCTCACTCCGCAGGGCCAGCCCTTTTATGGCGGCACCTACTTTCCGCCGGCCGACCGGCTCGGTATGCCCGGCTTTCCCCGGATCCTGCAAGCGGTCAGCGAAGCCTACCGCACAAACAAGGGTGAAATCACGCGGGTTACTCAACAGCTGACGGCGCAGATGGGCCGGGCCGGCCAGTTGCCCCGGGGCGGCGGCTTGTTGACCGAGGACATCCTGCATCAGGCTTATTCCAACTTGGCCGCCAACTTTGACTACCAGAACGGCGGTTTTGGCGCCGCCCCCAAGTTTCCCCAGCCGATGACCCCGGAGTTTATGCTCCGCTATCACCAGCGCGGCCACAGCCCCCGGGCTTTGGAAATGGTGGAGTTGACCCTGGAAAAGATGGCTTACGGCGGAATGTATGACCAGATTGGCGGCGGCTTTCACCGCTACTCCACCGATGCCTACTGGCTGGTGCCGCACTTTGAGAAAATGCTTTATGACAACGCCCTGTTGTCCCGCCTCTATCTCCATGCCGGGCAGCTTACCGGGCGCGGTTTGTATTGGCGCATTACCGCGGAAACCCTGGATTATGTTCTGCGGGAGATGACGGATCCGCAAGGCGGTTTCTATTCGGCTCAGGATGCCGACAGCGAGGGCGTCGAGGGCAAGTTCTTTGTCTGGACGCCGCAAGAGCTGCGGGAAATCCTGGGCGATGCCGATGCCGACTTGCTGGGCCGCTACTACGGGGTTACCCAAGGCGGCAACTTTGAAGGGGCCAACATCCTCAACATACCCAAGAAACCGGAGATTTTTGCCCAAGAACAGGGCATTGCCTTAGATCAACTGGATGCGGTTATTGCCCGGGGCAAAGCCGCCCTGCTGGCCGCCCGGGAAGAGCGTATCCATCCCTTGCTAGATGACAAGGCGCTGGCTTCCTGGAACGGCCTGATGCTTCGCAGCTTTGCCGAAGCCGGGGCCGCCCTGGATCGTCCCGATTACCTGGCGGCCGCCGCCGCCAACGCCGCCTTTCTGCTGGAGCAAATGGTTCAGGATAACCGCCTGCTCCGCACCTGGCGGGCGGGACAAGCCAAGCTGCCCGGCTTTCTGGAGGACTATGCCTGCGTTGCCGACGGCCTGCTGGCCCTTTATGAAGCCGATTTCAACCCCCGCTGGTTGCAGGCGGCGGTGGCCCTAGCCGACACGATGCTGGAACTGTTCTGGGAGGACGGGCTGGGCGGGTTTTATGACACCGGCCGGGAGCATGAAACCCTGGTTACTCGGCCCCGGGACATTTTCGACAACGCTCAGCCCTGCGGCGGTTCGGTAGCCGCCGAGGTGCTGCTACGGCTGGCGGTATTCACCGGCAATAACGAGTATGAACGCAAGGGCGCGCTGTCCCTGCGCGGGCTGCATCAGCTGATGGCCCAAGCCCCCGGCGGCACCGCCTATTGGCTGGGCGTGCTGGATTTTTACCTTTCTCAACCGAAAGAAATCGCCCTTATCGGCTCCGGTAGCTACCCGGAAACCCGGGCTATGCGGGAGGCCATCTTTGGCCGCTATCTCCCCAACAAAGTGGTAGCGGGGCGGGATCCTGCCTTGACCGCCGATACCGATACCGCCGGGATACCCTTGCTGGAAAACCGGGGGATGGTGGACGGCAACCCTACCGCCTATGTCTGTCAAAATTATGTATGCCAAATGCCGGTTACCGATGCGGCCGCCCTGGCCGCGCAACTGGATGGTTAGCAGCGGCCGGGTTCCTTTCAATGGCGGCGTATCGCTCCGCTCATCCTGAACTTGTTGAAGGACGAATACGCCGCCACGGAACGGACCCTTTGCCGGCTGTCATTCCGGTTCCCTTGCCGCCTACATTGTCATTCGCCGACAAGCTCAGGATAGGCAGTCAGTCCCACCGGTCAAACCGCAGTTCCAAGGACGGAAAATCCGGCGGCGCATCCGGGGGGATTTTGGCCCATTCCGCAATGCGCTGCCCGATTACCCAGGCGATGCCCTTTTCCGTTACCAACAAGGGTATCCCGTCCCGGCGGTGGCGGGGTATCCGAGCGTCGGTAAAGAAATCCTGCAACTTCTTGAAACCGGCCATTCCCAGGGGTTGGAACCGGTCGCCCGGCCGCCGGCTGCGTATCCAACCGCCCCGGCCCAAAGCCGTCAAGTTCAGATAAGCCGTTAAGGAATTGCGGCCCGGCCAAGGATCTATTTCCCCGGCGGCAATAAGGCGTTGAGTAACCCGCCAACCAGGTATTTCGGTAGTTGTTTCGGTATCCGCCGCCGGCCAAGGCAACCGGTATTGTCCGGCCAGAGACGGGTAGGAGTCGGACAAGGTTTCCCCGCGCCGGTACAAAATCAGCTGCGATCGGTCAACCCGCAGTTGCAACCCGGCCGGCAAATCCAAAGTCAAGCCCGAATCGCTGCCGGCGGCCAAGGCTGCCATGGCTTTGATATGGCTTTCCCGCAACCGCCGGGCGTCTCCGGCCAGGACCACATAGCCCTGCCGCAGCAATCGCCGCTGCAAAGCCGGATGCAGTTCCGCCAAGGCCGCCCGGTCAAAAGTCAGTGCCGGACGGCCGGCAGTAGCAACTTCCCTGACTACCTGCGGCCAAACCCGTTCCGTTTCCTGTTCCAGATAGTCCAGATCCAGGGCGGCGGCGTTAGCCAAGCGGGTCAAGGCATCCCGCACCCGGGGATTGTATTCGGCGGCCAGATGGGGCAGCAATTCCTGCCGCACTCGGTTGCGGGTGAACCGAAACAAGGCATTGCCGCTGTCCTGCCGAAAATCCCGGCCAAACTCTCGGCAATAGGCCGCTGTATCCGCCTTGGCCACGGCCAGCAGAGGACGAAAGAGGGCCGGCGTGGGCAAGCCGACCGGCCAGGGCCAGGGGACGACTTCGGTCATCCCCCGCAATCCCGACAGGCCGGCCCCCCGCAGCAGGTGCAGCAAAGTCGTTTCCGCCAGGTCGTCGGCGGTATGCCCTACGGCTACGGCGGCCGCGCCCACCCTTTCCGCTACCGCCGCCAGAAAGGCATAGCGCATTTCCCGCGCCCCCTGCTCAAAAGAGGATATGCGCCGTTCCTGCTGGTAGGCGATGGGATCCTGCTTTTCCACGGATACCGGCAGGCCCAACTCGGCGGCCAGGGCGGCGACAAAATGGGCGTCGGCGTCGGCTTCCGCGCCGCGAAAATCGTGGTTCAGATGGGCGATATGCAGGCGGAGGCCACAAGCCGGGCTGAGCCGGTTCAGGCTGTAGAGCAGGGTTGACGAATCGGCGCCGCCGGATACCCCGACCACCAGCGCAATCCCGGCGTTGGCGTAGCCGGCCCTGCGCAGGGCCGCCGCCACTTGTCGATCCACTGCGGCCACTACCGCCATAACCCAACCCTAATCGGAGCGGTTAGCCGGCGTCAGATGGCCGGTGGCGTTGTAGTAAAGCAGGCGCCGCCCCCGGGGACCGCTGTCCAGGAGGCTGACCGACCCCAGGCTGAGGTGCATACTGTGGAAGTTGGACAAAGGCATTTCCAGCAGCCGGGCGCAGAGGGCGCGGATGGCAAAGTTATGGGAAATCAGAGCCAGGTTATCCTCCGGGCCGTGCCGCCGTTCCAGTTCCAGAATCACTTGCCAAGCCCGTTCCTGCAAACCGGTCAAGGATTCGCCGCCGGGCATGACAATATCCGCCGGGCAGTCCCGCCAAGCGGCGTACACTTCCGGCCAGCCAAGCCGCATCGCTTCCCCTTGAATTCCCTCCAGCTCGCCCAGAGCCATTTCTTTCAGCCCTTCCTGGGGGACGACCGGCAAGCCCAGCTCTTGGGACAAGGCGGCGGCTACCTGCATAGTGCGGGACAAGGGGCTGGCGTAGAGGGCGGTCAAGTTCCAGTCCCGGGCCGCGGCGGCGGTATCCGCCGCTTGGGCCAAGCCCCGGGCGTTCAAGGCCGTATCGCTTTGCCCCTGAAAGCGGCCTGACCGATTCCAGTCCGTTTCCCCGTGGCGGATGAGGTAGAACTTCACGCCGCGGCCCCTTCCGGCGGCTCCGTAGCGGCCCGCTGCACAGTTACCGCTTCAATACGGACACCGTTCATCGCCCGGACGGTCATTTTCAGGTTTTCGTACTCCACTATTTCCCCGGGTTCCGGGATATAGCCCAAGCGGTCGAGGATGAACCCGGCCACCGTTTGATACTCGCCCTCGGGCAAATCCAGGTTCAGATTTTCGTTGGCTTGCAGAATGCTCATCCCCCCGTTCACCTGAAAGGTGTTGTCGTCCAGGGCCGTATATTCCGGCTGCGGCGTCACTCCTTCCTCGACCTGCCCGACGATAACCTCCAGCATCTGTTTCATCGTAATCAGGCCGGCAATGCCGCCGAACTCGTCCACGGCCAGGGTCAGGCCGTAGCCGCCCTGCTGCATTTCGGCAAAGGTCTCGGCTAAGCTCTTGGTTTCCGGCACGAAAAGGGCGGCGCGCAACGGCAAGGCAGTAACGATGTCTCCCAGCTGAAATCCCGGCCGCCCCATAGCGGTCAGCACATCCTTGTTGGAAAGCGCCCCTTGCACCTCCTCAATGCTGTCCCTGAACACCGGAAACCGGGTATGGCTGTGCTTTTCGTACAGATCCAAGAACTGCTCGAAAGTGGTTCCTTGCTCCACCCAGACAATTTCGGTGCGCGGGGTCATTATCTGCTGCACCTGCTGGTCGCCGAAACGAAACACCTTATCGAGCAATTCCGCTTCGGTCTGTTCTACCGACCCGGAACGGGCGCCGGCTTCAATCAAGGCGCGGATTTCTCCCTCGCTTACTTCGGATTCGGAGCCGGTGATGCCGATAGCCCGGGTGAACAGTTGGGTTATTCCCCGCAGCAGCCAGACCGCCGGGGCCAGGACAATGCCGACCAGCCATAGGGGGCGGGCGTAGGCAAAGGACAGGGTTTCGGGCCGGCTCCAGGCTACGGTTTTGGGCAGGGTTTCGCTGAAAATCAGCAGCAGGGTGGTAACGACAAAGGTCGCCGCCAGCACCGCCAATCCTTCGCCAAACCGGTCGCCAATCAATTTCAGGGCCACGGCGGTACCCAAAGCCGCCGCTGCCGTATTGACCAGGTTGTTGCTCAGTAGCACCGTCGCCAGCAGCCGCTCCGGTTGCCGGATCAACCTTTCCACCAGTTGCGCCCGGGGCCGGCCAATGTTAATCAGGTGGGCTAGACGCGCCCGCGACAGGGCAATAAAAGCCGTTTCAGAGGAGGAAAAAAAGGCGGAAAGAACCAGGCACACGGCCAGCAGGATAAGCTCCCATAACACTGAGGACTCCATTTTCGGTCTTTGCGCCTCCCGGTCTAACCCTGATGGGGCCGGCCACGGCCCAACTGCCCGGTCAACCTGCTGATTTGCCCTATCATAGCGCCATCGGCTTAATCCTGTAAAGTTGGCTTTTGAGGCGGCTCAGGGTTTTGCGGCGGGACAAATTTCCTTTGCAATCGATAGCCCCTGTGCTATAGTGGGCTTGGTTTCCCCGGCGATTTGTTGCGGGACAGCCTCAGCCCGTCCGCAATGCCAACGGTGGAATCCGTCCCGCCGGGCGGGTTGCACCGCCCTAATCGGACCTCCTTTCCGGCAGGTATATGACCCGGACTTTCCCTAAAAGGGTTCTCTTTTACGGCCTGCTGACGCTGCTGACCCTGCTGGCTATTGAAGGGATGGCCCGGATTGCCTATTACGCGGCCTATGGCCAGGGGTATGGCAGCGGCCCGCCGGAGCTGCCGACGAGCTTATCCCCCAGCAACGATCGGGCCGCGGATCCTTGGCAACGGCGCCATCCCTTTTACGGCCATACCCGGAGTTCGCCCTACCACGCTTTGAATGCAATGCCGCCCCAGCAGCGGCGGGAGGAGCTGGTAGTCATCGGTCTGCTGGGCGGCTCGGTAGCAGAGCAGGTACAACCCGCCCTCCAGCGCGCCCTGAACCGCTGGTTTGCCGCCAACCGCCAGCCGCGGCAGCCGGTAGTCTTGGCCCTGGCTAACAATGGCGTAAAACAACCGCAACAGGCTATTATCGTTGCCAATGCCCTACTGCTGGGTGGCGAGTTCGATATCATCATCAATCTGGATGGGCTTAATGAAATTGCCCGCAGCGCGGGATCGAATCCTCAGACGGGCATCTTTCCCGTCTTTCCCGCCTTTTGGAAAAATCTGGTGGGACGGACTACCGAAGTGGAGCGGCTGGCGGGGAAAATCGGGGTCTTGCGCCGGGAACAGGCGCGGCTGGCGGCCGCCGGAGAAACTGCCCCTTTGCGCCGCTCGGCGGTTTTCGGAATAGTGAACCGCTATCGGCAGGAAAGAATCGCCCGGCAAATCGTCCTGCTGAACCACGAACTGGCGGCGACGCGGTCGGCTTATGGCCTGGAGCGATACGGCCCTCGGATCTGGCCGGAGGGCGAGGAGGAACTGCTGCCGGAGACCGCCCGGGGCTGGTATCGGGGTTCGGTAGCCCTGGCCCGGTTGGCGGAACTGGCCGGGGCCGACTATTACCACTTTTTGCAGCCCAATCAGTATGTGCCGGATTCCAAACCCTTGAGCGCCGCGGAACTGGCCTCGGCCTATGCCCCCAATAAGCACTATAAATCCTTCATTGAAAGGGGCTACCCGCTGTTGCAGCAGTTCAGCCAGGATTTGCCCAGCCCGGGCGTCCATTACTTTGACCTTACCGGGATTTTCGCCGCCCATCCGGAGACTCTTTACACCGATACTTGCTGCCACTTGAATACCCGGGGGAATGAACTATTGGCGGCGGCCATGGTACAGAGGATGGAGCCGGCTCTGCTGCGCCGGGCGGCCCGGCCCGCCGGGGCGCCGGTTTCCGCCCTGGCCGCGGCCCGGCGTCTGATACCGCCGGACACCCTATTGGTCGACGCTCCTTTCCAAGTGTACCTTGACGGCAATAAGCAATGGTTGCGCTATGTCCGGGCGGACTGCGCCCCGGCGGATGTGGAACCCCGATTCTTTCTGCACTTGACCCCGCGGGACTTAGCCGACCTGCCGCCCTACCGCCGGGAACACGGCTTTGACAACCGGGATTTCGGCTTTGCCGAGGCCGGCGGTTTCCTTTGGCAAGGGCAGTGTCAAGCCCAATTCCGTCTGCCCGGCTATCCTCTAGCCACCCTCCGCACCGGCCAGTATGCGGCGGGCGCGGGCGAGCTTTGGGCCGAGGAATTCTATTTCCCGGAATAGGGATGGCGGCGTTGACCGGAATCGGGTGGATCAACCAGCCTGCCTTGCAACTTGCCCGGCGGGGGGTTATATTCCCTCAAGGCAAGAACGGCATAAGCAGGGTTCGGTTAGCTTCCGGTTGCGTCATCCTTCAACAAGTTCAGGATGAGCGGAAAAATAATCCGGAGTAACCGGAACCTAACCGGAAGTAGCCGGAACCCAATCGGAAGTAACCACATCCCAACCGGGAGTAGCCGTATCCCCGGGAGTTTTTGTATCAGCTATGACTGCTGACCCGACCCACCCGGCCGCTGGTCGTCTCCCTTGGCCCGGCGCGGAACTTTCCGGGCCGGGGGCAGCGGAATCCGTATCCGGCCAAGGCGCGCCCAACAAGCTGATCCATGGGGAGAACCTGGCGGCCCTTAAATCTCTGCTGCCGGAGTATCGGGGACAAGTGGCGCTGGTTTATATTGACCCGCCCTTTGCCACTAATGCCAACTTCCGCATCGGCAACGGCCGCACCGCCACCGTCAGCAGCAGCC
The DNA here is from genome assembly GCA_965203435.1 of Dehalococcoidia bacterium. GTDB lineage: Bacteria > Chloroflexota > Dehalococcoidia > Lucifugimonadales > UBA3495 > CBDBCU01. The sequence goes on along the minus strand of CBDBCU010000001.1, from coordinate 225,154 downwards.
TTGGGGATGCCCTGGCCTACAGCGACCAGCTGCGCGGCGCCGACTACCTGGCCTTTCTGCGGGCGCGGCTGATTCTGCTACGGGAACTGCTGGCCGACAACGGCTCCCTTTACCTGCACCTTGACTATAAGATGGGGCATTATGTCAAGGTGCTGCTGGATGAAGTGTTCGGGCAAAAGAACTTCCGCAACGACATTACCCGCGTCAAAAGCAATCCCAAGAACTTTCCCCGCAAGGGCTACGGCAACATCAAAGACCTGATCCTCTTTTATTCCAAGGCCCGGGAAATTATCTGGAACGACCCGCAAGTTCCCCTGTCCGATTCGGACAAAGAACGGCTGTTCCGCAAGGTGGACGCCGCCGGCCGCCGCTACACTACTATTCCCTTGCACGCGCCGGGGGAAACGATTAACGGCAATACCGGCCAGGAATGGCAGGGTTTGCGGCCGCCCCGGGGCCGCCACTGGCGCAGCGAACCGGCGGTTTTAGAGGAGTTAGACCGGCAAGGGCTGATTGAGTGGTCGGCCAATGGCGTCCCGAGGAAAAAGATTTACGCCGACGAAAAAGCCGGCAAGCGGATGCAGGATATTTGGGAGTTCAAAGACCCGCCCTATCCGGCCTATCCCACTCAGAAAAGCCTGGAGCTGCTGAACTTTATCATCGCCGCCTCCTCTAATCCGGGGGACTTGGTATTGGACTGCTTTTGCGGCTCCGGGACGACGCTGGTGGCGGCGCAAAGCCAAGGGCGGCGGTGGATTGGCATTGACCACTCGGCGGCGGCCATAGCGGCGGCCCGGGAGCGGCTGGCGGCAAGGCCGGCGGAGCTGTTTTCTCCGGCCGGGTATCAGTTTTTGACCGGGGATTTATAATGAATCCCCGGAAACCTCTTTACCAACCTGCAAAGGAATGATAGCCGGCTATGGGTCTGAAAATCCTGGGCATAGAAACTTCCTGCGATGAAACAGCGGTAGGGGTGGTCGAGGATGGCTACCGGCTCCGCGCCAACATCGTCTCCTCCCAAGCGGCCTTGCACGCCCCCCACGGCGGCGTAGTGCCGGAAGTGGCTTCCCGCCAGCATATCCGGGATCTGGCTCCGGCTCTGGATAAAGCCTTGGCCGACAGCGGCTTGAAATTGTCGGAGATCGATGCAGTGGCGGCGACCTACGGGCCGGGCCTGGCCGGGGCGCTGCTGACCGGCCTCAACACCGCCAAAGCCCTAGCTTTCAGTCTGAATAAGCCGCTGCTGGGCGTCAATCATCTGGAGGGACACATCTACGCGGCCTGGCTGACCCGGGATCAGGAGGACAGCCCGGCGGACAATCCCGGCTTTCCCCTGGCCTGCTTGGTGGCCTCCGGCGGCCATACCGACCTGATTCTGATGGAGGGTCACGGCGATTATCGGCTGGTGGGCCGCACCCGGGATGACGCCGCCGGGGAAGCCTTTGACAAAGCGGCCCGCATTCTGGGCTTGGGCTTTCCCGGCGGCCCGGAGATTCAACGGGTATCCCAAAACGCCGCCGCCGGCGCTTTGCCGCCGCTGCCCCGGGCCTGGATGCGGGATACCCTGGATTTCAGTTTCAGCGGCGTCAAAACCGCCCTGCTGCACTTGGCCCAAGCCCAGGGCGTCTATCCCGCCGCTCAATCGCCGCAAAATCCGCTGGATCCGGCGGAAATCGATCGCTTGGTGGGGGAAATGGCCGCCAACTTTCAGGAATCGGTGGTCGAGGTGATGGTGGCAAAGCTGCTGGAAATGGCCCGCCGCTACCGGGCCAAGGGAATTGTCCTCGGCGGCGGCGTTACCGCCAATGCCCGGCTGCGGCAGGAAATTACCGCCGCTTCGCCCCTGCCGGTAGTCATCCCGCCGCCGGTGTTGTGTACCGACAATGGGGCTATGATTGCCGCCTGCGCCTATTTTCAGTACCAGCGGGGGCAAGAGTCCGGGTTGGAACTGGATATTGACCCGGCTTTGCCGCTGGGCTGAGGCCCCGGCCGGCGGCGGCGTTGCGGATTGACGCGCTGATTTAACTCTCCGGCCGCAGTCTTTCCTGCTGCGCCGCCCGGCAACGGAACAGGATATTCAGCCACGCCTGAAGATCCGGGATTCGTTCCGGCTTGCGGTAGCCCACCGGCAGGGTCCAGTTGCCGCCGTGGAAAGTTACCGTGCCGCCGGGCGGGCGGATGTAACGGCTGGACAGGAACCACGCGCCAATCAGCAACAAGCCCAGCAGGGCCAAAGGCACGGCGTCCATATTGACTATCGGGATGGTCGGGCTGGGTATCCGCGCCACCAGCCAGTAACTTACCACCAGGTAAAAGACCGCCGCCCCCAGGCCCAGGGCCAACCCGCGCAGCCAGGAAAGGGATCCCCTTTTCGCGGCGCTCAGCGTTACCCCGCGCAGTTCCTCCACCGGCAAAAGGGAAGTTTCATCATAGCCCTGCCGGTGGGTAAAGTAGAGGATGCGCCGGTTGGTGGCAACCAGCAGCCGCCCTTCGGCCGGCGGCTCTGGCAGCAGTCCCTCCTCCAAGGACAAAACCCGGGCCACCTTTTCCTCGGGCAAAAGGGGAACCCCGCGAATGCGGGAAATGTAGCTGGACTCGGGCAAAAGGCGGTCTGTCACAATACTCTCAGCCTCCGGGCTATATACTACCACACTTGGCCGGCGGGGAAACCCTGGTCGGCGGCGGTTGCCGGGCAATGGCGTATAGAAACCGTCATTCCCGCGCAAGCGGGAATCCGGCTACTACTACCGCAAAACCGGTGCATCAGACCAGCCCCCGGATTCCCGCGTAAGCGGGAATGACGGTCTTGTATGTAGTTGCCATACCCTAAAATTCTCGAATCATCCCGGCTACCGGCCCATTATGTTACCATTGTCCCCACAAAACCGGGCCGGCGGCCGGCCCACAGGAGAAGCTGATGCCCGAACTGACTAATCAGGAAATCCAAGCCTTGGGCCGCGCCGTGGGGTTGGATATTCAGGAACCGGAACTGACCCAAGTCGGCTACAGCCTCAACGCTATTCTGGAAGGGATGGCGGCTATTGAAGTTCCCGGCGTAAACGCCGTGGAGCCGCTACCCCTGCTGACCGATCCGGAGGCTACCGATGCAGCCCACTGAAATCCCCTATCTGTCCGCCACTGCGTTGGGCGGGCTTATCGCCGCCCGGGAAGTAACGCCGCTGGAAGCGGTGGATGCCTACCTGTCCCGCATTGCGGCGGTGGATTCCCGGCTCAATGCCTATATCACCATTTGCGCTGACGCCGCCCGGCAGGAAGCTCGGCAGGCCGGGGCGGAAATCGCCCGGGGGCAGTATCGCGGGCCGCTGCACGGCGTCCCGGTCGCGGTCAAGGATCAGATCCACACCCGGGGAATCCTTACCAGCGATGCCTCGAAAATCCGGGCCGACTTCATCCCGGCGGCCGACGCCACGGTAGTTACCCGCTTGCGGCAGGCCGGGGCCATCCTGCTGGGCAAGCTCAATATGAGCGAGTTCGCTATGGGCGATCCCATCAGTTCCTACTATGGCGCGGCCCGCAATCCCTGGGATTTGGAACGGAATCCCGGCACTTCCAGCACCGGCTCCGGAGCGGCTACCGCCGGCTTTCTTTGCGCCACTTCCCTGGGCGAGGATACCGGCGGCTCCATTCGCGGCCCGGCGGCCAACTGCGGTCTGGCTGGCTTGCGGCCCACTTGGGGCCGGGTCAGCCGCTACGGCGTGGATGGAGCCTGCTGGTCTATTGACACTATCGGCCCTATATCCCGCACCGTGGCTGACGCCGCCCTTACCCTCGGGGCCATTGCCGGCTATGACCCGCAAGACCCTTATACCGGCCGCGTTCCCGTCCCCGATTATCGGGATACCCTGACCGGAGACCTGCGGGGCGTCAAAGTGGGCTTGGTTACTGAATTGATGGATACCGCTTTGGGGTTGGATACCCAAACCCGGGACGCGGTAGCCGCCGCCGCGCAAACCCTGGCGGAATTGGGGGCGGAGGTGCGGGAGGTTTCCCTGCCGCTGGCCGCCCAGACCGGGGCCATCGTCCGCACCATCACCAGTACGGAACGGGTCAGCCTGCGCCCGGAGTGGCTGCGGGAACGGCCGCAGGATTACCATTTCAATACCCGGGTCGCCTTTATTGTCGGCAATATCATCCCGGCCCAGGTGTATTACCAAGCGCAAAAGCTGCGGGCCATTGTGCGGCGGCAGGTGCTGGATTTGCTGGAATCGGTGGATGTTCTAATCCAGCCCACTTCCTCCGGGCCGGCCGGCAAGCTGGATTTCACCCCCGGCGTGGGCAGCAAGGATGTGGCGGCCCGGGCCTTGGTCGAGGGCAGTTTCCGCGGCCCTTACAGCCTCAGCGGCGTCCCGGCCCTGTCTATTCCCTGCGGTTTCACCAGTGACGGGGATGGGGCTTTGCCGCTGGCCCTGCAAATTGCCGGCCGCCCCTACGCCGAGGCCACTGTGCTGCGGGTCGGCCACGCCTACGAACAAGCCACTCCCTGGCACACCCGCAAACCGCCCATTTAGCCCAAGCGGTTTCCTTTGCGTGGGGGTAGGCGCTTTTCAGCCGTCCTTCCCGTGACCTCGTCGAATCCAGAGTACGCGGCCTTTCTGGATTCCCGCTTGCGCGGGAAGGACGGTAGGTAGGCGCGGGAATGGCGGCAGGCGGATGGGGGAAGGACGGCTAGGAATTGGCCCGTCATAAGCCATTGCCCCGCTTGACGCAAAACCCTATTGACAGCCCGCAAATCCGCTGTTTATAATCCTCAATTCCTTAAATGATATAAGGTATCAACCGAGGGCGGTACTAATCGTGCGGAATCGCAACTATGCCCTGGCCGACCAGTTGCTGGAAACCCTGGAGGAACAGGGGCACCGGGATACCGAACCGCGCCGCAAGGTGGTGGCGGCCATTGCCCGCAAGAACCGCCACTTTACCGCCGAGGAATTGCGGGGGGAATTGCCGGGCATCGGCCGGGCTACCGTGTACCGGGCCTTGAAACTTCTGGTGCAGGCCGGCGCTCTTTGCCGGGTAATGCTGGCGGATGGCGCGCTCCATTACCAGCTGAACGACTCGGCCCATCACGGGCATCATCATCACCTGCTTTGCGTTCACTGCGGCGAATCCGAGGATGTGCAAGGCTGCGACATTGAGGGGCAGCTGCACAGCCTGGCCGCCGCCCGTCAGTTCCAAATCACCGGCCACTGGCTGGAAGTGTACGGCCAATGCTATAACTGCGCTGGTAGCCCGGCGGTCCCAGCCTAATCTTTTTTTGCCGGCCATTGATACCGAGTATCATTAACGGCATAAATTGATACGGCGTATCACTAATCAGGCATAACTGATACCCGGCGTTAAAAACGCCGGGCATCGGAAATGGACAAATTTATCTAGTCGAGGTTAGACCATGACAAATTGGGTATCCCCTAAGGAAAAGATCCGCCGGTGGAACGGGACGGCTGTCCTGGGGCTGCTGTCCCTGTTGGCGTTGCTGCTGGTCGCTTGCAGCAACACCAGTCAGCCGGCGGCGGAACCGGCGGCGCCGGCGCCAGGGGCGGCGGTCAACGCGGCCCCGACGGCGGCCGCCCCGGCGGCTCCGGCCGTCAATGCTACGCCGGCGTCCGGGATGACGACGGCCGCGGCTCCGTCCCCGACGGCCCCGGCCGCCAGCGCGGCGCCGGCGGCCCCGACTCCGGCGGCTCCGGCCCCGGGCGCGGCTCCGGCCGAGCCGATCCAGGTCGTCACCGACCTGACCTTCATTGCCGACTTTGTGCGGCAGGTCGGCGGCGACCGGGTAGTGGTGAACCATCTGGTGCCTTTGGGCGGCGACGCCCATTCCTATCAGACTTCCACCCGGGACAGCGTGCGCGTGGCCGAGGCCGATGTGGTTTTCAGCAACGGCGCGGCTTTGTCGCCGGTCGTTGACGCGGTCATCGCCGGGGCCGGCGGCAGCGGAATCCGGGTGATTCTTTCCGAGGGCTTGGAGCCGGCGGAACTGGTGGAACTGCCTTTCCCGGAAGCGGAGGATCACCACGACCATGAGGGAGAGGAGATGATGGCCGTGCACGGCCGCCTGCTGGTCGGCGACGGCGAAGCCGGAGTGCTGTCGGTCATCGATCTGGAAGACGGCACGGTGGACTACAACGCCTATGACCTGGGCTCCCGGGCCGGCCGCATCTACAAGTTCGGCAATGGCCGCTACGCCATCGCCGTTTCCAGCGATGCCAATCGGGTCCACATCCTGGACGGCGGCATCTACCTGGAAGCCCATGACGACCACTTTGACCTGGTCGAGGCGGCGTTCCAGCCGGTGGGGGTGAGCCTGACCGGGGAAAATCCGGTGCATCTCTATGTTTTCGACGACTGGGCCGGCGTTTTCTATGACGACAGCGGCGAGGTGGTGCTAATCAATGCGGCGGATTTGACCGCCCAAGGCGCGGCCTATCAGCCGGCTCGGATGAATGCCGGGGCCCATCACGGCGCGGCGGTGCCGCTGGAGGATAACCTCTTTGCCGTCACGCCGCAGCATCCGGACTATGCCAGCAATCCGGAGGAGTATCGCCTGCCCATCGGCGCGGACATCCGGGATTTGCAGGGCAACATCCTCTATTCGGCTACGGGCTGCCCGCAACTGCACGGCGATGCCAGCAACGGGCATATCGCGATGTTCGGCTGCGCCGGCGGCGTGCTGGCCGTGGAGGCCGATCACGGGGAGTATTCCCATAGTTTCATCCCGGCTCCGGCCGGTTCCCCGGAGGATTTCCGGCTGACTTCGGTTTGGGGCTACGAGGGCTTGGATCATTTCTTTGCCCTGGGTTCTGCCGTCGGCCTGTATCTGGTGGAGCCGGAGGAGGGGGCGATGGAGCAGCTGATTGCGGCGACGGACGCTCTGCGGCCCATCCAAGTGGCCCTCAGCTATGATGGCGAGCTGCTGCTGGTGGTGATGAGCGACGGGGAAGTGCGGATGTACGACGCCCATGACGCGGATCTGCTGGCCGCCAGCACTGAGGCACTGACCGGCCCCATCGACCCCAGCTTTTGGGCGCGGCCGCATCTGGCTACCGCGCCCGGCCAAATCTACATCACCAACTCCGGGGCCGGGGAAGTGCTGGCTCTGGACAGCCACGACCTGGAAGTGGCAGCGCGCTGGGCGGTGGACGGCAAACCCACCAAAATCGCTTTCGTAGGCATCCTGGGCGAAGGCGACGACCACGACGACCATGCCGAGGAAGGGGAGGGCCACGACGATCACGGCCACGATGACCACGGTCACGGCCATGATCACGGGGCGGGCGATCCCCACTTCTGGCAGAACCCGCGCTTTGCCGTCCACTATGTGGAGCAAATCGCCGCCGGGCTCAGTCAGGTGGATCCGGCCAACGCGGCCTTTTACCGGGCCAATGCGGACGCCTACATTGCCCAACTGCGGGACCTGGACGCCTACATTGCCAGTCAGATTGACACCATTCCGCCGGAACACCGGGTGATGGTTACTTTCCATGATGCCTTTGGCTACTTCGGCTCCCGTTACGGGATGGAAGTGTTGGCCTTTGTGGGCGGGCATGGCGGCGATGTGTCCGCGGAGGATATTGCCGCTGTGCTGGAACTGGTCAACGACCGGGGCCTGCCGGCCATCTTTACCGAACCCCAGTTTATGGAGGATGTGGTGCAGGAAACGGCCCGGGAGGCCGCCATCAAGCACGCCATCATCCACTCCCTGCCCAGCCCGGATTACCCGGACTATATCGGCATGATGCGGGCCAATGCCGACGCTCTGGCGGGCAATCTGCGCTAAGGGGAACCGGGGAAACCGACTCCCTTTTGCTTGCGGTTGATTATCCGGCAACCGGTTCGGAATAGCCGGGAAACCGACCGCAAGCAAATCCTATCAGGAAATCCGCACACCCCGGGCCGGCGGCGGCAGCGTCTGGCAGCCGGGCCGGGGGATAAGCGGGAAATCAACCGCCTTGGCGGCCGGCCGCCGGGCAAACCGACGGGAAGGATTTGCGATGCTGGACCTGCTGATTGAACCCTGGACTTATCCTTTTATGCACCGGGCCTTGCTGGCTGCGGCCCTGGCCGGCGTATCCTGCGCCGTAGTGGGGGCTTTCGTCGTACTCAAGGGAATGGCCTTTATGGGCGATGCCATTGCCCACTCATCCCTGGCGGGAATGGCCGCCGCTTTCCTGGCCGGGATCAATGTTTTTGTCGGCGCCCTGGCCTGGGCCATCCCGGCGTCCCTGGCAATGACCTGGATCAGCCGCCGGGCCAACCTGCGGGCCGATACCGCCATCGGCATCATCTTTACCGGCGGCTTTGCCTTGGGCATCATCCTGGTCAGCCGGGTCAACAACTTCTTTGGCGATTTGTTCAGTTTCCTGTTCGGCAATGTGCTGGGGGCCTCCTGGCCGGAAATTGCCCTGATGGGCGGCCTGGCCGGGCTGATTGCCCTGGTGATCGTGGCCTTTTACAAGGAACTGGTGTTCACTACTTATGACGACGGGGTAGCCGCCGCCGCCGGGATTCCGGTGGCCTTTTTCCGCTACCTGCTGCCTTTGCTGGTAGCGATTACCACGGTGGTATCCCTCAAAGCGGTGGGGGTAGTGCTGGTGCTGGCGATGCTGATTACCCCGGCCTCCATTGCCCTCCTGATAGCCCGCCGTTTGCCCGGCATCATCCTTACCGGCATCGCCGCCGCCCTGCTGTCGGCCCTTTCCGGCCTCTATCTTTCCTTTTATGTGGACTTGCCGGCCGGCCCGGCCATCGTAATGACGGCCACTTTCCTCTTTGCGCTGACCCTGGCTTTTTCCCCCCGCCGGGGACTTATGCGGCGGTGGCTGTCCCGCCCCGATCCGGCGGCGGAACCGGAACAGCCGGGCAGCCCTTTGCCGGAGCCGGCGGCCCGGTAGGATTTGCGGCCGCTCCCAGCACTTTTCCCGGATATTGGCAAATCGCCGCTATTCAGTGATATAATAGGCGGCGACAAGTTCCGGGCCGGGAAAAGGCAGAGCCGCGCCCGTTCCAAGTGGCGGCGTGGCGGCTCAAGCGCATTATGTTGACCTAAATGCGCCGGCCCTCTTGCCTTATTCCGTCGAATAGGGTAATCTAGGGCAACATTCCCGGAACCGGAAACCCTATCAGCCAAAGGAGGTTATCTCTATGATGCAGCAAGCTGCCCGGACCAAGATCGAAGCCGGGGGGGTGACTTTTGTCATCCAGCACGAGCTTTGGGACGGCAACCTGCAAGACCATTCCGACCAGGGCGTAGTCATTCTGGTCGAGGCCGGCGACACCGCCCTGCTTCGTTTCAACTGCTTCGACCTGGAGCGCAGCTACGTGTACGGGCCGGAAGGCAAGAACAAGATCTGCCGGATGGATCCCACCGTGGACGGCAATCCCATTTTCTGGTCGGTCAAGCAGATCCGCCAGAACCTGCCGGCGATGGTAGAGACGGCCGGCTACCCGGAAATCGCCGCCAGCATCGATATGGCGGCGGTCAAGGCCGCCCTTTCCGAGGTGGAAGCCACGGCCCGGGAGGTCTATGCCACCGGCCGCAACACCGTCAAGCACAACCGGGGCCACGACATCTTTGAGGCCGGCAACATCCGCTTCGGGCTGGAACTCCGCAAGCAGGCCGGCGGCGATGGCGGCTTGGCTATCCATGTCCTGTCGGACCTGGCCGGCACGCCCGGCCGCTCCTACACTGAGGAGACGGAACTGCTGGCCTTTGACTGCTTCCGGGACGCTCCCCATTACCACTACGGCCCCCGGAACAAGAATCACCGGATTTTCTGGGATCGCACCCTGGTGCCGGACACCTTGGAGTGGACCTTGGATCGCTTCAAGAACAAGGACCTCAAGGGCATGATTACCCGGGCCGGCTATCCCGGCGTGGCCGCCGACCTGGACCAGGACCTGATTGATTCCATTATGCCCGCTCTGGAAGCCAAGGCGCGGGAGTTTCAGCCGCACGGCGATGTGGTCGTGATGGACGGCCCGGCCACTCCCAACCTGGCCGGCCGCTAACCGCTGCGCCGCCGGGTTTATCCCGTCATTGAACCGGGTGGGCCGGAATTCCGGCCCACCCGGTCTGTTTTTTGCCGCGCAAGGGGGTAGGCGGCGGGTTCTTTTGCCGGCGGGAATTCATCCGGCAACAAGTTCAGGATGACCCTTCAACGAGTTCAGGGTGACCCTTTAACAAGTTCAGGATGAGCGGATAATGCTTGGTAGCAGAATGATATTCCCGCAAGACAGGGGAACCGCTAATACAGGTGGCAGGCGGCGGTATGGCCGGGCGTCAATTCCCGGGTCTCCGGCTCGGCTGCGGCGCATTGCTCCATAGCAAAAGGGCAGCGGGTATGAAAACGGCATCCGGCCGGCGGATTCAGCGGCGACGGCACTTCCCCGGTCAAAATCATTTCCTCCTGCTCCAGATCCGGGTGGGAGGGCAAGGCCGCCGACATCAACGCCTTGGTGTAGGGGTGCAGCGGATTGTTGAACAACTCTTTGACCGGGGCATATTCCACAATCTGCCCCAGGTACATCACCGCTACCCAATCGCACATATAGCGCACCGTCGCCAGGTGATGGGCAATCAGCAGATAGCTGACCCCATACTCCTGCTGCAAATCCTTCAGCAGGTTCATAATCTGCGCCCGGATGGATACATCCAGGGCGGATACCGGTTCGTCCAGCACAATCAGCTTGGGATTCAGGGCCAGGCCCCGGGCAATAGCCAGGCGCTGCCGCTGCCCGCCGCTGAATTCGTGGGGGTAAAGGTTGGCGTGGTAAGAACTCAAGCCCACATCGCTGAGCAGCTTCTCCACCCGCTCCGCGATTTCCCGCCGCGGGACCGCCCAGTTAATCGCCATTGGCTCGGCCACCAGGTCCCGCACCCGCATCCGGGGGTTCAGGGAACTCCAGGGGTCTTGAAAGACGGCTTGCACCGAACTGCGATACGCCTTGCGCCCGGCGGCGTTGGCCCGGTGAATATCCGCTCCCTCAAAAAGGATGTTCCCGGCGGTGGGCTGTTCCAGCATCAGCATCAGCTTGGCGGTGGTGCTTTTGCCGCAGCCCGACTCGCCCACAATGCCCAGGGTCTTGCCCCGTTCCACCTGAAAGGAAACGCCGTCCACCGCCTTGAGATAGCCGGTAGTGCGGGAAAAGAGCAGTCCCTTAGTAACGGGAAAGTGCTTTTTCAAGTCCCGGGCTTCCAGCAGCGGCGGCGTGCCGGTGGCCGGAATTTCCGCAGTTTGTCCTCCGGCGGCTATTGCCATCAGGCCAACCTCCAGCACGCCGCCTGATGGCTTTCCGACACCGGAAAAGCCGGCGGATATTCCTCCTGGCAGCGTTCCATAACATACGGGCAGCGGTCGGCAAAGGCGCAGCCCGGCGGCAGGTTGTGCAGGGCCGGCGGCTGTCCCTCAATGGCATAGAGCCGTTCCACATCCTCCTCCAGCTTGGGAACGGAGGCCAACAGGGCTTCGGTATAGGGATGGGACGGGTTGTTGAAAATCCGCCGCACATCCCCGGTTTCCACGATCCGGCCGGCGTACATCACCGCCACCCGGTCGCACATCCTGGCGACGACGCCAAAGTCGTGGGTAATGAAAATCAGCGACAAATCCGATTGCCGCTGCAAATCTTTCAGCAGCTTCAGGTATTGGGCTTGGATAGTAACATCCAGGGAAGTGGTGGGTTCGTCGGCAATTAGCACCGCCGGCTCGCAGGATATGCCGATAGCCCCCACGACCCGCTGCCGCATCCCGCCGCTCAACTGATGGGGATAATCCTTAACCCGGGATTCGGCGGCGGGAATGTTGACCTTCCGCAGCACATCCAGGGCCTGCTCCAATACGCTGCGCTTGGGGATGGCTTGGTGGATGCGGATGGCTTCGGTAACTTGGCTGCCAATGGAAAAGACCGGGTTCAGCGAGGTCATCGGATCCTGGATAATCAGGGCGATGCGGCTGCCGCGCACTTTGCTCATCTCATGCTCGGAAAGCTGGAGCAAGTCCTGGCCTTCCAAGCGGATGCTGCCGCGGACGATTTCCCCCGGCGGCGTCGGCACCAGGCGCATCAGGGAAAGCATCGTAACCGACTTGCCGCAGCCCGACTCGCCGACGATGCCCAAAGTCTCGCCCCGGCGCAACTCGAAACTGACCCCGTCCACCGCCTTGACCGTACCCCAACGGGTGCTGAAGTAAGTGCAAAGGTCGGAAACCGCCAGCACTACCCCCTTATCCCGGTCAAGGGCCGCCGTATCCGCCATCAAGCCCTCCCGGGAATGCTGAATAGGGATTGCGGTTGCAATGTATATAATGGCGGCAGCTTTGTCAATGCGGACAGCGGCGGGCAAATTGACAGCGGCCCGCCGCTATGCTAACTTTGCCCGGTCTTACTGGCGGTTTGCCGGCCTTTCCGGATGGTTTCCCCATTAACCCAACTTGCCGGGAGAAGTTTGCGATGCGGAGCATTGACATTCACGCCCACTTGACGCCGCAGTGTTTCTGGCGGGCTACGGAGAACGGCGGCGACTGGCATACCCTGCGCCGGGAACAGGATAGCCGCGGCCGCCAGATTGCCTTGGTCGGCGACCGGCGCGGCGGCTTGCCGCCCAAAGCCCGCTGGACGCCCGAGGAGCGGATGGCCGATATGGATTCCCTGGGCGTGGATGTCCATGTCCTTTCCCCTTACTCCGGCTTTTACAACTACCAGCTGCCGGCGGAAGTCGCCGTGGCCACGGCCCGGGATTCCAATGACGAAATCGCCCAGATGGTCAAAAGCTGGCCCGACCGCTTTGCCGGCTTGGGCACTCTGCCAATGCAGGATGTGCCGGCCGCCGTAGCTGAGCTGGAACGCATTATGTCCGCCGGTTTCAAGGGGGCGATGATTAACGACCAGGTCAACGGCAAGCTGCTGGATGAACCGGAGTTTATGCCTTTCTGGAAAGCGGCGGAACAGGCCGGCGCGCTGATTCTCTTTCATCAGGGCGATGGCACTATCGTTGACTTCCGCATTGACCGCTATCATCTGCCCAACACTATCGGCAATCTGGCCGACCGGGCCGTTACCTTTTGCTCCCTGGTGCTGGGCGGGGTGATGGATGCCTGTCCCGACTTGAAAATCTGCCTGTCCCACGGCGGCGGCTATACCTGCTACGGCATTGGCCGGGTGGATCGGGGTTGGCGCGGCCTGCCCGATACCCCCACTAAACCGGCCCAGCCGCCCAGCGCCTACCTGCGCCGCTTTTACTACGACTGCATCGTCTATACCGAGGAATCCCTGCGCTTTCTGATTGACGCCGTGGGGGCCGACCGGGTGCTGTTCGGCACCGATTGGCCCTACGATATGGTCTTTGACTGGCCGGTATCCTGGCTGCTCAGTTTGGAAAGCCTGAGCCAAGAGGAAAAGGAATTGATCCTCTGGAAAAACTTGGAGAACCTGCTGGATTTGTAGTCGGGAGGGCCGGTTTCCGCCGTTCCCGCGCCCCCGGCACTGGTTGGAGGTTACCCAATGCGGAGCATCGACATCCACGCCCATACCTTTACCCGCTCCATGTTCGCGGCCCTGGACGCCGGCCGGGATTGGTACGGGATGCGCTACGAAGGGGAGGGCCAGCGCAACATTTCCGTCAAACCCGGCAAAAGCGTCGGCATCAATCCCAAGCTGCGCTTTACCCCGGAGCAGCGCCTTGCCGATATGGATCAGCTCGGCACCGAGGTTCAGGTGGTTTCCCTGCATACCCAGGTATTCGGCTACCATCTGGAGCCGGCGGCCGGCTTGGCCCAAGCCCAAGAGGTGAATGACGACCTTGCCGCCTTTGTCCGGGAAGCGCCGCACCGCTTTGCCGGAATGGCTACCTTGCCGATGCAAGATGTAGCGGCCGCCATTGGGGAATTGGAGCGGGCGGTGAATACCCTGGGACTGAAAGGCGCGGAACTGGATACCGTGGTCAACGGCCGGAATTGGGACGAGCCGGAGTTTCTGCCGCTGTTTCAAGCCGCGGCGGCTATGGGGGCGGTACTGTTCTTTCATCCCCAGCCGCAGCACAATGTAATGCAGGAACGCACCAACCGCCTGGCAATGCCCAACTGTATCGGCGTGCCGCTGGAGGATACCCTGCTGGTGGCGACCCTGATTTTCGGCGGCGTTCTGGAAAAGTGTCCCGACTTGAAAGTATGCGTCGCCCACGGCGGCGGCCCGGCCTGCTTTGGCATGGGCCGGCTCGACCGGGGTTGGCAAGTCCGTTCCGAGGCCCGGGTCAACATCCGCAAGCCGCCCAGCGCCTATAAGCGGCAGCTTTACTACGATACGGTGGTGATGAGCGAAACCGCCTTGCGTTTCCTGATCGACTCCGTAGGCATTGACCGGGTAGTGCTGGGCAGCGACTATCCCTTTGTCCCCTGGGAACCCTCCCCGGCCGGCTGGGTGCAGGGATTGGAAAGCCTGACTCAAGAGGAAAAAGACCGCATCCTCTGGAAAAACCTCGAGGAACTGCTGGGGGTGTAACGGCCGGCCCGGCCGCCTAATCCACAACACAGGAAGTTGGCCCCTCAGCGGTTTCCGCTCATCCTGAACTCGTTGAAGGATGACCAACCGTGGAAAACGCCGGGAAACCCTAATCCGCAGAAACAGGAAGTTAGCTATGGAAAACCTCTGGTCTGAAAGCACCGCCCAAGGGTTGGATGAACTCGACAAGCTGGTCTATATGAGCCGCTTGATTGGCGCCGATCCGGATCTGGTGGTCTGGGGCGGCGGCAATACCTCGATCAAAGTTGCCGAAAAGGACTTCCTGGGCCGGGAAGTGCAGGTAATGCGGATTAAGGGTTCCGGCTCCGACCTGAAGTCGATGGAGCGGTGGCAGTTTCCCCGCCTGGAACTGGAAAAGGTGTTGCCGGTCTTTACCCGGGAGCAGATGTCCGACGAGGAAATGGTGGACTACCTCGACCGCTGCGTCCTGGATCCCAATTCGCCCCGTCCTTCCATTGAAACCCTGCTCCACGCCTTTCTGCCTTTCATGTGCGTGGCCCATTCCCACGCCGATGCGGTGGTCGGGCTGACCAACAATCGGGATGCCGACGACATTCTGCGCCGGGTCTATGGCCCGGAAGTGGCGGTAGTGGAATATCTGCGCCCCGGCTTTCAGCTTTCCAAACTGGTGGGCCTGGCGGTTAAGGAATCCCCCAACCTCAGCGGCGTGGTACTGGTCAATCACGGCTTGTTCACCTGGGGGGACAGCGCCAAGGCTGCCTATGACCGGCACATTGCCCTGGTAAGCCAGGCTGAGGAATATGCGGCGCAAGGTGCGGAAAAGGCCGTGTTCGGCGGCTGGCAGCGCAATCCTTTGTCCGCCGCCGCCCGTCAGGAAATAGCCGCCGCCCTGGCCCCGACCCTGCGCGGCCTGGTCAGTCAGCAACGGCGGGCCGTGCTGCGCTTTGACGATTCCGCGGAGGTGCTGGAGTTTATCGGTTCCGCGGAAGGGCAACGGCTGAGCGGCATCGGCCCGGCCACTCCCGACCATTTAATCCATACCAAGCGCAAGCCTTTGTGGTTGGAGGTGGCCGACCCGACCGACACCGCCGCGGTCAAGGAAAGCCTGCGCCAGGGGATGGCCGACTACGCCGGGGAATACGCCGTCTGGTATCAGCAGCACACTTCCGGCCAGGATACGATGCTCGACCCCTATCCCCGGGTTATCCTGCTGCCCGGCGTGGGAATGTGGACGACCGGCCGGGACGCCCGGGCCTCCCGCATTACCAACGACATCTACCATCACACCATCAACGTGCTGCGTACCGCCCAGGCGATCAGCGACTATACTTCCCTGACCGCCCAAGATGCCTATGATGCCGAGTATTGGCCGCTGGAACTTTACAAGTTGACCCTGGCTCCGCCGGAGAAGGAACTGGCCCGGCAGGTGGCTCTGGTAACCGGAGCGGCTAGCGGCATCGGCAAGGTTATCGCCCAGCGGCTGGCCGCCGAGGGGGCGCACATTATCGTTACCGATGTGGATGGGGCGGGCGCGGAGGAAACCGCCGCCGCCATCAACGCCGCCGGCGGCCCGGAACGGGCGGCGGCTTTTCCGATGAATGTAGCCGATACCGGCCAGGTCGCCGCCGTATTTCAGGATGTGCGCCGGGTCTATGGCGGCCTGGATATTCTGGTATCCAACGCCGGCATTGCCCCGGTGGGGCTGATTGACGCCTTGCCGTTAGCCGACTGGCAGCGTTCCCTGGACATCAACGCCACCGGCCATTTTCTGGTGGCGGCGGCGGCGGTCAAACTGCTGAAAGAACAGGGCCGCGGCGGCAGCCTGGTCTTTATCGGCACTAAAAATGTGCCGGCTCCCGGGGCCGAGTTCGGGGCTTACAGCGTAGCCAAGGCCGCCGAAGTGCAGTTGGCCCGGGTGCTGGCCCTGGAAAACGGGCAGTATGGCATCCGGGTCAATGTGGTCAATCCGGATGCGGTGTTTCAGGGTTCGCAACTCTGGTCGGAGCAGCTGCGGCAGGAGCGGGCGGCCGCCCACGGCGTAACCGTTGCCGGATTAGAGGAGTTTTATCAGCAGCGCAACCTGCTGAAAGCCAAAGTCTTTGCCGAGGATGTAGCGGAAACCGTCTTGTTCCTGGCCTCGAACCGCGCGGCCAAGACTACCGGAGCGATGATACCGGTGGACGGCGGGGTGCGCGAGGCGTTTCCCCGGTAGGCCGTTCAACCGGCTTGCGGCGGATTCATCCTTCAACAAGTTCAGGATGAGCGGGTTGATCGGCCGCCAGAAAAGAGAACGACGGCCGGCATTTGACCTGGACCATAACCTGCCCAAGTCGGACAGCGGGCATAACGACCTGGACAACAGGGCAATCCTTTGCCGGCTTTGCAACGGTAGGAAAAGCAACCGGCTGACGCTGATTGCCCTGCGGCAGGCCAATCGGCGGGACGGCTATTGGTCGGTAGCACGCCGATTGACCAGTGTATCCCCTTGCAATTGGCGGCGACGGGGCA
This sequence comes from Dehalococcoidia bacterium, assembly GCA_965203435.1. Taxonomy (GTDB): domain Bacteria; phylum Chloroflexota; class Dehalococcoidia; order Lucifugimonadales; family UBA3495; genus CBDBCU01. The sequence goes on along the minus strand of CBDBCU010000001.1, from coordinate 208,150 downwards.
AGGGAATTCCTGTTAGATGCCACCCGGCAAGGCGGCTTTACCGTCGGTGCTGATTAGCGCATAACCCGGCCGGGCAACCGGCCGGGCTAATCAAATCAAAGGAGGGCTAACCTTATGGCAACAATGGCGGAGACCCTGACCGCAAACTTGCGGGAAGCGTATCAATCCGAGGACGAGCAGGCTTGGCTCAGTGCCCTGATAGCCTTGTACGAAAGTGCCGAGGGAGGGATTTATGTCGACCGCGACCTGAATATCCCTTGGCTTGTGGGGCCGGTCACCGTTGTGCCGTGCCGGGATGGGAGCATTGCTATTGTCGGTGACCGGCACCGGAACGAGTTGGAACTGGCGGTGCGGGCGTTGACCAGCAAGTGGGACAAGGAAATGCAGGCCTTTGCCTGCTACTTGGCGCGTCACCACCAGCGCCCGTTCCGCGTTGCCATGGTAAATAAGTTGGCCGAGTCGGCGGAAGTGCGGCGTGAGGTACTATTGCACGAGGCGCAATACTGGCGGCCGGGCGGACCCTACCCCATGCGGTTGTATGAAGCGGCTGGCGAGCTGGAAAAAGCCGTTGAGTCACTAAAGGCGGCGGCCGTTGCGCTGGAAGCGGCAGAAATTGCTCACTCCGAAGTGACCGGAGACAAGCCGGTGGTTCATCGGGAGCCGCCCAGTGACTGATGACGTTACACAAGAATAGGGGGCGGTTTTTCCCAAACCGCCCCCGGCTGGCAAAGTTGGCGGCGGCAACTAACCCTGCCGCACGTACTTGTCCACGCTGTGGTTGGTGGTCAGCCCCAGGTAAATATCGCCGTGGGAGTCCACCCAAAGGCCGTGGGCGTGGCGGATTGCCCAGCGGTCAATCAGCGTGCCATCCTCCTGCCAGAGGCTGAGGTGCGGCGGCCCGCCATCCACTTCCTGCTCCGCAATGTAAAACACCCCGTCGGCGTCCCGGGAAATGTCGTCCGGGCCGCCCATCCCGTTCGTCCACTGGGCAATAAACTCTCCGTCGGGCGAGAAAATTTGTACCCGCCGATTGGCCCGGTCGCAGACATAGACTTTGCCGGCCGGATCCACCAGGATGCTGTGCGGCAGGTGGAAATGGCCCGGCTCCGTCTGGCCCGGCTGGCCCCAAGAGGCAATCAGCCGGCCGGCGGCGGTAAAGCGATGCACCCGGCTGTTGCGGTAGCCATCGGAGATATACAAATCCCCGGAAGGGCTGGGCACCATTTCCGTAGGATAGTTAAAGGGGCCGGCCGCGCGCGGCACCAAATCCCCCGGCCGCTCGCAGCCGGTATCGGAATGGATTCCGCGGTCGCCAATCACCTGCAAGGGCTTGCCATCCAGGGTGAACTTCACCGCCACCTGGTCGGAGCGGTCGGTGATATACACGATGTCATCCTGAATAGTGATGCCGTGGGGGTCGGCAATGGCGCCAATGCCCCAGCAGCTCAGGTAGCGGCCCGCCTGGTCAAAGACCATCACCGGCGGATCTTGCCGCTGGAACACATAGACATTGTCCTGGGAGTCGGTGGCGACCGCGCTGACGATGCCGAGGGATTCCCCGGGCGGCAGCTGCGGCCAGTCCTGAATCAGTTCGTAGGTATATTTGCCGGCGCCGACGGTGGTCATAGGTTTTGCCCCCTTTAGGATTTATCGAGAGTCTAAACTTGGCGCTGATTAGTGTCAAACCGGGGTAAGGCGGCAATCCACCGTCACCCAAAGAATCCCTCTACTATATGTTCCCGAATCACCCCGGCCACCAGTTCGGGACGCTGCGCCGGCACATCGTGGATGCTGTTTTCCAGCCAGACGGTTTTGCTGACCGGCAAGCCCTGTTCGGCCAGGGCTACCGACTTTTCCCGGCGGATGATGCGGGAAGTGACCGATTCGTCCCCCGGCATCCGGGCCGGCAGCAGCAGGGTCGGACAGGAAACCTGCGGGTAAAGCTGCGGGGGATGGTGTTCCCACAAGGCATCAATAATCCGCAGATGATTGGCCCGGCTCAGGCGCGGCTGTATGGTACCATCCGGCAAGGTCTCGAAATTAGCCAGCACAATATCCTCAAACTCGGCCGGCATTGGGGAGGGAAAAGTCCGGGCGCGGATCCGCTGGCGGAATTGCTCGAGGGTCATTCCGGTGAAATCCGGCGGGGCCATTTCCGCCCGGGCCTGTTCCAGCGTCATCCCCGGCCGGGCGGACGGCTCAATCATCCCGCCATCCACAAAGCCCAAACCCCGGGGCCAATGGGGGTAGGCCACGGCGAATTCCAGGGCCACATCCGCGCCCCAGGAATGGCCGACGATAACCGGCTTTTCCAGACCCCGGGATTCCAGGGCCGCCCGCAAATCCCGGGCTACAGTGGCAAAGTCATAACCGGAGGCCGGCTTGTCGCTTTCCCCGTGGCCCCGCTGGTCGAGGGCCAATACCGCAAAATCCGCCGCCAGCCGGGGGGCTACCAAATCCCAAATGTGGCTGGTGGAGGCCAAGCCGTGCAGCAGGACTATCGGCGGCCCGGAACCGCCCCAATCCCGATAATGCAGGTTCAGCCCGTTGGCCGTCAGCCAGCCCTCCCTGGGGATTTGCGCCATTGCTTTCCTCCAATCCGATTAGGTCAACGGGAATGATAACCGGCGGCGGTAAGGTTGACAACCGGGCGGCGGTGGACAGGATACCCATTGCCCATTACCATGGCCCCATAAAACCGCGAGGTTCCGCTATGCCCCTGCAAGACCGGATCGGCTATGACGCCGGCGCGACCCGCCTTGAGGATGCCTTGGCCACGGCGGCGGCTAATGCCTTTCCCTATCTGAATTTCAATGCCGACCGGGGGCCGAACAGCCTGGATCATTGGGACACTGCGCGGGTGGCGTCCGTTACTGACACTGCCCGCCGTACTGGTATAACCCTGACTTTGCACACCGAATCGGCGGTCAATATCGCCGAGTTTTCGCCCTATGTGGCGGCGGCCGTGGACCGCTATCTGGAAAGCAACATTGACCTGGCCCGGCGGTTGGATTGCGCCGGCGTGGTTGTGCATGGCGGCTACCATTTCAGCAGCGCCATTGCGGAGCGGAGGGCGGCGTCGCTGGCGCGGCTGCAACGGGCAACGGCCTATGCCGAGCAAGCCGGGGTAACGCTGCTACTGGAAAACCTGAACTTCGAGCCGGCGGATGCGGAAATCCACTACCTGGCCCATACCGTTGCGGAATGTCGCTACTACTTTGACGCCATATCCTCAGAGCGTTTCGGCTGGGCTTTCACCGTCAACCACGCCCACTTGGTACCGGAGGGCATTAACGGCTTTCTGGACGCCTTTGGCATTGCGCGCATCGGCGAGGTGCGGCTGGCCGACAACAACGGCGATAAGGAAGTCCACCTGAACCCCGGCCAAGGCAATATCGACTTCAAGGCGGTATTCCGACGATTGGAAAAGGCCGGCTATCGCGGCTTTTACACTATGGCCTTTGGCAATCTGACAGACAAGCTGGCGGCCCGGGAGCTGTTTGCCGGCTACGATAGTTAGGCCGCCCAGAGGCAGGGTTTCGTTCTGTTACAAGGTAGCCATTCCGCTCATCCTGAACTTGTTGAAGGATGAATACCCTGTAACAGAACGAACCCAAGGGGCAGGTCATTCTTGCCAACCCCGGACATACCGCCGCTGGCACAGCTTTTCCGGGGATACCCTATAAGCGGATTTGGGACACGCCGCCCATAATTCCCCCAGCCGTTCCAAAGCCGCATTGCCGGCGTAACCGTGTCGCGCCAGCCAGCAGCCGACGATCGTTCCGGTGCGCCCGACGCCGCCCCAGCAGTGCAGATAGACCGGCCGCCCGTTGCTGATTTGCTCATCAATGGCGTCAAGGATGGATACGGTGAACGCGGTCGAGGGCGGCGTGGACAAATCCCGAATGGGGAAACGCTGATGGGACTGGCTTTGCGGGTTCAGCCACTGGCTGTAGGGGTTCAATTCCCCTTCCTCGGTAAGGTCGATAAAGGCGGCTATGCCGGCGTCCGCCAAGGCCGCCAGTTTTGCCGGAGAGGATTCATCATCCAGATTGCGGGGGTACTCGCCGGCCAGAAACTTGCCCGGCACTACCCAATAGCAGTGTTCGATCGGCTGTTCCGGCATCGGCCCTTTGCGCTCCTTTGCCTGTTGCGGCTTTTTCCTCAGGAAATCCTTGACCGGCATCTTATTCCCCGGCCCCGCTTAGGTCAACAGGGATTATATAGACGCCTTTGGCCCGGGGCAGCAGGGAACTTTCGTAGTTGTAATGGGTTTCTACCAGCACTCGGTATTGGGTATCCGACAGGCGCTGCCAACCGAAAGGCACGGGATTCCAGCCTACCATTTGCAGCAGCCGCTCCTCCCGCTCAATGGCCGAGGCCAAACCATTCTCCCGGACGCGCAAGATGTTGGCGGTCATGGCAAAGTCATCGGCCACTTCCTTGCCGGTCATAAACAAGTGCCAGTAGGGAGATGATTCCGCGGCGGGATTCGGCAGCAGCGTCCAGCTGAGGGTATGATCCCAGGCCACAATGCGGGCAAAGTTAGCCGGGTTGTCGGGAAAATCCCTTTCCGAAATATCGGTCACCCAGATACCGCCGCCCTCCTCGCGAAAGCCGTACAGGGTATTGAACAGATATTTGTCGTCGGCACTCAGCCGGGGCGAAACCCCGTACAAGCCGGCCGGCGGGTCAGCGCTGTGGCGGCCCAGGGGATACCCAACAATCCGGTACTGTTGCGGCGTATCCATATCTACGCTATAAACCGCCTGCCAACGGGGATCCGCCGGCTGCCCCTCGGCCGCTTCCGGCCAACCCTCGGCGCTCAACAGCCAGTCCCGCCCCTCCGGAGGCAGGGGAAAAGCCATCAAGATGATGCCGGGAGCGGTGTAAATTTCGGCCGCCGCCCCATCCCGATCCAAGCTCAGGATTTTGTGGCGTTGTTTCTTATCCGGTTCCAGAGAGCGGCGGACGGTCAAGTAGTAGCGTACTGCCGAATCTCCGGCTACCCGGTAGCGGCGGATACCGCCGGCGGTATCGCAATCGCCCAGCCAATCAGCTCCCCCTTGCCGCAGCCGGGCGGCAATCCACGCCCCCTCAAAGCCGAAATACTGGCGGTCAGCTCCGAAACCGCCCCATAGCAGGGCCGCCATTCGTTCTCCGAAAGGCGCGGCCGGGTCGGCTAATTCTCCGGTTATATGCTCCGGGGTAAATCGGTATCCCAGGGAGTTCAGCAAGCCGGCATAGGCCGGGGCTGCCAGGCTTTCCTGATACACGCCGCACTGTTTCCGGGCCAGGGCCGCCGCCGGGTAACGCTGTTCCGGGAAAGGCAAGGCCAGAATTTCCCGTTCATACTCCGCAGCTAGGGCGGAAATTCCCACGCTCAAGGCCCGCGGGTTCAAGTGCAGGTGGGTGGGCGCGGCAATGTGGGCGTCTTGGCTTTGCCATTCCGCCGGCAGAGAAAAGGGTATCACCAGCAAAGTTCCGTCCGGGAAAACCTCGGCGACCACCCCGGCGGTTTCCTGGCCGCGTAGATACTCAAACTTCAAGTTGGCAAACAGTTCATCGGCCGGGCCGGCCGCCAGTTTCCGCCGCAGTTCCGCGGACATGGGGATACCCATAGCCAGCAGGCGATAGACCTTGTGCACGGGATGTTCTCCCAGCAATTCCGAATGTAAAGCCAGCAGATCCAGGTAGGAAATGCCGCTTTCCCCGGCCAATTCCACTTTGAGCCGCCCCTCCCTTGCCACTATTGCCGCAGGATTGCCGGCCGCGGCCCGCAGTTCGCCATCCGCGCCGCCGGCCAGAAAATGGGGCTTGACCAGGGCGGCAAATTCGGCGGCGGTGTCGTACTGCGGCCGGGGCGCGGTCAATTCCCGGGGCAGGTTGTCAATCCGCATGGTAAAGCGGCCCCTAGCCTCGTCCGTACTGCTGATTGCCGCCGGCGGTGTCGTTGGCGTTGCCGGGACGGGCGTTGGGGTTGGGGATGGAACCGATGGCGGAGTTAAAGCCGGCGGCGGCGCGGTTGGCGTGGCCGACGTCCGGGCGGCTGGTATCGAATCTGGGGTCGGCGTAGCAACCGGCGGCGGCGTACAAGCCGGGAGAATAGCCGCCGTCAACGCTACCAACAGCAAAAGGCAACTTTTCAGCCCGGCAACGGTTTTCATACCCGGCCCAGGGCATAGGGTTTCAGGGCGGCATAAATCAGGTCGTTAATAGGCGTCAGCACATTGACCGCCTGCCCGGCCCGGACTACCGCCCCGTTCAAGGCTTCCAGTTCCAAGGGCCGGCCGGCCTCTAAATCGGTGTGCATTGACGCCTGCAAATCGGCCAGGGTATCCTCAATGTAAGCTAGGGTATCGGCGACAATGGCGGACGGCAGGTTAACCCCGGCGGCGCGGCCGACCTGCTCAATTTCCCGCAGGCAAGCGATAATCACCCGCCGCCCTTCCGGGCGCGGCATCAGTTCGGCCAATCGTTCCCGGGCCAGGGCAGTAATGCCGGCCATAGTAGCGATAAAGAGAAACTTGCTCCACAAAACCGGCTCAATATCCGGGCTGAACTCAGCCGGGATCCCGGCTTGTTCCAGGGTATCCCGGATAACTTGGCCTCGCTGCGATAGGCCGCCGGCCGCTTCCCCGAATACGATCCGCACTACGCTGCCGCTTTGACGGATGATGCCCGGCGCGGGACGGGCGGCTTCGATGTAAGCGGCTCCGGGCAAGACTTTTTCCAATCCAACCGCAGCGGCGGCGGCCCGGTAACTGTCAATCCCGTTTTGCAGGCACAGGATAGCCGTATCCGCTCCCACCAGCGGCCGCATTGCCGGAATCGCTTGTTCGTTCTGGTAAGTTTTGACCGTCAACAGGATTAAATCGGCTACTTCCGCCGCGGCCGGGTCATCGGTAGCCCGCAGATTGTCGCCGCAGGGGAGGGTTAATAGGGCGGCGTCGGTGTGGATTTGCAATCCCCGCTCCCGGATAGCCTCCAGATGCGCCCCCCGGGCCACCAGGGTTACTTGATGGCCGCCCTGGGCCAGCATCCCGCCGAAATAGCCGCCGATACTGCCCGCTCCCATTACCGCTATACGCATCCGGTTCCTCGCCGCCGCCGCTGGCCGGTCAAAGTGATGTTACCCTTGCCCAAGATAATCCTTATTGCCGGCGGCGGCAACCCGGCCAATATAGAAACCAGGGCAATCGGGTATAAAACCGTCATTCCGACGAAGGGGGAGCGGAGTCCGCGGTATTTCTGGATTCCCGCTTGCGCGGGAATGACGGTAAGCGGGAATGACGGTAAAGGGTAAGGATATGTAACCGCCCGGCCTAACAACTTGACGCTAGCCGCTTTTCTCCTTATCCTTGCCTTGAAAACCGGCAATCTTACCCGCGAGGAGCAGCTATGACCCAGCAAGCCCCGCCCATTACCCCGCCGGTGCCGCAGCCGGAGTCGGATTTCTACTGGGAAAAGTGCAAGGCGCATGAGCTGTGGCTCCGCCACTGCCGGGACTGCGACCAAGCCTATTTTTACCCCCGGGATCTCTGCCCGCTCTGCTTTTCCCGCAATACCGACTGGATTCAGAGCAGCGGGCAAGGGACGCTGCATACTTTCTGCATCGTCCACCGCGCGCCCACTCCGGCTTTCCGGGACTTGACGCCTTACATCCCGGCGGTGGTGGAACTGGAGGACGGCGCCCGGCTCTGCACCCATCTGGTCGGGATTGAGCCGGATCCGGCGGCAATCAAGTGCGGAATGGCGGTGGAAGTGGTCTTTGACGACTTGACCGATGCCATCAGCCTGCCCAAGTTCCGCCCGGCCGCCGGAGCCGCTTAACTATTACCCTGGCCGGCAAGGTAGCCATTGTTACCGGCGGCAGCCGGGGCATTGGCCGCGCTATCGGCCAGGGTTTGGCCCAGGCCGGGGCTAAAGTGGTAGTGGCGGCCCGTACCGAAAGGGATGAATCGGCTGGCGCTGATTTTGCCCGCTACGCCGCCGGCGACATCCACGCCACCGCCGCCAGTATCCGCCAAGCCGGCGGCGCGGCCCTGGCCGTCCCCTGCGATGTCGCTGACCCGGAGCAAATCCGCGCCCTGGTGGATACTACATTGAACCATTACGGGCGGCTGGATATTGTGGTATCCAACGCCGGGATTGACTGCGAATCTCCGGTAGTGGATCTGGATCCGGAATTGCTGGAGCGTTGCCTGGCGGTAAATGTCCGCGCGCCCCTGCTGTTGTGCAAGTACGCCCTGCCTTACCTGATAGCCCAAGGTGCCGGTTCCATTATCGGCATTACTTCCGGTTCGGCTCAAGGTTATCGGGAGGGACGGGTCGGTTATTCCATGAGCAAGGCGGCTTTGGAGCGGATGCTGCTCAGTCTGGCTGAGGAAGTGCGCCCCCATAACATTGCCGTCAACCTGCTCAGTCCCGGCCGGGTGGATACCTGGATGAACCGCCGCGGCGATTGGCCCGGCTCTGCCCACATCCCGATGGTAGAGCCGGATGCCGTGATTCCGGCCGCCGTATGGCTGGCTGGGCAAAGGGCGGACACTTTCACCGGCCAACGGGTGGAACGGGCCGATTTCGGCCTATCCTGGGGGCCGGGAATTGCCCCGGTTTAACCCTGACGCAATCCGCAGTTACAGCGCCATCCCACCGCGCAGATATTCGGCCGCCCGCGCGGCGGCTTCCGCCGTCAGTTGCGCCACATCGGTCAGCCGTTCCTCTTTGCTGGGGCGCAGGAACAGAAACACCACTTCCCGCACCGGCTTGCCGGTAGCCCGCTGCGCCGCCAAAGCGTAGGCCCCGCCCTGCAAGCGGTAACGCTGGGCCGTTTCCGCCGTCTCCGGGGCGTCGATGGCGTCGGTTTTGTAGTCCACCACTACCAGGCCGCCCTCCCTTTCATAAAGCAGGTCGATAAAACCCTCGACTACGCCGTCGCCTAGGGGAGCCGCTACCGGCACTTCCCGCCAGAAACGGCCGGCGGCTACCGCTTGTTGCACCACCGGACTGTTCAGGGCGGCCCGGGTCAAGTCAATGATTTCCTGCCGCCGGCCCGGGATGTTTTCGCCTACGGCTTGGGCTTGGGCCGTTTCCGCCAAGCCAGCCCCGGTAGCCAAGTCAATGGATTGCAGAACGGCGTGGACGGCCCGGCCAATGGAAGTACCGCCGCGACCCCGCCGCCACGGCTCCTCGACCGCCGCTTCGTCCGCCGCTTCTTTGGCAATCCGGGCCAGGGTAGTAGCGGCCACGGATTGGGGGCGGCTGCCGGCGGCAATCAATGCCTGCCGTTCCTGCCGCCACTGTTCCCGCCGCCGCATAAAATCCGCCGGGTTCGGGAGGGCCGCCATATCCAGCAGGTCTGACGGCGCGGCGGCGGCCGGAACGGGCGGCGGGTTAAGGCTTTCCCAAAGGGCCGCCGCATCATCGCTATCCAGCAGGTCGGCGATTTGCTTGGCGGCAGAGTTTCTGCGCTCCGGATGGTACATATTCATTACCAGATGATCCTTGGCCCGGGTGGCTGCCACATACAGCAGCCGCACCGCTTCATCCTCAGCCAATTCCTGCTCTTTTTCCTTGAGTTCGGCGTAGCCGGCCGTAGCAAAAGCCCGGTCGCCGCTGCCCAGGCTGACTTCCGGCTGCCCCTTTTCCCGGTCAAAGAGAACCGATTCACTACGGCCGGAACTCAGGGAATCCAAGCCGGTCAGGATGACTATAGGAAACTCCAGTCCCTTGGCCCCGTGGACGGTCATCACCCGCACCGCCGCCTCGTCATCCTCCGGCACCGGCGTTTCCGTAACCCGCGCGCTTTCCGCCGCTTGCCGCTCGGCCCAGCTCAGGAATTGCCGTAAAGAGCTGCCGCCGGCGTCGGCAAAAGCCCGGGCCTGGTTAATCATAAAGCGATACCGCCGCCACTGCTGCCGCGGCCGGGGATGATCCAAAGCCGCCGCCAGCAGCTGCCGCTCCCGGATAAACCGCTCAATCAGCAAAGCCGGAGATTCCCACAGGCGGGACTGATGATATTCTTTCAGCGCGGCCAGAGCCTGGCCGGCCGGAGTAGCCGCCACGGCCGGCGGCGCTTCGGACAGATAGTCAAAACGGCCGCCGTTATGCACCAGTTCCAGCAGGTTCAAGTCGGAACAGCCAAAAGCCGGCGCGCGCAAGGCCGCCGCAATAGCTACCTGATTGGCCGGGTCGTCAATAGCCCGCAGGCAGTTCAGCAAGTCCTGCACTTCCTGGGTGTCAAAAATCAGGGACGAACCCTCCAACCGATAGGGTATGTCGGCTTCCTCCAGTGCTTGCTCCAAATCCCGCAGGGAAGTGCGGCGGGTCATCAGAATGCACACATCCGAATAGTCGGCGGCCCGGTACTGTTCCCCGGCCGCTTCGGTATCCCGCACTTGCCACTGTTCCGCCGGGAGGCGGGACAGCAGGGCGGCGATGGCTTGCGCCCCTTCCTGGCGGGCAAGGCTGACCGACCCGGCAAGGGCCTGGCCCAGCCGCTTGACGCCCGGCTTCCCCGGCAATTCCGCCGCCCCGTCCCAGCGGGGGAGCAGGTCCACATATTCGGCTTGCCAAAGGCTGCCCTCGCCCATCCACGAGTCAAAAAGCCGGTTGACCCACGCGATAACCGGCCGTTGGGAGCGGAAGTTCTGGGTCAGTTGCAGACTTTCCCCGCCCATCCGCTGCCGCAGCCGATTCAGCTGCCGCACCTCGGCCCGGCGGAAACGATAGATGGACTGCTTGGGATCGCCCACGACGAACAGCTTGCCCGGTTGCGGAGTAACCGCATCCCACTGCCGGGGGCGGTCCGCCGGCGGCATATCCGGGGCGGCCGCCTCGGCCAGAAACATCGCAATTTCCGCCTGGATGGGATCGGTATCCTGCACTTCGTCAATGAGCAGGTGGGAAAAGCGGCCCCGGAAATAGTCCCGCACCGCCACATTGTCCCGCAGCAAATCCCGCGCCCAAATCAGCAGGTCATGGTATTCCGCCTTGCCCTGGGCTTTGCGCGTGGCGGCGTAGTTTCGGGCAAAATCCCGCAATTCCCGCAGCAGGGGCAGCAAGGCCCGGCGGCGCGCGGCCGTCAATTCCTCCCGGAGGGCCGTTTGCAATTCCCCAAGACGGTCTTTCAGCAACTTGCAGGCATTGACGCCCGATTTGGGATCGGTATCCCAATCCCCTTGCCGCCCCCGGCTTTGGGAAACCGGGGTTTTCTGGAGCAAGCGGTAAGTTTCCGCCGCGGTAGGGTTCATTTCAACCAGGCGGCGGGCCACGGCGATAACCCCCTGCGTATGCCGATACAGAACATCAGATTCCCCCAGCCGGGCATAGCCGCAAAGCCGTTCCATTTCGCCGACTTCCGCCGCCAGTTGCGCGGCCGCCGGAGGGGCGGCGGCGGTAAAGGCGTCCTCAGCATCGGCAAAGGCCGCCCTTTCCAGCAAATCGTAGTTCTGATGAAACTGAAGGGCTATTTCCCGCAGGTTGGACAGGTTCAGCCCCAGAGACAGGGCCAGGGTCAAGGGTTCCTCTAGCTTTTCCGCCGCTAAGGCCCCATCCAGCCAATCCGTCCAAGCCCGGTCAAAATCCAGCTGGCTGGCGATGGCATCGGCGGTCTCAAAAGCGATGGGCAAGCCGGCTTCCAAGGGCCGCTCCCGCAGCAGGGCGGCGGCGAAACTGTGCAGGGTTTGGATGGCGGCCTGATCCAGGTCGGCTACCCCTCGTTCACAGCGTTCCCGGGCAACGGAATCCAATTCCGAATCGGCCGCCGCATCCCTTTCCAGCCGTTCCCGGATGCGGTCGCGCAGTTCGGCGGCGGCGGCTTCGGTAAAGGTGATGGCGGCGATTTGATCCAGGGTAGCCGCGCCACGGGAAACCAGGTTTGCGACCCGCCCCACCAGGCTGGTGGTCTTGCCGGTGCCGGCCCCGGCCTCGACGAAAAGGGTATCCCACAGCCCGGTCAGTATCCGCTGCCGGGCGGCGGCATCCTGCGGTACAAAAGGAGTGGTCATTCTCCGGCCTCCTCCGGTTCCGCCAGTTGCAGATAGGCGGCCAGGGCGGTTTGATTTTCCCGGCGCCCTTTCAGCCTTTGCCACAGGTTAGTGCGGCGGGCGGGACACAGGGAATCAAAGTCGCAGTAATGGCAGTTGCTGCCGTTGGATTTGCCCATGAAAATGTTGTATTCCAAAGTCCCCGGATTAGCCGGAAAGACTCCGCCGCGGATGCCGGCGGCGATGGCGGCAATGCCCTGGTCAAAGCGTTCCCGGGCCGCCGGATCATCGATACTGACCGGCTCCTCCGGCAGCCACTGAAACTGGCCCCGGCTGCTGACGAACCAGTAAGCCGCCCGCACATTGACCGCCGCGCCCAAGGCTTGCCGGGCCGCCAGGGAATAGATGCTCAACTGCAACCGCTTGCCGCGGTCAATAGTGTCCTGATCCAGGGCCGCATACCGCCGGGAACCGCCGCTTTTATAGTCAAGCACCAGAGCTTCCCGACCGTCGGGGGAAATATCCACCCGGTCGATGACGCCCCGGAAACGGATTTCCGACCCATCGGGCAGGGAATGAACGGCGGCGGCCCAGCTTTCCGCCGGATCGCCGGCAATGCCGAACCGGGCCTCCTCCCGGGCCGGCGAGGCGCCGAACTTGGCCCGCAGCTCGGCGTCTTTTTCCAGAAAGACCATCAGGTCATCCATAATGTCGGCTTGGGCCATCCGCCACAGCAGCGGCCGGCCGGTGATGCCGCGCCCTTCGGCCGCCTGAAAGGCTTTTTCCGCAATTTCCCGCAGGGTATCCTTATCGGAATCCCGCCATTCCTGGCCCGGCGGCGGCAGAGTATGGTTTTCCCGGGCCTGCCGGATGAACTTTTCCAGGATTTCGTGAACCAGGGAACCCTGTTCCAGCGGCGATATGCTGTAGAGGTCCTCCGGGCGGTCTTGCGCGCTGAGCCGCAGCTGCTGCCCCAGGAAGTAGCTGAAAGGGCAGGTGGCCCACCGCTCTAAGCCGGTGGGGGACAGGATTTGTCCGCTCAACCCGCCGGCCAATTCCGGCCCGCCGGCCGCCCCCGATAGATTGCCATTCCATTGGGAAAAATAGGGGCTGTAACGGCCCCGGCTCACTTGCAGCGCGCCGGCCAGGATCCCTGTCGCCGCCAAGGGATGCTGGCGGATGGTTTCGTGCCTTGCCCGCCATTCCCACAAACTCGCCAGGTCGTAATCCGAATCGTCCGCCGCCGCCAAATTCTGCTGGGTGGCAAAATCCTGTTCCGGGGAGCCGATGCGGGTCAGCCACGGCCGCTGGCCGATGGATTTCAGGGTGGAACTGCGTATCGGTATCCCTGCCAACCGGCTGGCCTGCTCCAGAAACCACCGGGAGGGATAGTTTTCCCGTTGCCCGGCGGCGTCGGCGATGGGATAGGAAAGGGTTCGCAGGGTGTCGGCGGCGGCCAAAGCCGCCAGGAAGTTATGCCGTTCCTCGGCCAACCGCTCGGCCCGGGAGGGCCGCCAGTCGTTTCCCATTCCGGCCGGGGTTTCCGATTCCGGGAGCAGCGGCGCGGCCCGTAGCGGCGGGGGGAAAGCCCCCTCGACCAGTCCGACCAGATGTACCGCATCGAAAGACAGGCCGGCCGCGGCGGACACCGGCCCCACAAAAACGCCCTGCCCCATCGCGCCCAGGTGTCCCGGGGTCGCCGTCAAGTGTTCCTCAAGAGTTTGACGGAAAACTACAAAGTCGATACCGCCGCCGCTTTCCAGGGGATCCAGTTCGGCCAGACTGCCAATCAAATCCCGAATCCGGGTCAAGTTATTCAGCTCGGCATCGGACAGCATCGCGGCCGTCGGCCCGTAGCGTTCCAGAATAGCCCCGGCCCATTGGGAAAAGGCGGCCCAGGAACTATTATCGGCCGGCGGCGTCAAGGCCGCGGCCAAGCCGGTGATGAAACCGGCCAATTGACGGGAGGCTTGGCTTTCCGCCATCATCAGCTCGGCTTTGGCCTCCGACACTTCCGTTTGCTCGGCCCACCGGGCCGCATCCCGATCCCGGTCGGCGGCAAAGCGGCGCAGCTTATCCTGCCATTGGGCCAAGCCCCGGATAATGCCGGCCCGCTGGGAAAGGCTGTCCCACTGGCTGGGGTTGAAATCCTGCGGCAGGCCGCCGGGAAAGCGCAGGGGACAGGAAGTCAGCCATGCGGCAACCTCCTCCCGGGGCAGTTCCCGCCCATTGCCCTCTCGGATACCCTGGGCCAAGGCGAGCAACCCGGTCAAAGCCCGGCCGGCCGCCGTTTGGGACAAGGGCGCCGGATCCGGCCCGGCCATCGGCAGGCCGGCCAGGGCCAGTTCCTCCGGAATTAGCGCGCCGTAGGGAAAGGCTTGCCGATACAGGATAGCAATGCGGCGCAGGGGGACGCCGTCGGCCAATTGCCGGAAAATACTGCGGATAACCCAGCGGATTTCCTGGGCGGCATCCTGGGCAATCAGCAGGCGGGTGTCCCGTCGGGCAGCCGGGGCGGCCGTTGATGCCCTTTCATCCGCCGCGGCGGCCGGCAGGGTTTCCGCCGGCCCCAAGGGGCCGGTCAACTGGGCCGCCAATTCCTGCGCCGGCCCGTCGGGTTCCTCGTCATTCGCTCGCGGCAGAAAGACGGCGCAGCGGTCGGCGGCGGCCAGGGCGGCAATCAATTCCCGCTGCCCCGGCGTAACCCGCCGCAGCTGAAAGAAAAGGATAAAGCCCAGGTCGGTCAAAGCGTTGCCCCGGCTGTCCTGCCGCACCGCTGCTGCCGCCGCCCGGGCCAAGTCCTCGGCTTGATTGTAGTAATCCTTAGTAAGTTCCCGAAAGGCGGCGTCAATGTGCAGGGTCTGACGGGTCAATTCACTGCCATCCCGCTGCCAAGCCGCCTTTTGTTCCGGGGAAAGTTGGGCCAGTTCCCGGATAGCCCGTTTCAGGGTTTGGTGAGTGGCGGGATGGTAGCCGTTCTGGTTCAGCGGGCCGGGGGTCTGGCCGACCGCCTGCCGCAAGGCCCGGCTTTCAATGATGGGCGCCAGGGGGCGCAGTCCCCGGGCCGCCAGCAACGGCCCGCCCAGCAAGTCGGCCAACCGGGGCCAGGCCATAAATCCCACATTGGCAAAGCCGGCCCGCCCCAACTCCCGGCGCAAGGCCAGGTTGGCATAGGTGGACGGCCCCACCACCGTAACCGGGGCCAAAGGATCCTCCCCCTGAATATGGCGGACAAAAGCCCGCAAAGCGGCGGTGGCCGCCGGCCCGGCCGGACTGAAAAATAGACGGGATTGGGGGTTCATCAGCGCCTCCCGGCCGCCGGGCGGCCGCGATAGAGACTAATCGGAATTCGTAGGGAATTATATACCAACTAATGGGAGGGGTAGATTGCCTTTTGCCGGTAAATTGAAAAGGGAATATCCCTTTATAACAGGTATAAATAAAGATTAGCGCAAGAGGAAAGCCTGCTACAGCACAGAAATCCCCTTGTCATCTATTGGAATCTGGCATAAGATAGGAAGGTCACAGCGACCCGGGCTTCCAGAGGCCCGAAGCGGAAATAAGCGTAGTTCAGTCTGGCGCGAGGGATTGGGCGCACTGCGCCCCCTTGTGGAACTACGCTTGGCCGTGTCGGTCGCTGTGACGGTGCCTGCATCCCAAACGCTACAAGGGGGTTTTGCTGTGAGGTTTGTCAGTCTGGTTATCTTGGGCATTTTGAGCCTGTTGCTCATGGTCAGCTGTGGGGGTCTGACGTCCTGCGAGACGACGGAGTACGGGGTTCGGGACTTGTCGGAGGAGAACCCGTTTTTGACCGGCGGCTCTCCGATTGTCGACGTCCTCGACATCGAGGAGATTGCGAAGACGGAGAAGCGAGTGAACTGCCGGGGGAGGGCGAAACTGAGGGACGGTCGGAGCGTCGACATCGTGTTTGGCAACCACATAGACGAGGACGGGACCGAGTGGGTCACTTTCCGGACCGTCGGCATCAACTAGCCCTGAAACCTATCTTGGCATTGCTCGGCGGAGGAGTGAGATTCGAACCCACGAGGGGGTGGAGGTCCACTCCCTCAAGGATTTCGAGTATATAATCCTCAAGGATACCCAACGCCATAAAACACCTTGAGGAGGATTATTGATGACTACGCCCAACCCGGCCCGGGAAGTTGCGCCCAAGATGGCGGAACTCAGCGCCAATGTCCTGTTCGGCGATGTCTGGGAACGGCCGGAATTGTCCAAGCGGGACCGCAGCCTGATTACCGTGGCTACGCTGGTGGCTCTGTATCGCACCGACCAGCTGCGCGGCCATATCAACCGCGCCCTGGACAACGGCGTTACCAAAGAGGAAATCGGCGAGGTCATTACCCATATCGCCTTTTACGCCGGTTGGCCCACCGCCGCCAACGCCGTCCGGGTGGCTAAAGAGGTTTTTGACTCCCGGTAGGGAAAACTCCTGCGGTCAAACCCGGCCTTAACCCGGTTTCTCTCTGTTTGCCGTGTTTCCCATCCTTCAACAAGTTTCAGGATGAACGGAAGTTGTTGCCGGATGGGAAAGCTAACCGGGTAATCCTTTCCGCTCATCCTGAACTTGTTGAAGGATGGAAAAGGCAATTGACCGATGGGATACCCATTCCCAACTTATCCCCCTCTCAAACCCGCCGCCACTGCTTGCGCCGCCGCATAGTTCCGCCGGCCGCTAGGGTGGATGCCCGGCAGCAGGTAGAGGTTATGTAATCCGGCGGCGCGGAAAGCGGCGCCCCATTCTAATGCCTGCTCTACGGGGGATCGCCCGGCCGCCACTTCGGCCCAAGCCGCCGCCGGAGTCGGGCCAAAGGCCAGGCCGCCCGGTTCCAATACCTGCAATCCATAGAAAATCGGGATAGGCAATCCTTCCCCGGCAACGGCGGCATAAGCCGCTTGAAACTTGGCGGCTATGCCCGGGTCATAGAGAGGCTGGGTAATCAGGAAGTGGGCGCCGGCGGCGATTTTGCGGCGGGTCAATTCGGCTTCCCGGCGCAAACCTCGGCCTAAGTCAACGGTGGCCCCAATGCAAAAATCGGTGGGCGCGGCCAGTTCAGCGTTGCGGAAATCCCGCCCCCGGTTCAGGGCGGCGATAGATGCAATCAACTCCGTGGGCCGCCAGTCGTCAACGGCTTGGGGCGGTTTGGCATCGGCTGGGGTGAACGGGTCGCCGGCGGCGGCCACTACATTATTCAATCCCAGCAACTGCGCCCCCAGCAGATGGGCTTGCAGGGCCAGGCGGTTTTGATCCCGGGTTAGCAGGGTAAAGGCGGTTTCCCGGCCGCCCTGCCAGCGGATTTGCGCCGCGGCCATAGCGGAGTCGGCCCGCACCGCCCGGCCGGGACAGTAGCCGACCAAGAGAAAATCGGCCTCGGGGAAAAAGTCGGGCAAGGCGGCGGGATTGCCGGAACGGGGCGGGGAAATATCGCAGATAATTGCCGGCCGCCCGGTAACTTCATAGCAGCAGTCAGTAACCTGGACCATAGCAGCCTTTGCCTGCGTAAAGCAAAGCCGGTTTCATCCGAGCTGAATACAAGGTAATGTGGTGATTGGCCGCGCTACGGAGCTATGCGCTCTCTAACGCAAGTAAGCCGGCTTAACCAGCACCTTAACCTTGGAGGGCCAAGACAACTGCCAGTCCTTGGTAACGGGTTTGCCGTCAACATCGTCCCTCTGGCCTTTATAGCCCTTCGTATAGGCCCTGACTTTAGCATCAAAGGCTATGCGCGAACCGGGCAAGACGCCGTCGCACCATTTCCCGCCCTGGAACCACAGGTGATCGGCTACCATATCGCCGGAATTCTCCAGGCGCACATCCGAAAGCAGGATGGTCTGGACAGCTAAACTCAAGCCTTTCGGCTTAAAGCCATAGCGTTCCACCCGGGCGGTGAAGCGCAACCAATCCCCTTCTAACTTTTTCAGTTTCCTCCTAGGCATACTATAAGTCTCCTCCTAATCGGCTACCCCGCCAGCTTTTCCAGGCACTCCCGGAAAATACGGATGGACTTCTGTTCCGACATTCCCAAGTAGTAGCGGATGCCCTGCACATATTCCACCACATCCCGCGGCAACATCAGCAGGTTCTCCCGGGGTTCCGAAATGTGGTAAAGGTGATCCACGCCGTCCTCCAGCCCCACATAAAGGGTATCCTCCAGTAGGGCCAGGGCTTTGGAATCCACCTCCCGGCGGGCCATCCAGCGGGCAATGACGAAAGGCAGCCGCATCCAGTTATACCATTCCTCGCCCAGGTCGTAGCGGTGGGGGAAGCCGCGCGCCCCCCGCCGCTGCCGCAGGCCGGCATCGCCGCTGACCACAAAGGCGTCGTGTTCCTCCTGGGGGGATACATAGGCTTGCGGCCGGACTTGGTAGCGCTGCTCCAGGAGGGCCTGGAGCAGTTTCCCGGCCGTTACCGCTTCCGCGGCGATGGCAATGCGGGCGTCTTGCAGCTCGGCGATAGGCCGCCGGGAATAGAGGAACATACTGCCGGCCCGGTCGGTGCAGGCAATGCAGAACCCGCCTACCGGCTGAAAGCGATCCTCCTTGCCGAAAGTGTCCCCAATCGGCACCGGGGCGGCGTCGATAATGCCTTGCTCGATATCGGCGGCCGCCGTTTGCGGCCGGGTATCCACCAGTTGCAGACCCCGCCGCTCGGTGTCAAAGTAAAAGGGCTCGCAAATCATATAGGGGATCCGCCCCACTTTCAGCGCCATAGACCGTTACCGCCGTTCAGGATAAAGATTGCCGGGGATAAACCGGGCCGCCTGGTTGCCAATTTTAAGGATACCGTTAAGCGGCGTCAAGGCGGGGATTGCCGGCAAGTCCGACATAGCCGCCGGCAGCGTAGCATTTGCCAGCGCCTTATTCCATAATAGACGGGAAACTTCCCGAATCAGCCGAACCAAAGGATTGCCTTATGCGCCTGCCGTTGCCCCTGATTGCCCTGGCCGCCCTGTTTGCTTTCCTCCTGCTGCTGCCTTTGACCGCCGTGCCGGCCCAAGCCCAGCAGGAGGGGGAAATCCGGGTTCTTTCCCACCGGGTCGAAAGCCGCTTTCCCGACAGCGTCCACTTCTTTATCGAGGCCGCCGGGCCGGATGAAATCAACGACATCCGGGTCTATATGAAAACCATCGGCCAGGTCAGCCGCAGCGCTTACCGGCCGGTGGAGTTTGACCCGGGAACGGCGGTCAGCGGCGCAGCGGAACTGCTCAGCGGCGGCAGCAACTACTTTCCGCCCGGCACCCGGATGGCCTATTCCTTTGAGTTGCGGGATACCGCCGGCCGCGTCCTCCGCACCGAGGAGCAAATCTTTGTCTATCTGGACAACCGCTTTGAGTGGCTTACCGTGTCCGCCGGATTGATAACCGTCTATTACAACAATCCCCTGGTCGCCGAGCGGGCGCAGCACGTGCTGGACACGGCGGCGGCTACCTTGGAATATATGGGGCCGGTGCTGGGCAGCAATCCCCAGGATCCTTTGCACATCGTTACCTATCACAACTACCGGGATATGGCCGGGGCCCTGCCTTTTCAGTCCCAAGCCCAGCAGGAGCAGCTGATAACGGCGGGAATGGCCTTTGACGAGGAGCGGGTGCTGCTGGTCTATAGCGGCGGGCAGGGCGTAACCGGCACGACCGCCCACGAGTTCATCCATCTGCTGGTGGGCGACGCTACCGGCCGGGCCTATTCCCAGGTGCCGGACTGGTTGAACGAGGGCTTGGCCGAGTATGGCGATTTCAGCGCTGACGCCGACCGGGAGCGTTACCTGCGCCGGGCCATTGAACAAGGCAAACTGCGTCCCCTGTGGCAGCAGAGCAACTTCAGCGGCACTCCGGAGGATATTCTGATTGGCTACGGACAGGGGCTGTCCGTGGTGACTTTTATGATTGAAACCTACGGGACGGACAAGATGGCCGACCTGTTGCAGGCCATTACCTCTACCCTGAACATTGACGCCGCCTTGATGCAGGTCTATGGCTTTGACGAGTATGGGCTGGATTCCCTATGGCGGCAGTCCCTGGGCTTGGAAGTATTGCCGCGCCCGGAGCCGGCAACGCCGCAGCAGCGTTCCCCCTCCCGCACCCGGATAGCCCCTACGCCGCGGCCTACCCTGGCTCTGGCGGCCAACCCGGCCGCGCCGCCGGCCGCCACCGCTACCGCCGCGCCGCAACCGACGGCAACGCCGACCCCGGAAACGGATCCGACCCCTACTGCCGCGCCCACGCTAGCGCCGACGCCCACGGCGGCCTTTACGCCCGTACCTCTACCAGCAGCCACGGCCACTCAGCCGCCGCTCCCGGTCAATCCGCCGCCACCGGCCGATGCTGGCGGCTGCAACCCGGCGGCGGCGCAAGGCAATGCCGGCGAGCTGGCTTTAATGCTGCTGCTGGTCAGCCCGGCGGCATTGCTGCTGGCCGGGCGGCGGCGATTCCGCTAGCGGAAACGGGGCAACTAGAAACCGTCATTCCCACGCAAGGGGAAATCCCGAAAGGCCGCGATACTGGATTCCCGCTTGCGCGGGAATGACGGTTTTTGTAGGCGCTTGCCCGGCGCTGAACCATTGCCCTAGCGGCCCAAGTCCGGCCTTGCCGCCCCAGGGCCATCACCGCCCCGGGTCAACGGGCGCGGGGGTTAAAGGCGTCATTTACCCCATCCCCCAGCAGGCTGAAAGTGAACAGCAGCAGCACCAGCACCGCCGACGGCACCAGGGTCAGATGGGGGTCGCTCCGCAGCACCGAAATGTTGCCGTTCTCAAAAATCATCACCCCCAAGCTGGGCGTCGGCGGCTGGATGCCAATCCCCAGCCAGCTCAGCACAATCTCCGCGCCGGCAACCGCGCCCAAGCCGGCCGAAATCGATACGATTACCGGGCTGATGATGTTGGGCATCAGGTGAATGCCCAGGATGCGGAGATTAGAGGAACCCATCGCCCGGGACGCCTCGACATACTGATTTTCCCGGGCTTGCAGCACCTGCCCGCGCACCAGCCGGGCCATTCCGAACCAGGAAAAGACGGCCAGGGCCAGGGAAATCACCAGATAGTCGACAATGCCCAGCCGCACAATCCAGTCAATTCCGGTGGCATCCTCAAAGTTCCGCACATACTCCAGGATCCGCGGTTTTACCGTGGCGACGATTATCAGCAGCAGGAAAATGTCGGGAAAAGCGGAAGTTACCTCGCCCACCCGCATAATCACCCCGTCGGCCCAGCGCCCGAAGTAGCCGGCAATCAGCCCCAAGGCAATGCCCAATACCAGGGCTCCGGTCACCAGGGAAATTACCGTGATGATGACCGTCGTCCGCAGCCCGTACATTACCCGGGTCAGCATATCCCGCCCCAAGCGGTCCGTGCCTAGCGGGTGAGTCAAACTCGGCCCTTGCTTGGCTACCGACAAATCCTGGTCGTTGTAGCCGTAGGGCGACACCAGGGGGGCAAAGATGCCCGACCCGTACATTATCCCGATGATGACCAGGCAAGTTACCGACAGCTTTTTCCGCAGCAGCCGCCGCAGGGACAGGGACAGGTAACTCCGCGAGCGGAGGGACGGCTCCGGCAAGGTCAGCCGTTGCGTATCATCCGGCAACATAGTCGCCTCCCAGCCGGATGCGGGGGTCCAGCACCGGGTAAATCAAGTCCACCACCAGGTTCGCCAGCACGAACAGGGTGGTTCCCAGCAGCGTAACCGCCATTATGATGGGGTAGTCCCGGGAGAACAGAGATTCAATGGTCAGCAGACCCACGCCGGGGATACCGAAATACAGCTCGACGATAAAGGAGCCGCTGGCCAAGCCGGCCAGGGAAAAGCCCAGGGTCGTTACCACCGGAATCAGGGCATTCCGCAGGATATGCCGCAGGCGCACTACCTGCTCCGGCAAGCCCTTGGCCCGGGCCGTGCGGATGTAGTCCTGCCCGATTACATCCAGGGTAGCCGCCCGGGTCAGGCGGGTTACGATTGCCACGCCGGGGATACCCAAGACCAGGGCCGGCAGGATGATGCTGGTCGAAAAGAACCCGTCCCAGCCGTGGCTGGGCAGCCAGCCCAGTTTCAGGGAAAAGACCAGCAGGGCAATGGGGATGGTCAAAAATACATGGAGGGATTGGCCGACCAGGGTAAAGGTAACCATGGCGCTGTCCCACCAAGTCCCTTGCCGCAGGGCGGCAAAGAGGCCGGCGGCGATGCCCAGGGTTACTGATATAAGCAAGGCCGCCAGGTTCAGTTGCGCCGACACCCAGATGCGGTCTTTCAGCAGTTCGGTTACGCTGCGCCCCCGGTACTGGTAGCTTTCGCCGAAGTCCCCTTGCAGCACATTGCCCAGGTAGCGAATGTATTGGGTTGCGATGTCATCGTCCAGCCCGTACTTGGCCCGCAGGCGCTGGGCCACTTCCTCCTTGAAGTTCTGGCCCATCAGGATTTCCACCGGATCGCCGGGGCCGTAGCGGCCCAGGGCAAAGGTGACAAAGGTGGTTATCAGCAGCAGGAACGGCACCCACAGCAGCCGCCGCGCAATGTAAGTCGCCACGCTTTGCCCCCTTGGCCCCGGGCCGCCGCCGGCCTACCCCTGTTCCATCCAGATGTAGCGGAACTTGGGCAGAGTCATGGGCAGCAGCAGGTAGTCGTGGATGTGCGGCTTGACCAGGAAGTACCAATCCTCGTCGTTCCACAGCAACACCCAAGGGGCGTCGTCCAGAATCTGCCGCTCAATGTCCTGGTACATTTGCAACCGGGCCGCCGGATCCCGTTCTACCCGGGCCTGCTCCAGTTGGGCGTCCACCGTCGGGTTGCTGTAGTTGCTGCGATTGCCATCGCTTTCGCTGTGGAACAGGTTGTCCAGAAAGTTCTCCGGGTCGGGATAGTCCGCGCCCCAGGCGATGGAATACATCTGAAACCGTTTCTGGTTCACATCCTGCAGGAAAGTGGCCCATTCCGTCTGCTGGATTTCCACTTGGAGACCCAACTCCTCCTGCCAGGAATTGAGGATTACTTCCAGGCCCAGGGGAACGGCCGCGCCAAAGCTGCCGGTGATGCTCAAAGTCAGCCGGGGCAGGTTGCCCAAGTCGTCGCCGTACTTGGATTCGGCCAGCAGCTGCCGGGCCTGTTCCGGGTCATAAGGATAGGGATTCAGGGCGGCGTTGTAGCCGGGAAAGCCGGGCGGCAGGATGGTTTTGGCCGGCCGCACCGCCCCCTCATAAGCCACTTCCGCAATGCTGTCCCGGTCAATCGCCAGGTTCAGGGCCTGGCGGAACTTGGCATCGTCCAGCGGCGGCTGAGCCACATTCAGCCCGATGTAACTGACGCTGAACCGGGCCGGGTAGGGTTTGACCTGGGGATTCAAGGGGCTGTTGGGATCCAGCACCCGCTCCAGGTCGGCCAGACCCACGCCGGTTACATCAATCTCGTCATTCTCATAGAGGATCATTGCCGACCCGCCGCTGAGAATCATTTCCACTTCATCCAGATGCGGCGGCCCCAGATGGTAGTATTCGTTGCGGGCCAGGCGCAGGGTTTCCCCCACCACATACTCGGCCAAGCGGAAAGGCCCGGTGCCATTGGGTTCGCGAATCCAATCCTCCCCACGGCCCACATTTTCCTGATCCAGGACAAAGCCGGTGGGATAGGTCAACTTGGACAGGAAGTAGGCTTTGGGGGAGTCAATGGTGAGGGCCACGGTGCGGTCGTCAATGACCCGGACGCCGGAGACCTCGCGGGCGGCCCCCTCCAACTTGCCGGCGACGCCGACAATATCGCTCAGGTACTGGTCAACCACCGGAGAAAGGGTATCCGGGTCGGCTACCCGCTCCAAGGACCATTTGACATCCTGGGCGGTAACTGCCTTGCCATCGTGAAAGCGGGCCTCCGGGCGCAGGGCGAAAGTATAGGTAGTTCCGTCCGGGCTGACTTCCCAGCGTTCCGCCAAGTCGAGATCCACGGAAAAGCTGAAAGGGTTAATCGTTACCAGCCCGCCAAAGACTTCGTTGACCAGCAGGCCGGAGCGGGAATCCTCGGCCAAGTGAGGATCCAAAGTGGGCGGGTCAGCAAAGAGCAGCCGCAAAGTCCCGCCATCGGTAGCGGTGCCGTTGCCGCTGTTGGCCGGCCGGGTGCCGGGAACAAAATCCCCGCCGCTGCTGCTGCCGGCATCGGTAACCGGCGCGGCCGTAGCCGCGGCGCGGCCGGGCGGCGTAGTGGGCATCGGCACTGCGGTCGGCATTGCCGCCGGAGCGGCCGGGGTAACGGCGGCTACGCCGCCGCCCATAGTATCCTGCGCCGCGTCCGTAATCGCCGGAGCCGCAACGGTGGCCACGGATTCCACCGGGGCGGCTACTTCCGCCGCCGGTTCCGGGGCGGGCGCATTCCCGCTGCATCCCGCCAGAAAAAGACCCGCCAAAGCCGGGAGTATCAGAGTTTTCCAACTCATACGCAACCTTCCCGTCAAGTTCCAAGAATGGATGAAAATGGCTAAAGAAATGGATAGGGATACCCGTCCCCTAGGGGACGGTCAACTTCCGGTCAAGGCAATTTACCGATAAAGATACCTCCGGCATTATATTAGTTGCCCGGGCTGATAGCAACTTTGCGGAATCCGATTGGAAACCGCCGCCTTTACCCCCTTGCCAACCGGCCCGGTTTTTGATACTATGGTTGTCAGTTCCCGTTAAGCTGACTTTGGCCGGGACCCTGCAACTGCGGCGAGCGTAGCCAAGAGGCCCAAGGCGCCTGTCTGTGGCACAGGAGATCACGGGTTCGAATCCCGTCGCTCGCCCCATCATCACCAACGGCGTCAACCCTGCCCACCCGGTTTTGCGCCTGTAGCTCAACGGAGAGAGCACTGGGCTTCGGACCCAGGGGTTGCGGGTTCGACTCCTGCCAGGCGCGCCATTCCCGTTGCTGTCCCCTCTTTCCTACGAATCCCTTGCCCCTTTCGGATTTTCCGCCGCCGGCCGGGAGCCGCATTCCCGGGAAAGCAAGCCCTTATCCGGGATGGAAACTATCCGCCGCAACCTTGGGATGCCGGGCTATCTTTGGGATAGTGGAGACAAGAGGGATTGTAGCGGGTGGGGCCAGTCAGCAATAGAAAGATAGGCGACGGATGGCTGAATACCCGGCCGGCAACAGCGGTACGACCGGGTATCCGCAACAGAGGGGATACCCGGCCGGGCCGATTGGCCTAGCGCACTTCCAGCACTTCCACCTCGAACACCAGGGTGGCCCCCGCCGGGATGATGTTGGCGATGCCCCGCTCGCCGTAAGCCAATTCCGGGGGGATGGACAACTTCCATTTCCCCCCGGCCCGCATCATGGCTATCCCTTCATCCCAGCCGGGAATAACCGGGTGGGCGCCCATAGTGAACTTAAAGGGTTCGCCCCGATCCAGGGAACTGTCAAACTTAGTGCCATCGGTCAGCCAGCCGGTATAGTGCAGGATTACCGTGGCCCCGTCCCGGACTTCCGCGCCGTTGCCCTCCTCCAGTTCCTCAATCTGCAAACCCGAGGGGGTAACGATTACCGGGTTCTCCCGGGAGCAGGCCGCCAGCAGTAAAGCCAGCAGCAAAAGGGGCAGTAAAAATTTCACGGTATCCTCCACACTAATGGATTAGTCTTGCGCCGGGGCCGGGTTAGTCTTGGCGGTCAGATTGACCACTTCCGCCGCGGCGGCCGTTACCAAATCATCCGGCGTCAGCACAATTTCCCGGCCCCATTCCCCGGCGCCCACGCCCACCACAGCATACTCCCCCAGGGCGGCGTCGACAAAGGAGCGGAAACCCGGCGGCTGCCAGGAAAAGGGCGGGATGGAGCCAACGGCGTAGCCAGTAACTTGCAACACCCGCTCCGGGGCCGCCAAACGGATATTCCGGGAACCCAGGGCTTTTTTCAGCTGGCCCGATACGGCGCTGCGGTCGCCGCCCAGCATTATCAAGGCCAAATCCCCCGCGCCGGTCTCAAACAGCAGCGTCTTGACCATCTGCCCGGGGGCAAAACCCAAGGCCCGGGCTACACTGGCCGCCCCCTTTTCGGTATCCGGGGGAAAGGCCAGCCGCCGATAGGGTATCCCCCGGGCGTCCAGCCAGGCATAAGCCGGCAATTCCATAAAGCAGACTCGCGCTCCCTTTTTGCTGGGCAATTCCCCGGGCCGGTTAGACCCGGCCCGCCGGCCGGTCAAAGGTTGTCCGGCAATGCCTTACAAAGCGCCGGGACGGACGCCCAGAGTAACCTCCACTTCCGCCCGGCTACCGTCACGCAGCACTTCCAGGGTAACTTTCTGCTCCGGCCGCGTCTGAGTTACCAGATAGGCAATCACATCATCGATGCCGCGGACCGGGCTGCCGTCAATGGACACAATCACATCGCCGCCGACCGGCGCCTGCTGTCCCTCGACCATTTCCGGATTGCTGGCCCGCAGGCCGGCTTGCGCCGCCGGGCTGTCCGGCAGCACTTCGATTACCAGGGCCCCGCGGGTATCCCGCGGCAAGTCCATCAATTCGGCCACCGCCGGCGTCAGGCTGCCGCCGCTGATGCCCAGCCAGGCATACTCGAACTTGCCGGTTTCCCGTAGGGCCGGAATAACCTGCTTGGCAATGTTAATCGGCACGGCAAAGCCAATGCCCGAATTGGCCCCGGTGCGGCTGATTATCTGCGTATTCACCCCGATAACCTGGCCCCGGCGATCCAGCAGCGGCCCGCCGGAATTGCCCGGATTCAGGGAGGCATCGGTCTGCAACACCTCCGGGATGGAAAAGGGGCTGTTGCCACTGCGGATGGTGCGTCCCACGCCGCTGATGATGCCGCTGGTGATGCTGAACTCATGCCCGAAAGGATTGCCCAGGGCCGCCGCCACTTGCCCCACGGCCACGGCATCGCTGTCGCCGAGAGTAACCGGGGTCAGCCGGCCCGGCGGCGGATCCACTTTCAGCAGAGCCAAATCCGAATCCGGGTCGCTGCCCAGCACTTCCGCCGTCAGTTCGGTATCATCGGCCAAAATTACCGTTACCGCGTCATTGCCCTCTACCACATGGTGATTGGTAACGATATGTCCGGCGTCATCCCACACGAAACCGGAGCCGGCGGTAACGGGAAAGAGGCCCTCGGGAAAGCGGCGGGAATCGGGCAAATCCGGCATTTCCTGGCCCGGCGGTTGGTTCGGCCCGCCCATGTTGCGGGTAACTTTGATAAAGACTACTGAGGGCAGGGCATTTTCGTAAATGTCTTTGAGGACCTGTTCGTGGGCCGCCACGACCATAACCGGGTCGAGGAGCAACGGCGGCGGCGTGCCATCCCCAGCGGCGGGCGAGGCTTGGGCCGCCGTTCCCGCGGCGGTGGCCCCGTCGGTTACTCCGACTATTGCCACCGTTTCCCCTTGCGCCGCCGGGGCCGCCTCAAGGGAGGGCGAGGCCGGCAGGCTGACGCAGCCGGCCAGCAACGATCCGGCCGCCATAGCCAGGGTCAGCAGCAACCCCAGGCGGCGCAAACTGCCGCCTAAGGGATATTTCAGCAAATGGCGCGACAATGCCGCCAGGTTCCCCATAACTGCTCCTCCTCGCCCGCTCCGGGCCGGGCAAGCCAAAGACTGCCCGGCTTTTCAATTCCAGTATAGCCTATAAACCGACCGGATGCCCGGCAACCCGGAATAATCCGGCTTTCCCTATATTATCTTACGCCGCCGCTAACGGCGGCGGATTTGCCGCCGTTGCAAATGCTACCCGGCTATGCTATCGTAAAGCGGCAAATTCAGCACCGCCGGCCGCATAGTGAGGTTCCGTGCGGATACAAGGTATTCGTCCTTCAACAAGTTCAGGATGAACGGACTTCAACAAGTTCAGGATGAACGGAGCGATACCCCAGCGCCGCCGGCCCGGCAGCGGACGGAAAGCAGGCAGCAATGACCCTGGCCCCCCAATTGGACACCGAAACGCGCATCGATTGGTTGCCTTGGAATCCGGCGGCCTTTGCCCGGGCGCAGCGGGAGGACAAGCCCATCCTGCTGTCGATTTCCGCCGTTTGGTGTTACTGGTGTCAGGTGATGGAGCAGACCACTTATGTGGACCCGGCCGTAGCCGATTTCATTGCCGCCAACTTTGTGCCGGTACGGGTGGACAACGACCACCGCCCGGAAGTGAATGCCCGCTACAATGTCGGCGGCTGGCCGACTACCGCCCTGCTGACGCCGCACAGCGGCTCCATTGCCGGGGCTACTTATCTGCCGGCCGACCAGCTATTGGCAATGTTGTCGGAAGTACGGCGGGCCTACGCTGAGGATAAAGCCGGCTTGTACGACCAAGCCGCCCAGTTGCAGCGGCAGCGGCAGGAACACGCCCACCGGGTCGCCGCCGGCGCAGAACTGACCCGCCCGCAGGTGGATCGCATTGCCCGCCGCATTGCCGGGGCCTATGATGCGGTCCACGGCGGTTTCGGCGAGGAACCCAAGTTTCCCGCCGCCCCCGTCCTGCAATTTATCCTCCATCAATTCCGCACCACCGGGGAACCGTTTTACCGGGCCATGCTGGAGAAAACCCTGAACGCTATGCTGGCCGGCGAAATTTATGATGCGGTAGATGGCGGCTTTTTCCGCTACTGCGCCCAGGCTGATTGGACGGCCGCCCAGCACGAAAAGCTCCTCGAGGACAACCTCAGCTTGGCCCGGGTTTTTCTGGACGCCGGCTTGCTGTTGGATAATTCTCAATACCGGGCGGCCGCTGTTCGTACCCTTGACTACCTGTTGACTACCCTTTACTGCGAAAAATCCGGCGGGTTTCGGGGCAGTCAAGGCGCCCATTCCGACTATTTTGCCTTGCCGCCGCAAGCCCGGCATTTGCAGGAGCCGCCGCCGGTGGATCCTTGGATCTACGCCGCCGGCAGTTTGCAAGCCGTCGCTCTGCTACTGGCGGCCGCTTGGAAACTGCCACGCCCGGAGCTGACCGGGCCGGCCTTGCGGGTTCTGGACAACCTGGCGGCTCAAGCCGCCGCCGGCCGTTTGCCCCACGCTTTCGATGCGGATGGGCAACCCTCGCCCCAACTCCCGGAAAGCGGCGATTTGCTGGCCGATTGGGCCGCCCTGCTGAACGCCTTGACCGATGCTTATCACTGTTGCCCGCAGCGGCCCGATTACCGACCGCAAGCGGTAGCCGTAGCCGCCGAACTGGAACGGCGCTTTTATGATTCCCGCCGGGGGGCTTTCTTTGACACGGAATTGGATTCGGCCGCCGCCGGCCATCTGCGGATCCGGGAAAAACCCTTGTCGGAAAATGTCGCCGCTGCCCGGGGGCTGCTGAAACTGCATCATATTACCGGGGACGAGCAATATCGGCAGCGGGCCGAAAGCGTCCTCAGCGCTTTTGTGGAAGTCAATCGGGAATATGGCGAACACGCCGCCGGCTATGCCATTGCCGTCGACCAGTTTCTACATCCGCCGCTAGAGATTACCATCGAGGGCGATCCCGGCAACCCGGATTACCGGGGGATGGCCCAAGCCGCGGACTGCCTTGACTATCCCCACATCCTCATCAAGACGGACCTAGCCGCCGGGGCCGGCGGCCCGGCCCAAGCCCATATCTGCCGGGATACCGTTTGTTTCCCGCCGGTCCGCCAGCCGTCGGATTTGGCGGCGGCCGTTGCTGATGCCTTGCAAGGCGCGCCCGGCCCCATTGACAATATCTTTGAGCGATTTGCCGGCCTTTAACCCCCGCCCCGCCGCCGGGGTTAAAGCCAGGCTACAGGAGGCCACCGCTGAAAAGCGTAAACTGCAACGACCTTTCCCCCGCCCACATCGGCCAGGCCCATACCCTGGCCGGCTGGGTCAGCCGCCGCCGGGATCACGGCGGGATAATTTTCGTTGACCTGCGGGATCGTTCCGGCATTGTGCAGGTGGTGTTCAACCCGGAACTGGCTCCGGAAGCCAGCCGTACCGCCGAACAACTGCGCTCCGAGTGGGTTATTGCGGTGCAAGGCACGGTGGCCCGCCGGCCGGCCGGCTCCGAAAACCCGGCCCTGGCTACCGGCGCGGTCGAGGTAATGGCCCAGGAAGTAACGGTCCTTAATTCCTCCCTCACTCCGCCCTTTTACATTGCCGACGAAGGGGAAGCCGAGGAAAGCCTGCGGCTGAAGTACCGCTATCTGGATTTGCGCCGGCCGCAAATGCAGCGCAACCTGATGCTGCGCCATCGGGTAGTCAAGTATATCCGGGATTTTCTCGATGCCCGGGGCTTTCTGGAAATTGAGACGCCCATCCTGATTAAAAGCACGCCGGAGGGGGCGCGGGACTATCTGGTGCCCAGCCGCCTGCAAAAGGGCAGTTTTTACGCCTTGCCGCAGTCGCCGCAGCAGTTGAAACAGTTGCTGATGGTTTCCGGCGTGGAAAGGTATTTCCAGATTGCCCGCTGTTTCCGGGATGAGGATTTGCGCGCCGACCGCCAGCCGGAGTTCACCCAGCTGGACTTGGAAATGAGTTTCGTCGCGCAGGAGGAAGTGCTGCAACTGACCGAGGAACTTTACGCCGGAATGGTGGAAACCCTGACCCCGGAAAAGCGTTTGCTCAAGCCCTTTCCCCGGATACCCTACGCCGAGGCCATTTCCCGCTATGGCAGCGACAAGCCGGATTTGCGTTTCGGCCTGGAAATGACCGCAGTAACCGACTTGGCCGGGGAAACCGATTTCCGGGTATTCCAAAGCGTTATTGCCCAGGGCGGCATCGTCAAGGGATTAGTGGCTCCGGGGCAGGCCGGCTACACCGGTTCCGATATGCGACGCCTGGAGGAAAAGGCCAAGGAGTTAGGGGCCGGCGGGATGAGCCATATTCGCCTGCAAGGGGCAGGTTCCCTGGAAAGCTTGGCTGCGGATAACATCCTGCTTTCCCCCGGCTTGCGGATGCCGGTCGAATGGAGCCGGCGGCTGGCCGCCCGGATGAACGCCGGCCCCGGCGACCTGATCCTGCTGATGGCCGGGCCAGCCAGTAGGGTCAACCTCTGGCTCAGCGCGATGCGGAATTACCTGGGGGAACAGCTGGGACTGCTGGATGACAACCGGCTGGCCTTTGCCTTTATCACCGGCTTTCCCCTCTTTGAGTGGGACGAAACTAACGGGCGGTGGGATTCCTCTCATCATCCCTTTACCGCCCCGGCTCCCGGGCAGGAGGCCCGGCTCGACGGCCCGGAATACGGCGGCATCCCGTCCCAAGCCTATGACCTGGTGTGCAACGGCTCGGAACTGGCTAGCGGCAGCATCCGCATCCACCGCCGGGAGGTGCAGGAAAAGGTTTTCGGTATCCTGGGCTATAGCCGGGAACAGGTGACGGCCCGGTTCGGCCACATCTTGGAAGCCTTTGAGTATGGCGCGCCGCCGCACGGCGGCATTGCCCCCGGCATTGACCGCCTGGTCGCCCTCTTGGCCGGGGCCGATTCCATTCGGGAGGTTATTGCCTTTCCCAAAACCCAAAGCGGTTCCGATTTGCTGTTCGGAGCGCCGGCCCCGGTGGACGCCGGCCAGCTGCGGGACTTGTCCCTGCGCTTGACCGAATAGCCGCTAATCCGATTTCCTGGGGGCAACCCGGAATTGTTGCCCGTCCGTTAATTCCCTATCCCAACAACAGGAGGCGCCGGTATGCCCGACCATTCCTTTAACTATGATGGCCTCTATTCCCGCAACGCGGTAGCTATTCCCCGCGGCGAAAACCGCCACGCCAAGTACGATTTTGCCGTGGCCTATCCGGACCCGGATACCCTGCCGCTGACCGGCCTGGCCGATTCCCTGCGGGCCGCCCTGGAACGGGAAGGGCGGGATTTGGCTCTCTATCCCGTTTCCGCCGGCCTGCCCGCCCTGCGGGAGTGGCTGGCCGAAAAGCTGGCCCAGGATCGGCAGATGACCGTCAGCCCGGAGGATCTGGTGCTTACTTCCGGCTCCGGCGAGGCGATCGCGATGCTGATTGGCGCGCTGACCGATCCGGGGGATGTGCTGCTGACCGAGGAATATGTCTATCTAGGCACTCTGCGGGCCATGCGCCGGTTCGGGGCGGATGTCCGCAGCGTCAAATGCGACCAAGAGGGCATCATCCCGGAGGCCCTGGAATCGACTCTTGCCGACCTGACCGCCCAAGGCAAGAAAGTCAAGTTCCTCTACACCATTCCGGTCTTTCAGAATCCCCTGGGCTGGACGATGACCAGGGAGCGGCGGGTCAAGACCCTGGAAATCACCGCCCGCTACGGCGTGCCGGTGCTGGAGGATGACTGCTACGTGGACTTGCGCTTTGAGGGGGAGGATGTTACCTCTTTCCACGCCCTGGACGGCAACAGCGGGCGGGTGCTGTATGTGGGTTCCTTTTCCAAGATCGTGGCCCCGGGGATGCGGCTGGGCTATATGGCGGCTCCCGCGGAAGTAATCCAGCGGGCCATGAGTTTCAAGGGCGGCGGCGGCGTCAATCAGTTTGCGGCCCTGGCGGTGCAGGAATATGTAAAGGGCAACCTGGACGCCCACATTGCGGAACAGAACCAGGCCCTGCGGGTTAAGCGGGATGCGATGTTGGCCGCCCTGGGCGAAAACTTTGGCGACGCCGCCCGGTGGAGCCGGCCGGAGGGCGGCCTCTACATTTGGCTGGAAATGCCTGAGGATGTCGACTTGGCCGCCTTGCAGGAGCAAGTCTTTCAGCAGGGCGTCGGCTACTACAACGGCACGATGTTCTCTCCGGAGGGACGGGGGGCCAATTGCGCCCGGCTCTGTTTCGGCCACCCCACGGCCGAAACGGTGTCAGCCGGCGTGGCGGAGTTAGCCCGCATCCTGGAAGGCCACGGCGTTTTGCGGGGTTAGCCCGCATTACATCGGACAATCGAGCCGGGCAAAACAAAGGGCCCGGGCTGGTTTCAGCCCGGGCCCGTTTATGTTGCCCTTTGTTCCGGCGGCTCAGGATGCCTAATCGTCCGCCGTCACCGCCGGTTCCGGGATGGCGGCTCCGTGACCGTTGCGATAGGCAAAGCGTTCCACCAGATTGCCGATGCTCTGCCGGAAACCGGAGTATTCCAGTTCCCCATAGGGCAGCATCGCCGCGCCCGACCAGCCCTGCGAGCGCATCTCAATGCCCTTTTGCTGGGCCAGCTGCCGCACATAGTCCCAGGACTGGTTGTCAAAGAAGTCAATACTGGAGTCGGAAAAGGTGCCGTCGGCGGCAATGGAAAAGCCGACGCAGGACACCAGCGGCAGGCAATACATCCCGGTTACCGGAGTGTTAATCGGTACCGGCATCAGCGGCATCACATGGGAACCCCGGGCATCGCCGCCGATGTAATGGGCCTTGGCGTAGGGGGAAGTCAATTCCTCCGGGGCCGGGAAAATGCCTTGATTCCGCACTACGGCCACCGGGTCATCCTTGCCGGTGTAGCTGCCGGCAATGTTATGCAGGCGGGTGGCGGAAATGGCCGCCGCCATCTGCCCGGAGTAGCGGGAAACGATGGAGTCAATGCCGAAGCGCTCGTTGTCCCGCAGCAGCACCGCCAGCTTGTAGTAATCCTCCGGGGCGTTCAGGGCAATCAGGCTGTCGCCCTCGGTGTTGTCCATATCGATGACATTGAAGGTAAAGCCCTCGCTGAGCCGGGGCAGCATCAGCCCGCCGCAATACATGGGGTCGGCAAAGCCCAGGAACATGGGCAGGTTATAGGCCCCGGGGCCGCACTTGTCCGCCGCCAGCACCATAAAGGACTCGGCCGGGCGCAGGGGATTGGTCTTTACCGGGTCGTGGTCAAACTCCACCTCGGCCACGGCCGGGCCGGCCCCCCGGATGTTGCCGGAGGGGGCGTCGGCCAGCAAATCCTGGCCGGCCCCGTACAGGCCGTACTGGCGGGCAATGTCCGTGGCTTTCAGGAAAGTGGTCCAGGCGAACTGGTGAACCTCGGTGTCGTTCGGCCCCCGGGTGTGGGTGGTGGTCATACAAATGTCGTCCCCGGTATGCCCCACATACCCGTCAATCAGCAGGCCGCTGTTGATGGCTGCCTGCACCGCCTCCTGGGTCGCGTCCATCATGCGCTGGGAGGGCTTGGTGTGACCGCCGATGGAGCCCACATCGGCTTTCAGTACGGAAATGGTGAGTTTCATAACTCCTCGCTCCTCGCTAGGGTAATCGATTCGGTAGGGATTCCCTCCGGCCCGGATTGCTGGTTCTAACCCTGGCAATCCGTTCTTTATAAAGGGGTCAAGGCAAGCCGGGCTATGGGGGTGATTTCCCTAGACTTCCCGGTATTTTGCCGGCAAGCATTATAGCAACATCCGGCCGGCCGGTCAAACGGGATGGCAAGCGGCGGCCGGGCCACCGCCGGCATTGCCCAACCCGCCGGCAGGGTGTATAGTTAAAGAGAGCGGAACACCGTCCCGGAGGCCGGCCCGAATGGCGCCCACAATATGGCAACTGATTTCCCTGGCGATTATCGTCCTGTGGACGGCGCGGCTGGCCCGGGCCAAGGGAATGAATCCCCTGGCTTGGGGCGTGGGTTCGGCCTTGCTGATGGCCGTGGGCTGGTTGGCGCTGTCGTGGGGAGAGGGAAGTGGGCGCAATTTTGTGGTCTTTGTCGGGATGGGGCCGCTGGTCTTTCTGCTGCTGTTCCGCAGTTCCCTGTTCCGCCGCGGCAATTCCGCCGCCACCGCAGCCCCGGCCCGGGCGACCGCCGTAGCCTGTCCCCGCTGCGCCGCCGCAGATCCCGGCGGGCAGAATTATTGTGTCCATTGCGGTTGGGATTTGTCCCGCGCCTATGCCGAATCCGTCGACAACGCGGAAACCGCCGCGCCGGCCGCCAGCCCGCCGGAGCCGGCCGCAACGGTTCGGGAAACCGCCGCTGATATTCCGGCCACCACCGTAGCGGAAAGCCCTGCCGATATTCCGGCGACAACCGTAACGGAAACTGCATCGAAACCGGCGGAAACTACGCCGGAGGAAACGGCAGCGCCGGCCGCCATCCCGCAAAAGCCGCCGGCCGTCCCCGCTACGGCCCCGATCCTCGCCCAGGATACTGAACCGCCGCCGGAACCGGTCGAAACCGCGCCGGCTCCACCGGCCCCGCCGCCGCCGGCAGTACGGCGCAGCCCCACGGCCGCCAATCTGACCGAGCGCGGCATAGCCCTATTCGGCCAAGGGCGCGTTCAAGAAGCCATCGACCAGTTCACCAAAGCCATTGCCTTGGATCCTCAATACAAGCTGGCTTGGGAACAGCGGGCCGAAGCCTACGGCCGCTTGGGGCGGGCCGAACAGCAGGCCGCCGACCGCCGGCAGTTGGAAACGATTTAACGCCAATCCGGTCAAAGAGACCCGGAGCCGCGGCAAGGAATCACCCTTTCCGCGCGGCTCCGGGTCTCTATGTTTCCGACCATCCTGAACTGGCTGACTTGTCCCGTCTATCCCGAGTCCAGCCCTTTCCGCCATCCTGAACTTGCTGACTTATACCGCCCATCCTGAAAGCCAGCCCTTTCCCGGCCATCCGGAAAGCCACCTCTTTTCCGCTCATCCTGAACTGGTTGGCCTTTCCCGGCCATCCTGAAAGCCGGCCCTTTTCCGCTCATCCTGAACTGGTTGAAGGATGAACCGGGCTACAATCCGGGAAAATCCCGCGCCTACACTGCCATTATGTGATACCCGGCGTCCACCGGAATGATGGATCCGGTGATGCCGCTGGACAAGTCGCTGCACAGGAACAGGGCGGTTTTGGCGACTTCCTCGGCGTGGATGTTGCGCTGCAAAGGCGCTTTTTCCGCATGGATTTTTTTCATATCCAGAAAGCCATGGATGCCCCGGGCCGCCAGGGTGTCCAGCGGCCCGGCGGAAATGGCATTGACCCGTATGTTCTGCCCGCCGAACTCGGCCGCCAATTGCCGGACGCTATGCTCCAGGGCCGCCTTGGCCGTACCCATCACATTGTAGCCGGGATAGACCTTTTGAGACGCCTGAAAGGTCATAGCGATGACGCTGCCGCCGGCCGGCATCAGCGGCGCGGCGTGTTTGACCAGGGGGATAAGGGTATAGGCGCTCACTTCCAGGGCCAGGCGGAAACCTTCCCGGCCGGTGTCGGCAAAGCGGCCGGCCAAATCCTCCCGCTGGGCGTAGGCAATGCTATGCACCAGAAAGGAAAGGTCGCCAAAGGCTTGCCCCACCTGCGCGAACACCTCCTCAATCTGCCCATCCTCGGCGGCATCGCAGGGCAGAATCAGGGAGTCGTCCAGGGTGGCGGCCAGCCGGGCTACCCGGTCTTTCAGCCGGTCGTTCTGATAGGTAAAGGCCAGTTGCGCCCCGGCCTGCCCCAGCAGCCGGGCAATGGCCCAAGCAATGCTGCGGTCGTTGGCCACGCCGAAAACCAGGCCCTTTTTGCCGGTCAAGTCTATCGGGTACAAAAGCTGTTTCCTCCGGGCGGGGATGGGGTCTAAAAGTTGGCGTTAGCGGAAAGCCGGGGCCACTTTTTCCAGAAAAGCGTTCAGCTGCCGCTCCGGGTCGAAAGACGCCAATCGTACGATAATCGTCTGCGCGCCGGCTTCCCGGTATTCGGCAATGCGTTCCTTAACTTGTTCCGGGTCGCCGAAAGGCCCCCAGCGGCGGCCCCAGATGTTGGCCCCATAGTAGCCCAGCAGATACCTTTCCGCTTCCGCCGCGGCCTGTCCGGTATCGGTATCCATATTCACCGTCAGATACATCACCCGTTCCAGGGTTGCCGGGTCGCGGCCCAATTCGGCGGCCTTTTCCTGAACGCTGGCGACTACTTGGGCATATTCTTCCGGGGTGTCGGAAATGGAAATAATGCCGTCAGCCAGTTCCGCCGCCCGCCGGATTTGAGCCGCCCGGGCCTTGGCCCGCCAATGGCAAGCCAGCAACAGGGGTACGCCGCCGGGTTGTACCGGCTGGGGGCCAACCGATACATCCTCCAAGTTGAAATGCCGGCCGGCAAAAGTTACCGGGTCGTTGCCGCCCAAGCCTTTGACAATGCGGGCCATTTCCGCTAATCGTCCGGCCCGGCGGGCGGCCGTTACGCCGGCGGCCTGCCATTCCCGTTGCTGTTCCGCATTGAAAGCGCCGCCCACCCCGGCGGCAATCAGCAGCCGCCCCCGGGAAATCAGGTCAACGGTAGCCAGGGTTTGCGCCAGCAGTACCGGATGGCGCAGGGCCATCAGCAGCACCGCTGTACCCAGCCGCACCCGTTCGGTAACGGCGGCCACGGCGGCCAGGGTTGCCAACGGCTCCATGCGCGGCTTGGCGGTCAGGCTGTCCCCTACCCACACCGAATCCAGTCCCCCGGCTTCCGCTTGCCGCGCCAAGGTCAAAATCCGGTCGGCGTTGGTGGGCGGCGTATCAGACAGCAGCAACCCCCGAGTCGGCAGCAGAAAGCCCAGTTTGAGCGGCCGGGCCGGCGCGGCGTCAGATAGCGGACGGGTCACCCTCGCTCCTCAGTACCGGCAGTTCGTCCAGCGTTGCCGACGCTTTCCCCGGCGTCAACCGCTGCTGCAAACCCGGTTCCTTTTGCTCGAAAAATTCCAGATCCTCCAGAATGTCCAGGTCAAAGCCCAGCCCTTCGCTATAGCAGATGGCTACCGAAATGCCCAGCTTGCCGGCCTGGCCCAGATGCTTGGCAAAGCTGCGATTGCCTAACTCCGGCTTGAAAGCCAGTCCCGGCGGTATCAGGATGCCGTTGGTGCCATTGTCGCGCCGGGCCGGGGCCAGAACGATGTTGCGGCCCTGGCCGGCGGAACGCAGCAAGCTGGTCAAATCGCTGGGCTTGAGAAAGGGCAAATCCCCCGGCAGATACAGGGCCGAATAGCCGCGCTGGGACGCCTTGTCAAAGGATTTGTCCACCGTATCGTTCAGGTTGCGGCCCAGATCCTCCATCCACAGGCCGTCAAAGTTGCGGGCCAGGTTGCGGATGCGCCAGTCGCCGCCCACCACCCAGAACACATCGATCGAAGCGCCCTTAATCGCCAGCAGCACCCGCCGCAGCATCCCGATAACCAGATCGCCGCGTTCCGCGGCGGTCAGCTGCCGGGACAGCCGGGTTTTGCAGTCGGCCAGCGGCTTCATCGGTATGATGGGAATAACGCTGCTTTCATCCACGCTCATTGCCGCCTCCCAGGTTCAGGATTAGCTCGGCCAGGGCAATTTTATCCCTTTCCGTCGCCATAATTATCGGGGCCACTACCGGCCGCATCCCCAATTCGGCGATAGCCGGGGCCAGGGCGGCGTCTTTTTCATCAATCAAGAAAAAATCGCAAAGCCCTTGATAGAGCCGGGCCACGCCCGCCGCCGTGGCGGCGTAGCCCAAGCCGGCCATTATCCGGGCGGCGGGGCCGGACACCGCCGCGCCGCCGACCAGGGGGCTGACCGCTACCCGGACACACTTTGACGGCAAGGCCGCCAGGCTTTCCCGCACGCCCGGCACCGCCAGCATCGGCCCCAAGCTGAGCAGCGGATTGGAAGGGCATAAGACTACCAAGGCGGCATCCGCCAAGGCCGCCGCCAAGCCGGGCGCCGGTTTAGCCCTTTCCACCCCCCGGTAATGCACGGCGCTGACCGCCGGCTGACTGCGCTGCCGGACAAAATAGTCCTGCATTGCCAATTCCCCGGCGTCGGTTTCCAGAAAGGTGCGTACCGGGTCATCAGACATAGGAATTATGCGGTGTTTTACCCCCAGGGAATGGCAAAGTTCCGCCGTTACCGCCGACAGGGTAGCCCCTTCCCGCAGCCGCTGGGTGCGCCGGATATGAGTTGCCAAGTCCCGGTCACCCAGGTTGAACCAGGTATCCGCCCCATAGTGGGCCAGCATTGCCAGCCCGTGAAAGGTATCGCCGGCCAGCCCCCAGCCGGTTTGCGGGTTGGACAACCCGGATAGAGTATATAACATTGTGTCCAGGTCGGGGGATATGTGCAGGCCGTGGAAGCAGTCATCATCCCCGGTATTGACCGCCACCGTCAACTGCTCCGGCGGCAGGATCCGGGCCAAGCCCAGGGCCAGCTTGGCGCCGCCCACGCCGCCGGCCAGGGCCAGCACCTTTCCCGAAAAGGCCGTCGTCAAACCGACTCAACCCGATTCAGGAACGGGCCGCCGCCCCGGAACGGGCGGCTTGCCGGGGATGTTCGAAGCGGAAAGTGTCCAGCTGCACCAGTTTCCGGTAGGAGCCAAAGATTTCCTCCACATTGTCCCCCACCAGATCCAGCGGATCCACCGGCGCGTCGTCATCGGCAAAAACCCGTTTCAGCTGATAGGTGGTGTAACGCTCGGCGGGGATGCGCCCGGCTTCCCGAATCATCCGCCGAAACTCCGCCGGCCGCATCAGCTGCCCGTGCTGAGCCCCGGCCGAGGTGGATATGCTTTCGTTAATCAGGGTGCCGCCCAGATCGTTGACCCCGGCGGTCAGCAGCAGTTGGGAAAGGCGGTTTCCCTCTTTAACCCACGACGCCTGAATGTTGGGTATCCAATTGTTCAGCATCAGGCGGGCGATGGCGTGCATCTTGATAACATCCATCCCGGTGGGGCCGGGGCGGACATCAGGCATCAAGCCTTTCAGATACATCGGCGCTTCGGAATTGACGAAACTCAGCGGCACAAACTCGGTAAAACCGCCGGTGTCCCGCTGAATATCCCGCAGCAGGGCCAGGTGCCGGGCCAAATGTTCCGGGGTTTCCAGATGGCCGAACATCACCGTGGAAGTAGTAGGAATCCCCAAGTTATGGGCGCTGGTAATGACCTCTACCCACTGGTCGACGCTGATGCGCCCCGGGGAAATGCGGTCGCGCAGTTCTTGATCCAGCACTTCCGCCGAAGTTCCCGGCAGGCTGCCTACGCCGGCCGCCTGCAATTCCCGCAGATATTCCGGGATGGTGCAACGGGAGCGGAGGGAGCCGTATAGCACTTCCTCCGGGGAAAAGCCGTGAATGTGCATTTCCGGCAATTCCGCTTTGAGGGCCGCGCAGAGTTTTATGTAAAGGTCGCCCTCCATCTGCGGCGGCAAGCCGGCTTGAATGCAAACCTCCGTAGCCCCGTAGTCCCAGGCTTCCTTGGCCCGGCGCACGATTTCGTCCACCGGCAGGTAGTAGCCCTCCTCCTCCCGAAAGTCCCGGCTGAAGGCGCAAAAGCCGCAGCGTTTGATGCAGACATTGGTAAAGTTGATGTTGCGGTTGACCACATAGGTGACCAAATCGCCGGCGGCGCGGCGGCGCAGTTCATCGGCCGCCATCCCCAAGGCGGCAAACTCCAGGCCGCTGACGCCGAACAGGGTCACCCCGTCGGCCACGGATAAATCCTGGCCGGCTAAGGCCTGATCCAGAATCCGGGCCACCGGCGGCTTCAGCTGTCCCAGCAGCCCTTGCAGGCTAGGGGCGTCTATGGCCCCAGCCTCCCGGCCGGCCGGAGGACTAATTTTTTCCGCCATACCGCGCCATCCCTCCTTTAACATATCCCGCAGCGTCCGCCAGAGCCGCCACCCGCCCTTTCAGGGCAGCGGGCAGCCAATTCCCGGGGCCGACAATATACTCCGGATAGACCGGCAGCCGGGGGCGCAACTCAAATCCCTGTTCCCGGCTCCGTTCCTGCAATTCGGACAAGACCGGCCAGGGGGCTTCCGGGTTCACATAGTCAATGGTCAAGGGCGAAACGCCGCCCCAATCGTTAATTCCGGCGGCCAGATAGTCCGGGTAATCGGCTGCGCTGAGATTGGGCGGCACCTGCAAGTTGACCGTCGGCCCCAGAATAATCCGGGCCACGGCCACCGTCCAGTGCAGTTCCGCGGCCGCCGCATCCGGGACGCCGACCATAGGCGTATCCCCCTTGGCCCGAAAGTTCTGGATAATGACTTCCTGAATATGCCCATAATCCCAATGCAAACGGCGGATTTCCAGCAGAGCCGCAA
This sequence comes from Dehalococcoidia bacterium, assembly GCA_965203435.1. Taxonomy (GTDB): domain Bacteria; phylum Chloroflexota; class Dehalococcoidia; order Lucifugimonadales; family UBA3495; genus CBDBCU01. Next base: position 167,304 of record CBDBCU010000001.1, on the reverse strand, counting down.
TCCGTTCCCGGCGGGTTTCGCCAATGCCAATCAAAAGGCCGGTAGTAAAGGGTATCCCCAATTCCCCGGCCAGTTCCAGGGTACGCAAGCGCACCCGGGGCCGCTTGCTGGGGGCGAACTCATGCGCCCCGCCCGATTGGTATAATCGGGGACTGACGCTTTCCAGCATCAAGCCCATTGACGGATTGTAAGGCTGCAAGGCCGCCAATTCCCGCCGGCTCATAGTGCCGGGATTGGCGTGGGGCAGCAAGGCGGTTTCCGTCAATACCAATTGGCCCATCGCCGCCAGATATTCCAGGGTTGTGCCATAGCCCCGGGCCGCCAGCCACTGCTTGGCTTCCGGGTAACGCTGCTCCGGCCTTTCGCCCAGGGTGAACAGGGCCTCGGTGCAGCCCAGGCGTTCTCCGGCCCGGGCCACGGCCAAAACTTCCTCCGGGGACAGATACAGGCTTTCCGCTTCTAGCGGCGACTGCCGGAAAGTGCAGTAGCCACAAAAGTCCCGGCACAGGCGGGTCAAAGGGATGAATACTTTGGGCGAAAAGGTAACGACCCGGCCCTTGCCCCTATTCCGCAATTCGGCGGCCACAGCGCCCAAAGCGGCGGCGGGATAGCCGGCCGGGCCATCCAATAGCAAGGCATCAGTATCGGATACGGCGGCCCCACCCTGGACCGCGGCCAAAAGCCGGTCAAGAGCGGCGGCATCTCCTCCCGGCCGATTTGTGCCGGGGGTTTTGCCGATTGCCACAGCGTCAGAACGGGGGCTGGTCAGAACGCTCAAAAGTGTACCTTGCCCTTGCTTTGCGGATGCCTTATTCTAGCCCTTTCTCAGGCTAATGGCAACCAAGGGTATCCGCTCATCCTGAACTTGTTGAAGGACGCCTTGGCCCTTTGGCAATCGGGGGCGGTGCTGCCCTTCCGTCCGGCTATGGGTTATTCATCCTGCAACAAGTTCAGGATGACCCTGCAACAAGTTCAGGGTGAGCGGGGGGAATAGTCCACAACGGAACGGAAACGGCGCTACTGCATGGGGGAGTAGCTGGTGGGCCGCAAAATCATATTGCGAACCCGGGCGTTAATCGGCCCGTCGGCTTCCGACTCCGCCCGCACCTGATGCCAGCCGGGGTCGGACTGAAAGGCGTTCCACTTCTGTTCCCGGTCGGCCAGGCTATCAAAGCCCAGCATATAGACCAGCTGATTGCTGGTGCCGATGTCCTCCGTCCAGAACCCGACCACGTGGATGCCGTGCTTCTGGAAAAAGCCCAGGGTGTGCTGGGCAAAGCGGTCGTTCAAGGCCGGCAAGCGGCCGGGGATGGTTTCGTAAATCCGCAGTTCGTAAATCATCTTTCCTCCGAGGGTGTTAAATCAGACCGGGGCCGGGCAATGGCATATACCTTACCGTCATTCCCGTGAAAACGGGAATCCAGAGCGGCGCTGCCTTATGCCACCACATCCTCGATAAGCAACCTCTGGATTCCCGCTTGCGCGGGAATGACGGGAAAGATAGGGCATGACGGTTGCTATAGGCAATTTCCCTAGGGGCCGCGATTAGAGGCCGGAAAGCCGTTTCTGGTCGCTGGGTTCGGTCAATCCTTGCCAGGGGCGGCCCAGGTATTCGTGGGCGCGCCGGGTAGTGGTGCGGCCCCGGGGGGTGCGTTCCAGAAAGCCCAACTGCATCAGATAGGGCTCCAGCACTTCCATAACCGTATCCGAGTCCTCGCTGAGCGAGGCCGCCAAGGTGTCCAGCCCCACCGGGCCGCCGTCGAACTTGTCAATGATGCTGAACAAAAGCCGGTGATCCGCATCGTCCAGCCCCAAGCCATCCACGCCCAGGCGGTTCAGGGCATCCCGAGCTACCGGGCCGGTAATCCGATTGTCGGCTTCGACCAGGGCATAATCCCGGGCGCGTTTCAGCAGGCGATTGGCGATGCGCGGCGTCCCCCGGGAACGGGCCGCCACTTCCACGATGCCCTCAGCCTCCGCGGCCATCCCCAAAATGCCGGCCGAGCGCTTTACCACCACTTCCATATCCCCCTGCTCGTAGTAATCCAAGCGGAATACCGAACCGAACCGATCCCGCAAGGGCGCGCTGAGCAGGGAAAAGCGGGTAGTAGCGCCAATCAAGGTAAAGGCGTTAATCCGCAGGTTGATGCTGCGGGCCGCCAGCCCTTTGCCGACCATCCAGGATAGAAAAAAATCCTCCATAGCCGAATACAGCACTTCCTCCACGGTCCGATTCAGGCGGTGGATTTCGTCGATAAAGAGGATGTCGTGGGGCTGGAGGGCGGTGAGGATGGCGGCCATATCCCCGGCCCGCTCAATGGCCGGGCCGGAAGTAACCTTGATGTTCACCCCCATTTCCTGGGCAATGATGTGGGCCAGGGTAGTTTTGCCCAAGCCCGGCGGCCCGTAGAGGATGATATGATCCAGCGGCTCCCCCCGCAGCTGGGCCGCCTTGATGCCGATGGTCAAATTATCCTTGACCTGGGCCTGCCCGACGAACTCCGCCAACTGACGGGGGCGCAGGGAAAGATCCAGGTTTTCATCATCCGGGCGGGAAACGCCGGAGATAACCCGTTCGGCGCCGGGGGATTTGCTGGCCGCGTTGGTCAAAACTCTTTCCTGACCGGGCCGGTTGCCGGGCTGACAACCCGCCGGCTCCGGGGGCAATTCTAGGGCAGGGCAAGGGCAGCGTCAAGGAACTAGGCGTCAGTGATTCCGCTCTGTTGTGGAGTATTTCATTCCGTTCATCCTGAACTTGTTGAAGGATGAATACCCGACAACCGCAAAACTGCCCAATTCCCTTAACCGGCTCAAGTTGAAAATCCTTTCGGTATCTATATAATAGCAGTTATTCCGTCCGGTCAAACATCATCCGGTCTGCAAGGCAAAGGCAATAATGGAAGTTCTGCAAGGGAAGGACCTGGCTCAGGCTTGGACGGCCGGCTTGCGCTGCCTGGAACGCTACCGGGACACCCTGAACGCCCTGAATGTGTATCCGGTGCCGGACGGCGACACCGGCACTAATATGCTGCTGACGATGAAAGCCGGCATTGACCGGGTAGCCCAGGTGGAGGGCGGCGGCGTGGCGGCCGTGGCCGCCGGCTTGGCCGACGGGGCCTTTTGGGAGGCCCGCGGCAACAGCGGCGTCATCCTTTCCCAGTTTTTCAAGGGCCTGGCCCAGGGCTTGGCGGATAAGGAAGTTTGCGCGGCGGCGGATTTGACCGCCGCCTTGCGGGCCGCCAGTGATGCCGCCTATCGTTCCGTCGGCAATCCGGTCGAAGGCACTATGCTGACCGTTATCCGCTGCGCCGCCGAGGCTCTGGAATCGGCCGGAGAAAAGATGGCGGCCGCCGATTGCCTGGCCCACTGGCAAACCGCCCTGGCCGCCGCCCGCAGCGCCCTGGACAATACCCCGGAACTGTTGCCGCGGCTGAAAGAGGCCGGAGTGGTGGACGCCGGCGGTATGGGCATCGTGGTCATCCTGGGCGGGGCCTACGCCCACTTGACCGGGCCGGAGGGGGAGCAGTGGGATCTGGGCTTGCCCACGGCCGCCGGGCCGGTTGACCCGTCTCAACTAACCGCCGCCATAGAAAGCGATTTTCTTGACGCTTCTACCGAAGGGGAATGGGGTTACTGCACCCAGTTTCTGATTCAGGGCGACGGGTTGGATCTGGAAAAAGTCCGCGCCGATTTAGCGGAAACCGCCGAGTCCCTGGTCATCGTCGGCGATGACCGGGTTATTCGGGTGCATATCCATATCGGCGATCCCGGCGCGGCTTTGAGCTACGGCGTGGCTTTGGGCGAGCTGTCCCAAATCAAGATTGACAATATGAACCTGCAAAATCAGGATTGGGCCGCCGGCCATCAGGCCGCGCAGCAAGGAAACAGCGTATCCCCCTCCGGGCCGGTGTCCGGGCTGGCTTTGGTAGCGGTAGCCCCGGGGGACGGGCTGGCCCAACTGTTCCGGGATGCCGGCTGCGCCGCCGTGGTCAGCGGCGGGCAGACGATGAACCCCAGCGTAGCCCAACTGGTCAACGCCGCCGCCGCATCCGGCGGCCGGGAAGTCATCCTGCTGCCCAACAACAAAAATGTCGCCATCACCGCCGTCCAAGCGGCGGAACGGGAAAATGACGCCCAGCAGCTTTATGTAATTCCCACCCGCACCGTGGCCCAAGGCGTGGCCGCAGCCCTGGCTTTCAACAATCAAATGCCGGCCGCCGCCAACCGGCAGGCTATGGCCGCCGCCGTGGCGTCGGTAGTGTCCATTGAAGTTACCCGGGCCGTCCGCGCCACGACCCTGGACGGCGTAGCGGTGGCTGAGGGCGATTATATGGGCCTGGTCGAGGGCGATTTAGCCGTCGTGCGGGACAGCCCGGAGGCCGCCCTTTTGTCCGCTCTGGAGGGGATCGACCTTTCCGAGGATCATATCGTAACCCTGTACCGGGGGGCTGATGCGGCTGAGGAATCGGCCGCCGCCGCCGCCCGGCACATTGAGGAAAAGACGCCCGGCATTCAGGTGGATCTGGTGTATGGCGGGCAGCCCCATTATCCCTATTTTGCCGCCGTGGAGTAACCGAAAATGTCCATCCGCATCGTTACCGACAGCACCGCCGACCTGCCGGCCGACCTGGCCCAGGAACTGAACATCAGCGTCGTCCCCAGCAATGTGGTCATTGACGACGTGAACTACCGGGACGGCATCGACTTGACCCCGGAGGAGTTTTACCGGCGGCTGATTGCCGGCCCCCGGCTGCCTACCACTTCCCAACCCTCGGTGGGGGCTTTTCAAGCCGTCTATCAGGGACTGCTGGAACAGGGCCACGAGATCGTATCCCTACATGTTTCCGGCAAGCTCAGCGGCACCGTCAACTCGGCGACCCAGGCCAAAGCGGCCCTGGGCGACCCGGCCATTGCCGTCATTGACTCCCACCTGGCCTCCATTGCCCTGGCTCTGGTCGTGGTCAAAGCGGCCCAAGCGGCCCGCCAGGCCGATTCCTATCAGGAAGTAGCCGAACAGGTACGCCGGGATTTGGGGCAGACCGGGGTTTTCTTTTTCGTGGATACCCTGGAATATCTGCAAAAGGGCGGGCGGATCGGCAAGGCGCAGGCTTTCGTCGGTTCCCTGCTCCATGTCAAACCCATCCTGACCTTGCACGAGGGGGAAGTTCATCCCCTGGAACGGCAGCGCAATCGGGAGCGGGCTATGCGCCGCATAGTGGAACTGACCGGGGAACGCGGCCCGGTGCAGCAGTTGGCCGTAGCGTACAGCACCGAACCCACCTGGGCTGACGATTTGCGCGGCCGCTTGAGCGATTTGCTGCCGGCGGAACAAATCATCACCAGCCGTTTCGGCCCGGCCATCGGCACTTATGTCGGCCCCGGCGCCCTCGGCCTGGCCTACACCGCCGCCGCTTAGACCGGGTTTTGCCGCCGGCCGCGCCAGGGAAAACGGCAGAGAATCGGTACCTTTACGCTATGGCTACCGCCGCCGCAAACGCCGCCGCCTGGATGGAGCCTTTCCGGAAAATTCTGGAAGGGGAGCAGCGCAATGGTTTCAACAACCGGGCGGTCGTCGGCGGCCTCGATCGTTTCCTCTACCATTGGGCTGAGGATTTAGCGGTCTTTGCGGAAAAGACGCCCGCTATGCCGGCATTGCCCGGCCCAACCTACGCCGCTATGGCTCCGGCAGAGCGGGAACAGTGGGCCGGTCAATGGCTGGCTATCCTGAACGGCGGCCAATCCGTCCCGGCCGCGGAAACCGCCGTACCGGAATCGCCGCCGCAATCGGCCCCGGCCAAACCCGGCCGCCGCGCCGCCAATGGAGAATCGCCGCCGCCGCAATCCGCCGCCGCCAAGCCGGGCCGCCGCGCCGCCACTGAGGAATCGCCGCCGCAACCCGCCCCCGCCAAGCCGCGCCGCCGCGCCGCCGAAAAGCAAACCGCCCCGCCTCGGGGTTTGACCGTGGACGATTCGGTAACCAACCTGAAACGGGTGGACGAAAAACTGGCCGCCAAGCTGAGTCGTCTGGAAGTGGTCACGGTCAGGGATTTGCTTTACCACTTCCCCCGCTACCATCAGGATTATTCCCATACCGCCAAAGTCGCCGAACTGCGGCCGGGGCAGGAAGTGACCGTAGCCGGCCGCCTTGCCGACATCCGGGAGACCCGGTTGGGGCAACAGGGCCGCCTGCGGGCCACGGAAGCCGTGTTCCGGGATGAAACCGGCAGCCTGAAAGTAACCTGGCTGGGTCAGGGCTATATGGCCCGCCGGATCAAGGCGGACACGCCCATAGCCCTCAGCGGCAAGGTGGATACTTTTCAGGGCCGCCTGGTGATGGAAAACCCGGAGTACGAGGATCTCAGCCGAGGGCAAACGCCGGTTCATACCGGGCGTCTGTCGCCGGTCTATCCCTTGACCGCCGGCTTGACCGGGCGCAATCTCCGCAGTCTGGCCTGGCAAGCCCTGGGGGAATGGCTGGGCGGCGTTGCCGATCCGCTGCCGGCCGCTCTTTTATCCCGTACCGGTTTAATGCCGCTGCGGCAAGCCCTGCGGCAAGCCCATTACCCGGACAATCTGGGGCAATGGGCGCTGGCCCGCCGCCGGCTGGCCTTTGACGAACTGCTGATTTTGCAGCTGTCGGTGCTGGCCCGCCGCCACCGCAACGCTCAGGATATTGCCGGGGCCGCCATTGCCGTCGATACCCTTATGCTGGATCGGGTGCTGGCCGCCCTGCCCTTTGCCTTGACCAACGCCCAGCGCCGCTGCCTGGAGGAAATCCTGGCCGACTTGCGGCGGGGTACGCCGCCGATGAGCCGCCTACTCCAGGGCGAAGTGGGCAGCGGCAAAACGGTGGTAGTGCTGGCCGCCCTGCTGTCCGTCATCGCCGCCGGTTATCAGGGGGCCATAATGGTGCCTACCGAAGTGCTGGCCGAACAGCATTTTCAGACCGTCGGCAATCTGTTGGGCGGAATGGGGCCTACCGCCCAGGAAAACAACATCCTTACCGCCTACTGCGCCGCCCTGGGCCGCCCGGTAACCGTGGGCTTGCTGACCGGCAGCATCCGCGCCCGGCCCCGCCGCCAGCTGAACAGTATGGCTACTGAGGGCAACCTGGATTTGCTTATCGGCACTCACGCCTTGATTCAGGACGGCGTAAATATGCCCAACCTGGCTCTGGCGGTAATGGACGAACAGCATCGTTTCGGCGTAATGCAGCGTTTTGCCCTGCGGCAGAAAAGCCAGGAAAATCCGCACACCCTGGTTATGTCCGCTACCCCGATACCGCGCACCTTGACCTTGACTCTGTACGGCGACCTGGACTTGTCCACCCTGGACGAACTGCCGCCGGGCCGCCAGGAAATCCTTACCCGCTGGTTCGATCCGGAACGGCGGGGGGCCGTTTATGGTTTTATCGCGCGGCATATCCAGGAGGGGCGGCAAGCCTTTATCGTCCATCCTTTGATTGACGAATCGGACAGCATCGCGGCCAAGGCCGCCACCGAGGAATACGCCCGGTTGTCCCAGGAAATCTTTCCCCAACTACGCTTGGCTTTGCTGCACGGCCGGATGACGGCGGCGGACAAGGATAAGGTTATGCGCCAGTTTCGGGACGGGGCGTTGGATATTCTGGTAACGACGGCGGTAGTGGAAGTGGGCATTGATGTGCCTAACGCCAATGTGATGCTGATTGAGGGGGCGGAACGCTTTGGCCTGTCCCAACTGCATCAGTTCCGCGGCCGGGTCGGCCGCGGCGAGCATAAGAGCTACTGCATCCTGATGTCGGAAGCGCCATCGGGCATTGCTAGAGAACGGCTGACGGCCCTGGAGCAGCATCAAGACGGGTTCACGCTGGCGGAGATTGACCTGGAAATGCGCGGCCCGGGGGATTTCTTTGGCACCCGGCAAAGCGGCCTGCCCAACCTGCGAATGGCGCAGCTGTCCGACCGGGAACTGCTGGATCTGGCCCGGCGGGAAGCCGCCCGCCTGATGCAAGCCGACCCGGAACTGACCCGCCCGGAACACGCTGAATTGGCGGCCCAAGTAACCCGTTTCACCGAAAGGGTCAGCGCCGAGGTCAGCTAAGCGGACTTGCCTATCCGCCCTTGCCCCTCCCGCCGCCCCTTGCTACAATCAACCTATGGTCGCGGAAAACAGGAAATTGAGCCAACACCCGGCAGCGGAACGGGCTGCCCCGTTGGGCAGCGGGGTTTATGTCGACGTGGAGAATCTACAGACCGCGGCTCAAGAAGTCGTCCGGGCTTTAATGGCATCGTGGCCCGATTCGTTCCCGAAGCCGTCTCTTTTGTCCCTCCACGTCAAGGCGGATCAATCTGACCTATGGAGTATGTGGGCGGAAAGCCATTTCCCACATATCTCCGTCCGCGCCAAAGGGATTCAGCACTTCAGTGCCAACCCGGCCAAAAACTCCGCAGACATTGCCATAGCCATCGACGCTATGACCGACTTCTTGATGCGGCGGATTGACTGCGTTGCCGTGGTCAGCGACGACAGCGATTTCATTTCGCTGTATTCCAAGCTGCGGGACGAGCAGGCGGCGATAGGTCAGCAACCGGGCAAGGTCCCGTTCATGTGGGTAGTAACGGACCGCCCGCGAACCCGCTCCTTGTTTATGCAGGAGTTCTTTCCCAACAGCCACGTCCATACCGTGCCTTTTCCGAAATCTACAAAAACCGTGCCAGCGAAAGTCGAGGTCAACTTCCTGCCGGAAGTAACGGCAGATTCAACGCTCGCGAGCGTCAAAACTCTGGAGGATATGGCGCAGGCCATCATCAAACAAATCCCGGTGGGGAAGTTCAAAAGCTCCGACTGCCAGAAAATCATCAAAAGCCAGTGGCCGAAACACGCACTGGCTAAAGCTAGTGGGCAGAATTTTGGGGTCGAGTTCAGAAAAGAACTTTGGCCTATCCTACAAAAGAAAGGCGCGTTGGAGCCTAACAGCAACAGGCAGCCCCGACGCTACGAGATGACCCAACAAGCGAAAGCTTCTCAGCAATGGCCATTAGCCGCTTTACCAAAAGGGTCAGCGCCGAGTTCCGCTAACCCAACGCCTTGAACCGATACCCCACATTCCAGATGGTTTCCACAAAGGAATGGTCGGGATCCTCGATCTTGGAGCGCAACCGGCGCACATGGACATCCACGGTGCGGGTGCCGCCCAGGTAGTCGTAGCCCCAAATCTGGCTGAGCAGCACATCCCGGGTATAGACCCGGCCCGGGTTGGAGGCCAGCATCACCAGCAGTTGAAACTCCTTGTAGGTCAGGGAAACCCGCCGGCCGGCCATCATCACATCGTAGCGTTCCAGGTCAATCATCAGGTCGCCGATTTTCAGCAGCTGCGCCCCGGCCGGCCCGTTGACCCGGTGTTTGGCCTGTTTAATGCGGGCAATCAACTCGGCCGGCTGCACCGGACTGAGGATAAAATCGTCCGGGTTCAGGGCCGGGTCATAGCTTTCCACGGTGGCTCCCGGCACTACCGCCAGGGCCGGCAGTTTCAACTCCCGGCAGCCCTCCACCATCACCCGGCATTGGGCCGCCGTAAAGGAATCCGTATCCAGCAGGGCCGCGTCCAGCCCGGCCGGCGGGGCCGCGGCCGCTTCCGCTACCTGGGCCAGGTCGGAGCCGAACCTACAGGACAAGCCGGCCTTGCTAATGGTTTCCAGCAAGGCGCGCAGGCCGCTGCCATGACTTGCCAGGAGAAAAATGCTATACACCGGTTTGCCCATCCCGGGCGCAGCTCTGCCGCGCCGATTTTCCCCTAGTATATTTGTTTAGCCCGGTTTTAACAAACCCCGGCCGGCCAGCTTTGGCCGGTAAATCTACTGCTTGCCATTGAATCCGCTAAAGCCGGCCTGCTATGATAGGCAAGGCCGGTTTCATCCTTCAACAAGTTCAGGATGAGCGGAAAGTTGAAATTCGGATGAAAAGGGAAACCGCCACCGGCAAAGGCAATCGCAATATCCAATGGCGGGAGAGCTATGCTGACGCAGACCTTGCCTCAAACCCCCGGAGAAACCTGGGCGAAAATCCGCAGCGGCGACTGGCGCGGCGTAACTTCCGGCGTCGCCCCCGGCTATGTCCAGGCTAACCTGGCGATCCTGCCCCGGGAACTGGCTTTTGACTTCCTGCTTTTCTGCCAGCGCAATCCCAAGCCCTGCCCCTTGCTGGAAGTGATCGAGGCCGGGCAGGTGGAGCCGGCCCTTACCGCCCCCGGGGCCGACATCCGCACCGATATTCCCGGCTATCGGGTGTACGAAAGGGGGCAGCTGACCGGGGAAACCGACAACCTGCTGAGCCGGTGGCGGGAGGACCTGGTTTCCTTTCTGCTGGGCTGCAGCTTTTCCTTTGAGACCGCTATGGCTGACGCCGGCATACCCTTGCGTCATCAGGAAATGGGCTGCAATGTGCCGATGTATGTTACCAACATTCCGACCCATCCGGCCGGCGTCTTTTCCGGCCCGATGGTGGTCAGTATGCGCCCGGTGCGCCGGGAGCAAATCGTCCGGGCGGTGCAGGTAACTTCCCGTTTCCCGGCCACCCACGGCGCGCCGGCACATATCGGCGACCCGGCCGCCATCGGCATCGGAAACCTGGACCGGCCCGATTTTGGCGATCCTGTGGAAATCCGCCCCGGCGAGGAACCGGTGTTCTGGGCCTGCGGCGTTACCCCCCAAGCCGTAGCCCTGAACTGCCAACCCTCCCTGATGATTACCCACGCCCCCGGCTATATGTTCGTAACCGCCCAACGGGACGCCGACTACGCCGTACTGTAGCCGGGTTTTTGCCGCCGGACTGCGATGGCCGGCAGCCGGCCCAGCCCGTTTATGGCAATTACCCAAGCCATCCTTTCAATATCAAGGAGCAGAAGTGATCCCGACCGGCAGCACCATTGAGGACATCATCCTGACCGACGACCGGCGCGGCGTGGCGGAGTTGCGGCATCTGTTGCCGCCCGACTTTTGCCGGCAAGCCGCCCAATATGCGCTGGATAATGCGGGGCCGGCGGCCATAGTGACCGGCTTTTACATTTTGTCGGCGGGGCAGCCGGAAACCGACGGGCCGCCGGGGGCGGTGGCTATCGGCGCGGCCCTGCAAGCCCTGGGCCGCCCGGTTAGTTACATTACCGACCATTACACCGCCCCTTTGCTGCGGGATTGGCTGGGCGGCCGGGCCGCGGTGCTGGAGTTTCCCATCGCCGGCATTCCGGAAAGCCGGCGGGCCGCCGCCGAACTGGTCGCGCAAATCCGTCCCGCCTTGCTTATTTCCATTGAACGCTGCGGCCGCAATCATCAGGATCTTTACCTCAATATGCTTTCCCGGGACATCACCGCCTACACCGCTCGCCTTGACTACCTTTTCGAAATGGGTATCCCTGCCGTGGGCATTGGCGACGGCGGCAACGAAATCGGTATGGGCAACCTGGCGGCCCACATCCCGCCGGTAGAACGGCTGCCTAAGGAACCGGCTATCACTACCGTGAATAAACTGGTCATCGCCAGCGTATCCAATTGGGGCGGGTATGGCCTGGTCGCCGCCCTTTCCCAATTGACCGGCCGCAACTTGCTGCCCTCAATTGCGGAGGATGCCCGCTTTATTCGCCAAATGATCGACGCCGGCGCGGTGGATGGCGGCAGCGGCTTGAACCGCTATTATGTCGACAACTTTACCCTGGAGCAGAACGCCGCCATCCTGACCGCCCTGCATCAGCGGGCCAACCAAGGGATACCCTAACGACCAAAGGGGATAAGCAATGACCGCCTTGCAAGACCTGCACACCCTGGTGGACTGGCTGCCCGAATGCACCCGGGAGGAAGCCCATCAAATCCTGCTGGCCCACCTGAAAAAGTGCGACCCGGTAGCCTACGCCTTTTTCACCGCCCCGGAGGAGGACGAGCCGCTGACTGAGGAGGAAATCGCCAAAATTGACGAAGCCCTGGCCGAGATCGACCGGGACGAGCCGATGATACCCGACGCGGCCCTGGCCCGGGAGTTGGGGTTGTGAATAGGCGGGTTGGTGGACTCCCGCCGCTGCCCGGGATATGCGACAGCTGGAGACTGCTAACGCGCAACGGGTGCGTCAAGCAGTAAATACACTGGCCGCCTCCGGGAATCGCGGCTTGACCAAACTGAGCGGTCGCCAAGACCAATGGCGGTTGCGCGTCGGCGACTGGCGGGTTATAGTCACTTTGTGTTGCGGGTGCAACACCGCTGGAAAGCCTACCGGCACAGGGCAACCCGAAGTCAACAGAGGCAGGAACGATGGTGGAGCAGCTTGGCAAGCTGGTACGGGTAAATCCCCGGGAGGTTTGGGCCAACGAAGCCCAGAACTTTACCCCTTGGTTGCGGGACAACATTGACTTCCTAGCCGAGGCTGTCGACATCGACATTCAACTGGTGGAGTCCGAGGTTGCTGTCGGTGATTTCTCCGTCGACCTGGTAGGTGAGGAGCCGGGACAGAACCGCCCGGTCATCATCGAGAACCAGCTGGAGCGCACCAACCATACTCACCTTGGGCAATTGCTGACCTACGCCGCCGGCAAGGGTGGTGGGGTTGTTATCTGGGTATCCCCGGAAATCCGGGCCGAACATCGTAACGCTCTGGAGTGGCTCAACGAAGCCACCCGCGGCAACTTGGACTTCTTTGGCGTGGAGTTGGAAGTCTTGCAGATAGCGGGGTCTGACTGGAAAGCACCTAACTTCAAGGTGGTGGTCGCGCCCAAATCCATTCCACCATCACTTTCGGGGAGCCAAGACGGACAAACCAATGAGAGGGGCCAACGCTATCAAGGGTTTTTCCTGGATTTGCTGGAGCGGATTCATCCCGGCAATCGCCGCAAAGTAGGGTTCCATACTTATACGCTGTCTCCATCGGCAATGAAGGGGGCGGGGATCAATATGGTCTTTGCTGCCAACCCTTGGAGGTTCCGCGTCGAACTCTACATTGACACTAAAAGTGCCGAGCAGAACAAGCGGATTTTTGACCGGCTTCTCTCTGATAGGGAGAAGTTCGAGCCGGAACTGGGAGAACCCTTGTCCTGGGAACGGTTAGACAACCGCCGGGCCAGCAGGGTTGCTTGGTACTGGGGGCAATCCGTAACCATCATGGACGATCCCGAAAAGCTGGAGGAACTGAAGGCTTGGGCTGTTCCCAGCTACCACAAATTTCGAGAGGTAATGAACTCCTACTTGGAGAACGTGGACTTTGGCCTTGGGGACGATTACCAAGATGGGCTTGACGACGCGGGCTAACCACTAAGTGTCACCCCTACCCCGACAGCGTCCGCTCCTCCAGGGCCAACACCCGCCGCAGTTCGTAAATTTCGTCCCGCACCTGCGCCGCTTTCTCAAACTCCAGGTTGCGGGCCGCGTCTTTCATCTGCACTTCCAAGTCCTTAATCACCCGGAACATATCCTCCCGGGACATCTCTTGCCGCGCCGTGCGGTAGCTGGCCCGGCTTTCCGCCAGGGCTTTGATGCCCTCGGTTATGTCATGCACCGCCTTGTGGATGCTCTGCGGCTCAATGCCATGTTCCCGGTTATATACATCCTGAATGCTGCGCCGCCGATAGGTTTCGTCAATGGCCCGTTTCATCGAATCGGTAACCCGGTCGGCATACATTATTACATGACCTTCGGAATGGCGGGCGGCCCGGCCAATGGTCTGAATCAGGGCGGTGGTGGAGCGCAGGTAGCCCTCCTTATCCGCATCGAGGATTGCCACCAGGCTGACCTCCGGCAAATCCAGCCCCTCCCGCAACAGGTTGATGCCCACAATCACATCATAGACGCCCAAGCGCAAGTCCCGCAGGATTTCCACCCGCTCCAGGGTGTGGATGTCCGAGTGCAGGTAGTGATTGCGGATACCCATTTCCGACAGAAAATCGGCCAGTTCCTCGGCCATCCGCTTGGTCAGGGTCGTTACCAGGCAGCGCTGCCCCTGCTCCACCCGGACTTTGATTTGATACAGCAGGTCGTCAATCTGCCCCTCCGACGGCTTGACCTCAATGGTGGGGTCGAGGAGGCCGGTGGGACGGATTACCTGTTCCACCACCGCCGCGCTATGCTCCATTTCGTAGGGGCCGGGCGTGGCGGAAACAAAGACTACCTGATTGATATGCCGTTCGAACTCGCCAAAGTTCAGGGGGCGGTTGTCCAGGGCCGAGGGCAATCGAAAGCCGAAATCCACCAGGGTTTGCTTGCGGGAACGATCGCCGTGATACATCCCTCGGATTTGCGGCAGGGTCATGTGGGACTCGTCCACCAGCAGCAGGTAATCCTCCGGGAAATAGTCCAGCAGCGTCCAGGGGGCGGAGCCGGCGGCTCGCCGCGACAGATGCCGAGCATAGTTTTCCACGCCGGCGCAGAATCCGGTTTCCTGCAACATCTCCAAATCGTAGTGGGTACGACTTTCCAGGCGGGCCGCTTCCAGCACCTTGCCCTCGGCCCGCAATTCCCGCAACCGCTCCTCCAGTTCCACCGCAATATCGGCGCAGGCCAAAGCCAGCCGCTCCTTGCTGGTAACGAAGTGCTTGGCGGGATAGATGGCCGCTTCCTGCTGCTGGGCCAGCACTTCCCCGGTCAGGGGATCCAGGGATACGATGCGCTCCACTTCGTCCCCGAAAAACTGGATCCGCATCGCCACTTCCTCATAGGCCGGCACGATTTCCAGGGTATCCCCCCGCACCCGGAACTTGCCCCGGGACAGATCCAAATCGTTCCGCTCGTACTGCATTTCAATCAGCTGGCGCAGCAGCCGGCCCCGGTCGCGGATTTCCCCCACCTGCACCTGGGCCACCAGGTTAAAGTAATCCTGCGGATCGCCCAGGCCGTAAATGCAGGATACCGAAGCCACAATCAGCACATCCCGCCGGGTCAGCAGGGAAGTGGTGGCCGACAGGCGCAGCTTGTCCAATTCCTCGTTGATGCTGGCGTCCTTTTCCACATAGGTATCGGTCTGGGGAACATACGCCTCCGGCTGGTAGTAATCGTAGTAGGAAACGAAATACTCCACCGCGTTATGGGGAAAGAACTCCTTGAACTCGGTTGCCAGCTGCGCCGCCAGGGTCTTGTTATGGGCGATGACCAGGGTGGGGCGCTGCACTTCCTGGACGATGTTCGCCATAGTAAAGGTTTTGCCGCTGCCGGTAACCCCCAGCAAAGCCTGCTGCGTCACGCCGGCCTGCACTCCGTCCACCAGCCGAGCCACGGCCTGCGGCTGATCGCCGGTCATCTGAAAATCCGAGGCTATGGTGAAATCCGGCATAGTGGAACCTCAACCCCTTTGGCTGGAGGGTATTATACTTCCAGCAACCGGGCCTTGCCCCGCACCCAAGCCAGGAACAGGTCAATCCCGTCGGCATTTCCTACAGGCGTGACGGAGTCGGGGATGACATCATCCCCATCTACGCCCAGCAAGGCTAGGAAATCCTGGTAATCCTCAAAATGCTCGTATTTCTGGCTGAAGAATGAACGAGCATTAGCGCATACCGGGCGTTAAACCGCTCTGCTTCAATAACCGCCGCAGCCGTGCGGTGCAACAGTTGGTAGCGGATAGGGTACAAATCCCGGTCGTCCAAGCCGTCAATTCCCAGCTTTTGCGCCAAGAATCCCAGCCTGGCTTGCTTGCCTCGGGACGGATTGTCGCCCAGCCATTCTTGAACGGTGGGCCCAAAATCCTCTTTCACCTTGCCCTCAACGGCAATGGCTAGTAATTCATCCCGGATTTCAGCCAGGACAAAAAGGTCGGTTTGCGACTGCCGCCGCCCGCCCCGCAACGGCGTACGGTACTCCGGGAAAGCAATCAATAACTCCGGTTCAGAGAATTGGCAATCGCTAAGGACTTCCTCAATCTCCTCGGGAAAACCGCCGCCGGCCTTTTCCCAAGAGTAGGCCAGGGCTTTGGCGGAATAGCCGGTTTTCCAGTGCCTTTCGGGATGGATAACTTTCCAATCCTCCGGCCCGGCAGTTTCTTTCCCGTTGACAAAGAACTTCCCCAACTTCCTCCTCCGGCGTAGTTATATTGGAAAGGGACTTATCGCGGCAACCTACCCGCCCCCCATTCCTAGCAGCGCCAGCCGCAGCCGTTCCTCCAAGGTCTGCTCCGGGGATTTTTCCAGATTGACGATGGCCCGCCGCGCCTCGGCGGTGGAGTAGCCCAGGGCGGTCAAAGCGGCGATTAGTTCTCCGTCCGCATCTGCCGGCAAGCCTCCGGCCGCCATATCCCCGTCGGCCAATTCCAGCTTGCCTTTCAATTCCAGCACCAAGCGGCTGGCGGTGCGGCGGCCGATGCCGCTGACGCCGCTCAGCGCCGCCACATCGCCCTCAGTGATGGCCTGCTGCAAGCCGGCCGCGCCCAAGCCGGACAGCAAAGCCAAGCCCAAGCGCGGCCCGACCCCGGACACGCCGAGCGTGGCCTGAAACAATTCCAGGGCCGCCGGGCTGGAAAAGCCGTAGAGAACGGGCTGATCGTTGGCAATCCGCAGGTGGGTGAACAGCTGAATCGTGCTGCCGACCGCGCCCAGGTTGGACAGGTCGGCGGCGGGGACATAGACTTGGAGGGTTACGCCGCCCACCGTCAAATGCAACCCGTCGCCGCCCACGGCCGCCAGTTGGCCGCTTACCCCCACAATCACCGCCGCAACTCCATGCCGGGCAGGATCTCCCGGGTCAAAGCCGATTGAGCGCCGCTTTGGATCAAGTGGCACAAGCCTACGGACAAAGCATCGGCGGCATCGGCGGCCGGCAAAGTGGGCAGGGACAAAGTAGCCGCCAAGGCCCGCTGCATCTGCTCCTTGGTAGCGGCCCCATAGTCGGCCACGGCCCGTTTCACCTCGGCCGGCGTGTAGCGATACACCGGCAATCCGGCGCTGGCCGCGCCAATCAGCACTAAGGCTTGGGCCTGCCCCACAGCCAAGGCCGAGCCGATAAACTGCCGTTCCCCCCGGCCGACAAAGGGTTCCTCTACGGCTACCACGGCCGGGTCAAAGACGCTGATCATATTGCGGATGTGGGTATAAAGCTGGTACAGCCGCTGCTCCAAAGGCATCCCCTTAGGCAGGGCGACCACGCCGTAATCCGCCGCGGCGGGATGGGGTTCGCTTTCCAGGACGCCGTAGCCCATCCGCACAGTGCCCGGGTCAATTGCCAGTACGCGCATCCTCTACCCTCGACTACCGTCATTCCCGCGTAAGCGGGAATCCCGACGCCCTTATCCGGCTACCGTCATTCCCGGCGTCAAAGTTGCCGTCCTTACCGCAATAAGTTGCCGTCCTTACCGCAATAAGTTGCCGTCCTTACCGCAATAAGTTGCCGTCCTTACCGCAATAAGTTGCCGTCCTTACCGCAATAAGTTGCCGTCCTTACCGCAATAAGTTGCCGTCCTTACCGCAATAAGTTGCCGTCCTTACCGCAATAAGTTGCCGTCCTTACCGCGCCAAAACTACCGTCATTCCCGCGTAAGCGGGAATCCCGACACCCTTATCCGACTGCCGCCAGAACTCTCAATACGGCCCCGACGGCCCCTACCGCACCGCCGCGCCTCCGGGTCCGCCGCCGTTGCCGTCGTCCTCATCGCCCGGCCGGGGCGGCTGGCCGCCCTCGGCCAAAATCCGATAGTAGTCCGCCGCATCGGCAAAGCCCTGAGCCTGCCGTTCCGCCGCCTGGGCCTTTTCCAGGGCCACCTGCCCCAGATAGGGCACCAAGCGCGGGTCATCGACCTTGCGCCCCAGCATTTCCGCCAGCTGCCGGTTCTTTTTCAGGGCCGGAGCCAAGCGCGGATCCTCGGTCCACTTCAGGATGTCCAAGGCTTCCCGGCCCCGATCCACGTGTTCCCGGGCCTTTTCCAGAGCCGCCCGGCAGGCCGCTTCCGCACCCCGGCTGGCCGCTATGTCCTGCAACGCCCGCACCTGCTCCACCGACAGGCCCTTAAAGGGCGACTGCAACGGCTGCGGCTTCTTTTTGCCAAATCCCCAAAACTTCATTATCCGCTCCTCGACGAATGGACGGATTTGCGATTTTGCCCCGTATTCCGGGGTCAGGAGGCCAGTTGATACTGCTCCAACACTTCCGCCGGAAAGTCGGCGTTGGTGTAGGCTTTCTGCACATCGGCCAGATCTTCGAGCAAGTCCAGCAGGCGCAGGGTCTGCTCGGCCGCCCGATTATCCAGGGCCACGGTGGATTTAGGCACCAAGGAAATGTCCGCCGCCTCCGGCGTTACCCCCTCCGCAGCCAAGGCTTGCTGCGCCGCCGGCAGGAGGTCGGGGGCGGTGTAGATTTCCAGGGCGCCATCCTCAATCTTTACATCCTCGGCCCCGGCGTCAATCGCCAGCAGGCCCAACTCCTCGGCCCGTTCCGCATCGGCAATGGCTACGGTCAGCACCCCTTTGGTCTCAAAGTTCCAGGCCACGCAGCCGGATTCGCCCAGACTGCCGCCGCCCTTGTTGAACGCGGAGCGCACTTCGGCCGCCGTGCGATTGCGGTTGTCGGTCAGGGCTTGCAACAGGATGGCCCCCCCGCCGGGGCCGTAGCCCTCGTAGGTGATTTCGGTCAGGCTTTCCGCCCCCTCGCCGCCCTCCCCGGAACCCCGCTTTACCGCCCGCGCGATGCTGTCCTGCGGCATATTGTTGGCCTTGGCCTTGTCCATAGCCAGCCGCAGGCGGAAGTTCATATCCGGGTCGGCGCCGCCGCCCTGACTGGCCGCCAGGGTAATATCCCGGGCCAGCTTGGTGAACAAAGCCCCCCGCTTGGCATCGGCCGCGCCCTTGGCCCGCTTAATGGTCGACCACTTGGAATGTCCCGACATCAGGGCCCCCTCCCGGGCGCTTTCCCGCCCCCGTATTGCTGCCCAGGATTGTAGCGCTGATAAAGGCCGGGGTCAAAGGGGATGGGGCAAAGGCCCCCTATTGGATACCCTGCGCCGCCAGCGCCGCCAAAACGCCTTTGTTGTTGGCATTGATGGCCGGCTGGCGGCACATCATCCGCCGCCATTCCGCCAGCATATTCTCCGCGCCCACATCCCAGGGCAAGCCCAGCATCAGGGTAACTATCCGGTCAATTTCCGCCCGATTCGGGTCAAGGGCGGCCAGGGCAATGCGCTCCAATTCCAGTTGCCGCAGGCGGTCAAAGTTCTCTACCGCCAGACGCCGGGCTTCGGCGGCGGCCGGCGTTTGGCCGGCAAAGTCCGGGAGGGGATGGGCGTCGATGGCATTCACCTGAATGGGGGAACGGCCCAAGTCCGAGGATTGCCCGTAGCCGGCCCGAATCAGAATGCCGTAGGTGCTGTTGAGAAACAGGGTTACGGCTTTGATTACCCCCTCCTCGGCTTTAAGGGTATTCCACGACCGGCCGCCCATACAGGCGGTTTCGGTATAGGCTACGGCAACTTTCTGTGCGCTCATCCGCAAGCCTCGGGACAGGTGAAAATGACCCGCCGATTCCCGCATAGCCTCGGCTTCCTCCGGGGGTACTGCGCGGTTCGCCGTAGTGGGTGGGTTGGCAGGTAATGCTTGCCTGCTTTCCCGCCTGCACATTCCACATTGACGGGTTGCTCTGCACATAGCTACTGCCTTTCTTGCCTTCCGGGTAGAACAGAAAAGCCCCCCTAGGGTGGGTTCCTAGGCTTTCCGACGTAATTCCGATAAGGTCGTGCGTCGGCCCCTTGGCCACCACCTGGCCCAGGGTAGTCATCGGCAGGCCGAACTCGACAATCCGGCCGGTATCCGGATTCCAAGCCTTCCCGGCGGTTATTTCCTCTACCAGGGTGGTGTATTTCCCGCTGGAACCCAACGCCGACCAGGGCTTGCCCGCGCCCAATCCGGTCATCCGGTAGTAAGTGCCAACCACCCCGCCAACGCTGATTTCCCCGGTGGATTCGCCCTTGGCCATTTCCCGGCGGATGGCGTCGGCGAACATCTTGGCCTCAACCCGGGTGGCAAAGGTGCGGGTCAGGTTGACGCAAGTCACCGCCCGGTCGCCGCCCTCCTCCTCCCGGCCGGGCTTCGGCCGGGCTTGCTTGGTGGCGACGACCAGCATTTCCTGCACATTGGTGTCGGCGGACATGGAAACGCCGTCCCCGGCGGCCGTGCTGATAGCCACCACCTCCCGATAGGCGTTTTCAATGTTGCGGCGAAAGCCGCCCCAGGTTTCCGCATGAGCCGCTTTCAGCGGCAACACCTTGCCGTGGACGCCGCCGTAGGCCAGCAATTCGTGTTCGATGACGTGCATAAAGGCGGCCAGCCCGGCGTTGCCGTTAGCCACGCCTTTAACCCGCCGATCCGCTTGGCGCTTGTAGTATTGCATCGCCTTGCTGGACACCGGGCTTTTCGCCCCGCGGCGGGCCACAAAGTAGGGGTCATTGTTGTTGCAAATGCCGGCGCTGTGCCGTTCCAAAGCCAGCATATCCGACCGTTCCCCATCCCGGCCAATCAGAGTGTCCAGCATATCGGACACGCCGCGTTCGGTCAGGTAATTCAAGGCCCCGCCCTCGGCGGTGATGGCAAAGATGGCGTTGGTGCGGTAGGGGGTATTCGGCTCCAGGCCCGCCATATTGGCCGTGGCCACCGAAACGGATTGCTGATTGATGTCGGTCAAGCGGATGCAGCTTTCCATCCGTTGGGCGTGGATGCTGGCTTTGTTGTCGGTGTCGGCGTAGTGACGGAACCGGATGTTTTCCTCGGTGGCCCGGGCCAAGGTGCCGGTGCCGGCGCAGATTTCGTTGTAGCGGACCGCCGCCGGACTAGCCAAGCGCGGCACGGTCAGGTTAGCCAGCATTTCCGCCGTTACCGGCTTGGTGTAATAGGCCGCCCGCTGATCCCGATCCGGAATCAACTCCTGCCACACTTCGGCCGCCACATTGGTGGTGACGCTGATGCCGGCGTCCACATACTGATGCAGGGTGTCGTAAATTACCCGCAAGGCGTCGCCCAAATGCGAGGACAAATCCCGATGCTCCAGCATCGCGGCGGCCAGGGTGGACAGGGGTTTGTAGTCGATGAACTCGATTTTGCGCCATTCCCGCGCCAGGTTGTCGGGCAGGCCGCGCCGCCGCATGGTCTGCTGCCACAGGCTTTGGTCGCCCAAAGCCAAGACCTCCTCCAAGCCGCTGTCGGACCATTCCTTCAGGCAGAGATGCAGCTGCATCATGCTGGTCAAAGTGCCAACCACATTGCCGGCGACGCCGTCTATACCCGTGCTGTTGCCCGGATTGTAGCTGGCCAGCAGGCGGGCTTGGGATACATCGCCGAGCATTTTCAAGCGTCTCAGCAAGATGGCTTTGGCCCGGTTCAGGTCTCGGATAACCTTGGTCAATTCCTGTCGGGAATAGTCCTCGGGAATGGCGGTCAGCCAAGCGTAATGCACCAGATCCCGCAGGGACACCGCCACCGGCCGCTCCGGCACAATGGTGCGATCCGGGTCCTCCGGCCCGCTGCCGGTCACCACTTGCATCAGGAAATGGGGTTCGTCGCTTTTCAAGAACGCCTCCCGTTCCCGCCGCGGCATTTTTCCCAAATCCTCGGGAATGCCCACCGCCAGGATGCTTTTCATCGGCAGGGTATTGGCATCCTTGAACTGGTAGCCCAGCTTGCGGATGGCATCGCCCACGGCCGGCGGCCCGTACTCCAGCTCCACCATGCCGCGCAGGCCGTAGGGCATATCCACGTGGATGTCGGGAACGCGCTGCCCATCCTGGTCGGTGCCGTGTTCCTCGGCCCAAATGACAAAGCCGGGCGGCGCCTGCTCGTCCATCGCATCGGCAATATGCCCGTTCAGCGTCCGCTCGTTCATCACCATCCGGTTTTGCCTCCCTTGACCCAATAGATTAAACCCTGGCCGTATCCCCTACCGCAGCCCCTCCAGCAGGCGCACCGTCATTACCCCGGCGGCTAAATCCACCTGCCGCACTACCTGGGCCAGGGCCGGCAACAGGGTTTCCCCGGCCGGCCCGGCGACTACATACACATCGTTGCTGCCGGTGACGATGATTTCGCTGAGCCGGCCCAAATCCTCGCCGGTTTCGGTGACGACTTGCAGCCCCAGCAGTTGAAAGTGGAAGTATTCCCCCGGCGGCAAGGGCGGCGCGGCCGCCGCCGGCACGGTGACCTCGCGGCCAGCCAAGGCCCGGGCCGCCGCCGGCGTATCCAGTCCCGCCAGTTTCAGGATGACCTGCTGCGGCGGGCGGAAAGCGGCGGACAGGATGCGGCGGGCCTGGCCGCCCAGGTACAGCTCCCGGCCGGGGTCGAAACGATGGGGGACATCGCTCAGGATTCTTACCCGCACCGACCCGTCGCTGCCGTGGCTGCCCAGAATCAGCCCCACGGCCACGGGGCGGCCGGCGGATTCCGGAGGTTGGCTGGCGGCCGGCGGCACAGCCGGTTAGACGATTTCCAGCATGGCCCGGGCGCCGTCTTTGACCGCCGCCACCCGCAGCAGCACCCGCATGGCCTGCGCCACCCGGCCCTGGCGGCCGATGACCTTGCCCTTATCCTCCGGGGCCACTTCCAGCCGCAGGATAATCTGATCCGCCTCGACCGTTTCGGTAACCGTGACGGCCTCCGGATTGGTGACCAGGGAGCGGGCGATATACTCAATCAACTCTTTCATACGGCGGCCCTTTCCTTAGGCGTTGACCTGGTCCATGATGCCGTCCCGCTCCAGGATCCGCTGGACGGCGGCCGAGGGCTGGGCCCCCTTTTGCAGCCAAGCGATGGCCCGATCCGCTTTCAGCGTCACCGCCGGCGGATCCGTCATCGGATCGTACTGGCCGATCCATTCCACATAAGCCCCGTCCCGGGGAGCCGACGCCTCCGCCACCACTATCCTGTAGGCGGGATGGCCTTTCTTTCCCACCCGGCGCAACCGAATTCGCAGCATATCCTCTCCGCTGGGCCGGCCTTTGCCAGCCGGCTTTGACTTGTTGATTGGCATTGTAAGGGCAACCGGCGGTTCTGTCAAGGATACCCTTGACCCGGTTTCCGTTCTGTTGCGGGGTATCCGCTCATCCTGAACTTGTTGAAGGATGGATGCCCGCAGCGGAATGGAACACTTGAAACCGTTTTCCGGCCTAAGGCCGGCGGCAAAGAAAAAGCCCCGGAGCGTCGGGGCTGAAAAGGGTTCGGGCCCAGCCAATCTGGATGGACGCCGCCCGGAGTAAAACCGTAGTTCCGGTCTCGGGGGCGATGATAGGCATTGGCCTGGGCCCGACTGACGGGTGTGCGGTTGCCAAGGGGATTGCTAGGCGCGACTCACCTCGTCGTGTCCAGACTGATGCCTACCATCGCCCCCGCGTACTAAACTATGTTCCATATCGCATCACCTCCTTTTTCCAGTTTCCCGCCAAGCGGTTATCTATGAATATCATATTAGTCAAACCTTTGTCAATAGCCTTGCAACGGCATTTTTGATATTCATTTATTCAACCCCGGTTCAGGATAAGCGGAAAGGGATTGACCTCAAATCATCCCACCTTGCCGGCGCTAATTCCGACCGGGATAATAGGCCGGGCAATCGCCTAACCACTAACCGCCGCCATCCCGGAGTTTGCAATGCGCCTGGTTTTTATGGGTACCCCGGCCGCCGTGATACCGACCCTGGCCGCCCTCCACGCCGCGCCGGGCTTGGCTGTGGCCGGCGTCTATACGGCGCCGGATATGCCCCGCGGCCGCGGCCGGGCTATGGAACCTACCCCGGTAAAGGCCGCCGCCTTGGGCTTGGGCTTGCCGGTATTGCAACCCCATTCTTTCCGACCAGAGGCCGCCCGGCAGGAATTGGCCGCCTTGCAACCGGAGGTAGTAGTGGTCGCCGCCTATGGCCGACTGCTGCCGCCGGAAGTGTTGGCAATTCCGCCGCACGGCTGCCTGAACCTGCATCCCTCTTTGTTGCCTAAATATCGCGGCCCTTCCCCGGTAGCCACGGCCATTTTGGACGGTGCGCCCACCACCGGAGTTACCCTGATGCTGCTGGACGCCGGAATGGACACCGGCCCCATTTTAGCCCAGCAGGAATATCCCTTGACCGGCCGGGAAACCGCCGCCGAATTGACGGATACCCTGTTCGGACTGGGAACACAACTGCTCCAGGACAACTTGGAGCCATGGGTATCCGGGCAGTTGGCCGCCCAACCGCAGGATGACGACCAAGCCACTCTTACCCGCAAATTGGAACGGGCCGACGGCATCGCCGATTGGCATCAATCGGCCGCTGTTCTGGAACGGATGATCCGGGCTTTTACGCCCTGGCCCGGCCTTACCGCCCATTGGCAAGGCCAATCCCTGCGCCTGCTGGCGGCCACGGCTATTGATAATCCCGACGATCCCGCCGCCGAGCCGGGCCAGGTAGTTGCTTTGCCCTTATCCGAAACCCCGGCCGCCATTGGCGCCGGCCGGGGATTGTTGGCGCTGAAAGAGGTGCAGTTGGCCGGCCGCCGCCCGGCCCCCATTGCCGATTTCCTCCGCGGCTATCCGGATTTTATCGGCAGTCAACTGGACTGACTTTCCCTTTGGCCTATTCCGGCCTATCCTGATGACCCGGCGCTAACCACCGGAACCGGCCGGATTTTTCCGCCGCTATCCGCCCGAACTGGCCGCCCTCTTCCGCCGCCGTTCCAGAACATAGGCCAAAGCCAGCAAAACCGCCCCCAGCAAAGCCAGGGCCAACCCCCCGTTGCCAATACCGGCCAGTAAGCCGGCGGCTAATTCCTGGGCCAGGTCGGCCAGCAGGTTGACCGCTGCCGGGGAAATTGCCGCATCCGACTCTAACAGCCGCCTTATACCCTCGGCCGCCGCGCCGGGCAGAACCGCCGTGGCCAGCCAGCCCAGCCCGAAAGCCGCCAAGCCGCTCAGCAGCCAGGTTATTCCCGGCCAGCGCAGGCAGCGGGGCCAGGCCGGCAGATACAGCAAGCCCAGCAGCGCCGTTCCCAGGAGGACTACGGCCAGGGATATTAACCGCCCCCGGTGCAGGAAATAGTTGAGTTCCGACCGCAAGGGATCCAGTTCTGCCGACAATTCTCCGGCGGACGAGTAGCCCGTGGCGGCGGCCAGCAGGGGCAGCAGGGGTAAGCGGCTTTGGTCAGCCAAGCCGCCGCTTTCGTCCAGGGTGGCCGCTATTTCCCGTTCCAGAACCGGCTTTGCTATAGCCCGGGCGGCCGCTTTCAGAAATTGCCGGGCATTGCCGGCGATGAACTGCGCCCGCAATTCCGGCGCGTCGGCCGCTAAATCAGCCCGGCTTTCCGGCGACAAGGCCAGATAATCCGGCAGCTGGGACATCACCAGGTCAAAAGCGGCCGGCCGCAGGGGTTCCGGCAGGATGCGGATAGACGGTAGGGTTTCGGGTAATTGTTCCCGGAAAATCAGGCCGTTCAGGGATTCCCCCAGGGCGCGGGCATAATCCACTCCGGTAAGGGGATTAGACAGCAGATCCGGCTCCACTACCTCGAGCTGGTCGATGCGGCGATCCAGGTAATTCAGCGCCGCCGGCGTCATCCTATCCAAAGGCTCCGCCAGTTCCAGATACAGCTCCAGTCCATCGGTTTCCTCGCGGAAATAGGCCGCCGCCCGGTGCAGATTGCCCTCAACTTGCCCTTGCAGGTATTCCGGCGGGGCTACATCCTGCATCAAGGCAATTAAGTCGGCATCCGCTACCGGCAGTCCCTCCCCCAGCAAATCCCGCGCCCAACGCTGGCCGGCTGGCCCGGTGAGCAAGTCGGAATAGAGGCGGGGGTAGGCGTCGGCCGCCATCAGAGCGTCGGCATAAACCGCCGGGTCAAAAAGTTTCCCGGAAACCTGGCTCAAAATCAGCCACAGGCAAAAGCCGGCAAAGACGGCCAGAGCCAAAATCAGGGCGGCTACAGAGCGAATCAGGGAAAGCAGCATTTTCCAGCCTACTCCGCAGGGTGGTTATCCATTATAATCAATCCGCTTTGGCTTGAGCCGAAAAGGATCCGGCGCAGAACCCGCCAATGGAATCCCCAAGGAACGAAAAGCCGCTTTGCCTTTCCGCAGGAAAATCCTCTACTACGGCTTGATGCTGTTGCTGACCCTGCTGGCTATCGAAGGGATGGGCCGGCTGGCTTATTATGCGGCCTATAACCAGTGGTACGGCGGCGGATGGGTGGCTGCGGTCAATCTTACCCCCCCCCCTGTTCCCGTTGTACCCCCCGATTCTCCTGAGTATTTCGAGCCGCGGTGGATAATGCATCCCTTTTACGGTTCTACCGCCGGCTCGCCGCGCCACGACCTGAATAAAATGCCGCCGCGGCCGCGGCGGGCGGATACGGTAGTTATCGGTTTGCTGGGCGGTTCGGTAGCGGATGATGTGGAGCCTTATCTGCAAGTGGCCCTGAACCGCTGGTTTGCCGCTAACGAACTGCCGCGGCGGCCGGCAGTCCTCGGCTTGGCTTTGGGCGGCTCAAAACAACCGACGCAGACGATGATTGTAACCAACGCCCTGCTGCTAGGCGGCGAGTTTGACCTGATCGTCAATCTGGACGGGTTCAACGAACTGAACAGCGGCGCGCTCCGGAACATCCGGCCGGAATTATTTCCCCGGCGCGAGCGCGGGAATATCCTCGGCGCGGAGCTCTTGCGGGCGGGCCGCCTGCGCGCCTTGCGCGGGGAGCAAGGGCGGCGGGCGGTGGCCGGGGCGACTTCCCCCTTGCGCGGGTCGGCCCTTTTCGGATTGGCGAACCGCTATCAGCAGGAAAGGATCGCGGCGGAAATTATCCGGCTGAATCAGCAGCTGGCGGCGCCCGCGGCGGACGACACCCGGGAGCTGCCGGAAAGCCGGCGGCAACGCAACGCCCGGCGCCGGCAGGCCCAGCAGGGGGCAGCCCTACAAGAAAGCGCCCGGCTCTGGTATCGCAGTTCCGTAATGCTGGCCCGGCTGGCGGCCGGGGCCGGGGCGGATTATTACCATTTTTTGCAGCCCAATCAGTATGTGCCGGATTCCAAACCGCTGAGCGCTTGGGAGCAGGAGTTTGCCTGGGCCGCCGGCGCGCAAAGCTATGTGCGGCTGGGCTATCCGCAACTGCAAGAGGTTGGCCGGGACTTGCCAAGCCAGGGCATAAACTACTTTGACCTGACCGGAATTTTTGCCGACCGCCCGGAAACCCTTTACCGGGATAAGTGCTGCCACTTGAATGAACGGGGGAATCAACTGCTGGCGGCGGCCATGATCCAGCGGATGGCGCCGGCCCTGGCGCGCCGCGGCCGGGCAAATCCAGCCGGGCCGGTTTCCCTCCTAGCCGCCGCCCGGCGGCCGGCGGAACCGGCGCCGCCACTGGCTCCGGCGCCGGCCCCGCCGGGCTACCGCGCCTTCCAGGTTTCCCTTTCCGAGGATGGCAAAGAACTGCGCTATGTCCGGGAGGAATGCACCTTGGAGTCCACCGACCTCTGGTTCTTTCTGCACTTGATACCGCAGGATTTGGCCGACTTGCCGCCGCGGACCCGGGAGCAAGGCTTTGAGAACCAGGACTTCGTCTTTTGGCGGGCGGGCGGCCGTTTTGAGGGTCCGCGCTGCGTAGCGCAAATCCGGCTGCCGGAGTATCCCATCGCCGCCCTGCGTACCGGGCAGTATGTCCCCGGCGGTCAGGCCCCTTTATGGTCGGTAGAACTAATCATCCCGGCCGACCCGGATCAATTGCGGGCCGATTACGCCGCGCTGGCTGCTGAGGAACCGGCGGCCCGTTCCGATTTTGACCTGTATATTCAGGACAATCAGCTGATTTATTTGCGGGAAACCTGCGCGGCGGCGGATACGGCGGCTCCCTTCTTTCTGCATATTTTCCCGGAGGATGTAACCGATTTGCCGGCGGATTGGCAAGCGGCCGGCTTTACCCACGGGGGTTTTGACTTTGCCCGCCGGGGCGGCCATTTCGATGGCAAGTGTCTGGCGGCCGTTACCCTGCCGGACTATCCCATCAAGGAAATGCGGACGGGGCAGCATATCCCCGGTCAAGGCAATCTGTGGTCGGTACGGTTAACCGCCGCGCCCGACTATGCCCAACTGCGGGCCGATTACGCCGCTTTATCCGCTGAGCCGCCGGTCGCCCAAGATACCTTTGACCTGTATATCTTGGACTATCGGCTGATTTATTTGCGGGAAACCTGCTCGGTCGAGGATACGGCGGCCCCGTTCTTTCTGCATATCGTCCCGGAGGATGCAGCCGATTTGCCGGCGGAGCGGCGGGAATCCGGTTTTGCCCCCACGGGCTTTGATTTTGCCCACCGGGGCGGCCGCTTTGACGGCAAGTGTCTGGCGGCGATTGCCTTGCCCGACTATCCCATTAAGGAAATGCGTACCGGGCAGCATACTCCCGGCCAAGGGGATATGTGGTCGACGCTGTTAATCGCCGCGCCCGACTATGACCAACTGCGGGCCGACTACGCCGCCCTAGCCGCTGCGGAACCGGCGGCCCGGGATTATTTCAACCTGTATCGGCGGAATAACCGGCTGATTTACTTGCGGGAAACCTGCGCGGCGGCGGATATGGCGGCCAGCTTTTTCCTGCATATCGTCCCGGAGGAAATAACGGATTTGCCGGTGGATCGGCGGGCGGCCGGTTTCGCCCACGGGAACTTTGATTTTGTCCGCCAGGGCGGCCGCTTCGATGGCAAGTGCCTAGCGGCGGTTGCCCTGCCGGATTATCCCATCGCCGCCCTGCGTACCGGTCAGTATGTACCCGGGCAAGGGGATTTGTGGTCGGTGGAGTTAGTCCTCGCGCCCTGAATTGCCGCCGATTTCTTGCGGTTGTGGGGATTCATCCTTCAACAAGTTCAGGATGAGCGGGGGACAGTCCCCCAACCGAAAGGAATCCCCCGCAGCCGGACGGAATCCGCCGCTCCGTCAACATTGACACTACGAGGCGGTGGGTGATACATTTCTCAAAGATTCAGTCCAGATTTATTCCCGAAAAAGGAACTGCCCAATGCCCGTTAAAATCGCCGTCCTGGCCAAGCAGGTTATCGATCCGGAAATGCCGGCCGCCGCCTTTCAGATTGACCCGGCCGCCAAGCAGGTTGTCCCCCCGGCCAACATTCCCCCGGTCGTCAACGGCTTCGATGAAAACGCCGTGGAAGCCGCCCTCCAAATCAAGGATGCCCAGGAAGCCAGCGTAACCGTCATTTCCGCCGGGGCCGCTTTTGCCCTGGATGTGATGAAAAAGCCGCTCTCCATGGGGGCCGACGAGCTGGTGCTGCTCCAGGATGATGCCTTTGGCAACACCGTGGACAGTTTCTTTACCGCGCAGCTGCTGGCGGCGGCCATCCGCAAACTGGACGGCTTTGACCTGATAATCTGCGGCCGCCAAGCCTCGGATTGGGATAATGCCCAGGTGCCTTTGGGCGTGGCCGAGCTTTTGGGCCTGTCCTGCGTGGCCCTCGGCAAAAAGGTGGACATCACCGAGGACAAGGTTATCGTGGAACGGCTCATCCCGGATGGCTACGAGGTGGTGGAAGCCCCCCGGCCGGCCCTGGTGACCGTGAGCAACGAATTGGGGCAGCCGCGCTATCCCACCCTGCGCGGCATTATGGCCGCCACCCGCAAGCGCCCCACCATCTGGAGCAAGGACGACCTGGGCTTGGATGCCGGCCAACTGGAGCCGCGGCTGACCCTCCACGACCTTTTTGTGCCGGTAAGCAGCGCCGAGTGTGAACTGATTGAGGGCGATGACGAGGCCGAGGCCGGCCGCAATCTGGCCCTCCGCCTGCGCGAGGACAAGTTTATCTGACCGATTAACGCCGCCGGATTTAATCCCGGCGGCCGGCCGCGGCGGGCGGTTTCCCACCGTCATCCCGGTAAAAAGGAAAGCCGGAAAACCAACTATTCAGCAGCATTAGCGCCAATCAGGGAGGCCCGCAATGGCAGAGGCAACGGGAGTATTGATTATCGGCGAGACGGCCGGCGGCCAACTCAGTCCCACCACCCGGGAAGTGTTGGCCGCCGGCCGCCAGGTAGCCGACACTCTGGGGCAGGAACTGGCGATTGGCCTCTTGGGGAATACCCTGGCTGACGCCGCGCCGCAGGCCCTTGCCTATGGCGCCGACCGGGTTTATTCCGTAACCCACCCGGCCCTGGCCGACTTTCAAGCGGAACTCTATTTGACCGCCCTGGAAACCCTGTGCCGGGAAGTCAATCCGGCCATCATCCTCAGCGGGCGCACCAACGAAGGGCGGGAAATCGCGCCGCGACTGGCTTTCCGCTTGGGCGTGGGCCTGGCCCAGGACTGCCTGGAAGTTTCCGCCGACCCGGCCACCGGCAAACTGCTGGCGAACCGCCCGGTCTATGGCGGCAGCGCGGTGGCGGTGGTCAGCTGCAACTACACCCCCCAAGTGGCAGCGATCCGGCCCAAGGTCTATGAACCCCGGACGCCGGACGATGGACGCCAGGGCAATATCGTATCTTTCCCGGTGGATTTGGATGAATCCCTGGCCCGCAGCCGGGTTATTGACATCGTCAAAGAGGAAGCGGCGGGCGTCAAGCTGGAGGAGGCCGCCATTGTCGTGGCCGGCGGCCGGGGTCTCGGCGGCCCCGAGCCCTTTGCCAACCTGGAGGAACTGGCGAAACTGCTGGGCGGCGCGGTGGGCGCGTCCCGGGCCGCCGTGGATTCCGGCTGGGTGCCGGCCAGCTACCAGGTGGGCTTGACCGGCAAAACCATCACGCCCGACCTTTACATCACCGTGGCCATTTCCGGGGCCAGCCAGCACATGGCCGGCTGCTCCGGGGCCAAAGCCATTGTCGCCATCAACAAAGACGCCGACGCCAACATTTTCAAGGAAGCCCGCTATGGGGTAGTGGGCGATTGGGAAAAGGTGTTGACCGCCTTTGCCGAAACGGTGCGGGAGTTGACTCAAGAGTAGAGGCTTGCTAAAGTAAGCCAAATTAAAGGAGGGAGGCATGAAAGCGGGCGAAGTCGTTTTCCAAAACTTGCTGGATGGCAAAATCCAGTACGTCGTTCCCTTGTACCAGCGCACCTACAACTGGAGGGAGGACCAGTGGGAACAGCTGTGGGACGACATCTTGGAAGTCTATGCCTTGGAGACTCCCAAGAACCACTTTATTGGGTCCATAGTCACCCAACAGGTTCCCGACGCCCCTGAAACCGTTACCCGCTACACGCTCATCGATGGGCAGCAACGGATGACCACCCTCTTGATCCTGCTCAGCGTAATCAAGGAGCGCGCCAAGGCGGATACGAAATGGGGTGAACTGCCTGACGAGATCCAAGAAACTTGTTTGACCAACAAGTTCAGCCCCGGGAACCAGTTTCTCAAGCTGATGCCTACCCAGCGCGATCGAGTCCCTTTCACCAATGTAGTCGCGGGAGATACCCCGCCGGCAGGCTCCCAGATCGCGAAAGCGCGGGACTACTTCATCAAGAAGTTGCGCGAGGGCGTCAGCGACGACGCTAAACTCGACCTTCGTAGGTTGCATAACCGTATCGTTAACCATCTCGATATGGTTAGCATCCATCTCGAGGATGACGACAGCCCCAACAGGATTTTCGAAAGCCTGAACAACACCGGGATGCGTTTGAGTGTAGCCGATTTGATTCGGAACTACCTCCTTATGAACATCCCGGATCCGGAGGAACAAGAACGGACCTACACCGGGCATTGGTATCCGATGGAGCAGACCCTTGCTAAAGGGTCTGGGGATGCCGCCGGAGATTTTTTCTGGCGGTACTGGCGGTACTGCATGATGCACGGCAACCTGCTCCGTAAGGACGAAACCTACGAGCGGATTCAGAAGGACACGTCCCCCTTAAATGCCGAAAAGGCATTGACGTCGCTGAAGGACTTTGCCAAGTTCTCCAACTACTATGCCCAAATTTCCGGGCTGACCGGGGAGGGTTTGGCGGAGGATTTGGCAAAAGGGTTCAAGCGGCTCAACGAGTGGGAAGTAACCGTAGCCTACCCGTTTCTTATGCGGGCTATGGACGCCCTTGCAACAGGCGCGGTCGGTCAGAGCGACTTGGTCGAAGTCATTCGGTTGATCGAGTCCTACGTTGTCCGCCGGACGGTATGCGGCGTTCCCACCAACCAGTTGCGCCGTATTTTCGCTCAGATGTCTGGTCAGAGTGATTTTTTCACCACGGAGCTGTATCAAAAAACTCGGAACCACCTGTTGGCTAACCGGTGGCCCAACGATTCGGACTTCGTGCCGGCCTTTATCCAATTCCCCCTATATACGGCGTCCCGCGTCCAGGGAAGTCGCTTGACTCTGGTGCTTTGGTCGCTGGAAAGGGCCTTTGGTCACAAGGAGTCCCCTGCCCAAACCGACAAAACCACCGTCGAACACATCATGCCTCAAACCTTGACCGATGACTGGAAAAGGGAAGTGGGAGCGAATTGGCCGGAAGTCCACGACAAATGGCTTCACACCGTCGGCAATCTCACCCTCAGCGGGTACAATGCCTCCTTGGGCAACAAGCCTTTTTCGGAAAAGAAAAGGGAATTGGCCAGCTCCAACTTTGCCTTGAGCGCGTCTATCCAGAACTTCGCGGTCTGGAACGAGGAATCCATCCGGCAGCGGGGGGAGGAGTTGGCGAAATTGGCCTTGCAAGTCTGGAAGCGGTAGCAATGCGGGCGGTGGGGTGAAAGAATACACCCCACCACCACTATCAAGAGGATTGGCGCGACATCACGCCGGAGGATGTGGCCAAAATTATCCGGTGGTGGGAAAACGAGGAGGAGTGGGGGAAATATGACTACGCAAACTGAACTCGTCCGCGGCAAAATCGCCAAAATCCTCAACTCCCGCGAAGTAGCCCTGAACATCGGCAAAAACCAGGGCGTGACGCCCGGTATGCGGTTTGAAATTCTGTCTCCGGCCGGATTCGACATTCCCGACCCGGATACCGGCGCCAGGCTGGGCTCGGTAGCCATCCCCAAGGTCACGGTTAAAATAACCCGGGTCTATGACCAGGTATCGGTCGCTGCCACTTACCGCACCAAGCGGGTGGACATCAGCAGGCGCGCCCTTTTCCAGCGGCCGCAGTGGGAACGCCGCTACGAAACCCTCAAAGCCGGCGGCGGTTTTGAGAAAGACACTGCCGACCTCGCCGAAGCCGACAGCTATGTAGCCACCGGCGACCCGGTAGTGCAGGTAGTTGACGACTTGGATTAGCCCCGGTTATGCCGGCTTTCAGAACTTTCCGCTCATCCTGAACTTGTTGAAGGATGGCAAAGTTCTGAAAGCCGGCGGTCACCCCATTAGCCCACCACCACATTATCAATCAGCCGCGTCGTTCCGAACCGCACCGCCGCCGACACCATAGCCCGGCCCGGGATGGTATCCAGTTCCGCCAGAGTATCGGCGGCGGCTACGCTAAGGTAGTCAATGCCGTCAATTAGCGGTTCCTCGGCCAGTACCCGGCGGACTTCCCGCCGCAGCAATTCGGCATCCCGTACCCCGGCGGCAAACAACTGCTCGGCCCGCTGCAAGGCTCGGTACAGAACCGGCGCCGCCGCCCGCTGTTCAGGGGTCAGGTAAGCGTTGCGGCTGCTCAAGGCCAACCCGTCAATATCCCGCACCGTGGGGACTACCACCAAATCCAGTCCCAGGTTCAAGTCTCGAATCAACTGGCGGATGACCGCCGCCTGCTGCCCGTCCTTTTGCCCGAAATAGGCCCGGTCGGGGCGGATAATGTTAAACAGCTTGGCGACCACCGTGGCCACGCCCCGAAAATGTCCCGGCCGCGCGGCCCCTTCCAAGCGGGCCGCAATCGCTCCCGGCTCAATCCAGGTGTCAAACCCGGGGGGATAAATTTCCGCAACCGGCGGCGCAAATACCAGGTCAACCCCCTCGGCTTCCAGTAAAGCCAAATCCCGCGCCAAATCCCGGGGATAGCGGGACAAATCCTCGCCATCCCCGAACTGCGCCGGGTTGACGAATATGGACACGGCCAGGGCAGCGTTTTCCGCCCGCCCCTGCCGTACCAAGGCCAGATGCCCGTTATGCAAGGCCCCCATCGTAGGGGCCAAGCCCAAGGGCCGGGGGCTTTCCCGGCCGGCTTGAGCCATAGCTTCGGCGGTTTTGAGGATTTGCATAGCGATTAGACACCGGATTTCGGGGTTTGGAAACAGGTGAACAGCAGCCTCAGATCTTGGCGCTACGCGCTGCTATCGGAACTTGCCAACTCTACGCAAACAGCTCGTCGATTTCCCGTTCCCGCCGTTCCGCCGCCGTTTCCGGGCGTATCCCATCCGCTACCGGCAGCGTCGGCAAGCCGCCGGCCCGTTCGGTCAGCTGGGCGTAGGATTCCGGGCTGCCGTATTCCCGGGTATGCACTACTACCGGCATGGGGACGGCGTGGCCGAAAATCAGGGCTTGCTGCTTGGCTTCCAGCCGGGCCAGGACGCCGCGCAGCTGCCGGCTGCCGGCCGTTCCCGACAGCACGGCGTCAATGTCCCGGTCATTGTCCAGCAGGCAGGTCAGGCGAGTGCCTAATTGACTCATCACCTCGGCGTCAATGCCGCTGGGCCGCTGGTCAATGACCATCAGGGTAACATTATACTTCCGCAACTCCCGGGCGATAATCCCGAAAATGGTTTGCGGAGCCACCGCCGGGTTCAGGAACTTGTGGGCTTCCTCAATGACAATCACCAAGGGGCGCGGCTCCTTGCCCTGATTCCCCTCGGCCGCTTCCTTTAATTCCACATAGCGGTCGTGGATGCGCCGGGACAGCAGGTTGCTGACCAGGATATAGGCGGTCAAGTCGCTGCCGTAGCGTCCGAACTCCAGGACTATGTGCTGCCCCCGTTCCAGATGCTCGATGATGCGGGCGGCGGCGTTATGGCGGCCGCCGGATTCCAGAAAGGAAAACCGCTTCAGGCGGCTCAAGCGGTTATGTAAAGAGGCCAGGGCCGCCCCGTTCACATTCAACTCCTTGGCCAGTTCCGCCACTTCCGGCCCCGCCGGTTCCAGAAACCGACTCAGCCAATCCCGCCCGAAATACTGCTGCAAGTTGTAGGCCGCGGCGGCCGCCACTTCCGACAAGTTCAGGGTATCCCGCAGCAGTTCCACATCCTCCGGCTCAATCTCTGCGTAGCCAATCCGCACCACTTCGTCGGGCATTGCGCCGCGCCGCCGGGAACTCTCCGCGTCCAGGGTAAAGGTGGACACCCGGGCCGGAAACAGCTGTTTCAGCCCTTTGACCTGCCGGGCGCTGTCGGTATCCTGCCCGCTCCAGCCATATTCGCTGTGCATATCAAAGACCAGGGCCGAGGCGCTGCCGCCTTGCAAAATGCCCACCAGCAGCAGGCGGGTCAAAAAGGTTTTGCCGGTGCCGCTCTTGCCAAAGACGCCAATGGAACGCTTGACCAGTTCCTCGAGGTCGAGGCAAACCCGGGTATCCATATCCAAGGGGCTGCCAATCCAGAAATGCTGGGCGTCATCTTGCCCGAAAACCCGGGCCACATCCTGGGCCGAGGCCGGCCAGGCCGGGGCAAAGTGGGCCGGAATGGTCTTGGCCGCCACCGGCACGGCATCATCCCCGGCCCGCAAAGGCAGGGTCAGATTGGGCAGGGCGGATACCACGCCATAAGCCACCGGCCCGGCCAGGGTCTGGGCCAAAAGCGGGTCGCTTACATCGGGCGGGCTATGTTTCAGGCGCGGGTCGGCGCTGTTCAATTCCAAATCGGTAACTACCGCAAAGAACCGATAGCGCTGCCCCTGGATGGTCAGGAAAGTGCCAACCTTGACATCCTCAATCACCCGCTCGCCGTCCGGGTTCAAGCGAATTTCCACCCCTTGGGCCAGGGAGCCGCCCACTACCAGGCCCAAGGCCGCGTCAGACGCCGGCCAAATCCCGGCCGCGCCGTTGCCGTTAGGTGGGAGGAAAGGAAAGGAATCGGTCATACCGCAAGCCTCCGCATAAGGGCGCTCAACCGGGCCGCGTCTCCGGCCAATTCCGCCGCCAGGGCGCGCCCGGCCCGCAAAGTAAAGGCCGCCGGATCCGGAGCCGCGGCCGCCGCCAAGCGCAGGCAAGCCGCCGTCACTTCCTCCGCCAGCGGCGGCCCGGAGTTCAGCAGCAGCCGCAAAAAGTCCAGGTTGGCGGTGAATTGGGCTACTTCCGCCGGCCCGCAGCGATAGACAAAGGAATGGAGCGGCGGCGGATGCGGCGGCAATCCCTGCCATTCGCGGCCGCCCTCGGAATAGCCCACAATCAGGGCGTCAAACCGGGTAGTCAGCAGCCGTTCCAGTTGGGGATTTTCCCGATATACTTCCGCCACGGATTCCGCCGCCTGCCCCCGGGCCAGCACCGGCCGGCTGGGATCCAGGGGTTCCGTCCGCACCCGCTGCACCACGCCATAAATCGGCGGCTCGCCGGCCCGGGTCAAAGCCCCCAGCGGCGGCGCATCATACAGCCCATAGCATTGGGCGGCGAAAGACACCGAATCCGCCGCGGTAACTTCGCCTACCCGCCCCGCAATGTTATCGTCCCCGGCTCGGTCAACCAATTCATCCCCCGGATTCCGTTTCCTTACGGAATGCCGGCCTATTATAGCGCCGGCCTGTGCTATAATTCCCGCAAAATCCGCAATCAGGAGAACAAAGTCAATGACCATCCGCGCCGTTGCCATTCTCAGCCCCGGGGATATGGGCCACGCCGTCGGCCAACGCCTGCGGGAGCATGAACTGGATGTTATTACCTGCCTGGCCGGCCGCAGCGACCGCACCCGGGCTCTGGCCGAAAAGGCCGGGATCCGGGAGGTCGCCAATCTGGAGGAACTGGTCACCCAAGCCGACCTGATTATGTCAATGACGGTGTCGGCGGCGGTGCCGGGCCTGTGCCAGGAAGTGGCGGACGCTTTGCGCGCTACCGGCGCCGATACCCTCTTTGCCGAGTGCAATGCCATTTCGCCGCAATTGACCCGGGAACTGGAGCCGGTCCTTACCGCCGCCGGCGGCCGCTTCGTGGATGTTTCCATCATCGGCGGGCCGCCCCGGCCCGGCTACAGCCCCCACTTCTACACTTCGGGGCCGCACGCCGCCGCCTTTGCCGAAGTGGGCCAGTTCGGGCTGGAAGTGCGCCCCCTGGCTGGGGAAACCGGGCAAGCCTCGGGCATCAAAATGTGCTACGCCGCCATGACCAAAGGCTCCTCGGCCCTCTACGCCCAACTTTTGACCGCCGCCGAGCGGATGGGCCTTACCGAGCCGCTGCTGGCTGAGTTTGCGGAAGGGCAATCCGCCGTCCTGCAACGGATGGAACGCGGCCTGCCCACCGTGCCGCCGCGTTCCCGCCGCTGGGTCAGCGAAATGGAGGAAATCCGGGATACCTTTGCCCACCTGGGTTTGACGCCGCACCTGTTCCAGGGCGTAGCCGATATGTACCGCTTCATCGGCAGCACCCCCCTGGGCGATGAGTTTCCGGAATCCCGCGACCAGGAACGCACCTTTACCGACACCATCAAGCAGCTGGCGGAATGGGTGGATAGCGCAGAGTAGGCAACGGAGCAACTCCCGGGATTCCGGTTTTCACCGGAATCCCGGGAATGGTGTTTCAGGGGTCATCCGCGTAAGCGTCCAGGGCGTCCAGATACCGGTCATAGCAGGGTTCGCACAGAACGCCGCCGGTGCGAAGGCCCGCCCGGCGGATGTTGTCATCGCAATGCCAGAACGTTCCGCGCTCATCGGTCAGGCAGATAGCGCAGCGGGCCTCCATATCCGGGAATTCCCCGCTCGTCACCGTGTCCATAAAGGCGGCAAAGTTCTGTTCGTAGTCCTCGCCGGTAAGCGTCTCACTCATAGCACCCTCCTCAGCAAAGCATTAACGGGCCGGCTTATCCTATGATTAACCGGGAGGCAACGATTTCCGGTTATTCGCCCGTAGTGGTAAATATATACACGACGGCGACCGGTAGGTGTCAAGGAGTGACTGTCAGTCCGTTGACACCTTTTCCCCGCAATGGTAACTTTATGGCAATCCTTTAGCCTATACTTCGACTCTCCGAGCTGAAGTAGCCAAACTGGAAACGAGCGGTGACTATGCAGCAAATCCCGTCTGAAGAGGCAATGAAAAACTGGACGCTTTTGGCAGTCCACCAGTTGGGCGGCAGCGGCCACAACCTGGAAATTGAGGAGCAGGTCAGGCAGATGTTGCATTTGCCGGACGAGGTAGCCGACCAGCTATACCGGGACAGCCGGCGGCCGGTTCTGGAGCATCGGGTTGCCTTTGCCCGCTCCCATCTGAAAAGGGACGGCCTGCTGGACAATCCCAAACGCTCGATCTGGGTTCTGACCGAGGCCGGCGCGGCGCGGGCCAGCGAGATTGTCAGCCAGGTCAAAGACTTTGACCTGAGCCAGCTCCCCGCGGAAGATCCGGTGGAAGCGGATACCCAAGGGGAGGTCCGCATCATCGAGGACGAATGGCGGGAGGATTTGCTGAGCCGAATTCTCCGGTTGTCCCCCAACGCTTTTGAGCGGCTTTGCCAGCGCTTGCTCCGGGAAAACGGCTTTGTCCAAGTCCAGGTTACCGGCCGCAGCGGCGACAGCGGCATTGACGGTCACGGCGTACTGCAAATGGGCCGCCTGATCAGTTTCCCGGTGCTGTTCCAGTGCAAGCGCTGGCAAAATCCGGTGGGCGCATCCGTAGTCCGGGATTTTCTCGGGGCTATGCTGGGCCGGGCTGACCGGGGACTTATCATCACCACCAGCACTTTCACTACCGCCGCTCGGGAGGAAGTGAGTCGCAATGGCGTACCCCCGGTGGATTTGGTGGACGGCCATGCCCTGGCCGAAAACCTGCGCGAGCTGAAATTGGGGGTGAAAGAGATAGTGGCGGTCGACCAGGAGTGGTTTGACCAACTGGAGTCCTGGACCAGCGAAGCCACTGCCGGCGATGCGATCTTTGGCATCAGCGGATAAATGGCGGGCGGGACACCGGCCGCTCCTTGCTCTGCTCTGTAGAGTTGCATCGCCTATCTGCGGGATTGGGAAAACCGCCGCTAAGGGCCTAGGCCCGGCCGGCCGTCAAGTGACGCCCGGCCCGTTGACACCCTTTCCGGCGGCAAGGTAACATAGCCCGAAAAGCCCGGCCGGAACTCCAGGAGCTGACCCGTCTATGCCGTCCGAAACCGAAGTTAAGCGCGGCCGGAACCGCGCAATCAACCGGGATACCCTTGCCCCGGCCGCCGGTCTTGCCGTCCCGATGCCGCCAACTATCCCGGCCGGGGCAGGCATTCCCAACGGCAAACCTATGCCCCCGGCCAACACTTACCAGATTGGCGATGCCCTGGAATATATGCAGTCCTTTCCTGAGGGGGCCGTCGCCGGCATTGCCACTTCGCCCCCTTACAACAAAGCCTTTCGCCATCGCGGCGGCCACAAGTCCAACTGGCCCAACAGCAAGCTGATGGCGAACAACTATGCCGGCTACGAGGACGATATGCCCCCGGCGGACTATATTCTCTGGCAGCGGGCTTTTCTCCAGGAAGCCCTGCGGCTGGTTGGCGAGGACGGCGTAATCCTTTACAACATAGGCCGGCAGATTGCCAACCTGGGGGAAAACCGGCGGCAGGCCATCGTCGAAGGGTTTCCGGTGCGGCAAACCATCATCTGGAATCGCGGCTCCAGCAACAACCAGGGCGGCAAAGTTCCCACCATCTTTCCGCCCATCTACGAGTTTGTGTACCTTATTGCCGGCCGCCGCTGGCGGCTGCCGCAGCGGTGGCTGGGGGAAATGCGGAAGTGGGGGGATGTGTGGAACATCCGCTTTGAGCTGGGCAATCCCCATCCCGCCCCTTTCCCGCTGGAACTGGCCGAGCGGATGGTCAAAACCAGCGACGGGCCTGTTATGGATCCCTTTGCCGGCAGCGGCACCCTTGGCATCGCCGCCGCCCGGCTCGGCTATCCCTACTATCTGAACGATATTGCCCCGGACTACAAAGCGGCCTTTGAGGAACGGCTTAACGCCGTCAAAGATGGCTGAACGGGCCGGGAGGGCCGGAATTTGATTGCCCTCCCGAAATAGATTGATCTATTCCCGCCCCCAAAACAAAAAGCCCCGCCTTCTTGCTAAGGGCGGGGCTTTCCCTTCTCCCGGCGCTGCCGGGCCGGCCGAACTTACGGTTCGGTCTGTTCGGTCTGGCTGCCTTTGACCGTCACCGTGATGTGGGCCATATCCGTGGCGCCGGGGGCGCCGTGCCAGTGATTTTCCCCGGCCGGGATAATCACCACATCGCCCACGGTGATTTCCACTTCCTCATCGTCCGTGGCTACCGTGCCGGTGCCTTCGGTAACAATGAGGATCTGGTCGCCGCTATGCTTGTGGAACTTGTTGCGGGAGCCGGCGCTGAAGCTGACCACGCCGAAGTTGAAGTTGCTGCTGTCCCCGGCTTCGAAGGGGGCCTGGCGGGTAACGACATTGCCGGTGAACAGGGCGCTGGTGGCGACTTCCTTGGCGGTATCGCCGATTTTGACAACCTTCACGGACTGCCTCCTTTTCCTTTTCCCAGTGGATGGGGGTCTAGCTTAAATATACCCGGTTGGCGGCGGCAAGTCTATAGCCGGCGGCAATTCCTTTCCGCCCATCCTTCAACAGAGTTCAGGATGAGCGGAAAGGAGTTGCCGGTTACCCGGGCGACAACAATTAGCGGAAAGCCGCCTTGAACTTCGCAGGAAAGTCAACGGCCGGCCGTGCCTTTCATCCCGGCCAAGAGTTCGGCCAAAGTATGGGCCAACTTCCCCGGCCGTTCCGCAAACTCCGGGGTGGGATGCCATTCGTAGTCAAAACTTCGCAACGGCGTTCCCTCGATACTGCATCGCAGGCTGGACAGAATTACCTTGAATCCGGCCGCCGCGGTCGCCAATTCCGCCAACTGCTCCAAGGCCGGCTCCGGGCAGTCGTAAATCACCAGAAAGCCGCCCTGCTTTTCCCCGTCCGTAACCCGGCAGCGAAACACCGGCCCCAGCAAATCCAACTCCACGATGGTGAACGCCTGCTCCGGCCGGCCAAAGTCAGGCCAGCCAATCCGAATGGTATCCCCCACCTGCCACTGGCGCATCGTCATCATCCGCTTGCTCCTGGTTCCGCTCCCGTCCTGGATAGGGATTTATTGACCCTATCCTATCACATCCCCCGACCTACCCGCCGGGGCCGGCCGCTAGCCGCGTTCCCGCAGCATCAGAAAAGACAGCGGCCCGGAGGATACCAGAATCAGCAGCAGAGCCGGGGCCGCCGCCTGGGCGAAAAAGGCTTCCGCCGCCGCGCCCCAAATGGAGGTGGCCAGGGTGGAAAAGCCGATGGGCTGCAAAATCAGCGTGGCGGGCAGTTCTTTCATCGTCAGCAGAAAGACCAGGGCGGCCCCGGACAGGAGGCCCGGCCAGACCAAAGGCAGGGTAACTGTGAGAAACACCCGCAGCGGCCCTCGGCCCAGGCTGCGCGCCGCTTCCTCGACGCCGGGGCTGACTTGCAGCAGGGAAGTCCGCACCGCCGCTACCGCCGTCGGCAGAAACAGTATCCCGTAAGCCAGCACCAGCAATCCTAAACTCTGATACAGGAATCCTGCAAAGTTGGCCCCGAAAAACACCAGGCCCAGGGCCACGGCGATGCCGGGCAAGGCAAAGCCCACATAGGCTATCCGCTCCAGCAAGGCGCTCAACAGGCCGGGATACCTTACTTCCAGAGTCGCTACCGGAAAGGCGGCGATGATAGTAGCCGCGGCGGCCAGGCCGGAAACATACAGGGAGTTCCAGGCGTCGCCCCACAGCAGCAGCAACGGCTCTCCGGCGCTCACCCCCCGCACTACCCAATAGCCCAGCACCGCCATCGGCAGGGCCAAGGCAATCAGGGCGACTGCGGCGCAAAAGCCCAGGGCCGGCCACCGCCAGCGGCCCAAGGCCACCAGGGCCGGCGGCCGGGCCGCGCCCTGATCCACCCGGTAATAGCGGGAACGACCCCGGGTCACATATTCTCCGGCCAGGAAAGTCAAAGCCAGGGCGACCAAGGCCAGGGAAAAAGCCGCCCCCAAGGTGCGATCCAGGGCGGCGTTATACTGGACGAAAATGGCCCAGGTAAAGGTTTCGTAGCGCAGCAGGGAAACGGCCCCGAAATCGCTCAGGGTGTAGAGGGCTACCAGCAGGCCGCCGGCGGTAAGGGCCGGGCGCAGTAGGGGCAGTGTTACCCGCCGAAAAGTCCCCCACCGGCCATAACCCAAACCCCGGGAGGATTCCTCCAAGGCCGGATCCAATCGCTGCAAAGCCCCCCGCACCGTCAGCAGCACATAGGGATAGCTCAGGAAAGTCAGGGTAAGCAAGGCTCCGGGAAAGCCGTTGATGTCCGGCAGGCGGTCAATGCCTAGCGGAGTTTCGAGGAATCCCTGCAACATTCCCCGCGGCCCCAGGGCGACCACTACGATAAAGCCGGCCACATAGCTGGGGATGACCAGCGGCAGGGCGGTCAGCACGCCCCAGAGCCGGGCCAGCGGCAGGTCGGTACGCACCGTCAGCCAAGCCAGTGGCACCGCCAGCAGGATGGAGGCGATAGTCACCGTGGCTACCAGCAGCAGGGTACGCAGCAGGATTTCCAGTACCCGCACCCGCAGAAAGGCGTCCCAGAACTCTACGCCGGCCCCGGCCGAGCGCACCGCCAGATAGACCGGCGACAGCAGTAGCAGTCCGCCAATAATCAGGGCCGGCGCCCAGATAAAGGGCGGCGGCCCGCTGCCAATTCCGGCCCGCCGCCGGAGCGCGCCGAGGCGGTTGGCAATAGCAAGGGACAAGAAAAGCCCTCCTGGGACTGATTCCGTTCAGTGGCGGCGATTATCCCGTCAAGGGATTCGGGATGATCCCGTAGCCGGTTCAAGCAACCCTTCAACAAGTTCAGGGTGAGCGGATTATACGCCGCCACCGAACGGAACTTTGGGATTGGCGGATTTTTAGGGCAGGACTCCCGTTTCCTGCAACAGGGCTTGGGTTCCGGTCAAGTCCGTCAAGTCGCCGGCGGTCAAATCGGGTTTTACGATGTCGGCCAGCGGCACCAGCAGCTGCGACCGGGCCGTCTTTACCCCATCCACCAGGGGATACTCAAAGGTCTGCCCGGCAAAATACTGCTGGGCTACCGGCGACAGCATAAACTCGAGAAACTTCTGCGCGTTCTCCGGATTTTCCCCGGAGGACAGGATGCCGGCTCCGGCTACCATTACGATAGCCCCCGGCCCGCCGCCGCGGGGATGATAATTCCGCGCCGAAAAGTCGTCCCCCTCCTCAGCCAGGAACCGGAACAGGTAGTAGTGGTTGACAAAGCCTACATCGATTTCCCCGGCGGCGGCGGCCGCGACCTGCGGCGTGTTCTTGGGATAAATGCGGGCGTTGTTGGCCTTGATGCCCTCCAGCCACTGCCGCGTCCGTTCCTCGCCCCACTCGGCTC
The DNA here is from genome assembly GCA_965203435.1 of Dehalococcoidia bacterium. GTDB lineage: Bacteria > Chloroflexota > Dehalococcoidia > Lucifugimonadales > UBA3495 > CBDBCU01. The sequence goes on along the minus strand of CBDBCU010000001.1, from coordinate 123,929 downwards.
GCATGGCCGTTACCATCGTCTGGAAAGAGGCGTTGGTCGGCGCCCAGCCGATGCGGTCTCGCCACGCCGGGTCGGTAAAGCCGAACATATCATCCGGCAGGTCGGCCGCGGTCAGCCGGTCGGTATTATAAACTACCGTCCGCGAGCGGCCGGAAATGCCCACCCATTTGCCCTGCGGCGACCGGGCCCATTCCGGCACCTGGCCCAGCAGGTCGGCGGGCAACGGCGCAAACATAGCCTCCACCGCCCCCAAGCCGCCCGGATCCTGGGCAAAGAAAACATCCGCCGGGGAATTGGCCCCTTCCTCGAGCAGGGTAGCCGCCAGCTGCGGCGTCCCGGCGTACTTCACCTGCACCTCAATGCCGGTAACATCCCCGAACTGGCGGATAATGCTGTCCACCAGGGATTCGCTGCGACCGGAGTAAATGACCAGTTTTCCCGGGTCGGCCGGCCGATCGACCACTACTTCCCGGGTAACTTCCTTGACCACTTCCTGCGGCACCACCACCTCTTTAGGCACTTCCCGCACCACTTCCCGCTCGACCACCACGTTCACCGGGACTTCCCGGACTACTTCCTTCTCGACCACCACCTCCCGGGGCACCTCTTTGACCACCTCCTTCTCCACCACCACCTCTTTTTCCACCACCTGCGGCGGCTGCGCCGCCGGGCCGCAGGCCAGCAGGGCCAGCAGCCCCGCCAGCAGCAGGGCCATTCCCAGGTTCCGGCTGAACCGGATAATCCGTGCCATAACTTCCCAGACCTCCGATATGGTTAAAGTCAGTTCCGGGCTGCTTGGCCCGGGAACTGCGATGCCCTAACTCAGGGAAAGGAACGGCGCGCCCGCCCTCTCCGTCCGGGGAGGAGAACGGAAAAGAAAAACGGACGCGCCCGGATGTTTTCCGTAAGTAAGTATATACATATTTTTTCGGTAAGTATCCCTTACCAAATCAATAAGACAATATCATATCAAAATGATAGTGTCAACACTTATTTAGAATAAGATGGCAAATTGCTTTCTTTCCTATGCCGGCAATTCAACCCGGCTCCCGTCTGGCCGTTAAACCCCCTCGGCCATTGCCGATTAGCCGCAATTTCCCCATCCCGTTCCGGGCGGTGACTAGGGTATCCCCCGCTCATCCTGAACCTGCTGAAGGCTCATCCTGAGCCGATTGCGGGATTACCCTAACCTTGTTAAAGGATAAATACCCGGTAATGGAACGAAATCTTTTCGATATGTAGGGTTATAGCGGGTTGCATTTGCCATAATTAACCGGTAAAATTGCCCAACCTTAAATTTCCATTCATACCAAGCGATTAACGCCGCGGTCCTTCCCGGCCCGGCAAAGGATGATAATGGCAGTCAACACGGAAATAAGGGCGGTCGCCCGGGCGGCGGCGGCCGCGCCGGCGGCCCCGATGCTGGAATGCGCCGGCCTGACCAAGCGGTTTGGCGAGACGCTGGCCGTGGACAATCTTTCCCTGACCCTGGCGGCGGGACAGGTGGCCGCCCTCCTCGGCCCCAGCGGCTGCGGCAAAAGCACCGCCCTCCGCCTGATTGCCGGTTTCTGCGCTCCGGACGCCGGCCGCGTCGCCATTGCCGGCCGGCCGGTCTATCAAGCCGGCCGCAGCGTCCCCCCGGAAAAGCGGCAAGTGGGAATGGTCTTTCAAGAGGGGGCCCTTTTCCCCCATCTCACCGTGGCGCAGAACATTGCCTACGGCCTGCCGCGCCGTTCCGACCGGCGGCCGCGGGTAGCGGAAGCCCTGGAATTGACCGGCTTGACCGGCCTGGATCGGCGGCTGCCGCATCAGCTGTCCGGCGGGCAGCAGCAGCGGGTAGCCCTGGCCCGGGCCTTGGCCCCCCGGCCGCAGCTGCTGCTATTAGACGAACCCTTTTCCAGTCTGGATGCCGGCTTGCGGGAACAGGTGCGCCGGGAAGTGATGACCATTTTGCGGGAGCAGGGCATTACCGCCATTCTGGTTACTCATGACCAGGAGGAGGCGATGTATGTGGGCGACCGGGTTATGGTAATGAGCCAGGGGCGGGTGGAGCAGCAGGGCCATCCCGAGGAGGTTTTTCATCGCCCGGTCAGCCGTTTTGTCGCTGAGTTTATGGGGGCGGCCGATTTCCTGCCGGCCCAGTGGGAAAAGGGACGGATAACTACGGCCCTCGGCTCTCTGGCCTGGCCGGCGGCCCCCGGCGGCGGGCGGCTGGAAGTTATGGCCCGTCCCGACTGCCTGGATTGCTTTCCGGCCAATCCGGGCCGCGGCGTCATTGTCGACCGGGAGTTTCGCGGCCCCTTTTATCTCTATCAGGTAGCCCTGCCCGACGGTTGCGTAGTCCGCTGCCTTAATTCCCACACGGCGGAATACGCTCCCGGCACGCCGGTAGCCATCCGGATGCGGGAGGGCCATCAGTTCCGGCCGTTTGTCGACGGCTTGGCCCTGGCGGACTGATTGACCGTTGCCTAATAGATTAACCGGCCTCTAATTCCGCAATAAAACCGCCCCGCCCGGATTCCGGGCGGGGCGGGGCGGTTCTGCAATCCGGTTTACCGGCCGGTTTAGGTGCCAATCCAGCCGGAGCCGGAAACATCGATGACCTGTTCGTCCGGCCCCCGGTACTTCAGCTCGTAGTAGGACTGGCCGGCCGGGTTGTTCATCTCGATGCGCTGGTGCAGGGGGCGGGCCCCGGCGGCTTCCAGCTTGGCGCAGGTTTCGTCCATATCCTCGACCATAAAGCCCAGGTGGTCGATGCCGGCGTAACCGGCCACATCCCGGGGGCTTTCGGCCCCGCCCTGCTCAATGGACTTGAGGATCGCCAGGTTGATGTAGCCGTCGGACAAGTAGCAGCCGGCGCCGGCCTTGCCCACTTCCTCCAGGCCGAACACCTGGCAGTAAAAGGCGGCGGTCTGTTCCGGGTCAGGGGTGCGGATGGCAATGTGCTTGATGCGGGGCATAAGTTTCCTCCTTTATATGAGGTTGGCAATGATTATAATGCCCGCAACGCCGTTTTTACAGGGCGCGGCGGGAATAATGCCGTTCTGTTATGTAAATCAGACCGCTCACCCGGAACTTGTTGAAGGGTCACCCCGAACCGGTTGCAAGGCTATCCCGAACCGGTTGCCGGGCAATTCCGACTGATTGCCGGGCAATTCCGAATATGTTGCCGGATGAATAAACTGCAATAAAAGGCAATTTGCCGTTATTGCCGGTGGCGCGGCGGAGGGGGATGTGCCACAATAGGGCGGGCCGGCTGGGGGCAGAACCCGGTTGCCGGCTAATCCGGCGGGCAAGGAGGGACGTATGGATTTGGTAGAGGAGCAACTGCGGAACAGCAAAACCATCGCCGTGGTGGGCTTGTCCGACAACCCGGCGCGGGACAGCCACCGGGTTTCCCGCTATCTGCAAGCCCAGGGCTATCGCATTATTCCGGTGAACCCGATGATTGGGGAAACCCTGGGCGAGCCAAGCTATCCCGACCTGAAATCGGCGCCGGTATCCATCGATATGGTGGACATTTTCCGCCGCTCGGAACTGGTAGGGCCGGTGGTGGACGAAGCCATCGCCGTGGGAGTCAAATATATCTGGATGCAGGACGGGGTGATAAACCCGGAAGCGGCGGCTAAAGCCGAAGCCGCCGGCATCCCGGTGGTAATGGACGATTGAACCCTGCGCCAGCATCGCCGCCGGTTCGGCGGCCATTAGGCTATCCCATACCCGGGCGGGTCGGCCGACCCGCCCATTGCTTTGCCGTTTCCCTAGCCGGGATTCAGTGTTGCCGTATGTTGTTTCTTTCCGCCCTACCCAAAACCTGGCCGCCGTTGTATAATTTGACCGCAATCCCCTGGAATCAAATCCCACGAGGGCAGGTTATGACCAGAAGCGGTCGGACGACTCCCCGCGCCCCCCAAGGCAAAGCCGGCGATGACGGCGAGGGAATGGAACGGTTTTCGGCAGTAACCGAAAACTATCTCCTCTGCCTTTATCGGCTGTGGGAGGATTCCGTTACGCCCACGGTTACCGGGTTGACCGAAGCCATCAAGCAGCTGCCGCCTACCGAAGGGCTGGGCTCCTCAGTGCCGTCGGTAGCCGGAATGACCCGCCGGATGCAGAAGCAGGGGCTGGTCGACCTGGGCGCGGACAAGCGTATCCGCCTGACGAAAAAGGGGCTGGAGGGCGGCGAGGACATTGCCCGGCGGCATCGCTTGGCTGAGTGCCTGGTGGTGGGACTGCTGGAAATGGATTTGCACTGCGCCCATATTGAGGCGCATCGCCTGGAACACGGCATTTCCGGCGACCTCGAGGCCAAGCTGACCGAAAAGTTGGGCCATCCCCGCAAATCGCCCTACGGCCGGCCCATTCCGGGAAGCAACGCACCTCCGCTGCCGCCGGACTGCATCCCTCTGGATCGGGCTATCCCGGAACAGCCCTATCTGGTCGAGCGGATTCCGGAGGATGATTCCAACCTGCTCCGTTTTCTGGCCGACGCCGAAATAATCCCGGAGCGGGCGGTCAGCGTGGTCGAAGCCACTCCCTATCTGGGAGTAATGACCGTAGCCACGCCGGTCAACCGGGTTTCCATCGGCTTTAATGTAGCCCAGCAAATTCTGGTGCGCCCGGCCGGGGATTAGCGGGCGGTTGCGCTAGGCCGCAAAATCGCAATGCCGATCGACTTGCCGGCCGCCGATTGCCACGACTGCAAATCCGCTACCCCCGGCAATCCGGAGTCCTCTTGTGACCGCAATTGACCGCCTTATCCGGGGCGATACCCTGGCCGAGTTGCAACGGCTGGACGCCGAAATGGTCCAGGTCGGCGTTACCTCGCCGCCTTACAACAAGCAGGAGAAGCATAAGGGCTGGCTGGTCAAAAATGTGGTGTATGACGAATACACCGACGCCGTGCCGGAAGCCGACTACCAGCGGGAACAGGTGGCAGTCCTGAACCAGGTTTATCGGGTAACGGCGCCGGGCGGCTCCTTTTTCTACAATCACAAAACCCGCTGGGAACAGGGCCGGATGTACCATCCGATGGATTGGCTGCGGCAAACCAAGTGGACGGTGCGGCAGGAAATCATCTGGGATCGGGTCATCGCCGCCAACATTCGGGGCTGGCGGTTCTGGCAGGTGGACGAGCGCATCTATTGGCTTTACAAGCCGGTCAACGGCCGGCGGGTAGGCCGGGAACTGGCCTCCGGCGACGCTAAACTGACCTCGATCTGGCGGGGCGTACCGGAGAGTCGGAACGGCCATCCCGCGCCCTTTCCCCTGTGGCTGCCGGCCCGGGCCATCATCGCTATCCTGGGGATGGAGCCGCCGGGGCTGGTCTTGGATCCTTATGTGGGCAGCGGCACCACCGCCGTGGCGGCCAAGCTGCTGGGCCACCATTACCTGGGCATCGACCAAAGTCAGCATTATCTGGAATATGCCCGGCAGCGCTTGGATAATGCCCAAGCCGAACTGCCGCAGCTGCGGAAAGAACTGGAATTGCACCGGGTCGGGACGACTTTCCAAGAACGGAAAGAGCGGGGTATGCCCACCGGTAGGCATCGCCCGGGCCGGGCGGAGCCGGCAACCGAGCCCTCCGATTCCCTGCCCTTGCCTATCCTTGACCAACCTTAACGGCCCAACTATAATGGGGGCAACCGGAACCCGCCAAATCTGCCCCTAAGGAGACGCTATGACGACTCACGAAGCGGTACTGCATCCCCCGGCTATTGTGGCCGAGCTGAAAAAGAACGCCATCACCCATGTGGTTTGGCTGCCGGACAGCGAGACCAACTTTATGTATCAACTGCTGATGGCTGAGGATTCCCTGGACCTGGTGCCGGTGTGCCGGGAGGGGGAAACCATGGCCATCGCCGCCGGCCTGTGGGTGGGCGGCAAGAAGCCCATCGTCCTGATTCAGAACACCGGCATTTTCGAGTCCGGGGATTCCATTCGGGGCCTGGGGCTGGACATCAACCAGCCGCTGGTAATGCTGATTGGCTACCGGGGTTGGACCCGCCGCGGCGTCACCACTGACTCGGCGGCCCGGTTCATTGAGCATATCCTCCACACCTGGGGCATCAACTACTACCTGATTGAGACCGACGATGACGCTGACCGCATCAGCATCGCCATTGCGGAAGCCGAGCGCACGCAGCAGCCGGTCGGCGTCCTGGTCGGCACCGAGTTCGGCGTCTAGCCCGCCCCGGCGTAGCCAGCAGAGAGGGAGATTATGATTAACAACACCGACGCCGTGCGGCTCATCGACAGCAAGCGGGCCGACTCGGTTATCGTGCCGACCATGAACGCCAACAATGTGGGCTTTGGCCTGCCCACCGTTACCACCAATCAGAGCCTGGATTTGCCCCTGTCCGGGGCGATGGGCAAGGCGGCCAATCTGGGCTTGGGCATTGCCCTGGCCCAGCCCGACCGCAAGGTCTTTGTGCTGGACGGGGACGGCAGCCTGCTGATGAACCTGGGGGCCATGGTCACCTCGGCCAACAAGGCGCCCACCAACTTTTACCATTTCCTGTTTAACAACGGGGTCTATGCCGTAACCGGCGGGCAGCCCATTCCCGGCAGCGACGGCTCCGACTGGGAAGGGATGGCCAAGGCGGCCGGCTATGCGGCGGTCTTTTCCTTCGACAACCTGGAGGATTTTGCCAACGGCATTGACGAGGCCCTGAGCGCCGCCGGGCCGGTTTTTATTCATCTGGCGGTGGAGCCGCAGATTGAGAACACGCCGGTGCAGTTCCGCCCCCGCTCGCCGCGCACCGTCAAAATGGCCTTTGCGGAAGTGCCGGCGGCCCTGGGCGTCGGTTCCGATTAGGTTAAAGTTTTCCCGGCCCGGCTGTTGCCCGACCGGGTCAAGTCAGCGCCGAAACGCAGCGGCAGCGCAGTACGCAGCAAGTCTGCGAAACTCCGGGCCGTTGCGTTTCCCTGTGCAAAGGGGGCGCGGATTGCTGAAAGATATGGGCCGCAGTTTGCTGGGGCGGATTGTCAGCCTGGCCGTCTTTGTGCTGGGTTTCTGGGTGCTGTACCAAGCCCTGGGCTTTGACAATCGGTTGCTGCTGGCCTTGGGCGTGGCGGCCGGCTCGGCCCTGATTTTGGGCGGGCTGTATCTGATGGCAACCACCCGGCGCATTGCGGCTCACTCGGCGGCGGAACGGGATAACGGGCGGGATAACGGGATGGAGGATAGTTCGGATGATACCGGCAGGGGAAGCGGCAAAGGCGATTAACTACCACCGGGGAAATGCCCTGGTCGTGTCCACTTCGGCGGCCTTGCGGGACTGGCATACGGTATCCCAGCGGCGGGAGTGGGATGTGGATTTGACCGATTGTATGGATCGGGCGCCGGCGGTGGCTTTGGGCTTGGCCTTGGCCCAGCCGGAGCGCAAAGTGCTGGCCCTGGACTGCGACGCCACTCTCCGCACCGACCTGGGATCCCTGGCAACGATCGGCGAGGCCCAACCGGAAAACCTGGCGCATTTCGTCTTTGAGGATGTGACTTATTCCTCGACCGACGGGATCCCGGTCAAGGGATTGGACAATGTGAACTTCCGGGAGATGGCCCGGGGGGCCGGCTACCGGCACACCTACCGCTTCGACAACCTGGAGGAACTGCTGATTGGGCTGGAGGAGGTGATGGCGGCGGCCGGCCCGTCCCTGGTGGTGGTGCCGGTGCTGCGGGCGGCGGAAACGGCGGCCTTTCCGGAGCGGCCTATGGCTGAGGGTTGGGCGGCAGTGCGGGAAACCCTGCTGACCGAAGCAAGTCCCGCCGCCTAAAACTCCACATTCCGCGGCGTCCGCGGAAAGGCAATCACATCCCGAATGTTCTGCATTCCGGTAACGAATTGCACCGTCCGCTCAAAACCCAGGCCAAAGCCGGCGTGGGGAACGGTGCCATAGCGGCGCAATTCCAGATACCACCAATAGTTGGCCGGATCCAGTCCGCTCTGGGTCATCCGCTCCCGCAAGACGCTTTCCCGTTCCTCCCGCTGGCTGCCGCCGATAATTTCCCCCAGGCGCGGCACCAGCACATCCAACGCCCGCACCGTTTGCCCGTCATCATTCAGCCGCATATAGAACGCCTTGATGTCCTTGGGGTAATCGGTAACGACCACCGGCCGGCCAATCCGTTTTTCGGTCAGGTAACGCTCGTGTTCCGACTGCAAATCCCGGCCCCACTGCACCGGAAACTCAAAGGTTTCCCCGGAACTTTGCAGCAGTTGCACCGCCTCGGTATAGGTCAACCGCTCAAAACGGGAATTGACAATGCCCTCCAGGGTAGCAACGGCCGCTTTGTCGTACCACTGGTTGAAAAAGGCCAAATCCTCGGCGCAGTTTTCCATAGTGTAAGCAAAAAGGGCTTTGAGAAAATCCTCGGCCAATTCCGCCAACCCGTCCAAGTCGCAAAAAGCCACTTCCGGCTCCACCATCCAGAACTCGGCCAGATGGCGGGAAGTGTTGGAGTTTTCGGCCCGAAAGGTGGGGCCAAAGGTATAAACATCGGACAGGGCCAAGGCAAAAATTTCCGCTTCCAACTGGCCGCTGACGGTCAGATAAGTGGGGCGGCCAAAGAAATCGGCGGCCGTATCCACGGCCCCGGCCCGGCGCGGCGGGTTATCCAGGTCCATCGTAGTAACCCGGAACATAGACCCGGCGCCCTCGGCATCGCTGGCGGTTATCATCGGCGTCTGAATATACTGAAAGCCCCGTTCCTGAAAGAAGCGGTGAATGGCATAGGCCATAGCGCTGCGGATGCGGGCCATAGCCCCGAAAGTGTTGGTGCGCGGGCGCAGGTGGGCAATTTCCCGCAGAAACTCCAAGGTATGCCGTTTCTTTTGCAGGGGATACTCCTCCGGGTCGGCCGGCCCCAGCAGCTGCACCTCCTGAGCCCGGATTTCATACTTCTGCCCCCGCCCCCGGGATTCGACCAGTTCCCCCACTACGCTGACGCTGCAACCGGTGTTCAGGGACTCCACCAGGGCATAATGCGGCGCGGACTGCTCCACCACGATTTGCAGGTCTTTCAGGGTAGAGCCGTCGCTGATTTGGATAAAGGAAACGGCCCCGGAGGAGCGGCGGGTTTTGACCCAGCCTTGTACCAGCACTTCACCGCCGGCCGCCGCACGATTCAGGATGTCCCGGACTTTGCTGCGCTGCATTCTGTCCCTCCTGCTGCTGCCTTAGTTTGTCCCGATTTTAGCGCCGAATAAGGGATCGGGAAAGGGCGGCGGCAAACCTTGCTGCCACTCAGCGCCATCCGTTAATATATACGCCATGATACGGGGCTTTCGGGACGGGGAAACGCGGCGGGTTTTTGAGGGGGAAAGATCCCGGCGGCTCCCGCCGAACATCCAGCCCGCCGCGCGGCAGAAATTGTTGCAATTGGACGAAGCTGAGCTGTTGCTGGATTTGCGGAATCCGCCGGGCAACCGGTTGGAAAGGCTTTCCGGGAACCGAGCCGGGCAGCACAGCATCCGCATCAACGACCAGTGGCGGATCTGCTTCGAGTGGTCGGAGGGAAACGCCTACGAAGTCGAAATCACCGACTATCATTAGGAGGGTACGGATGGACACGGAAAAGCTGCCCCCCATTCCTCCGGGAGAGATTCTCCTGGAGGAATTCATCAAACCCTACGGCATCAGCCGGCGCCGAGTGGCTAAAGACTTGGGCGTCTCGGCCCGCCAAATCAACGGAATCGTCAAGGGACAGCGGGCCATAACCCCCAATATCGCTATGCGCCTGGCCCGCTATTTCTGCACCACGGAGCGGTTCTGGATTAACCTGCAAGCCCACTATGACCTGGAAGTGGAACAGCGCAAGGCGGGTGCCGCTCTGGAAAAAGCGGTGACGCCGCTGGCCGCTGCGGTGCGCCATATCATCGCGGCGGAGAAAACCCTGGGCGACTTGACCGCGGACGAAAAAATCCCGACGGAACCAGTGGACCGCTGCTATTACTGCGGCAACACCGTGGAACCGGGTACGGTTATTCTGGAAGTGCGGCAGATGGGCCGGTCCCGGGTCGTCCAAAGCGTTCCCGGGGATGTGTGCCTGCACTGCGGGCAGGGTTTCCTGACCCCCCGCAGCGGCCGCAAGCTCAACGAACTGACCGCCGCCAATCCTTAAAGCGCCGGCCGGGCTTTGTGCCACTCCGTAGCCTGCTCGTAGGCGTAGGCCAAGCCCAGCAACCGCGCCTCGGACAGGGGCGGGCCGATTAGCTGCATTCCCACCGGCAAGCCGTCAGCAAAGCCGCACGGCACGGACATAGCCGGCAGCCCGGCTATGTTTATGGGCAGGGTGCAAACATCAATCAGGTACATCTGCACCGGATCCGCCATCTTTTCGCCCAGGGGAAACGCCGCCACCGGGGAAGTGGGCGTCACCAGGGCGTCCACCTGCTCAAAAACCCGGGCAAAATCCTGCCGAATCAGCGTCCGTACCTGCTGCGCTTTGAGGTAATAGGCATCATAGTAGCCGGCGGAAAGGGCATAAGTTCCCAGCATTATCCGCCGCTTTACTTCCGGGCCAAAGCCGCGCTGCCGGGTGATTTCCATAGCCTGCCACATATCCGCCGCATCCGGATAGGAATAGCCGAACTTTACCCCGTCATAGCGGGCCAGGTTCGCCGAACATTCCGACGGGGCGATGATGTAGTAGCAAGCCAGGGCGTGCTGGGTCGTGGGCAGGGAAACCGGCTCTACGACCGCGCCCAACTTTTCCAATTCGGCAACGGCTTGCAGTACCGCCGCCCGGACACCCGGATCCATCCCGGCGGTAAAGTATTCCTCCGGGATACCCAAGCGCAGGTTATCCAACCGGCCGGTCAGCCCGGCGGTAAAATCCGCGGCCGCCGCCGGCAAGGAAGTGGAATCTCTGGGGTCATAGCCGGCAATGGCGTTGAGGATTAGGGCGCAGTCGGTAACATCCTGGCCCACCGGCCCGATTTGGTCTAAAGAGGAGGCAAAGGCAATCAGCCCGTAGCGGCTGACCCGCCCGTAGGTGGGTTTCAAACCGACCACGCCGCACAGGGAGGCCGGCTGCCGGATGCTGCCGCCGGTATCCGACCCCAAGGCAAAGATAGTTTCCCCGGCAGCTACGGCGGCCGCCGCGCCGCCGCTGCTGCCGCCGGGGGCCCGGGCCAAATCCCAGGGGTTATGCGTCGGAAAAAAGGCCGAGTTTTCGCAGGACGACCCCATAGCGAACTCGTCCATATTGCCTTTGCCCAGCAGCACCGCGCCCTGCTCTTTCAGCCGGGCCGCCACGGTGGCGTCATACACCGGAATATAGTTTTCCAGCATCCGCGAGGCGCAGGTGGTAGGGATGCCCTGAGTGGAAATCAGGTCTTTCAGCTGCATCGGGATGCCGGTCAGGGGTTGATCCTCCCCGGCCGCCAGGAGGCAGTCGGCCTGTTCCGCTTGGGTTAGGGCCAGGTCTCCAGTAACGGTGATGAAAGCCTTAACCCGGCTCTCTACCTGCTCAATGCGGGAGAGGCAGGAACGGGTCAGTTCCACTGCGCTGAAATCCCGCCGGGCCAAGCCGTCCCGGGCGGCGTGGAGGGTCAGTTGCCCTAGTTCATCCCGGTTCAAGGGCTATTCCTCCAGTACCGCTTTAACCCGGAAAAAATCGCCTTCCGGCCGCGGCGCATTCCGCAGGGTATCCTCCGGGCTGAGCGGCGGTTGGGGAATATCCTCCCGCATTACCGTATCCAGCTCTACGGCGTGGCCGGTGGCGGCAACGGAATGGGTATCCAACTGTTTCAGCGTCTCAAACTGGGCCAGGATGTGGGAAAGCTGCTCGCCAAAAGTCTCCCGTTCCGCCGCAGTCAAGGCGATCCGGGCCAGGGCGGCGATGTGTTCAATGTCGGCGCGTTCCAGGGCCATCCGGTTCACCAATCCGGGAAAGGATAGGGTTTCGTTCTAACGGAATCAAAGGGAGTAAGGCTAGTTCATTTCCGAGCCGCCGGAGACGCTAAGGGACAAGCCGGTCATATAGTCGGATTCGGCCGAGGAAAGAAAGGCGGCCAGCCGGGCGATGTCCTCCCCCTGGGCGATGCGGCCCATCGGGACGCGGGTTGCGCGTTCCCGCACCATCATCGCCCGGTGTTCCTCGGCCGACTGCCCTTCGGCGGCCAGGGCCGCGGCGATAAAATCCACCCGCTCGGTATCCACTAAGCCGGGGCAGATGGCGTTGACATTGACCCGGTGCGGGGCCATTTCCTGGGCCAGGGCCTGGGTAAAGCCGACCAAGGCAAACTTGGAGGCGCAATAGACGGCGTAACGGGCAATGCCCCGTTTGCCGGCCCCGGAGGAAATGATGATAATTTTGCCGCCCTGTTGGCGGGCAATCATGTGCCGGGCTACGGCCCGGGAACAGAGGTAAGTACCCCGGACATTGACCCGCATCACTTCGTCAAAGGCATCCTCGGTCAATTCCACTACCGGCACCCGGTCGCGGCCGGGCCGGGAGCCGGCATTGTTGACCAGGATGTCAATGTGGCCGAACCGGGCCAATACCTGGCTGACCATTTCCTCAACCTGGCCGCTGTCGGCCGCATCGGAAAAGAGGCCCAAAGCCTGCCGCCCGGCCGCTTCGATTTCCTGGACTACGCTGGGCAGTCCCTCCCAACCCTCAGCCCGATCCTGGGGGCGGATGGCCTCGACGGATTGGGGAATGTCGGTAACTACCACATCGGCCCCTTCCCGGGCCAGCCGGGTAGCGATAGCCCGGCCGATGCCGTGTCGCCCGCCGGCGCCGGTAACGATAGCCACTTTTCCGCTCAGGTCGTACATATTAGCGCCCATCCTTGCCGTTCTGAGTTAAGGCGCGTCGCCGTGGCTGTGGTGCTGGTAGGCGTAGGCGTGGCCGTCGGTATGCACCAGCAGCAGATGCGCGCCAAAGGTTTCGTTCAGCACATCCTCGGTCAACACTTCCTCCGGGTCGCCAAAGGCTACCATCCGGCAGTGCAGGCACAGGCATTTGCCGGCGCAGGAGGAAACGCAGGACAAATCATGAGTGCTGAAAACGATCGCCGTCCCATCCTCTTGCAGGTCGCTGAAAATTTCCAGCAGCTGGTGCTGAGAGGTAGCGTCCAAGCCGGCCATCGGTTCATCCATCAGCAGCAGGGCCGGATTGCCGGCCAAGGCCCGGGCCAATAGCGCCCGCCGCCGCTGCCCGCCAGAAAGCTCGCCAATCAGAAAGTTTTTCCGGCCATGCATCGCGACCCGCTCCAGGGCAGCGGAGGCCTGATCCTTATCCTCTTTCGTGGGGCGGCGGAACAAGCCCCGGCCGGAGTAGCGGCCCATCAAAACCACATCCCCCACCGTTGCCGGGAAATCCCAATCCACCTGTTCATGCTGCGGCACATAGCCCACCTGCTTGCGGGCGGTTACGACCGGCTGGCCCAGGATGGTCACGGAGCCTTCCAGCGGCTTAATCAAGCCCAGGATGGTTTTCATCAGGGTGGATTTGCCGGCGCCGTTAGGGCCGATAATGCCGACCACATCCCCCCGGCTGACGGCAAAAGTAACCCCTTGCAGGGCCAAGTGGCCGCCATAACCGGCGCTGAGGTCGGTTACTTCCAGCACCGGGGCCTCCGGAATAGTCTGCGTCATAGTCAAGCAACCTCCGGGTTGGAATGGATCCGGGCGGGGCTATTAGTCTTTGCCGGGCAGGGCCAGCACGGCCGTGCCGCCCACATAGCGTTCCCCCGCCGGGCCGGTCATCATAACATCGCACTCTACCAGGTTTTCCCCGTTCTCCTGCCGGGTATCGGTAATCGTGGCCGAAATCAGCAGCGGCTGATTGTGCGGCGCCGGCTGGCGGAACACCAGATCCAGGTCTTTCAGGGCCTGGGGGCCGGCCCAATCGGTCAAAGCCTGGCTCATAATCGCCATGCTCATCACGCCGGGGATAATGGGGCCGGGCAAGCCGGCGGCCGCAGCGGTGGCCGGGTCGGTAAAGCGATTGGGCGGCGGATTGCCCCAAAGCCGGCAGAACTCCGCTACCTTTTCAGCGGTAGCCACCAGTTCGAGCGGGCCGATTTCGCTGCCCAACTCTACATCCTCAAACCAGGGGCCGGTTGCAATGGTCATCGGTTTCGTTCACTCCCGGGAAGCGTAGGATTCCTGCACATCGGCGACGACCACGCCGTCCTGATTGCGGAAAGTAGTTTCCCAAACGGTAAAGACCATAACGCCGCTGCGCCCGGTCTTGGGATAAACCTCTTTCAGATGAGAGGAGGCGGTCAGGGAATCCCCGGCAATGATGGGGGCGCGGGCCTGCACCCGTTGGCCGGCGTGGAACCGGGAGCGGCCGAACTGCAATTCAATATCCGGCAGTTCCACATTCCGCACCAGCAGAGTGCAAAAGGTGGGCGGGGCCAGAATGTCGGCATAGCCGGCGGCTTGGGCCGCCGCTCGGTCGGTAAAGACCGGATTGCTTTCCCCGATACTGCGGTTAAAAGTCTGAATCAGTTCCGGGGTGACGGCAAAGGGGCCGGCCTGATGTTCCACGCCGTACAAATCCCGGTTGTATTCCAGTTCCATCGCCATCGGCGTTATTCCTTTTTAGTATCGGCCAGCCAGACCGGGGCAAAACCGCCGGCCCGCAGGGCGTCCACCAGTTCCCGCTCGTTGCGGATCTTTGCCGGAAAGTAAGTAAGGCAGGCCGCGATATGGCTGGCCAGATGGGCGTCGCTGCCGCCGGTGCCGGCGTAGCCCTGTTCCCGGCACAAAGCATCGGCCCGCTCGTTTTCCCCGGCCCGGCTGCCGCCGTTCAGCCGCTCGGCAATTTGCACATCGGCAAAGGTTTCGCCCTGGGCCATATAGTCCACCAAGCCGATACCGAACCGGCCGGGATGGGCCGGAAAGGCGATGGCGTCGTGCTGCCGGGCGGCCCGCATCAATTCCCGGGCGTCCATGCTTACATCGGCCAGGTTGACCTCTTTAGCCAGGGCCGGAGTAACGCCGTACACCAGAAAATGGCCGTAGCGGGTATCCAGTTCCGACCCTTTGAGGATCAGGACTTCGTACTCGGCCGCCAGTTGGGAATAATCCAGGTCGAAGTCAAACTTGCGGTGTTCGGTCAGGACAATGCCGTCCACGACGCAACCCCGTTTCCGCAAAACCTGAATCCATTTGACATACTGCTCCACGGTGGCGCGGGAGTCGTCCGAGGAAACGGAGTGGCTGTGCAGGTCGAGGTACATAGAACGGGCAATCATCCTTTAGTGCAATCCCGACAGACCCGGGAAGGGGGCCGGCAAGTTTATGGGGATATGATACCCGTTGCCGGCGGAAAGGGCAACCAGGTTAGCCCCGCATTTCAGAAAATTGCTTTATAGACAAGCCTTTAGGATTATTGTAACATTGGCTTACCACGACACCCGCCTTTGAGAGGAGGAATGGACACTTTCGAACGAGCTTTCAGCGACACGGAACAGGCGGCGGCCAGCTATGGGTTTCCCGCATTATACCATAGCCGGCTAAGGGGGCTGGGATGGGATATTCAGCTTCAGGAGTTAACCTGTTGACATCGCCGCATAATTTGATAGAATTGCCCTGCGTGATTTTCCGCACCGGGCAATTCCTGCAACGAATTTAGCAAGTTGCGGTAGAGGGAAAGTAACTGATGCCCACTTTGGAATGGCAGTTCCCGCCTAACGTGGCGGGAGAGGTCGAGGGTCATAACGACGCCGGTATTTCCCACTTCACCGATAACCGGGAAGTCAACTTGATCCGCGAGTCCATTCAGAACTCGCTAGACGCCCGGGCTGGCAAGTTGCCGGTAAACGTCGCTTTCAGCTTGGTTGACTTGCCGCCAACTGCTTTCAACGCCCGCCAGTTGCGGGAAATTCTAGCCAGTGCTATCCGGTCTCCCCATAACGACGAAACCGGCCGTGCCGAGTTCAACAGGGCGAAAACTCTGCTGGACTATAGCTCGGTCGTCAAAACCCTCTGCATCGCCGACAGCAACACCACTGGGGCAGACGATCTCCCTCGCTTCGGAGGCGCGCCCAGCAAGTGGGAAGCCCTTACCAAAGGTTCGGGCGCACCGGTCAAAGACACCAAAGACGCCGCCGGTTCCTTTGGCTTGGGGAAACATTCTGCCTTTGCAGTAACCGAACTCCGCACGGTTTTGTATTCCACCACGTGGCTCGGCCAAAACCGCTTGCACAGCCGGTTTATTGGCAAGTCTATCTTGGTATCCCATAACGATGCCCGAGGAGAACCTCGCCGTCGCACCGGTTACCTGAGCCACGGGGATTACCTGCCTCTTGAGGAGGGTGGCGTTCCAGAAAGATTCCTGTCTCGGCACCCGGGTACTGCGCTATACATACCCGGATATTCCTTGGGCCCTGACCGGGGCACCCCGGGTTGGGAAAACGACGTTATCTCCACTGCCATTGACCACTACTTTCACGCGGTTATCCGCGGCAACTTGGTCATCAAAGCGAACAACAAGGCAGTAAATGCCGATAACATAGTGGAGATGTATCAAGGCGCATCATCCCAAACGCGCAACTTCATTCGCGTGTCCCGGATGTCTCCTGCTGTCCGCCGTTCTTTCGACGGTATCGGCACCGTCTCCCTGTATGTTCAGGTCTATGACGACCCCAAGATCAAACTCCGGGAAATTGCCATAGTCCGTGACTCTGGAATGATGATTACCAACCAACGTAATCACATGGGTATGAGCTTGGGCAGTATCCCCAGCGGGTGGCGCGGCTTCACTGCCATTGTGGAGTGTATCTCCCCTTCCGACGAGTCGTCTTACATCCGGGATACCGAATCTCCCAAACACGACCGGCTGTCTCCGGACTACATCTCCGATCCATCTCGAAAGCAGCAAGCTAGGCGTGCCTTGCAACAGCTGGGGGATTGGGTGCGCCAGCAACTTGAAGAGCGGGCCGGCTTGCCACAGGAGCAAACCGACGACGAACTGAAAGAAATGACGCCATTTCTTGCCGTATCCGATCCCAGCAAGCCAGCCAACTCCAACATCCCTGGCGATGTCCATATAAGTGGCTTGCGTCAATCGGATGCGCCCAGCGGCGGCGCCGGCCCGCTAGAGGGCATTTTCCGCCGCGAGCCGCGAACGAGGAAGAAAACCGCTCGCAACGGCGGCACTGGCGGCGATGAAACCGGAACGTCCGGCGGCGGCCCCGGAAACACTGGCACCGGTCGCCCGGCGCGGCGGCCGCCGGTAGGTCGCGGCCGGGTTCGGCCCGTTGGCAGCCATTCGTTGCGGATTACCTTTGACAATCCTGGCAAGGATGTCACCGGCGCAACATTGCAACTGGTAGCTGTCGGCGAGGACGGCGCAATAGTGCCTATGG
This sequence comes from Dehalococcoidia bacterium, assembly GCA_965203435.1. Classification (GTDB taxonomy): domain Bacteria; phylum Chloroflexota; class Dehalococcoidia; order Lucifugimonadales; family UBA3495; genus CBDBCU01. The sequence goes on along the minus strand of CBDBCU010000001.1, from coordinate 106,596 downwards.
GTATCCGGGAAGCCAAAGCCGGCGGCGAGTCGGTTGCGGTTCAGCGGGATATTATGAGCCAGTTGCCCGTGCTGGACGGTGAGCGGTATCTGTTGGAGATTATCACCACCGAACCCGTCACTCGCAAGACTTTCCGGCTGGACAGTACTCGACCAGCTTAGTAAAGGGGGTGAGATATGCGCTACCGCGCCCAACGGCATTACCTGTATCCGGTGTTGCGGCCGGGTTCCGACGATTACGGCGAAACCGCGTCCTTCCGAACAACCCTCGAACAGCCGGAATACAACCGAGACAACGGTATGCTCACCGTTGCCCTGCGGTTTGACCTCAAAGAAACCGGCATCTACGAGACCATACGGGCGGAGAAAGCCCAATGCGCCGCAATGGTGTATTGCGGCTCGACTCTCTTTCGCACCCGTATTAGCGCCACCCGGGAAGAACCTTTCCTTGCAACCGGTAGCATCCCGGTAAGCCGGTTGAAGAACCGGGTAGAAGTCCACCCGGTTATCTTGGCAACCCAAGACATACCCGTATATTCTACCCGGACAGCAAACCGGGAATATGAAAGGTTGCCAGTAGAAATCAACAGGTTGGCTCCCTTAGCTACCGATCAACCCTGGCACTTTGACTTGGAGGTCGACGAAACCCCGGTAAGGAGTATTTTCCGAATCCGTGAAAACAATTCCTTGCAAGACGGGGAATTTGACCTCCAATTGGATCCCGGGGAAGATTACGTCGACTTGTTAGTCAACCCGGAAACTAGGAGGCGTTTCAATTCGGTAAGGAGAGATCCCAGCCTTGTACCCAGCCTCTTTATGAGTGCAGTTACGGAAGTGCTGGCATTCATTAAAGACGATCTGGATGAGGAAGAACGCGCCGATTCCGAGTGCGAGTGGGTTCAATGCGTCCAGCGGCGCTTGCATCAATTGGGCATTGACATCGGCGGCAAGGAAAGGCAAGGGCAGCACAGCCCGTTGCTGGCCGCGCAACGCATCCTTAACACGCCCTTTGAGGGTATGCTGAGGGGCTTGCTGGGTGAAGAGTCCGAAGACATTGACGAGGAGACCAGCTTATGACTGAACTCCGGTTAGTCAGCGACGCTGGGTTTAAGGCATTGGGGCAATTGTCCGCCGACGACCCCGGACTGTTTGTGCGATCCGACCCGGAAACCCTCCGTGCGCGTATGGAAGCCGCCGTGCACGACGAGGGTGGGCCGGATGCCCTACCCTATGCCGAAACCCCTTTCCAAATTCAGGCGTCTCTGGACGAACTAAACCAGCTTGACAAAGGCGGGCCTAGCTCAGACGCAAGCCTGTCCTTGGTACTTCACCGAGCCATAGGCGAGCTTTCCCCGGCCCAAGCCGCTAACCCCAAGCTCTGGGCATCCATCAATTGCTTTGGCCTGAGCCGCTATGTCCCGGTACGCTGGGAGTCCAGCAACCTTAGCAACTCTGCTTCGACCAATTTCGTCGACCTGCATTGGCTGAAATACGCAGGAGCTGGAGGCCGCGAATCGAACGCCGCCGCTAGGCTGTGGTGGCTCGGTGAAATGGCTAGCCGTGCCGCTGAACATTCCCAGCATAGCTATGACGATTTGCTGGCAGCAATGGCCGGTAACGTCAACTTGTACCACCAAGTAAATGACCGTTCCTTTTTGTCGGCCAATCCTCGGCTGTTGGCGGCCGTGTACGATGTTTTCCTGGATGGCAACGACCACCTGAAAACTACCCGAGACGCCAGCGACCTGATGAAAGCTTTGAACTTGCGGGCGGCCGCAATGTCTTTTGACTTTCTGGAATACCACGAGTTGCGACAAGTGGTAGAGGAGGCCAAGCCCCCAAAAGGTCCCTAGGGTATCAGCACCGCTCAACGCCGCCCGCCCTCCGGGTTTTAAGCTTGGGCGGCGGTGTCCAAAGCACCGTGATGTGCTTGCTGGCGGAGCAAGACGCCTTTGGCGTCAAACCCGACTATGCAATTTTTGCCGATACCCAATGGGAACCGCAGGCGGTTTATGATAACCTCGAGTGGTTGAAATCCCGAGTTTCCTTTCCGGTAATAGTTACCGGGAACGGGCGTAGCCTGCGCGAGGATGTTATCAACGGCGTGAATGCTCAGGGCCAAGCTTGGCTTACCTTGCCGGTATATCTAGCCGACTGGGATGGCAACCCCGCCGGCATTAACTGGCGGCAATGCACCAAGAACTACAAGCTAGACCCCATCCGAAAGGAGGTTCAGAAGATCCTGGGCGTTAGGCCCCGACAGAGTCTATCGTCGGAAACCAACGTCGAGATGTGGTTGGGTATCACCACCGACGAGATGATGAGGGTTAAACCCAGCCGCAACTGGTGGATAACTCACCGTTACCCCCTAATCAACGACTTGCCGATGGATCGGGGGCAGTGCATCGAGTGGTTCGCCGATCGTTTCCCCGACCGCCACCTTTCCCGTAGTGCCTGCGTCGGCTGCCCGTTCCGCAGCTCCTCCAGTTGGCTGGATGTTATGAACGGCGAACCAGAGCTGTTCGCAGAAGCCGTGGCGATAGACGCTATGCTCCGTTCTAAAGAGCATAACGCCGGTCGTATGTTTCATAAAAGGGCTTACTTGCATCACCGCCGAATACCGTTGTCCGAAGCGTTGGAGTTGGATAGTTCGGCGCGCGAGGTCAACGGTTTTATCAACGAGTGTGAAGGCCATTGCGGCCTTTAGACGGGCTTGATTACCCCCGGCTTGCCTAGGGCCGGTTGGCCGGCCCGGCGACCCCAGCCGGGGTTAGCCGGCCGGCCGCCCCTTGCTTTGCCAGTTCCCCGGCAATCCAATCGTAGGTGGGTTGGATGCCGGTGGCCGGCTACCGGCCGGTGACTTCCTGCAAGAGGCGTCTTATGTTTTTCACCTGGATCGCTGGTGGAACCCGGCCCTGGAACGGCAGGCCGAGGATCGCAGCCATCGCATGGGGCAGACGGTCAAAGTCAATGTCATCAAGTATTCCTGCACCGGCACCATTGAGGAACGCATTGATGCCATTCTGGAAAGCAAGCAGGAACTTTTTGACCAGATTATTGACGATGTGTCGTTAGACCTGTCGGCGCGGCTGAACCGGGCGGAACTGCTGGGCCTGTTCGGGCTGGGGGATAGCGGTTGACGGGATAAGGCGAGTTCCGGCCGTTCTCCGGAAAAAGGGCCGCGGCGGCCGGGTCAGATTGCCGAAAGTTCTATCCGGTTAATGGGCAATGGCCCTAGCCCCGCATTGCCTTTAAGAAACCGTCGCCGCCGCCGCGAATCATATCCTGCGTGCCTACCGACAGCAGCTGCACGCCCCGGCCGGCGAAGTGCTGAAAGCGGGGCAGGTTATTCAGGGACATTCCCGCTCCGGCCACGCCGATAAACTTGCCGGCCGCTTTGGTGCCGGCGATAACCCGGTCAATGGCGGCGTCCAACTGCTCCGGCGTTGCCATGCCCATCGTCTGGGTCAAGTCGCTGCTGCCGACCAGCAGGGCGTCAATGCCGGGAACGGCGGCGATTTCCGGCACATTTTCAACCGCCTCCGGGGTTTCAATCATCACGATAACCAGGGTTTCCCGATTGGCCGCCGCATAGTATTCCGGGGTGGGCAGGCCGGCCCCGAAACGATTGGTGCGGCCGCCGGTGGCGCTGCTGCGGTCGCCCTCGGGATAGTGGCGGGCGGCCCGGGCTACGCTTTCCGCCTCGGCCTTGGTGGAAATGTGGGGGACGATAAGCCCTTGCGCGCCGCGGTCAAGGAAACGCAGGATGGTGGACGGGTAGGCATTGGGTATCCGCACGATGGGGGTCAGGGCGTAGAGTTCGGCGGCCCGCACCATATTTTCCGTTTCCGAATCGTTGGAGGAGCCGTGTTCGCAGTCAATCCAGACCCAGTCAAAGCCCATCACCCCGTAAAGCTCCACCAGTCCCGGGGCGTAAAAGTTGATGCTGGCGCCGATAGTTACCGCGCCGGCGGCCAGTTTGGCCTTGGTATCGTTAGTTCGTACCATAAGTTTCCGTCTCCGGCCCCGGGATGGGGCGGGGAATTAAGGCAAGCAATAGGGTAAAGGGAGCGGGCCGGGCCAACCTGTAAGCCGGGTTCTGTATCCCGCCGTCAAACGGGATGGTGACCATCTATCTAGCCCCCGGCGGCGGTGTCGGAGACGCTGCCGCCGTTCAGCGCCATCAGGAATAGCGCCGACGATGTTGCCATCGGGGTCCAGCGGCCAACCCGGGGACGAGCCGGACACTCATGGTCCCTCTATTCGGCCTTGCTCCAGGCGGGGTTTAGCCGCCGCTGCGTCGCCGCAACGACCGGACGCTCTTACCGTCCGATTTCAACCTTACCGCCGAACTGCCGATGAGGCCAGTGAGCCCACCGGTCATTAAAGCCGGCGGCGGTATGTTTCTGTGCTACTTTCCGTCCCCGGCGGCTACCCAGGGGCTTGCCGCCGAAGCCTGGGCGTTACCCAGCGCCCTGTCCGGTGGAGCCCGGACTTTCCTCCCCGGCAGGAATTGCTCCCCACCGCGGCGGTCACCCGGTTTGCCCAACCGCTCCCAAGCCTAATCTAGCACAGGCATGGCGGAATGGCAAGTCGGGAATGAAAGGCGGTTTCGTGGGGAAAAGGCGGCAAGCAAAAGGGGAAACGGCAATCGGTATCCCGCTGTTGACCGGAAAGGGCCGGTACCAAAACCGCCGCTACCAAACAAGGGCAATCCGGTTGACCGGGATACCGGGATAAGGGACACTACCCCGGCAGCAACAGCCGCCCGCAGCTGTTGCACAGCACCATCTGGCGGCCGGAACGCACCCGCTGCAAGTGCTGGGTCGGCAGAGACATTCGGCAAGCCTGGCACAGGCCGCGCATTACCCGGGCCACCGCCTGCCCGCCCTTGCTTTTCCGCAGTCCCTCGTAGCGGGTCAACTCCACCGCATCCAGCCCGGAGGCCATATTCTCCCGCTCTTTAGTCAAGGTTTCCTGCCGCTCGGTCAACTCCTCGAGCTGAATCCACAGTTCCATCTGGCGGGTTTCCCACGCGGCTTGGGTGTCGGTCAAATCCCGCTCCAGGGTTTCAATGCGGCTGCGGGTATCCTCGGCTTGCAGGGAAAGCTCCAGCAGGCGCACATCCTGCTGTTCCAGCTGATGCCGGGTGTTGTTGACTTCCAGTTGCAGGGTTTCCAGCTCCCGGGGATTGACAATATCGCCGCCGTAAAGCTGGGTTTCCAAGTAGTTCACCCGTTCCCGCAGCCGGGCCGAATCCCCTTGGGAATCCCGGTGGAGGGACTGGATTTCCTGTAACCGGCTGCGGGCCTGTTCCAGGGCTTCCTCAATCCGGCCCAGGGACAGGCGGCCCTCCAGTTCCTGCTCGACTTCGGCCATTCGGCCATTGACTTCGTCCAGGGCCAAGTCCACTTCCTGGAGGGAATACAGCTGCTTGATGGTAGTCATCTAACCCGCCTGCGATTTTGAGGATGGGCTTTCCTAAGGCTGGGCTAATTCTATTGACCGGCTAGGCTCTTGTCAATGATTGATACTAGCCGCCCGCCCTATCGGGTATAATCGCCGATGGACATTAGGCCGCCGTCCTCCGGCCACTAGAGGTTTGCGTATGCGTATCCTGCATTTTTCCGACCTGCATATTGGCGTGGAGAATTATGGCCGCCTCGATCCGGCTACCGGCCTTTCTACCCGGCTGGGGGATTTTCTCCGTTCCCTGGACGAAGTAACGGAGTTTGCCCTGACCCAAGGGGTGGATTTGGCGCTGCTGGCCGGGGATGTGTATAAGGGCCGCGACCCGTCCCAAACCCACCAGCGGGAGTTTGCCCGCCGGATCCGCCGTTTGGTAGCGGCCGGAATTCCGGTGTTTCTGCTGGTGGGCAATCACGACCTGCCCAATGCCAGTAGCCGGGCCAACGCCGTAGAAATTTTCCCGACCCTGGCCGTGCCGGGCGTCCACATCGGCAGCAACCTCCAGATTTATCCCATCGTCACGCCGGCCGGGCCGCTCCAGGTTATCGCCGTGCCCTGGCCGCGCCGGGGCGGAATGTTGACCCGCGAGGAATCCCGGGGCTTGAATATCGATGAAGTGCGGGCGGAATTGGAACGGCGGATGACCGAGGGCATTGCGGCCCGCATCGCGGAACTGGATCCGGCTATCCCGGCTATTTTGACCGGCCATGTAACTATCAACGGGGCTACCACCGGCACGGAAAAGTCAATGATGCTGGGCAATGACCATGTGCTGCTGGCCAGCGCGGTGCATCGCCCGGAAGTGGATTATGTTGCCCTGGGGCATATCCATAAACATCAGATAATCCGCCGGGAGCCGCCGATGGTGGTCTATTCCGGCAGTTTGCAGCGGGTGGATTTTTCCGAGGAGGGGGATGAAAAGGGCTTTTGCGTTGTGGATTTGGATCCGGCCGCGCCCCGGGGGCAGCGGTTGACCGATTTCCGCTTTCAGCCGGTCCAAGCCCGGCCTTTCGTTACCATTGAGGTATCCATTTCGCCGGGAGAGCCGGACCCAACGGCGGCCGTGCTGCGGGCCATTGCCCGGCGGGATATTGCTGATGCTGTAGTGAGGGTGCGGATAAAGCTGCCGGCGGAAGCGGAACCCCTGCTCCGGGAAAATGAAATTCGGGAAGCTTTGGCCCCGGCCCACTATATTGCCGCCCTTAGCCGGGAAGTGGAAAACTCCCGCCGCCCCCGCATTGCCGGCGACGACGCCGAAGGCTTGCAGCCGCTGCAAGTCCTGCGCCTCTATCTGGAAAGCCGGGATACCGAAGTGCAACGGCAGGAAAAGATAATCAGCTACGCCGAAAAACTGATTGCCGAGGAGGAAACGGCCGCGGCGGCCCCGCCGCTGCTGTGAGGGAAATACCATCCGTTCTGTTGGGGGGTATTCAATCCGCCTGTTGGGGGTATCCACTCCGCTCATCCTGAACTTGTTGAAGGATGAGTAACCTCCAACAGAACAGAACCGGAACAATCAACCCGCCTTGACACCAGCCTTGTCCCCCCGTAAGATTGTTAGCGCAACCCACCCGACAAGGGGGGTTAGCGTCCGGCAAACCTTTTATCCGCTAAATCCGGCGGGCCGCTGGGATCCGATGTTGACCGAGACGGCCAAAATTGAAGCGGTTGCCCTTTTTGCGTTGCACTTTATCGCCGCGCCGCGGATTGGCGCGGCTTGCTTTTTGCCCCCCTTCCGCTGGGCCGGGCCGGCGGCTTGCGATCCCGAGGAGAATGGGGCGTGCTGAATACTACGCTGACCGCCATTGCCGGGTTGGAAGGAGGCCACTACACCGACCGGGCCAACGCTACTGGCTGCACGGCTATTCTCTGCCGTACCGGGGCGGTGGCCGGCGTGGAGATACGCGGCGGTTCCCCCGGCACCCGGGAAACCGACTTGCTGCAACCGATGCGCCGGGTGGAATGGATTCACGGCTTGCTGCTCAGCGGCGGCAGCGCTTTCGGCCTGGACGCCGCCGCCGGGGTAGTCCGCTATCTCGAGGAGCAGGGTATTGGCTTGCAAGTGGGGCCGGCTTTGGTACCGATAGTTTCGGCCGCCATCCTTTTTGACTTGGGGTTGATAACCGCCGCGGTGCGGCCGGATGCGGCCGCCGGCTATGCCGCCGCCCTTGCCGCCGGGCCGGAGCCAGTAGCCGAGGGCAGCGTCGGGGCCGGAACCGGGGCTACCGTCGGCAAAGCCCTGGGTTTGGCGCGGGCGGTAAAGGCCGGCATTGGCAGCGCCGTCTTGACTTTGCCCGGCAACATTGCCGTCGCCGCCCTGGTGGCGGTCAATGCCTATGGGGATGTGTTTGACCATCGTACCGGGCAGATTTTGGCCGGCCCCCGGCGGGAATCCGGGCCGGGCTTTGTCCGCACCATGGATTGGCTGACCGGAAAGGAATTGGACGCTGGTCGCGCCGCTGCGGAGGATGATGCCGGGCCTTTAAGCAACACTACTATCGGCGTGGTTGCCACGGATGCCGGGTTGACCAAAGAGGAAGCCAATTTCCTGGCCCGGATTAGCCACGATGGGTTGGCTTTAACCATCCGCCCTTGCCACACGATGCGGGATGGCGACACGATGTTTGCCCTGGCTACCGGTCAAACTCAATCCGCCGCATCTATTGACCTTACCGTCTTGGGCGCGGCGGCGGTGGAAGTTACCGCCCAAGCCGTGCTGCGGGCGGTGGCAACGGCGGAGGGCTTGGGCGGCATCCCGGCAGTCCGGGAGTTGGCAGATGAATAGCGCGGGGCGGTCGATCGGCTTTATTGGCATTGGAGCATTGGGCAGCGGCCTGGCTCTGGCATTGGCCCGGCGGCAGTATCCGGTAGTCGCCTGGCACAGCCGCCGTCCTGAGGCCGCGGCGCGGCTGGCCGGCCGCATTGCCGCCGGCCGAGCCGTCGCTACGCCGCAAGCCGTAGCCGACGCCGCCGAAGTAGTCTTTATCACCACGCCGGACGCGGCTATCGCCGCAGTATCCGCCGCCATTAACTGGCAGCCCGGCCAGGCAGCGATCCACTGCTGCGGAGCCGCCGGGACGGATTTGCTGAAGGCGGCGGCAGAACAGGGCGCAGTGGTCGGCGCCTTTCATCCTTTCCAGACCTTTGCCGGCTTGACTGACCCGGCGGAAGCCCTGGCCCGGCTGGAGGGGGCAACTTTTGCCGTGTCGGGACAGGATTGGCTGCAAGGGTATCTGGAGACGATGGCCCGGGAATTGGGCGGCCATCCGATAACTATTCCGGACGCGCAACGGTCGTTGTACCATGCGGCGGCGGTAATGGGCTGCGGCTATCTGGCGGCACTGCTACAGGCGGCGGCAGAACTGGCGCAGGCGGCCGGTTTAGACCCGGAGCAGGCCCTGGCCGCCCTGTTGCCGCTGGCCCGGGCTACTCTGGACAATATCGCAAAATTGGGGATAGCGGCCAGTCTGACCGGCCCGGCGGTGCGCGGCGATATGGCTACCCTGCAAGCCCACTGGCAAGCCATCGCCCGGGAACGGCCGGAATTGGCCGACCTGTACCTGACCCTGACCCAGGCAGCTCTGAACTTGACCGCTCCGGCTGGAGCCGATTCCCCGGCGGCCGCCGAACTCCGCCGGATGTTGGGTCAACTACCCAGGAGGCCGGAATGTCCCGAATAACCGTCCACGACCTGGCCGCAATGAAGCGGCGGGGCGAAAAAATCCCGATGATTACCGCCTACGACTACACCGCCGCTGTCCTGGCCGACGCCGCGGCTATTCCGGTGGTGCTGGTAGGCGACAGCCTGGGCATGGTAATGCTGGGCCACGAATCCACTATTCCGGTAACTATCGAGGATATGCTCCACCATACCAAAGCGGTGGCCCGGGGCAGCCGGAACGCCCTGATTGTCGCCGACCTGCCCTTTATGACTTATCAGATTGACCCGGCCCAGGCCCTGGGCAACGCCGCCCGGCTGCTGCAAGAGGGCGGCGCCCATACCGTCAAACTGGAGGGCGGCGAAAGCATAGCCCCCAGCGTGCGGCGGATCGTGGCCTGCGACATTCCGGTGATGGGGCATATCGGCGTAACGCCGCAATCGGTCAACGCTTTGGGCGGCTACCGGGTGCGGGGGCGCAGTCCGGAGCAGGCCGCGCAGCTGCTCCGGGATGCCCTGGCTTTGGAAGCGGCCGGGGTCTATGCCCTGGTGCTGGAACTGGTGCCGGCGCCGCTAGCCCGGCTTATTTCCCAAAGGCTGACCATTCCCACGATCGGCATTGGGGCCGGCCCCGGCTGCGATGGGCAAGTGCAGGTGCTGCACGATATGCTGGGCTTGTTCACCGACTTTGTTCCCCGCCACGCCAAGCAGTACGCCAACTTGGGGTCAGTCATCAAACAGGCTTTCGAGCAGTACGCTCAAGAGGTTCGGGAGGGTACTTTCCCTACCGAAAAGGAAAGTTTTGCGATGGACGAATCTCTGCTGACCGGGTTGGAAAACCCGGATTAGTCCGGCGGGTATCCCTATTCCGGGCAAGGGATAAGGGGATACCCATTCGTTGCGGCGTATCATCCTTCAACAAGTTCAGGATGAGCGGAAAGTATAGGGTTCGGGATGAGCGGAGGGGGTGCGGAGTTCAGGATGAACGGAGGGATACGCCGCAACGGAAAGGGGTAGGGACAAAAGTAAGGACGCCGGGCAATCCCGGCGTCCTTTAGATTCCTTAATCGGTCGGCGGCCCGGATGTTCTTAGGAACGGGGCCGCCGGCTTTCAATCGAGTCGACAATGGTTTGCAGCTCGTCCAGAACCCGCTCAACCACCGCCGGGTTTTGCTGGCTGATGGTAATGCTCTCCTCGTTCGACAGCCCGGTCAGATCGATGGACATTTCCGCGCTAAGCCGGCCCAAGGAATCGGCCAAGGCCAAGCTCTGCTGGGACAGGGAGATGCGGATGGGAGAGGTGAACAGGGCCGGCTCCAGGGCGTCGGAGTCGTAGAACTGGCGGGAAACTATGGTGCCGTCCGCCTTATCGAAGTTGATGGTCCGTTCCAGGGAGTTGGGGTAATAGACCGTCACCTCGGCGTTGTCGATCAGCTGCGCCCGGGTGTAGTTCCGGATAATGGCGGCGCGGCTCAGGGAGCAGCCGGTCGGGTCGAAAAAGGCAAAGAAAAAGGTAGTGCTGGTGGTAACGGTATCCACCTGAAGGGTGTACCAGGCACGCACATCCGAGTTCAGCAGGCGCAGATCCACAAACCCGGCGTCCAGGGCTTCGCCAAAGGATACCTGGGGCGGCTCCGGTTCGCAGAAACCCTGGGCTTGGGCCCTAGCGGCGTTGTTGGGGGCCGCCGGAATCGCCGGCAGGGCGGGAGTAGGCGCGGCCACTTGGGGCGCCGCCGGCTGCGGCGGGCTGTTCACGCCCACATTGACGCCGGCCGCCGGGTTTTGCGCCGGCAAGGGCGTATTGACCGCCGCCGGGTTCGCGCCGGGGGCGTTCTGGTTCTGGGTCAGCAACAGGTAAGCCACCACCCCGCCGACCGCCAGCACGGCGACTAAGACCAGCAACAGGAGTACCGGCGAGCTACCGCCGCCCCCCCGATGCTCCGGAGCTCTCGAGATCCTCACTTTTACCTCCAACGATTTGGCCAGGTGGCGGCTCCGGGCGCGCCCGGAGCCGGCGTTTAACGGGTCTAATCCGGTTCAGAACCGGCCGGCCGGCGGTCGGCTACAGGTTGGGCAGCATCTCCGACAGCTTGGAAATGTCGTCCCACCGCTTGCCGCGGCCCTCCCGGCGATGCTGGGAACTGGTCATCATATTGGCGGCTTCCCGATAGAACCACTCAATGCGGTCCATAGCCTTGCCCTCGCCCAGGTTGGCGACGATGACGGCCACGCTGATGGTGTCGGAAGTGCGGCCGGGGTAGGTTCCCTTCCGCCGCCCGGCGCCCGGCACCAGTTCGGCAAAGGTGTTGTCCATCATTTCCACGATTTCCTCGGTGGCCTCGTTGGCCGGGCCGCTGAACAGCCCCAGGACGTGCTGCGCGTCATAAAGGGAGCGGCCATCCTCGATATACTCGCAGTCCAGGGAAAGCTCGGACAGGGCTTGAGTGACCACATTCTGGGCGCGCTCGATCTGCGCCTTGGAAACGGCGAAGTGCTGACTGGCCCGGTCGCTGCCGCCGCGCAGCCGTCCGAACCAGGAGGACTTGGGCCGGCGCACTTCCGGGATGGCCGAGTGGCTGACCCCGATAACCGAGGGGCCTTTCAGGATGCGGATGACATCGTTGGCGTCCAGCACTTCCCCGATATAGTGGCGGTCGGTTTCCTCGCCGATGCACAGGATGTCCATAAAGGAATCGGCGATTTTGCGGTTGATGGCGTCGTAGTTCTGGCCCATAGCGTCCTGCTTGCGGGCGAACTTCTGATTGTCCACCAGGAAAACCGCGTCGGCTTTGGAGTTTTCCAGCACCTTTTTCAGGCAGGTGGCGGTGTTGATGACGCTGTCCGGCTCGTCGTACTGGTTCTCAAAGGGCAGCACCAGCATAGCGTAAACCGGCTTTTTGAACTCCTCTTTCAGCAGGTCGACGATGACGCCGACGGAGCCGGAGCCGGTGCCGCCGGCGGTGGTGGCGATGACCAGGATGGCGTCGGCGGAATAGACATCGCCATAGTCGCGGATGGTGGCGGCGATTTTGCGGGAATCCCGCCGGGCCTGCTCCGCGCCGTCGGCGTTGATTTTGCCGGCTCCCCGGCCGCGGAACTCGTCGGTGGAACCCAGCAGGATGGTGTGGTCGTCGGTCTGGGGGATATTTTTCAGCCCGTACAGGTCGCCGGCGCCCAGGTTGACGGCAAAAACCCCCCGGCAGATCGGATCCCGGTCCGAACCGGTGAATACCCGCACCCGCCGGTTGGCCCAGACCCAATGCCCCATAGCGACGAACTCATCGGCTATATTCGACCCGCCCTGGCCGGTTCCTACGATGACCAGTTTCATACTCTAACTCCTCACGGCAAAGGATGGCAAAAGCGTGAAGTCGGGTATCCGCCGCATTTGCGCCCCACTTCAGATTGCTTTCAACGCTGCCCGGTCTAGGGCTGGCAAGGGATGGATTGCCCCTTCAGCCCTGGCCCATTGTAACATATTCCATTGTAACACAAGCAACAAGTTGCAAGCAATTCGAGCCGGAACTTTTTTCATTGACACTTGGCCCTAAATGGCATATATTTTGTCTAACTTCGGCGGATTGCTTGCCGGTCAGCGGCCGAGCGGCGTTACCCATACCCCTTAGCCATACTATCGGCGGCCGACCGGCCAAGCGGAACGGTTGCCGGGCCTACTAAATCCGAGGTGAGGGTATGCAGCGGTTCATCATCATCCGGGCCTTTTACGCCCTGATTGTCCTGTTTGTGGTCAGCGTCATCGTGTTTGCCCTGGCCCGGCTCAGCGGCAATCCGGTGGATGTCTTTCTCCCGGCCGACGCCACCGTAGCCCAGGAGCGGGCCTTGGCCCGGGAATGGGGCTTGGATCAGCCCCTGCCGATCCAATACCTGCGCTTTGTGGGCAACGCCCTGCGCGGCGATTTCGGCGATTCCATCAACTGGGCCGACCAGACCGCTATCGGCTTGGTCGGGCAGCGTTTCCCGGCCACTTTGCAGCTGGCCGCCGTAGCGATGGGGGTCAGCCTGCTGATTGCCGTTCCCATCGGCGTCCTGTCGGCGGTGAAAAAAGACAGCGTCTTTGACTACATCGGCAAGGTTATCGCTTTGGCCGGCCAATCCTTGCCGCCCTTCTGGTTGGGCATTGTGCTGATTTTCGTTTTCGCGGTGAGCCTGGGATTGCTCCCCTCGGGCGGCATTGGCAACGACTGCGATATTTGCTGGCGCAACCTGATTCTGCCGGCCATCACCCTGGGCTGGTTCCAGGTGGCGGCGATGATGCGCCTGGTCCGCTCGGCGATGCTGGAAGTGTTGGATACCGAATACATCAAGCTGGCCCGCATCAAGGGGATGCGGGAGTATAAGGTCATCTGGAAACACGCCCTCCGCAACGCTTCCATTCCGCCGCTGACCTTTTTCGGCATTGTGGCCGGCCAGTTGATGACCGGGGCGGTCATTACCGAAAGCGTCTTTACCTGGCCCGGCACCGGCCGCCTGGCCGTGGATGCCATCCGCGCCCGGGATTATCCGGTAGTGCAGGCGGTGGTCATCATCTTTGCCGGCATTTACATCCTGTCCAACCTGATCGTGGACATCCTGTACGCCTACCTGGATCCCCGGATTCGTTACTAGGCGGCCCTCCGGATAGGGCGGCGAACCCTTGCCCTGTCCCGGCCGCAGTTCGGTATCAGCCGATCCTGAACAGGAGTTAAGCCAATGCAAATAACGGCACCGGCCCCCACCAAAGCCGCCTGGTACTCGCCGGCCGGCCTCGCCCAAGGGGTGCGCGCGGCCCGGCGGTATCCGCTGATCCCCTTTATCATCCTGCTGGCGATCCTGATTATCCCGGCCCTCTTTGCCCAGAACCTGTCGCCGCATCATCCGACCCGGGGCCAGTTTTCCGAGCGGTTGACGCCGCCGGCCTGGCAGGAGGGCGGCACCTGGAAATACGTCCTCGGCACCGACAAGCAGGGCCGCGATCAGCTCAGCCGCATCCTGCACGGGGCCAAGTATGTGTTGCTGGTGTCCATCACCGTCATTGCCATCAGCGGCGTTATCGGGGTTTCCCTGGGGCTGATTGCCGGCTACTTCGGCGGCCGCTGGGATATGCTGATTATGCGCTGCGTGGATATTGCCCTGTCCATTCCGGCCATCCTGCTGGCCTTGGCTATCGTCGCGGCTCGCGGCCCCAGCTTTGGCACGGTGATTTTCGTCATCTGCGTAATCCTCTGGTCCCGCTACGCCCGCCAGGTGCGCGGCGAGGTGCTGGCGATTAAAAACCAGGATTTCATTGGCCGGGCGCAGGTCGCCGGCTCCTCCCACTTCCGCATTATCGTGCGCCATGTCTTTCCCAATGTGGTCAATTCCATCGTGGTGCTGGCTACGCTGCAAGTGGGCTTTGTCATCCTGCTGGAGGCCAGCCTCAGTTTCCTGGGGGCCGGCATTCCCCGGCCCACGCCGGCCTGGGGTTTGATGGTGGCCGATGGGCGGGAGCTGGTGGTAACGGCGTGGTGGGTATCCTTTTTCCCCGGCGTAGCCATTTCTCTGGTAGTGCTGTCCCTGAACCTGATGGGCGACTGGCTCCGCGACCGCCTCGACCCCAAGCAGCGCAACTTGTAAAACCGGCCTATCCCCTGCAAAACCTAAAGAGACCCGGCCCTCCGTTGCGGGAGGGCCGGGTCTTTTTATGGGGTCAAGGAAAGGGCGCGGGCGGCTTGGCCGGGAACGGGATACCCTTAACCTTACGACCGCAATTCGTCGGCCCACAGCTGATAAGCCGCCGCCAGTACCCCCGGCCAAGCCCCCAAGCAGAGGACAATCAGCCCCCAACTGACTTCCACGCTGCTCTTAAAGAACAGCCGGGAGTCGGACTGCGGGATATTGCCCACATTGGCCCAGTTGACCATTCCGATGAAAGTGACTACCGCCAGCAGGCTGAAAATCGCCAGCAGCAGGAATCCGCAGGACCGCGGCGGCCGGAACAGCCGCCACAAAATCAGCAGGCCGGCCAGGGCGGCCAATACCAGGATAATCGTTCCATCGCCCACCAGGGGAATCATCCCCGGGGCTTCCAGTCCCGGGACTTGGAACACGCTGGACGGGTCGTTGGCATCAGCAACGCCGTAGGATGCCCGGTAGGTTGGCACCCGGGCCCAGGGACTTACCGCCCCGACCAACACCGCCGCTACGCTGACCGCGCTAATCAGCATAGCCGGGGGAAAGGCCCGGGGACGGGGCGCTGCCGTTGCCGCTGCCGGCCGCAAGGTTAAATTGTCCCTCCCGCCAGGATTGGACTGCTATTGAACTGCCGCCCATTATAGCGGCCGGGGATGGTTTCAGATACCGCCCCCCGGCCCGCCGCAATGGATGAAAGGGGTTCGCTTTGTCCGCCTACCCCCATCCTTCAACAAGTTCAGGATGAGCGGACAAATTGACGGCCGGATGAAACCATCCCCGGCCAGCCGCAATTGCTGAAAGGATTGCCGCTTTGTCCGTCCATCCTTCAACAAGTTCAGGATGAGCGGAAAAATCGACGGTTGGATGAAACCATCCCCGGCCAGCCGCAATTGCTGAAAGGATTGCCGCTTTGTCCGCCCATCCTTCAACAAGTTCAGGATGAGCGGACAAATTTACCGTCGGCTGAAACCATGCCCGGCCCGCCGCAATTGCTGAAAGGATTCCGCTTTGTACGGCCCATCCTTCAACAAGTTCAGGATGAGCGGACAAATTTACCGTCGGCTGAAACCATGCCCGGCCCGCCGCAATTGCTGAAAGGATTGCCACTTTGTCCGCCCATCCTTCAACAAGTTCAGGATGAGCGGAAAAATTGACGGTCGGATGAAACCATTGCCATTATCTGCGGCCTTTTCCGCTCATCCTGAACTTGTTGAAGGACGGGCGGGAAAGGCCGCAACGGGATGGCAAGCCAACCGTACCAACCCCCTACCGCAGGCCGGGCATTACTTCCTCGGCGAACAGGCCGATGGAGCGCATTACCTGTTGGTGGGTCAAGTCGCCCCAGGCAAAGATGGAGTTGAAGTAGTTGATGCTGCTTTCCTCGATCGTGCGCCCGACCTGTTCCCGCACCGTGGCCGGAGAGCCGGCCAGCAGCACCTCCTTTTCCACCCACTCGTCAAAGTCGATGTGGGCCGGCAGGGGGACATCGTGCTTGTCCCACAGGAAGTTGATGTTGTAAAACCAGGTGTCAAAGGCGGCCTTACATTCCTGGAGGGCTTCTTGGTCGGTGGGCGCGACATAGATATGCCGGGTCAGTCCCAACTTCGGCTCCGGGATATGGCCGTTCAGCCGGTCGGCGTCGGCCCGGTGTTCCTGCCAAACCTGGCGGTACAGGTCAAAGTGGGCTTTCACCTCGGCCGCCGGGTCAAAGACGGTGCTGGTGTTAAAGCCGTGCCGGGCAATCCAGGGCACCGTTTCCTTGTTGTTGGTGGCGTACCACAGCGGCGGATAGGGCCGCTGCTGGGGTTGCGACCACATTCGGATGTCATGGTAGGCGTAGTATTTGCCGGCGTAGTCCAGGGTTTCCTGGGTCAAGCCCATAAGCAGGATGTCCAGGGCTTCCTGAAACATATCCCGGCCGTCCTCAAAGTTGACGCCGTAGTGTTCCGCTTCCATGGGTACAATGCCGCGGCCCACACCCAGCTCCAGCCGCCCGTTGCTCAGGTTGTCCAGCATACAGACTTCGTGGAGCAGGCGCAGGGGATTGTAAAAGGGCAGCAGATAGACCAAGGGGCCGAGGCGGATGTTTTGGGTGCGCTGGGCGGCGGCGGCCAGGAAAACCCCGGGCGAGGGGGCCAGGCTCAGCGGCGTTACATGATGTTCCGCCAGATGGTAGCAGTAGAAACCCTGCCGGTCGGCGTACTCCAGCAGCTTCAGCCGCTCCTCGTAGATTGCGCTGTGCGGCTGCTTTTCCCACTCGATCCAGTCAAAGAGGCCGAACTCCAGGGTTTTGCCGTTGGCGGGTTGGGCGGGCGTATTCATAAAGCGAGCTCCCTTAATGGCGGGTTAGGTCGGCGCTCCGGGCCGGGAATTAGAAAGGGGGGCAGGCCCCTGCTAAAGCGACCTGCCCCCGGTTCAGCCCTCGGATTTGCGCGGATGGCCCGCCCGGTCTAGCCGCCCTGGTAGGTGGCCTTGATGGCGTGCATATGGCCGTTGCGCGGCACCGTGCTGCCCGGATAGATCCAGGAGGCCACCACCTCCGGATCCACCACGACGGTGTGGGGGAACCAGAACAGCGGCATGGTCATATAGTTGTCGAAGGCCCAGTTGCCCCACTCCCGGGCCAACGCGTCCCGCCGGTCGAAGTCGGTTTCGTTCCGCCATTCGGCGGCCTTGGCGTTGGTATAGTTGTCCTGGTAGTGGTTGCTGCCCCCGAAGGTGCTGGTGAAACCGGTCAGGTTGCCGTACTCCAGGGGGAAGTAGATGATGATGTTGGGCCAGACCCGGTGATTCATCTCGCGAGCCCGGTAGCGTTCCCGCACTTGGGAGGCGCTCAAGTCCTCAATCTCCACCTCAATGCCCACCTGGGACCAGTAGTTGGCAATAGCTTCCATAGCCTGGGGCAGTTCCGCCTCGCCCGGGGAGACATAGGACTGCACCGTTACCCGGACGGGGTTGTCCTCGTTATACCCCACCTCGGCCAGCAACTGCTTGGCTTCCTCCGGGTTGTATTTGTATTCGGTTTCGTACCGCTGCTCCCAGGTGGGATCCCAACCGTAGTGGCTGGGGTGGTAGTAGCCGACATACATCAGCTCGCCGATGCCCTTGTAGAGCTCCTCCAGGAGTTCCTCCCGGTTGATGGCCTTGTTCATGGCCCGGCGGACTTTCCAGCCGTTGTTCTCGAAGCCGGGTTGCCCCTTTTGCGGCGGATCCTGACCGGCCCAGGGAGTTTCCGCCCACGGCACCGTCGGGTCATAGGCGGCCAAGTCCCGCTCGTCGTCGCTCAGGTACATCCCGCCAAAGAATACAAAGAAGTTGTTGGCGGTGAACTGAGAGCGCATCAGAGCCATGCCCCGGTTGGCCGCGTCCTTCTGCAAGTCCAGCGGCAGGTCGGCCATGTGCGCCGTGCCGGCCAGCAGGTTGGCAAAGCGCGTGGCATCCTCCGGGGCCCAGTAAATCCGAATTTCCTGGAAGTCCGGATCTTCGGGGAGAACGCCGTCCGGCAGGTCGTTGACATCCTGAGACCAGTGGCGGCCCGGGATTTTCTCAATCAGGAACGCCTGGGCCGGTTCCCGGCCCATATACTGGTACGAGCCGGTGCCCTGGAGGCCCTGTTCGTCCAGCAGCTTCTCCCGAGCTTCCACATCCGGCCCGGCGGATTCCCAGAAGTCTTTGCTCCAGGCGCCCATTTCCGAGGAGGCGTTGCTCATCACGAACTCGGCGTCAAAGGTGGTCGCGGGGTTGCCGTCCCGGCCGTGGAAAATGATGGTAAAGGTATGGTCGTCAATCTTCCGGAAATACTTATCCGGCCCGGCCAGGGGGTTGCCGTCATCGTCCCGGCCGCCGACAAAGTAGCGCCACGTGCCCAAGCGGGTATCCGGCCGCGTCAGAATTTCCGCGGTGTGCCGGAAGTCGTCGGCGGTCAGCTCGCCCCAGCCGTTGTGGAACGGGATACCCTCCCGCAGGTAGAAAGTCCACTCGGACAGGTCGTCGTTGGCTTCCCACTTGGTCGCCAATTCCGGCACATATTCGCTGGTGGTGGGGTGAATGCCGATGGCGTATTCCAGGGTGGGGTCGTACTGCACATACGCCTGGCGGCTGCCCTTCCAGGGGCGGTTGGTTTCGTTGTTGGCCGAAGTAATGGCAAACTCCAGCCGAGTAACCTGGCGGCCGACCGCAGCCGGCGGGGGCGCGGCGGTCGGGGCCGGCACGGCAGTGGGGGCCGGGGCTTCGCTTTGGCCCATAGCCTCGGTGCCGCTGGTGGAGCCGCCCGCGCCGCCGGCCATGCCGGTGCTGGGCTGCCGCTGCGCCGCCGGCGGCGGCGGCGCCGCCGCCTGTTCCGCGGGAGCGCCGGCATCTCCCGCAGCGGCCGGGGAGGCCCCTTCGGAGGCGGCCGGCGCCGCCGGAGCTTCCTGCGCCGAACCGCAGGCAATGATTAAGACTAGGGCCAGACCCAAGGCCCCGTAGAGCCACGCCCTGGGACTGGCGATCCAACTGTATTTCATGTCTTACCCTCCATAACCTCCTGCTAAGCTGAATGGGGAGCCTGGGCGAACCGGGATGGACACGAGCCGTTGGGTATCCGGCCCAAGATAGGGAAAGCCGCCTTGGCCCGGCAATTGAGGGCAATATAAGGCAAGGTTTCCCAATTGTCAATAATGATTTGACGATTCGGACATTGGCCGTTGCCTATACCTGACAATTCCCTTACCGTCATTCCCGCGCAAGCGGGAATCCAGAACGGTACTGCGAAAGACCGGCTTACTACCAAGCGGGCATTTCTGGATTCCCGCTTACGCGGGAATGACGGTAGGCCGGTCGCTAGGTATAGGCAATTGCCTTGTATTTGCCTGTTAATTCCGCTCATCCTGAACTTGTTGAAGGATGAATCCGCCGCAACCGATTGATGCCGCCTGTCCTGAACTTGTTGCCGGGCGGATCCGCCGCCTATTTCAACAGCGGCCCGAAGTCCGGCGGCGGAATGCGGCGGCGGGAGGCGGCTTCATAAGCCGACGCGATTTCCAGCAGCGTATCCTCTTTCCCCGGCTCCGCCCGGAACACCAGGGAAAAGGGCAGGCCCGGCTCCGGCAGGGTTTCCGCCACTTCCGACTGCGCCGTCCGGTAACTTTTGCCGTCCGCCGCCAGCTGAAATACCGGGTCGTACACCGTGGTCACATAGCCGGCCGGGATCAGGACTTCGGTAAGCCCGGCATTAGGGCCGTTGTAAGATTCCTGCCGCAGGTTGTTGCCGTTGCCGTGCTGATAAGCGCCGCCGATTTTCCCCGGCGGATAGGGGGTATGCAGGCGCACCAGCGCGTCCAAGCGGTTCTCCAGCAGCACCATCATATCCACCCGCCGCAGCAATTCCCGCAGCATAATCCGCTCGTTGACCCCCTGCCGGCCGTCCAGGGGATTCCGCAAATCATTAACCTCCTCCCAGTTCTTAAAGGCGGCCCGCTGGTCATCCCCCCAGAACTTGGAACGGGCGTTGAGGGCGGGCCAGTCCACCAGCGTCTCGTTATAGCCCAATTCCTGCCAATCGGCGGCCCGGCGGGAAAGATACTGGCGGATGTGGTAACGGAAAGACATTGCCAGTTCCTGCTGCTGAATGGTCGCCAGGTCGAGGTTGACCGGCGGCGCAATGCGTCCGTCGGCCAAGTCCACGAAGTAGTCGACCGGCGGCATATCTCCGGAACCGAAAACTTTGCCGGGGGCAAACTCGGTCGGGGCAATGGCGGCGGCGAACTCAGGGAACAGCGGCTGCCCGTCCCCATCCAGCCGATAGAGGACATCGGGCATAAAGACCGGCAGCAGATAGGCAATGGCCCGCCGGAAATCCACTTGCATCGGCTCAATTTCCGGGTCGGCCGGCCAGTGGCGGTCGCCGGATTCCAGCAAGGTAGCCCCCAGCTGATCCCGCAGCACGGCCTTAATTTCCCGGGCGGCGGCGGCAACGATGGGCTGCTCGGTCAAGGAGCCGGGGGGAATAGCCATCGATTCCCGGATGATGCCGATGCGCCGGCCGGCCAAAGAGCCGGCGGCCCCGGAACGGCGGGCATAGCCGGCATAAGGCGCGGACAGCACCGAGGAACGCGGCACGGTGGTAAAGGGATCCCGGGGATCGTAATAGCCGTTATCCGGGTCTTTCAGCGCGTCCAGCACCCGGGCGCAATCCTCAATCCGCCGGCAGTGGATGCCGCTGCGGTCGCAATAGATGTCCGCGCCGATGGCCCCGCCGTCAAAGCCCAGCATTGCCTTGTGCGGCAAAATCAGGGCGACCGCATTATGATTGGCCGGCCCCCGGGTAGAGGCCCGGGTTTCCTCGCCCAGGCTGGCCATCACCATATTGGTACTGACCGACAGGGCCGACCCGGAACTGGAACCCAGGGAGGCCGAGCGGGTGGTGTCGTAGGGATTGGAGGGATTGCCGCCCCAGGAACTGCGCTGGTAGCCTAATACCGACGGCAAAACCTTGTCCGGGCGATGCCGCCCGCCCGGATCGCCGGCCCGGCCGTTATATTCGGTGTTGACTGCCTTGGCGAAAATGATGGCGCCCTTGTTCCGCAGTTGCTCGACCAGGATATGATCCCGGGCCGGAAAGTCGATATCGTAGGCGGCATCGCCGCCGCCGGTGGAGCGCATATCCTTGGTGTCGAAGGGATCCTTAAAGGAAAAAGTGACGCCATACATCGGCATAAGGTCCAGGTCGGGATGGCGGCCATAGGCGGCGTCCAGCTCGGCGGCCCGTTCCAAAGCGTCGGGAAAGCGGCGGAAGTGTTCGCAGACCGGCGGCGCGCCCGGCGGCAGCGGGCCTTGGGCGGGATGACGATCATATTCCCCCTTGCAGGTTACGGAGCGTTCTCCCCGCAGGTTGAGGGTAGCCAGGGCATTGACCTGCCCGGCTTGGGCTTTGCCGACAATCATCCCGTACTGCTGCGCCACCGTCGGGTCGGACTTGGTGGATTCCATCCGCCCGAATTCCAGCGGCGGCCCCTGGTACTGATCCAGGTCGGGAAAAATCGCGGCCGCCGGGACGGTTTCGGTGGGAAACTGAAGAGGCTGCCCGCCGCGCACGGCGCCCATGGCCGGGGGAATCGGTGCGCCATCCGCCGTTACCAGCCGGCTGGGGACGCCGTTATAGGCCCGCACCCGGTCAATGTAGCCCTGCACCACCGCCGCGCAGGTGGTTTCCCCGGCCTGAATAGCCGCGTGCAAATCGGCAATGGTAGCCTCCTCCAAGCGGAACTTGCTTTCGCTCATCACCGTACCTCTCTCCCGACAGGAATTATGGGAATGGAAACTTGGGGCCGCCTCCAAGATTAAGGGATTGCCGGCTATGCTACCAGCACCTGCTCCTCTAGCAGTACGCCGCCATTCCGATAGGCGATAGTGACCGGGTCGCGGCGCAGGGCCGCCGCAATCGCCGCCGCCGGCATGGTGGCCGGGCTGCCGGGAATTAGCAGGCGGCGCAGAGCCGGCCGGCGGGTAATGTTGCCGGTCGCCGCATCCCCCTGAGCCCGGTCGCGGCCGCCTTGCATCAGCAAACCCACTTCCACCCGCAAGCCGGCGGCATCGGCAGCGTCCCGGAAAGGCAGCAGCCCGGTCAGCGTGGCGGCGGTAGAGGCCGCCCAAGCCGCTTGGGCCGTGGGAAAGGGCGGCGGCACCCAACCCTGGGAACTATGCCCGGCCAATAGCGTCCAGCGGCTGGCGCGGGTCAGATTTTCCGCGCAAAGGTAAATCTTGGCCTCGCCCTCGTCGGTCATCCTGCCATCGGCGTCATACTCTTGGGTATCCAACAGATAGCGGGCTTGCACCGTGCCCGGGGGAATAGCCGGCAAAGGGCCGGTCAGCAAGCCGTCATCGGCATCCTCCGGGGACAGGGCAAGGGTTTCCCCATTGCTCCACGCCACCACATCCTCAAACTGCATTGACCCTTTGGTCAACGCCTGCCCTACCGGGCAGAACCGCGCGGCCCGTTCCAAGCGCACCCGTTCCGTTTCCGACAAGTTGCCGTGCAGCCGCACCGTTTCCCGGACGCCAAAGCCCGGCCCATCGGCCGCATCAGTCGGCTCCACGGCAAAATCCACCGCAATATCCTCGAGAGGAATCCCGCCGCGGTAGGCCACGCCCACCAGCGTAACCACCGTTCAAGCGGCCCAAGCGGCCACGACCAGATATTGCGCCGGCGGCCCGGGGATGTCCCCTTGACCGTCGGGAATGCCGGTGACAAAGGGCCACGGCCCCCGGCCTCCGCCGCCCATGCCGGCCCGGGTCAATACCGTGCATTGATCCACCGGCCGGGCCACAATGCTGGGCTGAGGTTGACTTTCCGGGGTCATAAACACCTCCGCAACGGCGGCCGCCACTGCCGGGCCGGGGATAAGAAGGGCGGAAAAGGATGGGGCAACTATAATGCGGCCAGGGGGAAAGCGTCAACCGGGGAGAACATGGCGGCCATTGCTTTTGATTGGAACGTCCGGCGACCGGTTCAGGATGACCCGGCAACAAGTTCCGGGTGACCCTTCAACAAGTTCAGGATGAGCGGAAATCGACCGCAAGCAACGGGAATCGTAGGGGATTAGTCCTCTTGCCGGGGCAGTCGGCAAGCATCCTCAGGCAGACAGGGCTTGAACCGGGAAAAGCGGGGACGAACTTTAGCGAATAACCGGTAGCCGGCTTGACCCAGCTGCCGCAGCCCCGGAATCCGCGTCCAACCCCAAAGCCAGCCCAAGCCGACCGCGCCCCACATAACGGGAAAGCTGTCCAAGCCGTGCCACAGAACGCCCTGCCCATCCCGCACATACATCCGGGCCACAAAATCCGACAAGGCCAACCCGTACGGGGCCGGGTCAAAATCCGGGGCGGCAATGTCAATCAGCCGCAGGTTGCCGTTCTTATCCCGCCGCTGCAAAAACCCCACTTCCCGCCGGCAAACCGGGCAAAGGCTGTCGTAGAAAATTTCGACTTGGGCGTCGGTGGTGGTATGCATAGCGTATCCGACCTGAGGCCAGCATTTTCCGATATGGGAATTGCCGCAAGGTTGGATGATGCGGCAACTGAGGACGGCTACATGGACTCCCGTTCCGCCAGGAACACGGCCACATTCACGCCCTCATACTCTAATTGGGAACGGAAGTCCTCCCAAGGAATCACGCCCCGGCTGAAATCGAGTTTCACGGGCCGGGCCGGATAGGCCGGGTCAGAGAACATTATAAAACCACCCTCCTCCACCAGGAGCTCGAACCCCAGACGCAGGAAGGTGGCAACCGTTTCGCCTTGGGTAACCGCTTCAGGCATAGACCGGACTCTCCACCCGAGCGCTGACGGGATAGGTGCGCCGCACCGGCATACCATCGTCATCCTCGGTGATGTAGTGGGGGATACCGTGGGAATCCAGATACTTCCGCACATCCGGGACGTGCTTCAGAAAGAAGTCCAGACCCTCTTTAACCCGGCGCTCCGCTTCCTCCCGGGTGTGACCGTAGACCGTCATCCCGGTAGGCTCAATGTAAGCGGCCCAATAGTCCTCCCGTTTCTCCAGGGAAACTACGGCGTTGAAACTGACGGTTACCGTCTTGCGCCCAGCCATTTCCTTTAAGCCTCCTGTTTTGCTACGGCTGAATAACCGATACCGTGCTGGAATTATAACACAGCATTGCCCGGATGACAAGATGCCCGCTGACCGCCGGCCAGTCTAATTTTACCGCCCCAACCCGGCATACCGCCGGCCGGTTACCGACGGTTCCATGGCCAGTTGGCGGCGGATGCTGCCCACTTCCTCGGCGTCCAAGCCCAAGGCGGCGACTACCGCCGCATCCAAAGCCCGCCGCGCCGGGCAGTCATTCATCTGCGGCAGCGGCAGCAATACCGCATTGGCATACTGGTCATAGGCCGCCGCCAGTTGGGACACCGCCGGCCCGCCAAGGGCGGCGAAGTCGGGAACCGGAAAGTTCCGCATATCGTCAATGGAAAACCGGGGATAGGATGGCGCCCGGTTGGAGCGATTCCCCAGCATTGCCAATGCCCCCAGGGACGAGTTCAAATAGACGCAAACCGCTTTCTCCCAACTCTCCCGTTCCGGGCCGGGCCCACTGAAGTTGCACGGCGACCAGGAGGAGCCTACTACCGGCATTTCTAACCTCACGCTCAGGGTGCGGGCCGTGTTGAGGCGCATACGGCTGGGTAACAGGAGGGTGCTGCGCTGCTGCCAGTAATTGGATGCCAAGTGCGCCCGCGGGGATTTCGGTATGATATGGCTGTCCGGCTGGGCCGCCATCCTTTGGGTAACCTCAGTGTTATGTTCCCACAAGGCAGTCATCCCTTCGGATCCTGGCAAATCGGAACGGGCAAAAGCGTCGCGAATTCGCCGGCCCTCCGGCCCGACAAGAGCAACCTGGCCCAACTCGGTCTTGGGGAACAGCTCGCCGCCTTTCAGGGCCAGAAATCGGTTGCACAGATAGGGGGACAGAAACTGCACCGCGCCCCAATCGCCGGCGGCAGTCAGCGGCTCCGGCCACTGCTGCACCGTGCCATAGTCCTGTCGGGCCACCAGTCCGTCAGCAATAGCCGACGCAACATTAAAGGCTTCGGCCGGCGTGTCCGGATTCCGGGCCAGGTTGATTACCTGCGTCGGCGGCTTTGGCCCCCGATCCGCCGGCCAAGTGCGGCAAACCAGCAGCATCTCCCCGATAGTGGTATTTTCGGAGAAATAGAAACGCTCCGGGTCGTGAGAGGTTACGATGGTCTCGATATGGTAATGGCTGGCCAGGTAACGGCGCAGTTCCGCCCCGGAGTAAGCGGTGGCCGACACCAGCGGCAGGATGGCGGCGATGCTGCCGGTGTCCGCTTTCCGCAGATAGTCGGCCAGATACAGAAAAGCCCCGCTGTTGCCGGAAAGATGCACCGGCTTGTTGGAAAACAGCTCCTTTTCCCGGTCTTTGATTTTCCGTTCCTCCTCCGGGCTGAACTGGTCATGGCGGAGGCTGTCCCGGGTAAAGGGCGGGTTCATAATTATCAAATCCGACGGCTCGGCCATATCCGCCGCCGCATCCCCGTTGACCTGGGTGGCTTTGGATCCCCCATTGGGCCAGGGCATCAGCATCGGCTTCTGATCCAGAAACTCCAACGAACCCAGGTGGGCTACGCCGTCGGCATCCACCCCCAGCAGACTGCGCCAGATTTTCATTTTCTGAAACTGCGTAGAGGGCGACAGCAAACCCAGAGTCGTGGCCGCCATGTGGGTGGCGGTGAGGTTCACATCATAGCCGGCCAATACCTGCTCAATCAGAGCGGCGGAAAAGACTGCATCATCCCGTAGCCGGGGATTAAGGTCTCGGATCCGCTCCGCGGCCGCCATCAGCAAGGTGCCGGTGCCGCAGGCCGGGTCGGTAATCCGCAGCCGGGCCACGGCCGCCGGATCCTGCCAATCGCACATTGACTCCGTGATAGCTAAAGCCGCCAGTAAAGTGGCCGCCGGGGTGGTGGTGTAAAAGGAGCCGTCATAGCGGGCCGAATCCAGAACGGTATGGAAAATGCGGCCCAGCAGGTCATGGCGCAGGCTGGCAATGTTTTCCGCGGCTTTCAGGGCGGCGGCCGCCACTTCGCTGATGGCCGCCGAAACCGCCGAATTCGGCGGACACGCGCCCAAAGCCGCCCGCCCGGTCTGAAAGATGGGCTTGTAGTCCAAAGCCAGGATTAGATCCCAAGCCTGGCGGAAATCGGCGATGTTCGTATCGGAACCGGCGCACTGTTGGGCCATCGCCGGCGGCCAGGGGCCGGCATAAGGCGGCGGCGGATTATGGCGATTGTCCCGTTCCGGGCGCATATCTCGCAGGTGGACATCCAGCCGGGAATGGAACATCACCGCCGTAGCCACTACCAACAGGGCGCGCTTGGCCGGGGCGTCCCAGGGATTCCGCACCGGCCGGCCGTTACGGGTTTGCCGCGGCAAGTCCAGGGCTTGCGCCAACAGTTGTTTCTGCGCCGCGCTCAGCCGTCGCACCGCCCCGTCCAGGCTGCTGGACAGGCTGGCCGCCACGTTGTCCGGGTTGCCCATCTGAGCCGGAGCCAAGCGGAGGACCGACACCAACCGCTCCAGATCCCCGCCCGTCCAATGAGCGACTTGGGAGCTGCCATCCCGCACCGTCCAGATGAATTTCGCCGCCGGCAGGGTTTCCCGGGTAGTGTCCGCCGGGTAGCAGACGGCCACGGCGCAAGTAGCCAGGCCCTGTTTCAGCCGGGCGTCGGCGTCTTTGATGGCATCGGTTTGCTTGGCCGGGGTCTGGCCGTGTTCCGCTTCCACGGCAATCATTGCCGAACCGATATGGACTTCCACATCAATACGGCGGCGATTGCCCAGCTGAATCAGTTCGGGGCGGGCGTCCAGGCCCCACCGTTTCAGCTCATCGCCCAGCTGAACATTGAGGGTATGCTCATGCTCCCGAGGGGTCATCAAACCGCTCCCTAAGGCGCTACTGCGAAAGGCCCCGGCAATTCCAACTCCCGCCCCATTTCCCGGATCGCCGGCAACACTTCCTGTCCCACCAGTTCCAGGCAGCGCATGGTGTCCGGGTGGGTGATGGAGCCGTCGTTCGTCCACACCGCCAGGATGCCGGGGCGCACCAATTCCAGCACTTCCCGGATTTTGCGGCGGACCGTGTCCGGGCTGCCGATGACCAGGCGGTTGTCGTCAATCATGGCCTGATACATTTCATCGGTAACCGGGCCGGTGCGGAAGGGGTCATTAGCCCGGGTTTGCCGCACTATAGCTTCCCGCTTGTCGTCGGCCCATTCGTCCCGGGTGGCCCGGTTATAGCCCGGCGGAAAGGAATACTCCCGGGGCATTGGCACTCGGCCCACGCCGACCAGAGCCTCCAGGAAACCGCGCCCGGCCGCCTTGGCCTTTTCATCGGTATCCTGCACATGAACCGGCAGCATATAGCCGAAGTTCTGCGGCCCGGCTTCGTAGCCGTGCAGCCGCGCCGCGTCCCGGTAAATGTCCTGCATATAGCTGAAAGTGTAGGGGACGATGCCCAGGTAGAAGTAGGGATAGCGCCGCTCGGCGCACCAGGCCGCCGTTTCCGCGCTGCCGGTGCCGGGGATCCAGATGGGCGGATGCGGCTTTTGCAGCGGCACTTGGAAGGGATTGACCTGGCGGAAGTGGTAATGCTTGCCCTCCCAGCGGAAGGGGCCGGGGGTAGTCCAGGTTTTCAGCACCAGGTCGTGGGCTTCCTCGAAGCGTTCCCGGTTATAGACCGGATTGGCATTGGTCGCCCAGGTTTCGGTGCCGCCGCCGCGCACAAAGCCGGACACCAGGCGGCCGCGGGAGATGCAGTCGATTTCCGCCAACTCCTCGGCCAGCCGCAGCGGGTTGTCGTGGATGGGCAGGGGATTGCCCATCAGGACGATTTTCGGCTTGTGGGTAATGCGGGCCAGGATGGCGGCTTCCAGGTTCATGGCCGCCCCCAGGCTGGTGGGGGTGCTGTGATGCTCGTTGAGCATCATCCCGTCAAAGCCGATTTCCTCGCAGTATTCCCACTCGTCCAGGTAGTAGTTATACTGCTCGGCGGCCACGGCCGGGTCGAAGTGGGCGTTGGAGAAAGTTACCCGGTGCGCCCCGTTGGGGCTGTTCTTAACATCCTCCTCGGTATAGTTGAAGTAAGCCCGCTCGGTGAACCGCATTACAAACATCGCGCAAACCTCCCCCTTATTTGACTGGGCCGGTTCTAAAGTTACGCTAACCGGCCCGGGTAGTCAATTGGCCGGCAGCCGCGCCGCTACCTTGCTAAACCTAACCGCCGCTGCTCGACCGTCATTCCCGCGCAAGCGGGAATCCAGGCTCAAGGTCAGCAAGCGCAATCGACGTCGACCGTCATTCCCGCGTAAGCGGAAATCCAAGCCCAAGGTCAGCAAGCGCAATCGACGTCGACCGTCATTCCCGCGTAAGCGGGAATCCAAGCCCAAGGTCAGCAAGCGCAATCGACGTCGACCGTCATTCCCGCGTAAGCGGGAATCCAGAAAATTCCATAAGTATGATGGTATTTTCTTGGTCAGTACCCTCTGGATTCCCGCTTACGCGGGAATGACGGTTATTATGTGCAATTGCCTTGGGATTGGCGGCCGGGAAATGCCTACCCCCACAACTCTTGGGAGGCCAGCCGGGCCCCGGCCGCCAGGGATTCCAGTTTCATCCAGACGATTTTGGAATCCACCTGCAAGCGGCCGGCAAAGGTGCCGAAACCGCAGTCCACTCCGGCAATCAGGTTTTCCCGGCCCACTACTCCGGCGTAGCGGACAATCCGGTCGCAAACCACTTCCGGGTGTTCGATGAAGTTGGAAGTGGAGTCAATGACTCCCGGGATGATAATTTTCCCCGGGGGCAAGGGCAATTCCCGCCACACTTTCCACTCGTGTTCGTGGCGGGGATTGGCCCCGGGAAAGGCTACCGCCGCCGGCCGGGCTTGCAGTACGATGTCAATCACCTCCCGCAAGGGAACATCGGTATGATGCGGCCCCAAAGTGCTGCCCCAGCAAATGTGCATCCGCATCTGTTCCGGCGGCAGGTCGGCTACCGCATAATTCAACGCCGCCACGTGCATGGCCGCCACTTCCCGAAACTCCGCCAGCGTCAAGTGGGCAAAAATCTGATGGCGGCCCAGAGCCAGGTCGGGACAATCCAGCTGCAACAGAAAGCCGGCGTCCACAACGGCCTGATACTGGCGTTTCATCACTTCCGCCAGGGCGTACAGGTATTCCTCCTCGCCGGCGTAGTATTGATTGGGCAGGAACCGGGCAATCTGACCGGGAGAGGGCGCGGTCATAAACACTTCGGCCGCCGGGATGGCGGCCGTGGCCGCTTTCAGGTTGGCAATATCCTGTTCCACGGCCGGCCAGTCGGCCCAGGCGATGGGGCCGGTGCAGGCCGGGCGCAACTGAAAGGGCGAGGCAAAGGGTTTCAGCAGTGCGGCCAGCTCAGGAAACTCCGGATCGCCCACGGCCAGCGGCGCGCTTTCCCCGTCAAAGCCGGTCAGCCGGTCTTTCACATAGACCGTATAGTCCACCCGGCCCTGCTCGCCATCGTTGATTACATCCAGCCCTACGGCGGCCTGCCGCGCCGCCACTTCGTGGACGGCATCGCGCACCGCCGTATCCAAATCGGCCCGGTCGGGCAAGCGGGATTGCTGTTCCTCGACCAGCAGGCCCAGCATTGCCGGCGGCCGCGGCAAGCTGCCGGTGTGGGTAGTCAGAATTCGGTCGATACTCCGTTGCATAACCACCGCCTTGCCCGTCAAAATAGGAATAAGCCGGGATAAATGCCGCCGGGCAACTGCCGCCCATTGTAGCAGGAATAAGCGGGCTTAACTATCGGGAAATATCCGGATTCCCTTTGTTTATGGTGGTTTCCGCTCATCCTGAACTTGTTGAAGGACGGAAACAACCATAAGCAAAGGGAATCCTAACCGCCCTTTATATCCGCAGCTGCCGCAGCGTGGGCCGCCATATTCCCATAACCAGGGTGCAGGCCAGGCACAAGGCCGCCCCGCCGGCCAGGGCGGCCGGCCAACTGACCCGCTCGGCCACCAAAGCCATCGGCAGGGAGCCGATGAACATAAACCCGGCGGATACATACCACAAACTCATCACCCGTCCCTGCAATTCCGGGCTCACCGTCAGCTGCAAAATCGTCGTTCCCAGGGAAATGTAGCCGTTGCTGCCCATCCCGACGAACAGCAGGATAACCCAGGAAAGCCAGTACCATTGCGACCAGGCGAATATAAACAGGCTGACGGCAAAGGTCAGGATAAAGCCCAGCAGCAGCCAGTTTTTGCCCCGGGCGTTGCCCAACGATGCCAGGATTATATTGACCAGCAAAGACCCGACGCCAGCCGCCGTTATCAGCAGGCCGGCCTCCCCGGCACCACGGCCCAGGGCTTCCCGGGCAAAGGCCGGCATTACCTGAATGTGCGGCATCCCAAAGAACCCGAAAGCGAACCCCATGCCGATAATGGTAAAGACCACCGGCGTTTTGCGGAAATAGTCCAAGCCGGCCAATAAATCCCGCAGGGGATTGGCCCGCCGGGCCGGCCGGGTCTGTTCCACGCCCTTTATCAGCAACAGGAAACCTACCGACAGCAGGTAGCAGAGGGCGTTGAGGTAGAGGCTGGCCGCAATGCCCAGCAGTTCAATGACGCCGCCGGCCACCGCCGGGCCGACAACCCGCCCGGTGTTCAGCACCGCCGAGTTCAGCGTTACGGCGTTCATAATGTCCTCCCGCCCCACCAGGTTGACCACGATCGCCAGCCGGGTGGGCATATTGACCGCGTGGAAAGTCCCCAGCAGAAAAGCGGCGGCATAAATGTGCCCGACCGCTACCAGATCCAAGAGGGTCAGGGTGGCGACCACCAGGATGATGACGGTTACGCCGCCTTGGGTGACCAGCAGCAGGGCGCGGCGGTCAATGCGGTCGGCAATGATGCCGCCCAGCAGCACCAGGGTAAGGTTGGGGATGCCGTAGAAAAAGATGACCAGTCCCAGTTGGGCCACGGAGTCAGTGCGTTCCAGCACCAGCCAGCCCAGGGCCAGAAACTGCATTCCCTGACCTACCGCCTGGCCGGCGGCGCTGCCCCAGAACCAGCGGAAGTTGGGGTAACGCCAAGCCCGAAAGGTAGGCATTGGGGGCAGCGCCGCCTTAATCCGCGCCGTCAAGGGGGCCATTTAAGTCCTTTGCGCCCGGATTAGTTCTTTCCGGGAAACAGCGGATAGGGGATAAGGAAACACCCGGCCATTTCTTGCCCGGCGTTTTCCTCAGTAAAAACAAACCCGGCCAAGCAATCGGGCCATCCTTCAACCAGTTCAGGATGAGCGGAATGTTGGCATCCCGGCCCCGCCGGGATCAGGGTTTCAGCAGTCAACTGCGGGAACGGCGATAGCGGGGCGTCAAGCCCTTGGCTTCCGCTTCCAACAGCAAGTCCACCGCATTGGCCGCCCGCCGCTGCCGGGTTTCCGGCCGCTTGGCCGCCGCCACATAGTCGGCATACTCTTTCTGATGGGAATAGGAAAGGCGGGCAAAGAGGGATTGGGCCGCGGCGTTGGCGGCCAAGGCTTGCGCCAGTTCCGGCGGCAAATCCACTGCCCGGGGCGCATCATCCCGTTCCAGGACAAAACGGGCGGTATCCCCGGCGGTGACGCCGGCCCGGTCGCGCAGTTCCTTGTTCACCACCAGGATATGTTCCCCGCCGCCCTGCGGCAGCAGAGACGACCGGAAAGGGATGCCGTTAATCGCGCCTTGCACTGCCACCCGCCCCTTGACGCCAAACTCTTTTTCCACGCCGAAAGGCGCGCGGATAAAAGTCCACGCCCCCCGCAACTCGGGCCTTTCCAAAGTCGCATCAAACTGGTAAGCCGGCATAAAATCCGCCCGCCGCCGCCCGTCAAAGAGCCGGGCGCTTTCAGCAATTCCCGCCCATCTTGAATTTGTTAAATATGTCATTCCGAGCGTAGCCGAGGAATCCAAAATGCCTGCACCGGATTCCTCTCAAGACTTTTAGATTCCTCGGCTACGCTCGGAATGACATATTCGTAGATTGGTCGCTACTTTCCAACCTATTTCCAAGCAACTCGGCGTTGGCGGGAACACCCCCTAGCCGCTTCCCGCCCATCCTGAACTGCCAATTTTTCCGCTCACCCTGAACTTGTTGAAGGATGACAAGGGGCGCGAGCAGAGAACCGCCTTTACTGCACGAACCGGCGGAAAGCCTCCTCCTCAGACAGGGATTCCCGCCCAAACCAGCGGTCTTCGATGGCTTGGTAGATGTTGGACAGCCCGGCGGCGATGCTATCGGTAACATCCCTTACCTGCTGCGGCGTGCTGAGGACGGCGTCCTCCAGTTCCTCCAAATCCATAATCACCGCGGCGATGGCCCGCATCAGTTCTACCGGGGCCACTTGGGTGGCATTCATCCGGGCCTTGACCAGGCATTGCAGGGGCGCCGAGGCCGGATGGCGCAGCAGGATTTCCCCGGCGGCGGTGGCCGGATCGGGCAGGGCTATGCCCAGGGTATCGGCAACGCGGCCCAGGCCGGCGGCAAATTCCGCGCTTTCACCGTCGGCCGCCAAGGCCCGCCGGGCCGCCCCGTTCACCGACCGGGAAACGCTTTCCGCCCGTTCCAGCCAGCGGCCCAGCCAGAGCAGGTTATACACCCGGGAATCGGTCAGCCAGCGATCCGGCTGCACCGCCAAAGACCGGGGTTCCCTTAAATCCACCATAGCGGCGTCTCCTTAACCGGCATAAGCCGGGTCAATCAGGCTGAGGGCATCGTCAAAGGACAAGCCATCCCCCTCCAGATGAACTTGCGCCTGCACTCCGGCCAACCAGCCGGAACCCCGGGAGATAAAAGAACCCTCTACCGGGGCGGCTTGGGTATAGTCCCGGCCGACGGCAAACTTGACCAGATCGCCGCCCCAGACCAGGGCCTGCCCCCGGGTCGGATCCGCCGGCAGCCAACCCAGTTGGGGATGCAGAAACTCCACCCAGGCGTGGGTTTCCCCGACCTGGGTAGCCAGCAGGCCGCTGACATAGCGGGTGGGGATACCCAAAGCCTTGAGCAGCCCCAGGGCCAGGTGCGCCATATCCTGACATACCCCCACTCCGGCGGCCAGAACCTGGCTGGCGGTGGTGGCTACCGTGGTGCGGGCCGGCACATAACGGATGTTTTGATAGACCCAATCCACTACCCGGGCCACGGATTCCATCAAGCCGGCGGCATCCCCCTGAATTTCCCGGGCCATAGCGCCCAGCCGTTCCGGATCCACTAGCGGCGTGGGGGTCAGAAATTCCGCCGCCGCCAAGTCGTACTCCAAAAGGCGCAGGGCTACTTCCGGCGGGGCCGTGGGCGGCCGGGCAATTCGCACCGCCCCGATAGCCAGGATGGTCAATTCCTGATGCGGGGCGGTTACGCGTACCCGGTAGGTCGGATTGCCATAGGCATCCTTGAACTGCACCGGGCGGCTGCTCGGCGTGGTCATCAGGTCGGTCCGGAGCGGCGTCTGATAAGCGTCGGCGCAGGCCGACAGCCGCAGAAAGTTGTCGTTCTGCACCACTACCTCGGTATAGTGGTAGCGGGCCGCGTAGGCATAGCTGGCCACGGCCCCGCCATCCCTCAGCGGACCACCCATGTCGGCTTGCATAACCCACCCGATGAGTTGTTGGTGATGCGGCTGTTGGCCCGGGAGACCCGGGTCAAACCGCCGGGAAAAGCCTGAGCCTCGCCCCGTCCATTCTGGACGGCGAACACCCGCAGGTCAATGTACCGCTCCTCAAACCCGCCGCTTTGCTCGTCAAAAATCAGATGACGGGAAAAGTCCAGGGTTTCCTGGGCAATGTAGGCCCGGGGCTGTTCGATTATATTGCGGGCCAGGTTGTTGCGATAGTTGCCGTCCAGGTCGGGCATAATATACACGCCGATGCCCCCGTAGCCCTGACGGGTTTTCACCACCAGTTTCTCCAGGTTGTCCAGCACATAGCGGCGGCTGCCGGCATCCTGCAAATCGTAGCTTACCGCCTGCTCCAGAATCGGCTCCTCCCCCAGGTAATGCCGGATCATTTCCGGCACCCACTTAAAGACCAGTTTGTCATCGGCCGCGCTGGTACCCATCCCGTTGACCAGAATAACCTGGCCCTGCAAGTAGGCATCGGTCAAACCGGGAACGAAAATTTCCAGATCCTCCACCCGGCGATAGATTAAATCCACCGCCCTATCGCCGTCCAGCCCCTTGACCATCACCCGCCCATCGTAGCCGATATACAGGTCAGATCCCTCGACCAAGGGGATACCCAGCAGCTCGCTCAGGTAGCGATGCTCGAAAAAGGCGGCCCCGAACTTGCTGTCGGTCAGCAGCACGCAAACCGGATTTTCCCGCTCGCTCAGGGAAGTGAACAAGTCCCGATAAGTCGCCTGGATGTCGTACGGCAAAATATCATAGGCCGCCGCCAGTTCCGGCAGTACCCGCTGGGTTATTTCCGCCGCTTTCAGCTGGTAGGAAATGCCCGAGGGAATTCGCAGGTTGTCCTCCAGAATAACATACCGCCCGTCGGCCAGATGCACCAAGTCAATGCCGTAAATGTGGACAAAGATGTCCTTAGCCGGCCGGAAACCCTGATACTCCGGATAGAAATACTGGCAGGAGTAGATTACATCCTCCGGGACGATGGTTTGGCGGCCGTTATACAGCTCCAGCAGAAAGCGGTTCAGGGCCTTGAGCCGCTGCTCCACCCCGGCGCCGATGACGGCCCACTCCTCCTGCGGAATGATGCGGGGGATCCAGTCGGTAGGGATGGTGCGAAAGGTTTTAGGATCCAGCAGAAAGGAAAAGGCGTCCAGGGCCGCCGTCCGCTTGGCCTGCCGCCAGCGCTGGCTCAGCTCGGCCGCGCCCAGGTTTTCGCAAGCGGCCAAGGCCGCCGCATAGGGAGGCCGCGCCCGGCTTTCCCCTTCGAGACATTCGTTGTAAGCCGTTTCCCGGCGCGACGGCAACGGCAATGGCAGCATCATCCGCAAATCACCCCCGATTTTTCCTGATTCCCTTGGAACCGAATTAAGGCTATTTTACCGCCCTTTTATTAAACCTTTGTTGCCGCTTGGTTACAATCGGATTACGCCAAGATAATTATATATACAAGGTACCCCCACCGTCATTCCCGCGTAAGCGGGAATCCCGACGGTATTGCCAAAGACCGGCCTATTACCCATTCGGCTTTTCTGGATTCCCGCTTACGCGGGAATGACGGTAGGTGCGGCGGGTAGGACGGACGGTAGGGAAACTCGGGAATGACGGTTTTATGTGAAATCGCCCTCCAAATACGCCATCCCAACCAATCCCAATGTGCTATAATGGGGACATCATCCCATAGGGGACTTTAGGGCGGACTTTCCGATATGGCTGAACCGGCGCATACCCATGAGCGGCTGAGCAGCGGCGCGCCCTTGCCCGAAACCTCCAACCGGGTTTTCGGCCTCATTTTTGCCGCCGTGTTCACCGTGATTGCCCTGCTGCACCTGTTCGTCCGGGACAAGGATTGGTGGTGGTACTTTGCCGTCATCGCCGCCGCCTTCCTGCTGCCGGCGTTGGTCAAGCCGGGGTTGTTGGGGCCGCTGCACCGGGTTTGGCAGAGGGTGCGGCTGATTCTGAACCGCATCATCGCTTTCCTGGTGATGGCCGTGCTGTTCTATGGCGTAGTATTGCCTACCGGCTTGATAATGCGGGCCTTGGGCAAAGACCTGCTGCGCTTGCGCTACGACCGGGAGGCCGCCAGCTACTGGCTGCCCCGGGATCCGCCCGGGCCGGAGCCCGAAACCATGCGAAACCAATTCTGAGGTTGCTGAAGTGCTGACCTTTCTCGCCGAGTTCTGGGCCTTTATGCGGGCCCGCAAAAAATTCTGGCTGCTGCCGGTCATCGTGATGGCCTTGGTCCTGGGTGGTTTGGTGTGGACGGTGAGCAACACCGCGGCCGCGCCTTTCATCTACACCATCTTTTAGCGATGCGGATCCTCGGCTTGTCGGCCTTTTATCACGACAGCGCCGCCGCCCTGGTGGTGGACGGGCGCATCGTGGCGGCCGCCCAGGAGGAACGCTTTACCCGCAAAAAGAATGACGCCGGCTATCCGCAGCACGCCATCGACTACTGCCTGCAAGCCGGCGGCATGACCCCGGCCGACCTCGACCGGGTGGTCTTTTACGACAAGCCCTTTCTCAAGTTCGAGCGCCTGCTGGAAACCTATGTGGCTATGGCCCCCCGGGGATTCCGCTCGTTCAGTATGGCGATCCCGCTGTGGGTCAAAGAAAAACTCTTTCAGAAGGACCTGCTGCGCCGCCGGCTGAAAGCCCTGGACCCGGCGGTGGACTGGAACGGCAAACTGCTCTTTACCGAACATCACCAGTCCCACGCCGCCAGCGCCTTTTACCCGTCGCCCTTTCCCGCGGCGGTGGTTTTGACTATGGACGGCGTGGGGGAATGGGCCACCACTTCCGCCGCCATCGGCCAAGGCAATCGGCTGGAAATGCTGCGGGAAATCCATTTCCCCCATTCCTTGGGCCTGCTCTATTCGGCTTTTACCTACTACACCGGCTTTGCCGTCAATTCCGGGGAATACAAGCTGATGGGCTTGGCTCCCTACGGCCAGCCCCAGTATGCCCCGGCCATTCTGGAAAACCTGATGGACTTGAAAGCCGATGGCAGCTTTCGGCTGAACCTGGACTATTTCGACTACTGTACCGGGTTGAAAATGACCGGCCGCCGCTTTGCGGAACTGTTCGGCGGCCCGCCCCGCCAGCCGGAGGAACCTTTGGAACAGCGGCACATGGACTTGGCCGCCTCGATTCAAACCGTGTTGGAGGAGGCGGTGTTGCGGCTGACCCGTTCCCTGAGTGAGGAAACCGGCTTGCCTTATCTGTGCCTGGCCGGCGGGGTAGCCCTGAACTGCGTTGCCAACGGCAAGATCCTGCGGGACGGCCGCTTTAAGGATATTTGGATTCAGCCGGCCGCCGGAGATGCCGGCGGCGCTTTGGGCGCGGCTCTGGCCGCCAGCCACGGCTTGTTTGACGAACCCCGGCCCGCCATCGTTGAGGAAAGCGGCCAGGATGCTATGGGCGGGGCCTATCTTGGCCCGGAGTTCAGCCACGAGGAAATCTGCCGCGTGTTAGACGATGCCGGCACCCGCTACGCCGTCCTGTCCGACCGGGAATTGATTGAGGCCACCGTCGCGGCTCTAGCTAAGGGGCAGGCGGTGGGCTGGTTTCAGGGGCGGATGGAGTTCGGGCCGCGGGCCTTGGGCAGTCGTTCCATTCTGGCCGACGCCCGTTCCCCCACCATCCAGCAAACTCTCAACTTGCAGGTCAAGGAACGGGAATCCTTCCGCCCCTTTGCCCCCAGCGTGCTGCGTTCCGCCGCCGCCGACTGGTTCGACCTGGACGCCGACAGCCCCTATATGCTGCTGGTGGCCGGCGTCAAGGCGGAGCGGCGCAAGGAGGGGGGAAATGCCTTGGCCGGCGTCGACCGCGTCCGGGAAATTCGTTCCGACATTCCGGCAGTTACCCATGTGGATTATTCGGCCCGGGTGCAGACCGTCCATCCCGAAACCAATCCCCGCTACCATGCCTTGCTGACCGCCTTTGCCGCGCAGACCGGCTGCCCGGTCATCGTCAACACCAGCTTTAATGTCAACGAGGAGCCGATTGTCTGCACGCCGCAGGATGCCCTGCGCTGTTTCCGGGCGGCCGGCTTGGACTGCTTGGCGATGGGCAACTGCTTTCTGCGGAAAGAGGAAAACTGAGGATACTGAAAAGGGATAAAATTGTGGTGGGCCTGGATGGACTCGAACCAACGACCTCGGTCTTATCAGGACCGCGCTCTTACCACCTGAGCTACAGGCCCCCAAAGGGGATGTCAACCACTGACCAACCCATTATAACCGGCCGGGGGCGGGATAGCAAGGGGTTTTTCAAGGGATTTTGGATTCCCTTAATTTTTGCCAAGCAAGGAGTTGACCCTAATGACCCTTTCGCAGGATGTTACCGGGGAACCCCGGTGGCAGTTGGCCCGGGAAATCGTGGCCCAACTGCGGGAATTGCCGGCGGATATTGCCGAAGCCGAAGTAGAAAACCGGCTGCGGAATATCCTGGGGTATCTCTTTCCGGAGCTGAAATACCCGGAAATCGCGGCCCAATACCCTTCGGGCAACGGGCCGATTGATGTCTATTGCCGCAATGTGGTCATCGAGACCAAGCGGCAAGGCCGGAAAGAGGATGCTCGGCCCAAGCGCGATGGTACCACCGAAACTCCGGAGGAGCAGGCCGTCCGCTATCTGAACGCCTTGAGCAACCGGCCCAGCTTGTTTGACCGGGAGCAAATCGGCTGGCGGGCCGGCATCACCGACGGCAAGGCGTGGAGTTTTTACGATTACCAGCGGGATACCGAACCGCCCTTGACCCTGCTGCGGGAAATGCGGTTGCAAGAGCCGGAGGATGACGACCGCCTGCTGGCTTACCTGTACGATTTCGTCAATCGCACCGCCAAGATAGCCCCGCCTACCGATAACAAGGATTGGGCTGACAACCAGGCTCAGCCGTTCATTGACTTGGCGGCTGACTATGAAAATATCCCGGCTTATGCGGTCAAGCGCACCCTTTGGCGGGACTTGCTGCGCGGCGCTTTCCTGACGCCGCCGGATGACACCGCCGCCGAGCGGGATTTGTTCGCCCGCCATACGATGCTGGTAGTAACCGCCCGGGCCGTGGCGGAAACTCTGCGGCAGGGCGAGCCGCCGACGGTCGACCGGGACGCCTTGCGCCGCCAGTTGACGGAAGGCTTTGCCGCTTGGCTCCTGAATGATGCCGTTGCCCCCGGAGAGCAGGTTTTGGACAACCTGATCGCCGAAGTGAACCGCTACGATTGGAGCGTAGCCGGCCGGGATACCTTGAAAGACCTGTACCACGCCATCATCCCCCGCAGCATCCGCCACGACTTCGGAGAGTATTACACTCCCGATTGGCTGGCCCGGGCGGTGTGCGAGGAAGTGATGGATGCCGACTGGCGGCGGGAAACCATTGCAATGGCCGTAGCCGGTCAGCTTAACGGCCCGGCGGTGCTGGATCCGTCCTGCGGCTCCGGCACTTTCCTGTACCACGCTGTCCAGCTGCTGCTGGCCGACGCCGCCCAGCACCCGGAATTGGCCGACCGCCCGCAGACTCAGGTGGAAATCGTCAACGATTTGGTGGCCGGGATAGATTTGCACCCGGTCGCCGTCGAATTGGCGAAAACCACCAAAATCGCCGCCTTTTCCGAATGGGCCGCTTATGCCTATTCGGAAAACGCGCCGAGCGTGCACCTGGGCGATAGTCTCCAGTGGGAATCCCGCTACCTCACCGCCCCCATCGCCCTGGACGACAGCATCGCCATCCAAACGGATACCCCGGACGCCCCCCTCATCCTCCCCCGCGCCTTTCTCCTGAATGACCGGTTTGACGCCCTGCTGAACCAGGTGTTTGACTATGCTGGGCGGCCGCCTTATCCCGGTCTGGAAGCGGACTTGACCGCCTTGCTCGGTATGTCTCAAGCGGCGGAGCAGGCTGCTATTCTGGAATTGTACCGCCGTTTGCGCGACTATATTGAAAGCGGCCGCAACCATATCTGGCACTGGTACATCGCCAACCTGGCGCAGCCCATCCGTCTGATGGCTAATCCGCCCAGCCGCTTGGTCGGCAATCCGCCCTGGGTGGTCTATAACGCTATGGCCGCCGACCGGCAGGACAAGTTCCGGGAGCAGGCCCTTTTGCGCGGCGTATGGGCCGGGGCGAACCTGGCGACCCAGAACGATTTGGCGGCGACCTTTGTCGCCACCTGCGTGGACTATTACCTGAAACCCGGCGGCAAGTTTGGTTTTGTGCTGCCCTACGCCGCCCTGCGGGCCCGCCATTGGGGTCCTTTCCGCACCGGCGACTGGAGCCTGCCGGAATCCGCCGGGCGGGGGCGCACCTATGCCGACCTGAGCCCGGAGGCTTGGAACTTTTTTGCCGGGGCGGTGCGCCCCTTTCCCTGGGCGAACTCCTCGGCGGTATTCGGGCGCAAGTTGGATACGGACGGCAATGGGGCAAAAGTCAAGCCGACGCCGCTGGCCGGGATCCAACAGGTCGGCAATACCGAAGCGGTAAGGCCGCGAATGTCCTGGGAGGAGGCCAAGCCGCTGCTGACCTTTGCCGGGCAAAAGCAGTGGCCCACCGCGCCCAGCCCGGCTTATGCCGATACTTTCCGGCAGGGCGCGACCCTGGTTCCTCAGTCGTTGGTCTTGTTTGACGAGGCCAACGCGGAACGGGCTTTGGGGATGGTGCGATTCCGCACGGAAAGGGGCAAGGGCGACTGGCACGGCCTGGAACGGCAAGGGCGGATTGAGGAGCGGTTCGCCAAGCCGGCCTTGTTCTCCAAGCACATCCTCCCCTTTGGCGTAACCGGCCGCCTCAACATCATTGCGCCCTTTTCCGAGGACGGTTCCGCGGTATTGCGGGAGTTGCCGCAGGGCGAGGGAGTCCAGGAGTTCAACCTCTACTGGTCGCGGGCCAATGCCGACTACATCCAGACCAAGAAGCCCAAATCTCCGGCTACTTTGGCGTTGGTGGTTGACCATCTCGGTAAATTGTCGACTCGGCTGAGGCAGATTGACCAGCCGGCAGTGGTTTATCTGCAAGCCGGTTCTTGGTTGGCCTCGGCGGTAATTCCGGCGGGAACGGCAGTTGACTCTACCTTGTATTGGCTTTCCACCGGCCGGGGAGAGGAGTTGCACTACTTGGCCGCAGTGTTTAACGCCCGGGCCTTAGCCGATTTCTTTCACGAAGCGGGACGGGCTTCCGACCGGCACTTTCACACCGGCCCCATCAAAAGCCTGCCCATTCCCGCCTTTGACGCTGGCAATGAACAGCACGCCAACCTGGCGGCGCAGTCCCAGTTGGCCCACCAGCGGGTGGCGGCGTTGGTGGCGGAACAGACGGCCGGCCGGCGGAAAATCAACCGCAATGATGTGCTGCGGGATGGGGTAATGCAGCCACTCTTGTCTGCCATTGACCAGTCGGTGCGGGCCATCCTGCCGGATTACTGTTCCTGAAACGGGCGGCCAGCAATGACGGTTTAGGTATGCGATGGAACCTTGTCACCAATCCCCGCCCGCCGGCTATGGTATAATGTGGGGAAACCATAGCTTGACGCCGCCGGCGGGCCACTGCCGGCCGCCGGCCGGGAGGGAACGATCGTTGACTACCCAAGCGGAACTGGTAGCCCGGCTGCGGCCCCTGGGCTTGCGCCTGACGCCGCAGCGGCTGGCCATCGCCGAGGTCGTGGTGAACTCGGCCGACCATCCCTCGGTGCGGGATATTTACGAACGGGTGCGGGACTTCTTTCCCTATGTAACCATCGCCACCGTCTATTCCACCCTGGATGTGCTGGCGGCGGCCGGCGTTGTCCGCGAGCTGCCCTTTCAGCGGTTTTCCCGCTATGACGCCAACCTGACCCCCCACGCCAACCTGGTGTGCATCGGTTGCAGTTCGGTCGTGGACGCCACGGCCGGCGCGGAAACGGTGGCCGAGCTGCTGAACCTGGTCAATGGGGAATCGGATTTTCAGGTATCCGCCCAGCGGGTGGACTTTTACGGCTGGTGCGCCGGGTGCCGGCCGGCGGCGCCGCCGCCGCCGAACTGAGCCTTTGCCTTTCCCCCTTTTTCCTTTTCT
Organism: Dehalococcoidia bacterium; assembly: GCA_965203435.1. GTDB lineage: Bacteria > Chloroflexota > Dehalococcoidia > Lucifugimonadales > UBA3495 > CBDBCU01. The sequence continues at coordinate 64,536 of CBDBCU010000001.1, read as the reverse complement.
CTCAACGGAAGCCGGCAAAAGACAGCCGCCCGGCCCGGGTCAGCAGAGGGTCAAAGATGGCCTACCTTACGCGCCTGACATTGACCAACTTTCGCAACTTCCGGGAGCTGGATCTGGAACTGCCGCCCGGCGTGGTAGTTCTGTATGGCGGCAATGCCCAGGGCAAGACCACTTTGCTGGAAGCCGTCTATCTGCTGGCGATTGCCCGCTCTTTCCGGGCCGAAAATGAGCGGGAACTGGTCAACTTTGCGGCGGCTCGGGATCGGGAGGCGGCCCTGGTCGGCGGCGTATTGGATCAGGGCGAGGCGCCGGTGTCGGTTTATGTGGGCTATCAGTGCGTCGACCGGCCAGATCGGCGCGGCGGCGCAATTATTCCGCCGCCGGAGGCAGCGCCCGCAACGGCATCGACCGGCCGCCCCGGCAGTCTGGGCTATGCCGTGCAGAAACAGATAAGGGTCAATCGGGTGCGGAAACGGGCGGCTGACTTGGTGGGCGTTATTGGCGCTGTCCTGTTCAGCGCCGAGGATATTGAACTGGTGCAGGGGCCGCCGGCCGGCCGCCGCCGCTACCTCGACATCCTTATATCCCAGGGCAATCCCCTCTATCTGAAAACCCTCCAGCGTTACTACCGGGTGGTCAAGCAGCGCAATCGGCTGCTGCATCTGCTGCGGGAGGGCCGGGCCGGCGCGGCGGAACTGGAGTATTGGGATGCGGAACTGGCCCGGGAAGGGGCCGCCCTGACCTGGCAGCGCCGCGTGGCCCTGCAATTGCTGGCCGATTTTGGGGCGGAACACCATCGGGAATTGGGCAATCCCGGCCAGGAGTTTCGCTTGGAATACCATCCCAGCGTAGTTCCGGGCGCGGCTCTGGCGGCGGCGGAAACTAACTTCCGGGAATTGCTGGCGGCCCGGCGGCCGCAGGAAAGGGCGGCCGGCCGCACCACCATAGGGCCGCAACGGGATGATTTTCAGCTGCGGGTGGACGGAGTGGATATGAGCCGCTTTGCCTCCCGCGGCGAGGCCCGGACTTTGGCCTTGACTTTGCGCTTGGCCGAAGTTTCCTATCTGGCGGCGGTGCGGGCCGAGGAGCCGATAGTATTGCTGGATGATGTGCTGTCGGAAATGGACGCGGCCCGGCGACGGCGGGTAATGACCAAAATCGCCGGCTACGGCCAATCCCTGATTACCACTACCGACTTGGAGCCGGTCAGGGCGTTTTTCGGCGACCGGGCTACCTATCTATCCGTGGCGGCGGGAACGGTAATGCCCGGATTGGGCCCGGATTAGCAAGACCGGGCATTGCCTGCACCTGACCAACCCCGCTACCGTCATTCCCGCGCAAGCGGGAATCCAGAGGTTGCTTGCAAAGGATGCGGCGGCCTAGGGTAACGGCGTTCTGGATTCCCGCTTGCGCGGGAATGACGGTTTCTATAGGCGATGACCCCCGAATTAGCAAGGCCAAGCCGGCCGGCAGTATAATAAGCCGGCGCATCCTTGGCGGCGGAGAAACATCCTTTGATTGCGGATTTGCTGGCTCCTTGGGGACTGAGCGGCCTCTGGGCGCAACTGGCCGGCGCGGGAATTATCCTGCTGAGCGGGATAATCCTGGCCGGGATTTTTGACAAACTGATCTATCCCATCGTGCTGCGGTTCACCCGCTGGACGCCCACGGACCTGGATACCCGGCTGGTGCGGGCCTTTCACCGGCCGCTGTCCTTTGGCATCCTGCTGCTGGGGATTTACTTGGCTATCGTCCTGCCCTTTGACCTGTCGCCGACCCAGCTCCATGTGGTGGAGCGGGCCGGCGGCGTGGCCGCCGTTTTCCTGGGGGTGGTCGGCGTTTCCTTTGCCGTGTCCAACAGCTTTCAGTGGTATGTGGAAGTCATCTCCCCCAGCACCGCCACCAGCCTGGACGATCGGCTGATTCCCCTGCTGCGCCGCATTGCCATCGCCCTGATTTACGGCCTGGGCGCCCTGCTGGCCCTGGATTTGCTGAGCATCAACATCAGTCCCCTGATTGCCGGGTTGGGCTTGAGCGGCCTGGCGGTGGCCCTGGCCTTGCAGCCGACTTTGGCGAACCTCTTTGCCGGCACCTATGTGATGACCGAAGGGGTGGTCAATCCGGGGGATTACATTGAGCTGGACAACGGCATTGCCGGCTATGTGCAGGATGTAAGCTGGCGCAGCACCCGCCTGCGGACCTGGACCAACAATCTGGTGGTGATACCCAATTCCCGCTTTGCCGAAACTATCATCACCAACTATCAGGGGCCGATTCCGGCGGTCAATGTCTATCTGACCGGCGGGGTCAGCTACGAAAGCGATTTGTTTCGGGTGGAACGGGTCTGTCAGGAAGTGATGGCCGACCTGCTGGACAACGACCCCCGGGCGGTAAAGGAGTACGGGGCTTATTTCGGCTTTGAGAACTTTGACGCTTCCAATGTGAGCTTTTACCTGTTCGTCCAGGCCCAAGACCGGATTGCCAGCTTTGATTTGCGCTCGGCATTGATGCAGCGGCTGCATCAGCGCTTCCGGGCCGAGGGCATAGTCATCAACTACCCCATGCGGACACTGAACCTGCCCGGCGCCTGGACACCCGAGGCCATAAGGCAGGGCATGGGCAAGAGGGGGGATGGGGAAACCGGGCGCGGCCCCAAACCCCATCCCTATCAGGAACAGTAATCCGGCAGGATGGCCCGCACCGCCTGGTCAATGCTGGTCAGGAGGGGCTGCATTACCCCATCCCTCAGCACATCATTGCGGTTGATTTTCCGCCGGCCGGCCGCCTGTTCCGCCACTAAAGCCGCCACCCGCTGATGGGCCAACCGGGACTGCGCCGCCAGGTTGGCGTGATGTTCGTTGCCAGCGTCAAAGGCGGGAATGGGCAGGTTTTCCAGCGGCCCCATCTGAAAGTGCCGGTCAGAGGCGCGGCAAACATCCCGGAAAAAGCTTGCCAGGGCCGGGGCGTTGAAAATCGCCGCCAGATAATGAAGTTCGCTTTCCGTGTCGCTGGCAAACCAGTTCAGCGTACCGTCAGCGATCATATCCACCGGCACAACGCAGGCTTGCAGCCAAGTTCCCGACCGCTGATAGACCACTTTCCCCGGCTGCTTGTTGCCCAGCTGCGCGGACAGTTTGCCCTGATAATCTATGCGCTCCAGCAGGGTAATCGGCGGCCGGCCGGTTCCATTGTCCCGACATTCCCGGTCAACCCGATTCCAATACTGGCGGAAATCAGCGGCCGACTCCTCCGGCGGGAGCTCAGCGGTCAAACCGGCGCCGTCGGCGGTAAAGGGCGCAATGATATAGGAATGGCCGTCCGTGCCAAAGGGCAGCAGCGAACGGGAAAAGAGGGCCGGCCGGACAAACCGCTCCTCTACATAGCTGGAGCGTTCTTTGCCTTGCCACCGACCCTTGCCGGGATTGGTCTTGAAACGGACCCGGCCTCGGATCCGGGCATCCGGCCGCTCGAATACCACCAGCGGCTGCGGAAACAGGGTAGCCCCGTTGCGAAATACCCCGGCATAGGCTTCGCTGGCTTCAGTATGCTGCTGCTCCTGGCGGGCAAAGGTGAGCAGCGGCTTGGCCTCCTCCCAGGACATTCTCGGCCTTACCGCTTCAGTATTGCCGACCCGTTGGATCCCGGCCAGCGGCGCGGGCTTGACTTTCACCTCAGGGTTAGCGGTATCCAACTTGCGCCCGAATACCGCCGAGGAGTTAGCCCAGGGAAAGGGACGCACCGCCCCGGCATAGAAGTTCCAGGCCTCCGGACTCAGGTCGGCATAAGTGCGTCCCCGTCCGGCGGATTCAGGCAGGCTCCAGTCGCCGGTACGGAAAGGAGCCCAATGGCGGCCGCGCAGGGCGGCGTAAGGCAGCACAAAGCCGAACTTGCCGCCCGGTTTCAGGTAATAGTCCACGCAAGTAGCGACAAAAGTAGCCGCCAAATCGTTCTGCGTCGCCAAGTGCGCCCCGGCCCATACGCCGCGCTGATTGGCGTGATGACGAAAGGCATCCTGCCGTTCCGGGTTGTGGGACATTGCGTTATAGACTACCCAGGGCGGGTTGCCTACCAAGCGGCTGGGCGGGTTTTCCATTAACCGGGTGGGCTGGGACAAGTTGGCGATGTACCAGTGCCAGACGTGGTTGCGTTCCTCAGCCACATACTGCCGCAGGCGGCGATAAAGGTTCAGCACCGCCGCCTGCTCGGCCGCCGAGGGCAAAGCCAGCACCGCCATAAGCTCGGTCTCGAGCCGGTCGTGGTAAGGGATTTTGGTGTAGTCGAATATGAGGTTGAGGTACTGCTCAAACCGGCTGCTGAGCAGGAAAGAGCGGGGCAAGGACAAGGGGGCCGCCGGGTCGTCGGTATTGATCGTTACCCGGTCGTCAAAAGCGATTTCCGCGTGCTGCCGCCGGGATTCCCACTGGAGGCTGTCGCCCAAGTAGATGGAAATGGCGGCGTTTTCCGTATTGACCAAAGACGCCAATTCGGAAAAGGCGGCGATCTTGGTGGTCTTGGACAACTCGACCGCTACCGGGTGCAAATCCATTCCGCCGACCAGTTCGTTGACGACTTCCACCTGCCCCACCGGGCTGTCAATCAGTTCCGGGTGTTGGGCGGCGGTGGCCAGCAGCAGTTGGACAGCGTGGTACAGGAAAGTGCCGGAGCCGCAGGCCGGATCGAGAACTACCGGGCCGTTAAGCTGATTGGCCAGGGCCAGATCGATAACTTCCCGCCGCCAGTCGGCATCCATCACTTCCTCGCACACCGCCCGGGCCAGCCAGTCCGGGGTGTAATACTCTCCGAAATCGTGGCGGATGCTGCGGGGGATGACGGCGTGGTACAAATCTTTCAGGGTATCCCGCCCGGCCACGCTCCAATCGTAGCGGTTCACTTCGGCGGTCAAGTCGTCCAGAACCTGCTCGCCCTCAGTATCGGCGGCGTCCAGGAGCCAAGCGGCAAAGCCGTAGGTCAACCGGCGGCGCAGGTCATCCCGGTCGGTCGTCGGCTGCCCGCCCTGTTGCAGGGTTTCGGCCACGGCCCGGGCGGTTACTACCAGCATCGTATGGCGGGCGAATAAATCCCGCTCGGCGGCGGCGTCATCCGGCGGCGTCAAGAAAGCCCCGCGCAGCAAATCCCGCCAAAGGGCACTCTTGACGGCATAAGCCGCGGCCTTTTCATAGCCCGCCGCCAGGTCAATGAACGGCTGGGCTATGGCGTCCGTCCATTGCACATTGTCGGTAGGCGGCGATATTTTGGCCGTGCGATTGACGAAATCGTACAGATACGCCAGCAGGTGGTCATCGTCTTCGACCGTCTGCAACCGCATTTCCCGCAGCAGGGTCAAGGGCGGTTCCGCATCCCGGCGGTAATCGTAAAAACTCCATGCTTTGCCGTCGGTGATGCCGGCCCGCCAGCCGATTTGCTCCTGGTCAAACAGGCTGGGCCGGTCGCTCAAGGCATTTAGATAGCGGACAGCCTGTTCCTCCGGGGTTTCGGTGGTGCCATCGCGCTTGGGGCGGGCATCCTCCTTCCGGCCTTGCCGCTTGGTCTCAAAGACCGCATTGCGGCAATATACATCAATCGGCCCGTTGCCCGAGGGATATTGGGCCGCGATTTCCGGGTATTTCAGCTCCGGAAAGAGATAGCCCAAGATATTCCGCAGCCGGTTCTCTACTTCGGCTTCGGCAATATCCGCCGGCAATTCCCGCAGTTGGGCTACGATTTCCCGGGCCAACTGCCACCGGGGATTCCCGGTTACATCCTGGGGTAGGGTCATTAGAGTCAACTCCTGGCTTGGATAGGGAAATATCGCCGCTCTATAGTAGCGCGGCGATGGAACCGCCCCCTCCCCGCAGTCCCCCGATTGGCCTAGGGCCGGTGGGCCGGCCCGGCGGCCCCGGCCGGGGTCAAGCGGGCGGCGGCCGCCCCTTGCTTTGCCAGTTCCCCGGCAATCCAATCGTAGGTGGGTTGGATGCCGGCGCGGATGCCGGTGGCCGGCTGCCAGCCGGTGACTTCCTGCAACAAAGTATTGTCGCTGTTGCGGCCGCGCACCCCCTGCGGCTTGGTCAAATCGTAGCGGCGGCGCAGGTCCTTGCCGGCGGCGGCGCATACCGCGTCCACCAGCTGATCCACGGTAATCAGTTCCTCCGTCCCCAGGTTCAGGGGCTGAGTGCAGCCCGATTCCATAATGCGCCGCATCCCTTCGACACAGTCGTCGATGTAGCAGAAACTGCGGGTCTGGCGGCCGTCGCCCCAAATCTCAATGGCATCGCCCTCCGCCGCTTGGAACACCTTGCGGCACAGGGCCGCCGGGGCCTTTTCCTTGCCGCCCGCATACGCCCCCAGGGGGCCGTAGATGTTATGAAAGCGGACAATCCGCACATCCAGACCCCAATCCTGATGATAATAGGCGGTCAGCCGCTCGGCGAACAGCTTTTCCCAGCCGTAGCCCTGTTCCGGGTCGGCCGGGATGGCCATATCCTCGCGCAGGGCGGTAACGGCGGCCTCCTGCTGGCGAAAGATGGGATAGACGCAGGCGGAACTGCTGTAAAGGTAGCGGCGGACGCCGGCCAAGCGGGCGGCTTCCAGCATATTGCTGTTAATCAGGATGTTGTTGCGGGACAGGGTGGCCAGGTTGGCGGTGATGTAGCCGATGCCGCCCATATCGGCGGCCAGCTGGTACACATCGTCCATATCGGCGACGGCTTGGCGGCAGCTGTCGTAGTCCCGCAGGTCGGCAATAAGGAACTCGGCGGCGGGGCTGGGCGCGAACTCGGGCCGTTTGCTGTCCACGCCGCGCACCTGATGCCCTTCGGCGGTCAGGCGCGCTACCAGATGATGGCCGATAAAGCCGCCGGCTCCGGCAACCAGGATATTCAAGATCGTGTCCTCCTGGGTCAAGGCTGGCGGCGGAAGGGGGCCAGTTGCAGCAGCTTGCGCGCCGGCTTGAGGCCGGGGGCCAGAAACATTCCCCAACCCAAGCCGTTGTTGCGCCCGGCCCGGCCCACTTCCAGATTGGCCTTGACGATGCTTTTGATGTTTCGGGTCGAAGCCCCGCCGGGGGCCATATTCACCACGGCCCGGTTCAGATACCGCACCTGGATTTGATGACGGAACATCAGGCGCAGCATCAGTTCATAGTCGGCGGCGATGGGATATTGCAGGTCGAACAGGCCGTAACGCTCGTACACCCTCCGCCGCACAAAAAAGGTGGGATGCGGCGGCATCCAGCCCAGCCGCCAGCGGCGGCCGCAGCTTTCCCCGGCTTTCCAGTAGCGCACCACCCGGCCAGCCGGGTTGGTGTAAGCCAAATCGCCATAGCAGGCATCCACGCCGGCATCGGCATTAAACACGGCGGCCACATCCCGCAAGACCAGCGGGTCGCTGTAGCAGTCATCGGCGTTGAGAATGCCCACTATATCGCCGGTGGCGTGGCGGATGCCCTTGTTCATGCCGTCAAAGATGCCCGCATCCGGCTCGCTGATGAAAACGGCCAGGCGATCCCGATAGGTTTCCAGGATTTCCAGAGTGCCGTCCCGGGAACCGGCGTCAATCACCACTAACTCCAGTTCGTGGCGGGGCTGCTGGGCCAGAATGGAGTCCAAGGCGCGCCCGACCCGCACATCATTAAACACCGGCGTTACGATGGTGATTTTCATTGCCCCGGGGCCGTTATACGCAGATTAGGGGGCATTATACCACAGGGATACCAATTGCCAACATAAAAATAATGCGCGTTATGTTGACTTTCGGCCTATCCCGTTTTTCCGCTCATCCTGAACTTGTTGAAGGATAGGCGGAAAAACGGGATAGGCCATTGCCTTGTTGCCGGTTGCGGCGCAACTTTCCGCTCATCCTGAACTCGTTGAAGGATGGGCGGAAAGACCGGTTGAAATCAAGCCTGATTCGATGCCCGCCCTCACCCCCGGCCGGCGACTTTAGCGTAGATTTCGCAGAGTTGCCGCGTTACTACCGCGTAATCGTATTCCCGCCGGGCTTTTTGGCGGTTGTGCTGGCCCATTTTTTGGCGCAGGGCCGGCTCCCGGGTCAGCCGTTCCAAGGCCGCCACATAGCCGTCCACATCCTCCGGGGCGGCCAGAAAACCGCCGGCCGGGACATCAATCATCTCCGGCAAAGCGCCTACCGGCGAGGCCACTACCGGCAGGCCGGCGGCCATTGCCTCGGCTACGCTGACCGGGAAACCCTCGTATTTCAGCTTTGAGGGAAAGAGAAAGAGGTCGTTCCGGCCCAGTAGCTCCAGCACTTCCCCATTGGACAGCGGCCCCTGCACCTGCACCCGTTCCGACAAGCCATTAGCGGCAATCAGGCGCAATAGGTTGGCCCGGGATTTGACCGTGCCATCGCCTACCAGTTGAAAGCGGGAGTGCGGCAGGCGGCGGGCAATTTCGACGATGGTATGGCAGCCCTTTTCCTCAATCAGGGCCCCGGTGAAAAGAACCCGCAAACCGTCGGTCGAGGGGGAATCGGCCGGCCCCTCGGGAAGGGCGGCGCAATCCACGAAGTTGGGCAGCAGGGGCGTAGTTTTGGCGGCGAAGTCGCCCAATTCCAGCACCGCCCGGTAGCTGGGCTGCCCCAGGGCCAGGATCCAGGCCGCATCCTTAAAGATGGCGCTGTAAGCCCAGCGGTAAAAGCGGTCGGTGGGACTGCCGCCCTTGGGGACGCGAAAGGTGCCATGCAGATGGACGATATAGGGAATCCCGGCGCGGCGAGCCAAGCGGGCCGAGGCCAGGTTGCGCGGCACGCCGACCAGGGTAAGGCCGCAGTTCAGATGGAGCAACGAAAACTGACCCGAACCCAACTTGCGGCGGATTTGCCGCAGGATGTAAAAGTTGCGCTTCAGCTCCTTGGGGCCGGGTTTGGGCGGCGTGAACTGGCTGTGGCGGAATACCCGGGTATTCACCAACTCCACCTCGAAAGGGGCCGGCAGGCCGCGCTGACACAGCAGCTGCGTCCAGGTCGCCATCCCCCCCGGCGGCGGCGGCAAGGCGGAGGCCAGCAACACCCTTATGGGCGGCTCCGGCTCCCGGCCGGCCGCCCTCCCGTCCGACGGCCATTCGCTCAAGATGCCGCCCCTCCTTCCGGCGTCCCAGCATAGTGGGGGGCCGCCGGGTCGGGAGCCACTCTATCCGGCTGTCCCGCCGTAATGCGCTGCAAGCTGAAAATCAGCCCCAGGACAAAGAAATGGCCCCAGTCGATGATAAACGGCCCCAGGGGGGTCAACAGGCTGGTAATGGTGTAGGCGACAAAAGCCCCCAGCACGGCCACGCCCAGGAAATGCAGCCCGCTATCCCCCGCGGCGATAATGGCCCGGATCGTGGGATAGAGGGCGCGCAAGACCAGCAGATAGAACAGGGTCAGCAAAATCAGGCCGGGAAAGCCGTAAATCACCAGGATATGCAGGAACTGGTTATGCGGCCAATGGCGCAACAGATGTTCGGCCATTACCGGCTCCACCTCGGCGCAGATATGGGAACGATCCGGGGAATAGATGCCGGTGCCAAAGGGATTTTCCACAAAGTAGCGCCAGGCGGCGATGACCTGGCAGGTACGGAGTTGCACCCACCAGGAGGAAACGAAAAACAGGCGGCTGCCGGTAGTGGTTTCCGTTTCGGCGGCGGCCAGGTCCCGGGCCACCCGGGCGGCCTCCAGGCGGGCTGCCACGGAATCCGGGACGGCCAAGGCCGGCCCTTCGTCCGCCGGCCCTTCGTCCGCCGGCCCTTCGTCCGCCGGCCCTTCGTCCGCCGGCCCTTCGTCCGCCGGCCCTTCGTCCGCCGGCCCTTCGTCCGCCGGCCCTTCGTCCGCCGGCCCTTCGTCCGCCGGCCCTTCGTCCGCCGGCCCTTCGTCCGCCGGCCCTTCGTCCGCCGGCCCTTCGTCCGCCGGCCCTTCGTCCGCCGGCCCTTCGTCCGCCGGCCCTTCGTCCGCCGGCCCTTCGTCCGCCGGCCCTTCGTCCGCCGGCCCTTCGTCCGCCGGCCCTTCGTCCGCCGGCCCTTCGTCCGCCGGCCCTTCGTCCGCCGGCCCTTCGTCCGCCGGCCCTTCGTCCGCCGGCCCTTCGTCCGCCGGCCCTTCGTCCGCCGGCCCTTCGTCCGCCGGCCCTTCGTCCGCCGGCCCTTCGTCCGCCGGCCCTTCGTCCGCCGGCCCTTCGTCCGCCGGCCCTTCGTCCGCCGGCCCTTCGTCCGCCGGCCCTTCGTCCGCCGGCCCTTCGTCCGCCGGCCCTTCGTCCGCCGGCCCTTCGTCCGCCGGCCCTTCGTCCGCCGGCCCTTCGTCCGCCGGCCCTTCGTCCGCCGGCCCTTCGTCCGCCGGCCCTTCGTCCGCCGGCCCTTCGTCCGCCGGCCCTTCGTCCGCCGGCCCTTCGTCCGCCGGCCCTTCCCTAGATGCAACCGAGCTCGAAACCGCCGATTCCGGCCCTTGCACCAGCACCCCCCCCCCGGGAACCCCCAATTCCGGGCTTGCCGGAGCGAAATCCTGCCAGGGTTGCCAGCGCAAATTAACCGGCGTCCAGTGGCGGAATTGATAGCCGGTGACAGCGGCCGGATTGGCCGGTTGCTGCCAGGCCAGGGTCAGGGCGCCATCGGTGGCGGCGGTAACGATAACCTCGTTGCTGGGCCGCCCATAGCCGTACTGATTGCGCGCCCGCAGCTGAATTTTATATTCCAAGCCGGGAATGAAATCCTCTTGAGAATGGCGCAGCACCGGGCGGTTGTCAATGGCAACCACCTCGGGGCGGTTTCCGGCTACGGCGGTCAAAACCGGGCCGGCGCTGCTCAAAGTCGGCGTAAAATCCCGCCAGGGCAGCCATTCCTCTACGGAAAAGCGCCGAAACCGGTACTGATAGCCGGTGATGGTCGGATCCGGAGAGGCGCGCCAGGTCAAGACAAATTGGCCGGTCTGCCAGGGGCGCACTACCACTTCCTCGCTGGCCGCGCCGAAACTTTCGCCGATGCGCGGCCGCAGCTGAGCCAAGTAATTGTAGCGGAAACTGACCCCCTCAAAAAAATGGCCGATGACCGGGCCGGCGCGGGTGTCGGTCAACCCCTCCAGGCTGCCGGTCAGATTGGCAAAGTCGGCCCAGTTGACCTGTCCCCCGGCGGCCACATCCTGCCATGCCGACCACTGGCCCAAGTCCCGCTGCTGCAAGCGGTACTGATAGCCGCTGATGCGGCCGGCGGCAACCGGTTCCCGCCAGGACAAGGCCAGGCGGCCCTGCGGCGAGGCCCGCAGCACTACGCCGGGGGCGGCATCGCTATACTGATTGTTGCTCCGCGCCCGCAGCTGCGCCACATAATCCACTCCGGGCAGCAGGTTCTCGACCCCGTGCCGCAACACCCGCCGGCCTTCCTCCGGCGTATCCTGGCCGGGAGCCAGCAGTTTGATGGGCGGCAGGACATTGCCGTAGCTGCGGGGACTGAAATCCCGCCAGGGCTGCCAGCGGCGATCGCCGCGCGGCTTTACCCGCAATTGGTAGCTGCCGAGGTTCAGCACTTCCGGGGTGTACCAGGTAAGCAGAAAAGTGCCATCGGCCTCTCCGGTAGCGGTTACTTGATTGCCCTGCCAGAACTCCCCGTGGACATTGCGGGCGCGCACTTGGGCCGCATATTCCTGCCCGGCAACGACGCCCTCGACCCGATGGCCGCTGACCGGGCGGTGGTTGCGGCCATCCAATCCGTCCAAGCCCACCACCAAGCCGTCAAAATCGGAACGGCTGCGGACCAAGCCATAGCTGCCGTCCTGCCCGGTGGTGGCCGCCACTTCGCCGACCAGGTTGCCGACGGTGAAAGTCGGATTGAAAAAAGCCAGCAGCCAGATTGCCAGGGCCGGGACGGTGTAAGCCAGCCGCCGTTTCAAGTAAGGCAAACGCAGGGCCGGCGCGGCAATGATAGCAAAGGCTACCAGGGCGCCCAGCATCGCGGCCCGGGTGCCGTTGACCACCAACGCCGTGGTCAACACCGCCAGCATCAGGAACATTGCCAGGTTGTAAGCCGTAGCCCGGCGGCCCGGCGGAAAGGGGGTGTAGTAGAGGATGGCGGCAAAGGCCAGGGGCACGGCGGCGGCCAACTGATAGCTGAAAGAGGCGGCGTGGGCGGCCAGGCCGGCGGTGCGGCCGTAGGTCAAAATCGTTTCCAGGTCAACATCCCGCACCGAGGAAAATTGCAGCCAGAGGGTCAAAAAGGGATCGCCAATCCAGACCACGGCCAAGCCGAACAGAGCGGATACAGAGGTAGCGGCAATCAGCGCCAGAACGATTATGCGCGCTCGCGAGGCCCGTTCTACCGCCAGGTACATTGCCAGGAGGACGCCGACGCCCAGGATCATCTGGGCCAGCCGCACCCCTTCCAGGTTGTTGCTGAACCGGTGGATCAGGAAAGCCCACAGGGTCAACAGCGCCGACACCGCCAGGGTGGGCAACAGGGGGCGCAAATCCCGGAACAGGGCAACGCCGGCCGTCAAGGGATTCCGGGCCGCCAGCCGCAGCGGGATATAGACCAGGGATAGCAGCACGGCCGCGCCGGCCAGCATTACATTAGGCCCGCCCCAGGGCAGGGGCGCGCTGGAAAGCCAGAGCTGGGCAAAAACCGCCGCCAACAGCAGGGCAAAAATCAGCCCGGTCAGCCGCTCAACCCGCGTATTGGAAAGCCCGCCCATTAAACCGCCGTCCTTGCCGCCGCTATCGGATCCGGAGAGGAAACCGAGCCGGCTACCTGGTCAAAGAGGGCGGCGTAGGCATCGGCCGCCCGTTCCGGGGAAAAGTCGGCGGCCCGGCTCTGCAAAGCCGCCGCCGGGGGGTGGTCGCCCTCCAGAGTTGCCAACAGCGCCGCCGCCAAGGCCGGGGCATCGCCCACCGGCGTCAATTTGCCCCAGCGGCCGTCCTCCAGAATTTCCCGCGGTCCGTAGGGGGTATCGGTGCTGACCACCGGCGCTCCGCAAGCCAGGGCCTCGAGCAGCGTCATCGGCAGAGCCTCGCTCCGGGAGGAAAGGGCCAACAGGGCGGCCCGGCGGAGGTAGCGGAAAGGGTTTTCGTCAAAATCCAGAAACTTCAAGTCCCCGGCCACGCCGCAATCCCGCGCCTGGGCTTGCAGGCCGGCCCGGTAGGATTCCGAAAAGCGGCCCATAAATACCAGCCGGGCCGCCCGCTGCCGCCGCATCAGGCCAAAGGCCGCTACCAGGGTAGCGGGGTCTTTTTCCGGCGACTCCCGGCCAATGCTCAGGATAACCGGCGGCGCTCCCGGCTGAAACCAGGGATCCCTTACATCCTCCTGCGCCCTCAGCCGCAGCCGGTCGGCCGCTACCGGGTTATAGATGGTATGCAACTTTTCATCCTTGACGCCGGCCAACCGCTGCACTTCGGCCGCGGCCCCCCGGGAGCAGGCCACTATCCGGTCGGCCCGGGCATAGAGGGCTTGGGCCATTTCCTGATGGCGGCTGGGATATTGTATCACATTAGCGTGCAAGGCAATAACCACCGGCAGGGAATGGCCGGTCAAGGCGGCGGCGTACAGGGTCGCCGCATCGGCATCGGGCAAAGCGGAAAGCAACAACCGGGGGCGTTCCCGCCGAATATAGCCGGCAATCAAATGGGCAAACAGGGCGACCTTGGGACGGACCGCTGCGCCCCACCGTCGCCGGCGCAAGGATTGCCAGGCTTGGGCCGCCGCCAACGGGTTAATGGTCATCCCCCGGGCCGCAATGCCCTGCTCCCGGCAGTAGCGCAATAAATCCCGGTCCGAATCCCAAAGGCGGGTATAGTATAGCGGCAAATCCCGGGGAATTTCGGCGCGGTACGGCCCCCGACAGCGGCCCAAGACCAGGTCAATGGGATAACCCCGTTCCAGCAGGGCGGCCGCCAGAGACAGGATAACCCGTTCCGCGCCGCCGCCGGCCAGGCTGGGCAACACAAAGCCCAAATGCGGTTTAGCCGCCGCCACGCTGCGCTCCCCGGGCGGCGCGGCCGTGGCCGGCAGCCGCCGCGACCGGTTTCACCGCCTGTAAAAATGCTCTGGTCGTAATTCTATCCTCCTCGGACAAGTCCCGAAACCGGGCGGCCAGTTGGCGGCGGGCTACAGACGGTTCCGCTTCGGAAGTTAGGCGGCCGCGCAGGTCAAAGCCGTTTTCCCGCAGCAGGGACAAATGGGTGGACAAAGGCGCGCGGTTTATCAGGTAAGGGCGATGGCCGCGCAGCAAACGCCAAGTCAAGTCGGAATAAGCCCGATGCCCGTCCCACCGAGCCGCCAAGCCATGGGACTTGAAATCTATTTCATGGGAAACAAATCCCCCCGGCTTCAACCAGCGGCTCATTTCCCGGTAGGTATCCGGCAGGTTGTCGATATGCTCCATCACCGCATGGGAGTAAATCATATCCGCTGCCGGCCCGGCTCCGAAGTCGCCGCCGGCCCAAGGAGCCTTATAAAGAATTACCGAGTCTCCTTCATGCTCAAGGTTGAGGATGGCATTCCGGATTAAGGCAAGGCGGTTCGGGGCGAGGGCTTCCCGCAGTCGGGATTCATCCAGCAGGTCCGCCGGAAAATCGCAACTTGCTACCGGCGGGTTCAGCTCGGGAAATTCCGCGCCGCCGGGCAGGGCCGCCCGCTGCCGGAACAGTTCCACCAGATCGTCGAAGATCGCCAGGTTTTTCCGGGGATTGACAAATCTTACCGCATCAACGGCCCAGTAGCGGGCCGCGCCGGAAAGCAACGCCGCCAAGCCCATACCCAAGGAATCTCCCGGGCCCAGTTCCACTACGATTTCCGGCTGGCGGTTCAGCCCGTTCCGGGCCGCGTGAATCAAGTGGCGCAGCCAAGCCGAATAGCAATAGCGCGCCGACTTCGCGCCGCCGCCCTCGCCGCCGCGGATACCGCGGCGCGTCCGCACCAAACCGGGGCCTAAACCGGGCAGCATAGTAGCCAACCCATAAGCCACCTGTTTAACTTCCGTCCGCATAAGCCGCAACTCCGCCAGCCAACCCGGCCGGATAAAAATGGCCCGGAGAATTGAAAATCCGACCGGGGCAACAATGCCCGTCCCTGATAGTAAAGAGAGTTGGCAAAATTGTCAAAGGGCATGGGTTTTGGGGATTGACTTTGCCCTTGGCAGAAAAGGCAACCGCCGGCAAAGGGAAACTGGTTCAGGGTTTCCGCTCCGGATGACGGCTATGGCGGAGGACTGACAGGGCAAAGGGGACTAGAACGGCGACGAGGACGATGAAATAGGCGGTGTAAGCCCCGGCGACCCCGGTAGCGCCATAGCGCGGCGCCAACAGCGCAATGAAACTGACGGAAACCGCCAAGCCAACCCCGGCCGCCGCCAGGGACGGCCAGACCCGGCCCACCGCCACCGGCAACGGCGTCAGGGTGGCAAAGGCGGAATAAAGAAAGGCCCCCGGAATCATAAACAGCAGCAACTCCGCCGAACCGGAAAACTCGGCCCCCAGGATCAGGCGGGTAATGGGCTGATACAAGGCGGTCAGCAGTCCGAAACCGACAATAGCCAACAGGCTGCATACCAGGAAAAAACGCCAAGACATCCGCCGCAATTCCGGGCCGCGCCGGGAGTACCAGTGCCGGCTGTATTCGGGCTGCACCCCATCGCTCAGCGGACGAAAGGGATGACGGGCGCCTTCGATAATCTGCCGCGCGCCCCGGTAGAGGCCCACTTCGGCGGCGCCGGCGAAATGGGCCAGCAACAGGTAGTCCAGATTAAAGGCCAAATGCCAGACGGCGGATTTGCCGAAAGTCCCGGTCTGGAAACGGGCCACATCCCGAGGCACTCGCACCGACCAGGAACGCAGCAGACCCGGCAAGCCGGCCCGGGGGGCTACTATAGCGGCGGCGGCGAACATCCCCACTCCGATTACCGCAGCGCCGGCCAAGTAAGCCAGAATTACCGCCAGCAGCCCGCCGCCGGTCGACCAAGCCACCGCCAGCAGGATAATGCGGGTCAGGGCGCTGACCAGCATAACCGCCAAGCCCCAGCCCAAGCGGTCGGCCAGCCGCAGGGCGGCCAGGTTTTCGGTTTGGGTTGCCAGAAAAATGCCGGCCAAGCCGTACCAGAGGGTAGCGTCCAGATAGGCCGGGGCAATCCCCAACAGACTGCCGCCGGCAAGGGTGATAACCGCAATCAGGCCATAGGCAATCAGGGACAGGCCAAAGGATACGGCCAGGGTAAAACGCCAGACTTGGGCGGCCTCCTCCGGGCGTCCTTCGGTAACGGCCCGGGTGGCAAAGGTGATGATAGCCTCGCCGCCCTCCATCGACAGGAGGCCGTAGATCAGCAGGGTGGCGGCGATGATCACCGCCAGGATGCCGAAACCCTCCGGGCCGAGGATGCGGGCGGCGATGGCCGTCTGCGCCAGGCCGCCCAGCAGCTGAACGGCGGTAATGGCTCCCATCCAAAGGGTTTGCCGGGTGGCGCGCCGGTCGGCCGCCGGCAGCCACCGCGCGATTAGCAGATGATTCAAATTGCCCTGTAACCCATCCTTCCGTTGCCCCTGAGCCCGGTCGCCAACGCAGCTTTTCCTGGTGGAGGCGAGGGGATTCGAACCCCTGACCTCCTGCGTGCAAAGCAGGCGCTCTCCCTCTGAGCTACACCCCCACATCGCTCCACGGCGGCTAACATTCTAGCACGCCCGCCCCGGCCCTGCCATATATCCGGCGCAGCGGTTTCCTTTACTTTTTATTGACCGTTAGACATCCGCGCCGCAAAGGGGTAATATACTAGCGGTCAATACCAAACTGCCTATTTTTAACCCGGCCGGCCCGCCTGGGGCAGCCGTTGCCGGGCCAATCAGACAAGGAGCAGACAGATGCGCGGAGTCGCCATAGTATCCCCGGTCCGAACTGCCGTCGGCACCTTTGGCGGCGGATTGCGGAGCGTGTCCGCCGCCGACCTGGGCGCCATCGTCATCAAGGAAACCGTAGCCCGCAGCGGC
Source organism: Dehalococcoidia bacterium (assembly GCA_965203435.1). Classification (GTDB taxonomy): domain Bacteria; phylum Chloroflexota; class Dehalococcoidia; order Lucifugimonadales; family UBA3495; genus CBDBCU01. Next base: position 47,597 of record CBDBCU010000001.1, on the reverse strand, counting down.
ATCGATCCGGCCAAGATTGACGATGTCATCCTGGGCCTCGGCTATCCCAGCGGCGAGAATCCGGCCATTGGCCGCTTGGCCGGCCTCAAAGCCGATTTGCCCATCGAAGTCCCCGGCTATCAGCTGGACCGCCGCTGTTCCTCGGGCTTGCAGGCCATCCTCAACGCCGCTATGTTGGTGCAGACCGAAAACGCCGACGCGGTGATTGCCGGCGGCGTGGAAAGCATGAGCAACGCCGAGTATTATGTCAACGAAGCCCGTTGGGGCGGCCGGTTCGGCTCGCAAAAGTTCCACGACCGCCTGGAAAGGGCCCGGGAAACCATCGCTCCGGAGGAACGGTTCGGCTACATTTCCGGGATGGTGGAAACAGCGGAAAACCTGGCGAAACAGTACGAAATCTCCCGGGAGGAGCAGGACGAATACGCCCTCCGCAGCCATCAGCGGGCCGTGGCGGCGGTCGCGGCCGGCAAGTTTGACCCGGAAATCGTCGGCGTCCCCATTCCGCAGCGGCGCGGCGATCCGGTGGATTTCCGCCAGGATGAAAACCCGCGCCCCGATACCAATATAGAAGCACTGGGCCGCCTGCGCCCGGTGATGCCCAACGGCACTGTTACCGCCGGCAATGCCAGCAGCCAGAACGACGCCGCCGCGGTTTGTCTGGTAGTGGCCGAGGACAAACTCGAGGAACTGGGCTTGACGCCGATGGGCTATCTGAAGGGTTGGGCCGTTACCGGCTGCCATCCCGCCTATATGGGCATCGGCCCGGTGCCGTCGGTCAACAAATTGCTGCCGCGCCTCGGGATGTCCCTGGGGGATATGGACTTGATTGAGCTGAACGAAGCCTTTGCCGCCCAGGTGCTGGCGGTGCTGCGGGAGTGGAAACTGCCCAACGAGGACACGCTGAATGTGAACGGGTCGGGCATTTCCCTGGGGCATCCCATCGCCGCCACCGGCGCGCGGATCCTGACCACTCTGCTTTACGAAATGGAGCGGCGGGAGGCCCAATTCGGCTTGGAAACCATGTGCGTGGGCGGCGGTCAAGGCGTGGCGGCGGTGTTCGAGCGGCGGTAAATCCGATTCAACATCCCTTGCCCACATCCGGGCTGCCGGCCATAAGGCAATCGTTACTCCCGCGCCCCGGGGAATCCGGAAATCCCGGAGGGGAAAGAGCCGTTATCATCCCCCGGGAAGGGCGGTGGCAAAGCCGGCTGAAATACCGGGGAATCCTCTAGCAGCGACAGGGAGGGCGGAATGGCTAACCGACACAACCTGGCCGATGTTCTGGTCATCGGCGCCGGCGCCTCCGGGGGGGCTTTCAGTTGGAGCCTGGCCCAGGCCGGCATTAAGGTGGTCTGCCTGGAACAGGGCGGCTGGGTGCCGCTGGATGCCTTTGACACCAGCGAACCGGCGGCCCAACTGCATTGGCAGACCGACTTTAATCCCAATCCCAACCTGCGCGCCCTGCCGGAAGATTATCCGGTGCGGGAGGCGGAAACGCCCATTGCCCCCCTGATGTATAACGCCGTGGGCGGCAGCACGATCCATTGGGGTTCCCACTTCCCCCGCTTTCATCCCTCCGACTTCCGCCTCAAATCCCAGGACGGCGTGGCCGACGACTGGCCGATGACCTACGCCGAACTGGAACCCTATTACGATCTGAACGACCGGATGCACGGTGTTTCCGGCTTGCGCGGCGACCCGGCCTATCCGCCCAAACCGGAACGGCCCACGCCGCCGCTGTCCATTGGCGTGGGCGGCCAGCTGCTGGCGCAAGGCTTTAACAAGCTGGGCTGGCACTGGTGGTCCTCGGACAATGCCATTTCCTCGGTGGAATATGATGGGCGGCAGCCGGATGTGGGCGGTACGATCCGCTCTTTGTCCAGTTCCGACATTATCTATTGGCCCAAGGCTTTGCGCCGGGGGGCGCAGCTGAAAACCCATTGCCGGGTGCGGGAAATTCTTACCGACCGCAGCGGCCGGGCCAGCGGCGCCCTTTACTATGATGCCCAGGGCAACTTGCAGGAACAGCGGGCCCGGGTGGTAGTGGTGGCCGGCAACGGCATTGGCACGGCCCGCCTGCTGCTCAATTCCAAATCCGCCCTGTTTCCGGAGGGGCTGGCTAACAGCAGCGGCTTGGTGGGCAAATGCCTGATGCATCACCCGGTCGGCGGGGTTATGGGCATTTTTGACGAATGGCTGGGGGCCGAGGCCGGCCCCCGCGGCAGCGCAATGCTCAGCCAGGAGTTTTACGAAACGGACCTGAGCCGGGGCTTTGTGCGCGGCTATGATTTGCAAATCACCGGCGTTACCAGTTCGCCCTTGCCCACGGCTTTGGGCGGGATTCAGCAGGAAATCGTCCCTTGGGGCGCTGACCATCACCGGATTTTTGCCGAACGGTTCGGCCACACCATGAGCATCAGCGTTATGACCGAGGATTTGCCGGAGGAGCATAACCAAGTAACTCTCGATCCGGAATTGACCGACGCCCACGGTATCCCGGCACCCCGGATCCAATACACCGTCAGCGAAAACACCCACCGGATGCTGGAACACGGCGTAGCCCGGGCCCGGGAAGTGATGGCGGCCGCCGGGGCCAAGGAAATTTTTACTTCCCACTTGCGCCGCAATACCGGCTGGCATTTGCTGGGAACGGCGCGGATGGGGGCGGATCCGGCCCGGTCGGTAGTGGATCGCTGGGGCCGGGCGCATGATGTTCCCAACCTGCTGATTATTGACGGCTCCATTTTCACGACCGGGGCCTGCATCAACCCGACCAGCACCATTCAGGCCCTGGCCCTGCGTACCGCCGATTTCGTGAAAGGCGAGGGCAACAGCCTGCTGGCGTGATTCTTGGGTCAACGATTCCCTTTGCTTTCCGGGATTTCGGCTAAGCCTGAATTGGCTGTAGGATGAAACCATCGAAAGCAAAGGGACCAGGTCGGCCGGCCCCTTTGAGCCTCCGGGCAAAATGCCTTACAATGCAGCCCTGATCAGAACCGCTGAATCGGCAAACTAAACTACGAGCAAAGATTATGGAAACCGGCCATCCTCGAGGTCCCGGGCCTAAATCCCTCTTTGTAGATGGGTTGGTCCGTCCTACCTTTATCGGCATTGGCGGCCACAGTTGCGCCAGCACTTGGCTGGCCGAAAGTCTGCATCATCACCCCCAAGCCTTTCTGACTTCGCCCAAGGAACTGCGCTACTTCAGCGAAAAGCCGGGCCAGGATGATGCCGGGTATTTCCGGCAGTTCCGCCGGGGACGGGGCCATACCGCTATCGGGGAGTTCACCGCCACCTATCTGGTCAATGCCGATCCGGCGGTCATCCGGGAAATCGTGGGGCCAGTGCAGATTATCGTTTCCCTGCGAAACCCGGTCGAGCGTTTCATCTCCCATTACCGCCACTCCATCCGCCAGGGTTTGCTCAACAAAAGGGAGTTCCGCGCCCTGAACTTGGATACTCTGCCGGCGGCGATGGCAAAACTGCCGCGCCTGTTGCGGGAAAGCAGTTATGTCGACCCGCTTCAGGGCTACCGGGACACTTTCGGCCCGGAGCAGGTGCATATCATTATCAAGGATGATATTGACGCCGCGCCCTTGATCGTCCTCCGGGAACTCTACCGGTTCCTGGGGCTTGATACCGACTTCATTCCCCCTACGGCCTATGCCCGCATTCGCGCGGCCTATATTCATCGCTATGAAAGCCTGGAAACTTTGCGCCGTTATGTATCCCGCTTGGCCCGCCGGCACGCGCCTGGGGTCATCAATCCCTTGTCCCGCTCCATCCTGGCCCGGAGGTACAAGCAAATCAATGCCGACCCGACCGGCCTTGACCTCGATCCCGGCGTCCGGGAGTATCTATACGATTATTTCGCCGGAGAAGTGTGCCGGCTGGAAAAACTTATTGACCGGGAACTGCCGCAGTGGAAAAGCCCGGCGGCCGCCGGAGAAAAGGCGGCGGCCAACCGGCCGGGTACCATAAGCGATCCCCCGTTGCCCTGAGGAAAGCCGGCTGACGGGCCAACCGGCCGCTCTAATCCTGATTCCGGCCCGCGCCCGTTAAACGGCGGGCTTTGGCCCCATTGCCCCCTTTCCCCTAATCTGCTACCCTGCTTTGGCGTCAATTCCCCAAAATTCGACGCCGCGAGGTTTCCCTATGCCCCGGATTGTCCACTTCGAGTTGTCCGCCGATGACCTCGATCGGGCTCAGCAGTTCTATTCCGACCTCTTTGGCTGGACTTTCAACCGGTGGGAAAGCCCGGAGGGTTTCGTCTATGTAATGGTCAACACCGGCCCGGAGGAAACCGGCATTAACGGCGGGCTGGTGCCGCGGGCCGACCCGGCCGCCGGCACTACCATTATGCTGGACCTGGTGCAGTCCATTGACGACTACACCGACAAAATCGCCGCGGCCGGCGGGGTCATCACCGTACCCAAATTCGCCGTCCCCGGCGTGGGCTATGGGGCCTATTTCACCGATCCGGAGGGCAATCGCCTGGGGCTGTTTCAGTCGGATGAAAGCGCCGCCTAGCCGATAAACGGCTGTCTAGTGACGGTTGTCCTTGCTTACCGCCGTTTCCCGCTCGTCCTTCAACAAGTTCAGGATGAGCGGGAAACGGCGATATGCAAAGAGGGGGTAATTCTGTTGCGGCAGTCCTTCAACAAGTTCAGGATGAGCGGGAAACGGCGGTAGGCAAAGAACGGGTAACTCTGTTGCGGCAGTCCGCCAACAAGTTCAGGATGAGCGGGAAACGGCGGTATGCAAGGCGGATACTGGTGAATGCATGGGTATCCCCATTTGACGCCGCCCGGACGGTTAGGTAATATGGGGGGCAATCCAACAAACCCGGCCAAACTTGGCAAGCAGGAGGGAAACGATGGCGGAAGTTTTCGGCTACGGCGATTTCCAATACAACTTTGTCGCGGACTGGCTTAAGATGCCGGACGGGATGCGCCTGATGGAATGTCCCGGCGTGGTCTGCGATTCCCAGGATCGGGTGTTTATCCTGACCCGGGGCGAGCATCCCATTATGGTCTTTGCCTCGGACGGCAGCTTTATCCGTTCCTTTGGCGAGGGCCTGTTCAGCGACCGCACCCACGGCCTTTACATTGCCCACGACGATTCCATCCTGGCCGCCGATGACGGCATCCACACCATCCAGAAGTTCACTCCGGATGGGGAAAAGGTGATGGAAATCGGGGAGCGCAATCATCCCGCCCCCAAGTGGAGCGGCCAGCCTTTCAACCGCCCCACTTCGGCGGCCATCCGGCCGTCCAACGGCGACATTTACATCTCCGACGGCTACGGCAACTCCCGGATTCATGTCTATAGCGGGGAGGGGCAGTATAAGTTCAGCTGGGGCGAGCCGGGCATTGATGCCGGCCAGTTCATCCGCCCCCACAACATCGCCGTGGACGCGGATGACCGGGTGCTGGTGGTTGACCGGGAAGCCCACCGCGTCCAGGTCTTTGACCCGGAAGGCGGTTTCATCACGATGTGGAACAACATCCACCGCCCCGATGCGATGGTGCTGTGGGACAGCCATATCTATATCGGCGAGCTGAACGGTATGGGCGGCGTGGATGATGCCCCCGGCCTGGGCCACCGGGTTACTATCTACGACCTGGAGGGCAATCGGGTGGGAATGTTCGGGGCCAAGGAGGAAGGGGAAGGCCCCGGCCAGTTCATCGCCCCCCACGGCGTAGCGGTGGATTCCACCGGCGCGGTCTATGTGGCCGAGGTTTCTTACACCATCCGGGGTTCCAAGATGGAGCCGCCCCGGGAACTCCGCAGCTTTTCCAAGTATGCCCGGGTAAGGTAGCGGCAGGACAGCAAGGCCCCGGCAGCATTGCCGGGGCTTTCATTTCCTGGAATTGCCCAGCCCGGCAAAGGAAAGACCCATGACCCTAGCAAAGGATACCGTAACCGCCCGTTGGGAGGATGTATTCGCGGCGGTGGAAGCCGGCTATGATTTGGGCTGGACCGACGGCCTGCCGATAGTGCCGCCCACTACCGAGCGAGTCGCCGCCTTTCTGGACGCCGCCGGCCGGAACGCGGCGGAAGTAATCGGCGAATTGCCGGAACGCCGCCGGGTCATCACCGCCGACAAAGTAGCCGCCAATGCGGTAATGGCCGGCTGCCGCCCCGAATATATGCCGGTGGTGCTGGCCGCCGCCGCGGCGATGCTGGCTCCGGAGTTCAACCTGGTCGGCCCCTCCTCGAGTATGGGCGGGGCCGCCGTGCTGACCATTGTCAACGGCCCGATAGCCCGGGAACTCAAGATCAATGCCCGCAACAACCTTTTCGGCCCCGGCAACCGGGCCAACGCTACCATTGGCCGGGCTTTGCGGCTGCTTTTGATGAATGCCTGCGCCGCCATTCCCGGCCTTTTTGACCGCAGCGTCCTCGGCCATCCCGGGAAATATACCTACTGCATTGCCGAAGCCGACGCTGAAACCCACTGGACGCCGCTCCATGTGGAACGGGGTTTCCGCCCGGAACAGAGCGCGGTAACTGTCTTTGCCGCCGAAGGCCCCCGCCAGGTGCGGGCCGTCGGCCGCCCGGAAGCCATCCTGTACGCCATTGCGGATGTGGCCTCCTCTTTAGGCACTTCCCTGTCCACGGCCGGCTCCGTCGGCGATCCGGAGCAGGGCATACGGCAGGGGGAAATTGTAGTTACCATTGCCGGCAGCAGCGGCCTGTGGCAGGATTGGAGCAAAGCCGAGGTGCGGAATTACTTGCACGGCCGCATCCGCCGCTCGATAGCCGACTTGAAAGGGGCGCAGGTTTTGGCCGGGGCGGTGGAGCCGGGGGATGAGGAAAGGTTTTTGTCCCTGATACCGTCGGCGGAGGACATTCTGGTGGTTTTTGCCGGCGGCGAGGAATCCAATATGTCCTCGGTAATTCCCAGTTGGGGGCCGAAAGTGGCCTCGGCGGCCGTTACCCGGAAAATCCGCCGCTGACCCGGCGGCCCGGCAAGCAAATCCGCCTAAGGGAGAAAGAATTATGCCGGAATATACGCTGGTGAACCCGACCACGGAGCCGGTTATTGCGCCCTTTGACGGCGCGCCGCGGCTGCCGACCCTGGCCGGGGCCCGTCTCGGCCTGATTGACGACAGCAAGCGCAACGCCGATGGGCTGCTGGCGGAGTTGAGCGAAATCCTCCGCGCCCGGTACGAAATTGCCGGCGTCCAGTGGCATCGCAAGCCCAGCGCCTCGCGCCCGGCCGACCCGGCGGCCCTGGCCGCCCTGGTCAAAGATTGCGATGCGGTGGTCATTGCCATCGGCGATTGAGGCTCGTGCAGCGCGTGCAGTGTGCACGACGGAATCCATGTGGAAAAGGCCGGGCTGCCCTCGGCTACCATCTGCACCGATCGTTTCACCCACACCGCGGCCGCTATGGCCCAGATGTGGGGGGCCGCCGATTACCCGACTCTGTTCACCCGGCATCCTATTGAAAACCTGAACCGGGAACAGCTGCGGCAACGGGCTGAGGAATTGGCCGCCGAAGTGGTGGCGGTGCTGACCGGGGGTTAGGGCGGTAGCGGCAAACAATACCCTTAACCGGGCAACTGCATAAAAAACCGTCATTCCCGCGTAAGCGGGAATCCAGAAATGCCGGCCGATAATAGGCTTGTCCTTTCAGTAAAGTTCTGGATTCCCGCTTGCGCGGGAATGACGGTTTGATACGCGGCCGAAAGTCTGGCCGCAGAAGTGGTTGCGGTGTTGACCGGAAGTTAGGGCGGCGGTTGGCCGGTTGGCACATCCTGATTTGTTGGGGGACAACTCGAGGAATTGGGTATCCCGCGCCCGGTTCGGGATGGACAGGATGCCACTAGCCCCGCATTGCCGGCGGCAGCAGATTGGGTATCTCATCCTCTATCGGATAGGTTTCCGGGCATTGGTCGCAGTAGAGAGAGCCGGCGACTATTTCGTCCCCCTGCTCCGTTTCCACGGTCAAGGTCAGGGGGCCTTTGCACAAGGGGCAGGCCAGGATTTCCATCAGTTCCCGTTTCACCGTTCCTCCCATAAGCGGCGGGATTAGCCGATTATATCGGCGGCGGATGGCTATGGTCAGACCGTCCGCCGTTTTATTTCAGGGCGGCCAGCACATCGGACAAGCCGATTACTAGTACGCCTAAAATCAGCAACGCGGTGGCGCCGGTACATCCCGCTTTGATTTTGCCCCAGCGGCCCAAGACCGGCGGCGGGTCGGGCAGCGCGGCCGGCCGCCGGCCCCGCCACACCAGAAACATCATATAGATTGCCAATCCGATTTTCAGGATCAGCACCGCTAGATATTGGGGGCTGGTTTCCTCCCGGGTCAACTGGGCCGCCGTCATAATGGCGCCGGTAATTACCAGGAGGATGATAGCGGTATGCACTACCCCCCGGAACTCGGACCTAATGGCGCGGCGGGTTTCCGGGACCGGAGCCGCCCGCTGAAAGGCCGGCCGCAGTACCAGCAGATAAAAAATGCTGCCGCCCACCCAAGCCACCGCGCCCAAGTGGTGCAGCCAGTAAAGGGCGGTCAAAATGCTGTCCGGAATCGTCATAAGGCAAAGCGCAACTCCCGCCTATAAGATACAAGGGGGAAAGGGGATGGTCAATTGATATTGGCGGACCGGAAAACCCTTGACACTAATTCCGTTGCGGTTACAATCCTTGCCATAAAGCATTAAGGGGGCAGGGATATGCGACTGGAAGGCAAGGTAGCGCTAATCAGCGGCGGCGCTCGGGGGCAAGGGGCGGTGGAGGCCCGGCTCTTTGCTCAAGAGGGGGCTAAAGTGGTCATTGCCGACATCCTGGAGGATGCGGGCCGCCAGGTGGAAGCGGAAATTAACGAAAACGGCGGCGACTGCCTTTTTCTGCCGCTGGATGTAACCAGCGAGGCCAACTGGCAGGAAGTAGTGGCCGCCACCGTAGCCCGTTTCGGCAAGCTGGATGTGCTGGTCAACAATGCCGGCATTTACCGCACCGAGCGGGTGGAGGAAACCACGGAGGAGCTGTGGGACTTGATTATGGACATTAACGGCAAGGGCGTGTTTCTGGGAACTAAATGCGCCCTGCCCGAAATGCGCCGGGCCGGCGGCGGCTCCATCATCAACATTTCCTCGGTGGCGGGCCTGGTGGGCAGTCAAATGTCGGCCGCCTATGGCTCCTCCAAGGGGGCGGTGCGGATTTTCACCAAAGCCACCGCCATTCAGTACGCCGCCGAGGGCATCCGGGCCAATTCCATCCATCCCGGCATTATTGAAACGCCGATGACCGAGGCGCTGCTGGCCGACGATGAACAGTATCGGGAGCGGCTGGGGCGCACTCCCCTGGGGCGGATTGGCCGCCCGGAGGATGTGGCCTACGGCGCGCTGTATCTGGCCTCGGAGGAATCCTCTTTTGTAACCGGCAGCGAGCTGGTTATCGACGGCGGGCGTACCGCAATGTAGGGCGGGATAAAGCTATAGGCCGGGGATACCGCAGGGTATCCCCGGCTTATCTGATCAAACCGAGCCGGAATTCCTAGCGGCCCATAGCGTAGTTGTCCCGCCGCAGGTCGGCCCCTACCGCCAGGGTATCCTGTTCCCGGTCGATGGTGATGGCGCACAAAGCGCCCATCCGGGGCGTCCAGTCATCCCAGACTTCTACCGAATGGCCGCGCCGTTCCAACTCGGCGATCGTAGCCGGGGCAAGGCGTCCTTCCGCGGACATCGCCGCCGGGGTGTAGCCGTGCGGCCACCCGGAATCCGGGAAACTCCAGCTGGCGACCCGTGGGGCCTCGATCGCCTGTTGCGCGTCCATTCCGAACTCCACCACATTGAGGAACAGCTGGGTCATGGCCTGGCACTGGACATCGCCGCCGGGCGTGCCAAAGGGCATCCACAACCGGCCATCCCGGAAAGCCATCGCCGGATTTGGCGTTAAGCGCGGCCGTTTGCCCGGCCGCAGAGCCGCCGGGTGTTCCGGATCCAGCCAGGTCTGGTAGCCCCGGGAGGACATAGCAAAGCCCAAGCCGGGAACCAGGGGCGAACCGCCGATGCCGTCGCTGGGGGTGGCGGAAAAGCCATTTCCCCAACGATCCACCACGCAGATGTAACTGGTGTCGGCTTCGACCAAGCCGGCTACCGGCTCCGGGCGGGCCGGCCTAATTCCGTTGCCGCCGCCGCCCTGGTAAGGCCAGGGATTGCCGGCGGCGGGCATTGCCGGGCAAGCCTGCATAGGATCGATAGCCCGCCGCCGTTCCGCCGCATAATCCCGGTCTAGCAGCCCGGCCATTGGCACCTCCACAAAATCCGGGTCGCCAATATAGGAATGGCGGTCGGCAAAAGCCAGTTTCAGGGCCTCAATCAGGGTATGCAGGTAATCGGGGCTGTTATGCCCCATCCCTTGCAGGTCAAACCCCGCCAGGATGGCCAAGGCCATAGCCGTCGTCGGCCCTTGACACCAGGGGCCGCAGGCAGCTACATCAATTCCCTTGTAGTTGACGGATACCGGCGGCTCCTCCGGGACGGCAAAGGCGGCCAAGTCGTCCATCGTCAGCAGGCCGCCCTGTTCCTGATTGAACTGCGCCATTTCCGCGGCGATTTCGCCCCGATAGAACAAGTCCCGGGCCGCTTGCAAGCCGGATTCCCGGCTAGCCGCCGATTTTTCCGCCGCCGCCAACCGTCGAAAGGTACGGGCTAAATCCGGCTGCACGGCTACCGCCCCGGCCGGCAAGGCCCGGCCGCCGGGAAAGAATACCGCCTGCGTCGCCGCCCAAGCGGCCGCATCCCGCCGGCCGTTGGCAAACTTGCTTTCCTCCCGGGCCAGGGCGCGGTGCAGGGAATGGGGAATAGGAAAGCCGCCCGCGGCCAATTCCAGAGCCGGCGTCACAACCTGCTCAAAGGTCATCGTCCCATAGCCCTGCAAGGCGGCGAGCCAGGCGTCGGCGGCCGCTGGAGTAACCGTCCGCAGGACGCCGGCCGGCAGCTCGCCGCAGTGGCGGCGGTTAAAGTAGTCCACGCTGGCCGCCTGCGGCCACCGCCCCAAGCCGGCGATAGTAATCGTTTCGCCCCGGGCGGCGTTATGCAGCATAAGGGGGGCCACGCCGCCGAAACTGGTGTATTGCGGCAGGGTAACATTCAAGACCAGCCCGGCGGCTACGCCGGCGTCAATGGCGTTGCCGTTCTGTTCCAAAATGCGGTAGGCCGCAGCGGTAGCCAGATAATGGCCGGCGGCCGCCATGTGGGTTCTGCCGGCAATCAGCGGCCGGTAAGTCCTCAATCCCAATGCCATTGTCAAACCTCCTGGCCCGGGCCGGCGGTTCAGTTCAAGTCCGCCAACCGGGGCATAACTTCCTGAGCCAGGGCCGTTACCGAGCGCAACCAGGCCGGTTCCGGCTCCCATTCGTGGCCCATAGCCAGCAATACGCCAAAGCCGCCCACTTCCCGGTGCAGTTCCCGGATTTGCTCGGTAACATCCGCCACGCTGCCCACAATCCAGACCTTATCCAGCAGATACTCCGGGGTAACGGCGGAGTCAGGCAGTTCCGGGTCGGTCTTGAACAGGCTGCAAGCCTGCATATAGGTCATCAGGGGGATGAAGTATTGACGGAAGTCCCGGCCAATCGTGCCTTCCAGAACCTCTTGCCGGGCCTGGGCGGTAGTTTCGGCTACATAGATTTCCCGGGCGATGCGCCATTCGGCGCGGTCGGGAATGCGCCCGGCTTTAGCCGCGCCGGTTTCCACCGCCGCCCAATGGCTTTGCAGCGTAACCGGCGGCACCAGGTTGATGCTCAGCGGCAGCCAGCCCTTTTCTCCGGCCAGAACCAAGGTGTCGGAATTTGGGGAGACGCCGGCCACGCCGATAGGCGGATGGGGCTGCTGGTAGGGGCGCAGGTGGAATTGCAAGCCGATTTCCGGAGCCGGCTCCGGGATGGCAAAGTTCCCGAAGGGATGTTCATACTGCCCCGGCTGGGGGTCAGCCCACATTTGCAGGATCAGATCAATAGCATCCCGGGACATACCCCGATGCGCCCCCTGGGACGGGTCGACGCCGAACACCTCGAAATCCCCGGGGAAACCGCCGGAGCCGACGCCCCAATAGAACCGGCCCCGGGCCAGGTTGTCCAGTTGGGCGATGCGGTGGGCTAACATAAAGGGGTTGTGGTTGGGCATACAGGTTACGCCGGTGCCGAAAATCAGATTCCGGGTGCGGGACAGGGCGGCGGCGATGAACTGGTCGGGGGCCGGTATGTTTTCCCAAAGGGTAGTAAAGTGTTCGCCAATCCACGCCTCCCGGTAGCCCAGGCGGTCGAGGGTTTCCATCTGCCGCAAGTCGGCTTCCAGGGTTTCGGCAATGTTAGCCCCGGGCGGATGCAGGGGCATCGTAAAGTAGCCTAAGCGCATATACCCGTCTCCTTTCCGCAATTCCCGGCTCTGGCGGCGGTTTCCATCCTTCAACAAGTTCAGGATGGGCGGATAAAGTTGAGGATTACCCGGCAACCTGTTCCGGGCAAGCGGAAAATACTGCCGGCAACCGACAACCGGTCGACTGCTGACCAGAGTAACATCCCCGGAAATCCGCCGCCAGTATAAGCCATTGGCTGGGGATACTCAATGGTCGGGCAAACCGGCAATCACCTATAGAAATCGTCATTCCCGCGCAAGTGGGAATCCAGAACGGTATTGCCAAGACAACCCTGCTGTCCTCCCCACCACCCCAGATTCCCGCTTACGCGGGAATGACGGTAAGCGGGGCGGCATTTCCGGATTCCCGCGTAAGCGGGAATGACGGTTAGAGAGCGTTAGGTATATGCAATTGCCCTGCCGGGCAAATCCCGGCGGTTGCCGCCCTTTCCGCCTTTCCGCTAGAATTGCCGCCAATACAAAGGGAAACGGGATGGGAAATGCTTTACGAAGTGGAAGTAACCGCCGCCGCCAATAGCCCGCTGCCGTTGCACCGGGTCTTTGACCTGCTGGAGGAACCCCGCGTTATCCGAAGGGTGTTCACCGCTGACCCGGCGGGAATGGACGGCTGGCATCAAGTTGCCGGCTGGAGCGAGGGGGACGGCCCCGGCCCGGCTTGGGCTGCCCTGGCCGAGGATTCCGGGGATGGGGTGATTCTGCTGGTTTATGGCGGCGATGACGGCATCCGCTTGAAACCCGACGGCGACCCTACTCCTTGGAGTCTGGAGGCTCCCAGCCAGTGGGGGGAGCCGTGCCTGATGCTGGATAAGGATACGCCCTTTGCGGAGTAGGCGGGATTGGTGATTCCCTTTGCTTTGAGTTCATCCTTCAACAAGTTCAGGATGAGCGGAAATGTTGCGGACTACCCGGCAACAAGTTCAGGATGACCCTTCAACAGGTTCAGGGTGAGCGGAAAAACGACAGTGGCAAAGGGGGGCGGGATTAGTCGCCCGGCGGGGCGATGGGTTCGGGCCAATCTATGTTGACCGTGGTAGTTTCCCCTAAGCCGGTCAAGGCCGCCCGCAAGCGGGCCAGGCTTTCCCCATAGCTTTCGGTATCCAGATCCGGATCGGCCGGGAAATCTACTACCAGGCCGCGGCGCAAGGCGGCGGCCAGGGGATCCTCCGGGTTATTTAGCTGATTATCAAGGGATACTGATACGGTAGGGCCGGCCTTATCCCGCGCTATCTGCTCAAAGGAACGCCAGCCGTAGGGACTGCCTAATGCGGCGGCGGAGCAAATCAGCACCGGCTGGTCATAGTAAATTACCCGGCTGAGCAGGGATTCATCCTCCGCGGCGGCAAAGGCGGCCTCGTCATCCACCAGCAATTGCCAGCAGGGAAAGGCGGCGGCCCGCAAATCCCTCTCTAACCGGTCGATAAAGGCGGCGTCCTCGCGGGAACCCACCAGCAGGATTCGGGAAAGGGCCGGCGGCAGCAGGGACAAATGCTCTTGCCAGGCAATCAGCGATTCGGCTACGCCGGCTTGGCGCAGAAATTCCGGGGGCAGCGATCCTTGGGAACGGGCCAAGGTGTCCAGGCCAATAATGCTGGGGCCGTGATGCCGCAGGGTATCCAACCCCAACACCCGGCGCAAATCGCAGTCGGCGAACAGGGTCATTTCCAGCCGGGCATCGCTCAGCAAAGCGCCATCCAAGCCGGGGCGGATTAAGGATGCCCGTCGCAAGTCGACGCCGGTCAGGTTTGCCAAGTCCAGGCGGGTACCGGTAAGGCGGGCGGCGGTGAGCTGCGCGCCGCTCAAGTCGGCTAGAGAGAGGTCGGCCTCCCGCAAATCGGCGGCGGAAAGGTTGGCCCCGGACAAATCGGCATTGGAAAGGTCGGCAAAGGACAGATCTGCGCCGCGCAAGTCGGCGTTAGGCAGCTGCCCGCCGCTCAGGTTAGCGCGATTCAGAGTCGCCCTTTGCAGTTGGGTATCCCGCAGGTTGCCCCAGCGCAGATTGGCCCGAGAAAGGTAGCTTTCCGGGAGGTTGGCCCCGGACAAGTCGGCCCGGCGCAAGTCGGCATTGGTCAGGTCGATGGCCGTCAGTTCATCCCGGGCCAAGTCGGCTCCCGGCAACTTGACGCCGCTCAGCGACGCCCCGGACAAGTCCAGCCGCCCCCGCCGCCGCCACTGCTGTTCCCGCCAGCGGGCCAGGGCATAAGGCCCTCGCCGGGCCAAAGCCACGTGCTGCGGATTTGCCACTCGGCGGGCCGGCGCGGCCGCTAGTTGCCGTCATCCCCCGCCGGAACAGCGGCCGGCCGTTGGGTAAAGGCCGGCATTACTTCGGCGGCGAATTGGGACAACTGGTCTTTGAACTCCCGCCAGGGCATACCCTCCGGCCATTGCAGGATGATGTCCTCCAAGCCGGGGTATTTGGCCTCGACGGCTTGCAGGAAAGGGATGAAATCTTGGGCCGGGCCGCAGTACCAGGCTTTTTGCTGCACGCCGTCCTCGATTTTCGGCACGCCGGCCGGCGCGCCCGGCGTACCCCAAGGCCGGCCCTGGGCGTCGGTGTAGCGGACAAAGCCGAAAGGGGCGAACCACTTGTAGCGTTCATCGTGGTACGGCCGCACCCGGGCGATGGCCTGTTCCTGAGTATCATCCAAGCAAAAGCCGAAACCCAGGGCCATATCCTGCCCCAGGGCGATAGGGCGGCCGGCGGCGTTGGCCGCATCGTGGTAGGAATGAAAGAGCCGCTCGACCAGGGTTTCCCCGGTCAAGGCGACCATCGCTTTGATGCCGCGTTGGGCAATGTATTCCAGGGTTTTGCCGCTGGCGATGGGCTGCCAGATTTCCACCGGGCGGTGGATGGGCCGCGGCACCAGGGTAACATCCTGGACCTGATAGCCGCGATAAGGCACTTCCGGCGGGATGGTGTAATACTTGCCTTTATGGGTAAAGGATTCCTCATTAAAGGCTTTGTGGATAATTTCCATCTGCTCTTCGAACAGTTCCCGGTTGGCGTCATTGTCAATGACCGGCGCGCCAAAGGTTTCCACTTCCCGGGAATGGTAGCCGCGGCCCACGCCGAAAATCAGCCGGCCGCCGGTGAGGATGTCGGCCATGGCAAAATCCTCGGCCAGGCGCAGGGGATGCCACATGGGGACGATGTTAAAGGCAGCGCCGAACTTCAGCCGCCGGGTCAAGCCGGCCAGATGCACCCCCAGCAGGGTCAGGTTGGGCAGACATTCGTAACCCTCCCGCTGGAAGTGGTGTTCCGCCGTCCACATACAATAGAAGCCCAGGTCGTCCAAGTGCTGGGCCAGGGCTACGGCGTGGTCGTAGGCTTGAATCAGTTTTTCGTTGGGATAACGCCGGTCGTTGGCCGGGGTGCCCTCCGACCCCACATTATCCAGGTCAATCTGCCCTACATACAGGACGGAAAACCGCTTGATCATTCCGCAACGCTCCACCGGGCGGCCCGGCCTGCTGCGGCCGGGGTCGCCCCGTCAAAGGGATTGGCCTAATAATACCACAGCGGTCAAAGGCTGCGGCGGTGTTTCCGGCGGGGCAATTGCATATAGAAAGCATTATTCCCGCCGCCGCGCTACCGTCATTCCCGCGCAAGCGGGAATCCAGAACGGTACTGCCCTATAATGCCGCAGCCTCGGCAAACAACCCCTAGATTCCCGCTTACGCGGGAATGACGGTAGGGTGGGGTTAGGTATATAGAATTGCCTTAACCCGGCAAGCCAGGACAAACAGTTCCGGGGCGGATGTTGTTTTATCCGCCCCGGATTTATGTCCCCTGGGCCTTGCCGCGCCGGCCCTAGTCGGGAGTGGCGCCGACGGCGGGGAGATGGGCTTCCTCGTCGGCGGCCAGCATCCGGTTGACGGCGCTGAGGTAGGCTTTGGCGCTGGCGACGATGATGTCGGTGGAAGCGCCGCGGCCAAAGAAAGTGCGGCCGGTATTCTCAATCCGCATCGTTACCGTGCCAATGGCGTCCAAGCCCTCGCTGATGGACTGGACATTGAAATCCACCAGTTTGGTGTGGCAACCCACTACCCGGTCAATAGCCTTGCACACGGCGTCCACCGGGCCATTGCCGGTCGAGGCGTCGGAGACCGAGCTACCCAGGGAATCCACCAAGCGCACCGTGGCGGTGGGGATGTCGTGGTCGCCGCTGGAAAACTGGACGTGTTCCAGGGTGTAGCTGACGGCTTCGGTGGAAACCCGCTTTTCCTCGTCCATCAGGATTTCCAGATCCCGGTCGGTAACTTCCCGCTTCTTGTCGGCCAGCACCTTGAAGGACTCGAAGACATTGGAAACTTCCTCCCGGGTCAGGCTGTAACCCAGGGCTTCCAAGCGGGCTTGCAGGCCGGCCCGGCCGCTGAGCTTGCCCAGCACCAGGCTGTTGCCGGGAACGCCCACCCGCTCCGGCCGCATCACTTCGTAGGTAGAGCGGTCTTTCAGCACGCCGTCCTGGTGGATGCCCGAGGCGTGGCGGAAAGCGTTTTCGCCGACCACGGCTTTGTTGGCCTGCACCGCCATTCCGGTGATGCGGCTGACCATCCGGCTGGTGGGATAGAGCTGAGTGGTATCCACGCCGATGTTCACGCCGAACAGGTCTTTGCGGGTGTCCAGGCCCATAATGATTTCCTCGAGGGAGGCGTTGCCGGCCCGTTCCCCAATGCCGTTGATGCAGCCCTCGATCTGGCGGGCGCCGGCTTCCACGGCGGCCAGGCTGTTGGATACGGCCAAGCCCAAGTCATTGTGGCAGTGGACGCTGAGCGTTACCCGGTCGATGCCGGTCACCTTTTCCTGCACTTCCCGCAGCAGGCGGGCGAAGTCCGAGGGGATGGCGTAGCCGACGGTGTCGGCGATGTTGACGGTGGTGGCTCCGGCCCGGATGACGGCTTCCAGCATCTCAAAGAGATATTCCGGGTGGGTGCGGGTGGCGTCCATCGGGGAAAATTCCACATCGCCGCAATAGCCGGCGGCGCGTTCCACCATATTGACCGCCAGCTCGATGACTTCCTCCCGGTTCTTGCGGAGCTGGTGCATTACGTGGATGTCCGAGGAGGACAGGAACACGTGGATACGCGGCGCCGCGGCGTCTTTGACGGCCTGCCACGCCTGGTCGACGTCGTTGGGATGGGCCCGGGCCAGGGAACAGATGACCGGGCCGCGCACCTGGCGGGCAATGGTGCTGACGGCCTGAAAGTCGCCGGGGGAACTGGCGGCGAAGCCGGCCTCGATGATGTCCACCTTCAGCCGTTCCAGCTGCTTGGCGATTTCCACCTTTTCGTCGACCGTCATGCCGATGCCGGCGGACTGTTCCCCGTCGCGCAGGGTGGTGTCCAGAAACCTTACATTGTGGTCAGCCATAACTTCCTCTTACGCTCCCTTTCGTGAATGGGGTCTTACCCGGTTAGGCGGCCCTGGGGGAAAGGGAGGGCAGGGTCATGCAGTCCACCGCAGCCAGCCCGGCCAAGACCAGCGTGCGATGGTGAACTGCCGTGCAAGTTACCTCCGCGAACATATTTGTTACCTCCTGATTAGCGCATCCACGGTCGGACGGGACGCGCTTATACCCTTGGGGTATGGGGCCGGCGGAACTTCCCGGCCATACTGATCGCTGTTGCGGCGAATTCATCCGGCAACAAGTTCAGGGATAATCCTGCAACAAGTTCAGGATGAGCGGTAGGCCGCAGTAGCGGGAAATCTAAACCTCCCGGGGGTTCATCCAGGGCATCATGGCGCGCAGGCCGCGGCCTACTTCGTGGATTTCGCTGGTGCGGGCGGCTTGGCGCAACGGGTTGAACCGGGGGCGGCCTTCGTCATTTTCGGCAATCCACTCCCGGGCAAAGGTGCCGTCCTGAATGTCGGCCAGGACTTTCCGCATATTGTCCCGCACGTGTTCATCGATGACCCGGGGGCCGCGGGTCAGGTCGCCATATTCGGCGGTGTCGCTGACCGAAAAGCGCATATAGTTGAACCCGCCCTGCTGGATCAGGTCCACAATCATCTTGAGTTCGTGCAGGCACTCGAAGTAGGCCATTTCCGGGGGATAGCCGCCCTCCACCAGGGTCTCAAAGGCGGTCTGAATCAGGGCGGTTACGCCGCCGCAGAGGACGGTCTGCTCCCCGAAAAGGTCCGTTTCGGTTTCATCCTTGAAAGTGGTTTCCAGGACGCCGGACTTGGTGCAGCCGATGCCCTTGGCATAAGCCAAGCCCACGGATTGGGCGTTGCCGGTGGCATCCTGATGCACCGCCAGCAGGCCGGGAACGCCGATGCCCTCGACAAAGAGTTCCCGCACCCGATGGCCGGGGGCTTTGGGGGCCACCATCAGCACATCGACATTGGCCGGCGGCAGCACTTCCCGATAGTGGATGCTGAAACCGTGGGCGAACATCAGGGCCGAGCCGGGGCGCAGGTTGGGGGCAATCTGCTGCCGGTAGGTGTCGCCCTGCACATGGTCGGGAATCAGCACCATCAGCACATCGGCGGCGGCGGCCACGGCCGGCACCTCGGCCACGGTCAAGCCGGCTTCCTGGGCGGCGGCGCGGCTGCGGCTCTCCGGATAGAGGCCGACCATAACCTGCTGGCCGTTGTCTTTCAGGTTGAGGGCGTGGGCGTGGCCCTGGCTGCCGTAGCCGACGATGCCGATGGTTTTGCCGTCCAGGATGGCCAGGTCGGCGTCATTTTCGTAATAGACTTTTGGCATTTGCGTTACTTTCCTTCCTTGCTCGGTTGCTCCGGATTCCGGGTTTCCGCCGGAAAGCGGGTTAAGGTCCGCCGGGTTTAATAAGAGCCGACTTCGTAGGCGTCGTTGACCTTGAGATGGTCGCCGTGATAGTCCAGCACCAGGTCATCGCTGACCCGGCCCTCGGCTTTGCCGCGCACCATGGCCACCCGGCCGGTACGCATCAGTTCCAAGACGCCGAAAGGCTCCAGCAAGCCGTAGAGGGCGTTGATTTTGTCGCCGCTGCCGGTTACTTCGATGACCATCGACATCGCGCCCACATCCACGATTTCGGCGCGGAAGGGATGCACCATTTCCAGGATTTCGCCGCGGGTTTCCGGGGTGACTTTGACCTTAATCAAGGCCAGTTCCCGGGAAACGATTTCCTCGTGGGAAATGTTGGCGACTTTGACCACTTCGATCAGCTTGTCCAGCTGCTTGGTGCACTGGTCGACGTGGTACTGATCGCCCTCGACATCAAAGGTCATCCGGGACAGGCCCTTTTGCTCGCTGTTGCCCACGGCCAGGCTGACGATGTTGAACCCCCGGCGGCGGAACAGGCCGGCCACCCGGGTCAGGACGCCGGGCTTGTCCTGAACCAGGGCGATAATGGTATGGTGCTGGCCGTTGCTGCCGTTGTTTCCGCTCATTTTAGACTACCCGCTCCGGGACGGGTTCCTCCATCATTTCCTTGACCGATTCCCCGGCGGGAATCATGGGATAGACCTGCTCGTCCGCTTTGACGATAAAGTCGATGAGTACCGGGCCGCGCATTTCCATAGCCTGCTGGATCGTGGCCCGCACTTGGGATTTATCCGTAACCCGGAGGCCGGCGATGCCGTAGGCTTCGGCCAGCTTTACGAAGTCCGGATTGCCGGAATAGATGGTGGCGAAGTGGTCTTTTTCATAGAAAAAGTCCTGCCACTGGCGCACCATCCCCAAGTTGCCGTTGTTCAGGATGGCGAACTTGACATCGATGTTGTTTTCCACGGCGGTAGCCAAGTCGCACATGGTCATCTGAAAGCCGCCGTCCCCGGCAATGGACCAGACCATGCGGTCGGGCCGGCCCACCTTGGCCCCCAGGGCGGCGGGAACCTCGAAACCCATCGCGCCCAAGCCGCCGGAAGTCAGCAGGGTATTAGGCTCCTTGAAAGCGTAATGCTGGGCGGCCCACATCTGATGCTGGCCGACGCCGGTAACGATAATGGCGCTGCCGCCGGTTACTTCGGAAAGCTGTTTCAGCACATACTGCGGCAGCAGTTCATCGGTCTGGCGGATGTGGTGAGAGGGATGTTCCTCCCGCAGGGCGTCAATATACTGGAGCCAGTCCAGATGGTTTTTGCGTTCCACCAGGGGCAGCATCTGGTTCAGCACTTGTTTCAGCTCGCCCAGCACCGGCACGGTGGCTTTGACATTCTTGTGAAACTCCGACGGGTCGACATCCACATGAACCACTTTGGCGTTGGGGGCAAAGTCGGAGAGGCGGCCGGTTACCCGGTCGTCAAAGCGCATCCCCAAGGAGACCAGCAGATCCGCTTGGTCAATAGCCAGGCTGGCGTAGGCCATGCCGTGCATCCCCGGCATCCCCACATGGAGCAGGTGGTCGGTAGGGAAAGAGCCGATGCCCAGCAGAGTAGTGATGACCGGGATTTGCGCCTTTTCAGCCAATTCTTTCAGCTCCCGGTAGGCGTGGGAAATCAGGACGCCGTGGCCGGCCAGAATCAGCGGCCGGCGGGACTGATTGATCAGTTCGCAAGCCTGGGCAATCTGAATGTCATCGGCCGCGCCCGGCGGCACATAGCCGGGCAGGCGGAAATTGTCGGGCCAGGCAAAGGGTATCCTATCGCCGGCCAGCACATCCTTAGGGATGTCCAGCAGCACCGGGCCGGGGCGGCCGGTGCGGGCAATGTAAAAGGCTTCCTTGATGGCCGGGGCAATGTCCCGCACTTCCATAATCAGGGCATTGTGCTTGGTGATGGGCAGGGTAATGCCGGTGATGTCGGTTTCCTGAAAGGAGTCGCGGCCGATGGCCGGGCGCGGCACCTGGCCGGTGATGGCAACCATGGGGACGGAGTCCATCATGGCCCCGGCGATGCCGGTAGCCAGGTTGGTAGCCCCGGGGCCGGAGGTGGCGGTGCAGACGCCGACCTTGCCGGTGGCCCGGGCGTAGCCGTCGGCGGCCATGGCGGCGGCCTGTTCGTGGCGCACCAGAATGTGGCGCAGCTGGGGATAGCTGCTGAGCGCGCCGTAAAAGGGCAGCACCGCGCCGCCGGGCAGGCCAAAGATGACTTCCACGCCCTCTTGGAGCAGGCTTTCGCAAACGATTTCCGCGCCGGTCAGTTCCATGATTTCCTCGGTATGCAGTTGATAGTCTGCCGGGCAAACAAAAAGCCCGTCCCCGAAGGGACGGGCATTAAAATCCCGCGGTACCACCCTTCTTTTCCCGGCCGTGCCGCGCCGGCAAAGACCGGCCCGGAATTGCCCGGAACAACTTTGGAACCGATAACGGGGCTTAACCGCCGCGCCCTACTGAATAGTTCAGGCGGGACCGCTCCAGGGCGAGTTGGGAGGCTTGCGGCCGCCGGACTTGCACCAAACGCCGGCTCTCTGGGGGGCAAAGCCCTCTTAATACTCCCTTTCCCAGCGGGATAGACACGCTTTAAGAATGGTAACAGGGAAAACGGGGGTTGTCAATGGGGGGATCCTCGGATTTTTTATTTTCCGGGGGATTCCGAAATTCCGGGGGAAAGTTCATCAATAGTTACCGGGCCGCCCTCCTGCATTTCCAGAGTAACCCGGCTGCCCCACAGCAGGGATGTGCCGAGCAACGGGACGCCGTTGGCTTCCAGGGCCAATACCAGCCGGGGGCGGCCGTGCCAAGATACCGTGGCAAAGTAAGAGTTGAACTCAAACTGCGCCCCGTTAGCCAGTTCGCCGGAGGCGCGTCCCGCCGGGATCAAATCAAGGTGGCGGATAACTTCCGAGGGCAGGGTCAGGTATCCGGCAAAGCCGGTATCCAGCAGGAAGGACAGAGCCAACCGGCGGGATCCACTGCCGGTTATCTCTATTTCGATCAGCGATTCGCGGTACGGCCCTACTTGCCCCCTAATCATAGCCGACCGCCGGCGCAAATCCGCCAAAGCTGTAAGCGGCGCGGGCGCCCACCCGCAGCCCGCAAATGACCGCTTGCGGCCGCCGTTCCAGCAGCCGCCGGCAGGCGTATGGGTCATCGGCGTCGATTTCATAGTCGCCGCTCTCAATGTCGATGGCAACGAACTTCCCCGTTTCCGCCGGGTCCAACCCGGGGAATATCCGCTCTCGGTAAAGGGTCTCGCCCCGAGCCGTGATTTCACCGGGGGCATAATCAGCGTAGGGCATATTGGCCTCCTGGTTGTTTTTGCCGCTAAAGTTCGTCAATGGTTACGGAGCCGCCTCTGGTTACTTCCAAGGTAACCCGGCTGCCGCGGAGCAAGTTCATCCCCAGCAGCGGCTCCCCCTCTGCCTCCAGAATCAAGATGTTGCGGAGGTGTCCATGCCATCGGGCAACGCCGCGCCAACTGTTTAACCGTATTTCCTGACCGTCAGCTAAGGCTCCGACGACTTCTGCGCCGGGTAGCAGACGCAACTGGCGCAACATATCCGACGGTAGGAGCAAATCTCCGGCAAAGCCCGTGTCAAGGACGAACTCCGTTGCCTGAAAAAGCCCATCGCGGCCCAGCAAGTCGACGGAAATGCGGGCCTGCCAAGTTTGCGTAATCTGTCCGCTAACCATCCTGCAACCGCCCTCCCGGCAGGTTAAAGGTGGCGCGATGACCGATCCGCAAGCCGCCGGCAACGGCCGCCGGCCGCCGGGCTTTCAAGCGGTCGAAAGCGTCGACAATCTCCTCGTCGATTTCGTAGTCGCCGCTGGCTACGTCGATGACGATGAACTTGCCCTGTTCCTGCGGCTCCACCAGGGGTTTTATCTTTTCCCGGTAGATTTCCCGGGCCAAGTCAGTTACTTCGCCGGGTTTGTAACCCTCGAACATTATCCGGCCTCCTTTATTCCCGATAAGCGGCCGGCAGTTCCCGCACGGCCGCCCCTACCTGCGCCTCGGCCACGGCCAAGTCATACTGGGATTGCAGGTTCAGCCAGAATTGGGGTTCGGCGCCGAACCAGTGGCCGCAACGCAGGGCGGTGTCGCCGGTTATGGAACCCTTGCCGGCAATAATCCGGCGGATGCGGTGGGGCGGGACTTGAATCTGCCGGGCAAATTCGGCGGCCGAGACACCCCGCTCAGCCAGTTCATCCTTGAGGATTATTCCCGGGTGGACGGCGCGGCGGAACATCTTGATACCCTTTCCTTGAGCGTTCAGAGTTTTGCCCTTGCTATACTATATTACTACTCCCCAATTTATGCTATCCTTAACTTAACCCGGACATCAGCAAAAGGAAGGAGCGCCCTTGACCGAGCGAATTTTTATCGGCGTGGCCTGGCCTTATGCCAACGGGTCTTTGCATCTGGGGCATTTGGCCGGGTGTTATCTGGCGGCGGATATTTTTGCCCGCTACCACCGGATGCGCGGGAATGAGGTGCTGATGGTGTCGGGCAGCGATACCCACGGCACGCCCATTACCATCCGGGCCGACCAGGAGGGCATCAGTCCGGCCGCCGTGGTGGAACGCTATCACGCCGAGTTTCTGACGACCTGGGAACGGCTGGGCATCGGCTTTGACCTGTTCACTCATACCAACACCGCCAATCACCAGCGGGTGGTTCACGACATCTTTACTTCCCTGCGGGAACAGGGCTACATCTACGCCGCCGATATGCTGCTGGCCTATTGCGGCGGCTGCCAGCGTTTCCTGCCCGACCGCTATGTGGAAGGCGTCTGTCCCCATTGCGCTTATGACCGGGCCCGGGGCGATCAGTGCGACCAGTGCGGCCGTACTCTTGACCCTCAGGAATTACTGAATGCCCGGTGCATCCTGTGCGGCGGCGGGCCGGAGTTTCGGGAATCGGAACACTTTTTCCTGAAATTGTCGGCTTTTCAGGAGCCGTTGCTGGAATGGATCCGGGAGCAAGACCACTGGCGGGCCAATGTTTCCCATCAGACCCGCAGCTTTCTGGAAAGCGGATTGAAAGACCGGGCCATCACTCGGGATTTGACTTGGGGCGTTCCCATCCCCCTGGAGGGCTACGCCGGCAAGCGGATTTATGTCTGGTTCGAGGCGGTTATCGGCTATCTGTCGGCGGCGGTGGAATGGGCGGCCAACAACGGGCAGCCGGAGCGGTGGCAGGATTTCTGGAAAGACCCGGCTACCCGCAGCTACTACTTTATCGGCAAGGACAACATTCCCTTTCACAGCATCATCTGGCCGGCGATGCTGATGGGCTACGGCCACGGGCTGAACCTGCCCTATGATGTGCCGGCCAACGAGTTTCTCAGCCTGGAGAATCGCAAGTTTTCCACCAGCCAGAATTGGGCGGTGTGGTTGCCGGATTATCTGGAACGGTATGATCCGGATCCGTTGCGCTACCTGCTGTCCATCAATATGCCGGAAAGCGGGGACGCCGATTTTTCCTGGGCCGAGTTTGTGCGGCGCAACAACGAGGAACTGGTCGCCACTTATGGCAACCTGGTCAACCGGACGCTGTCCCTGACCTACCGCAACTTTGACGGGAAAGTACCGGTGCCGGGGCCGTTGGAGGCAAGGGATGCGGCATTGCTGCAAGCGGCCCAAGCCGCCCTGGCTGCGGTAGGGGAAAGCCTGGGCAATACCCGGTTCAAGGCGGCGATTGGGCAAGCCTTTGCCCTGGCTCGGGAAACCAACCGCTATCTGGACACCAAAGTCCCCTGGCGCGCCCTGCGCGAGGATCGGCCGGCGGCGGCCACTACCCTTTTTGTCGCCTTGCAGGTCATCAACTGCCTCAAGGTCATCCTGACGCCCTTTCTGCCCTTCAGCTCTCAAAAGTTGCACGAATATCTGGGCTTTGACGGGGCGGTGGAACAGGAGCCGTGGTCGTTTGCGCCGCTGGCCGCCGCTATTCAAGGCGGCCATCCCTTGCGGCCGCCGGCGCCGCTTTATGTCAAGCTGGACGCCGCCGTAGTGGAGGCGGAAAGCCAACGGCTGGGGACGCCGGCGGGCTAGGGATTGTTTTGACGGCGGGATTGGATCAGCAGGCGGCGGCCATCTACGCCCCGGTGCGGGCGGAATTGGCGCAAGTGGAGGCTAAACTGCTGGCCCTGTCGGACACCGCCATTCGGGAAATCCCGGAACTGGCCCCGCTGCTGAACCATGTCCTGTCCCACGGCGGCAAGCGGGTACGGCCGGCGTTGACTTTGCTGGCGGCCAACTTTTTCCCCCAAGATGCGGAAAAGCCGTTGAATATGGCGACCGGGGTGGAACTGCTGCATCTGGCGACGCTGATTCACGATGACACGGTGGATGACGCCGATTTGCGGCGGGGCAGCGCCTCGGTCAGCGGGCGTTGGGGCAAGCAGGTGGCGGTGCTGTTCGGAGATTACCTGTTCGCCGCCTCGGCCACTCTGGTTTGCGACACCGGCAATCTGCGGGTGGTGCGCCGCTTTGCCGAGACCATTATGGAGTTAGCCAGCGGGGAAATCATCGAGTATTTCAACACCTTTAATCCGCAACAGGCCCTGGCCCGCTACTACGACCGCATTTACCGCAAAACGGCGTCCCTGTTCTGCACGGCGGCCGAAACCGGGGCGGCCCTGAGCGGGGCCGCCGAGACGCAGGTGCAGGCCCTGCGGGACTACGGCTATAACATCGGAATGGCCTTTCAGATTGTGGATGATTTGCTGGATTTGCAGGGCGAGGAGCGGGAATTGGGCAAGCCGGTGGGCAATGACCTGCTGCAAGGGGTGTTGACTTTGCCGACCATCCTGCTGTTGGAGCGGTATCCGGCGGACAATCCCATTCCGGCCCTGTTTCAGAATCCGCAGCAGGATGGCAACCTGCGGCGGGCGTTGGAGCTTATCCACAATTCCACCATCATTCCCGACTGCTTTGCCATCGTCCGGGACTACTGCGACCGGGCCAACGGGGCCTTGACGCTGCTGCCGCCGGGCCCTTGCCGGGATTCCCTGGAATCTTTGGCGGATTATGTAAGGGAGCGGAGTCGGTGAGGGGGCGGGGCAAGGGGATAAGTTTCCGTTGCGCGGCGGCATATTCCTCCGTCAACAAGCGCAGGGTGACCCTTCAACAAGTTCAGGGTGAGCGGATATATTCCGGCCCAAGCAAAGGCAATCGGTCATCATCCCGCTATCCCATCATCCCAAACCACTTCGCCGCCCAGGAGCGTCAAGCGGGCTTGGGTATCCTTGAGGGCCGCCGCATTAGCGCGGGTTAAGTCGGTATCCACTAAGGCCAGGTCGGCCAACATTCCGGGGCGGATAATGCCTTTGCGGGTTTCCATGCCCTCAGCCCAGGCGCCGCCGTGGGTGTAGGCGCGCAAAGCCTGGGCCGCCGTCAATCCCGGTTTAGGGCCGCCGGCTTTATCCTCAAACAGAGGTTGGCCGGCGGCGGTGTTGCCGGTGATGGCGCTGTAGATAGCCAGCCAAGGGGACGGGTCAATGACCGGGGCGTCGGAGCCAAAGGCCAAGGGGACGCCGGCTTGGGCCAGGGCGGCTATCGGGTAGAGATGCGGCAGCAGTTCCGGGGATACCCTTTCCCGGTAGCTTTCTCCCCGCCAGTAGATAAAGCCGGGTTGGGTAACTACCGTTACCCCTTGACGCCGCAGTCTTGCCAGCAGTTCCGGGGGAGCTTCGGCGCAATGTTCGATGCGGTTGCGGGGAATAGACCGGGCGGCGGCCGGGATACCCTTAATTGGGCCGGCCGGGATAGGATAGGCCATTGCCGGCAGGGCGGCGACGGCGGCTATCGCTTCCCGCTCGACGGCGTGGATGGCTACCGGAAAGCCTGAGCTATGGGCCGCCGACACTAATTCCGCTAATTCCCCTGGGCCGGGGTGCATAGCGCCGGTGGTCAAGGTAAGCATTATTTTGGAGTGGCCCAAGCGGAGGCGGTCGTCGCCGCTGGCCCAGGATAAGCCGGATTGGGCAAATTGTTCGAGGTTTGCTACTCCGGCCAGCAGCGTCAGGCGCGGCCGGAATTGGCCGGCTTGGGTTAAGGACTGAAAGGTTTGCCAAGAGGCCAGCCCATTGTGCGGGCCGGCATCCTGCGCCGAGGTAATGCCGTAGCTAAGCAGGTTTTGACTCAACCGGCTGACGCCGGCCGCCAGTTCCGCCGGGGCGCGGGTGTTGCCCAGTTTATCCCGCAGCCAGGAGGACATTTCCAGCAGGACGCCATCGGGTTCGCCGGTAGTTTCGTCCCGGCGAAGGATGCCCTCCGGCGGGTCAGGAGTGGCGGCATCAATGCCAGCCAAAGCCAGGGCATAGCTGTTCAAGACGGCGGCGTGGCCGCTGCTATGCTCCAAGCGTACCGGATGCTGGGGGGCTACGGCGTCCAATTCCCAACGGGTGGGGTAACGGCCTTCGAGCAGGGCTGCCGGCTCCAAGCCATAGCCGCGCAGCCATTGGCCCGGCGGCGTTTCTCCAGCCCGGCGGCGGATAGCCTGCTGCAAATCGGCAATAGATAGGATGGCCGGCGGGCCGCAATCCAAGCCGGTTAAAGCCGCCGCCGTAGCCAGCAGATGGCAATGGGCATCATTCAAGCCGGGAATCAGGGTATAGCCCCGGCAGTCAATAACGGCGGTACGGGAATTACGGAATTTCCTGAGGTCGGCGCTACAGCCAACGGCTAGAACGGTATCCCCGGCAAGGGCTACCGATTCCGCCCGGGGCCGGGCCGGATCCAGGGTGATAACCCGGGCGTTGACCAGGAGCAGGTCGGCGGGGGCGGGCATAGCGGTCGGGGCCAGGGCCAGAGTCAGGATACCGAATTCAGCACCGCCGCATTGTGCTGTTCATCGGCATGGTAGGAGCTGCGTACCAGGGGGCCGGCGGCGACGTGCTTGAATCCCATTTCCCGGCCAATCCGGGCCAATTCGGCAAACTCCTCGGGAGGGTAAAAGCGGTCAATGGCGATATGCTTGGCCGAGGGGCGCAGATATTGGCCGACGGTCAGCAGGTCGCAGTCCACCGCCCGCAGGTCGGCCATAGTCGCCACTAATTCCCCTTGGGTTTCGCCCATTCCCACGATTATTCCCGATTTGGTGACGGCCGCCGGAGACAATTCCTTAGCCTGGGCCAGTAAGTCGAGGGAACGCTGATAATCGCCCTTGGGCCGCACCCGGGGAAACAGGCGGCGGACGGATTCAATGTTGTGGTTCAGCACCTCCGGGCCGGCGGCCATTACCCGGGCCAAGGCGTCTTTGGAACCGGCAAAATCGGGAATCAATACCTCGACCTTGCAGTCCGGGGATTGGGCGCGGATGCGGTTAATGCAGGCGGCAAAGATAAAGGCGCCGCCGTCCGGCAGGTCATCCCGGTTGACCGAGGTGATGACGCAGTAGCGCAAGCCCAATTCCCGGACGGTATCCGCCAGCCGGGCCGGTTCCTGCAAATCCAGCCCCTGCGGCCGGCCGGTGGTTACGGCGCAGTAGTGGCAGCGGCGGGTGCAAATGTCGCCCAGAATCATAAAGGTAGCCGTGCCCCGTTCCCAACATTCGCCGATATTAGGGCAATGGGCTTCCTCGCAGACGGTATGCAGCTGCTGCCCGCGCATCAGCCGCTTCAGCTCCAAGTAGCCGGGGCCGCCGGGCATCGCTACCTTGAGCCACTGGGGGAGCCGGGGGCGGACGGCGGTTTCTGGCCCCTTGTCGCTGGTCATCGGCTTTCCCTGCCCGGAATAAAGTCAACGCTCCGGGGATTTACCCGGCACTTTTCAGCGGCGATTATGGCCGCAATATCCTGAGCGGCCTGTTCCAAGCCGCCATCCCGGTTGATCACCCGGTAATCGTAGCGGCCGATTTGCGCCAGTTCCTGGCGGGCGGTTTGCAGGCGCAACTCGGCCTCGGCCGCCGTTTCGGTCTGCCGCTGGCCCAGGCGCTGGGCCAGTTCCGCCAGGGAACCGGGCAACAGAAAGATGAACAGGGCGGCCGGGGCCAGTTGCCGCACGGTAGCGGCCCCCTGCACATCGATTTTCAGGATAACATCCTGGCCGGCGGCAAACCCGGCCTGCACCTGACTGCGGGGTACGCCGTACCAGCGGCCATAGACTTCGGCGCACTCCAGAAACTGGCCGCTTTCCCGCATTTGCCGGAAAGTATCGGTATCCAGAAATATGTAGTCCACCCCATCCTGCTCTCCCGGCCGGGGCGGGCGCGTCGTGGCGGTTACGGCAAAATGCCAGGGCCGGGGCAACTTTTTCAACTCGGCTAACACCGCATCCTTGCCCACGCCGGAGGGGCCGGACAGCACGGCCAGCAGCGGCGGAGCCGGGGCCAATTCCTTGAGGTCGTTTGCCGCGGCCACTTTAACGCCGCTCCCCGTCCCCGGAGCCGCCGCGGAACAGGCGGCGCTGGGCATCCATCAGGCGGCGGCCGACGAACATATCGCCCATGCTCTGGGCAAAGGTCGGCAGTTCCTGATGGGGATTATACTGGCGGGATTGGGCGCCGTAATCTCCGGCCAGCCACTGGGCCCGGGCGTCCCGGGCGCGGGTAAAGAGTTCCAGCAGGGCTTGGGGATCCAGGGTTTCCCGGTCGGCCAGCAACTGGCGGACTTCGTACAGCTCGCGGATAAAGGCGTCAATCCAGGCTACGATGGGTTCAGGATTGGAAACGCAGATGTCCCGGTGCATTACTACATCCCCGGAGGCCAAGCGGGTCAAATCCCGGTAGCCGGTGGCGGCGACCCGGGCGATGTCATCCCAGTTGGCACTGCGGGAAGTGCAGGTCGTCAGGGCTACCGAAAGCATAAAGGGCAGATGGCTGGCGGCGGCTACAAAGCTGTCGTGTTCCTCGGCGCTGAGGTAAAAGGGCTGCGCGCCCAGGGCTTCGACCATAGTGGTAATTTCGGCGGCGGCCCGTTCGCTGGCCTTGACGCTGGGGACGATGCACCAGGTTTTGCCCTGAAAGAGGTCGGCGGCGGCGTTTTCCGGCCCGGCCGTTTCCTTGCCGGCCATGGGATGGCCGCCGATAAAGTCGATGCCGGCCGGCAGATACTGCTCGGCCCAATCCATAATCACCTTTTTGGAACTGCCCAGGTCGGTAACGACGCAGCCCGGCGGCAGGTGGGCGGCCAGGACTTCCAGCAATTCCCGCATCGCCATAATGGGGGTAGCCAGGACGACGATGTCGGCGTTTGCCACGGCGTTGAGCAAGCGGTTTTCCATCTTGTCGAAAGCCTTGGTGCGCTGGGCGGCGGTGCGGACGCCGCCGTTGGAGTCGGTGCCGACCACTTCCAGGTTGAGCAGTTGGGACTGGCGCAGGGCCAGGGCCAGGGATGTACCCATCAGGCCGGCGCCCACGATAGCGATTTTCGGCATTTGCCTAACCTCCCGGGTGGCTGCCCCCGGAGCCGGCGGGGGAATGCGGGCCTCTATCTTACCATTATCTTACCACCATCCGCCGATTGGCAAAAGGGCGGGTTGATGGCGGCGGCAAGGCAATTCGGCTTGTCCGCCGGCAAGGGGCGTGGTAGGATTAGGGCAATCGGAAAGAGGCAACATTGCAAATTGCTGGAAACTCCAAAGCCGCCCATTGCAATCGCCGGCGCAATCCGCTGCCTGGGCGCGTTGGCCCGCCCCGGCGCATTGGCGGCAAAGGTTCTGGGGACGGTGGCGGCGTTGCTGGCCGCCTTGGCCCTGGCCTGTACCCCGGCGTCAACCGCTACTCCGGATCCGGATATAGCCGTTCCGGCCGCGCCAACCCCGGCGCCGGCCGCCAATCCCCCGCCGGCAAGGGATTTAATGCCTTTCGTCCAGATGGCGGTCGGCAAATACAGCCAATGCGGCTTGCTAGAGGAGGGCCGGGCGCTTTGCCCGAAAGAGGGTCTATATGTGCGGACGCCGGAATCCGGCCGATTCCGGCAGATAACCAACGGGCAGGAATATGCCTGCGGCTTGCGCTTGGATGGCACTATTGCCTGCTGGGGAAATTCGGAACATGGCAAAACCACGCCGCCGCCGGGACGATTTGCCGCAATAGCCGCCGGGAAACAGCACGCCTGCGCCTTGGATGCCGCCGGCTATGCCCAATGCTGGGGCTGGGATAAGGATGGGCGGGCCAAGCCGCTGGCCGGCGCAACCTTTACCGCCATCGCCGCCGGCGGCGTCCACAGCTGCGGCCTGACCACCAAGGGCCGGTTGCGCTGTTGGGGGAAAAATGACCTGGGGCAAGCGGATAACCACGACGGCCCCTTTCAATCTTTGACTTTGGGCCTGCGGAACACCTGCGCTTTGCGCCGGGATGGCACGGCTTGGTGTCAGGGAGACAATGCTAACGGCCAATCCCGCCCGCCGCCGGGAGAATTTACGCAAATCGCCGCCGGGGGCTGGCAAACCTGCGGCCTCCGTCCCAGGGGTCAGCTGGAATGTTGGGGCGGCGGCTTTGGCGTGGATCTGGAGGAACCGGCAGGAGCGTTCACCGCTATCAGCGCCGGCTGGAACACTTTTTGCGCCTTGACCGCCGCCGGCTATCCCCGGTGCTGGGATTATTCCCTGGATTCCCGGCAGGCGATGGAGAGTTTATCGGCCATTGTTGCCGCGGAAGTTGCCACGACTATATTGCGGCAACCGGCGGATATGTTTATCTGGCCCGCCGGCGGCTTGGCGGTAGTGGAACGGGAGGGGCTGATTCTCTTATGCCAACGCCGCGGCGAGGACCATTGCGCCGGGGGGGCGAAAACGCTTTTGGATCTTACGGGGCAGACTGACTTATCCGCCTCCGAAAGCGGTATGCTCAGCGCCGCCGCGGATCCGGATTTTGACCGTTTCCCCTTTATTTATGTATGGTACACCGTGCCAGGCGAGCCGCGGAAAGGCCGCTTGTCCCGTTTTCCGGTAGTCGATGGCTTGATCGACCCGGCCGGGGAGCTGGTTATGCTGGAACAGCCGATGCCCAATGTCTTTCATTTTGGCGGGGCGGCGCGTTTCGGCCCGGACGATTTGCTGTATTTGAGCCTGGGCGAGAACCTGTTTTCCGAGGCGGCGCAAAACCGGGAAAGCCTGCTTGGCAAGATAATCCGCCTTGATGTGCGCGGCGCTACCCCGGAACAGCCTTACCGCATACCGGAGGACAATCCATTTCTGACAATCGAGGGGGCGCGGCCGGAAATCTGGGCTTATGGGCTGCGGAATCCCTGGCGGATGTCCTTTGACGCGGCCGGGCGGCTGTGGGTGGGCGATGTGGGCTCGATCCACGAGGAGGAAGTGTCCATTGTCGCGGCCGGGGACAATTTGGGCTGGCCGGCTTTTGAGGGCAAGGTCTGCCTTGGCGGCGCGGCGCAGTGCGCTGCCCTGCCGGGATACCGGCCGCCGGTAGCCACTTATGGCCGGGATGAAATCTGCGCTATCATCTGGGCCGGCCAGTATCGAGGCGCGGCCTTGCCGCAACTGGCCGGGTCTTATATTTTTGGCGATTTTTGCAGCGGCCGCATCTGGGCTTTGACGCCGGAGGGGGGAAACGGTTGGTCGCGGCGGCTGGTGGCAATCACCGGCAGTCCCATATTATCTTTCGGAACCGACGATACCGGAGAGGTGTATATCCTTTCCATCGACCGGCCGCTATTGAAATTGTTACCGGCTTTAACGGCCGGGCCGGCGGCGGAAAATCCGGCGGCCGGGCCGTAACCGCGATTGAGGGACTGGCCAAGGTCGATACCTATGAATAATCCCTTACCATCCTTGCCGGTAAGAACGATTTTGCCGGCCCTGGCCCGGCCCGGTGCGGTCAGACTTGACTAATTCCCGGCGCAAAGGATAGGATAAGCCCGGATAGACCGTTACGGAAAGGCGGGTTGCGGGCCGGCCTTTCCCGAGGGAGCAGATCAAGAAGCCGGCAGCCGGCGGTTGCCGCCACGTCCGAAAGGGCAAGGGATAAGCGGATAAGCGGAGGGATTTCCAATGCAGAACAATGACGCCAGCCAGACCTCTACGGCGGCGGCCGTTGCCAACGGCGGCGGCCAGCCTTACATCGCGGTCAAGTCGGTGTGGAAAGTCTTTGGCCGCAATCCGGAGCGGGTGCTGGCCCCGGAATACATCGACAAGGACAAGAGCGTCATCCAGAGCGAGCTGGGCAATGTCATCGGCCTGCGGGATGTGAACTTTGCGGTGGAGCAGGGCGAAACCTTTATGATTATGGGGCTGTCGGGCAGCGGCAAGTCCACCATGGTGCGCTGCCTGCTCCGCCTGATCGAACCCACCAGCGGCCAGATTGTCATTGACGGCGACGACATCACCCGGATGACCGACAACGAGCTGGTGGAGTTCCGGCGGCGGAAAATCGCCATGGTTTTCCAGCATTACGGGCTGATGCCGCACCGCAATGTCATCGACAACGCCGCCTGGGGGCTGGAAATCCAGGGGGTCGGCAAAGAGGAACGCTACGACCGCACCCGCAAGACTTTGGATCTGGTGGGCTTGAGCGGTTGGGAAAACTCCTTTCCCCGGCAGCTTTCCGGCGGGATGCAGCAGCGGGTAGGCTTGGCCCGGGCATTGGTGGTGGACACCGACATTCTGCTGATGGATGAACCCTTCAGCGGCCTGGATCCGCTGATTCGGCGGCAGATGCAGGATGAACTGCTGAACCTGCAAAGCGAGCTGCACAAGACCATCATTTTCATCACCCACGACCTGAACGAGGCCCTGAAACTGGGCGACCACATCTGCATTCTGAAAGGCGGCGAAGTGTCCCAAATCGGCACTCCGGAGGACATTGTGCTGCGGCCGGAGGATGAGTATGTGGGGGATTTTACCCAGGATGTGCGCTTGGAAAGCGTGCTGACCGCCGGCAAGGTGATGGTCGGCCCCAAGGCGACGCTGATGGGTCACCAGGGGCCGCGGGCCGCGTTGCACACCATCGGCAGCAGCGACGGCGATGTGGCTTGGATGGTCGACCGGCGGGAGCATTACCTGGGCCTTTTGTCCATTACCGGGGCGGAAAAGGCGTTGCGGGCCGGCGTCCACCGCATTGACCAGGCGTGGGAGTTCGTGGATCGGGACTATGCCCCGGTTACGCCGGCCACTACTTTTGAGGAGTTGATTCCCCGGGCGATGGGCAGCGACTTTCCCATTCCGGTGGTGGACGACAGCAATCTGCTGCTGGGGGAAGTGCATCGCAGCGCCTTGGCCGAAGCCCTGGCCGAAACCTCGGCCGTGGAGCAGGATTATGAAGCCAACGCCGCGCTGAATGCGGCCCTGGCGGAAGCGGCGGCGGCCGCGGCCGAGGAAGGAATAGATGCGGGCGGGGGGGACATCGCAGTCGGGGTGGACATCTAATCCTGATTCCGGTTATGGCCCCAGCCCCTTAACCTACCCAGCGGGAGGCGATTATGGCGTCTTTAACTACCGACAAGGAACCGGACAATAGGGCCGCCGAAACCGGGCCGGCCGCCGCCGCGCCCTCCCTGGGGGCCAGCCTGCGCGCCTTGCCCGCCCTTTACAAGGCGGGGGCCGGGTTGGCGGCGGTGATCCTGGTGGCGATCGCCTGCTATATCATTTGGGGGCCGTTCGAGTTTCGGGGGGAAATTATGGAGTTTCCCACCACCGTCTCCACCGAGACGAAACCGGCCGGCAACACCACGATCGTCGTGGAGCAGACGGTGCGGGATGTAACTTCCGCCGGCATCGATAACGGCGTCCGCTGGCTCAACGACCGGCTGCGGTTTTTCTTTAACGGCATCAAATCCGGCGTTACCTATGCCCTGGTCTATATCTCCAACTTCCTGCAATGGGTGGCTTGGCCGG
Organism: Dehalococcoidia bacterium; assembly: GCA_965203435.1. Lineage (GTDB taxonomy): Bacteria > Chloroflexota > Dehalococcoidia > Lucifugimonadales > UBA3495 > CBDBCU01. Next base: position 12,594 of record CBDBCU010000001.1, on the reverse strand, counting down.
CCATTGTCCTGGGCTTGGTGTTGCTGGCCTATGCCCTGGGCCGGGGCAGCGTGGCCCTGTTCACCGCCGTGGCCCTGCTCTTTATCGGCTTTATGGATATGTGGGCCGACGCCATTGACACCATCGCTTTGATGGTGGTGGCGGTAGCGGTCTGCATGGCGATTGGCCTGCCGTTGGGGGTGCTGGGGGCGCGTAGCCGCATCGCCGACAACATTATGCGGCCGATCCTGGACGGGATGCAGACCATGCCCAGCTTTGTCTATCTGCTGCCGGGCATTCTGTTTTTCGGGCTGGGGCCGGCGGCCGGCATTTTTGCCACCCTGATTTATGCGGTGCCGCCGGTCATCCGCTTGACCAACCTGGGCATTCGGCAGGTGTCGGCGGAAACGGTGGAGGCGGCCCGTTCTTTCGGGGCCGCGCCGCGGCAGGTGCTGATTAAAGTGCAGATACCGATGGCCCTGCCCACTATTATGGCCGGCATTAACCAGACCACGATGATGGCCCTGGCCATGGTAACGATTGCCAGCCTGGTGGCCTCCGGCGGATTGGGCGATCCGGTGCTGCGGGCCTTGCAGAAACAGGAATATGGCACTGGGGCCATCGCCGGCCTGGCCATCGTTTTCCTGGCGATTGTCATTGACCGGCTGACCCAGGCTGCCGCCGGCCGGCAGCAGCGTTCTTTGAGCGCCGGGTAGGGCGGGGGACAGGGTTTTAACCCGGGGCGGTCGCATAGGGCAACCGGGCCGTACCACCCCTTACCGCCATCCCCGTCCCCCACCGTCATTCCCGCGTAAGCGGGAATCCCGCGGTGGTTTGCCAAGACTGCGGCGTCATAAGGCAATGCTGTTCTGGATTCCCGCTTACGCGGGAATGACGGTAAGAGGGCGGATTGGCGGTAAAGGGCGGGACGGGCGGTGAGGTAGGGCCGTTCTGGATTCCCGCTTACGCGGGAATGACGGTAGAGGGCGGGCTTGACGGGGTAAGGGGACGGATTGGCGGTAAGGGGCGGGATGGGCGGTTCCTTGGGCTTGCGGTGGGGCATCCTTCAACAAGTTCAGGATGAGCGGAATAAGCCGGGAGCCAGGGGTTTTAACCCGGATTTGACAGGGGGCGGGGATACTGGTAACATTCCCCCAAGTTGGGGTCGGCGGGGCCGGCCCGGAATAATCCAACCTACACTTTTAAGGAGGAAGTTCCGTTTTGTTTGCCAAGTTTCGGGTATTCATCTCTATGGCGGCGATCGTGGCCCTTTTCGCCCTCGTCGCCTGCGGCAGCGCCCCGGCGGCGCCGGAGGTGGTGGAGGTAGTGCGGGAGGTTCCCGTCGAGGTGGAGAAGGTGGTCGAAGTCGAGCGGATCGTCGAGAAGCCGGTCGAGGTCGAGCGCGTGGTCGAGCGGGAAGTCCCGGTTACCCAAGTGGAAGTCCAGGAGGTAGTCCGGGAAGTTCCGGTCGAAGTCATCAAGGAAGTGGAAGTCGAAGTGATGGCTCCGGAAGGGCCGAAAGACACCATCATTTTCGGCGACCTGAACTGGAGCAGCCCCCTGCTCCAGAACCGCATTGCCCAGTTCATCGTGGAGAAGGGCTACGGCTACCCCACGGATGTGAAGTTCGGGGCTACGCTGCCGCTGTTCCAGGGCTTGCAGAATGGCGACACCGATGTGGCCATGGAAATCTGGCTGCCCAATCAGCAGGAGGCTTGGGACAAGGCCCAAGCCGAGGGCGCCGTGCTGTCCGTAGGCACCAGCCTGGGCAGCGACTGGCAGTCGGCCTTTGTCATTCCGGCGTACCTGCAAGAGCAGTATCCGGAGCTGGACAGCATCGAGGATCTGAGGGAGGACCAGTATAAGCAGCTGTTTGCCACGGCCGAGACTGGCGGCAAGGCGCGGCTGGTGTCCTGCATCATCGGCTGGGCCTGCGAGGAAGTGAACGCCGCGCAGATTGAGGGCTACGGCCTGCTCGACCATGTGGAAATCATCAATCCGGGCGATGGGGCGGCTCTGAACGCCGACCTGATCGGGGCTTATGAAAAGGGCGAGCCCTGGCTGGGCTACCAGTGGGGTACCAACGACCCGTCCCTGTTGCTGGACTTGGTGCGGCTGGAGGAGCCGGCCTACAGCAACGAGTGCTGGTACACCAACAAAGCCTGCGCTTATCGGGATGCCACCGTGCTGATTGCGGTAAATCCGGATCTGCCCGGCGAGGCCCCGGATGTGGTGGATTTCCTGCGGAACTGGGACTTCAACATCGAGGTATACAAGGAAGCGGCCCGGTGGGCTGAGGAAAACGATGTCAACGATCCGAAGGTCACCGCCCTGTGGTGGCTGAACGACAAGGGGGACATCTGGGAATCCTGGGTCACCCCGGACGCGGCGGCTAAAGTCAAGGCCGCCCTGGCCGCCGGCGAAACCGCCGACGGTTGGCCGGATGCCTAGGCTGTAACCGGCACAACGGCGTCAACCCTTGCGGGGGACGGTCGGAAAGGCCGTCCCCCTTTTCTTTGGGGCAAGGGCGGCTGACTGACTATCCCTTTGCCGCCATTTCTGCCGGATACCGTCATTCCCGCCCCTCTCTACCGTCATTCCCATCCCCTTACCGTCATTCCCGCGTAAGCGGGAATCCCGACGGTACTACCTTATGCCGCCGCATCTCCGCCGGCCGCCGCGGGATTCCCGCTTACGCGGGAATGACGGTAGAGAGGGGCCGGAATCCAGAAATGCCCGATTGGTAATAGGCCGGTCTTTGGCTGTATCGCTCTGGATTCCCGCTTACGCGGGAATGACGGTAGGGAGGGGCCGGAATCACGGTAGCAGTACGCAAATGGCCGGCCCATTCCTTTCCAATCCCCGGCAACCTGCTATAATAGCCACTGAATTACCTTGAGCGGAGGCGCGGAATGACGGCCCGGGAACCCATATCCGAGGCTACTCTGGAAACTTTGCGGCAAATCCCGACGCAGACCCTGATGGACGGGTTGTGGGTAATGGGCTGGCCGCAGGGCTACATTGAGGGGGCGCGGCCGCTGCAACCGGGGCAGAGTATGGCCGGGCGGGCGGTAACGCTGCGCTTTGTCCCCCATCGTCCCGATTTGGCCCAGGACAAGCCCAAGGGCGACCAGTCGGCGGAGTATGTAGCCATCGAACTATGCGGCCCGGGGGAGGTGCTGGTTATTGACGCGATGGGCTGGACTTACAGCTCCATCGGCGGCGACATCAAGTTTCTGCGGTTGAGTCAGCGGCAGGTGGGCGGGCTGGTTACCGATGGGTCGGTGCGGGACAGCCAGGTCTTGCGGGAGTACGGCTTTCCGGTCTATTCGGCGTCCACGACCGCCAAGCAGGGGCCGGCCGAGTTCTGGCCCTGGCAGGTCAATGACGCCATCCAGTGCGGCGGGGTATTAGTGCGCCCGGGCGATGCCATTGTCGGGGATGACGACGGGGCGGTAGTAGTGCCGAGGGCGGTGGTGGACCAGGTGATTGCCATTGCCCACGAGCGGGAGGAAGTGGAGGCGGTCATCAAAGCCCAGCTGGAAGTAGAGCGGTGTTCGCCGGGCAAATACTATCCGTTCAACGATTTGACCTGGCAGCTGTTTGCGGAAAAGACCGGCAAGCAACGGCGGCAGTAGGGGCGGATTGTTCTAACCGTCATTCCCGCGCAAGCGGGAATCCAGTGCGGTAATGCCTAAAACCAACATACTGCCGGCCGGGATTCTTGGATTCCCGCTTACGCGGGAATGACGAAATAAGGAAGTCGCCGCCAACGGCCGGGAGTCTGGATTCCCGCTTACGCGGGAATGACGGTTGGTTGCGTACGACGGTCAGTTGCATACGAGGTCAGCAATATACAAGGAGGATGTTATGGCGCGACTACCCCTAGCCAGCCGGGAGAGCGTACCGGAACACCAGCGGGAAGCCTTTGACCGGATTGTCGGGGCCGGCCCGGTACCGGCTTATGGCCCTGGTTCAGTAACCATCCATGTGCCGGCGGCGGCCCAGCGGGTTACGGCCCTGAATCAGTACCTGCGGCGGGATTCCAGCCTGCCGCTGAAAATCCAGGAGCTGGCGATGCTGGTGACGGCCCGGGAAATGGACTGCCAGCACATCTGGAACGCCCACGCCGCCTCGGCCGTGGACGCCGGAGTGCCGCGGGAGTTGGTGGACGCCTTGCGGGAAGGGGAGGAACTGCCCGATATGTCCCCGGAGGAGTTGGCGGTAGTCAACTACGGGCGGGAGTTCTTTCGCACCCATCAGGTCAGCCGGGGCGGCTGGCAGGCGGCTTTTGAGTTGTTCGGTACTCAGGGGCTGGTGGAGCTTACCCTGGTGATGGGCAGTTACAGTATGCTGGCGTTCTGCATCAACGCCTTTGACACCGACCTGCCGCCGAACCGGGCGGAGCCGCTGCTGCCGGTTTAGGGGTGGGTTCCCTCTAATGTCGGGCTATCCCCAGGTAACGGGTTGCCGGGAAATATGTTGGCAAACCGCCGGCAACTTCTTTCCGCACATCCTTCAACGGAGTTCAGGATGAGCGGAAAGGAGTTGCCGGCTATCCGGGGGGAGCAATTAGAGGGAACAGGCCCAGGGCCGGCAACAGCGGCAAACCAGCGTAGGATGGCCTTACCTCAGTAGTTTCCGCTCATCCTGAACTTGTTGAAGGATTAGCCCACCGCAAGGGGATAGGCAATGTGCGGCCGTTACACTTTGACCACCCCCTTGGCGGAACTGGAGCCGCGTTTCGGCTTTGCCGCCGGGGATTTGGCGGTTGCGCCGCGCTTTAATGTGGCCCCCACGCAGCCGGTTTTGACGGTGGTCAGCGGCCGGGTTGGCAATGGGCTAGACGGTTATCCTAACCGGGCCGGCTTGATGCGGTGGGGGTTGATTCCCTCTTGGGCTAAAGCGGCGGGCAATGGCAGTCCGCTAATCAATGCCCGGGCCGAAACTTTGACCGTCAAACCCTCTTTCCGGCAAGCCTTGGAACGGCGGCGCTGCCTGATCCCGGCCGACGGCTTTTATGAATGGCCGCTGGCCTCCGGCGGCCAACGGCTACCCTGGCGGATTGCGCTGAACTCTGGGGAACCTTTTGCCTTTGCCGGCTTGTGGGAACGGTGGCAAGCCCCGGAGGGCAATATAATCCATTCCTGCGCCATCGTAACCACCGCCGCCAACGAACTGCTGGCCCCCATTCACCCCCGGATGCCGGTTATCCTGCCGCCCGCGGCGGAAAGGGCTTGGCTGGATCCGGAACTGCGGGATACCCAAGGGCTGGCGGCAATGCTGACCCCCTACCCGGCGGCGGCAATGCGCTGCTATCGGGTGTCGGAAAAGGTCAACGCCGCCGGCTATGAGGGGCCGGAGTGCCTGGCCCCGGTTGACGAAAGGGCGGCGGAATACAACGGGCGGTTGCTTTAGGTTGCGGTCGGTTACAAGGTATCGTCCTTCAACAGGTTCAGGATGACCCTTCAACAAGTTCAGGGTGACCCTTCAACAGGTTCAGGGTGAGCGGAAAGATACCCGGCAACGGAACGAAACCCGGCTTTAATCAGCCCAGCGATAGACCTGCAAGCGGTGACGCAGGCTGTCCACGATGTAGATATGGCCGGCGGCGTCCAGCTTAACGACGGTCGGCCCCCAGAGCAGCTTTTCTACGGCGGCCGAGCGTTCCCATTCGTATTCGGCGGGGGTCTGTTCCGGGCGGCGGGCTACGGCCGGCTCCAGGTTGGCTTGGCGGCGGGCGGCGGCCTCCTCCGGGTTGGCGGCCAGGTAGTCCGCGGCCCATTGGGAGGGGATGGTAGCATCGCCCCGGATTGCCGCGATAAACTGCCCTTGCCGGTCGAAAATCTGTACCCGCTGATTGCCCCAATCGGCGATATACAGATGGCCGGCGGCGTCCACGGCCAAGCCGGCGGGCCGGTACAATTGCCCCTCCCCATAGCCGGATTCCCCGAAACTGGCTTGCCATTGGCCGGCGGCGTCAAAGCATTGGATGCGGTCATTGCGCCAGTCGGCGATATACAGGCGGCCCTCCTCGGCTACCGCTATTCCCCAGGGCATATTGAATTGGCCGGGGCCGGGGCCGTAGCCGCCCCATTGCCGCAAAAATTCGCCGTCTTTGGTGAACTGCTGGATGCGGTGATTCAGGCTGTCGGCAATCAGCAGGTTATCCTGCTGGTCAAAGGCCAGGTAAGAGGGGCGATTTAATTGGCCGGGGGCGGTGCCGGGCTGCCCCCATTGGCCCAAGAAAGCGCCCGCCCGGTCAAAGATGGAAATGCGGTGCAGGGCCTCGTCAGCCACATACAGGCGGTCGTTGCGGTCAAAGGCCAGGGAACTGGGCCACCAGAGTTGCCCGTCCGCCGTCCCGCCGCTGCTGAACTCGCCCAGGTAATCCTCGGCTAAGGTGCAGCGGCTGATGCGCTTGAAAGCCAGGCGGCGGCCGGCCTCGGTGCCGCCCCGGTTCAGCACGTAGAGAGAGCCGGCCGAATCCAAAGCCAAGTCCACCGGGTTGTTGAAACCCCGGCCGCGTTCCGCCAGGAAACCGATAGTTTTGGCGTATTGGAAAGAAGGGGCGGCGGGCATTGGCGGCGGCTCCAATTGGGGCGGCAAAACCAAGTCAATTAGGCCAACTGGTACTCCCGGGTGGCTACGATAAGTTGCAGCAGTTCGGCGATGCGGCCGGCGGCGCAGGCGGCAAAGCCGCGGCGGTCAAAGCGCAGATTGCCTTGCCGCCGGGCGTGGTCAAGCAGGCTGGCGCGAGTGGTTTCGCTGATTTCGTACTGGCCCAGGGATTCCAGGCAGGCGTCGACCAGCTGTTCCGGGGACAATTCCGCGCCTATTTCTTGAATCCGGGCCACGATTTCCTGGACGCCGGGTTGGTTAACATCGCCGATTTCCAGGGCGGCGGCGTTGACCCGCTCCACCAGGCTGCCGGTGTCAATCCATTCCAAGCCGGTGTGCCAACCCTCGACGGTGGGCGGGTTCAGGATTTCCTGGCCCATAAAGTTCACATCCATAGCCAGGTTGACGATACTCCACTGGGGAAAGCGGTGGCTGCCGGCCAGCCGGGCGGTGCCGGCCACCAGTTCGGCCGGGCTTTTAATGCGGGCGCGCCGGGCCGCCGGGGCTTGGAAAAAGTCGGAATTGAACAGGGCGCGCAACACCGCCCGGATATTGCCATCGGTACGCTGAAACTCCGCAGCCAGATGTTGGATGGCGGTTTCGTCGGGAGTATCGGATACAAAGAAGTTGTAGAGTTTGCCGGCAATGAACCCGGCGGTAGTCGGCTGCTGGCAGATTATGTCGATAATGTCCGCCCCGTTGAAAGGCCCGGTGTGGCCCAGAAAGGTTTTGTCGCTGTCATCGTGGTCGGCGGGATTATAGACAAACTGCCAGTCCAGGCGGCCGTGGGGCCAGATGGAATCCCGGTAGGAGCGGAGGGTCATATAGTCGGCGTTGGCAATCGTCCAGCCGGTAAAGGCCCGGGCGCAGGCTTGCACATCGGCCTCGGTGTAGTTGCCGATACCCAGCGCAAAGAGTTCCAGTAGTTCCCGGCCGTAGTTTTCGTTGGGGGCGTCTTTGTGATTGTCCTTGTTGTCCAGCCAGAAAATCATGGCCGGGTCTTGGGACAGGGCCAACAGCAGGGCGCGGAAATCGCCCAAACCGCAGCGGCGGAAAGTGTCAGTCTGATTGACCATCGCCTTGGCGTGATTCAGTTTCCCGTAGGCGGTGGCGAAAAGCCCATGCCAGAACAGGGCGATTTTCTCCTCCAGCGGCCGGCGGGTGTTGATGAGGCGGTAAAGCCAATAGCCCTGGGCGCTGTCAATCAGCATCAGGCTGTGCTGGTCGATGTGGTAACGGCGCAGCGCATCCAATTCCAGATCCGGGGCCTGTTCCGGGTGGAGCAGCTGCTCGACCGTGGCGGCATAGCCCTGGGCGGCGTAGGTTTCCAGTTCGGCCTGGGTGGCGCCGAACCCGGCCCGGCGCAGCAAATGCGCCAGCAAAGCCAATATCCTCTTTTGCCATCGCTGCCCCCCGTCAACGGCTTTTGGATAGTATAACACTGATTGCGGATATAGGGTAGCAAAGGCGCGGCGCGGCAAAGCAACCGGGCAAAACTGCCGGTTGCATACCGGGCTAATCATCCATTAAGATGAATCTTGGCAACCGGGCCGGTTCTACGCTGGCGGCCGATTTCCCGTCCCGCCGCCGGCCGGTTATCTTTTCAGCCTTGCGGAGGTAGAAGCAAATGCGTTCCTTTATCCAGCCGATGCGGCTTATCCTGCCCGCCCTGGCCCTGATCGCCCTGCTGGCGGTGGCCTGCGGCCCGGCGGCGCCGGTGCCCACGCCCCAGGTCGTGGAGAAAGAGGTGGTGGTAGAGAGGGAGGTCGTCCGGGAAGTCCCCCAGGAAGTCGTCATCACCCAAGAGGTGGTCAAGGAAGTTCCCAAGGAAGTCATCGTTACCCAAGAGGTAGTCAAAGAAGTTCCCAAGGTAGAAGTGGTCGAAAAGGAAGTCACCCGGGAAGTGCCGGTCGAGGTAATCGTCGAGGTGCCCCATGGCGCCGGGGGAGCCGGTGAAAATCGGCACCATCCTGGCTTACACCGGCCCCCTGGCCGCCTATGGCCCGCCGGTACGCAACGGGGCGGAACTGGCGGCTACGCTGCTGAACGCCGCCGGCGGCATCCTGGAGGGCCGCCCGGTAGAGGCGGTGCATAAGGATTCCGGCAGTGTCCCGCAGACCGCCATTGAAGCGGCCCGGGCTCTGGTCAATGTGGACGGCGTCGGCTCCATCGTCGGGCCGATGGCCAGCGGCGTTACCCTGGCCGTGGCCGAAGCGGTAACCGTCCCCAGTTCCGTGGTAATCGTTTCGCCATCGGCCACTTCGCCGGCTTTGACGGTGCTGGAGGATAACGATTTCCTGTTCCGCACCACCGCCGGGGACAATGACCAGGGCATTGTGCTGGCGCAATTGGCCCGGGATCAGGGCTACGGGACGGCCGCGGCGCTGTATGTGAACAACCCCTATGGCGAGGGGCTGGCTAACATTTTCAAGGAGCGGTTTGAGGCCGCCGGCGGGCAGGTGCTGGAATTGGTGCCGGTGGAGGAGGAGCAGACTACTTACATTTCCGAGCTGCGCCGGGCTACCGAGGGCGAGCCGGATGTATTGCTGGCGATTACCTATCCGGCCAGCGCGCAGGTCTATATCCGGGAAGCCCTGGAGGGCGGTTTCAGCGACACCTTTATGTTCGTGGACGGCACCAAGAGCCAAGAGATGTTCGATGCCCTGAACAGCACTCAGCTGGACGGGCTGCTGGGCACCGCCCCCGGCACGGACAGCGCGGCTAAAGATGTTTTCACCGGCCTCTACGAGGCGCGGTTCGGGCAGCTGCCGGGAGAACCCCTTTATCGCCGAAGCCTTTGACGCCTTTGTGCTGCTGGGCTTGGCGATTGAGCAGGCCGGTTCTGAGGAAGGGGCGGACATCAAGGATGCCCTCCGCACGGTGGCTAACGCCCCGGGCGAAGTGGTTGGCCCGGGCGATTTGGAGCGGGCTTTGCAGCTGATCCGCGACGGGCAGGACATCAACTACGAAGGCGCCGCCGGCAATCAGGATATGAACGCAGCCGGCGATGTGTTCGGCAGCTTTGAGATTTGGACGGTCAAGGACGGGCAGATTGCCAGCACCGGCCGTTATGTAGTCCCCTAGCCGAGCCGGGCCGGTCACCGCCTTGCTGGGGCAAAAAGGACGCTTACCCTTAAAGCGGGTAAGCGTCCTTTCTTTCCGTTGCCGATATTGCCGGCAAAATCCGGCAAGTTCAGTTTGCCGGGCGAATATCCGCTCATCCTGAACTTGTTGAAGGAGAACCCCCCACAATAGGGATGGAAACCTATCCGGGCAATCCTTCAACAAGTTCAGGATGAGCGGAATAAATATCTCACGCCGGAACGCAACCGGGCGCCAACCGATTGCCGGCAATGGGAATCCGCTACCCATCATCCCCCTTGGCGGCCTTGTCCTCCGATTGCGCCGGTTCTGGCGGGGCGGTGCGGGCGGTCCAGCGGGTTTCGCCTAACAGGCCGCCGGGGCGCAGCAGGATGACGCCGATTATCAGCAGGCCAATCAGGAAGTAGCGCAAATCGGGGCCGGACAGGAAACCGGGCAGGGTTTGCGTCCCGCTCCACCAGGCCCAGACCAGAAAAGCCCCCAGGATAGCCCCCAGGTTGTTGCCGCTGCCGCCGACCATCAGCATCGCCCAGACGATAAAGGTCGCCAGGAAAGGGTCAAAGGTAAAGGGGTCAATAAAGCGGGTGCCGTGGGTGTATAAAGCGCCGCCCACGCCCATTATCGCAGCGCCCAGGATGAAAGCCTGGAGCTTGAAACGGGATACATCCTTGCCGCTGGCCGTGGCGGTCAGTTCATCCTCCCGGATGGCCCGCAGCACCCGGCCCCAAGGGGAAGTCAAAGCCCGGTTCAAGACCAGAAACAGGAATAAAACTACCAGCAGGCAGACCCCGGCATAGAGCAGGTCGTAGTTTCTGCGGCGGCAGCCGGTCGCCCAGGAAATTGGGGAATGCCGTACAAGCCCCGGGAGCCGTTGCTCAGCCACTTTTCGTTGAGCAGAATCAGGCGGATGACTTCGGCAATGCCCAGGGTAGTGATAGCCAGATAATCCTCGCGCAGGCGCAGGGTGATGAAACCGATAACCACCGCCACCAGGCCGCAGACCGCCGCCGAGACCAGGATCGCCGCAAAAAACCACAGGTCGATGCCCAAGTTCAGCGGCCCCAGCAGTTCCGGCAGATTGCCGCCAAACTTGAAATCCTCGAATTGCAGGGGATCGGGCGGAGCGGTGGTCAGCAAGGCGGAAGTGTACGCCCCCAGGGAAAAGAAACCGGCAATGCCGATATTCAGGATCCCGGTCGCGCCCCAGTGGACATTAAGCCCCAGGGCCAGCACCGCATAGACGGCGGCCAGGATGGCCACGCCGGAAAGGTAGTTAATAAAGTCGGCTAGTTCCATAAGGCTCTACCGGTCTTGAGCGGATTTGCCGAGGATACCCTGGGGGCGGATTAGCAGGGCCACCAGCATAATGATAAAGGCTACGGCCGGCTTGTAGCTGGGGCTAATCCATTGAGTCGAGACTTCCATCGCCACGCTGATCAGCAGCGCGCCCAGCAAGGCTCCGTACAGGCTGCCAATGCCGCCCAATATGACGGCGGCAAAGATGGGAATAAGGATTTTCCAGCCGAGCAGGGGAGTAAATTGGGCTTGGGAAACGGCAATCAGAGTACCGGCTACGGCGGCCAATCCTGCGCCCAAGGCCCAAGTCCAGTAGATGACTAGTTGGGTGTTGACGCCGCTGACCCGGGCCAGGTCCGGGTTGTCGGCGGTGGCCCGCATCGCCTTGCCGGCCCGGGTGCGGGACAGGAACAGATACAAGCCGACGACCAGCAGAGCGGCGGCCAGGCCCAGAAAGATGTTGTCCGGGGGGATGCCAATATCCAGCGGCAATTGGATGAATTGGCGGGATTCCCGGGGCAGCTGCCCGATTTGGGTATCCCACCCGGCTTGCATCGTCCCCCGGATTACCGCCCGCAACGCAAAGGCTACGCCCAGGGCGGCAATGGCAAAGGTCATCGCCGCCGCCAAGCGGCGGCGCAGATGGCGGTAAATCAGCCAGTCCAGGGCGGCGGCCAGAGCCGCCGCCGCCAAGACTCCGGCCGGCAGAGCCAGCAGCAGGGGAAAGCCGAAAGTGAACGGCCCCCACCCGGTTTGGGTCAAGCCCAGGGCGGGAAAGACGCCGACCAGCAGGGCGTAGGCGATAAAAGCCCCCAGGGTCATAAAGTCGCCGTGGGCAAAGTGGGCAAAGCCCAGGATACCGAAAATCAGGGTTACGCCGATGGCGGCCAGGGCCAGCGCGCTGCCCAGGAGCAGGCCGTTGACCAGCAAACTCGGCTCTCCGAAAATCAGCACGGCCGCCGCCAAGCCGAGGCCGGCGGCCCACAAAGCCGCCCTAACATAGGGATTGGCGGTGGGATGCCAGCGCAACCGGTCGGCCCAGAGTTGGGCCAGGCGTTCTACCACGAGGTCAGCCTCCCAGGTAAAGCCGGACAACTTCCGGGTCGTGCAGCAGTTCGGCGGCGGTATTTTCCAGGCGATTGCTGCCGTCGGCCAATACATAAGCCCGCTGGGAAATGCCCAGGGCTTCCCGGGCGTTCTGTTCCACGATAACCGCCGCCACGCCCTGCTCCTGAATCCGCTTAATCTGCCCGAAAACCGTTTCCATCAGGGCCGGGGACAGGCCGGCCGAGGGTTCATCCAACAGCAGCAGTTTAGGGTCGAGCATCAAGGCCCGGGCCAGGGCCAGCATCTGGCGCTGGCCGCCGGAAAGATTGCCGGCCCGGCGGCGGCGGTGTTCGGCCAAATCGGGAAAAAGTTCGTACATTTCCTTAATCCGACCGGCGATGCCGGTTTTGCGGATAAAGGCGCCCATTTCCAGATTTTCGGCCACGGTCAGGGCGGCGAATACATTGGCCGCCTGCGGCACATAGCCCAAACCGCGCCGGGGCAACCGCTCCGGCGGCCCGCCGGCAATATCCTGGCCGTCAAAGGTTA